>CAWJKT010000001.1:0-299992 GCA_963843375.1 uncultured Pseudomonadota bacterium
CGTAGACGGTGCTTGGACCGCGAACCTCGAGCGCGTTTTCGGGCGTGCCGACGGCGGGCGTCGTCATGCATACCGGATCCGCGGATCGAGCATTGCGTTCGCGATGTCGGCGACCAGGTTGAAGATGACGACCGCGGTCGTCGCGACGATCACGGTGCCGAGAACGACGGGGATGTCATTGGCGCTGATCGCGTTCCAGGCCTGCTGTCCGATTCCCGGGCCAGCCGAACACCTGCTCGACCACCAGGACGCCGCCGAGGAAGATCCCGAAGTCGAGGCCGATCATCGTGATCGCCGGACCGATCGAGTTGCGGAGCACGTGGCGCGCCCATCACGCTCCACTCGGAGAGTCCTTTCGCCCGGCTGTTGCGCACGAAATCCTCGCCGAGCACGTTCAGCACCGACGAGCGAACCATCCTCGCGTACCAGGCGGCACCGGGCAGGCCCAGCGCCAGGGCCGGCAGCACGAGCGCCGGCAGCGAGGCCGTTGCGCCGAGCGGAAAGATCGGGATCTTGTAGGCAAACAGGTACAGGAGGACAAAGCCGAGGACGAACTGCGGCACGACGACGCCGAGCAGCGAGCCGGTGAGGACGCACGATCCGCGGGCCCGTGCCACCTCATGGCGGCCAGGAACCCGAGCGGAAGCCCGATCGACGACCTCGATCAGCAGCCCCGCGGCGGCTAGCTCGAGCGTCGCCGGGAGGCGTCCGAGCACGAGCGTGCGGACCGATTCGCCGGTCGAGAAGGAGTGCCGAGGTTGCCGTGCAGCAGCCGTCCGAGGTAGCGGACGTATTGCACGAAGATCGGTTGGTCGAGTCCGAGCGTGCGGCGTGCCAGCTCGTACTGCTGCGTGCGTCGCTCGGATCCCCGCGTAGAGACGCGCCGGGTCGACCGGTGAGAGAAACGTAACGCCGAACGTGATGATCGTCATCGCGAACACGACAACGATCGCCCAGCCGAGCCGGCCGGCGATGTAGCGGATCATCCGATCCCCCCGAGCGTGAACCTGCACCGAGCGCTCGAGCGTCGGGTCGAGCGCGTCGCGCAGCCCGTCGCCGACCAGCGAGAAGCCGAGCATCGCGAACATGATCGCGAGGCCCGGCAACAGGACCAGCCAGACGTCGGTGGTCATGTAGCTCTGGCCGTCGGCGATCATGTTGCCCCACGACGGCGTGGGCGGATGGATCCCGAGGCCGACGTAGCTGAGCGCCGCCTCGAGCTGGATCGCGGTCGCGACGCCGAGCGTGCAGAACACGATCACGCTCGGCATCACGTGGGGCATGATGTGGCGGACGAGGATCCGCCCGCGGCTGACGCCGGCGGTCCGCGCGGCGAGCACGAAGTCGCGCTCGCGCAGCGTCACCGACCTGCGAGTAGACGACGCGCGCCAGATAGGCGCCGAAGCCGATCCCGACGATGATGCTGATCGTGATCACGCTCGGCGCGCGTGACCGCCAGCACCGCGGTCGCCAGCAGCAGGATCGGGAAGCTGAGGATCACGTCGGCGAGCCGCATCAGCAGCTTGTCGACCAGCCGCCGAATAGGCCCGCGACGCCGCCGATCGCGAGACCGAGCAGGCCCCCGAGAGGGCCGAACCAGCCCGACGGCGAGCGAGACGCGGGCGCCGTACATCAGCCGGGACAGCTCGTCGCGTCCGAGCGGGTCGGTGCCGAGCAGGAACTGGCCCCCGGGCGGCTGCGGGTTGCCCGCCGCCGTCAGCCCGTTCGCAAGCTGCTGGTCGGCGCCGTAGGGCGCGATCAGCGGCGCAAGCACGGCCGCCAGCACGAGGATCGCGACGAACACCAGCCCGATCATCGCCAGCCGGTCGTGGCGGAACTCATACCAGGCGGTCCGCCAGTAGCCGCGCTCGCTCCCCTGCCCGGGACCCTCGCCCTCGGTGACGGGGTCGGGCACGACCGCACTCTCGCCGACCAGCACGGCGCTCAGGCTGCGCGCCTCCTCGGCTCCCTTCATCGGTGACAGCGACCGCTTCAGAGTCGACGAGAACCGCGCGCGCGAACCTTTTGACGTGTGGGAGATCGAGCCTCCTATCGAGGTATGCGGAGCTTCGCCCGTACGGGCGGCGAACTGGCTGAGGCTCCTCCACCGGGCGGCAGTTTTATCGTAATGTCACTACATTTGCAACGCGAAACGATTACATTTGCGTTGACGGTCTAGCCCCAGCCACGGAGGGTCCATTCCGGTCACCGGGAGGTAGAAGTGAACGCACCGTACGAGGTCAAGCAGGCCGGCCAGATCAAGCACTCGACGGACTCGGCCGAGGAGTTCGAGCCGTTCCCGCTCGACGACGTGATCGAGGGCGACCCGCAGGGCAAGGTCCACTGGCTGCGAACCGAGGGCAGCACCGACGCGACCCTGATGTCGGGATGTTCACCGGCCAGCCGTCTCGCTTCAACTACGTGTTCGAGACCGACGAGACCTTCCACGTCGTCTCGGGCCGCGTCACGATCACGCTCGACTCGGGCGAGTCGGTCGCGCTCACCCCGGGCGACATCGTCTCCTTCCCGCGCGGCGCGCACGCGGTCTGGGACATCCAGGAGCCGCTGCGCAAGTTCTTCGTGCTCAGCGGCTGACGGAGCCGCTGTTCCGGCCCTGACCGGTCGCCGTGTCGCGCGCCGGTGCGAACATGCGCGGCCGTGAATCCGTGGGACACGGCGATCGTCAGGCGGATCCTCGGTGAGCCGCGCGTCGCCCGCTGGCGACACCGGATCGGCGAGGCACGCTGGGCCGCGCAGCTGGTCGGCCTGCCGCCTCGCGTGGTGCGCTTTCAGCTGAACGCGCGGCGGCTCGCGTGGCGACCGAGGATTACCTCAGCCTGATGTCGACGACCCGCCCCGCGGATCTGCGGACGCTGTTGCGCGTCGCCCGCGGCCGGCGCCGGGTCGTCGAGCTGGGACCGCCGCGGGCTGGACGGCGATCTCGCTCGCGGTCGCGGCGCGCGACCGGCGCGTGATCACCTACAACGTCGTCGAGCGGGCCGAGCCGTTGCGCTACCTGGGGCTCGTCGACCAGTCGGTCCGCGCCCGGGTCGAGCTCGTCGTCGCGCCCGGCTCCGACGGACCGGCCGGCGACGCGCGGGTCGACATGCTCTACATCGACAGCTCACACGAGCGCGAGCAGACGGTCGCCGAGGTGCTGGCGTGGCGGCGGGTGCTCGCCCCCAGCGCCCTGGTCGTATTCGACGACTACCGCCATCCCGATTACCCGGGCGTCGCCGCCGCGATCGTCGAGCTCGGTCTGAGCGGCGAACAGCGCGGGACGCTGTTCGTCACCGGGTCGGCTGATCAGGGGCCGATCTCGTAGCCCGAGAGCTCCTCGATCACCCGCAGCAGCGCGGAGTGGTCCTCGTCGCCGTGGCCGTGCTGATGCAGGCTGGCGAGCATCTGGTCGATGGCGGCGGTTGCGGGCAGCACGACGCCGTTCGCCCTCGCCGTGGCCAGCGCGATCCTGAGGTCCTTGTGGTGAAGGTCGACCTTGAAGCCGGGGGTGAAGTCGTGCTCGAGGAAGTTGGCGCCGGACCTCCATGACCCGGTTGCCGGCCAGGCCGCCGGAGAGCACGCGAGGATGCGGCGGGGTCGACACCGGCCTCGAGCCGAGCACGAGCGCCTCGCTGACCGCTTCGATCGTCACGGCGACGACGATCTGGTTGCACGCCTTGACTACCTGGCCGGCGCCGCTGTCGCCCACCTGCGATCGTCTTGCCAAGGACCTCGAAGATCGGCCTCGCCCGCTCGAACGCCGCCTCGGTCGCCGCCGACCATGATCGACAGCGTTCCCTCCCGGGCGCCGACGTCGCCGCCGCTAACCGGCGCGTCGAGCACGTCGACTCCTGGGCGCGGGCGCGCGCGGCGAGCTCGCTGGGCGACCACGGGCGAGATCGTGCTCATGTCGATCACGAGTTGGCCCGGCACGCCCCCGCGAGCACGTCTTCCATCACCTCGCTGACCTGGGGTGAGTCGGGCAGCATCGTGATCACGACCTCGCTGCGCTCGGCCACCTCGGCCGCCGATCTCGCCGCGTGCGCGCCTCGCGGCGTGAGCTGGTCGACGCGGCGCGCGGCTGCGGTTGTGGGCCACGAGCGGATAGCCGGCCCGAGCAGGTTGCCCGCCATCGGTCGACCCATGATCCCCAGGCCGATGAATCCGATCGTCTGTGTTGTGGTCTTCCTCTAGCGCCGGCTCCGGGCATCCAGCCAAAGCTCTCCTCGGTCGCGCGGTCGTCGGCACGTACTCGAGGCCGACTGACCCCCATAGCCGATCTCCTCGAGCACGCCGAACAGGAACGGAAGTTGATCTCGCCCGTCCCCGGCTCGCCGCGGCCGGGGGAGTCGGCGATCTGCACGTGCGCGATCCGGTCGCGGTAGCGGCGGATCGTGTCGGCGAGGTTGCCCTCCATGCGCTGCATGTGGAAGACGTCGTACTGGAGCCGACGTTCGGCTCGCCGACGCGGTCGATCAAGCGCGACGGCGTCGTCAGTATGGCTGACCAGGTAGGGGCCGTTGTCGAGCGTGTTGACGGCCTCGACGAGGACCTCACGCCCCGCTCCCGCCGGCGGGTCGCGGCCTCGCGAGGTTCTCGGCGGCGAGCACGAGCTGCTCATGCGGTTAGGGCCGGGCAGCCGACGCCGACCAGCGCGTTGAGCTGCCGGCACCCAGCCGCTCGGCGAGCTCGAGCGCGACCGGCAGGTTGGCGCGGAACTTGCGTTGGCGGTCGGGGTCGCTGAGTAGGCCGCGATCGCCGCTGGGCATGTCACCGGCGTCGAAGTTGAACAGCGCGACCTCACGCCACTGTCCGCGATCGCCGCCTGCGACCGCTCGAGGTCCTCGCCGCTGGGCCACCAGAACTCCACGGCGTCAAACCCGGCTCGCCCGGCGCGCTCAAAACGCTCGAAGAACGGAACCTCGCGAAACAGGAGGGAGACGTTGACGCAGAACCGCACGTCCCGAGCGCTTACGTCGAAGCGGAGTTCGATGCCGTCTCGAGCACCGCCTGCACGATGCCGTCGTATCCGGTGCAGCGGCACAGATTGCCGGCAGCGAGATCCGTACCTCGTCCTCGCTCGGGGTCGGGGCTGCGTCAGCAGCGCGGTCGCGGAGATCAACATGCCCGGCGTGCAGAACCCGCACTGCACGCCGCCGTGCTCCAGGAACGCGCGCTGCAGGTGGCCAGCTCCTCGGGCGGTGCGAGCCCCTCGACGGTCGTGATCTCGCGCCCTCGGCCTGCAGCGCGAGGTACGAGCAGGAGTTCACGGGCTGGCCGTCGAGCAGCATCATGCAGGCGCCGCATTCGGAGTCGTCGCAGCCCTCCTTGGCGCCGGTCAGTCCGACCGGTCGCGCACGGTGTTGAGCAGGCTCGCGTGCGGCTCGATCTCGACCGGGTAGTCGACTCCGTTTACGCTGAGCGTCGCGGCGACCTTCATTTCAAGCCTCCATGCGTTGTCGTGCTTGCCGGAACCGGCACCGCCCCGCCGGTGGCACGGCGGCGGCGACCTCGATCGCGCGCCGTCCGATCACGGCCGCCATCGCGCTGCGGTAGTCAGCCGACGCGCGAACATCGGAGATCGGCTGGACGCGTCGGCGATCCGCCTCGGCGGCTTTCTGCGTGGCGTCCTGCCCGGCGTCTGAGCCGACCAGCGCCTGCTCGGCGGCCGGACCCGTTGGATCGTCGGCGCCAGTGCGGTGATCGCGACCCGCGCGTCGGTGATGCTGCCGTCCGCGATCCTCAACACGTGCGGTCGCGCCGACGACCGCGATCTCCATCTGGCGGCGGTACTCGAGCCGGACGTAGGCGCTCCCGGTTCCCTCGGCCTGGAACGGGACATGAACGGACTCGAGCAGCTCGCCGGGGCGGGCGGTCGTCTGCCCGGCCCCTCGAGCAGCTCATCGACGCTGAGCTCCCGCGTGCCGTTGGTCCAGCGCAGCGTGACCGTCGACCCGAAGCACAGCAGCGGCCCGCCGGTCTCCATCGCCGGCGACGCGTTCATCACGTTGCCCCCGATCGTTCCAAATGCGCGTGTCGCGTGCGAACCGACGATCGCGCGACGCGTCGGCGAGGGCGGTCAACCGGGTGCGGAACGGTCGTCGTTGACCGCGAGCTCGGCATGGCTGACGAGCGCGCCGAGTTTCAGCGCCGTCGGCCTCTCCTCGGTCCGTTTGAGCTCGTCGAGCCGGTGGATCGCGACCAGCGACTCGGGCAGCGGTGCTTTGCCCTGCCGGGCGCCGACGACGATGTCGGTGCCGCCGGCGACGACCCGCGCCCCCTGGTGAGCTCGTCGAGGCCTCGTCGACGGTCGATGCGACCAGCAGCGAGCGTTCACCGCCTCGCCTCCCAGATCCGCTCGGGGGTCATCGGCAGTCGATGGATGCGGGTGCCGATCGCCTTCGCGATCCCGTTGGCGATCGCTCCGGGAGTCGGCACGCAGGCGGCTCGCCGATCCCCTTGGATCCGTTCGGTCCGCCGTCCACCGCGGGGACCTCGACCCACGCGATCTCGATCGGCGGCGCGTCGGCCGCCGTGACCAGCTTGTAGTCGAGCAGGTGCGGGTTGAGCTGGCGGCCGTCGTCGTCGAGCTGCATCCCCTCCGACAGCGCCATCCCGATGCCCATCACGACTCCGCCGCGCACCTGACCGTCGGCGCCGATCGGGTTCAGGATCATGCCCGAGTCGTGCGCCGCCGCGACCCGCAGCACGCGCACGACGCCGGTCTCGGGATCGACCTTGACGTGCACCGCGTGCGTGATCAGCTGCGGCTCAAGAAACGACTCCATTCCGACCCGACCGAGGCAGCCGCTGTCGGCATTGCACTCCGGCTGGTCGGGAACGGGGCCGGAGCCCTTGCCGAGGATCGCCTCGCCCGAGCCGGCCAGCTCTGTGATCGAGACGGCCTTCTGCGGCGAGCCCTTGACGCGGACCGTGCCCTCGGCCAGCTCGAGGTCCTGCGGGTCGATCTCGAGCTGCTCGGCCGCGAGTTCGGTCAGCTTGTCGCGCACCTCGATCGCGGCCTCCTTGACCGCCCGGCCGTTGTTGAACGTCGTCTGCGAGCCCGACGAGCCCATGTCCCACGGGCCCGGCGTCCGTGTCCTGGTAGAGGATCGAGAAGTCCTCGGGCTGCATCCCGAGCACGCCGGCGGCGATCAGCGGCAGCCCCATCACCGCGCCGCTGCCGTTCTCCTGCGCGCCGGTGACGATCGTCCCGGTTCCGTCGGCGTTGAGCTTCAGGTACGCGCCCGAGGGCACGCCGAACGACGGCCACCAGCCGCACGCGACCCCGATCGCCTCGTTCTCGGGCAGCTCCTGCCCGTAGCCGATCAGCTCGGCCGCGCGCTCCAGCGTCTCCCTGACGGCGACGGTCCGAACACCTGGCGCATCGCGCTCTCGTCGCCCTCCTTGATTAGCGTGCGCCGGCGCAGCTCGACCGGGTCCATCTCGAGCGCCTCAGCGACCTCGTCGATGTGCTGCTCGACCGCCCAGCAGGCCTGCGGCGCGGTGGGGGCCCGGATCGATCCCGACGGCTGGTTGTTGGTATAGACGAGCTTTGAGTCGATGTCGATGTTCTCGAGCACGTACGGCCCGCAGGCGTGCATCGCCGCCATCTGGGCGAAGAACCCGCCCTCGCCGCAGTACGCGCCGCCGTCGAGGATCAGCCGTCCCCGGCGCGCGAGCATCGTCCCGTCCTCTCCGGCGCCGGTCTCGAGCTCGATCACCATGCTCTCGCGCCGGTGGTCGGGGGCGATGAACTCCTCCTCGCGCGAGAAGACGAGCTTCACCGGCCTGCCGGTCGCCGCGTGCCAGCGCGGCCACGTGGGCCTCGTAGTGGAAGTCGCACTTGGACCCGAAGCCACCGCCGAGCAGCGGCACGATGATCCGGACGCTTGACTCGGGCACACCGAGCGTCAGCGCGACGCCGCTCCGCGCCGCGAACGGCGTCTGCGTCGAGGACCAGACGGTGACCCGGTCGCCCTGCCAGTGCGCGACGATCGCGCGCGGCTCGATCGGCACCCCGTGCGAGCCGTCGGCGAGGTAGCGGCTCTTGACGACCACGTCGGCCTGGCCATCGCCTCGTCGACGTCGCCCTTGACGATCGTCGAGTGGCCGAGGAGGTTGCCGTTGCGGTTCAGCGACTCATCGCCTCGTACGAGCTCCAGCTCCGAGTGGACCAGCGGGGCGTCGGGCCTGCCGGCGCCGATCTGGGTCGGTGATCGGCTCCAGCGGCTCGTAGTCGACCTCGATCAGCCCGAGCGGCTGCTCGGCCAGCTCCGGCGTCATCGCCGCCACCGCGGCGACGACATCGGCCTCGAACCGCACCTCGTCCTTGGCGAACAGCCGCCGGTCCTTGGCCATCTGCCCATACAGCACGTCGGGCACGTCCTCGTGCGTCAGCACCGCGAGCACGCCGGGGAGAGCCTTCGCCTTCGACGTGTCGATCCCGTTGATCCTCGCCCGGCATGCTCGGAATACAGAAACCGCGCATGCAGCTGCCCCGCCAGCGAGACATCCGCCGTGTACCGGCCGGCACCGGTGACCTTCTCCTTACCGTCGGGCCGGATGAAGGTCTTCTCTTCGACGGTCGTCGCCATCGGCTCTTCCTCTCTGGTCTATGCCGCGTTCGTAATCCGGCCATGCCGCGCGACACGCGGGCGCGCAACACTAGTCAGTCTCGCAGTTGCGCACCCACACGACCAGCGCGCGAGCAGGCGGGGCGGGCGGGCCGGCTAACGCTCCGGGATCTCGCGCACCATGATCAGGCTCGTCGCCCCGGGCACCCCGGTCTGTTGGCCTGACGTGAGCACGACGCGCGCACCGCTCGGTATCCCGGCAAAATCACGCGCCGAGACCAGCGACGCCTCGACGAGCGCGTCGACGGACTGGGCCAGGCGCCATCGTCCGCGGGTACACGCCCCATTCGAGCGTCAGCTGATTGGCGCACGGGGTCGCCCGTGAGGGCGATGATCGGCTGCCGGTGACGGTATTGGCGCACGCCCGGGGCGAGCTCCGCCGGTTCGGTCGGGACCACGAGCGCGGCGGCGTCGAGCTCATCCGCCAGTTCGACGGCGGCGTGCATCACCGTGGCCGCGGGCGTGTGCGGATGGATCCGCGGGCTCGGCCATGGATCCGGCGATTCCTCGGCCGCCTCGGCGACTCGTGACATCGCGCGGACCGCCTCAACGGGGTATCGGCCGATGCCCGTCTCGGCCGAGAGCATCACCGCGGAGCGCCGTCGATCACCGCGTTCGCGACGTCGGTCGCCTCGGCCCGCGTGGGCTCCGGCGCGTGGATCATCGATTCCAGCATCTGGGTCGCGGTGATCACCAGCTTGCCGACCTGGGTCGCTCGGTAGATCGTGTCCTTCTGCATCAGCGGGACGCGAGCCACGCCGGCCTCGACGCCGTAGTCGCCGCGCGCCACCATGACGCCGTCGGCGACCTCCAGGATCTCATCGAGGTGCTCGTAGGCCTCGATCTTCTCGATCTTGGCGATCGTCCTCGCCCGCGCAGCCTCGATCCAGCAAGCGGTCCCGCAACTGCTCGATGTCGGCCGCCGAGCGGACAAACGACAGCGCGACGAAGTCGGCGCCGACCTCCGCGGCCACCGCCAGATCCCCAGGTCCTTGTCGGTGATCGCCGGCAGCTCCGGCCGCGCATGCGTGACGAGTCGTCAAGGATCCCGAATGGGGGGATTTCCGCAGCGTGGTGACGGGCGACGGCTGTCCCAAATGCGGTAAACCCCTCAAGGCGGGGCGTGGAATCGAAGTGGGGCAGACCTTCAAGCTGGGGCTTAAATATTCCAAGGCTATGCACTGCGTATACCTGGACGAAAAGGGGCAGGAAATACCGGCGGTCATGGGCTGTTACGGCATCGGCGTCACTCGAACAGTGGGGGCGGCGATCGAACAGCATAACGACGCCGATGGAATCCTTTGGCCCATTGCCATCGCCCCCTACCAGATTCATTTACTGCTTTTGAACCCCGTCGACCCGGAGGTAACCAAGGTCGCTGACCAATGTTACGAGGATTTAAATAAAGCCGGTTACGAAGTTCTTTATGATGACCGGATGGACGCCACCGCCGGTTTCAAGTTCAAGGACGCAGACCTTCTGGGTTTTCCCTTGTCGGTGCGAGTCGGGGCCAGGGGCTTGAAAGAGGGAAGCGTCGAAATCAAGCAACGCCGTTCGAAAGATGTGGTGAAGGTTCCGGTGGCGCAGGTCATGGACAAGGTGAAGGAACTGGCCGCCGAGGAATGGAAAATCTGCACGCCCTAAGGCGTTGAACCTTAATAACACCGGGGTCACCCAGAGCGGGTTAACGTAGGGTTTTCAAAAAAAGTTAAATTTTTAATTTTCTTAGTGTTCTTGGTGTCCATATTGTTAACATGTTTTTGAAAGGTATTAAGTGAAAATCGCTCTCGTTACCGACACTTATTTTCCCCGCATCAACGGAGTGTCTACCTCCACCCAGATATTCGCCGAGGAATTCGTCAAGCTCGGCCACGAAGTCCATATTTACGCCCCGGATTATCCTAATAGCATCGACGAAAACAACCACTTGAAAATCTACCGGTTTCCCTCCCTCTATCTCTTTTTCGATCCCGAAGACCGATTGGGAATGCCCTGGACCGATAAAAAACTGATCCGGCAATTTGTTGAAAATAAGTATGATATCGTCCACACTCAGACGCCCTTCACCCTTGGAGGCCCGGCGGTTAAGTGGGCCCGTAAGAGCGGCGCCAAAGTGGTCCATACTTACCACACGCTTTTCGCCGCTTATACCGAGCACTATATTTGGTTCTTACCGAAATCTTTTGGGGTTTGGTATGCCAAAAACGCCAGCCGCCGTTACTGCAACTCCTGCGACCTGCTCATTACCCCTTCCACCGAAATGAAAAACGTCCTTCTTAGTTATAACGTAACCAAGCCGGTGGAAGTCATTCCAACCGGAATTAGACTGGAACGCTTCAATGGGAAGGACCGGGAACGCTTTCGCAAGATGAAAGGTTACAAACCCGAGGATCAGGTGGTTCTTTTCATGGGCCGGGTCGCGGAAGAGAAAAACATCGATTTCCTCATGCGAGTGGTCCACCGACTGAAACCTCATATACCCAATCTTCAATTCCTCATCGCCGGAGAAGGGGCGGCCAAGAAACATCTCGAAAAAATGACGGTGGACTTGGACATGAAAGATTATGTTCATTTCGCCGGCTATTTAAGCAAGGAAGACTGGCGGGATTGCTATACGGGTTCGGACCTCTTCGTTTTCGCTTCCATCACCGAAACCCAGGGATTAGTGGTGACCGAGGCTATGGCCGCTGAAACCCCCGTGGTAGCCGTTGGGGAAATGGGCATTAAAGATGTCATGGCTTCCGGTAAAGGGGGATTGGTGACGAAACTGGATGAGAACGAATTCGCCGAAGCGGTTCGCAGGATGTTGACGGACAAGGCCTTTTACGCCCAAAAGAAATCCGAAACCCTCACGGAAGCCGAGAAATGGTCTTCCACTTCCATGGCCAAACGAATGGTCGAAGCTTACGAGAAAATCCTCAAGAATTAAGATGAATCTCCAAGGCACGAAGGCAACAAGGAATAAAAAAAATCATTTAAATCTTTTAGTTTTCTTTGTGTTTTTAGCCATTGGTGGTGAAACGCTTTTTTTCTCTTCTGTTGCTCGAGCGCAACAAGAACAATGGATATTCCTTCCGCCGACCCCCCTTTTTCAGGCCTTTATCGGCGATCCCAGGGAAGCCTATACGGGCATTACCGCCTATGGCAATCAGAGCCGCTTTGAGGGCGCGGTAGGCCAAACCTTTGAGTTCCTCCGTTATCTGCCCCCGGACAAGACCCAATGGGGATGGGGAGTTTTCGGCCAGGGGTTCATCTTGTTGGATGAAAACGGCGCCACTTTTCCCATGAGGGCCGGGGATTGGTACGCAGGAATGTATGTCAGTGAAACTTCCGGGGATTTATCCCACCGGCTTGAATTCGAGCATCAGAGCGCCCACCTAGGGGATTCCCTCCAAGGTATTCAAGAACCCTTTTTTTTCAGCCGGGAAAATTTTAATTACACCTTTTCATTCCGGCCGGGAGAGGCCTATGGCCTTTACGCCGGACTGGGGGCCTGGGAAAACATGTATCCGAGGGGAGCGGCCTTGTTCGCTTCATTAGGATTGGAAATTTATTCGCCCGCCGCCAATGTAGGCGGGACCTACTTACGCGGATATTCCACGGGTGACCTGAAGTGGCTGCAGGAGACGGAGGTTGCCGATCAAGAATACCAACTGGGCATCCAATGGAAATTTAAGAAGGAAGAAAGCCGGGACGTCCGGCTGACTCTTCTTTATTACAACGGCAATTCGGAATTTGGACAATTTTATCAGGACCATGACGAACATTGGGGCTTCGGCCTTTATTTTGATCAGTAAATAAATTTTTTACCGCTAAGGCAAAATGTTGAAAAATAGAATCTTGAAATTTATTTTTTCCAGTTGTGTCTTCGTGCCGCTCGGGTTAATCCCTTTGTTGGCTTTGGCGGAGGGGGACGAACTGCGCTTCCTGCCCCCGGAACCCGTTTTTGACCGGCTGATCGGCGATCCCCGGGAACCCCAGAACGCCTTGATCGCCGACCTCACCTATGCCCGTTACGAGGGAGCCATTGGACCTATCCTGGAATTTCTGCAATGGCGCCCGGTGGACGGAAGCCGATGGGGTTGGGGAATCCAGGGGGCCAGTTTCATCGAGTTGGACTCGCTGGGCGACTTTGTTTATCCCGAGCGCGTGAGCGACTGGTATCTAGGGATGTATTTCAGCGAGGCTTCCGGCGATTATTCCCACCGCTTTGAATATACTCACATCAGTTCCCACCTGGGTGACGAGCTTTTTGACGAGATCCCCCGAATCATTTATTCCCGCGAATTCTTCCGTTGGACGACTTCACTCCAACCTTCGGAATCCTTCCGGCTTTATGCCGGATTGGGTTGTTACAGCCACATGGCCCCTGCTGGCAAACCCTTTTTCCTGCAGGCCGGAACTGAACTTTTCACCCGTTATTTCGAGTTCATCGCCGGAACGGTGGGAAGGGGTTATATGACCTATGACATAAAAGCCGAACAGGATGCGGGAGGAGTTGTGAACCAGAATTTCCAGTGGGGAATTCAGTGGAAATGGAAAAAAGAAACGTCCCAGGCTCTTCGAATAGCGATTTCTTACTATAACGGTAACAGTGAGTATGGCCAGTTTTACCAAACCAACGACAATCATTGGGGCCTCGGAATTTATTTTGATCCTTAACAGGAGGGTGAAAAAGTCTTCGGAACAGACTTTCTCAACATTTCGAGGAAACCAAGTTCAAAGAAACCATTTTTAACGGCTTGGTTCATTCCGCGGCTATTCGAAGGTTTTTTAAAAATATTTTTTTGAAACCGGTGAAAGTTTTAGTTCGTAAAATTCCAAAATAATCTTTTAATTTCTTGAACTTCCATCCTACTGGTTGTATAGTCCGTTGAAGTAGACCCCAAGCACTTTCCAATCCCCTATAAACCGTCGATGGAGGCAGGATGACCCCCGTAGAAAGCCCGGCTCACGCCGATACGGATCAAACTTCCTCTCCTTTTTACCAGCTATTACAACAAATCCCATTGCAGTGTTTTGAACAGGAAAGATTCCTCCAATCCGAGCTTTTAGGGGTCCAGGTCTATCCTGAAAGGGGTGTTTTGGTCCTTGGCATTCGGATGGCTGGCGCTATTTCTCCCGAGACCTATGCCAATGTCTCCCGCTACTTGAAAGAAAGCCTTCCTAATGTGAACCGGGTGGTTTTGGACGTCCACTATTCTCCCGCAACCATCAGCCTTTCCGATTACATTGCCGCTCATGAAAAAGACCTTCTTTTTTGTGTAACGGAGGAAGCCGATATCGCCGAGGGATGGTTTTCCCATTATCAAATTCAGATAAAGGATAACAACCTCATCTTCCAGGTTCCCCATGAGCTGGCCCGCCAGCAGTTGGACCGCAAGCTTTTTCCAAAAAACATGCAGGATATTATTAACAGCCGTTGTGGCCTGAATGCCAAGGTTGAATTGGCTATCAACCCGGCCATTCTTCCGGAATTACCGTCGATGACCGAAGAAAAACCGGATGAACTTTCAATTCCCAAGGCTCCCCAACCCGTTATTCTTCTTGGCCGTAAGATCGCGGAAGAACCTCAATCCATGGACGTGAAAGAAGAAGCGAACGGGTTCGTGGCCCAGGGTGAAATTATCATTTACGAGCAGATCCAGACCCGCAGCGGCCGCTTCCTGGTCAAGATGACCATTACGGATTACAACAATTCCCTGGATGTGCGTTTTTTCCATGAGAACGACGGCAAGTTCAAGGGGGGGGTGAGGGAAAGGGATTGGGTGAGGGTTCGAGGCGACTTGCGGCCCGACAAGTATTCCCATGACGAACTGACTTTGGCTGCCAAAGACATCATGAAAATGCCCCCGCCGGAAAGCCGCCAGGACAACGCCGTGGAAAAGCGCGTGGAACTACATTGTCATACCCAAATGAGCCGCATGGATGGCCTTTCTAAGATCGACCGGCTTATCGAAAAAGCCGCCAAGTGGGGCCATTCGGCCATTGCCATCACGGACCACGGAGTTGTGCAGGCCTATCCGGAGGCTCGAGCCGCCGCCAAAAAGCACGGAATCAAGCTGATTCTTGGCATGGAAGGCTATCTCGTGGACGAGTTCAAACGAGAAAAGGGCATGAGCATCTACCATATTATTCTTCTGGTGAAAAATAAGAAGGGCTTGAAAAATCTTTATAAGATGGTTTCCGAGAGCCACATGAAATACTTTTACAAGCGGCCGCTGATTCCTAAGGCCCTTTTACAGGAATTTCGTGAAGGAATCATCGTTGGCTCGGCATGCGAGCAGGGGGAAGTGTGGCAGCATCTTCTGCATAAGGGACGGCCATTGGAGGAAGTGGCTTCTTTTTACGATTACATCGAAATTCAACCTTGCGCGAACAACGAATTCATGATCGGTGACGGCATCGTCAAGGACATGGAAGAACTCCAAAATCTTACCCGGCTCATTTACGATACGGGTAAAAAACTGGGCAAGCCCGTGGTGGCCACAGGGGATTCCCACTTTATCGATCCCCAGGATGAGGTTTATCGGCGGATCCTGCACGCCGGCATGGGTTATGGGGTGGAAAGACAGGCCCCCCTTTATTTCAAGACTACCGACGAGTTAAAGAGCGACTTCGCCTATTTCGGGGACGAAGTCGCCCATGAACTAGTCGTGAAGGGTCCGCGGCAAGTTGCGGAAATGGTGGAGGATGTCGAGCCACTTCCCACTCAAACCCTCTCTCCCATGTGGGAAGGCGCGGACCAGGAACTTCGGGATACAGCCACTCAAAGAGCCCTGGAACTTTACGGCTCCCCTTTGCCGGACTTCATCGAAAAGCGACTAAAAAAAGAGCTGAATGCCATCATCGGTAATAAATTCGCGACCTTATATGTGATCGCCATGAAGCTAGTCAAAAAATCCCTTTCCGATGGTTATATCGTGGGAAGCCGGGGAAGCGTGGGGAGTTCCTTCGTAGCTTTCCTATGCGGCATTACCGAAGTCAATCCCCTGATGCCCCATTGGCGTTGCAAGGAAGCCCATTGGTTTGAATTTCCGCCCAATCCCTCCTCCATGGCAGGGGTAGACCTGCCGGAAAAGAATTGTCCCAAGTGTGGTAAGGAGGCGGTGCGGGATGGCTTTTCCATCGCTTTCGAGGTCTTTATGGGTTTCAAAGGCGACAAGATGCCGGACATCGACCTTAATTTCTCCGGAGAATACCAGCATGTGGCCCATAAATATGTCGAAGAACTTTTTGGTAAGGACCATTGTTTCCGCGCTGGAACCATTTCGGCCGTCCAGGATCGTATCGCTTTCGGGTTCGTGAAAAAATTCGTGGAGGAAGCGGGTCGCACAGCTCGAAACGCGGAACTCAATCGCCTAGTCAAAGGCTGTTCGGGCGTTTCCAAGACTACCGGCCAGCATCCCGGCGGTATCGTTATTCTCCCCAAGGAAATGGAAATCACCGATGTCTGTCCTGTCCAATATCCCGCTGACAACAAAGATGGCGATGTCATCACCACCCACTTCGATTACAACAGCATGCACGATTGCCTAGTGAAGTTGGATATCCTTGGCCATGACAATCCCACCAGTTTAAAAAGATTGGAGGGAATGACCGGTGTTTCGGCCGTGGGTATCCCTCTGAATGATCCTGAAACGATGAGTTTGTTCTCTTCGACCAAGGCGCTTAACCTAAAAGAAAAAACCGACAAGGACCTGGGAACCCTGGGAGTTCCCGAGTTTGGCACCAACTTCGCTATGGACATGTTGCGGGATACCAAGCCAACTAAGTTCGAGCATCTGGGAAGGCTGTCAGGGTTGGCCCACGGCACGGATGTTTGGCTTGGAAACGCGCAGGATTTGATTAAAAAGGGAACAGCCAATCTTTCGACGGTCATCTCTACTCGTGACGACATGTTGAACGACTTGCTGGCAAGGGGAATGGACGAGGCCCTGGCTTTCAAGATCATGGAGGATGTGCGAAAGGGAAAGGGATTGAAGCCGGAATATGAACAGGCGATGGTGGCGGCCAAGACACCCAATTGGTACATCGACAGTTGCAAGAAGATAAAATACATTTTCCCCAAGGCCCATGCGGTGGCCTATTGCATCATGAGTTTCCGCATCGCTTACTTCAAAGTGCACCATCCCCTGGCTTTTTACGCGGATTATTTCACCAATAAGGCTTACGGTTTCGACGCCACGGTGGCCTGTGGCGGATTGGGCCGGGTGAAGGATCGTATCAAGCTGATCCGGTCCCTGGAAAAACCAACGAATAAGGAATTAGATGAGGCTTCGGTCTTGGACGTGGTGGAGGAAGTTTACGCCCGAGGGTTCAATTTCCTGCCGGTGGACCTCTATAAATCAGACAATCGGCAATTCCTCATCCAGGAACAAGATAAGTGAGAAGAAATTACTCCCGCCCCTCATCAGTTTGGCAGGCTTGGGTGAAACGGCGGCTGATCTTATTCGGGCAGAGCGGGTAAAAGGCCTATTCGTCACGGTCGAGGACCTAGTGGACCGTTGCGGCGTAAACAAGAACGTCATTGAGATCTTGAAAGAACACGGCTGCCTCAAGGCTGTCCCTGATTCCAATCAAGCCACCTTGTTCTAAAATAAGGTTGATCAAGCCGAAACTTTAGTGGCGACTGGTTCAACTCGGGGAATTCGAACGAAACCCTTTATTTATGCCTTTTTAACTGGTTGCCCTTGCCAAACTTTGGTCTTTTTGATACAACAATCCAGCAATTTAAGGTTGTCCCGAAAGTGGGCCCTTTCCGGCCTGCTTTTTTTTTCTTATTTTTTGGCTATGGGTTAGGGCAAGGATTGTTAGATTTCAGACGGCCGAAAGGCCGTTTGTCGTTTGTGCCCTATTTTTTGGGGATGCCCAAACCGGGGTAGGAAAGAATGGGACTTCCAGAGGAACCGAGGAATGTCCAACTTCGGGATTTGGCCGAGGCCGTGGTCAAAGACAACTTTTTGGAGCTTTTTGACCTGCGGTCCAGGCCTCAAGGTAAAAAGCTGATTTTGACGGTGGTCTTGGACAAGAAAAGCGGTCCTGTGACTTTGGAGGATTGCGCGGTGGTGAGCCGGGAACTGGAAAAACGGCTTGATGAATTGGACTTAATTGAGACTGCTTATGTTTTGGAGGTGTCTTCCCCGGGTTTGGACCGGCCCTTAAGGCACCTGGAGGATTGTCGGAGATTCAAAGGCCGGTTAGCCCAGTTTATATTGAGGGAGCCCTTGGAAGGGCAGGTGAGTTTTGAGGGACGATTGGGCGAGACGGATGATAAAAGAGTGGAAGTAAAGGTTGGAAAAGAAAGAACCCTGTGGGTTCCTTTTCCGACGTGAAAAGCGCCAAGCTGGTTGTGGAAATATAACTTTTCAACGCCAACAAAACGAGGGATGGGTCAATGAGCAACGAATTAGCCTTGGTGATGAGCCAGTTGGAACATACCAAGCGAATCGACAAAAAAAAGCTGGTCGAGGCGATCCAAGCCGCTTTGTCGTCGGCCGCCAAAAAAATGTACGGCGCTGCCCAAGAAGTGGATGTGGAATTCGACGAGATCAATTACGAGTTCCGCGCCTTATTACCTAAAGGAAGTAGCGGACGAAATCACCGATCCCAACACCCAATTAACCCTCTCGGAAGCGCGTAAATTAGACAAAGAAGCCGAAGTGGGAGGCGTCATCAAGGTCCGCATTCCCGCCGAGCAATTCGGCCGAATCGCGGCCCAAACCGCCAAGCAGGTCATCGTCCAGCGGGTTCAGGATGCCGAGCGCCAGAGCGTTTACGACCAGTTTAAGGAAAAAGAAGGCGATCTGATCACGGGAAGCGTTCTTCGTTATGAAAGCCGCAATGTCATTATTTCCCTCGGCGATGCCGAGGCTTTGATGCCCGCCAAAGAACAGGTTCCCCGGGAACGTTATTCCACCGGGGAGCGGATGAAGTTTTTGGTTCTGGAGGTTCGAAAGACCTTAAAGGGGCCGGCCATCATCGTCAGCCGGGCCCATCCCAATCTAGTCCGCAAGCTTTTTGAATTGGAAGTTCCCGAGATTTACGAAGGAGCCGTGAAAATCGAAAGCGTGGCCCGCGAAGCCGGGGCCCGCACAAAAATATCCGTCCGTTCCATGGGAGACGACCGTATTGACGCGGTCGGCGCCTGCGTGGGGGTGAAAGGCATCCGTGTCCAAAACATCGTGGACGAAATCCGCGGGGAAAAAGTGGACATCGTCCGTTGGGATGAAGAGCCTCACAATTATCTTTCCAACGCCCTATCGCCCGCCAAGATAGCCCGCATTATTTTCCATCCTGAAATACCCTCGGCCGAAGTCATCGTGCCCAACGACCAGTTGTCGTTGGCCATCGGCAAGAAAGGCCAAAACGCCCGCTTGGCTGCCCGCTTGACCGGAATCAAAATCGACATCAAAAATGAGGAACAACACACCCAGGAAGAACGCGCCCGCATGGACGCCCACTTCCAGGAGATCCAACAAGAAGTTCCCCAGGATCTGGCCGGAGGCCAATATTGAGGCTCCTTCCGCTGGAGCCGCGGCTTCTTTGACTGACGAGTCGAGAAAAGACGCTCCACCCGATGAGATTGACGAGGGTGCTGTAAAGGGTGAGGCGGTCCCAGAGGCTCCCGAACTGACCAAGGACCAGACCGGAATCCCGACTATTCCTCCTTCACCGGAGGTCACGGGATCGATGGCTCCGGGTCCAGAAGGCCAGGAGGATTAACCAACCATGGGTAAACGCCTTTTTGAATTCGCCAAGGAACTAGGTCTTACTAGCAAGGATGTGCTGGAACGTTGCAAAAAGCTGGGCCACAACATTCCCAGCCAATTAACCGTCGTTGACGATAAAATCCAATCCGATATTCGCCGCGATTTGGGAATGGCCGACTTGAATGCCCCTTCCGTCGGCGCTGCCGCACCGGCCTCCACTGCCACGGCCATCCGCACACCGGCCCCCAAAACGCCCGCGACCACCTCTGCTTCACCTCTGCCCGCGACGGCAACCCGTACCATGGTTAAACCTGTCACCGGCTTGTCCGCCCCCACGGCCACTTATCCAACCTTGAAACCTACCGGCACTCAAAACCGCCCCTCGACCGGCCATGGTTCCCCGTAAAAGCGGACCGGGGCCCAGACACATGCCAGTTAAATCGGGTGGCCACGGTTTAGCCGCGGGCCGTCCCAAAAGCGTGACCTCCGTCGTGAAAGAGGCTGTTGAGGAAAAACCCAAGGTTGAAGAACTCAACGCCGATGGGACTCCCGTTGAACCCAAGGTTCTTACGAAGATCAAAATCTCCGAGGGCATTACGGTTTCGGAACTGGCGCAAAAACTCAATGTCAAAGCGGGTGTTCTCATTAAAGAACTGCTCGATCTCAAAATTTTGGCTACCATCAACCAGCGGGTGGATATGCCCGTCGCCGAAACTCTTGCTTCCGCCCATAATGCCGAAGTGGAAGTTGTCCCTCTTTATGGGGCCGAAATGTTCCAGGATACCCCGGATGACCCCAAGGATCTGCTGCCCCGTTCGCCGGTCGTCACAATCATGGGACATGTGGACCATGGAAAAACCCTTCTTTTGGACGCCATCCGCAAGACCAAGGTGGCAGAGGGGGAAGCGGGCGGAATCACCCAGCATATCGGCGCTTATCAGGTAAAACAGGAAAAAGGATCCATCACCTTTCTGGATACCCCGGGCCATGAAGCCTTTACGCTCATGCGCGCCCGCGGCGCCAAGGCCACGGATATCGTGGTTCTTGTAGTCGCCGCTGATGACGGTGTCATGCCTCAAACTTTAGAAGCGATCGACCACGCCAAGGAAGCCAAGGTGCCCATCATCGTGGCCATCAATAAGATCGACAAACCTGAAGCTAATCCGGACCGAGTGAAAACCCAAGTGGCGGAACGAGGCCTCGTGCCTGAGGAATGGGGCGGGACGACCATTTTCGTTGAGGTTTCAGCTAAAAAACGCCTGAACCTGGACAAACTGCTGGAGATGATTTTTTGCAGGCGGAAGTTTTGGAACTCAAAGCAAATCCAAACCGCGCACCGAAGGGTGTTGTTTTGGAAGCTCGCTTGGATAAGGGGCGGGGTCCTGTCGCCACTTTCCTTGTTGAAAAAGGAACGCTCAAAATCGGAGACGATATTATCGCCGGAAGTACCTATGGCCGCATCAAAGCCATGCACGACGATTTAGGGAAGCCGGTCAAGTCGGCCACGCCCGCTACTCCTGTTGAAATTTTAGGTTTGAATGACGTGCCCCAAGCCGGGGATGTGTTTTATGGGGTGGAAGACGCTAAAGTCGCCCGGGAAATCGCCATGCGCCGTACCGAAGCTCGCAAGGATAACCGTCTGGTCGGAGCAATGAAACATATCACCCTCGATAATCTTTTCGAGCAGATCAAGGAAGGACAGATTAAGGAACTTAAAGTCATTGTTAAGGCCGATGTGCAGGGATCAGTGGAAGCCCTTACCCAGTCTCTTGAAAAACTTTCAACCGGAAAGGTTGTTTTAAGAGTCATTCGTAGCGGTACGGGAAACATCGTCAATTCCGATATCCTGCTAGCTTCCGCCTCCAATGCTATCGTAGTTGGGTTCAATGTGAAGGCTGATTCCAACGCCAAGTCCACTGCCGAAAGGGAAGACGTGGATGTAAGGGTTTACAAGATTATTTACGACGCGGTCGAGGATGTCCGCAAAGCGATGGAAGGCCTTCTGGAGCCGACTTATCGTCCCTTGACCATCGGCAAAGCGGAAGTGCGCCAAATATTCAGTACGCCCAAGGGAACCATTGCTGGTTCCATGGTGACCTCCGGCAAAATCACCAGCAAAGCCAAAGTGAAAGTCCTTCGGGCCGAGGAAGTTGTTTTCGAGGGCGCCCTTAAGTCTTTGCGGCGTTTTAAGGATGATGTGAAGGAAGTGACCAACGGCTACGAGTGCGGTATCGGTATTGATGGTTTCGATGATATCCAAGTTGGGGACCAGCTCGAAATTTACATCATGGAAGCCGTCGCCCAGAAACTTGAATAAAAACTGTTTAAAGCCTCACGCGAATTCCACCTTATCCAAAAGGTTGGATCTTTTGGATGATGAAGCGGATTTACAAGTCACCGGGGTTCAAACGGAGTTTTTGTAAAAGGTTGGTGAGTCGATATGGGCTTTAAACGGGCGGATAAAGTTTCAGCTGCGATAAAAAGAGAAGTCGGGGTGATGTTGATTCAGGATGTCAAGGACCCGGGAATCCATTTTGTGACGGTCACGGGTGTGGAAACCGCGGATGATTTGCGCCATGTGAAGATATTCGTATCGATTTTAGGTGACGAAAAGACACGACAAGAAACCATGGCTGGGCTGGACCGGGCCAAGGGTTTTTTAAGGGGTGAATTAGGACGCCGTCTTCAGTTACGATATACCCCCGAAATCCAATTCCGACTAGACGAGTCGCTTGACCATGCGATGAAGATCAAAGGCATCTTGAACCAGATAAAATCCGCTGAGGAAAAATCAAGCGATGAAGCTTAAAACGAAATCAGCACCTAAAATGTCCGCCAAATCAAAAGATAGTTCCTATGCCCAAGTCGTTAAGCTCATCAAAGACCATAATTCCTTTCTCATCACCACCCATGTCAATCCGGATGGGGACGGTTTAGGCGCCGAGTCTGCTCTTTTCGCGGCATTGCGCAAGCTGGGAAAAAAAGTGCAAGTGGTAAACCATGACCCTCTCCCCTACAAGTTTGACTTCCTGGCCTTCACCCCCTTCTATCAAGCCAGTGATATTATTCCTGACCACGAGGTTTGCTTCGTCCTCGATGCGGGGGATTTCAGCCGCATCCGCGAAGGGGTCCAAAGAAAAGAGTTCACCACCCTCGTAAATATCGACCACCATTATTCCAACGATCGCTACGGAAACTACAACCTGGTGGTTCCGGAGGCTGCGGCGACAGGCGAGGTGGTTTATGAGTTGATAAAAGCCATGAAGGTCAAGGTGGATAAGGACATCGCCCAGGGGATTTACACCTCGATCGTCACCGATACCGGCCGGTTTCGTTATCCCAGCACGACCCCCCGGATCTTTCGGTTAGCGGCCGACTTGGAGGAAGCGGGCGCGAATGTCTCCCAAATCAGCGAGAGTATATTCGGCGACATCAGCAAGGAAGCCCTTGAGTTGACCCGCTTAGCCCTGGCGAGCATTCATACCACCGACAAAGGGGCCATCGGGACCATGACATTGACCCTGGGCGATTTTATTAAGTCTAAGGCTTCCGATGACGACACGGAAAACCTCATTAATTTGGTGCGCAATCTGGATACGGTTCAAATCGCCGCCTTCCTCAAGGAAAGGTCCGACGGCCGGATCAAGCTTTCCCTTCGTTCCAAAAACGGGATCAATGTGGCGAACGTGGCGAAACTTTTCGGTGGAGGCGGGCATTCCTACGCCGCCGGAGCCGTTCTTGAGGGGCCTTTAGATAAGGCCTTAAAGGCCGTATTGACCGCCTGCCAATCGGTCCTTAAGTAATCCAACCGCTTCTTTCCAAAAAACCCTAAAGTGAAACTGCTATGGACGGGGTCCTTAATTTAAACAAACCTTCCTCCTGGACTTCCCATGATGTCGTGGCAAAGACCCGCGGAATCCTGAAAGAAAAGAAAATCGGCCATTTGGGGACATTGGATCCCCTGGCGACGGGGGTTTTACCCTTAGCCGTGGGAGGGGCGACTCGGCTTCTGGAATTCGCTTCCTATTCCAAGGAATATATAACGACTTGTCTTCTAGGAAAATCCACCGATAGCTATGATATTTCGGGAAAAGTATTAGAAGAGAAACCTATAGGAAACCTTGTGCCGGAACAAATCAAGGAATCCGTTCTTAAACTTCAAGCCCTAACCCAGCAGGTGCCACCCATGGTTTCGGCGGTTAAACAAGGGGGGCGAAAGCTTTATGAGTTGGCCCGCCGAGGTATGGTCGTTGAGCGTCAAGCCCGTCCAATTCGAATCGAAATCATGGAAATCATTCAAATTGATTTACCCCGGGTATCTTTTCGGGTCACCTGTTCACCGGGTACTTACGTGAGATCCTTATGTCAAACCCTTGGGGAATCCTTGGGTGTGGGCGGATGCATGGAAAAACTGGAAAGGACCCAAGTGGGGCCCTTTTTTTTGAAAGACGCCATGACCCTGGAGGATTTGAAAAAAAACGTGGAGGATGGAAATCTTTCGGGTATCTTGTTTCCGCCCAGCCGGCTGGCCCAACATCTGCCGGAATTGACAATTGAGGAGCTTTCGCTTCAACGCCTCTGCGAGGGCCAAAAGCTGAGAATCCCCGGTCATTCCCCCGGGCTTTATCGTGTCATGAACGGCCAAGGAAAAATCAGTGCTATCGCCCGGGTTTCACCTGATGGGGAAGTGCGGCCGGATAAAGTATTCGGCTTGGAAGGAATGCTTTGAAAAAACCAATCGTTCTTACTATCGGTGTTTTTGACGGAGTTCATTTGGGTCATCAGACCCTTGTTGGTGAAACAGTCAAAATGGCGACCGGTTTAAACGCTGTTCCCGTCGCCGTGACATTCCAAGATCATCCCATGCATGTGCTAAAGGGCGGGCCTTATATTCCTTTTCTTTTACCTCGGAAAGAAACCTTTCGGCTTTTGAAGGAAGGGGGGATCCGAAGGGTCCATGTACTCCGGTTCACTCGCGCCTTCTCCCAAAAGACCCCGGAACAGTTTGTCAATTGGTTGGGAAGATTAGGGACTTTAAAAGGGATCGTGGTAGGAGAGGACTTCCGGTTCGGGCACGGGGCCAAGGGTGATGTGGCGCTTTTAAAGCGCTTGGGAAAAGAAACGGGTTTTGAAGTCAAAGCGATGAAGTCTGTTCGGGTGAAAGGGATAGCGGTTTCTTCCAGCCGGATCAGGGAGTTGTTATCCCAAGGTGAAACCGGGTTGGCCAATCGGTTATTGGGAAAGTCTTATTCCATCAAGGGTGAAGTCATCCACGGAAAGCATGTGGGCAACCAGATCGGTTTTCCCACCGCCAACCTGGGTCATATTGGCGAATTCCTTCCGAGGGACGGAGTTTACGCCTGCACCGTAAAATTGGGCTCAAAGTATTACCGCGCCGGAATGAATTTGGGCAAACGCCCAACTTTTAAGGAAGACGACCACCATCGCCAAGCCGAAGTACATCTGCTTCATTATTACGGACGACTCTACGGCCGGAAGATGAGGGTGTACTTACAAAAATATTTAAGGCCGGAGAAAAAATTTTCCTCCCCCGCTCAGTTGGTAAAACAAATCCGTAAGGATCTGATTCAAGTCCAAAAGACACCCCTTAAGGGTTTAAAATCTGCTTAAATTCAAGGGTTTCGTTCTCTTAGGGAAGGGGGTAATCTCCTTTACACCCCCCGGTAAAGTCCATAGAATACAGCCCCTGCGTCCGATCTTTGGGCGTGTGTTCGCAAGGCGATGATCCTTTACTCGGCCCTCGTCCACTCTGACGATCGCTTGGTTTCAGGGGAGTCCGGCAAAAAAATTTTAATTTGAGGAGTTGTACCCATGATGACGAAAGAAAAGAAGACCCAGTTAGTTCAGGATTTCAAACAAAAGGATACGGACACCGGTTCCCCGGAAGTTCAAGTTGCCCTCGTTACCGAGCGGATCAAGTACCTGACCGAGCATTTCAAAACCCATCCCAAGGACCATGCGTCCCGCCGTGGATTGCTCAAGCTGGTCGGGCACCGGCGCCGCCTTTTGGATTACCTGAAAAAACACGATGTGAAGCGTTATGCCACGCTCCTCGATCGTTTGGGTCTCCGCAAATAAGGGAAGCAGATTTAACCACGACGGAACCAAGGGCCCCACGAAAGACTATTGGGAGCCCAAGGCCCTAAGCGGTTCACTCTAATTTCCAACGTCACCAACCTTAAACAATCTGGAGGAGTCAAAATGATGGAACGTGTCAGCTGTAAATTGTCTCAAGCGACTTTATCTTTCGAAACGGGTCGCATGGCGAAGCAAGCCGACGGGTCAATCCTGGCCCAATATGGTGAAACCGTGGTCCTGGTGGCCGTGGTCGGAGCCAAAGAACCCATGCCGGGCAAGGACTTTTTCCCGCTCACCGTCGAGTATCGCGAGAAGTCCTCTTCCGCAGGCCGTATTCCCGGCGGCTGGTTCAAGCGCGAAGGCCGTCCTCGCACCAAGGAAATCCTTACCTCCCGACTCATTGACCGCCCCATCCGCCCGCTTTTCCCCGACGGTTTCTTCAATGAAGTCCAGATGCATTGCACGGTCATTTCCTCCGACCAAGAAAATGATTCCGACGTGCTGGCAGTTTCCGCCGCCTCGGCGGCCTTGGCGGTTTCCGACATCCCGGTGGCCGACATGTTCGGTTGCGTTCGGGTGGGCCGCATAAAGGGCGACCTGGTTGTCAATCCAACCTTCAAGCAAATGGAAGAAAGCACACTGGACCTGGTGGTTGCCGCCAGCCGCAAAGCGGTGGTCATGGTCGAGGGCGGGTGCGGACGAGGAATCCGAATCGGTTTTGTACGAAGCCATTAAGCTGGCCCATAAGGAGTGCCAAAAGATCATCGATCTCCAGGAAGAACTGGTCAAGAAAGCCGGCAAACCCAAACGCGCTCTCACATTGGTGAAACCCGCCGAGGACTTGTCCGTCGCCGTCAAATCCTTCGCCCTTCCTAAAATGAAAGCCGCCATGGCCGAGAAGGACAAGCTGAAGCGCCAGGAAGGCATCCACCATGTTGGCAAGGAAACGGTTGAGGCCTTGAAAGAAAAGTTTCCTGAGAAGGAAAAGGATATTTTGGGGTTGATCCATGGCATCGAGTCCGACCTGGTCCGCGAAGCCATCCTGGACCGCCACGAGCGCCAGGACGGACGCAAGCTCGACGAGTTCCGCCCCATCACGGGGGAAGTGAAAGTGCTGCCCCGCACCCATGGATCGGCGCTCTTTACCCGCGGCCAAACCCAGGCTCTGGTGGTAACTACCCTCGGCACCAAGGAAGACCAGCAGATTTTGGAGGAGCTGGAAGGTGAACAGAAAAAACGATTCATGCTGCATTACAATTTTCCTCCTTACTCGGTGGGTGAGATCAAGCGTCTCTCGGGTCCGGGCCGCCGTGAAATCGGTCATGGCAACCTGGCGGAAAGGGCGCTGGAGCCCCTGCTCCCCTCCCTGGACGATTTCCCCTACACCATCCTGGTTTCCTCCGACATCCTGGAGTCCAATGGTTCCTCCTCCATGGCCTCGGTCTGCGGCGGTTCGCTTTCCATGATGGACGCGGGAGTGCCCTTGAAGAGCCCTTGCGCAGGCGTGGCTTTAGGGTTGGTTTCCAGCCCGGATATGTCCAAGTACGCCATTCTGACCGACATCCAGGGTTTGGAAGATCATTTCGGCGATATGGACTTCAAGGTTGCCGGTACCCGCAAGGGCATCACGGCCATCCAGATGGACATCAAGATTACGGGTTTGCCATTCGAGGTCATCGAAAAGGGCCTGGCCCAGGCCAAGCAGGGCCGTTTGACTATCCTGGATATCATGGATAAGACCCTGACTTCCCCCAACGCGACACTTTCGCCCTATGCCCCGCGGATTGTCACCATTAAGATTCCGGTAGACAAAATCCGGGACATCATCGGCAAGGGTGGCGCGATGATCAAGAAAATCACAGGAAGATTTCCAAGTGGAAATCAACGTGGAAGATGACGGGTCGGTGAATATCGCTTCCCCCAACGGGGCCTCCATCGAGAAGGCAAAGAGCTTTATCGACGGCCTCATGGCCGAGGCCGAAGAAGGAAAGATTTATTTCGGCACTGTCAAGAAGATCATGGATTTCGGCGCTTTCGTCGAGATCCTGCCGGGCACTGACGGCTTGGTGCATATTTCCCAACTGGACAAGCGCCGGGTGGAACGGGTGGAGGATGTCCTGAAGGAAGGCGACGAGCTTTTGGTCAAGTGCATCGGGATCGACCCGAAAACCAAGAAGATCAAGCTTTCCCGCAAGGAAGCCCTTGGTTTGAACATTGCCGATTACAAAAAACTTTAACTTTTAACAGAACCTAGGCCCTGGTTCGAAAGAACCAGGGCTTTTTTTATGCCCTTGGGTGTAAAATAAAATTACACTCTTGAAACTATGCCATGACCGCCATGTGGGGGTATTGCTCTTGCAAAAGACCATGCTGAAAAATGTCGACTGGGGCGGCCTGACGATCGTGAATCTCCTGGGCGTTCTGGCCTTTCCCCCTTACTTTATTTACTTAATGACCTTGGCGGCCTTAACCGCGTCGGGATTTCTCTGGACAACCCATTTATCCGAGGCGGACCAACAGCGCTTCATCGAATTCGAGAAAGAATTCCGCAAGGGCTACAAGTTGGAAAAAGCCGGGAAGCTCAAAGAAGCTCTGGCTTGGTACCTCAAACTGAAAAAGCGTTACGCCAACCATCCACAGGCAAACCATTTAATAGCCCTCCAGATCGAAAAACTCGGGACTCTCAACGGGAAACCACCCGGCGGAAAGTCCCCGAAAACTCCACGTCTTTCAAAGAAATCGTCGCCTAAGACGAAGAAAGCGGGGGGGTAACCCATGGCCGATTTTATCTGTCGTGAATGCGGGAATCCTCTGGACGAGGAACACCGGTTTTGCCCGGTGTGTGGGGCCGCCCATGAGGCAGTCGAGAAGGCCACAGAAGAAGGCGTGGCCGCCTTTGAGGAAGGAGAATATGAAAAGGCCCTCAAACTGTTCAAATCCGTGGTCAAGAAAAACCCATTTAGCGCTTTTGCCCTTCGGGACGCGGGACATGCGTCCTTCCATTTGCAGGATTTCAGCACCGCATTGGATTATTACGAAAAGGCCCTGAAAATCCACCCCGCCCTCCTGGACGTTCATTTCAACATCGGTTTGATTCACATGAAAAGGGGCCATGTCAATGACGCAATGTTTTCATTCATGGAGGCCCTTCACCTGATCCATCCCCTGACGCCCGGCAGTTTTTACCTGGGACTTTTTCACACGGCCGAAAACTTATCCTTTCAGTGCCGGATGAACCTGGGAACCTTGTTCAAGGAAAAGGGGGATTTGGAAAAGGCCCTGGACCAATATCAATTAGTGATCGATTCCAATCCCCGGAATTTCGTCGCCCTGGGCAGCCTGGGGGAATGCCTGATGGCTTTGGAAAGGTACGATGAAGCTATCAAGATTTATCGGAAGGCCCTCAAGATCTTACCCGCGGGAGAGGAAAGGTTGAACATCCAAAACGACCTGGGTATTTGTTATTTCAAAAAGGGTGAATTGGAAAAGGCCATCACCGAGTTCAAGGCCGTGTTGAAAGTGAATCCCGATCATGTGAACGCCATCTACAATCTGGGGCAGGTTTATTTTCACGAGGGACTGACCGGGCGGATGAAGGAAGACTATGAAGAGTTCGTGAAATCCTCCAAGAACGCTGCTTCCATTCTCTTCGCCTTATCCAAGTCCATGGTGTCAGTGGCGGCGGCGCAAAAAAGCCGCCCAGCGGAAGAGAGTCTTCTGATCGGTAACAGTTTGGTCATGCTTCGGATCCAGGATCTGATTAAGCGGGCGGCAGCCAGCGACGCGACGGTGCTGATTTTGGGGGAAAACGGCACGGGAAAAGAGCTGGTAGCTCGTTCCATCCACCAGCAATCGGCGCGTCATGACCGGCCCTTTGTCGCCCTGGCCTGCTCGGCCTTGAGCGAGTCCCTTTTGGAGAGCGAGCTTTTCGGGCATGAGATGGGGTCTTTCACCGGGGCCATTGGGCAAAAGATCGGAAAATTCGAGGCCGCTGACCAGGGGACCGTTTTCTTGGATGAGATTGGCGAAATCTCCCTTTCCACTCAGGTCAAGCTTCTGCGGGTGCTCCAGGAAAGAGAATTTGAACGGGTGGGGGGAACAGGCACGGTGAAGATTGATATCCGGGTCATCGCCGCCACGAACCGGGATTTAAAACAAGCCATCAAGGAAGCAAAGTTCCGCGAGGATTTGTTTTATCGGCTCAACGTCATCGTAATCGATATGCCGCCCTTGCGGGAAAGGGAAGGGGATATCCCCTTGCTGGTCAAATATTTTCTGGATCGCCTAAGAGCTAAGCGGCCGACGAGGTTCGAGGGTATTTCACAGGAAGCTTTAGAGATTATGAGACAACACCGCTGGCCGGGGAACGTGCGGGAACTTGAAAACGTCATCGAGCGTATCGTGACCTTGAATGATGACGTGCTAATTAAGCCTGCCTATCTTCCGGAGGAATTGACCGGAACCAAAAATACCACCTCCAAGACAATGGAAAAGCTTCCGGCAAACAGTGTTTTAGAGTCAGGAGAAAAGGATTTAATCTTCCGGGTTCTACAGGAATCCCACTTCAATAAAAAGCGGGCCGCCATCCGTTTAGGCATCAGTCGCCCAACGCTCTATCAAAAGATAAGGAAATATGGGATTGGGGTGGAGTAAGGATCAAAGAATAAACCTGGTCCCTATTGAAAATAGTGTAAAGATTATGTACAATAACTTTATAGTGTAAAAAATAATTACACACAATGTTAAGCGAAGTTTTTAAAAACCTTAATTTATAAGGCTTTTTGACTATGAAAAACCGCCCATGAATTGGCATGGACATTGCCTTATATAGTTAACAGGTAGGCCAGCGACAACTGGTTTGCTTTCAAACAAATCAACACTCACCTCCTAGCCTCGGTCCGACCCACCGGGGCTTTTTATTGCTATTTTCCTGGTTTTTAAGCCAATTGGGCGCCCTTTCCCTTTGTGTTATAGTGCCTCAAGACAACCAACCATTAGCCATTCACTGCCTTTGGAGGACGCCCCTGGACGCCAACTGGATTATCTTCGCCGTCACTTTATCCCTCTCCTTGGGATTGACCCCCCTTTTTCGGAAAATCGCCTTAAGAGCCCACTTTTTAGATTCCCCTCAAGGACAGCTGAAAAAACACACCGCTCCGGTTCCTTATATGGGGGGGCTAGCCATATACTTTTCCTTTCTTTTGGGGGTGCTTTCAGCCCTCATCCTGTCTCCGCCCTCCGATTCACCCCGGGTCTTAGCCCTTTTAGCCGGGGGGACAGTAGTCGCCATCCTGGGCCTGACGGACGATCTCTTTTCACTCTCACCGGCGCTCAAATTCCTTTTCCAAATCCTAGCCGCCTCGCTTCTAATTTTCTTTGGTGTTCAATTAGAATTTTTACCGAGTCATCCTTGGCTCGCTAAGGTTTTAACCGTCTTTTGGGTGGTAGCCGTGACGAACGCAGTTAATTTGATCGACATCATGGACGGACTGGCGGGTGGGGTGGCGGTGATCGCCTGTCTTGGCTTCGTTTTCGTCCCCTTCCTGGGGTCCCAAAGCTATGTCCCGATGGCGGCGGCGGCATTGGGGGGAAGCGTTCTTGGATTTCTTCCCTATAACTATCAACCAGCCCGAATCTATATGGGGGATTCGGGGGCCCTTTTCCTGGGTTTCATTCTCGCTGGAATCGCCATGGGCCACGGTTATACCCAAATCAACGTAGTGGCCCTTTGCGCGCCCCTTTTCATTTTGGGAATTCCCCTTTACGACACGGCGTTGGTGATGTTTTTGAGGTTTTTGAAAGGGCGGTCCATGTTCCGGGGTTCCAACGACCATCTGGCCTTGAGGTTGCGTTCACTGGGTATGTCGGTGAAACAAATCACTTGGACTCTGTGGAGCCTTTCGGTCTTGCTCATCTTCTGCGCCGGGTTGCTGGTGCGGCTTTCGGAAAAACGGGCCCTGTTTTTCATGGTCTTGTTTTTTTTCGCCTGCCTTCTTTTCACCGTGGCGGTTTCCACTATTCGGGTGGATGAAGGCAGGGAAAGAATGCGAGAAAATCCCTTTCGGATTTTCCTGGGGACTTCACCCAAAACCACCCGTAAAGCGAAAAGAAAGTGAAAGTCCACACCCTTATCGCCGGCGGGGGACTGGCCGGTCTTGCCTGCGCGCGTGAATTGGACAAAGCTTCAAGCCCCTATTTATTGGTGGAGAAAGAAAAAAATATAGGTGGGCTTTGCCGAACGATTTTGGACCAAGGTTTCACTTTTGATTACACCGGTCATTTTCTTCATTTCCACAAACCCGAAATAAAGCAATGGGTTCTTAACCTTGTCGGGAAAGAATTGAAAACCAGAACCCGCCACGCGGTCATTTATAGCCAAGGGACTTACAGCGAATATCCTTACCAGGAAAACACCGCCGGTCTTTCCTCGGATACCGTCAGGGAGAATGTGCTGGGTTATTTGGAGGCGGTTCTGCACCAGAGGTTTTCCGGAATCCGGCCCTCGGAAGCCCGGGATTTCAAAACCTGGTGCCTCCAAGCCTTCGGGCCGGGCCTGTCCAAATATTTCATGTTTCCGTACAACCGGAAGCTTTGGAAAGTTCCTCTTCAAAAACTAACTACTCATTGGATGGGCCGGTTTGTCCCTTCGGCCCGTATTCTGGAGGTCCTTCAAGGCGCTTTCGCTAGGAAGACCTCTCAATCGGGCTATAACGCCACTTTCCTTTACCCGGACAAGGGTGGCATTTCCATACTTCCCAGAGCCATTGCCCGGAACCTTCCGAATCTTTGGACGAGTGTGGGAATCCAAAAACTGGATTTGTCCAAACGCAAGGCTATCATGACAAGCGGGCTCGAAGTGGAGTATCGGCACCTCGTTTCCAGCCTTCCCCTTCCCCGGCTGGTGATCCTGACATCCAATCTCCAAGGCGTCTTGACTCTTTCGGCCAAACGTCTTCAGGCCACATCAATTTACAACATCAACCTTGGCATCCGGGGAGAACAACCGGTTCCTTACAGTTGGGTTTACTTTCCGGAAAAGGAATTCGCCTTCCATCGGGCGGGTTCCGTCAGCGCCTGTGTTCCAACCGTCGCACCCCGGGGGCACGCCTCGATATACGTGGAATTTTCCTATCGAGGTGCCAAGCCGGACCCGGTAAAACTGGGGAACCATGCCGTTCAAAAGTTGATGGAATTGGGATGGATCAAAAGTCGGAAAGAAATCGTGACCAGGGTGGATTTGGACTTGCCGGGAGCTTATGTGATTTATGACGACCACCGGGATCAAACGGTATCCGATCTTCTTTCTTTTTACAGGGGAAAGCGGGTTTTTTCCGTTGGCCGTTATGGCCGGTGGGAATATGGCAGCATGGAGTCTGCCATTGAACAGGGAATCGCCGCAGCCAGGGAAATATTGTCGAAGAATTGAAGGGGCCCTAAACCCTTTAGAGGAGTCTTTTTAAGGCGAAATGAATGTATAATGCCGTCCACCAATACCTTTGAAGAGGAAATATGGCCGCACCTTTAGAAGTGGAATCCTTGAAACCCCTGCCCCTTTTTGCGGACTTGACCTCCACCGAATTGGCGAATGTTGCCCCGCTTTTTTTTGAGAAATCCTACACGAAGAACTCCACATTATTCGTTGAGGGGATGACGGGTGAAATCCTTTACGTTATCCGAAAAGGTTCCGTCAACATCACCAAGAAGGGAACCACAAGCCAGGAAATCATCCTGGCCACCCTGAAAGAGGGCGAGTTCTTAGGTGAAATGTCCCTGATTGATAATCGTCCCCGTACCGCCACGGCCCGGGTGGCGGAGGAATCCAGCCTGCTCGTCATGACCAAGAAAGCCTTTAATACCCTGCTGGAGAAACAGCCCTCGACCGCCTTGAAAATCCTGCTTTTCTTCCTGAAAATAGCCAACGAACGGGTCCGCAAAGCAAACGAATCCATAAAACAAATCTAGACCGGAACTAACGTCATGAAAAAAACTATTTATCTTCTCGGCGCTTTATTCTTATGCGCTGGGGCGTGGCTGGGCTCCTCACATTCCCTTTGGGCGGATGTTGACGGGGAAGACCTCGACCTGGATCCCCGCGCCTATTGGCATTACCTCAACGCACTTTACGCCCAGCATACAAACGACGTGGACCGTTCTCTCATCGAGTTTGAACAAGCCGCCCGTTACGATCCTAAGTCTTCCGCCATCCATGATCGGTTGGCTTATCATTACTACGTGGAAGGCTTGGATTATAAGAGTGTTGAGGAACTACAGAGGTCTATCGAACTTCAACCCAATAACATCAATACCCGCTTGATGCTGGCGAATCTTTTTTCTAGCCAGGGGGAATACGGAAAAGCGCAAAGGGAATATTCGGAAATTATCAAACGGGATTCACAAAACATCGAAGCCCGTTATTACCTGGCGGGGGTTCTGGCCAGCCAAAACCGCATCGATGACGCCATGGACCAATACCAGAAAATCCTCGTGCTAAACCCAAAGGCCGCCGCGGTTTATTACAACATGGGGTTGATTTACACCCGCGCCAATCAAGCCACCAAAGCGGAAGCTTCCTTCAAAAAAGCCATTGAGATGGATCCGGAAATGGAATCGGCTTATACCTCTTTGGGGCTGGTTTACGAGTTGGACCAAAAGCCCCAGGAAGCGATCGAGGCCTACCAGGATCTGCTGAAGGTCAATCCGGAGAACGCCCAGGTTTATTTGGCCATGGGGGAGCTTTATTACAACGACAAGGACGACCCCAAAGCTTTGGAGGCTTTTCTTCATTACGCAAAGTTAAAACCTTCTGACGTGAGCGTGGATGATTACATCGGCCTATGCTATTTCCGCCTCAAGCAGTTTTCCGATGCGGTCGCGACCTTCCAAAAACTATTGGATAAACAGCCCACTAATGCGCTCCTGCGCTACCGTTTGGCGGCGGCTTATGAGGAATTGAAAGAATACGCCAGCGCGGAGGAACAGCTCAAAGCCATCCTCGACAACGACGAAAAGTCTGTAGATGCCTGGGTTCGTTTGGCGATGCTGTACGATAAGCAGAAAGACGACGCGAACGTCGAAAAAACAGTCGAGGCCGGTCTCAAGGCCGTTCCCAACCACCCGGATCTTCTCCTGGTCCAGGCCATGATGTACCACGAGAAGGATGATTTCAAAAACGCCGAACCGGCTTATAAAAAGGTCATTGATCTTGAGCTCGGCTACAAAAGCAAACAGGCCCCGGAGTATAACCTCGGAACCTTAAGTCAGGCCTATTTCAATTTGGGTGCGCTTCTGGACAAGGTGGGGCGTTTCAACGAGGCGATCAACGCGATGAAGAAGGTAATCGAGGTTCAGCCCGACAACGCTGACGCTTATAACTATATTGGGTATTCTTATGCGGATAAGGGCATCCAACTGGATGACGCGAAAAAATATTGTGAAGGCGCCTTGAAGTTGGATCCGGACAATTCCTATTACCTTGATTCTTTGGGGTGGGTTTATTACCAAAAGGGCCTGTATAAGGATGCCCAGGACCTATTTGAAAAAGCCATCAAGATGCTCAAAGGCGCCCAAAAGGACGATGGGGTCATTTACGACCATTTGGCCCAGGTTTTGGTCAAGCTGGGCCAAAAGGATGATGCCGTAGCCCAATGGAAAAAAGCACTTCAGTTGGATCCCGACAATAAGGATTATTCCGAAAAAATCCAAAAGAACGCTTCCCCCAATTTGTGACCCCTTCGATCACCCTTCGAACCCCCGCGAAGATCAACCCGGTTTTGGAAGTCCTCGGAAAAAGGGAGGATGGATACCACGAACTCGCCTTGGTTTTCCAAGCGATCGGGCTTTATGACGAACTTGATTTTTCTGAAGACCGGCAAGGTCTCCGCCTGGAAATCTTAGAATCGCCCGATGCTCTAGAGGCCGATGATTCCAATTTAATTCTCAAGGCCGCAAAACTTTTTTTCAGGGATATTTTGAAAGAGGAGAGGAAAGTCCATATCCGGTTGAAGAAAAAAATACCTTTGGCGGCCGGATTAGGCGGGGGTTCCAGCGACGCGGCGGCCACGCTTTTGGGTTTGGACCGACTATTTAGGACCCAGGCGGGGGAAACGAGACTCAACTTGTTGGCCGCCCAATTGGGTTCGGATGTTCCCTTTTTTTTGACCGGCGGAACTGCTCTCGGAAAGGGCCGGGGTGAAAAAATCACTCCCTGGACTCCAGGACCGGAAATCTTTTTGATACTCGTCAAACCCCCGGAAGGCCTTTCGACTCCCTCAGTTTATAAGTCAGGCAAAGCAGTCATGACTCAGGGGGAGAAGATACGTGATTTTCAGTCGGTCCTTGGGGGAGGAAATTTTGTGGAAATAAGCCGATCTTTGTTTAATGGTTTGGAACCCGCGACTTTTTTCCTGATGCCTGAGGTGGAATCGATCAAAAAACAGTTACTTCAGGCCGGGGCCCTTGGGCGCGCTTGTTTCAGGAAGCGGGCCAACCGTTTTTGGGCTGGCGGAAAACCTCCCCCATGCACAAAGGATCCGGCAAGGGCTGGAAGGGAAGGGTTATTCGGTATTCGTGGTTTCCACGGTGTCGGTAGGAGCCCATTAATTTAATTAAGGTGAAAACGAAGCGATGAAAAAATTGATTCCAACTTTACTGAAGTGGGCGGCCTTGGGGTTTTTTTTCCTATTGGCCGTCGGGTTGATTTTTATCTATGAAATTTTACCGGCCAAGGTAGCCCAGTCTATTGCAGCCAAATCTCAAATCCATAAACCGCTCACCGAAACACCCAAGGATTATGGCTTGAACCAATATAAAGACGTTACCTTTACGACCTCGGATGGGATCACCATTTCCGGATGGTGGATTCCCCTTACGTCGTCGAAAAAACCTCTGGGGACCGTTCTGCTTTCCCACGGCGTTTTCAAGAACCGGGAACAGGTTTTAAGCCGTGCCGCGTTTCTTTCCCGATTAGGCTACCAGACATTACTTTTCGATCAGCGGGGTGAAGGTTTAAGCGGCAACAGTCCTGTTTCGGGCGGACTTTTGGAAGCGGGTGATTATCTCGCGGCAGAGGCTTACCTGGATAGCCGGCATGCTTTACGGAAACCGGTGGTTTTTTTCGGGTTTTCCCTTGGGGCCATCAGTGCTCTTCGTGCCGCAATCAAGGCCCCTGAAATCGACGCCGTCATCGCCGACAGTCCTCTTGCCAATATCAAGTCTTATGTTTCACGTAGGACAATTGGAGGCACTTTTTCCTCCATGCCAGGCTTCTTGGACCGATGCTTGGCAGCTTATGACCTGGTCACCGGCCTTAACTTGAACCCAGAAGATTTGGATCTCCTGCCGGTCGTTGGACAGCTCCATGAAATACCGGTGCTTTATATCACGGGAGAAAATGACGATTTGGCCAAACCAGATGAGGTGCGGGAACTTTTTGAGCACACGGCCTCTCATCACCGGCGGTTAATTTATATCCCCGAGGCGGGACATGAAGAAACCTATAAAAAATATCCCGTTATCTATGAAAAGGTCGTTACCGAATTTTTGAAAGATTTAAAAAATGGGTTTCCGAAACCGGACGATGGGATGGGGTTGTCGGGAGGGCCCGAGAAAAAGAAGGTTGGAAAAGCAAAGGATCATTCAAAACATTCAAAAGACCATTCGGCTGACTTGAATTAATGGTTTGGTTTAATTATTCGACACATCCAATGAAATAATGGCAGTGGTAGCAGACTATCTTGCATTTCTTTGTCACCATGCCGTGGCCGCATTGGGGACATGTGTAAAAAAGTTCTTCCGTTTCATTGGTGTAGGAGGCTTGCCTCGTTTTTTGGCCGAATTCGAGAAGTGAGGGAAGTTTCTTGATTATCGGGGCGCCGTTGGTTAAGTCTTCATTCATGAAACTAGGGTAGCATGGCTTTTCCGGAGCCTCAACAACAGCATTTGAAGCTTGATTAAGGCTGCAGACCGAATTAAATTAACACCCCTCCTTCATCGCTGTTTTTGTTTAGATTGGGGCGTCGACAAGCGGTAAGTCACCAGATTTTGGATCTGGCATTCGTAGGTTCGAATCCTACCGCCCCAGCCATTAATGTACCCTTTTTCTTAAGGGTTTTTAACATAATGAAAGGGCTATCTACCTTTTCATCTACCTTTCCTGCATCTTGTTTTTTAACGGGGTAAGCAAGCTCCATTTTCCGTAAAAGGTCCTTTGGAGCGTTTACTCCATATCCTTCTAAGGTACTCACGTTCTTATGACCAGTTAAACTCATGATTTCGTATGGGGAAAGTCCTGCGGACCTCATATTTGATACGAAGGTATGACGGAAAACGTGAGGCGTAATCTTTTTGGTTATCCCGGCCTTAACCGCCAAGTCCTTGAACAATTGTTTTCCGGGTTGGTTCACAGGATTTCCTTCTTCGTCACAAAGTAAAAAGACCTTATGCTTGGCCTCTCTGGGTGCCCAGTTACGATAATTGGGACGATGTGTTTTAAGCTTCTCCAATAAGGGAAGTAGTTGGATTGCTATGGGTAAGATTCGGTAGTCATTAGTTTTTTCAGCCCTTACCGTTAAGAGTGTTGAAAGAAAGTTTTCGGACTCCTTGGGCCAGGATTATTATATTTTTAATATGAACAACGGCAAAAGAGACACTTATTACGTTAGGAATAATTTCCTAATTTTAGGAAACGGTGTTTTGTTGAAAAACGACAAAACCACTCGAAAATATAATTCAAATACCTTCGAGTTGTGTTCGTATGTGGCCAGTGGTTATTGGGATAAGGCCGAGGTTGTCGCTAAAAGAATGAATGATTATCCGATGGTTTCCATCATTGACGTGGAAAAAGGGGACTTGGATTCGGCCTACGTTGATTACAACCCAAGCCTTTCTCTTCAATTCCCCAATGGATATCCCGCTAAAACCCAGGGAACAATCGATGAATTCATTGCCGATAGGCTTATGGCCGATGGGAAAATAGAGAAGGCAAAGGAATTTTATCAAAAGGCGGTCGAGGGTTATTGTGCCTGGTTAGACCATCTCCAAAGTATCAAGGATGCTAGTCTTAAGTTTGACAAGACCAACCTCAAATTAGTAACCGCGGAAAGAGTAAAAAAAGAGGAAAAGAGCTTCGATTTTACAATCGATCAAGAAAACTTGGAAATTGACCGTGTAAAACAAAAAATAAGAATCATTGAAGACCAAATATGAAAATAATTACTATGTTTTGGCCCCGATTTTCCTTGCCCTCTTGTTTATCGGCTTTCCTTATATCCATTTCCCCTTTATTTGCCCAACTAATTCCATCGCCTCCTATCCCAGGGACCCCGACCTTGCCCGCCGGCCATGTTTCCATGCCTCAAACATTAACGGGCCATGTTCCCAAGGAAATCCAAACCGCACCTTTATTAGGAGATCTTCCGTTGGATCAAAAGCTCTATTTGGGCATCGGGTTGCCTTATCGGGATCAAAAGGCTGTGGATGAAGAAACCGCCTCGCTTTATGATCCCAAAAGTCCAAATTACAAAATGTTTCTTTCGGGAAAAGAGATTGGGGAAAGGTTTGGCCCTTCCCGGGAGGATTACCAAAAAGTAGTGGATTTCTTTAAATCCCACGGGTTTGAAATCGTGGAAGTTTTTGACACCCGTATTTTTATCAATATTAAGGGAACGGTCGCGGACATCCAGGACGTTTTCCATATCCATCTGCATAATTACAAAAGGCCCGATGGGACTATATTTCATGCGCCCGACACTGAGCCATTCATTAATTTGGATATTCCCTTATCCCATATCAGCGGTCTTGATACCCATTTTAAGAACCGCCCGCGCCATAATAACTACTTGAATAGGAGTCAAAATGAGGCTCTACCCGACATTACACCCGGCACCACTCCCACAGTTTCCCACTATATTGTTCAATAGGGATAAGGAGGTTTAATTTGAAAAAACTTTTTCACCCTAGGGCTCCAAAACTCGACGAAGTCCTTTGTTTTCGGTGTCCTGATACTCCCCTCAAAGGAGGTTTTTAATTGATCTCCCCAAAAAGTGATCTAATCGAAACCTGGCAAGTTGGGCAAAAGATATTCCCCGAAAAGCCCCATATATACTTTCTGAAGATAAAGTATATTTTGAAAAAAATTACTTCAATAAAAAATCATGGAAATAAAAATTTTGGTGCGACGATGATCGGACACACCAGCAAGAAACAGAGGAATACTTAGAACCTAACAACAAAAAATTCCACCTCGGCCTTTTGCCCGCTCCCTATTGCGGAAACCTTAAAAAAGCCTCTATCTTTATCCTGATGTTGAATCCGGGCCTGGGTTCTGGGGATTACTTTGCCGAATACGAAAACCCGGGTTTTAAACAAGCTTTGCTTGATAACCTGAAACAAAATAAAAAAGCGCATTTTTTTCCCCACAATAGGGATAAAGCAAAAAGCCGTCTCCGTTACGGGAGACGGCTTTTTTATTGGATGATGAAATCTTATCTGCTGAGTCTGGACCGGGCAGGAATATCAAGATACCCGCTCCCGGAAACTGCAAGTTAAAAAAATCTCTGTTACTGAGCAGAAGCGCTAACTTCCCCGCTAGTGGAATCGCTTACCGAAATTTCTTCGCTATTAGCGATGTGTTTAACCACTTCATCTAAGTGACGGCGGTCGTTTCTTAATTCCAGATCACATTTGGCTTTGTAAGCAATGCGGTTGTTCAATTTGGTTGTATCGGTATCCACAACAGCCTTATCCGTTTCCACATTAGCCTTGGCCTTTTCAATGTCATCTGCGATGTTTTTGGACTGGGCATCTGCTAACCTAGCCGTATCATCTGACACTTTTTTGCCGTCACGAATAATGGCATCGCGCGTGTCGCGGATTCTGTCGTCTAATTTGCGAATAACCACCCGGACGTTCTTGATTTTTTCCGCGATAAACTTCTTCAAGCGTTCGCGATCTTTTTTGATAAGGGCTTTATCTTCGTCCACATCAGCCTTTGCCTTAGCGATGACTTGATCGTCGGTTTTTGTCTGTGCTTCTTTTAAAGCATCGATATCCTCCGACAATTTTTTAATGTCGCGATCCACATCCTCGCGCGCCTTGCGAATATTGATTTCGTTGTCTCGAATTGCGGGGTTGTTAATTTCGATTGTATCGGTTTCGTTTACATCCACTTTCCCGCTGGTCATTTTCGTATTCGACTCAACATTCGCGTCTGCGTTTACTTGAGTTTTAACTAATGGCTTGTTGTTAACGAACGCTTCCTCAGCCATCACCAAACCGGGGCCTGTAAAAATAAGAACCCCCAACGTTAACTTGAATAAATTTTTCATATATGCCTCCTTTTTTTAAGTTAATTGTCTTCTATTAGTATTTTTAGAGGTGTAAAGGGATAGCTTTCAATCCCCTGACTCCAGAAAAAGCCCCGAAATTTTCAGATTGAAAAGCGTTAAAATGATGAATTTCAACTAATAATTGACAAAAGGGGTATTCCGTGTGTACTTAATTGCTCAAGTTGGGTTCTGAATAAATCCACGATGGAAAGCCATCTTTTCCAAATGTTTACTTGGGGTTTTCATCCTAAAGAGGAGCAATTCATTGAAAAAGATACTTTTGATTTGGACGAGTACAATTCTTTTAGTTTTCGTTTCCAGCATAACGGTAGCCCAGGCCCCCAACACCCAAACGGTTACCACCCCGGAAACTTTGAAGGGAAATCCGTCTTCCAATATAAAAGACGGATTGTTGGACATTAATAAGGCCACCCGCGACCAATTAACCGCCTTGGGATTGAGCAGCGCCGCCGCAGACAGGATCATCCAAGAACGTCCTTTCCATCGTAAGCACGATTTGCTGTCCGATAAAGTTTTGAACGAAGAGGAATTTTCGATTATCAGGGGCAAAATTTTTGCATGGTCTCCGACGAAGAGTAAGCCGGTAAAATAAGTTTATTTTAACCTGATTTTATTACCCGATTTCGACCCCCATCCTCATTAAAATCCTTTCTGTTTAGGGGGAAGTGCCGTTGAACATTTTTCAACTTCTTTAAAAAAATCCTTCCTTTTTCTAATCTCCGTAATTTTAAATATAACGAATTGCCCGGCTGATTTTGGGGACGCTTGCGAAACCACTGCCATGATTTTTCAACGAAATTTACCGTCTCATTCAAAAAATAATTATTGTTTCATTCTAAATTAGGAAATTCCCTTTTTTAAAAAGTAAAAAAATCAGTCTTTTTAACCTTCCCGAAACAAAATTTTAAATTGTTATTTTCATTTAATTTATTTGTAACCCAGAAGTTACCTTTGACCTTTCTTTTTAACTTCTATTTAACGAAAAATGTTTTTCATCGAAACATGACTAAATAATAATCCCGCATCTTTTCACCGTTAAACGCCAAACCTATGGCTGTGATTTTTCTAAATCCATTCGACCAAGGGGAATCCAAGTGAAACTTCAGAAAGTTCTCGGAATGTCGTTTGCCTTACTGCTTTTAGTTCTGTCGGGGTTAGGCCGATCCAACGCTCAAGAAGACGCGACGCCTGTTCCCGCAACTTCACCCACTAGTCCGCAAACCCCGGAAGATCAAGCTACCCCGGTATCTGACACCAAGAAGTTGAATGTCAATGAAAAACTAAACGCTCTGGAAACGGAAAACCAAAACCTCGAAGAACGCCTCAAAATTCTGGAAGATAAAGTTCAAAATCTCCCTACTTCGCCGTCTCCCGTCTCCACCCCTGCTTCCCAGAGCCCGGCTTTCGGCCCCGAAGGAGAAACCGAGGAAAACAGCAATGGAACCATGACTCGGGGAGTACATGACATGCCCGTCACTTTAATCGGGGGCAATGAGTATATGTATTCGGAAGGGCGGTACTTGTCCTTCTCAAATCCGGAAGGCGACACAGAGTTCAGAATTGGTGGTTATCAATGGACGGACCTCGATATGAATGTGCAGGACAAGTCGAATGGGCAATATAACTATATCAATGGGAGCACCCCGAATGGGTTCGACATGCGAAAAGCCCACCTGGATTTCCGTGGAAGCTTCGACAAGTTTGTTGGAGCGGCCATCGGCATTGAAAGCGATAAATCTACTGGTGTTAGCCTAGGCCTTTTCCACGCCTATGCCTATGTCAAATTCGACAAGGCCTTCGTGTTTCAAGCGGGAAAGATCACCAACGATTTAAGCTTGGAAGGACTCCAGCCAAGCGCCGACCTTCCTTTCGTTGAAGCCTCGATGATCGCCAACCTGACCGTCAACAAGGTTTTCGGAGCCGAGGTTCATGGCGAAGTGAACCATTTAATGGATTACGTGGTGGAAATCGACAACGGCCAACAGGACAACGAATCTTCCGCGACCGGTCCCGGCAAGCCTACGGGGGATATGAAAGACCTTACAGGACGAGTCTTCTTCACACCTTGGGAAAAATCAGGGGACGAATGGCTTCAAGGCCTGGGTTTCGGCGGGGGCGGCTCCTGGGATAACGAAACTAATGAGGATACTTCGGTTTGGTCGAAACTTGAAACATCCTTTGGCGGAAACTCTTTCGCGACCTATAGCGTTATACCTCGGAGCGATTTTTTCCATGTGGACGGACAAGGTTATTACTACAACGGGCCCTTTGGTTTTATGGGGGAATGGGTTCAATCCATCCAATGGGTCGGAGAAAACCCCACCGATCCCATGGTGGAGTTAGCCAATACCGCTTGGCTCACCGAAGTCCAATGGGTGTTCGGCGGAAAGGCAGGATTTGAGGGGGCAGAAGTAGATTATCCCTTCAATCCTTCCAAAGGTCATTGGGGCGCCCTGGAACTGGTGGCCCGAACGGACGCCAACCTCCTTGATCCTCAATCTTTCGCAAAAGGTTTCCCATATGCCCCGGCCACGCCCATGGCTACAGGAGCTGAAATCGCCCAGGCTTACGGTTTCGGATTTAACTGGTGGTTCGACGAAAATTTCAAATGGATGTGTGATTTTGAAACAACAAATTTCTCGGGTGGCAACGAAAAGATTCTTCCGGAGGACGAGTTTATCGCCCGTGCGGCGCTTACCCTTTAAAACAGGAAGTTGAATTTAGGGGAGCCAATAAGACAGTTAAAAGGTTTGGAACAAATTTTAAATTTAACCGAATTGAATTTAAGGAGGCCGAGATGAAGACCCAAAAATTAATGACACCGATCGCATGGGGTGTCGGCGGGATAATCGGTGTATTTGCAATGGGAAGTTTGTTCATCTCCTGCAGTCCCAAGGCCATCCCAACAGCTCCCCCTACCCCAACCAATACTCCGACGGTTACAAGGACCCCCACATCCACGGGGACGGTTACCTACACTCCAACGTTAACTCCAAGTTCCACACCTTCGGCCACTCCCACGGCCACCTATCCCCCGGGAACTTACACGCCTACGCCTCTTCCAACCTCCACGGCTTCCAGCACGCCCACTTCAACAGTCACCGCGACTGTTACAGCGACTCCGGCTGGTGGCTTGGGACCCGGATCAATCGCTTTTACGGGAATCACCTATAACGGGGACAGCCAGATCGCTTTTGTTTCTACCACCCCTATTCCCAGCGGACAGGTCATATATTTCACCAACTATACCTGGGACGCAACCCTTGGCCAATTGGTGGATGAGAGTTACAACTGTTGTTCCGACACCAGCAACGGCTTAACAGTAGTTGAAGGAATCATTTCCTATACGGCCACAAGCGGGTTATCCGCCTATAACCAGGTCGTTATCAGCAACACTGGCGACGCTTCGAACGTCCTTCAAGGCGGAGCGGTAGCTCTGGTTAATGGAAATGTTGCCGATCCGGGCGACTCTTGGTTGTTACTAAACCATAACGGAAATGGCGATAAAATTTTAGCCTTTACGACTACCGCATCCTCTCCTAGTACCGTTACGATCACCTCTTCCAATACCACATTCCTGGGTGCCATCATCTTTGGCCCCGATTCTTGGCTTTCGACCGAACCCGTGAACGTTAATTTAAGCACTCCCTCCGCCACGGGGGTTCCACCCTTTTACGATTCCAACCTTCCACCAGGCCTGGTGAACGGCACGACGGCCACCGATCTTTCAACTCTTTGGAATGGAGCAGCTAATTTGAGTCAATATGCGGATGTTGACGATCAAAACGACAACGCAATTGTGAACAGTTGTAACAGCAGTTTATCCGCCTTCGTGAGTCCAGCCGATTGGGACGTGGACGGGAACCAAAGTAAATCAGCCGTATGTTTGAGCGTTTACGCCAAATCAGGGGCCACGGCGGTCCAAACGCCTTGCCCCTCCGGCAGTGGAGGTTTTAGCGGAAACCTTCCTTGAACTGGGTTCAGGGTAAAGGCTTAGTTATTTTTTGACAGCCTATTCCATAAGTTTTTTTCAACGCCCACCGATGATTTTACCGGATTGGAGTCCTCGGTATTGGCCGAGGACCGGCCCGTCCGAGAGTTTTTAAAACCATTAATGATTAAAGTTTTTTTAAGGAGACATTCGATGAGTTCGAATCAAAAGCCGCTTGAAATCAGCCATTACATTCCCCTCTTTGGAATCCTTTTGACCTTTGCCTTCCTAAGCTTTGGTTGCCCGGGGAAAAACAATCCCACTACTCCCACCTCCATTACGCCTACCGCGGTAGTTTCGGGTCCCTCAAGTACGGCAACTTCAACCGCGACTAGTACTGCTACTGCGACCCCAACCCGCACGGCACTTTCTACTTCAACCACCACTCCAACTTCCTCACCCAGCCAAACGATAACAAGTTCCATTACCCCGACTGCGTCTCTCACGGTCACCTCAACCGTGATTGGAACAGCCACATCCACGGCTACCAATAGCCCAACGGGAACACCAAGTATTACGGCGACGTCCACGTCTACGGCAACCGTTACCATTACCCCTTTGCCCAATTTGACCCCGGGCTCCATTGCCTTTAGCGCATTCGTACAAAATGGGAGCAGCGAATTTAGTTTCGTCGCGACCAACAGTTTGGTCGCCAACCAGGTGATTTATTTCACGACTAATTCCTATGATAACACTGTTGGAGGCTTGGTAAGTTTCGCGGAAGCCGATCCCAGCGGCGCTTCCGGCCAGGGCGTCACCACTGGTATTATTTCCTATACCGCTCCGACGACGGGATTAGGGTCCTATATACCAGTAGTCATAGCCAAGACCGGCAATGACTTCAGTTTGTTACAGGGCGGAACGATTGCCAATGTGTCGGGTAATGCCGGCTCAACCTATCTTGTACTTAACCATAACGGGGAAGGGCAAAAAATATTGGCCTTTACCATTAGTGCGGGGGTTACCCAATACTTAGCGGGCTTGATTTTCGGGCCTGATACCTGGCAGACCAGCGGTTCAGTTGTCAACTACTGGGATTCCTATAACCCTCTCTCGACTTATGGCTCCACCTACACAACCGATCTCTCCGGCCTTTGGAGCAGTGATAGCCTGAGCAGTTTTGTGACGCAAGGGAACCAAAATGCCGTCCTGAACACTTGCCAAACGACTTTAGCTGGAATCGTGAATCCCACGAATTGGGTGGCGGACGGGAACATTCCAAAACCTTCTGCCCCAGGTGTTAGCAGTACCACTACGTTGGGTTTGGAATCCGGTCCACTAGCGGTTTGCGCAAATGGAAGCGCCGGCTGGACAGGCACTCTGCCGCCTTCCAACTTTAACTACACACCAACACCTAGTGGCACCCCGTCCAACACGGAAACCTATAGTCCAACCGAAACACCCAGCGATACGGCCACAGAAACGATTACTGGTACTTCCACCAATACTCCTCAGGTCACCAGCACCCCGTCGAACTCGCCCACCCAAACGGCGTCATTTACGGTGACTTCCACGCTTACCAATAGCCCCACGGCAACAGTTACGAATACTCCATTACCCAATTTGACACCGGGTTCTATCGCTTTTACCGGCTTCGTTCAGAATGGAAGCAGTGAATTCGCTTTCGTGGCACCTAGCGGCTTGAGTGCCAGCCAAGTCGTTTACTTCACTAATGAGGGCTACGATAACACCATCGGTAATTTGTTCATCAATAACGCCACGGTCGCCGCTGATTCGACGACAATTGTTGAAACTATTATTTCCTACACAGCTCCGACGACGGGGCTGGGAAGTTACGTTCCCGTGGTTATCTCCAAAGTCGCCAATGACCCCAACCTGTTGCAGGGTGGGACTGCGTCGGGCAACCTTACGCTTAACCACAATGGGCTAGGACATAAGATTCTGGCCTTTACGGTCAGCGCGGGCGTCACTGAATATGTGGCAGGCTTGATTTTTGGGCCGGATAGCTGGCTCCCGAACGCCACGGAACCAGTTACCTTTTACGATTCGAACCTTCCACCGGGGTTGAGTTCCACAACTACTACTGATCTTTCAAGTGCTTGGAACAGCAACAGCCTTGAAAGCGTAGCGGCCGAAGGCAACGATAACGCGGTCTTGAACACCTGCGAATCGACTTTGTCGGCGGTCGTAAACCCCTCCAATTGGGTGGTTGATGGGAATATTCCGACTTATAGCGCTTCAAAACCCACCGCCAGTTTGGGCTTGGATTCAGGTCCCTTGGTCGTTTGCGCGAGTGGCAGCGCTGGTTGGACGGGCACCATGCCCCCCACCAACTATGACTACACATCAACACCCACCAATACACCAACTGAAACCGCTACGGATACTCCCACTCCCACGCCTTCAGCAACTCCCTAAATATAGGGATTAGTCGAAAGTTATGGCCCGGGGATAATCACCACGGGCTTTTCTTTTCCAATCCAAGAAACATTAATTCATTTTAAGGGAGGCAAGAATGCGTTCAGGATTGCATCGGTTCGTTAAGGTTCCGCTTGTATTGGCTGTCTTATTAGTCAGTATTCCATCGGTTTGGGCGGGGGGACTGCCTTGGACAGCGTCCCAACAGGAGGGTACCTTCCTTATTTTGGCAGACATCCATTTCGATCCTTATGCGGACACCTCACTGGTTCCTAAACTGGCGGCTTCGCCGGTCGACCAATGGCAGTCCATCCTCGAGACCTCCAAAATCACCCAATTTTCTGCCTATGGAAAAGACACCAACTATCCTCTCTTTGAATCAAGCCTCGAAGCTGCGGCCCGGTTGGACGAGAATTGTGATTATGTCCTGGTGAACGGAGATTATATTTCCCACCACTTCCGGGCCGATTTTACCAAAAACCTCCACGGTGATGAAAAGGCCTACCAGGATTTCGTTCTGAAGACGGTGGTTTTCGTTAGCCGTCAAATCCAGCAGGCTTTTCCTCATGTACCGGTTTATTTCTGTCTTGGTAACAACGACTCGGACTGTGACGATTATGGCGGTATCACCCCGGACTCTCCCTTCCTTCCCGCATTGGCAAAAGAATGGACGACGGTTGCCAACGACCCGGAGGCGGTTAAAACCTTTCTGCTGGGCGGTTATTACACGGTGGCCCATCCCACCCTCAAAGGAAGGAGGTTCGTGGTTTTCAACGATGTGTCCTGGTCCAAAAAGTACGAACCTGCCTGCCACACTCCAGGGACGATCGGGGAAGACGAGATGAACTGGCTATCCGGCGTCCTACAGGAGGCTCGGCAAAAAAGGGAAAGGGTAACCCTTATCACCCACATGCCCCCGGGCATCAATGGCCGCAACGCCACCGAACACACGGACCGCACCACCAAACCCCAGCATACCTTTTATGACCCGGGCTATCTCTGGCCCTTTCTCAACGCACTAGCCCCTTACAGGGACCTGATCGACGCCGAGTTCACAGGCCATACCCACATGGATGACTTTCGGGTGATGGTCGACCGGCAGGGCAAACCAGCATTCTTTACGCATATCGCCCCGGCGGTGAGTCCGGTACACCATAACAATCCAGGATTCCAGGTCATGTTGTACAACAAGGAAAGCGGGAATCTGGAAGACATGGCCACCTATTTTGTTCCCCTAGACAAGCCGGGAACCCCATGGAAACTTGAATATGATTTCAAGGAGGCCTATTCGCTCTCCTCCTACAATATGGACAGCTTGATTACCCTAGCCAATGCCATCGAAAACGACCCGAAAGTTCGGTCACGGTTTATTCAATATATGTCGGTATCTTGTACTGACGACCCGCCCGCGACTATGACGAACTGGAGATTCTTTGGTTGCGCGCACTTGAACATGGATCCCGACTCATACAAGAATTGTTACCAATAAGCGGGTAAACTTGGAACAAATCGTTTTCCCGCTGTACATCTTGGAAGCCGTCCTTCTTTTGGGGAAAACAAGGCGGAGAAATTCTCAAAAACGAGGGAAATATTTGCGTTTTTGAATCAACAGCTTTTCCGAAGGTTCAATTTAACCTATCCCGTCAGCCGACTTTTTGATTTTTTTGGTACAATCATATTCGATCCATTTTAGAGGGCAACGAGCCTAACCTTTTTGATGGGGAGGATATGATGATAAAAAGCCCTTTCCTGTTTGGTTTGTTATTTTTTACTTGTTTCATTCCGAAGGTCCTCTTCGCCGTACCTAATCCCTTTCAGCAAGTGGTTACTCTCAATACCGGCGTCAGCCCCCGGGGTGTAGCCACCGGCGACGTCTTCGGCAACGGAACCACAGATTTAATCGTCGCAAATTTCGGATCACCTACGTTCATCGGGCAATCAACCCCCGCCTCCGTTTTGGCCCTCGGCAATTCATCCATTCAAATTTTTGTCCCCTCGCCGAACGGCTTGGTTTCGGCTGGGACAATCCCCACAGCCTCCAGTCCGAGGGGCCTTTCCACGTTTAAATTAATACCCGGGGAAGCCGATGATATCCTGGTGACAGGTTACGACGCCAACTTGGTCCAAATCTTCGGATGGCAGGGCGAGAAGTTTACTCAAATTGACCAAGCGCCGACCATGAATATGCCCGTTGGGGTCGCGGCTGGACTTACTCGGCCAGGTGGGACGCCCTTTGTCGTTGTCGCCGATTTCGGTACGAACAGCATTTCTATCTACCCGGTAAAAAATGGAAAGCTTGGCGCGAGAACCGACATCCCGGTGGATGGAGGCCCGACCCAAGTGGCCGTGGGAAACTTGAGCGGATCGGGATTCAACGAGATCGCGGTGGTCTGTCTCACGTCGGACAAGATAGACCTGCTGGCCGTGAAAAGCGACGATCCTTCCACCTATGCCACGCTTCCTTCCCTCAGCCTTCCGCAGAACAGCGCGCCGTCGGATTTAAAATTAGCAGACCTGAACCACGATGGGAAAACCGACATGGTCGTTTCGGATTTCTCCACCAACTCGATTACGGTTTATCTGCAACAGCCGGGCGGTAACCTCCTGCCCCAGGCCCCCGTGGCAACCAGCGGGAGCCATCCCAATGGCTTGACCGTGGCTGACCTCACTGGACAAGGAAGCCCGAACATCATCGTGGCAAACCGGGATTCGAATTCCTTGGATATTTTCCAGTGGTCGGGCCTTCAATTTGTCCTCAACCAGACTTTAAAAGTCTCGCAGGATTCCGCGGTCACTTTTGGGCCCGTGGAAGTGGCAGCCCTGGACGTGACCGGACAGGGAAGCATGGCCCTGGCCACCAGTCATATGAGTTCCAACAGTCTTAAAGTTTTGCCTCTGAATATCACGGCCCAGCCGGCCTCAATTCCTCTGGGCAACTCTAATTTGAACGGAGGGGGTGTTTTTTCAGCGGAGTCCACCTATTGTTTCCCCAACCCGGCCCGCGGAGGGGACGTCAAATTTACTTTCCAACTGCCTTCGCCTTCGGTGGTGGAAATACGGGTTTTCGATATTACAGGCGCAGCCGTTTGGAGTGAAACCTTGCAGGCCTCCCAAACCCAGGCGGGAACCAATAACGTGGATTGGAACTTGACCAACTACGGGGGCACAAAATTAGCCAGCGGAATGTATGTATACAGCCTCACAATCGGTGGCCAAACAATAACCCGAAAATTGGCAGTCATTCACTAAAGCTGAGGTTGGCTTCGGCTTTTTAACGAACATCCGATGGGGTGATGCCCTTATGTCCAAGGATTTCGGATAAAGGCTTGTCTTTCTTGACCTCTAAAAGATAGTGATACAACTCCTTATCATCCGGGGTCAGGAAACGGGAAGGATCGGGGAGCTGATAGGGCCGGTCATCCGATTTGTCCGTGAAGATGGAAAAAAGAGGGGCGGCTAGGCCGTCGTTCATGTTCAAGGGGTCCAAACCCAGGATCAGCTCCATCGTCCTCAAGAGGCCCAACTGGTCATAAAGGTCGCTGACCACTGTTCGGCGTTTCACGTAAGGGCCCGCGCAAAGGGCGAAACTTCGCATGGCATCCACATGGTCGGGCCCGTTTTGCGAATCATCCTCGATGCAAACCACCAGGCTTTCCTTCCAGATGGGGCTCTTCGACAAGGTATCCAAAATCGCCCCTACCGCCGCGTCGTTCTGGGCCACTAATTGGTTGGGATTCAAGGATTTGGGGTCCATTCCCGCTGTATGGTCGTTGGGAAGCCAGATGTACTGTAAGGAAAAAACCCGGCCGCTTTCGACCTGGCGGTTGAAATCATCCTGCCAAACCGCCACCCGTTTCAAGTCGGAATAGGCTAGGTCCCACCCCAAAAAATTGAAGGAGCAGTGGTAGAGAAAATTCGCCCATTGGGACTTGAAAGCCGGATACGCTTCGATGGCCTGCCCCAAGCTTTTGTCCCCGCTGTAAAAGGCGGAGAATTTCTGGAGGAAATCCGGATCATCCAAAAGCTTGAAGCAATCGTCCCTAGTGGAATTCCTTCCCTTATAACCTTTCATCATGTCCTGGAACGCCGTATCCCTGACTTTGTCCTTGGATAATTCCATGAACCGGTCGTAGCACTTGCGAGCCAGAGGACTGTCCTCGCCGAATTTGTCAGTAAGGAGCCGGTATGGTTTGCAGAAAAAGTAATAGTCCTCACCGTAAATACGGTAATCTACCGACTTGGCATCCATGGCGTCCCAAAGGTAACTGGGGGAAAAGGTGAAAGGAACCGTGCCAAATGGCCAGAAATCCTCGTTCTTCCGGGAGTTCTTGGCGTCCCGGGCGCCTAGCCTTCCGGAATAATCATCCATGCCAAGCCATTCCAGGAAGGGGCTGGCATAGCCGCTGGTGGTGTAGCTGTGGCCCAGGACGCTGATTTCCCCATCCACGTAGAAATTGTCCAGATTGACGAAATCCTCGGCTAGGCGGTGGTGGTTGGGGGTCACCTCATTGCCGAAGAGGCAAAGGTTCTTATCCGCGTTGCCGCTTCTCATATCTCCCAGCACCTGGTCGTAAGTGCGGTTTTCTTTAACTATATAAAATATATATTTTATCGGCAGTTTGATTCCTTGCGCGGGGTCATAAATGGGTGAGGCGCTGGTGACCGTCTGGGTCCAATCCGAAAGGTTCGAGTCCAAATCTTCCAAGGGAATAGTTCCCAAGGCGCCCTTGAGCAGGGTGAGCACGTAACCGGGTTCCTCGCGTTTTTTGGTGGGCTGGGGGCCGTTGGGATTGGGCCGGCGCTCGTGAATGCCTTTGGCGCTGAGGGTATAAATGTTATTTTCGTCACCCGTGACGCAGGTGGGATACCAGCCGGTAGGAATATAACTTTCCACTTTGCCATTTTTCGTGTCCATGACCGCTACGGCGTTGTAGCGGGAGAGGGTGACATAAAGCCGGCCGTCTTTCACGAAACCGGAGGTAGGGGCGGCACCGAATTTAAAAGCGCCCTGGCGCAAATTCCAAGTGCCTGTTTTTTTTAGAGTCAGGGTGTTGATGACGGAGATCTCGTCCGAATTCTGGTTCATGACGTAAAGCCTGTGTCGGGCCGGGTCCGCCGCGAAAGCGGTGGGGTTGGTTCCCGCCCGGAGGGTGGCCAGGAGGGACAAACGGCCCGCTTTCAACGCGTAAGCCGCTACTTGGTTATCCTGAAGAAGACTGACCCATAACTTCCCATCCTGATACTCCAAGGCGTATGGCATCCGGCCACAGTCCAACTCATCCTTTACTTCGCCTGTTTCCGTATTGAGCAGGGCCAGGCGGCCCCGGGTCTTGTAACCTCCCTTGCTGTCGTCCAAGAGAAGATAAGCCACCGCTAAGGTTTTTTTGTCCAGGGGGATAAGGCCGGCGGTGAAACCGTTGACGGTGAAATCCTTTTTTTCCTCGAAATTCCTGTCATAGCCCCGGATGGTCTGGTCATAACCGCCGCTCACGTATAGGTGGCCGTCCGGACTGACCCGGGCGCAGGGAAAGAGGGAAGGGGTGGTAAAAGTTTTCAACAACTTGTCGCCGTTCCCGCTTACAACCGATATTTCCGGGTTTGTCTCCACATAATATCCGTTGTTCAAGACCACCAGGTTTCCCGCAAATGGGGTAATAACCATTGGATACCGGCCCAATTCCAATTGTTTTCCAGCGGGGGCCATCCGCCAGCCGTTGGGGAGAGTGACTTCGGTTGGGACGGTATTACGGGATTCCTCGTGCTTCACCTCAAGGTTTTTTTGAACAACTTCATAGGAGGTGTTTTTGGCGAACCGCCAGATTTCGGCGTTCAGCTTTTGTTCCTGGCCGGGGACATCCAAGCCAGGTGTATCGTCGTCATCCAGGGCTTGGGCGGGAAGACAGGCCCCCAGGAAGCCTATTAAAAAAACGAAAATAAAGTGGGAATAAATCATTCCAAACCACCTTTTGCCGGTTTTAGGGAATCTATATAAAATGTATTTTCATTTTAAAAAGCCACAGTGGCGATAGAAAACTTGTTAATTACAAGTGAATTTATTCCCTTAAAACTAAGTCGAATAAACCCGAATTATCGTCTAAAGTAACGAGACCTCAAACGACGAAGTCCTCTTTTTGAAAGGTGTCTTATGAAATCGATATTAAAATTATTATTGGGGATGATGTTTCTGTTTAACTTCCCGGTTTTCGCCCAAGACCGGCCGAATGATATGTCTAGGCCTGTGGAAAGACCGGCGCCTTCCCGTCCTGCGCCAGCGCCTCCAGCCCGTATCGAAGCCGCCCCCCCGAAAAACGAAGCCAATGCACCTCCGCCAGTCCAAATCGACTTGAGCCACTCCACGTACCACAATAACGTCGGAAACCCGGACCCCAACCGAACAACCCGTTGGAACGCTTCAAATCAAAATCCCGCTCCTGTTATCGAGCGGCCCGGGGGTGGGTCCGGCCTTCCCCTCCCGCTCACGCGCACGGTTCAACCCTTGAGCCGTTCCCGCTTCGTTTCCGTCCAGCCCAAGGGAAGCAATGTGGCCCATCACCACCATCCCTTTACGCAAGGCTACGTGCGCAAGAAACTCCAAAAGCTCGGAGTGAGCGTCCTCCCCCATTACATTACCGATCGCCGAAACATGTTGGATGCGGACAATCTGCATTCCGTCATCCGTCTGCCCCAGAAAGGCCCCGACCACCAGCCACTTAGCGCGATTGCGCTTACCCGCAAAGACCTCGGAAATTCGATGGTGACAGCCCAAATGGCCTACCTCAGCAGCGGTGCGCTCCAGGACTCATTGACCCAGGCAAGCACCGCGGAAACCCGAGCCGGTCATTATTACTGGCATACCGGCGACAGTTTCAATTACTGCCATTACGTCGATAGTTGGGGCTACCATTGGTACGGCTGGTACGCGGGGGACAATTGCTTCTGGACCCGCTATTACTCCGACCGCTGGTGGTTCTATGACGATAATCTGGACCGTTGGTGTTTCTGGGACAGCGGCTATTGGTGGTGGCAGGATCCCGACCACGTTGGCGACCTTTATCTCTACGATTACAACTCGGACCAATATATTCCCTGCGATTCGTCCGAGGACGCGGTGGTGACGACGGTCCAGCCGGGAACCGCGACCATTTACTCCAGCCCGGATGGAACCCGGACGGTCAAAATCATGGGAGGAGGAGACTGCTTTTTGTTTGATACCGCCATTCCACCCTCTTTCAATCCCATCTATCTGGCGTCGCAGGTGACGAATGTTCAATTCTCGGACAACAGCGACGGAAGCCCGCTTCAAATCATGCTGACCTTGAGCGATGGGTCCTCGGACATTTTCGACGACCAGGGCAACCCCCTGAATTACAGCGACGACAATGCCCCGGTTCCACAGAACTAGGCCGGTCGGCGCGGCGCGTTGGTTCCAACTCCGGGGGGGCGCGAGTGCTTGAGTTGAATTCGAAAGATAAACCAGTGACTTGAACACTGGCGTATTGGCCGTTTTTCGATTTTAATAGGGCCATGAAGCATATTTTCAAAGCTATTTTTTTTATTCTCTTCGGCCTATCGGCCCCTAGATTGGTTTTTTCTGATCCTTCTTCAGCTTTTTTCCCAGAAGGCGTTCCCATCGAATCCAAGGTGGACTTAGGCCTTTTCGGGCTTATCGGCGGTGGCATGAAATATACTATCGACGGCAGATCTATTGACCGCTATGAGGATTTCCAAAGTCTCATTTATCCATTGCATGACACGGAAGCCTCCGATTTGCTCCGCGAGGCGCAGGCCGCCCATTTCGTGGCCTTGATGTTCTTCGTTTCGGGGGTGGGTGCCGGCGTAGACTTTGCCTTGGTATTTAAGCCCGATCCTTTCCTTGGAGTGAATTGGTTTGACCGGATCGCTACGGGATTCGTGGCCGCCCAATTTTTTTGGGGTGTTGGCGCACTTTTCGATGGCGATGCAGCAGGCCGAAAGTTCAACGCCGTCCAGCGTTACAACCATCTTTTGAAGGAAAAAGAGGATGCCTTTCTGGGCTTCACTCCCCAAGTTTGCCTTGTCGGTCAAGGCTTAGGCCTGGATATAAACCGGCCTTTTTAATCCATGACCATTCCTGGAACGAAAATCCGCAAAACCCAAAGACTCTTCCTGGCAGTTTTAATTCCGTCCGTACTCTTTTTTTCCACCTGTTGGGGGAATTGGGCGGGGACATGGGAAGGAACCATGGGAACGGGCTCAAACCGGTTCCGGGTGGCCTTTGTGTTCGGTCAAAGTCTGGGGGAATACCACAATATCGATGATGGAATCCATGGCGAACCTTTGACAGTTGTTTCCAGAAAAGAGAATTTCCTGCGGGCTCAAACGACGGGCGGCGGATCCTTGGAATTGAATCAGGATCCCTCGGGACGCTTTCTCACGGGGTCTTTTTATCAAGGCCCTGGAAAGGATTCCCAATTAAGCCTTGTGGGGGAAGGGAAAACCTATCCGGTCACCCTGTACAGAGGCAAGGATTTTCTTAACCCCCGACTCAGGCCTTCCGGCGAAGAAGAAAGAAATTACAGCTATGACCCGCCGAAAGAACTTTCGGATGGGTGGGAGGCGGGGGACTTAAGACAAACTAACGCGGATCTTCCTCGGATTGAGGAAATCGTAGTGAAGATCCTGGATCAGGAATTTCCCTATATCCATAGTCTGGTCCTGGTGAAGGACGGCAAACTGGTGTTAGATGAGTATTTCTACGGTTATACCCCGGTTGACGGCCATCCGGTCCAGTCCATTACGAAACCAGTATTTTCCCTTCTTTTTGGAATTGCGGAGGCTCAAGGACTCTGCCGTGCCTCCCAAAAACTTTATGATTTTTTCCCCTCCTACCGCTCCCGGTTGGGATGGGACTCCCGCAAAGACCGAATCAGCCTGGAGAATCTTCTCACCATGACATCGGGCTTGGGTTGTGATGATTCCAGGGATTCGAAGGACTGTTCCTGGTCCATGGTCGCCTCTCCCGATTGGCTGGATTTCTCCCTTTCCCTTCCCTTCAGTGAGCTTCCCGGTTCCCACTTCGCATATTGCGGCGCATGCCTCACCCCTTTGGCGGCCCTGCTGGAAAAACAAAGCGGATTAAAATTGATGGATTATGCCCAAAAGTTCCTCTTTGATCCAATGGGGATAAAAGTCCCTCCTTGGTGGGAAGGTCCCCAAGGCATCCATTCCCCTGCGTTTGGGTTGGTCTTGACTCCTCGTGACATGGCGAAGATCGGAGTTTTGGTTTTGAAAAATGGAAATTGGAGGGGCCGGCAGGTGGTTCCGGAAAAGTGGATCCGGGAGTCCACGGCACCCCAGGTTTTGAGTCCTCAGACCGACAAAAAATCGGACTACGGGTACTTATGGTGGGAAAGAGACGCCGATTGGCATGGGAAAAAGCTGCGAGTCCTGGACGCCTGGGGCGTGGGCGGCCAGCATATTTTTATCGTTCCGGAAATGGATTTGGTTTGTGTTTTAACCGGAGGAAACTATAAGGATGGGGTAGCGGCCAACCATTCTTTTTTGATATTTAATGAAGTGATGAAGTCTTTTAAGCCCGGCTCTTAAAAGAAATTCTGCTTCGGGGGAAATAAGGCATAATTACTTTATGACAAACCCTGCCAAAACGACAAAGCTCCAAACTTTTCTCTATTCCGCGTTTATTGTTTGGATCCTTTTGGTTTTAAACCATTATTTTTCCTGGGGTTCCGTTTCGGATTTTTCATTTGTTTCAACGGCTTTTTCGGATTTTAACCAGGCGAGCCTACCCAAGATGGCGGCCAATGGGTTCCACTTCCTCAAGACGCTTTTGATTGCTCTTTGGACCGCGTTACTTCTTTGGCGCGCAGGACGAAGGCTGGGGAGGTGGTTGGGATTGGAAGTCATCCATGATCCTCTCCGATTTTGCCTGGAAATGGCTCTGGGAATTCTCCTGTTAAATGCCTTATGGCTTGGTTTGGGTCTTAATGGCCTTTGGTGGTCCCCGCTATTGGGTTTACTGGCTTTGACCCTTTTAGGATTCGCCCTTTGGGATTTTTTTGACGATTTTATGAAGATCCAGAAATTCCCGCGGTTGCGGCTACCCGGATGGCTTTATTTAACTTTGGGCGGTTTGGGAGCGAGTTTTTTTATCCTGGCGTTGTTTCAAGGAGAGGTTCCTGACGTCTACTTCGACGCCCTGGTTTACCACCTAACCACGCTTGAGTTTTGGAAGAACCACCATGGAATCGCCGATTTTTATACCAATCTCTATTCCTATTATCCTTTCGGGGGTGAGCTTTACTTTTTAAATGGATATTTCTTCGGGGGAAGCGAAGCAGCCAAGGTTTTGAACAGCTTTGCCGCCGGCTTTTGTGGTCTGGCCGCCGGCGGTTGGGTGATGGAGGAGGCGAATCTGGAATGTGGTTGGCTCACGGGAGCCATGGTTTTATCCATCCCCCTGGTTTCAGCCGCCGTTTGGACAACGCAGAACGACGTAGTATTGGCTTTCTTTTTAATCCTTTTCTTTTACGCCCTAGCCCGGTGGGCCAGGGAAAAAAATTCGCTAGCTTGGGCGATAGCGGCAGGGCTCCTAGGTGGGGCCGCGCTTACGGTTAAATACACCGCGATTATGGGGATTGCCGTGGGGTGCGTGACGTCCTTATTTTTTTTCGAGGGTCTTTTGAAAAGTCAAAAAAGAGGGGAATGGTTATGGATCTTAACCCTTGGGACCCTTTCCTTCGCGCCTTGGTTTTTAAAAAACACCGTCTATACGGGTAACGCCTTTTATCCCTATTTATCCTCTTTTTTAGGTGGCCGACCATTTCCCGTCGAAAACATGGGTTCTTTAATGGGAGACCATGAAGCCGTTTTGAATGGGAATTTCTCTTTAGGATCCTGGCTTTTCCAAGTGCTGTCTAAAGATTTAGATAAAACCATCGCCCCTTTGTTTTTCGGTTTCATTCCCTTTCTGTTTTTGAAGAGCGACCGCAAACCTGCGACCCGGTTTTTATTGGCTCTCAGCGGTTTATGGCTGGTGCTGGGTTTTCTCGTCTCCCATCAATTAAGGCTGATGATTCCAGTGTTCGTGACGGCCCTGACCGCTTTGGGTTTGGTTTTAGGGGAGATCAAAAAAGACAAACTGGTTTCGATCGGTGCATGGGCCGCTTTTATCTTTGGCTTGGTCAGTTTTTTTTCCCTCTGCCGGCTGCAGCGTCGAATTATTACCACAGCCAGAAGGTTTGGCTGGGAGAAGAAACGCGTTCGGAATACCTCAGCCAAGCCCCGCAAACTTCTTCCTATTACGGCCTCGCCCAATTGACCGGAAAACTTTTGCCGGAAGAAGCCCAAGTGTTGGTCGTTGGGGACGCCCGTGGCCTTTATTATCCACGGCCTTTCTACACCAACAGTGTTTTTGACGAACAGGTTTTGTTCAAGCTGGCGAGGGAAGAAAAGGATAATGATGACATTGGAAAAAGACTGCGCGAAATGGGGATTGACGCCCTGGTGGTATCCGCAGAGGAAGGGAAACGACTTTATGGGCAAGGCGCTATTGTACTTTCGCCAAAAGATTGGCAAAAACTAGATCTCTTTATTCAGCGTTGGACCGATCCACTGGTCTTGAAAAACGGGAGCGGAATCTATCTTTTGCGGTCCCAACCCGCAATCAGGCGGGTGCCAATGCCCGATCTTCTGGGCTTTTTCAAAGCCGGAACCTGATTCTTTTATCGTCCTTGGATAAGGTTTTCTAGATTATCATAAGGGCCGATTCTTGAGGCGATCACTGGGAGGGACTGGGTGGCTATTCCTTTGGTAGCGATCATTTTAGCGGCGGGGGACAGCACCCGCATGAATTCTGAAACACCCAAAGTGCTTCACCCCATCGCGGGCCAGCCCATGATCGAGTATTCCCTCCAGAACGCCGAGACCCTGAACCCTTCCCGGATTTACGCGGTAGTGGGGTCCCCCGAAGTCGCCGATTTTCTTGGCAAAAGAGCCATTGCGGTTATTCAAAAGAAAAAGCTCGGAACCGGGCATGCGGTGGAACAAGTCATGCCTTTTTTAAAATCCTTCAAGGGCCATATCCTCATCCATTACGCCGATGCCTGCCTGGTACGTCCTCAGACCGTCTTGGCCTTGAGACAATTCCATCTCCTCCAAGGAGCCGAAGCCACCCTTTTAAGCGCCCGGGTGGAGGATCCCTTTGGTTATGGCCGTATCGTCCGGGGAGCCAAAGGTGAGGTCCAAAAAGTCGTGGAAGAAATTGAGACCACCGAGGAGGAAAGGCGATTGAACGAGATTAACGGGGGCGTTTACCTCTTTAAGTCCCAGGTCTTGGGTCCAGCGCTTAAAAACCTTAAACCCAAAAGCGGAAACAAGGAATTTTACCTGCCCGACGCCATCCCCCAAGTCTTAAGCCAAGGTGGAAAGGTCCATGCCTTGATGGTTCCCGACAGGTCCGAAGTTATTGGTGTCAATAACCGGCGCCAGTTAACATTGGCCCACCGGCTTTGGAATGTCCGCCGAGTCGAGGAACACCAACATAATGGCGTCACCTTTTTGAATCCCGAAACGGTGGAGGTAGGGCCGAAAGTAAAAATCGGTAAGGATACCGTGATCGAAGGGAACGTCCATCTGTTGGGCCCCACAATTTTGGGTGAAGACTGCAAGGTGGAATCGGGGAGCGTTATTCAATCCTCCCAATTGGGCGCGGGAATCATGGTGCGTTCTTCCAGAATTATGGATAGCGACCTGGGGGATGGCTGCGACGCAGGGCCTTTTGCTCATATCCGGGGCGGCAGTGTCTTGGACAAATACGTGCATGTGGGAACCGATGCGGAGATCAAAAACGCCCGCATTGGCAGTGAAAGCAAAGTGGGTCATTTTTCTTATATCGGGGACGCTCGACTCGGCAAAGAAGTGAATGTGGGTGCCGGTTGTGTTTTTGCCAATTACGACGGCAAGAACAAGCATGAATGCCAAGTGGGGGATAAGGTTTTTCTCGGAAGCAATTCCACCCTCGTGGCGCCCGTCAAAATCGGAGCGAAGGCGGTTATCGGAGCCGGATCAGTTGTCACCCAGGATGTCCCCGGAGGAATGACGGTTGTGGGTGTACCGGCCCGTCCTTTTAAACGTAAAAAATAAAAAATTCCGGCTTTTTTGGGCTTTGTCTTTCACTCAGTGTCTTTTATGATTGGGCCTTCCCACGACGCCTTTCTTCGCCTCGGAAACATTTTTAAGGAGTTTTCATGAGTCCCAGACTCGCGGGTCCGAACGGATTAAAAATTTTTAGCGGTACCGCCAATCCCGAATTGGCCAGGAACATCGCCAAGTCTCTCAAGGTTCCGCTGGGCGATATCATGGTCAGTCGCTTTTCCGAGGGTGAAATCCGAGTCAAGATCAACGAGGACGTCCGGGGTCGGGATATTTTCATCATTCAGCCCACTTGTCCGCCGGTGAACGACAATGTCATGGAGCTTCTCATCATGCTGGACGCTTTTTGGCGGGCCAGCGCGCGTCGTGTGACGGCAGTTCTTCCCTATTACGGATACGCCCGGCAGGACCGCAAGGACCAGCCCCGAGTTCCCATTACCGCCAAACTTATCGCCAATATCATCACCGAGGCCGGAGCCGACCGGGCTCTGACGATGGACCTGCACGCGCAGCAGATCCAGGGCTTTTTCGATATCCCCGTGGATCACCTTTACGCCTTTCCGGTCATCGCCAACTATTTCCGCCAGAAGAAACTCAAGAATCTTACCGTGGTCTCACCCGACGTGGGCGGCATCAAGATGGCCCGGGCTTATGCGAAGGGCTTGGACGCCGATCTGGCCATCGTGGACAAGCGCCGAAGCGGCCCCAACGAGGTGGAAGCCATGAACCTGATTGGGGAGGTCAAGGGAAAGACAGTCCTGATCCCAGACGATATGATCGCAACCGGTGGGTCCCTGGTTGAGGCGGTCAATGCCCTGGTAAGGTTTGGAGCAAAAGATATTTATGCCTCCTGTACCCACGCGGTTTTATCGGAAAAAGCAGTGGAAAAACTCCAAAAATCGGTCTTGAAAGAAATAGTGGTAACGGATACCATTCCTATCCCCCCGGAGAAACGGATCGGTAAAATCACGGTCCTGCCGGTGGCTCCCCTTTTTGGGGAAGCGATCAGTCGAATCCACAACGAAGAATCCATCAGCTCGTTGTTCAACGATGTGATCTAAAAAAATAAAAAACAAGAACTTGGATTCCGTGACTGCCGAGTTGTCCGCGGTTACGCCCCAAGAAGGAGCTGGGCCGACATGAAACAAGTACCTTTAGCCGCTAAAATCAGGACCATCCGGGGCAGCAGCCGCACCCGCCGTCTGCGTTCAAGCGGGTTCGTTCCCGCGGAAGTATACGGGCACAAGGAACCCAACCAATCTATTGAGGTCCCTGAGAAGGAACTGACGAAAATCCTTTCTTCCGCCAAGGGCGACAATATTTTCTTCGCCCTGAACATCGAGGGTGCCAAGAGCACCGAGCCTCTTTTGGCCGTTATCAAAGAAGTTCAGGTCCACAAAGTGAACAACTCGATCCTTCACGCCGATTTCCACAAGGTGAACATGAAGGAGAAAATCCGCATTAAAATACCCATTCGTGTCCTCAATGCCGATACTTGTGAAGGAGTCAAAGTGGGCGGAGTTTTGCAGCTTTTCATGCGAACGTTGGAAGTCCAATGCCTGCCGGGACAAATTCCCGACTCCGTTCAAGTCGACGCTCTGCACTTGGCTGTCGGCCATTCGGTGCATGTTTCCGACCTGAAGCTGCCGGATGGCGTCAAAGCCGTCCAGCACGCCAAGAACGTCGTCGTTTCCGTTGCTCAGCAAATGGCGGAAGAAGTTAAGGCCGCCGCTGCCGAAGGCGCGGTTCCCGTGGAAGGTGCCGCTGCCGCCGCGGAACCAGAGGTTCTTACGGCCAAAAAGAAGGAAGAAGGCGCCGCCACCGATGCCAAGGCTCCCGCCGGCAAGGCCGCAGTTCCTGCGGAAAAGAAACCGGCCGAAAAGAAGTAAGCCGGAACTTATACGGTTTTGGGGCCATCCAGGGGTAACCCTGGGTGGCTTCTTTTTTTTGAGGGTTTTGATGCCCACCCATTTTCATTATCCTGCCGTAAAGCGAGAGCGACATGGCCGTTGAAACCTGGATGATCGTCGGACTGGGCAATCCGGGAGAAAACTACCGGTTTACACGGCACAATGTGGGTTTCCGGGTGGTTGAGGCCCTCGTTCTCAAACACGATGTCAAACTTCGTGAAAAGGATGAGGCGATTTTTGGAAGCTTTCCCCTCGATGGCAGGGAAGTCTATCTCTTTTTTCCCCAGACTTTCATGAACGAATCGGGCCGAGCGGTTGCTCCCTTCCTAAGGTATCGAAATATATCTTTGGAAAAAATGCTGGTGGTTTCCGATGATCTGGACTTGCCGGTAGGTAAAATCCGCCTCAGGGCTTCGGGGGGCTCGGGGGGACATCATGGGCTGGATTCCCTGATTACCCACCTCCAAAGCTCCGATTTTCCCAGGCTTCGAATAGGCGTTAGCAAACCGCCTTCAGCGGAAGAAGGGGCCCATCATGTGTTATCCACTTTTACACCGGAGGAAAAACCCAAGATCGAACAAGCCATCGAACGGTCCCGAGACGGGATCCAGACTTTCATTTTAAAAAGCCCTGAAGCGGCCATGATGGAGTTGAACAAGGATGCTTAATTTTTTTTCTGCACACAACTTATATGCCAAGACCACCCAGATGCGTAGCTCTTAAGGGTTATAAAGACACATATCGAATTCGAATAGGAAAATTTCGAGTCATCTATGAAGTAAAAGATAAAGTCCTAATAGTTTTGATGATTAGGATTGCAAAACGTGAGGACCACGATTTTTAATGACGCTTGAAATTTAATGCCCCAGCTTTGGTCTGAGCTTTCTCAAAACTTTTTTCACTTTCTTGCTCTTTTTGTCGGGTTCAATCAGGTTTCCTTCCTCGTCGATCTGATGGCGCTTTTTGTTTTCCAAATTCGACATCAGACTATAGGCGCATGGCACCACCAGCAGGGTGAGGATAGTTGAGAAGACAATTCCGCCGATGATGGCGATTGACATGGGCTGGCGCAGTTCGGCACCCGGACCCAAGGCCAGGGCGGCCGGAATCGCCCCTGCGACGGTGGCAAACGAGGTCATCAAGATTGGCCTGAGGCGGATGGGACAGGCATCCAACAAGGCCTCGTGGACGTTCATTCCTCCCGCCCGGCGTTGGTTGGTGAAATCCACTAGCATGATCGAGTTTTTCTTCACTAAGCCCATCAATAGAATGATGCCCACCATGCTGTAAATACTCAGGGCCTGACCTGTTGCCAAAAGAGAGAAAAAGGCCCCCGTCACGCTGAAAGGCAGGGCCAGCAGAATGACAATGGGGTGGATAAAGCTGTTGAATTGGCTCCCCAAAACCATATAAGCCACCGCGATGCCTAAAATCATGACGAAAAGCAGCTGGCCGAGGGAATTGGAATTGGATTGGGAGGAACCGGTCAGAGCGACGCTGTAACCGGGGGGAAGAAGGCTTTTGCAAATCCGCACCGCCTCATCTAAACAGTCCTGTTGGGAAACGCCCGTTGCGGGGTTGGCGTAGAAGAACACCGCCCTTTGGCGCATGTCCCGGGGAATTTGCTGGAGGGAGGGAACGATTTTCAGGTCGGCCACGGAGGAAGTGGGGAGAACTTCCCCGCGATTATTGCGCACATAAATGTTTTTAACAGAATCGGGTCCCGTCCGCTGGTTGCTGGGCACGCGCATGGCAATATCGTTGTCGTGTCCCCCCTCATGAAAATAGGTTCCTTGGAATTGGTAAGCCCCGATGTTGGCGGCGATCACGTTTCCCAAGTCGTCCATATTGACACCCTGCAAGGCGGACTTCACCCGGTCGGGGATGACTCTGAGTTCTGGCTGACCGTTGAGGTAATTATCGTCAGCATCGGACAATTTGGGGCTCGAACGCATGGCTTGGCGGATTTTCAGAACCGCCGCATCCAGAGTGTCCCAATCAGGGCCCGTCACTAAAAGTTCCGCCGTATAACCCTTGCCCGCAGACCAGCCCTGCATGGAAAGATCCTGGACTGAGACTTCAATGTCGGGGGAAGTCTGCGCGATGGTTTTGCGACACCAACCGGCGAATTCCTCCTGGGACAATCGCTGGGGAATAAGGTTGCGATAAAGATTGATGGCCCATGCCCAGGGTCCCGAGGCCGGTTCCTTCTCGGAGGCCGGCACTACCGGCCTCTTGCCGGCGCTTTTCATAGTAATGAAGAAGGCGGCGGTATTCGGGGAAAAGGCGGCTTCACCCTGCCCCACACTGATATTTAACCCACCCACGGTCGAATAAAGGTGATTGACTTCGCCCCTGGCCCTAATCAAGTCCTCGCATTGGCGGATCACCCGGTCCGTGTGGTCCAGCGAATATTGGACCGGCAGCTTCAAATTGACGATAAAGACGCTCATGTCCGTGGATGGGACAAAGTCCTTCTTGATATACTTGATGGTAAAGAGTGACAAAAAGAAAGTTCCCAAGGCCAAGAGAACGATGAGCCAGCGGAAATTTAGGCACCAAACCAGGGTGCGCTTGTAAAAATCCGAAAGGCGTCCGAACTGGGTATTCACAAAATGATTGAAAGGTGTGTGTTCGTCCGCCTTGTGCACGAATTCAGCGCAGCGCATGGGGGTGAGGGTGATGGCCTCCAAAAGCGAAATCATGACCGCGCCCGAGATGGTGATCCCGAACTGGAAGAAGAACTTGCCGATGACCCCGGTCATGAAAGCGATGGGCAGGAAAATGGCCACGATGGCAAGGGAAGTGGCCATGGCAGCGAATGTGATTTCCCGGGCGCCCACCAAAGCCGCCTCCACCTGGTCATCCCCCTTTTCCTGGTGACGCACGATGTTTTCCAGGACCATGATGGCGTCGTCCACTACCACCCCGATGGAAAGGGAAAGGGCCATGAGGGTGAAGGTGTTGAGGGTGAACCCGAAGAAATAAGTAACAATGAAGGTGCCCAAGAGGGAAGTGGGAATGGCCATAAGGACATTAAAGGTTGAGGACCAGCTTCCCAGAAAAACATAACAAACGAGGGAAGTCAGGATGGCGGCCAGGATGATGGTAAATTCCAGTTCGTGGACATTGTCTTTGATGAAGGTGGTGGTGTCGAAGTTGACGGCCATATGGTAACCCTTGGGCAACAATTGGACCATTTGCTTCATTTTGGCCCGGGCGGCGTCGGCAATTTTGACGGCGTTGTAGCCGTTTTGCATGACGATTCCCAAGCCCACCGCGGAAGTGCCGTTAAAACGCGAAATGCCGGTCAAGGGGGTGACGATTCCGTCCTCAATGGAGCCGATGTCCTTTAAGCGCAGCAAGGTGTAATTGGGATTGCCGCCACGGGTCAGAATAGGCAGATTGGCGAAATCCGGGATGGTATAGGCCTCCCCCATCATTCGAATGGAATATTCAACATCGGGGGTTTCCAAGTAACCGGCGGGCACTTCGGCATGCTGGTGTTGGATTGAACTGATGATGTCCAGGGCGGTCAATTCCTTAGCGTTGAGTTTATTGTTATCGGCCCAAACGTTGACTTCGCGGTCCATAAAACCCCCCAGGTTAACGGCCGAAACCCCCGTCAAGCTGGTGAACTTATCCTTGATGTGGTCGCGCGTATAAAGCATGAGGTCTTTTTCCGAAATAGGCGGATCGGCGGTGACCGCGAACCAAATAATGGGGGAACTGTTGGGATCGTATTTTTTGATGACCGGCGGGTAGATGTTGGTAGGAAGCTGCTTTTCTACGGAAAATATAAGGGTTTGGACTTCCTGGACCGCAACATCCACATTTCGGGAGATATCCAGAAAAATCGAGATGCTGGCCTGGCCCTGGGTACAGGTGGTTTGGACGTCCTGCACGCCTTCCACCCCCATAACGGCCTGCTCCACCACGTCCGCCACATCGGATTCGATCACCTCGGGGGCGGCGTTGGGAAGGGTAATGGTGACATTGACGACGGGGAAATTGACGTCCGGCATTTGGGAGAGGCCCATTCGGCTGAAACAAATAAAACCAAAAAAGATGAGACCGATCATCAACATCCAGGCGAAAACCGGGTTGCGAATGGAGACGTCGGATAGTGTCATGGTTTATTTCCTTGGGTTCATCCGGAGGAGAGGCCCTAAGCCCCCTTTCCCCGCGGCGGTTTGGAGATTTGGTCTATCTTTTTTTGGGCTTGGTATCGCCGTTCTCGAAGCCGCCCGCGTGGTGAGGCTTGGACCGTTCCCACGCGGACATGATGCTATAAGCGCAGGGCACGACGAAGAGTGTCAAGAGCGTCGAGAAAATGATCCCCCCAATGATGACAATCGACATTGGCTGGCGAAGTTCGGCTCCCGGCCCTAAGGCCAGGGCGGCGGGGATCGCTCCCGCCACTGTGGCGAAGGAAGTCATCAGAATGGGTCTTAAACGGATGGGACAGGCCGCCAAGAGCGCATCCTGGATGTTCATCCCCGCGGCTCGGCGCTGGTTGGTGAAATCCACCAGCATGATCGAGTTTTTCTTCACCAACCCCAACAGAAGGATGATGCCAACCATGCTGTAGATGCTGAGGGCTTTTCCCGTGATGAGTAGGGAAAAGAGGGCGCCTGTCACCGAAAAGGGCAGAGCCAATAGAATGATGATGGGGTGGATGAAGCTGTTGAACTGGCTTCCTAGGACCATGTAGGCCACCGCGATTCCCATGAGCATGACGAAAAGAAGCTGGTTGCTGGAGTCCGAGTTGGCCTGGGAAGATCCGGTCAACATAACGTTGTATCCCTCGGGCAATATGCTTTTGCAGACCTGGACGGCTTCGTCCAGGCCTTCTTTTTGCGTGTGGCCCTGGGCGGCGTTGGCATAAAAGATGACCGACCTTTGGCGCATGTCACGGGTAATCTGCTGGAGGGCGGAAACCTGCTTGAGCTCGGCAATGGCCGAAACCGGAAGCACCTCGCCGCGGTTGTTACGGACATAAACCTGGTTGATGGATTCGGGGCCCTTGCGTTCGTCCACGGGAACCCGGATGGCGATAGGATTATCGTGGCCGCCCTCATGGAAATAGGTCCCCTGGAACTGGTAACCGCCCATAGTGGCCGCGATGACGTTCCCCAAATCATCCATATTCACCCCTTCCAGGGCCGATTTCACCCGGTCCGGGATGACCCGGATTTCAGGCTGGCCATCAAGGAAGTTGTCGTATTCGTCGGTCAATTTTGGATCGGCTCTGAAGGCCGCCCGGATTTTCTGGACACAATCGGTCAGGGTATCCCAGTCGGGGCCCGAAACCATCAATTCGGCGGCGTAACCTTTGCCCGTGGACCAACCCCTTTGGGAGAGGTCCTGGATGGAAACCCGAAGATCCGGGGAGGCTTTTTGTAAGCCTTTTCTCACCCAATTGGCGAACTCAGCTTGGGTCAAACGTTGGGGGAAGAGATTGTAATAAATCCGGATGGCCCAAGCCCAGGGCCCGGCGGGAGCGGTTTTCTCGGAGGGCTTGACGATAGGCCGGTCCTGAGGGTCCTTCAGGGTGAGAAAGATATTTCCCACGTTGGGGGTCGTTCCGCCAAACCCACCAACCGCTGCGTAGACATTTTTGACCTCGCCGCGGGTGTGCAAGATCGTTTCACATTTTTTGACAATGCCGTCGGTTTTATCCACCGAATATTGGACCGGCAGATTCAAGTTGACGATAAAGACACTCATGTCTGTGCTGGGAACAAATTCCTTTTTCACCATCGGGATGGTGCGCAAAGAAGCGCCAAAGATGGCAAAGGCCACGACCGTCACCCACCATCGGTGATCGAAAAAGACATGGGAATAGATGAAGTGACGATATTTCCACAGAATCCACAAAACCCACAACAAAAACAAAACAAAATAGCCCAGTGAAATCTGGTGACCCAAGGGAGAATCCCATTTATTCAGCACGAACAGGACCGTCAAGCCGCCCATGAAGGTCAGGATGGGTCCCAGGGAATAAAGAGGCTTCTTTAGCTCAGCCTGGACCTCGGCGACCAATTTTTTTCCGTCGATAAAAAATATCCATGAGAAAAATCGATGAAAGAGAGAGATTTTGCCGGTCTTAAATTCGCTTAAGAGAACATCTGTTTTCCACCGGATACAGGCGGCAAGCAGGCGGGTGTACAAATCCGAGAGCTTCTTGAATTGGGCGTTCACGAAGTGATTGAAGGTACTGTTCTCGTTGGCCTTGTGCACGAACTCGGCGCAGCGCATGGGAGTAAGGGTGATGGCTTCCAAAAGCGAGATCATGACCGCGCCTGAGATGGTGATCCCGAACTGGAAGAAGAACTTGCCAATGACGCCTGTCATGAAGGCGATGGGGAGGAAAATGGCCACGATGGCCATCGAAGTGGCCATGGCCGCAAAAGTAATTTCCCGCGCGCCCTTGAGGGCAGCCTCCACCTGGCCTTCGCCTCTTTCCTGGTGACGCACGATGTTTTCCAGGACCATGATGGCATCGTCCACGACCACGCCGATGGATAGGGAAAGTGCCATGAGGGTGAAGGTGTTAAGAGTAAATCCGAAAAAATAAGCCACGATGAATGTGCCGAAAAGGGATGTGGGGATGGCCAAAAAAACATTCAAGGTGGAAGACCAGCTTCCCAGGAAGACAAAGCAAACCAAGGAAGTCAGCACGGCCGCCAGAATGATGGTGATTTCCAGTTCATGCACGTTGTCCTTGATGAACTTGGTGGTGTCGAAGTTGATGTCGATGTGATATCCCTTGGGTAATTGGGATTTCAGTTCTTCCGCGCGCTTTTTTGCCGAGTTGGCGATATCCACCGCGTTGTAGCCGTCCTGCATGACGACACCCAAGCCGACGGAGGGTGTCCCGTTGAACCGGGAGAGGCGGACAATCGGGGTCGTAATGCCATCTTCAATCGTTCCGATATCTTTCAGGCGGGTGAGGGTGTAGTTGGGGTTGCCGCCCCGGGTCAGGATAGGAAGGTTGGCGAAATCGGGGACGGTATATGCCTCCCCCATCATCCGGATCGAATATTGGATATCCGGTGTTTCCATATAACCCGCGGGAACCTCGGCATGCTGATGCTGGATAGTGTTGATGATGTCCAGGGCCGTCAATTGACGGTTGTTCATTTTTTGATTGTCGGCCCAAACGTTGATTTCCCGGTTCATGTAACCACCGAGGAAAACCTGGGCGACTCCGTCCAGACTGGTGAACTTGTCCTGAATGTGGTCCCGGGTGTAAAGGTTCAAATCCCTCAGAGTCAAGGGCGGGTCGGCTGTGACGGCGAACCAAATGATCGGGGAGGCGTTGGGATTTAATTTTTTGATGACAGGAGGAAAAATGTTGGTGGGAAGCTGTTTTTCAACGGAAAAAATCATGGTTTGGACTTCCTGGACAGCGATGTCGGGGTCGCGGCTTAAGTCCAGGTAAACCGAAGTACTGGCCAGCCCTTGGCTGCAAGTCGTCTGCACATCCTGAACGCCTTCCACGCCCAAGACGGCCTGTTCCACCGGATCGGCCACGTCGGATTCCACCACTTCAGGGGCGGCGTTGGGAAGGGTAATGGAAACGTTGACTACGGGAAAAGCCACGTCCGGCATTTGGGCCAGCCCCATCCGCAGGAAACAAATTACCCCGAACAGGATGAGCCCTAGCATGAGCATCCATGCAAAGACGGGATTTCGAATAGAGACGTCGGATAAAGTCATGGGTTTCCTCTCGGAATATCACCGGTTACATCATGAACCCTGCAAGTTGATGAACTCGGGACTTTCAATTACCTGGGGCGACCTTATTGCTTATCATCGCCATAGGGTGACATTTTCGGCATTTCGCCCGTGGCAACTTTCAGCCAAATTTGGTCATAGAGTGTCTGGTACTTGGCCGTGATATAACTGACTTCAGTCGTCTCCAAGGACGTCATGACTTGGAGCAGTTCCAGGTTCGTCGTCAGATTCAACTTGAGGTCATGCAGGACGTCCTGGTAATCCTGTTGATAGGCTTGGACGGCCTTTTGGTAGGCGTCGGTTTCCCCCATAGATTCCACTAAGCTTTTATAGGCCTCCCGGATATCATCCGTAGCCGTCCTTCTTAGGAGGGACAAATTCATTTCAGCCTGACGTTTCTTGGAAGCCGCTTCATCCTCCTGGGCGACAACCTGGCCGCCCTCAAAAATAGGAAGGGACGCCACTAATTCCACGCTCCACGTGGGGACATCCACGGTTTTATCGTAATCCAGGTAGTAATCACCCTCGGCGAGGATCGTCGGCAGGTGCTCGCCATGGGCTGCTAAAAGCTGGGCATCGGTTACGACCACGCTGGCTGCTGCGGCTTTTACTTCGGGCCGGTTTTCCACCTTGGCTTCGGCATCCTCTGCGGAATAGGAGGGGGTGGAATAGGCTTCCTCGGAAACCAACGCTTGATCGGGTTTGAGATTGGCCAAGGTGGCCAGCATCTCCCGGGCCTGGGCCAATTGATACTTGTCATTCTCCAAGTCGGCTAGGACCTGCATGAGTTGGGCCTGGGTGTTGGACACATCCGCAGTCCGGGAGCGGCCCATGACCTGCCATTTTTTTTCCAAGTCCAGGGTTTGCTGGTTCAAATCCCTGGACTTCTCCAAAGCTTGTTGCGATTCTTCCAGTTGAAGTACGGAATAAAAAGCCTTGGCCACGTTCAAAAGAAGTTGCTGGGATTGGTAGCGAAGATTGTAATTTTGATTATCGATATTGGCTTCGGCGCCCTCAATCGCAGCGGGCTCAGCCAAACCATTTAAGATGGTTTCGGATGCGGAAAAATAAACCGTGTCATTGACCGGGTCAGCGAGGACATTGGAGGAGCCGTGACCGATGGATTGAGTGGAAGGAAACCAGGTTTTGGTCCCGTTCAAGTAAATTTGGGGCAGGGCGCCTCCCAAGGCCTGAGCTTCCGTGGCCTTTGCCTGCACGACGTTTTCAGCGTTAGTGGCCATGGTTTCAGTGTGTTTGACCGCAAGGGCATAAACGTCGTAAAGATTTAGGGTGGCTTTTTGGTCGGCTTTCTGAACATCCTCCGTGGTTAATCCAGTCACTTCTTGGAGGGTTTTCTCAACGTGGTCATCCCCGACCTTGACCGGCGCTTCTGCGCATCCTGAAAAAGATAACAAAAAAGCGCCGGCAGCCAGCGCTTGGAAGAAAGGATTGCGAATCAAGTTGAAATCTCCTTTTCTGGGTATTGCTACAAGCGGCCTATCAAGTGGAGGACATTATGCCGATTGGGGGCTTGGATTCAATCCTGAATGGCTGAAAAAAGTTCATAAAACCGGTTTTAAAGGGCCCCCCCAAAAACGGGGAAAGGTTTAAATATTCAACCAGATTAATTGCCTGTAACCGCCCCTGCGGAAACGGGACCATCATCGCAGCCAAAGAATCGGGATTTTTCTTTCTGTTTTTGTTCCCATTTGATCAACATATCATCCAATTTTTTTTGTTGGTCGGGATTCAAGAGCGCCCGAAGTTGGCTATTAAAAGAGTCCCGGAGGGCTTTGAATTTTAAATCGCCTTCCTTACGCAAGGCGTCGGTTTTGGGAAGCTCCTGTTTTAAAAGAACCTCCACCTTTGCTTTTTGATCCTCGTTTAAGTCGTACCTGGATACCAAGCGTTTCAATATACGGCTCGAGTCCACGATACCAGGTGGGTGATGAGGCCGAAAAAATTGATGAATAACCAAGCCGGTGGCCGTGACGCCCAAAAGGAAACCGATCAGGAGGGTCAGAAATGTTTTAATCCAGGGTTTCATATTGAACTTCCTTTAAGGTGTATAGTCGTCGTCGGGTGAATAGGAAGCCAGGGTAATCCCGTTGGTGGTGGTCGAAGTGCCATACGAAAAGTTGGAGGAAAAAGCCGTTTCAACATTGGTGGGCGAAACCAGTTCGGTCGAGTCGGGTAAGACCGTGAAAAAAACCCAGGCCGCCACGGCGGCTGACCCCAGGAGGGGGATCAACCACCGAAGGGCAAAACCGGAGGAGAAGAAGCCGCTCTTTGGGGAAGCGGATTCCAACCGGTTCATAACTTTCAAGACGAAGAAATCCTCGGAAGCTTCCGAGAAGGTTTGGGCGGGGAAAAGCTTTCTGGACACGATCTTCCATTCGGCGATAGCCCGGCGGCATTCGGCGCATTGGGGTAAATGACCTTCCACTAGCTTCCTTTCCTTTTCGGTCAAGGGGCCATCAAACAAGGTCAGTAGTTTTTGTTGGATCGCATCGTGATTCATTTTTTTCTCCTACTTATCCGTATAGACGTCTTTTTCCTGTATAAAGTGTCGTAAATTCTCCTGCAACTGTTTTCGGGCCCGCGAAAGGCGTCCCTTCACGGCGTCCAGGGAACAATCCATAACTTCGGCAATTTCCTGATATTCAAGGCCTTCCGCTTCCCGTAGAGTAAGAATCGTACGATAATCCTGGGGCAGGGTGGCAAGGATTTTACCAGCCAAATCCCGATTTTCCATTTGGGAAGCGGCCACCGCAGAGGTGGAAAATAGATGATGGATATGGTCGCCTTCATCTTCTACGAGAGTATCCAGGGATACCGTCCGGCGTCGGTTCCTCTTCCTTAATATATCCAGGCAATGGTTGGCTGTGATGCGATAGAGCCAGGTGGAAAAGGATGAATTACCTTTGAATTTGCCCAGGGATCGGTAAGCCTTTACGAAGACATCCTGGGCCCCTTCCTCCGCTTCGGTACGGTTTTGGAGCATGGAGAGGCAATAGCCCATCACCTTTTTGTGATATTGGCGCACAAGCTCAGCGTAAAGTTCCTTTTGGCCGGAACGAATTTTTTCAATCAGTTCGTGGTCGTTAATAGCGAAGCCTCTTTAATTGTTTAGCCTAATCCCTTCTTATATATTAGACGGTCTCAAGGTGTAAAAGTGTCCTGGAAAGACCCACTGGTCGGAAAAGGCGCAGGAACAGTGACTTTTTTATACTGAATCACCCAAAATCGATTTTGTTAATTATGTCTTTGGCTCTGACTTCCCAGCAAATGAAGGTCCTTGGGTTTATCCCGTTGATGGTTTTATGGGGCTTGGGCTTGCTCAGAGACTCTAAAATGTGTTGAATAACGTTTCTGGCAATAAGACTTGAGGATTTGGCGGCCGAATTTAGGGTTAAAGACGTCTAAATACTCACAACCATTTGAAAATTAAACGGGTCAAAGGGAGTAGATATGAAAACCAATCTCCTGCTTTTTCTATGCCTCCTTGTCGGATTTGCCACGCAGGCCTATGGAGTGGACGATTCGGCGGCCAATTTGATTCCACAAGGCAAGATCAGCCTTTCAAACCTAACCGATACGCTTAACCGGAAATACCCGAAAGATAAGGAAAATTTCTGGAATGTTTCTGGAATCGCTTACCACGATTTTTCCGGTGCTCCCGATCAGGATGTGGTCATCGGATTGTCCGGCTACCGGGACAAAGGGCTTATTTACAATAATAACAAGCAATTAGTAGAGGATGCCGGCGCGGGTTTTGGTTATTTCCACCTGGAAGACGGGATATGGAAACTCCGGCAGGTGGAATTGGTGGAAGGAAAAAAATACGAGGGTTTTGAAGGGGCCGATTTGACTGGTTCGGGAAAAGACCAACTGGTGGTTTATTCCTCGGATGGAGTCACCGAAATAGCCTGTGTTTACGCGGTTCAAAAAAACGGAAATTTCAAAAGAATAGCTACCATCGCGGGTTATGGAATGGGGCCTCGGGTGTCGCAGGAATCGGGCAAGCCCTTGATAGTGGATTTTCAACGGGCCCTCATCAACCGCCAGGCCGACTGTCCGGTTTATTACGGGCGCCCCTATCGCTGGGACGGTATAAATTTTGTTGAGGCAAAGGACGACTTCCTCGACCTCGTCCAATCCTACGATCCCTTCCACTCCACCGAAGCGGAATCCATTAGCGACTTGGCTTTTTTCGAGGGTTATCTTTCGGACCATCCGAACGATTTTTGCGCGGCTGCCAATTGTTTCGACTTGAGTACCCGCTTGAACTTGAAAGACAAGATGGAAAAATACCGTAAGCAGCTGATCAAATTGGCGAGTGGCTCCCCTGATTGCCGCTATTGTGACGATTGGTTGATGGGAAAAAACCGCGTTTACCAGAAACAGTACTTGGACATGATTTTGCAGGGGTCCAAAAAGTAAAATACGGCCGTCGCGCGTAAGTCAATTTTTCAAGAAAAAAATTCCGTCTTCTCAACTTCCAGGACATTCAAAAGTCTAATTTTCACTCTAAACGCCATTTTGCCGATAGCCTTTGCAAAAACCGTTCGAATTTTTCCGGAAAAGTCGTTGGCGATCGCGCAACAGGCGGTTTTCTTGAATAAAACAACAAAGGCCACATGCGCGAGGCGGCGCGCTTTGAATGCTTTCGTCATCCGCCGCCATCTGCTATATTTCAAACGGTTTGGGTTGTTTGCGTGAGATGTCGAACCCTTATTCAAAACAAAGGAAAATTCCGTGACTCAAGCCTTCACCCTCAACGGCCTCTGGAAATTCACGAAACTCAGTGAATCGACGGTCGATAAAAGGTCCATCCCGCTCAAAAACCCCAAGGATCGGATCATTCAGGTGCCTTCCAATTGGTACCTGCAAGGGGAAGATTTCGCGGGTGAGGCCCTTTATGAGAGGGAATTCAAAGCGCTGCCGCTCAGGAAAGGCCAAGCGGCTTTGATTCGATTCAAAGGCGCGGATTATTTTCTGAAGGCCCAGCTAAACGGGCATCTTCTGGGGAAGCATGAAGGCTATTTCCAAACGTTCGAGTTTAACGCGACGAAAGTTCTGAGTGGGGAGAACCGTTTGAAGATCCGGGTGGAATCTCCGAAGGAAAATTTGAAGGCCTGGCCCCATCACAAACACCTCATCAAAGGGATCTTCAACCATCATGACGCCCGCCCTGGCAGTTGGGACCTGGAACATGGGCAGGACCATAATACCGGAGGTCTTTGGAACGACGTGGAACTGCTGGTCGTGGACCAGATATTCTTGAAGCGCACCCAAGTGGACACAAGCCTGCGTCCCAACGGCCAGGCGACCGTCACCCTGAAACTGGTTTTAGTCAACGTGGCCGAGTCCGGCGCTTATGACATCCGGGTCCAATTTGAAGGCATTGGTTTTTCCGCCAAATTGCAAACCCAAAAGAACATTCAACTTCAACGAGGGCAGACCGAAGTCCAAATTCAACAGGTTTTTAAAAAGCCCCGTCTTTGGTGGACCTGGGACCAGGGTAAACCGAATCTTTACAAGGCTTCGGTAGCCATTCACAACTCGCGCACGGGTCACGTGGTGGAAAAAGGCGAGGTGCGTTTCGGCATCCGTGAGATCAAAGTGACGCCCGAATGGAAATTTGTCCTGAATGGGCGGAATTTTTTTCCTCGGGCTACCAATATCATTCCCACCCAATGGCTTTCGGAATACAAGGCTCCGCAGGCCAGGCGGGATGTGCAATTGATGAAGGACGCCCATTTGAACGGGGTGCGGGTACACGCGCACGTGAATCGCGAGGAATTTTATGCGGCCTGCGACGAGGCGGGCCTTTTCGTGTGGCAGGATTTTGCCCTGCAATGGAGCTATGAGGACACCCCGGTTTTCACCCGAAACGCCTGCCGTCAAATCAAGGAGATGGTCCACCTTTTTTACAACCATCCCTCCATCCTTGTCTGGTGCTGCCACAATGAGCCGTCTCATAACCGTGACAAATTAGACCCGATATTAGCTCGGGCGGTGAGGGAAGAGGACCAAAGCCGTTATGTGGATGAGGCAAGCGATTTCCGCTTTCACCCTTATCCAGGATGGTATTGGGAAGATTCAGTACTCAAAGACGCCCCGGGTATATTGGGCCCGGAGAATCCCTTTTATTCGGAGTTCGGTGCCCAAGCACTGCCTGAACTTTCGACCCTAAAGAAAATGTTCAAATCCAGGGAATTGTGGCCGCCGGATTGGAAAAAATGGGCCCGGCATGATTTTCAATATTTCCAAACTTTCAACGTAGCCAAGATTGAAACGGGAAAATCCCTTCAGCAATTCGTGACCAATAGTCAAAAGTACCAGGCCCATGTCATAAAGGAATATATCCAAAGCTTTCGCATCAAGAAATACAAACCCATGAATGGTTATTTTCAGTTCATGTTCGTTGACTGCTGGCCCTCCATCACCTGGAGCGTGGTGGATTATTTCCGAAAACCCAAGGAGGGGTACAAGGCCTTGCAAACCGCTTCCCAACCTCTTTTGCCTGTTTGGCGCACCCATGTGACCCAATACAACCGCAAGGATATTCTGAACTGGGGCCATTCTTTTTTGAAAGGACTCCACTTGGTCAATGACTTTCCTTACGCCTGGAAAAGGCTTAAAGTAGAAACTCGCGTTGTGGATCCCAAGGGAAAGACCCTTTTTCGGGAAAAAGGCACCTGCGACATCGCGGCTGACTCGACTTCCATGCCCTTCGCCACCAATGAGAGGTTCGCCCACATGGAGGCTTTTGTTATTCCGGAGAATGCCCGATACGGCGATTATCAGGTGCGAATCAGGATTTGGGACCCGAAAGGCAAGTTGGTCGCCCATAATGAGCAGGATTTCAAGGTCGTGCCGAAAAAATAGGGCCTTGAATCCAAATTTGACAAGATGTCTTTAAGACCACAAGTAAAGGTTTTGTTAAATGAAAAATTATTTTTCGTCTATTTTGCGCTTCCTTCGCGGCTTTAAGTCTTCCAGTTGGATTATTTTGTTTTTGGCCGCCTCCGGTTTGGCTTTCGCGGATGGAGTCCAGATTATCAAGGAAGTTCCCTCCACTTTTCTTTACCCTTCCGACGGGTTTCTGCCCTTTAACATCCACCGGGGGACCCAAACCATGTTGTCGCTCATGGTTCCAGGCTGCAGTTTTGACGACCCCCGGGGAGTGGCATGCGCCCTTTTAAAAAACGACCACGATCCCAAAGCCCCCCAAAATGACATTGTGGTGACTTGCATCGGAGTGAATTCAGAGGCGGGGGAAATCATTTATAACGTGGGTCTCAAGGATATCCGCCGTTTTGGGTCCGTGGGTCACGACGAAAAACAGTTTTATCATCCCACCGGAGCCGCCATCGCCACCAACGGGGAAGTGGCAATCGCGGATACCGGAAACAACCGGATCGCTTTGTTACAGCATGACGGCCTGAGACTGACCTGGGTGAAAGCCATGGGCAAGCTCGGCGCCCGCGCCGGGCAGTTCAACGGACCAATGGGGGTTGCCTACGATTCCCAAGGCCGTCTTTACGTGGCGGATACCGGAAATAACCGGATTCAAGTGCGGGATGCCAACGGCCGGTTCCGTGTTTTAAACACGCCGCCTCTGGAAGGACCTTCGGCCATCGCGGTGATCGATGCACGTGAAGCTTGGACCTTTAACCAACAAGGCCCTTACGCCAACCGGCTTGCGGTTATCGACCGAAAGGGGCAGCGGCTCCAGACCATGGATTTGGAGGGCGGAGTTCTCGCCCAAATCACTTCCGACCAGATTCCCGACCCGCCGGTTAAGTTGTACGGATGCGCTTTCGATTATTATGGAAACGTCGTGGCCACGGATTTCGAGAAATCCTGTCTGCGGAAATTCGATAAGGATCTTCATTATGTGACAACCTTTGGAAGCTTGGGAACGGATGATTTCCAATTTACCGAACCCCGGGGAATCGCTATCAACCACCAGTTTGGACAGATCATCGTGGCAGAAAAGAACAGCGTTCAATACTTCTGGAACGGGGCCGACGCGGTTAATATCCAGGTAGAGGCGTCTGGAAAGGGCTTCCGAATCCCCTTTTCCTTGACCGAACGAGCCCTGGTCAGCGCCGAAATCGAGGATGACGAGTCGAACCCCGTTACCACTTTGTCCCAAAAACAGGATATGGGGCAGGGCCCCCAGGAGATTGATTGGACCCCCGGTTCTTCCCTTAAGCAGGGGACTTATTATTTGAAAATGCAGGTCATGGCCACCTATTCCTCTCGCGACAGGATCGCGAAGGAAATCCGACTGCCGATTTCCTTTGGAAAATGAAAAGAAAAGCCGGGCTTCCGACAATAGATTTCCCTTTTCCGAAGGACCTTTTATAATTGCTTTAACCATTTGAAAGGCGGGGCTCTCTCTTGAAAAATAAATTGTTGTTTGCGGCAGTCATCCTCTCGCTTACCTCATGTCTTTGGGCCGGAACGGATTCGGGCGTTGAATTCCAGATCGAAGGGGGAATGGTTTCCCCCGTGAGCCGATCTCTTTATGAAAATTACACCTCGTCCTCCAGTTTCGGGGTGGCGGTGGGGTATAAATTCGATTCCCACTTTTCCATTCTTTTAGACGGGGAATACCAGGATATGAATGGTCAAAACCCGTCGGGGAACCTCCCGGCTTTTGGTTTTGATACCCTGGAAATGGCGGTTCTGGAAAAATACCGGTTCAGTTCCATTTCTAACATCCATCCTTTTATCTTCCTGGGAGAAGGGGCGGCGATCAACAACTTCACCGGTCCAAATCCTCTGGGCACCATCACCAATGAGGCCGATCCTTTGGTGGAGGGCGGTTTGGGATTGGAATTCTCCTTTGGCGACCGGGCCAACGCTTTTATTCAGGCAAAGGAAACCGCGGATTTGACTTCTTCCCGGTTTTCCCCGGATAAAATAACCCTTTACCTTCCCATACAAATCGGCGTCAATTTCAGTATTTAACCGAGTGCGGAAAAGGTTAGGTCTGGTCCGAGGTTTTCGCTTCCGTATCCCTAAGCCTTTCAAATTCAAATTTTGGGAGCAGAATTTGTTTCGATCCCCGGCTCACTATTCATTTTTAGGCCTGGTGATGTTGCTGGCCGGCTTATCCTCTTGCGGCCCCGCTCCCGAACCAGGCCTTCCGGAACTGGATCTTCAGCAGTCCCGGGCCATAAGCGATGCAGCGGCCAACGACCTCATCGGGGATAATTCCATGGACTTGTATAAAAGGTTGGATGCCGGGTTTTATTCCTTGGTGAGGGATGAGAAGGAAACGGAGGCGGTTATCCAAAAGATGTATGGTCTTTACGGGCGGCCGCTGGAATGCGAATACAAGATATCCAAATCAGGCACACGTATCGACGGGACTTGGAAAAGGTCCAAAAGGGACTTTTTTTATGCCGTGAAAACCACCAAATACCCCAAGGGAAAATATTTTTTGAAAATTGAGGTGGTGGCCAACGCTCAGGCCACTGCGATTGATGTTTCGGGTTTTGGATTTTTCGATTTCAAGGACGGTAACGTTCCGGATTACTTGCGATAATCCCAATAGCTCATCTGTATTGATTCTTCCTTTTTTTTCAGGCAATCGTAAATGACCAATGCATTAGATTGATATTGATTTTAGACCTTCCGATTTTGCCCACTTGTTACGTTAGATATTTTTTAAAATATTTCTTAAGCGCTAAGTAAGTTTAAAAAAACCAATACCTCAAACCGATTTTTGACAGTGTGGGCAAAATTCTTTCGTCTTTCGAACAAAGAGGGTTTGATTTTCCGAAAAAGGGTATCAAATAATTAAGGTATTAGGAAAGACGTTTGCCGGTACAAAAAATCCTTTTGGGAGGTACTTTTTAGCCAAAGTATCAAAATCTTACTCCATTTCTGCAGTGCCGCCTTGCATATGAGGCAAACCGGGCAGCTTAGTCCCCAAGCCTGTTGGGACTCAGAACTTATCCACTGTCCAGGCTGATCATTTTTTAAGATCGAGGTGAAGATGAAAAAAATCCTCGCAGTGGACGACAACAAAGCCGAATGCACGCTTCTTGAGCTGGCGCTGGAAAAGGTCCGGGGCTACGAGGTGCTTACGGCGGCCAGCGGCCGGTCAGCCCTTGACCAAGCCGTCCGGTGCACTCCCGACGCGGTCATCCTGGATCTGCTGTTGCCCGACATTAGCGGCTTGGAGGTGCTCAAAGAGCTCAAAAAATTCCAGCCCACCCTCCCGGTCATAATGCTCACCGGTCTGGCGGACATCCGCAAGGTCGTGGAGGCCATCCAGATGGGGGCTGATAATTTCCTCACTAAACCTTTCGAAAACGACCAACTGCTTATGATCCTACGCCATGTGGTGGAACAAAATGAGTTATTGAACGAGGTAACTGCCTTGCGACGCAATGCGGGGAGGATGGGACCTTCCCTTTCCAGCATTACAGGCATGAGCCCCGCCATTCTCGAGGTGGTGCAACATATCCAAAAAGTGGCCGACTCCAACTTGACCGTCCTGATCCAGGGCGAGACCGGGACCGGCAAGGAGCCGGTGGCCCGGGCCCTGCACGAGGAAAGCTCCCGCCGGGCCGGGCCTTTCGTGGCCGTTGATTGCGGGGCGCTACCGGAAAACCTTCTGGAGTCCGAACTGTTCGGTCACGAGAAGGGCGCCTTCAGCGGGGCGGATCGCCGGAAGCCGGGGCAGTTCGAATTGGCGGGGGGTGGGACCCTTTTCCTGGACGAGATCGGGAACTTGTCCCTCTCGCTCCAGGCCAAGCTCTTGCGGGTGCTGCAGGAGCGCCAAGTGAGGCCGGTGGGGGCGGTCAAAACCTTCTCCGTCGATGTACGCATCATTGCCGCCTCCAATATGCCGCTGGAAGGGGCTGCCAAATCCGGGCAATTCCGCCAGGACCTCTTTTACCGGCTGGATGAGTGCACTGTCCAACTCCCACCCTTGCGAAATCGCCGGGAGGATATCCCCCTCCTGGCCAAAAGATTTCGTGAGGAAGCCTGCCGGGAGTTCCAGAGGCCGGTGACGGCCCTCTCGGAGGAGGCTCTGGGCCTGCTAGAGGCTCATTCTTGGCCCGGCAATATCCGGGAATTGCGAAACGTCATGCGCCAAGCGGTGCTGCTGACGCCTGATTCCACAATCCACGACGAGCAGATCAAAACTCTGCTGGGGGCTTCCGGTAGCTCGGAGGCGCCCGGTCCGGTGGAGGTTCCCCTGATTCCCGGAATGGCCCTTCGCAAGATTGTGGAAAGCGCCGCGGAGCAGGTTGAAAAAAAGGCCATCTCCAGCGTCCTGCGCTCCACCCAGGGAAACAAAAGTCAGGCGGCCAAGATTTTGGACGTGGATTATAAAACTCTCCGCCTGAAGATCAAAAAATACGGGCTTCAAGATTCCAGAAAGTGACATCCCCTCCTGAATTTTTTTAATCTATCCAAATAACCAACAGGGCATTGGCGCACGGGTGTCGGAGCCCGGAACCGTCAGTAAGTCGTCTGGTTGAATACACCCACTTGGCCCCCGTTGGCCGGGGAAACCGCCGTCCCGCCTAGTACCGAAGCGACCCCGGTAAAGTTGTTGGCCGTATGGGTGGAAAGTACGATGATCCCGCCACCCCCGCCACCCGAATTGTTAGCCGAATCGCTGTTCGCTGCTCCCGCGCCGCCGTTTGCGTCGAGATTGCCCGAGCCTACAATGGAGGATGCCTGGATGTAAATGCTGCCGCCGGACGCCCCCCCGGAAGACAACACTCCCCCACTATCGCATGCGTAGCCTGGGGTGCCGTTCATGAGGATGAGGCCGTTGAGGGTCGCGGAGCCGCTGGACGCGTTCACCCGGAAAAGCCCACCCCCGGATTCGGCTGAGCAGGCACCAGCCCCCCCCGCGTATCCCGTCAAGAACGGGGCTAAGGGATTGTCGTAGGTCGTTCCACCTGGATTCCCCAGAGCGTCACTTCCTCCCGCCCCACCGTGGCCAGCCCCTGCCCCTGAAGTCGCATCGGCCGGGGTTCCGGCTCCCGTCAGGGGGACGACCTCCATCCCAGACCCGATAATCGTGGAACCTGTGGCCATGCTGAAATAATCGGATACGTCAAACGTCACCGAGCCTGATGGATAGCCCAGTTCAAGATAAGCACCCGCGTGAAGAGCGATATAGGAATATGAATATTCCCCTGGTGTAATTGAGACAGGACCCGAAATATCCCATCCTGAGAGGGTCGCAACGGGGGTGGCCGAAGGCGTGCCTGTGGGCGTGAAGGTTGGCGAGGCGATTGGGGCCAGAGTGGGCGTGCTGGTAGGGGCCGCTGGAACGGGTGCCACCGGTAAGCGAGGTCCGAATGGTCGGGTGCAGGCCTGGATGCAGATTGAAATGGCCAGGAGTAAAAAAAGCATATACGCCAAACCTTGTTTCATATGAGCCTCCATAGAACTAAATAAAATTCCATAACCAATTTAATAATGGAAATGCATATTCCAAGCCAAGCCGTTAATAAGATCAGGATATCTTTTCCACTTTTGCCGGAAATGTGGGTTTTCAAGGATTTTTTCGCGTTTAAATGGTTTTTCCCCTTCGGAGTTGAACGGGAGATTACACCCTCCAATAGTTCTTGGATGAAGCCGGGGTTTAGCCATAATTCTGACGAAAGATGGAAAATCTTTTAACCGAACAAAGGTGTCTGGACTCTTATTTATCCGGAATTTCCCAGATGACCTTCTCCTGATTAGCTTGCGGTTTAATTTGTTACCATAATATTGCCCCCCTCTTCTTCCGTCGAAATCCAGAATTTCGAGCCCGGGCACTGGAGACGAGGTCCCTTTGATGAATGGAATTCGGCCGTCCATTGCCCCTGCGGGTTAGAAAACGTATTAGGAAAATTCGGCAAGAGAACGATCAAGCTGAATTCCCAATTGGTCCCGGTTGTGATCCGTCTTTTTAAAACCTATTCATTATGAAATTATCCACTGACAAACTTGAACCTTTGGAAAACTGAAATACCATTTTTAATTAATTGGAAAATGCAGGTCCCAAAAAGGCGCCTCCAACCATTCACTGGGAAAAAAGAGCGGACAATTTCAGGGCGCAACATTGACTTTAACCTGAAATATTGCCTATAATTGTTGATATGAAGGTGGTTCTACAAGATATTGTGCGCGAAGTCGCAAAGACCACAAAACTTGCCCTGCCTGAAGCCAGAGTGGTGGTTAAAAAACTTCTTTCAACTCTGAAAGAAGGGCTTTTAAATGGGCAGAGAATCGAAATTAGGGATTTTGGAGTATTTCAAACCAAAATCGTTTCCGGTAAAAAGGGCCGTGATATGGCCCGAAACTTAACCATACCTCTCCCCGCTTACAAAAAAGTTTCTTTCAAAGCCGGCAAGAATTTGCGGAAAATTTTTAGCCCTGTTCCGGAAGAAAAACAGCCGGTGGTGGCGAAAAACGGACAGTTGGAAATGTCGATTTTACTTGAGGTTGTCAACCGGTAAGAGGAAGCTCTGGTCCTAAGGAGGGGATTAATGTCCACCACGGTTCATTACTTCGGAAAAGTTAAAAGCCAGGAAGCTATCCGGGAAATACAGGAAGAATTCCGCGAGATCGCCCAAGTCAGCGGCTGGTCGCACGAGATGGTGGATCATGTTTTCACCCAAGAGGGTGAGATACCAGGAACCCGCCTCTCCCTTCGCGGCATCCGGGTCACCTTGAACAAAACCACCTCGCCCCTTCAATTGAGCTTCGATAAAGACGGCTATCTTTCCCATATTTATTATGAGAAGGCTCCCGCCGAAATGCCAGGTCAGCGCCAGACGGGTGCGACCCGGCAACTTTTACACCAAGTCCATACCAGTACCAGCATCCGTACCGGTGACGCGGCATCCCATATTTCCATGGTCAAGCTCCTGGATTACGTGAAAAAGCGCTACGTTCCGAATCTGGAAGTTATCGACAATACCGGCTACTGGTATTCCCGTGACGAATCGGTTCTAACGGCTAAGAAACTGGAACTGGCCAAGAAATAAACTTTTTACATTCGAGCCTCCTGCGGCGATACGCTACAGGGGGCTTTTTTATTTCCAAATGAATAAGTTTGACACAAAGCCGTAAAGACTCCCTGCGGGCCATCAATAATGACGAAGCGCGTTTTGTCCCGATTCCATAAGTCTTGACGAAAGAATAATCGAATTAAGAAAGCCAAAATTTTGAAAATGTTTTTTTCAATTCATGAAGTGAAGATGTATTTTTTGTCTTTTTGCCTTTGCGGTGGGTTATTGGGGGGGGCGGTGTCGGCGGTTTCTGCAGAGTCGTTTCAATTGAAAATCGGAAAACTTTTCGCCCAGGGAAGGACCTCTGAAATCGAAGAGGCGATCCACCAGGAGTTAGAGGAAAATCCCAACCAGATTGACTTGTGGCTGGAAATGGCGGACCTGGATAAAAGCCAAGGCGATTATTCCGGCACCGTAGCCTCCTATCAAAGTTACCTGGCGAAAAAAGATGACTGGAAGGTGCGGGCATCTTTGGCCCTGGTTCTGGAACAAATGGGGGATTTCGCCAATGCCCGTCAAGACCTATCGGCGTTGAACCAAGCCCACCCTAACGATCCTGAACTACTTTGGGGCTTGGCCCGATTATGCATTTACCAATCCAATTGGAAAAGCATCCGAACCCAGGCGACAGCCAGGGAGGCCTTAAGTGAAGCCCGAAAATATCTACTGGCCTTGACGGCGCTTAGACCGAATTTCGCTATGGCCATCTGGCAGTTGGCCGAAGTTTCAAGGACACTGGGGAATGTGGACGAGGCTTTAAAGGCCTATGCGGCGGTAGTAAAACAGGACGGGAGTTATAAATTCGCCCACCGTTACATGGCCCTATTGTTGGCTGAAAAGGGGAAGTACCGGGAGTCTCTCGCCAAATACGAACAGGCCATGGCCATTGAACCGGACGATTTCAAACTGAAAAAAGAAGCCCAAAGGGTGGCCCTTCTAGCTCCGCAAGATGCCAAAGAGCGCAAGGATGAGCGTCAAAAGCAATGGGAAGACTGGACTCCCCTGGAAGCCAAACCAATCGCGGCTTCGGCAGTAACGATTCGTGTCGGGATTTTCACCGGGATGGGTCATCTTGTGTTCCGAGGCCTTTCGGATTTGCGTGTCATGACACCCGCCCAAACGCCCATCACCATGCTCAAAGCCGGAGAAGACTACGACATTTATTATCTACGGGACACGTCCTCCCAAGCGCCACAGGACGAATGGTTGATCCAGGACAAAAAGAAAAGGACCCTCGTTACTTTTGATCAACGCCTCTGGATTGTTCCGCAAAACCCTTTAAAACCCCTTCTTGTTCATGCGGTGCCTTTCAATAAGGGTTACTTCTTTGCCCGGGAAGAAGATCGGGCCTATCGGGGGCTGTTAGAAATATCCCCCCGCCCCGGAAATGGTTTTAATGTCATCAACCGGGTGACTTTGGAGGATTACACGGCAGGGGTCCTGCCCTCCGAAATGCTGGCGACCTGGCCAATCGAAGCGCTCAAGGCCCAGGCCATCGTAGTCAGGACTTATGTCCTTTCCAAACTGGGGCGCCATAATGAGGATGGTTATGACGTTTCCGACAACGTCCAGGACCAGGTTTACCGGGGCGTTAGGGCCGAAGAGCCGAAATCCAATGAAGCGGTGCGCCAGACCGCCGGGCTTGTAGTGAAATACCACGGGAAAATGATGCCGGTGGTTTTTTCCGCCGAATGCGGGGGCCATACCCAGGATTACGAGGAAGCCTGGGGTTACAAGTCGCCGGTGGTGGGGGTGGAGGATTATGATCCCCGTTATAACCTCGACATGGAATTTCCCCTTTCGCCCGCCCGCATGGAAACATGGATCAAGGAAGACCGGGAAGCCTGGTGCCGGATTTATGGTTTACATGGGTACCAAAATTACCGTTGGGTTTGGATTATTTCCGCCGGAGAAATCGAACAGAAAGCCCCTGGGATCGGTCGCATCCGGCGGATGACCGTCACTCACCGTTCCACGGCCGGTTGGGCTGATAGCCTTTTATTGGAAGGCGAAAAGGGGAACAAGATTTTCAAGGCCGACAGCATTCGCCGTTGTTTGGGGGGCATCCGCAGCAACCTCATTTGGATCGAGCCTCAATTTGATCCCAAAGGATGGCCTGAGGAGTTTATGATTTATGGGGGCGGTTGGGGCCATGGGGTTGGAATGTGCCAAGTGGGATGCTATGGTTTAGCCGTGGCCGGCAAGGATTGCGGGGAAATCTTACGCCACTATTTCCCCAAGGGAAGCGTCGAAAAACTGGGATCGTGATAAAAAGGAGAGAAAGATCAATTTCACCTCTGGAAACAAGGGCGCGAGTAAATGAAACGGCTTATTTCTTTGGGAACCTTCTATTGGATTTTCTTGGGCTTCTGCACACTTGGAGTGATTAGTGGTTTGACGTCCTGCGCGGGTTTGGCCCGGGACATGGGCATCGATCATCCCTCCGACCTTCAACAAAGGACCGGAATTACCGGTACGATAGCGAATCCCACCCCCCTGAACCCCTTTATCACATACGACCTGGTCATGGCGGCCAATGAATGCCGCTTTTTCACCATGGTGGTTCCTTCCAAATGGTACTGGAAAGTTTACTTGACCGTCTCCAATCGGGACGACACGAGGCGGGGAAAATTGACCGCGATGATCCAGCAGACCAACCCTCCCTGGGGTGTGCTTCCCAATATCGGCCTCGGAAAACAATTCGACCTGGCGCGGGAGGGACTGCAGGCTATTTTGGGTGTAGGAAATCCTGGGGAGGACCGGGTGGCCCTGTTCCAGCTTTGCCAGGAGGGGGCTCCCGTCCATATCATCATCGCCAGCCAGATTTCCGCGACCCGGGCCTTGATGGGCCCGGGGGATATCCAAACTCCGGTGCCATTCGGCGAACAGTAACAAAAATTAATCATGAAGACACCAAGGCACCAAGTTAGACTTAAGCGAAGCAATTCCCTGTATTCAAAGGCTGAATTGTTTTAATTAGTAACCTTGGTGTTTGGCGGTTCCATCAGTATTGGGGGGTTATTGGCTCTTTATTTCGCTTATGGTTCCAGCCTCCTGCGCTCCCAGATGGAACGTCGCCTGATGGGCAACATCCCCGTCACCCGGGCCGTTCTCAAGGGTTACCGACTCGCCTTCATGGGCCATTCCATCGAACGCAAGGGGCCTGTCGTCAACCTAGTTCCTGATCCAACCCGTTTTATTCCCGGCACTCTTTATGAACTTAATGAAGTCATGATCCAATATCTGGACCGGGCTGAGGCCTGCGAAAAGGGAACCTACCAAAAGCTTGAAGTGACGGTGGAGAAGGACGACGGGGAAAAGGTAACGGCAGCCTGTTATCAATTGGCCCAGGAAAATCCTTCCTTCGGCCAGCCCAACCTGGGGTATCAAATGCAGGTTAAGCAAGGCTATAAGGAGTGGGGATTGCCCGAGGAAGTATTGGAAGAAGCTTTGGAATGGAGCAAGGAGGCGTCCCGTGGGGATATCTAAAATCGTCATTGTGGATTACGATCCCCTCTGGCCGAGTCTATTTGAGGAAGAAAAGAAGCGGCTACTCAGTTGTGTCGGCGAATGGGCGCAGGGTATAGAGCACATCGGAAGCACGGCGGTTCCCGGCCTTGGCGCAAAGCCCGTTATTGACATCCTGATGGGTGTTCGATCGATCTGGGATGCGGACCACCACTGCCTTGAGCCAATCGTCCGTTTGGGTTATGAATACATCAAGGAATATAAAAGGGACTTTCCTTACCGCAGATATTTTCGCAAGTCCAAAGAAATGAATTTCCTCGAACACCACCTTCATTTGGTTGAAAAAGAGGGTGATTTCTGGGAACGTCACCTAGCCTTTCGCGATTACCTGCGCATGAACAGGGAAACCGCATTGGAATACGAAAAGCTTAAACGGAGTCTGGCGCCTCAATTTACGGACGGAAATGAATATGCATCGGCCAAAACCGATTTTATTAAAAAAATTGAAAAAGAGGCTTTGAATCGTTTAGGGCCGCGAATCATTTGAAATTCGGTTGGAATGTGGAAACCCTTAAATGAATAACTCCGGAAAAATTTTGACCATTATGGAATTGGCGAGGAAACAGGATCCCCATCCTTTTGCCAGATTGGAACAGGGAAAGGCCATTGCAAAAGGGCGAGATGCGGTGGTGGATTTCGTAGATAAAGGGCAGGAAGTCAATTCCAAGTCCCTACTTATCCAAGGTGCTCTCTATCTATGTTTCGATTGTTTCAAGGAAGCCCACAACATCGCCCAAGAGAATGAGGGAGTCATCGGCAATTGGTTGCACGCCATCCTGCACAGGCGGGAGCCGGACCCCGGAAATTCCAAGTACTGGTATGCCCGTGTGCATGCGCCGGCAAGGATATATGAAGGAATCGGAAGGAAAGCCCTGGACTATCTCAAGGAAAATCCGGTTCCGGAGGCTCGAATCCCTGGCTAAAAAGATTGAAAAATCCAAGACCTGGGAACCGGGAACTTTCGTGGATTTATGCGATAAAATCAGGGGAAATGATCCTGATTCATCGGTCTATAGAACCCTTGCCAAAATTCAGGAAATTGAATGGTTGGGATTGGTGGAATTTATTTTATCTACTTAACACATTCCGGTTAAACCGTCGCCATGGAATTCCAGGGGTACATGCCGACGAAAAAGCTTCTTGAAAACTCTTGCGATGGGTTTAGGAAGGAGCTAGGTGTATGAACCTTCTCATTTCAATAAAGCAAATTGACAATTTAGACTGTTAGGGGTATCGTTTTCCTTACTTTAAGGAAAATTATGCCAAAAGCCAAAATGACCGTGGAAAGGCGTGGGAATCCCCGCTTTGCCATAAAAATCCCCATCAAATATCGATTGGAACAAAACAAGAAAGTCCTCAAAAAAATCGACGACTGGCGGAAGACAGAAAAAAATGCTTACACGCTGGATATGAGTTTGGGGGGCATGAGGATCGCGGTTGATCACCCTTTAAAGGTGGGAGATGTCCTTCAATTTGAAATTTACCTGCTCGATAAGGCAAACGTTGTAAGTGTGTACGCGAACGTAATTCGGGCTGATAAAGAAAGCGCAGGGCTTAAATTTCTAATGATGAAAGACGACCAACGGAAAGCCTTGAAGGATTTCCTGGGAAAAATTTTTTAAATTAACAAAAAATATTAAACCAACTTTCTGCAACTAGAGGTGAATTATGAATACATGTTTATTTCAAACTAAAGTCGCTATGGGCAACACGGCGGTTAAGGTGGTGGAATTATCGGGGTCTTTGGACATCCACACGATTGGAGATTTTGAGAATGCTCTTTCAGAACTCTTCAAAAAAGGTCATTATAAAATTGTTCTGAATCTGGAAAATCTTACATACATATCAAGCTCGGGTTTCGGAGTCCTTTTGGGCGTCATCAAGGAAATCAGAAAACATCGAGGAGACATGAAAATAACAAACCTCAGCCCGGATATTTACAAGTTATTCGAAGTAATGGAACTTCCTATTTATTTTCAAATCCTAAACAACGAAAAAGAAGCTGTAAATGCATTTTGAAATCCTGGGCAAAATTATTTAACCTTTTAAGATTATTGTTTTGTAGGGTTTAAACCATACACCTCCCTTGATAAGTCAAACACTGGAGAAATAATGGTGGCCGGGCCCGATTTTCCCGATTAAATCTTCGCGGCTACTCGACTGAAAAATTAGCCGGAAAATGAAAACCCAGATCTATAATTCTTGCTTTGCTTGCTTCTTCAAATCCTTTTCCCGGATGGTCACAAGGCATGAAACGGATTTTAAAAATGGTTTTTTCCCTAATTTAGCGTCACCGATACTAAATTCCAGCACACGGATCTCAACGTCAAAACCGGGGTAATGAATTATTCTCAGAGCGCTACGATCCTTTGGGATTCCAGGGCCGGCTTTTAGAGGCCTGGGCCCGAAATTATCATCGGTCCTAAAATCCATAGCGGAAAGCTCCCTTAGCGTTGGAACATCCTCCGCTTCTAGGGATTCCAAAAGATTTTGGTCCTCCTCATCTTTTGAAAAGGCGAACATATAACCTGCGGTACCGTTCTCTCCTGTTTCGGTAGTGACTTGAAGGTACAAGTCGTCCCAGACCTTGCTGTAAAACCTGGTTTCGTCCCCCGAGGGAAGGGCGGGCAGACCGTCGGCTTTGTCACCCTTGAAGACAAGGTAGATAGAAACGACCCGCAAGTGGTCATGAGGCCCGGTATGATCGAACTTTCCGATGACACGATTGTCGTCATCGGCCCGAGCAAAATCCGCTAGTCCGGCGAGAAGAACTGATATAGCTATCCAAATTAAAGCCTTTGTTTTCATGACATCCTCCTTCACTTTCTGGATCTGGAAAACACAAAGGATCTTAAAACAATCAAAAATAGGACCGCTCCGACGACCGACATTGCCAGCGCGCCGAAAAAACCGCCAATTCGGATATCCAACTCGTTAGCCAGGAATCCACCGATAAAAGCGCCCAAAATTCCTACGGCCATATCCCGAATGATTCCCATCCCGCGGCCTTGAACCAAGACACTAGACACCCAGCCCGTAAAAAGCCCTACAATCAAGTACCACAATAGATCATGTCCATTCATGGCTTCCTCCTTATTACTTTTTAGGTTGGTTAAAAATAATAGTGAGCTCCCAATTCCGGATACAGATTAAAAGTAGCCCCGCCACTATAAAACCAAAGGGTGGGCACCACTTGAAGGTAAATGTCCATTGGGACATTTTTCTTGTCGAAGATATAAGACAGCCCAACGGGAAGCCGGGCCGCCAGTGCCGTAGGGTTTTGCAGGGAAAGATTGCCCCCTACGCCGATATAAAAAGGCATCTCGCCGTCAGTGTTTTTCAGGTGGATGAGGTGAAAATCGTGCCATAAATAATCCAACTGCAACAAGGCTGCACCGCCTGGCAGCTTCACCGCCCCCTGAAAGGCATTTTCCTGATCAATCCAAAACTTGCCAGTGATTCCCCAAGTCCCAGGGTCACCGAGTTCCAAGCCTAAACCAAAGTTGCCCCCATCTTGCGTGGGATTGTAGGTCCCTCCCCAACTTAGGGATGATGGCCCTAAAACCAAAACAACCATTACGAAGCCAACTCTCAGCTGTCTTTTGCAGTTTAAAAGCATAAAGCCCCCTTTTGGCTAATTCGGTTGTAAAAGGTTCTTCTTTTTGCCTCCAAAATTTATTTCTTTTTACTATTTTTATGAAAGGTAAATTAAAAATTAAAGGGACGAAATGTAAAACTCCGTTTCCTCGTTTACCTTTTTAACGATTGGTCTAATTTATGCTTGGCGGTTTTATATTTAATTACATTGAATTGTCACCCGAGGAATGGAAAAGAGGTAAACGAAATGGGCCCCGATAAATAAAATAAATATTATTAAAATTATTTTTATTCAATCGAAATTGGAATTCAAAGCTGGCGGTGAAAATCTAAAATTAAATTGGAAAAGATTAATTGCCGGCTTGTTAACGACCTAGGAAATCCGACCTCAATTTCTTTTCCTCAATGCCGAGATGATCGTTTCGGTTTTCGAAATTCCTTCTTGAATAAAATTAACAATGGATTTTTTCGACCCAATTCTTTTTTGTTTATAACTGTTAATTGGTTTTAAAAACAAGGAAAACAATTAACTTTAAGGAATAATTTTTTGGTGCTTTTTCCGAATATTAATATTTAAGCCCAAAGAATTGTTTTCCATTGCTTTCTGCGGTTTGCCGATTAAGGACGTAAAGAAGATGTTGTGTAACATTCTTTTTAATTCACCTGCTGAAGGCTAAGAAGGCAATCAAATCAGCTTCAGAGACGGTTGAAACTCTTAATAAAATCAACATTTATATTATCCAACGAGACTCCATGACTTTTGATTTTTGATTTATTAATAAAAATAACATTTGCGCTTAGTTCTTTTAAGTCGGCATAGTTTTAAATCTTTGATGGTGTTGTCCTGATTCCGCAGGACGGTAGGAATTCATCTTGATGGAAATAAAAATCGATAAAACGAGTAGCGATATAATTTAATTGTCAGCCGATCACAAAGTTGCTTGGGGAGCGTTTAAAATGATGGAACTCCTTGAAAAAGTAAATATCCTCCATGTAGAAGACAATCCGGGCGACACCATCCTATTAAACGCTGAACTTTTGGATACCCTTAATGACTTTCCCGAACACAAAAGCGAAATGCCCCATTGGGAAATTACCCGGGCAAAAAACTGCGCCGAAGCCAAGTCGAAATTAAATCAGGGAAAATTTCACGTTGTCATTTTAGATTTGGGTCTGCCCGACGGATCGGGTTTGGAGGCCCTTCGGCAGATCGCTTCCGCGGCTCCGGATTTGCCCATTATCGTCCTGTCGGGAAGGATTGAACCTAAAGCAGCCGTAGAATCGATCCAGGGAGGAGCCCAGGATTACTTGGTAAAAGGCCAGACTAGCGGATTCCAAATATGGCGGACCATTCGTTTTGCTCTGGAACGCCAAAATGTTCGAAATCGCGAAACCGAAGTGCTTGGTCAGAGCCAGGAAGGTTTTAAGTCCCTCATGGACATTTCCATCGATGGAGTGGCTGTGTTCAGGGATGGTGTCATCCGGGCCTCTAACTCGGCTTTTGAAAAGATGTTGGATTACGGACCGGATGAAATGATTGGGCAGCCTATCACCAGCTTATGTGATCCCGAATACCGTTCTTATTTTCAGTCGCAGATTGAACGGGGATCACAAACATCCATGGTGGTTTATGGAAAAAAGAAGGGAGGAGTTTCCCTGAACCTGGAATTCACGGTCAAACCCTGCCTGTTCGAAGGTTATCCAGCCCAAATTTTATATGTCCGTGACGTTACCGAGCACAAGAAGCAGGAAGAAATCATTTATCAGCAGGCTTACATGGATCCCGGAACGGGCATGCCCAACCGGTATCTCTTTTTCGACCGCTTGAACGTGGCCATTCAACAAGCTGACCGTGTCGGGGGTAAAGTGGGCTTGATGTTCCTGGACTTGGACCGTTTCAAACTTATCAACGACACATTAGGCCATCACGTTGGAGACGAACTTATAAAGGCTGTCGCCTTGCGGTTGGAAAGTGTGATTCGCAAGAGCGACACCATTGCTCGTCTAGGCGGAGACGAATTCACCATTCTTGTAAACGATGTCCAGGGTCTCGAGGAAGTTTCCCAACTCGCACGCAAGATTCTGGGGGTGATGGCCAAGCCCTTCCAACTGCAGCGCCACGAACTACATATCTCCGTAAGTATCGGTATCAGTATTTATCCCGATGACGCCCCCGACGCCGGAAGCCTTGTCCAGCGATCGGATATTGCCATGTACCAGGCTAAAGAAAAGGGTCGTAATAATTTCCAGGTCTATCACTCTTCCATGCACATCAGTACCCTGGACCGACTTGAGTTGGAAAACAACCTTTTCAAAGCCATGGATAACAACGAATTTGACCTTTTTTACCAGCCCCAGGTGGAATTGGCGACTGGTCAGATTGTGGGCATGGAAGCGCTCCTCAGGTGGAATCATCCCACTCGCGGTTCCATCCCTCCATCCGATTTTGTGCCTCTAGCCGAGGAGACTGGCCTTATTATTCCCCTGGGCCAATGGGTCATCCAAAAAGCCTGTGCCCAAGCAAAAGCCTGGCAGCACCAAGGAATTAAGCCCGTGCGGGTTTCGGTAAATCTTTCGGCCGTCCAGTTTCTCAAGCACACTTTGCCTTTCCTGATCGACAAGATTCTGAAGGATGTCGGCTTGGAATCCGAATATCTTGAATTCGAGATCACGGAAAGTGTGGCTATGCGAAATCCCGCGTTCACACTTGCGGTTTTAAGGGAGTTTACGGAAGTCATTAAAGTGCGCATCGCCTTAGACGATTTCGGCATCGCTTACTCCTCACTCGGTTATCTTAAAAATTTCCCCATTCATTGCCTGAAGATTGACAAGTCCTTTATTACGGGGTTGGGTCAGGGAAAAAAGGACGAAGCCATCGTGACCGCCATCATTGTTTTGGCAAAAAATTTGGGGTTGGAAGTTATTGCGGAAGGAGTGGAAACAAAGACCCAGATGGATTTTTTAAAACAACAGGGAGATATTATCATTCAGGGATATTTTGTAAGCCCGCCCCTTTCGGCACAAGAAATGGAAGGACTTCTGCGAAAGCAAGGTTGACGGGGTTAGGAGGAGATGTTTTTGAGCCAGGATTCTTGAATGCTTTTCACCAGGGAAGGGTAGCTGTCGAGTTCAGCCGGCTTGAGGAAGTAGCTATTGGCGTGGTTCAGGCCAGCCTTCGACCTGTCCTGCTCATTGGTGGAACTCGTTAGGATCATGACGGGTATATGCTTCAAACCGGGATCTCTTTTGATTTCGGCCAAGACTTCATGGCCGTCCATTTTGGGCAGGTTCAGGTCCAGCAGGATAAAGTCCGGGTCCTGCTTGGCGGTGAAACATAACGAATGGCGAAGGAAGTTTAAGGCTTCCTCTCCATCGTAGGCTACGCACATTTGGACGGGAAAGGTGAATTCTTTCAGGTGCTCTTTCATGAGGAAGACGTCGGATTGGTTGTCCTCCACCATGAGAACCTTGATCGACTTTTCTGGGTTTAAAGCTTGAGCCTTCGTCATTTTTCCTCCGGGTTTGTTTTTAGGAATGGGAGTAAGGGTTGGGAAACGTATTGAAATCTACTCTAGTTCCGTTTTTTGTTTTTGAAAATATTATTCCGCGGAAATTTGGACAAACCTTTTCCCTGAACTTAACGCGGGGAGTTGACTTTCCCCCGGAATTGTCTTTTGGAAGGTTGGGCAAGGTATTAAACAAGTATCGAAAGGACTGAAAAATGTTAAGTAAGATCAAAATCGCCGGCAGAGCTCTTGAAATTCTTCACATTGAAGACAATCCGGGGGACGCGACCCTTTTGAAAGAGGTGATAAAGAAGTCGGGGTTTCCCGCCCGCTTGAATCGAGTAGCGGACGGTGAGGAAGCTTTCGCTTTTCTCAGCAGGCGCGGCCTCCTTTTGGAAGCTCCATTGCCGGATGTAATCCTGTTGGATATAAAACTTCCCAAAAAAGACGGACTGACGATCCTCAATGAAATCAGGCAAAACCCCGCATGGCAGTCGTTGCCAGTCATCATCCTAACCTGTTCCTACAGTGAACTGGATATCTCCTGGGCCCAGCGTTACAACGTCAACCATTACTTGATCAAACCCTCTGAGATTGATGAGTTCCGCGTGTTAGTCAAACTCCTGCGCGAATATTGGATCAAGACTTTCCAAAAACGATAGCGGGCCTAGCCCGACTGAACTTTTGCATCTTTTCCCAAGGCCTTCTGAGAAGTTCATATGGAATATGCAGAATATCGGAGAAAAACATGAGAACATTCCATTCGCTTTTTCAATCCGTTTGTCCGGGCCGGTGCGAGGGGCTGAAAACAACGATAAGGCGAGATCGGTTCAAACTTTTTGGAATGTTTATGATGGGTTTTTTGGCCTTCCAGGGGACAATCGAAAAGCTATTCGCCCTTCCCCCGCTTCCTATTCCAACCCAATTACCCGTTGATAACCCTTTAATTCAGCCTCAACAAAACCTTGTCGCGGATACGAGGATTCAAACTTCCTTAAGCCTCCAGCTCTTGAACCTGTTGGCCGGGGAAAACACCGGGATGGAAGGCCCCGGATCCTCCGACCTGATTTATTCCATTATGGCGCCCCTGTCTTATAACTCCAATCCGGGACTAGCGAGTGGATCCTCCGTACCGGCTTGGAACTTTGATCCCCAAGTCGAAATGCTTCATTCGGGTCCCCTGGCTAGTGATTTACTTTTGACCGCGTTCCTGGAGGCCGATACCTCCATTTATCCTGAGAATTCTGGATACAATCAAGACACTCTTTCGGGCGAATTCCAGATCAATTTTACGGACAAAGGAATTCATTTTAAATCCGCTCCCTTTGTGGCCTATAAATCCTCATTTGCGGTTCCTGAGAATTTTTCCGGACATGCGTGGGTCAATGATCTTGAGGCCGGGTATAACTTCTTTAGTATCCTTGGAACCGGTGGGGAAAAAAGAAATAGAACGGATCCACTTGAGATCGATTTCAATCCCGGACTCAGCCAGAGATGGATCCAAATCGATGACGGGGAGGGAAATTCCTCCATTAGCGGCTCAAGCGCATTGGAACTTGAGATTCCCTTTATCTATCAGCTCACTTCGCGGCTCGATTTTATTTTTGATTTCACCGCCTATACCCGGTATTACGATATCCACCAGGTTCAGGAAAATCAGGGCAGGGTTGACGAAGCATTCAGCTTTCCTCTGTCCCTAACCTGGACGGCGGTGCCGACTTGGAACCTTAAAATCCAAGCCACGGGCGATTACACCCAACAGTTTTCAACTGAAGCGGGTCAAGATATTCTCCAACTGGATGGGGGTATTAATTTATTGGTGGTTTTCTAATCAACTTAGATACAAGGGGGAAATGGGTTTCCCAATATGCCGGGTTTATTTTTATTCCTCGTCTTGAAAGCATAAAGAAGCAAACTCTATTCTAATAACATGCCCAGTAAGAGACGTACTGGTCTTTTGGTCTAGGGATGGTGGACGAAAATACATCCTTCCATTACCCCGCCTCCCAGGAAATCCCCAGTTCGTTGAAAGGGGACGGCAATGGATGAAGACATTAAGGTCAATATTCTTTTAGTCGATGATAAACCCGCAAACTTGATCACGTTAGAAGCTGTACTTGACCCACTTAACTGCAATATCCTGGAAGCCACCTCAGGACATAAAGCCCTGGAAATAATGGAGACCACCGATGTTGCGCTGATATTGCTTGACGTCCAAATGCCCATTTTGGATGGCTTTGAGACGGCAAGATTAATTAAAAAGAAATTCTCCGATAAGAACGTGCCCATCATTTTTATTACCGCCATATACAAGGAGGATCCCTCTGTCCAGAAAGGATACGAAGTGGGTGCGGTGGATTACATCGGGAAACCCTTTGACCCTCATGTTTTAAAGGCGAAAGTGGGGCTTCATGCTGAAATGTATAAGAAAACGAAGATCCTTCAGTTACTGGAAAAACAACTTGTGGAAACGGCGAGTCATTTCAAAATGCTCTTCGATAGCGTTCCTGACGCCATTTGCACAACTTCCATCGACGGTAAAGTTACCTTTTTGAATAAGGCGATGGAGAAATGCATCGGCTATAAACCTGAAGAATGTTTGGGAAAAAAATTATCCGCCTTTTTCACCTCCAACGAGTCTCTTGATTTCTCCAAAGGATTTAAAGAAACCCTTTTTACGCGCCATTCCAATCCTGTTTTCAAGACCAAGGTCATCACCAAATCAGGAAAGCCCCGGCCCGTAGAAGTTTATTTAAACCCCATGATTCAAGGTACGGAATTCGAAGGTGCCGTTTGTGTTGTTCGTGATCTTTCAAAATCCGCCTAAATCGCAATATCGGTCCGGCTAGCCATGCCTTCCCGCTCAGGGGATGATTTTGATGATGGATCGTTTTTAAATTGGGCATTGATGGGGAACCCAACACTTGAAATGGAGGTGGCGGTCAAGCCGAATTCCTGATCCGGTCTTGGATTTGCCGGCGGTTTTTTGATCCCGTGGGCCTGGACGAAGCAAACCGTTTGCCTGTTAGAATCTGTGGTGTCCCGGCGCGGTCCCGGCCCATGTCTTTGGCCTGGTACAAGCTTTGGTCGGCCAGCTTGAACAACTGGCGCGCGTCCGCCCTACCGCGGCAATAACTGGAAACTCCCAAACTGATGGTCAGGGGATAAAAGTCCGGCTTCCTTCCGGGAAGGCGCGGCGGGTTCTCTCGGACCTGCCGGAGAAGGCGCTGGACCAGAAATTGTACGCTAGAGGGAGGTGTGTCGGGCAAAAGCATGGCGAACTCCTCGCCGCCGATGCGCGCCACCGTATCCAATCCTCGGACACAGCCATGTAACTGGCGCGCCACATGCTTCAAAAATTCGTCGCCGATGTCATGGCCGTGGACGTCGTTCACTCTCTTGAAATAATCCAGGTCAGCCAACACCAGGCTGCAAGAATGTCCGTTTTTTTCGCAGCGTTTGAGTTCCTCCGATAAAGCCTTCTCGAAAAAGCGGCGGTTGGAAAGCCCCGTCAGCGGATCGGTGAGGGACTGTTCGACAACCCGCTTATGGGATTCGAGGGACTGGAAGGCCAGGCCTACCTGAGTGGCGAAATTGAAAAGGGATGCTACATCCGATCGCGTGATGAGACGGCTGGCCCTTAGGTGGTCCACGGCCAAGGCACCGATGATCTTGCCGCCCCCGACCTGGATGGGCACCACCGCAGTGCTCCGGACGGGAACGCGCTGACTATCGCTTTTATGCTGTCGTTGCGAAAGATGATTGGTGAAGAAATACCGAAAATGCCTGTTGACGATATCCGAAAAGGCGTTGGCCCCCCGGCGGCGCACAATAGGAAAGCGGTCCTTGTTTTTCTCGAAGCGTCCCAGCTTGTCGACCCCCATGGCTAAGGTCATGGAGCGGCCTCCCGGATCCAAAAGGAAAATGCCGCATCGTTTGAAACCCAGGCCTTTCTGTACGGATCGAATCGTCAACTTAAACAGGGATTCCATGGAGATGCCCCGGCGCATACCGGCCATGACGTGTTGGTACATCAGCACTTCCTGGCCCAAAAGTTTTTCATGTTGACGAATACGAAGCAATTGGTCGTCGGTTAGAGAATGCATATTTCCCCCTAATGAATCTTCAAAGGTTGAGGTAAACGGGACCTAAGATTTGGCTAAGGCCGTTGAACTAAGGCAGGGTCACAACCCTATTGGTTTCCCGTTTAACCCAAAAAGATAAAAGCATTTTCATTGGTGATGGCCTTTCGTTCCTTTTTGAAAATGGCGGACTAAAAGGGAATCCTGCAAGGCTACCAATGGTTTTTATTTAAATTGTAAAATTTTTTGGAAGAGAACCTTGGGTCAACCCATTAACAATACATTTTGATATGAGAGAACCATAGGCCCTTGGTTTTAGGACAAAACCGATAGGGGCATCTATCGGGATCATTATACTACCAAAACCCATTTTGGGGCTTTGATTTTATTTGTTTGAAAGGAACTAGGTGATGGAGCTGAGATTAAACTAACATAAAGGGAAAGTTCCTTAGTTATTGGCGTTTCTGTTTCGATGAATGGTGTAATAACACAAGGAATCTATCAATCGATCCCCGTCCAACTCGTCCTTGGCGAGGTAGTCCTGGCACCCATCGCGATAGCCTTGAGGATCATCTTTTCGTCGTAAAATCCGGTTAGTATGATGATGATGTATACGGGGTAGCTTTTTGGACTTGGACAAGGGTTTCCAAGCCATAAGTTTCCGGCAGGCAAAGGTCCAAAAGGATAACGTCGATTTCTTCCTCGGAAAGCTGCTTTAATGCGTCCTGGAGGCAAGGTTTATGCACCAATTCAAACTCGTTATTTCCATGCCGCTTGAAAATCTCCCGCATTAAAACCACATCGCCTGGGTTGTCTTCAACCAGCAGGACAATTCCCTTTCCAGCTTTCATAAGATCCGCCTTTGGCCGAAATGCCGTTTCGTTTCTAACCGGACGCGGTGTTTTCCGCGCGGATTAAACCTATCATCCGGAAATTTACTTTTTCAAACGGTATTCGAAAAAAAAACAAAAATTAAATTGAGTAATTTTAGAAACCGTTTAACACTTTTGGGATAAATATCGGGATAACTTTTGGAGATTTTACAAATGTGCAACAGGCCACAAGGAACCGAATTGAAAACAGGAAAGAGGAACGAAACTGTTTATTATGAATTGGAGTTTTGAAGAGTTGCCGCAATTTAAGGTTTGCGTTCCTTCAACACCATGGGCATTCCGTTCCTAGGCCTCAGGGTTATGGACGGAAAGAGTTCCAACTTGAAGTTTGCTACCGTGCGGGGTGCCCATCGTTGAGCAAGGGCTGCCAATACTAAAACCCCTTCCATCCAGGCAAAAGGTTCTCCGATGCATTGGCGGGGTCCCCCGCCAAAGGGGAAATAGGTGAAACGGGGGCGGGTGGTCTTGGCCTCGGCTGTGAACCGCTCCGGGTCGAATTTTTCAGGGTTCTCCCAATAGCGGGGATCCCGGTGCATCAAATATTGGACCATGTTGACGATGGAACCTTTTGGAATGTCGTAACCCCCGATTTTCGTCGCGTGAATGGCCTGGTAACCCAGGGCCCAGGCCGGGGGAAGAAGGCGCATGGATTCGGAAAAGACTTTTTCGGTGTAACGCAATTGGGGAATATCCTCCATCCGGGGCGCTCGGCCGCCTAAAACCCTGTCCAGTTCCTCATGTAGTTTGGCCTCGGCTTCCGGGTTTTGGGAAAGCAGGTACCAAGTCCAGGTCAGGGCATTGCCGACAGTTTCATGGCCGGCCAAAAGCAGGGTCATGGCTTCGTCCCTGACCTGGGCATCGGTCATCCGGCTTCCCCCATGTTCTCCGTCTTCGGAAAAAAGCATCATGGAAAGCAGGTCCCCGTTGTCCGTTCCCCTTTGGCGGTGTTGGTCGATGATCCGGAATACAGTTTTGTCCAACTGACGGCGGGCTTTTCTTACCCTTAAAGTTTTGGGCAGAGGGAAGCTTCGGCCAAAGAGTGGGGAAGGGGCGGTACATCCAGTCCTTGAAGACCCTCATGGCCGTACCCAGGGCTTCGTCGATATCACCAGCTTCTTCTTCCAGGTTCACCCCGAAAAGCGCTTTACCCACAATGGCTAGGGCGATGTGCATCATCTCTTCGTTAATGTCCAGGGTTTGGCCGTCTATCCATTCCCGGGTCAAGCCCTGGGCCTTTTCCACCATGATTTCAGCGTAGGAAGCAACTCTTTGGCGGTGAAAAGCTGGCTGTATGAGGCGGCGTTGGTGTTTGTGGATATCCCCTTCACTCGTGAGAAGCCCATCGCCAAGAATGGTTTTGGTGATTTGAAGGGCGGGTTCCTTTTGGAAATTCTGGGGCTGGACGCTGAGGACTTCCTGAATCAGGTCGGGGTGGTTCAAAAGGTAAGCCCGCCAGGGGCCTACCTTGAAACAACAAATATCCCCATGGGCCCGGGTGGCGCGGGTGAGAAAACCCAGAGCGTCCCTGGAAAATTCGAAAAAGAACTCGAAGGGATAACGGGCTCTAATGATAGGAGGTTCGATCAAGGCGGACCATTCGGAAGTTTATCGAAAGAGATCAGTCGACGAAGAAGCCGATTCCCGCCTGGATGGGAATAAAGATGGTGGGATTATCCGTCGTCCCGGCCGGCCCATTTACGGGAGTAAAGTCCATGTCGACCCTTCCTTGAAGGAACAGGGCGGCGGAGTCCCCGACCTTGAACAAAATTCCTAAGCCTGGGGCCGCCATAAAATCCGTTTGGTTATTGGCAGAAGTAATATTGGAGTAAGAGTTAATAGCCACTCCCAAGCCCAGGAAGAGATAGGGCCTTATGTTTTCGTGGGTAAGGTTGAATCTAACCACGCCCAATAGGGGAACATAGGAGAACTCCCTGTTTGTTCCCGTCGGTTCTTTGGAAAGATCATATTGGTAATAACCCGAGGCTATAGCGAGGGTGAAGGTGTGGTCTAAACGGTATCCTATGGAAAGATCCCCCCCGAAACCCAAGTTTAAGCCTTTTGAGGCATTCGTGCTGAAAGGCAGGGATAAACTGCCGTCAGCGGTTTCGGTCCATCTTTGGTTGGCCGATATGTCATCGGTATCCGCAAGGACCATCCCAGGCAAAAGCATCAATAAAGCCAACCACAATCCCTTTTTCATGGTTTTGTCCTCGCAGTTTTGGTTTATACGACCCTGCTGTACCAGTATAGATAAGAACAACCTGAAAAAGAAATGATGGGCGTCTAAAATAAATATATATTAAGAAAGGGGCGGTATGAAAAAGATCAAGTGGCTGTTGCTTTTACCGGTGTTTTTCATGATGGGTTGTCCAAAGTCGCCGACCTCTCCAAATGCAGCCTTGGTGGAGAACCCGTGGAACGGTACTTATCTTACCGGTTTCAACAATGTCATCACCAGTTCGGGCTTTTATGTCACACCCTACCCGGGGAGCACGATGTCCAGCGTGGTTATATGGCTGTTGGTGAACCAAAATGGAAACTATACCTATAACTTAACCGTCACGGATTCGGCCTATACCGGCAGTGTGATCGGAACCGCTTCCAGTGGAGCGGTTTCCCTGCTGAACAACGACATCTATCAGCCGGTGACTTTCACCTTCGGTGGCAATCCCGGTGTAACCAAAGGTCACACGGTTGATTTTGTTGTGAACGCCACCAGCAGCCCCTCGGGTTCTACCACTTCTTATTGTCCTCAAGCTTCCGGCAGCGATAACATCAATATTGAATTGACGAACGGAACCACCTCAACCACCCCCGGGCCCAACCAGGGCATCGGCGTCGGGGTCGTGATCAACGGCAACAGTTAAACCCCTGGCGGCCGCGTTGGAAGTTTAAAATTCTTTCCGCTTGATCCCATTAAAACTTTCGTCCGTCTTCCGGCTATGGATGGACCTCCGCCTCGTGCTAAACTAAACCCCTGATTATCATTCCCAAGGATCATCATGATTTATTTCGACCATGCCGCCTCAGCCCCATTGAATGAAAAAGTCCTCGAAGCCATGATGCCTTACCTTCGGGAGGACTTCGGCAATCCCTCCAGCGTGCACGCCCCGGGCCGGGATGCCCGCAACGCCATTGAGCGGGCGCGGGAAAAAATCGCTGAAACCTTAAACGCCGACTCGCGCGAGATCATCTTCACCAGTGGCGGCACGGAAAGCGTGAACACCGTCCACAAAGGCGTCACCTGGGCTTTCCACGGCAAGGCCCGGCACATCATTATTTCTTCTATTGAACATCATTGCGTCCTGGAATGTTCCGAGTGGCTGACCAACCAGGGCATCGCGGTGACCGAGATTCCGGTCAATTCGGAAGGTTGGATCGATCCCAAGGACGTCCAAAAAGCCATCCGTCCAGGCGAGACGGGGCTTATTTCCATTATGGCCGCCAACAACGAGGTGGGCACCATTGAGCCCTTCCAGGAGATCGGCCGTATGGCCCGGGAGCAGGGCATCCTCTTCCACACCGACGCCGTCCAGGGCTACGGCAAAATTCCCATTGATGTGCAAAAAGGCCACATCGATTTCCTGTCCGTGTCGGGGCATAAAATTTACGGGCCGAAGGGCGCGGGTTTTGTCTATCAACGCAAGGGCCTGGAGATGGTCCCCTTGATCCACGGCGGGGGACAGGAACGGGATCGACGGGGTGGCACGGAAAACGTGGCGGGTATTGTGGGGCTGGGCGAAGCGGCCCAGCGAATCTGCGGCGAAATCACCGAGCGGGATCGTCTTCGGATTATGACGGACCTTTTCCTGGAGGATTTGAAAAAAAAATTACCGGAACTCAGGGTGAACGGCCCCGAAAAATCTGACCGGCGGGTGCCGGGATTACTCAACCTCTCCTTCCCGGGCATTGAGGGAGAGAACCTCGTCCACAGCCTAGACGCAAAAGGCTTTGCGGTTTCCTCTGGGGCGGCTTGCGCGGCGGGTTCGGCCCCGCCATCCCATGTCCTCATCGCCATGGGACGTTCCCCCAAAGAAGCCAAGCAGGGGTTGCGCTTCAGCTTCGGCCATTCCAATACCAGTGACCAAGTCCAGCAATTGGTCCAGGTTCTTCCGTCCATCCTGAATGGCCTGAGAATGATGTCTTCATTTTTGGATGACGACGACGTCAAACCCAAATCTCCCAAGTAATCCCTTCTGTGGCAAATAAAAGGGAAAAACCTCTCCCCGGCGCTTTGATTAAAAGAGATAAAAACAGTAGTTCGGGTTAAAATAAGTCGGCTTTAAACCTTTTGTTTCTGAAAAATCCGTGACTTTAACGCTTTGATCAATCCAATCTCAATGGGAAGAGTTAATGTTCAAAATTAAATGGAAAAGCATGTTGCGGATTGCCCTTTGGATGGTCTTACCCTTTGCCGCTAGAGCGCAAAACGGTGTCAGCCCCACGGAAATCCTCTTGGGTCAGTCGGCCGTTTTCAAGGGACCTGCGGCAGGCTTGGGAACGGAACTCTGGCGGGGCTCCCAGGCTTATTTCGATAAAATCAATTCCGAGGGTGGCGTTAATGGCCGCCAAATCCGAGTGATCAGCCTGGATGACGGTTACGAAGGGGACACGACCCTTTCCAACACCGTTCAGTTGATCACCCAAGACAAGGTTTTCGCCCTTTTTGGTTACGTGGGAACTCCCACCCTGTTGAAGGCCCTTCCGGCCATCAAAGAGCATGAGTCGGAGGGGATTTTCCTTTTCTCCGATTTCACCGGTGCCCAGCCCCAACGTGAAGCTCCCTACGATAAGTTGGTTTTTAACGTGAGGGCTTCCTACCGTCAGGAAACGGCGGCAATCGTGAAGAATTTTGTGAAACTGGGCCTGACAAAAATCGGCACCTTCATCCAAAACGACGCCTACGGGAATTCAGGCGCGGACGGTATTAACCGGGCCCTGCAAGCCAGGGGCATGACCATCGTGGCCGAGACCACCTATGAACGCAACGTCCCCTACAACACCAGTATGGAACAGCAAGTGTCTGCCCTGAAAGCCGCCGGCGGCCGCAAGCGGTCATCGCGGTGGGCGCCTATAACCAATGCGCGGCCTTTATCCGCGACGCCCGCAATGCCGACTGGGACGTCCCCATAGCCAATCTCTCCTTTGTCGGAGCCGACCAGCTATTGAGCAAACTGTTGGTTGAGGAAAAGACCTCGGGCAAAAAGTTGACGGCTCACCTTGTGAACTCCCAGGTAGTTCCGTCCTGGTACGACACCTCCAATCCTTTGGTCCAGGAATACAGCGCCATGATGGACCTTTACGACCCCAAGCTTCCGGCCAACCTTATGGACCCGAACTACAAACCAGCCAAGTATAGTTTCGGATCCCTGGAAGGGTATCCTCAACGCGAAGCTTTTCGTGGCCATTCTCAAGAAAACACCGCCCGAACTAACTCGGGAAGCCTTCTTGAAAGCGGCGGAGGAGATGCGGGGCTCAGGAGATAGGGAACGGGTTCTCCCTTGTCCTTCTCTCCGGCCAACCACCAAGCTTCCAATCAGGTTTTTTTCACCACGGTTCAAAACGGCCAATGGGTGCCTTTGAAAGATTGGACGGAGGTCCAATAGACCCCCGAGCCCGTCCAGTGGGGCTTGAAGGCGGCGGGAGTTAAGAATCCCAACCTTCCGCCAGAAACAAAGGAAATTTATGCCGGACTCACCGACCCGCAAATCATGAAATTAAAACACCGCCTCGTCCTGAGCGTCGGAAGTTTTTCCGTGACCATGGCCCTCATCGTCTGCCTGGGGTATTTTTTCGCCACCCGGGCTCGCCCAGAGCCGTCCAGGATATCTACGAGGAAACCAACTCCAAGACCATCATGGCCATCAATCTTTCCAACGCCTATTCTCAAAGTATCGTGTCGCTGATCCATAAGCTGGCATTGGGGGTCTATCCCTGGAATCTGGCCGAAAATCAGCTGAGGGCCATCCGCAAGACGATCCGCGACAATGTGGAGTCCCTTCAAGCTTCGCCCATGGATTCGGATGAAAAGCAATTGCTGGATGATGTTTCCAGCAAAATGGACTCCGCCAACGCCATCGTGAAGGAACTGGAAACCATCATCCGGAAAAAGGACAAGGAAGGTCTGCAATCCCTAACCCAGAGGCTTTATCCCTCGGTCGAGCCCGTGGGCTACAGCGTCCAGCAGTTCCTGGATTATGAGCTCAACCGCAGCAAGGACTTGGTGGAAAGCCACCGCCGGGACTTCCGGTCCTCTTACTTTTGGATTGCCTCCACCGCCCTGGTCGCGGCGCTGGTCGTTTCCATCCTGGCGGTTTTACTCCTTCAACATTACATTTCCGGCCCCTTGAGGCAGGTGGCGGACCGCATCCGCAATATCGTCAAGGGAAATGGGGACCTGACCCGGCGCGTGGAAGTCCGCAGCGACGATGAAATCGGGGAGGTGGCCAGGGCCTTTAATTCCTTCGCCGATATGCTCCAGGACATGCTTTTGAAGGTGTCGGAGGATTCCAAGCATCTCTCCGAACAAGTCCAAAGCATGACCCATTCCACCGCCGAAGTTTCGGCCATGAGCGATGACGTGACCACCACCATCCAACAAATCGCCAAGGGTGCGGAGGAACAAGCCGTCAAAATCGGCGAGGTCAACCATTTGATGCAGGAAGTGCAGGAAACGATGCAGGAAGTGGAAAAGAAGGCCCATGAAACCTCCCAAGCCGTGGACCAGGCCACTCAAACAGCCCGGGTGGGCGGCAATCTGGCCCGGGGCACGATCGACAAGATGGTGGAACTAAATGGAATCATCCTCCAAAATTCGAAAATGGTGGGTCATCTGGGCACCAAGAGCAAGGAAGTGGGCGGGGTGGTGGAGATCATTTCCAATATCGCCGAACAGACCAACCTGCTCTCCCTGAACGCCGCCATCGAAGCGGCCCGGGCCGGGGAACAGGGCCGGGGCTTCGCAGTCGTGGCGGACGAGATCCGCAACCTGGCGGACGGTTCCCGAAACGCGGTCCAGGACATCACCAACTTGGTCCAGGAAATGCAGGATGAAACCAACGCTGTCATTAAATCCATTGAGAAAAGCTCCGCCGAGGCCGAGATCGGCAAGGAAAGCATCCATCAAATGGAAAGCGCGCTGGAAGGGATTGTGACGGTCATCGAAAACGTGGTGGAACACAGTAAAAGCATCAACCAAATGATCAAGGCCCAGTCCCAGCGGTTCACCAAGATCGTCCACAGCATCCAGGACATCAACGCGGTTTCCGAGGAATCGGCCGCTTCCACCGAGGAAGTTTCGGCCTCCACTGAGGAACAATCGGCCAGCATGGAGCAGGTCAACGCCACTTTCAAGGAACTGTCGGCGATGTCCCAGGAATTGAAATCCATGGTGGAAAAGTTTAAGATTCGCTGACGAAAAACCGCCCCCGGCGGTACTCGTCAACGCCTTCTCCCTGTTATTCAATGTCATCAATTCAATTTAAGGAGCCTTTCATGACCTCGCCGCTTTCGTTGGACCTATCTTATATTTCTGACCTGGTTTCCGAATCGGATATCGCTGCCCTTTCGCCTCGGGTGGAGAAAGCCATCAAGTCGCTCTTGGAAAAAACAGGACGGGGGTCCGATTACCTGGGCTGGATCGACCTGCCCTTTGAGGCGCAAAAGCAGCTGGCGGATTTGAATAAGGCCGTGAAACCATTCACCTCCTGCGAGTCAGTGGTGTCGGTTGGAATAGGAGGTTCCTACCTGGGCATCAAGGCCACTATCGAAGCCTTGGGCGGATCGGATAAGATTCATTACGCAGGCAATCATCTCTCGCCCACCGCCTTTCAAAAATTAATGAAGGACTTGAACCCGAAGAAAACGGGCATCGTGGTCATTTCCAAATCCGGCACCACCACCGAACCGGCGGTGGCTTTTCGCGTCTTGAAAACCTGGGTGGAAAAGGCCGTGGGGAAAAAGAAAGCGGCCAAACGCATCGTGGCCGTGACAGACCAGTCCAAGGGCGCCCTCAAGGGGCATGGCGGACGCGGAAGGTTACAAGACCTTCGTGATCCCCGATGACGTGGGGGGGCGTTACTCGGTGCTGACGCCGGTGGGGCTGCTTCCCATCGCCGTGGCGGGTTTCGACATCGGCAAGATCTTGAAAGGCGCGCAGGACGCCGCCAAGGAAATGAAATCCCCCAGCTTGTCCGTGAACCTCTCGGCCCGTTACGCGGCGGCCCGGTACATTCTTTCCCAAAAAGGAAAGGTCACCGAGGTCCTGGCCAATTTCCGGCCCGAACTGCATTACGTGAGCGAATGGTGGAAGCAGCTTTACGGGGAGTCCGAGGGCAAGGAAGGAAAGGGTCTTTTCCCCGCCAGCGTGGATTTAACGACGGACCTGCACAGCATGGGACAGTACCTTCAAGAGGGTCAGCGCAATTTGCTGGAGACCATCCTGTGGGTGACCCACGAGGACAAAGACATCGCAATCCCCAAGGACAAGGACGACCGCGAGGGCTTGAATTTTCTGGCGGGCAAAAAACTTTCCTGGGTGAACGAGCAGGCCATGAAGGCCACGGCCCTGGCCCACCGGGATGGGGGGCTTCCCGTGATCCGCCTGACCCTGGATGAGCTTTCCGAATACTCTCTCGGGTTACCTTTATTATTTCTTCGAAATGGCCTGCGGCATTTCGGGAAGGCTCTTGGGCATCAATCCCTTCGACCAGCCGGGTGTGGAGGCTTACAAGAAAAACATGTTCGCGCTTTTGGGTAAAAAAGGTTTCGAGTCCCTCGCGGCGGAATTAAAAGGGAAGGGAGTCGATTGAAGACTAAGAAAAACGGATTGAATCACGAAGCGCCCCAAGGACACCAAGGGAACCAAAAGGTATAGGAAGTGTTAAGAAAGAATAAATGTATAAATGTTTTCGATGGTTTCTGTTGTCTTTTTTGGTGAACTTTGCGTCCTAAGTGGTTCAAATTCGGTTTGGTTTGAATTTGTAGAAAAAATATAATAATTCCTTTGACAGCCTACCCCTGGGGGTATATAAACGGATCGTTAACTAAATATGGTGTTAAACAACTTATTTTAACCTTATTTGGTCGGCCTTTTTGGTGTGAATGGGGAAGAAGTTCAAGCGCCAAAAAAGGGGGGATTTTAACCGGGGGATCCGTCCGTTTCGCCTCAACTACTATTCGCCTGCTCCATACGACTTCAAAAACGATATCCACGACAACCCATGGTTCCCACACTAAGTTAACCCTAAGTTAACTTTAGGCGGGAATTGTTGGCTCAAAACATATTCAGTTAAAGGAGGATGCATGTCCAAGCCTGTACAGCCGAGCGCCGCGACTCAATCATTTCGTGAGGCCCAATACTTTCACTCGTGAGGGCGGCCTAAAGATCAAGCGTTACTTCACCAAGAAGGGTGTACATCCCTTCGACGACGTGGAATGGGAACTGCGTTCCGCCTCCATCACCGACGAAAAAGGGAAAGTGATTTTTGAACAAAAGGATGTCGAAGTTCCCAAAACCTGGTCCCAGACGGCCACCAACATCGTGGTCTCCAAATATTTCCACGGGGTCATGGGCACCGAAAAGCGTGAACGCTCCGTCAAGCAACTCATCCGCCGCGTCGCCGATACCATCGCCGAATGGGGCAAGGACATGGGCTACTTCGCCTCCGACGACGACGCCGAGATTTTCCATAACGAACTCCTGCACCTTCTCGTGCACCAGAAGATGGCTTTCAACTCCCCCGTTTGGTTCAACGTCGGCATCGAACCCCGTCCCCAGTGTTCCGCCTGCTTCATCAACTCCGTTTCCGACAACATGGAATCCATTCTTGATCTCGCCAAGACCGAGGGCATGCTCTTCAAGTTCGGCTCGGGCACGGGCACCAACTTTCTCATCCCTTCGCGCCAGCAAGGAGAAGCTTTCGGGCGGCGGCACGGCCTCCGGCCCGGTTTCTTTCCTAAAGGGTTTCGACAGCTTCGCGGGCGTCATCAAGTCGGGCGGGCGCACGCGCCGCGCGGCCAAGATGGTCATCCTGGACGCCGACCATCCGGATATCGTGGAATTCATCAAGTGCAAATCGGAAGAGGAAAAGAAAGCCTGGGCCCTCATCGAGGCTGGCTATGACGGCGGGTTCAACGTTCCAGGCGGAGCCTATGACTCCGTCCAGTTCCAGAACGCCAATCACTCCATTCGCGTCACCGACGAGTTCATGAACGCCGCCGCCAACGATGGCGCCTGGACCACCAAGGCGCGTAAAGACGGCAAGGCCATGGATACCTACAAGGCGAAGGAACTGCTTCGCATGATCGCCGAATCCACCTGGATCTGCGGCGACCCGGGCATGCAGTACGACACCATCATCAACAAGTGGCACACCAGTTCCAATACGGCGCGCATCAATTCCTCCAACCCTTGCTCGGAGTACATGTACCTGGACGATTCGGCCTGTAACCTGGCGTCGCTGAACCTCATGAAGTTCCGCAACGCCGATGACGAGTTCGACATCGAGGCCTTCCGGCACGCGGTGGATATCACCATCCTAGCGCAGGAAATTACGGTGGATAACGCCAGCTACCCCACCAAGCCCATCGAGCGAAACAGCCACGACTACCGGCCCTTGGGTTTAGGTTACGCCAACTTGGGCGCCCTTCTCATGTCGAGGGGCCTACCTTACGACGGCGACGAAGGCCGCAATTACGCCGCCGCCATCACCGCTCTCATGCAAGGCGAGGCCAATCTCATGTCGTCCAAGATCGCCAAGGAAGTGGGTCCTTTCGCCGGCTATGCCCGCAATGAAGAGCCCATGCTCAATGTCATGAAGATGCACCAAACCGAGGCCGCCAAGATCAAGCGCGAGGGCGTCACCGACGAACTTTTCATTGCCTCCCAGCATGTCTGGAAGGAAGTCCAAACCCACGGGAAAGAATGGGGTTTCCGCAACGGCCAAGTGACGGTTTTGGCCCCCACGGGCACCATCGGGTTCCTCATGGATTGCGATACCACCGGCGTGGAGCCGGATATCGCCCTGGTGAAATACAAGAAGTTGGTGGGCGGAGGGGTCATCAAGATCGTCAACCAGACCGTTCCCGCGGCCCTGAAGAACCTCAAATATTCGGAAAGCCAGGTGAAGGACATCTTGGCTTATATCGAGGCCCACGACACCATCGAGGGCGCCCCGCACCTGAAATCCGAGCACCTGCCGGTGTTCGACTGCGCTTTCAAGCCCATGAACGGTACCCGTTCGATCCACTATATGGGCCACGTGCGCATGATGGGGGCGGTCCAGCCCTTCCTGTCGGGGGCCATCTCCAAGACGGTCAACCTGCCCCATGAAGCCACCGTGGAAGATATTATGCAGGCCTATATCGAATCCTGGAAACTGGGCCTCAAGGCCGTCGCCATCTACCGGGACGGCTGCAAGCGGTCCCAGCCCCTCTCCACCACTATGGACGGGGAGAAACTCAAGGTTGCCAAGCCCATCCGTCGCCGCTTGCCCGACGAGCGGGAAGCCATCACCCACAAATTCTCCATCGCCGGCCACGAAGGCTACATAACCGTGGGCAAGTTTGAGGACGGGACTCCGGGCGAGCTTTTCATCACCATGTCAAAGGAAGGATCCACGGTCTCCGGGCTTATGGACTCCTTTGCCACCGGCATATCTCTAGCGCTGCAGTACGGCGTGCCGTTGAAGGTGTTGGTGAACAAGTTCAGCCATAGCCGCTACGAGCCCTCCGGCATCACCAACAATCCGGAAGTGCGCTTCGCCAAGTCCATCACCGATTATATCTTCCGCTGGTTGGCCCTGAAGTTTCTGCCTGCGGGCGAGCGCGGCGCGGCGGAAGCCGCGGACGGATTAGAATCCACCCATGCGGCTAAGGTGACGGCCTCTGCTCCGCCCGCGGTACAGTTGCCCCTGAAGCCGCTGGAGGAGCTTTCCTCCAACGAGAAGAGGGAAAAGGGCGTGTTCGTGACCCAGGCGGACGCTCCGCCCTGTCCCGAATGCGGAACGATCATGGTGCGCAACGCGGCATGTTATAAGTGCCTGAACTGTGGTTCCACCAGCGGATGCTCCTGATTTTTTAGGAGCGCCGTTCGCTGTTGACGAAATTGTCCCTCATGCAATGAGGGGCAACCTAAAGTTAGGCCGAGCCCCGTTCTCTTCATTGAGGGCGGGTTTTTTTTTAGGCGAGAATCTTTGAAAATGGAATTAGCAAAAGAGGGAAAAGGTGTCTTTAAACCCTGCAATCAATTGGGCCGGGCCTCAAGGCTCTTTGGGCGCCGGAGGAACCTTCCGTGTGGCCAATTGAACAGCGGCGCCAGCCAAACCCAAGGCCAAGGCTCCCAACCCCACATAACGTCCTGAGAAGAGACAGCCCAGGAGGGTGTCCAAAGAAAAACGTCCAGGCCCGATAAAAGCCAGGCTTAAAGCCGAAAATCCCAATACAACATTGAATTCATATCCGCGGTTCTGGATGAAGAAACCGAATTTGAGGTGTGAGCTCACGGCCGCCACTACCATGACGGAGAAAACCAGCATGCCCCCCACCGGCGTCGCCAAGCCAAGGGCCAGCAACAGCCCGCCCCCGGCCTCCGTTAACCCTGCCATGAGGGCGTTTCGCTTGCCCGGAACAAAGCCAACGGTTTCCAGGAATTTCCCGGTCCCTTCCAGACCATGGCCTCCGAACCAGCCGAATAATTTCTGCAGGCCGTGAGCCGCCATCGTCAAGCCAATCACCAGCCGAAGCATCAGTAATCCGATACCCATTCGCATCCTCCTCGTTGAAATTAAAATTTCAAGTTTGTATGATCACATTAGGGAGTAGGTATTTAATTCGCAAGTAGATACAAAAAGGATAGGTAGGCACAAAAATGAAACCAGTCCGCTCCGGCAAGGTCATCCCGTTGAAAAGTGAGAAAAAACCCCTCCGATTCACTGTCGGGGGCTGCCCAAAGGAAGCCAAACTGGAAAACGCATCCGTAATCGAGAATGTCCTCAAAGTGATCGGAGGCAAATGGAAGGTGCTCATCGTTTTCCACCTGGCCCATAATGATGTTGTCCGTTTTGGGCAACTGAGGCGGAAGATCCCCGGGGTAACCCAAAGGATACTTACGAACCAGCTTCGGGAAATGGAGGCGGATGGCCTGATCCTGCGCAAGGTCTACGCCGAAGTGCCCCCCAAGGTGGAATATTCCTTGAGCGAGGCGGGCCGGGAACTCAAGGCGGTCTATACCGAAATGCGGAAATGGGGGGATAAAAACTCCCAACTTTTGGCCAGGGCCCAGAAGGCGCACGAGGCGGAATTTAAGGTTTCTCAAGCCTGAAAAAAGTGACAAGGCTCCAGGCCTCGCTAGGCGAACCGGGGAAATGAAAATGTTAATCAAGAAATCAGTGGCCTTTTGGACCCTGTTCCTACTACCGGGGTCTTTGGGCTATTGTGATATGAAGCGTCCTTATCCGGGTATGCCCAATACGGTTTACATGTGTGTGGTCGACCAAAGCCCGCCTATCTCCGGGATTGGCCTGGCGGGTTTTATGAAATCCCCGATACGAATGTGCTTATTTCCAACGTTTTGGGCGATGACTCTACGGTTGGGTCATCCGTCCTTTTTGGAATGATAGGGCATGAAATAGCGGGAGGGGGAATCGCAGAAGCTTCCCAGAAAAAAACACAAGGATTGGAGAAGGATTTGGCCAGGACCTTCCAGCCATGGCCAAGGATTGCATCCAAAATGAATTCAACCAATTCAAAGATAAGGGCCAGATTAAATACAGCGATAAACCGGAGGAAAGCGAAATTCAAATCACGCCCTATACGGTTTTCAATTTCGTGAATGAAAACCAAAGTCAACTTTGGACACTACTTAAACTGGAATTAAATCCGGCCAACCATAATTTTGACGGCTGGAAGTGCCGTTATATTGTCGGCCTTGGGCAGTCCCGCCCCATGACGGGCGAAGGAGGATGGACCACGGATCAGGAAAAAATTCTCAAACGTGATTTGAATTACAACTTCCAAGTGGCCGCTTGGGTGATGTTGAGGGATATTCTGGGAAAGCTTCGCCAAGAAAAAGTTCCGACCCAAAAGTTATCCGGTAGGTGGGTATTTTATAATGATTATCACGAGGCCAACGTCAAGGTTCTGGAAAAAACCGAAAATTGGGATGTGGTTCTTCCCATGGTCGACGACGATGAACATTTCGCCGGGATCAACGTTCTTCGCAAGGATTTTGCCATCCCAAATCCTTAAGATCGATTCAAAATATAAAAAAACGGAAAAACGGCAAAAGAAGGGACAGCCTGGTTCGTTTAAAGTATGGATCGTTGGGTGGGACTCTTGGGTTCCCCTTTAATCCAGATCCTCATTCTTCGGGATATCCTTTATCTCCCCCAGCGCCATCTTCACTGCCAAGACCAATTCCTGGTTGGTGAAGGGCTTCGCCAGGAAAGACGCCTTCTTGTTGCGCAGGTGCTGGCGAACCAGCGGATCTTGAGGGGCGCCCGACATATAAAGGACTTTCAAGTTGGGATTGATGTCTTTCAGAAATGAAGCGTATTCACTGCCCGTTAAGCCCGGCAGGTTGATGTCGGCTAAGAGAAGGTCTACGATGCCGCCCTGCAGTCGGGCCATGGCGTTGGCAATCACCGAGTCCTCGGCGGGTATTACGGAATACCCATAACTTTCCAGCACCTTCTTTACTATCAGTCTGAGAGCCGCATCGTCCTCGACCAAAAGGACGGTTTTGGAGGTCAACATCGGTTTTTCCTTTTGTCGCTTTTTATTGATGGGTAGCCTCGTGAAAGAGGCAAGCCGCCATGATCCATTTTAAAAGAGAAAAAGGTGATCGGGTTACTATTTCGCATTTTGGAAGGAATAAAAGTAATTTATCTTAATATCCCAGAGGGGTATGACTATAGGGGCCCTGAACTATTAAAATGGAGAGGAAAAGAACAGCCTTTTTTCAAAAAAGACGGGTCAAGCTAAACCCAGCGTTTTTCAAGATTAAAATTTAGGAGTCGCCGATGCCCGAAATCAAAAAAGCCTATGTCACCATCATGGTCTCCGACCTGGACAAGGCCGTGGAGTTCTATAACGGGCTCTTGGGGCTCTATGAGGATCTGCGTTTTGGGGACAGTTGGGCGGAGATGGTCACCAAGGGCTTAACGGTTGGACTGCATCCCAAAAGACCGGGGGCCCATCCGGCACCCAAGGAAAACCATGTTTCCATCGGGTTCGAGGTGCAGGATCTTCGGAAAACCGCCAAGGAACTGGAGGAAAAGGGAATAGTCTTCCAATACCAGGAGAACGAGGTAAACCTGCTGGCTTTCTTCAAAGATCCGGATGGGACCCACCTTTACCTGACCCAGGTCCGTTAAGACAAATTTAAGGGGTGGGGTTGGGAGTGGGAGTGTTGAGGGAAAAAACAATGGGGGTCGTCATGATAACCGGAAAGGAATCCGTGGAAACCGTCCAGGTCACCGGCAAGTTGGAAGTTGGAACCGCCACCGCTGAATAGGTGGAGCCAAGACAAACCACGTAGCATTCGACCTCCGGAGTCCTTTCATTCACCGAAATGTTCACTTGGCCCGCTCCTTCGCAAACCCCGGTGATTGAAGTGATGAGGGTGGGGCAGCAAAGGGCGTTGGAGACAATGATCAACATATCCGTTGCGAAGTCTACCGGCGCCGCGGGCGGCGAGGAAGAGCCGTAGAGGGCGTCCCAATCGGCTTGGGTGCGGATGATGGTGAACGGGGCGCCGCTTGAGGGATTGGTCTGGGGCACGTCATTGGGGTTGGCTCCGGATGGAAGCGCGGCGGCCACCAAGCCCGGGGCTCCGGAATAACAAGCCGGCGTGGAAGTGGCGGTGGGGGTCGGGGTGGCCACCATCGGGGAAAGAGGCCCGAGGTTATAGTTTTTTTGGCAAGCCAGCGGGAAAAGGGACGCTAAAATCACAGCCTCGAAAAGGAATGATTTTTTCATATATTGCCCTGCCGTCCAAATATCGAAATAGGATATTCCCAATAGTACCACTGAATTAGTTTGTTTCCGCTCTTTTGATGGGCTCTTCTTGATATCCCCCTGAATTTGACTGTTTAATGCTATACGAAAAGCTTGTTTGATGAATCCAGGGAAAACAGGTACCTATGCGTGTGATGGCGGCAAACCAATATGGGCCTTTGGAACAACTGCGGGTTTTGGAACTTCCAACGCCCGAACCGAGTCTGGGAGAGGTGCGGGTCGGGGTTTGCGCCTCGGCTTTGAATCCCGCCGACTTTAAAGTGATTCTGGGGATGATGAAATTCCTTCATGGGCGCAATTTTCCCCTGGTGGTGGGCTATGATTTTTCCGGAACTGTCGAAGCGGTGGGTCCCGGAGTGGGGCAGTTGAAAACCGGCGACGAAGTTTTCGGTTTCCTGCCATATGGCATGGCCAACCGTCAGGGGGCCTTCGCGGAAACCCTCATTGCCAAGGTCGATGAGCTGGCCCTGAAACCTTCCGGTGTCTCCCATATCCAGGCCGCCGCCGCAGCGACCCCGGGGCTTTCCGCCATTCAATCCCTGAGGGACTTGGGCCGACTTGGAAATCCGGGTACCCGGGTCCTCATCACAGGAGTGTCCGGCGGGGTGGGTTCCATCGCCATCGGAATCGCCCGGAAGTTGGGAGCTTCGGTAACCGCCGTGGGTTCGGGCAAGGGGATCGAACTGGCCCACCGGTTGGGCGCTGAAACGGTGATCGATCGTAAAACTTCGGATCCCATTTCAACGGCCCGAGGTCCTTTCGACGTCGTTTTCGACTCGGCGGCGGGATACCGTTGGAGCCAGTGGAGAGCTCAACTGAAACCGGGAGGAACCTATATCACCACCCTTCCTTCGCTTACATTCGGGGTGGATTTGATTAAGAGCCTTTTTTCCCCGATCCGCGCCAAATTTCTGATAGTAAAATCAAAGGCGGCGGACCTAGAGTTGCTCGGGAATTGGCTGGCGGGTGGACTGGAGGTTCCCTTGGACTCTACAATTCCGGTCCGGGACGTCGCCAAAGGCTTGGCACGACTGAAAGCTGGCGAGGTCTTGGGGCGAATTTCCGTTGATATCCCAAATCAATTTGGAAGCAAAGAAAATTAAAATTTGATTCTGGAATCAAAAGCCCAGAGGTAAGCCCCAAAGCCCCCCGCTCTTTTATTTTGGGGGAATTTTTGGGCTTACCTCCCGTCTCAAATAAGTCCAAAGATAAAGTTTAATTCAAACATCGGCCATACCTTGAAGTAAAATGCTGCCCCGTGGACATAGCCCTGACGGAAAATTAAAAAGGGGAAGAAAGAATATCGCGATGAGCGTTCAACATCACTTGATACAAGACCTTTATCGAGGGGTTTTTGTTTTGGCTTTGACTCTCTGGCCGATAAGGGTTTTTGCTTTGGATTTCAACCCCGACGCCTCGCGCGTGGTTTCAGATCCCGCCTACCTGCCCTTGGAAGCCCAGGTTTTTTGCACCACCGAATACAGTTACGGCAATACTAATTTGAACACCAACAATTACCTGGGCACCCCGCTAAGTTCCAATAACACGGTATCCTGCACCATTTTCCAGATGCTGGAGTACGGCTTCACCCGGGATTTATCCCTTAGGGTCAACGGTTTTTTTCAACTGCTTGCGGGAACCAATACCACCGATTCCGGAGCGAGCACGCTCACCACCTCGGATGGATGGGGTGACCCGACTTTCGAAGCGGTTTGGCGCTTTCTGGACGAGAAGGAACATCCCTTAAGTTGGGATCTGATCGGTTCCTGCGCCCCTAGCCTGATCAGCGCCCAATCGGCGACCCCCGACCTGAACGGAACGGTGGCCCGCGGGGGATCAACCGAGGCCCTAGGCACAGCGCTCAGTTTTAAAACAAAAAGTTTTACGATCTATGGGGAATTTAACGCCGTTTATTTGGATGACCGGAACGTCTTAAATCAGACGAACAACATCACCACCACGTACGATTCCACTTGGCAGTATGACCTTTATTTCACCACCCAAACCCGGTTTATCGACTCCTTATCCCTCAACGCGGGCGTGTCCCAAACTTTCAACCAGGCCGCCAATGCCACTTTTACCAATGTCAATGGCGATCTCATCAACTTCGTCTACCAGCCCGGCAACATCACCACGCTGATCGCGGCACTGAATTACCAAGTGACCCCCAACCGGTTCGTGGCGTCGTTGATCTATTCTCATGACTTCTATGGAAACGGGGGCAACACCGACCAGACTTTTCCGAAAACCGATACCGCGATCACCGACCGAAACGATGATATCTACAGCGCCGAAGTTCGATATGTTTTTAATTAAAAGAATCCTGAATAAGCATTCTGTTTAAAAAATTCAGGAAGGTCCTTGTTTTTTAAGTTTTAGGGAAAGCGAGTTCGCGTTTGATTCAAGAATTGAAAGATTTATTTTCAGGCCCTTATCCCGTCCGGACTCTCTTTTTGGGGTTCGTCCAAGCCTTGAGGATCGGAAGCTATAAAAAACTTCTGGATTCAGGCGTTTTGGCGCGGCCCTATTACGGTTACAGCGTCTATAAAGCGGCCCAGTTGGCCCAGCGGTTGGGGCTCAAAAGAATCAGCGTGATTGAGTTCGGAGTGGCAGGCGGCAATGGGCTCGTCAATTTGGAGTGGCACGCAAAGAAAATCTCCAAATTATTCGGCGTTGAAATCGAAATTTATGGTTTTGACAGCGGCGAGGGATTGCCCGCTCCCGCCGACTACAGGGATTTGCCCTACCACTGGAAAAAGGGTTCTTACAAAATGGACGTGCCGAAATTAAAATCGCGGTTAAAAAAGGCCCGGTTGGTTTTGGGCGATGTCTCCACAACGGTTAAAAGTTTTTTCGCGGAATTTAATCCGGCCCCTATTGGCGCGATATCGTTTGATTTGGATTTTTATTCTTCCACGAAGATAGCGCTGCGAATCTTCGAGGCCGATGAAAAGTTTTACTTGCCGAGGGTTTATTCCTATTTCGACGATACGATCGGGGAAGAGGAATTATTCAACGAATTCACCGGGGAAAGGCTCGCCATCCAAGAATTCAACCAAGAACACGAAACCATGAAATTGGGTTTCGTGAATCATTTTTTGGCAGAAGGGACGCCTAAATCCTGGTTTTATAAAATATGGGTTTGCCACATGTTCCGGCACAGCCAATACAATGTTTATGTGGGAGAGGACCGGGTGGATCCCTTGGGGCTGCGGCTTTAACGGGGTCCGGATTAAACGATCTTGCAGGGGACCATTTCGTCCTCGTCGAAGGTATAAACAGCGCAGAGACGGTGATAACCGTCGGCGATGACCACCTTCCCGTTTTGCGGGTCCCGGACCAACAGGAGCGGCGAGAGAGCTTTCCCATCCTTTATTTTTTGCTGGTCCTTGGTGATGTGAGAGTTGCTGATGCCCAACAGCGACAGCCCCGAGGCCCGGAAGATGTCCTTGGCCTTGAACTGGATCACTTTGGCGTCCCTGAGTTTCTTTACCAAGCCGATGGTTTCGGTCTCGGTATGCAGAAGGCCCAAATAGGATTGGGCCGCAGGATAGTCCTTGTCCTCTGGCTCGGGAAGCCATTTGATTTCCGGATTGTCGCTCATGTGTGTCCTCCTGAAAGTCGCCCCATTATGGCTCAAAATTCAGGGAAAGGTTACATCCGTCGGATTTGTGGAATTTGGGGTCGGGTCCATATTCTGCAAAATCTGGGCGTTGGTGGGGTTATTCCCCCCGTCCGGCGGCTGGCCGACGTTTGAATTGGCCTGATCCGCGTCGAAGGCGCCGGGATTATAGGGAGTTCCCTGGCTGTCGAACATATCAAAGGACCCGTCATTGAGTTTTAAAACAATCTCCAAGGGCCTGCCGTTTCCATTGTCGGAAAACTGGACACTTTGAACTCCCGAGGCTAGGTAAAGGGGATCAAAGGATGGCCGAGCGGCCGTATCGTACAAGAAGGCGTCCTGGCTGTCGGCTGATACCTTCACTTGACGGGTGCCATCCGGGCTGGTGTAAACCTGCTGGCCGCTTTCGTCCTGGGCGGTCACGATGATCTGGTCCTCCCCCGAGTTGCAGGGAATATAGTTGTCGTTGTTATAGCAGTATAAATCCCCCACGTGATAGGGGTCCTGCCACCACCAGAAGCCGTTATTCCAAAAGCACCAGCGGTTAAAATCGGAGTCATACCACCACCAACGGCCCCCAAAGTTGCGGGTCCAAAAATATTGGTTTCCCACGTACCAGCCGTACCAGTTGTAGCCCGAATTGTCCCGATAGTGGCAAAAGTTGAAGCCCTCGTCCTTATGCCAATAGTAATGGCCCGCCTGGTTTTCACTGGCGTTCAATTGATTGGCGCGGGCCTGCCATTGGGGGCTGTCCCCGATGGCCATCTGATCGCGAACCACCCCGTCGTTAAAATTCCGGGGTGAAACCGGGGTGGCGTTAAGGGCCTCCTGGTCGGGCCCCTTAACGGGGAAAGTAATCGTGGAATGGGCCCGGTCGGTTTCCATCATTTCCGAACGGTCCGTAATGAGGCTGGGTTCGGATTGGACGCCCAGCTTTTGCAATTTCTGACGCACATAGCCCTGAGTATAGGGATGGTGATGAACCGCTACCGCCGCTTTCACTCCGGGCCTGGAATAAACCTGGACCCTTGGCCTGGGGGATTGGGAAGCCGATATAACACCCTCACCTGTAACCGGCGGGGCCGCGGAGGGGGACGGACGATTGTCGGTGGGATTATTCCAATGCAATTGACCGTAAGAGGGTTGACGGTTCGCCGGTGGTCTGTTGGTTTGGGATTGCTGGGAGGGAAAATGACGGTTGTGCCCGCCGCTGGTACCACTGCCCATATTGATAACCACAGGCTGATGTACCATGATCGGCTGTTGTCGGCTGACCATCGGCAATCGTATCACGCCCCCGCTGTCCCGTCCCTCACTCCAAGCGTTGAATCCCGGGAGAAGTAAAAGCGCCCCGAATAAAACCAGCAATTTTTTCATGGTCATGTCTCTTTCAAGAAAAAGGAAATTGTTCCAGCGATTTAGCATTTAGACGCCGCTGGGGTACGGAACGGCACGTTTATTCAACCCCGGTACTACGCCCTGAGGAGCACCCCTTCCGATTGAGAATAATAAAAAAGGGTTGAGAACGTTATAATAAAAAGACTTCATTCCCGTACCCGGTCGAACGGAACCAGGGAAATCCTTTTTGGAACTAACTTAGCCAGGCAGGTTTGCTTGTTTTTATCCTCCCGCCCCTCCATTCCATTCCTTCTTCCCGGCTTGGCCCTGGCTTTGGGAGCCCTGGCCCAAGTATCCATTGCCCTTTCGCCCCAGCCCCCCAGCCTCAAACTTTGGCTGCTTTATTTCGCTGCGGCCCTCCTGTTCGCCCAGACCCTCCCCTCTTCCACCCCCGCTCCCCCGCTTTCCGGGAGAAATGAGCGGGTTCTTTTCATATTCTTGATGGCCTTGGCGACTTTTTACCGGATATACCGGCTTGGGTCCCTTCCCCCGGGTCTCTTCGTGGACCAAGGTTTCGAGGGCTGGTCGGCCATGCGCATCCTCCACGAGGGTTACCGGCCCTGGTGGGAATATGACGTCTTCCAGAACCCGGCCCTACTGCTATACCAATTGGCGGGGTGGTTCTATTTTGTTCCAGCGGGGCGATTCACCTTTCTGCTTTTCTTCGCCCTTTTATCCCTCGCGACCCTGCCCTTGGTTTATGGGACTTTCCGCCAACTGGCCGGGCCCCGGACCGCCCTTTGCGCCCTTTTTTTCCTGTCGGTGATGCGCTGGAACGTGAACTTCAGCCGCAACGGATTCCCGACTTTGCAGGTTCCTTTCTATATCTTCGGCACACTGGCCTTCCTTCTTCTGGGCTTAAGGACGGGCAAGCGCTGGGCCTTTATCCTCGCCGCTTGTTTTTTCGGCATTGGTTTTTACACTTACCAGTCCTACCAGGCTTTTCCCTTTTGGCTTTTGTTTTTGGGCTTTTACGGCGTCCTCCGGTACCATCGGCTGCTCCAACAGTATTGGAAGCACCTGCTGGGGTTCCTTGCCCTTGGAAGCCTTCTGTTGCTCCCCTTCCTTTGGCACAGTCTGGCCCTGCGAGGTCTCGGCTCCCGTGAAGCCGAAGTTTCCATCTTGTCGAGGGTCAAACAGGCGGGGAACTGGTCGCCCCTTTGGGAAAACCTCGGCAAAACGGCCATGATGTTCCATTGGCGAGGGGATGTCTTTTCCCGGCACAACCTGCCCCTGCACCGGATGCTGGACGATGGCACGGGAATCCTTTTTCTCTTTGGGGCCGTCATGGCTTTGTGGACGCCCTGGAGGAAGGTTTCCTTTTTCGCCCTGACGGGTTTTTTCGCCATGAGCCTGCCCGGAGTGCTTTCTATCAACCCCGCTCACGCCAACCGCTTGCTGGGCTTGACTCCACTGGTGGCCCTCCTGGCGGCCTTGCCCACCTGCGCCCTTTGGGAAAGGATCGAGGGAGCGGAAGGCCGGGGCCGGAAATTTTTACTTTTCACGGCTGCGGCACTGGCGCTCACCGTCATCGGCTGGCAAAATTTCGACCTTTATTTCCATCGCCAAGCCGCCGACACGGATACCTTCGATCAATACGAATCCCATGAAACTTTCGTGGGACAAAAAACGGCGCAATATGGCGAGGACTACGACCTCTATTTCTCACCCTACTACGACATGATCTATACCCTTCGATTCCTCAGTTATTACCAACGCGACCATTTCCACTTATTGAAGGTGCCCGAGGACTTGGCCTGCCTGGCGGGGCAGGGAAATAGGGGAAAAGGTTTTTTTCTCGAACCGGATCGGGAGGGACTTTACGCGCTCCTCAAAAGCCTTTACCCGGGGGGGCGGGTGGAGAATTTTCTAAACCCGAAGGGCGAGTTGGCCATGCGCCTTTACCTGGTGTCACCTGAGGAATTGGCTTCCAAAAGGGGCCTGTCCCTGCGCCGGCTGGTTCCCCGAGGACTGAAGGGCTTCTACTATGACGACCCAACTGGACTTGGTCCCCCGGCCCTGGTCCATGCAGACCCGCTTCTGAATTTTTCCAATGAGGGGAGTTTTCCCTCCAAGAGCCCCTTGATCCGGTGGGAGGGGACCCTGAAAGCCCCCCGAACGGGCACCTACGCCTTTTGGTTAAGTACTTGGAGTGAAGCCACCCTCTTCCTGGATGGGAAAATACGATGCGACGCGGAAAAAGAGGAAGCCACTTGCTTCCTCGCCGCGGGCGTCCATTCCATCCGGGTAGTTTTCCGGCACCCGGAAATCAGTGAAGCTTGGTGCTTGAACTTATATTGGTGGAAACCCGGCGCCCCGCGGGAAGAAATCATCCCCAATGGGGCTTTTGGGGTCCTGCCGTAAAAACCGGGCGATTCGGGGGGATGAAAATCGAAGGGGTACGAACCTTCGCTTTCGGTCATTTATCCGCCGGCTCCAGCTTGACCGTCCCGTCGGGAAGGCGGCGGGGCACCATGATTTGATAGTCCTCCACCCAAGAAAAGTGAAACAGCCCCTGGCGAAGGGTGAGTTGCACCAGGCTGCCATTATCGACGGAATAATAAAAATCCTGGGGCGTCAGCAATTCGGCGTTTTCGCCGCTTTCGTCCCAGTCATGGAAATAAATCATATGGGCCATGGGATTGATCCCCTCCTTGATGCTTCCGCCAAAGCGGGAGATTTTTTTATCCGTGACCACGATGACGCGGGTTTCGGGATCGGAGAAATCAAGCAAACCATTGGCCAATTGAAGGCTGAATCGGAGAAAAAAGCCCAGCAAGCAGCTGAAAAATAAAAAGAAAAACGCCACCACGAAAAAAGGAATCTGTTCCTTCAAGGCGCTCCTGATCAATTTCCGAAAGATCCAATAACAAAGGAGGATCGCGAATATTGCGCAAAACCAGTCCACCTTGAGAAAATCCGTATGCCGAACGAGCCGGAAATAAATGCCGCAAAGGAAATATTCCCCGATCACCAGGGCGATAAAAAGGGCGAATAATTCTAAAAGGAAGTAAAAACGGCTGATTTGCATGGGGTGAAACTCCCTTCCTTTCGAATTGGATCGCTGTGGAAAAAGAAGTCCGATCCTCATTATCTCTATTGACCTGGATAAAATGAAACCAACTTGGTTTGTTCGATAAACCCATTTGGGCCGAAAAAACTCGATCTCGTAAAAGCCCGGAATCCGAGCGGGGATTCATGTTATTATTATGAAATCTATGATATTGAAGCCCAGGGGTGAACCCCTGGTTATTGATTGGACGATCCTATAATGGAAAACTTTCTTATCTTTGGCGCTGTAAAATCTATCACCCATTCCTTTTTCCAGCCCCCCCCATTCCGCCGGGCCTTTTTATCCTTTTTGTTTTGTTCCTTCCTGATAGGAGGGGTGAACTTAGTTAACCCCGATGCCGCTCTTCCTTGCACTTTAACCAGCGCCACCCTGAGTTGGGCCTCGGATGACGCGGGTGAAATTTTCATCAACGGCAATCAAGCCAACGTCTGCGGGGACGGCTGCTGGGTGGGCTTTAACAACATTTCCATTCCCTTGGCTTGGATCAATACCACGGGGGATAACGTGCTGGCGGCTTATACCTATTCGGTGGACACCGTTTTTAGCGGCACCACCTGGCTGCTCACCTTGGCTTATTCCGATTGCTCCAATACCTATGTTCAATCGGGCGATCCCTGCGTTCTGGACCAGTATTTGTACGATCCCAACTACGCCACGGGCTTGCCCGCCGCCGGCTCGTTCCCAGCCAACTGGACCATGACTTCCTTTAATGACTCCAGCTGGTCGGCTCCCCAAACGGTGGGTCCCGTTCCGGCGGTGTACCCGGAAGACGAAACGATCCCCAATCCTCTCGGAGGAGGTGTGGACTGGATTTGGGGCGCCTCGAATTGGATGACCGTCACCGATGGAGATGCGTACATGTACATCGAGCACTTTCAGGTGGGGGCATCAACCTGTCTCCCTTTCACCCCCACCCCCACTCCTTCAATGGTTTCCTCTTTCGGTTGTTTTGCCCAAAGCGGAGATGGGGGAGACGCGATCATTTCGGATGTCGGCGGCTACGCTGTCACCCCCCCCGCGTCCGCGGTCGTCGTAGAGGATGTGACCTCGGCCGCGCCCATGGATTGGCCGTTCTCATGCGGCGGCCAATGGATATCGGACAACATCAATGCCTTTGCCCTTTCATCGACACCCGCGACCATGGTGTTTCAACGAACCTTTTCCATCAGTTCCGCCATTATCAGCAGCGGTTCCTTTTCCGTATCCTTTGGCGCGGACGATTCAGCCTACTATGTTTTATCCAACAGCCTCAATCCCGCAGGAGTCACCATCGCCTCTTCCATCCTCGATAAAAATTGCCAGGGACAGGCTTTTACCGGAAGCCTTTTGACCAGTTCGGGCCCCAACACATTGACCAGTTATTTGATCAACACCACCAGCATATCCACCGGTGTTGGTTCCAATTACGGGTTTACCGGTCTTTATTATGAGCTTTGCGTTGCGGGAAACACGCCGACCCCAACCTCCACCCCAACCTTTACTCCCACTCCCACCCCCGTGCCCACCTGCGTGCAATTCACGGACACCTACGGAAGTTCTTCAAGCTTGAGTAATTACAGCTATTACGACGGGAGCTGGAACCCCTCCACGGCAGCGGGACTTTATTACAGTGTTGTGCCCTTTTATTTGGAACAAAACCCTGTGGGCACCACGGGTTATTCGTACCTGACGGTTAACAGCCCGGAGTTCCCAACGACCCTCTCCAGTTACACAGTGGAAGGGGACTTCATGCTGGGCACAGGAGGCCAGGGAGTCTTCGGGTTGGTGTTTCTTGCCAACGGCACCGGGAAAGAAGGCTATATCTTCCAATGGAACGGTCTCAACAACCGGTGGGAGATCGAGAAACAAGTGGGACCAGCCAGCTATTACTACCCTGGATGCAACGCCATAGACCCTTATACTTTGGGAACCTGGGTGCATTTGGAGGTGGTGGTGAACGGGGATTCCTTCAGCGGATACGAAACCCCCGAAACGGCTCCCGGCGTGGGGCTGGGCACGACGGTACAAATTTTCAATGACGTTACGGACACCGTCGCCTGTCCCGGGACCAGCGGCTTGACGGCGCCTTACGCATCCGGTTCCCCCGGTATTCGCACCTACAATGTGGTCTCGGGGAATACCATTGATATCGCCAACTTCACCGCCTTTACCTGTCTGCTGTCGACGACTCCCACTCCCACCAATAGCCCGACCAATACGCCCACTTTTTCCCCCACCAAAAGCCCCACCCCCACGGCGACCTTCACGATCACTTTTTCCCCCACAGTCACCCCGACTTTCACCCCCACCCTCACCATCACTCCCGTACCCACCTCAACCTCGACTTGCGTGATTAATGTTTGGCCCAACCCTTACAGTCTCCAATGGGCCATTGATCACGCCCTGAGGATCAGCTGCCTACCCCCGGGGGCGGAAGTTTATATCTATGACGTCTCGGGCGAATTGGTGAATAATTTCGGACCATCGGGGGACCCCACCGAGTGGTCCTGGGCGAAAAACCTGAGGGGACAATCCGTGTCGCCGGGGATTTACTTTTACGTGATCAAAAACGGCCAAACCGTCCTGCAAAAAGGAAAGTTTTTAATAACCCCTTGAGGGCCCGAGGCGGGCCGCTCTTTCCGCCTATAGCCCGCCCCCTATTCCCCTTCGTTTTTTTAGACAAAAAACCACTCCGACGGATCAATCCTATGAAAAGAAATATTTTCATTGGGATGGTTACATTTTGTTACAAAAAAGTGCAAAATCGGAAATCATTCAAGGGCAACCTTCGTGTATCTTGAGGGGCTTAAGAGAAGGGTTATAACGAATTTTCTTTGCGAGGATAAAAATGTCCGACATCGTCTCCATTCAGAACGTCTTTAAGGAATATCCCCTCGACAAGGTGGTGGTTCCGGCCTTGCAGGGCGTGAGCCTTTCGGTGACCCCGGGCGATTTCCTTTCCATCGTGGGGCCCTCGGGTTCCGGCAAGACCACCCTTTTGAACCTGATCGGTTGCGTGGACGTGGCTACCTCCGGCACTGTCTTGATCGATGGCCACGACACCAAGAGCCTTAACGACCGGCAGTTGACTGACCTAAGCGCTTCATACCCTGGGATTCATCTTCCAGAGCTTCAACCTGGTGCCGGTGCTTTCGGTGTTCCAAAACGTGGAATTTCCCCTGCTTCTACAGCGCAAGTACACGAAGGGCGAGAGGGCCCAAAGGGTGGACTCGCTTCTTTCCAAGGTGGGGCTGGACAAGCACACCAAGCACCGTCCCAGCGAACTTTCCGGCGGCCAGCGCCAAAGGGTGGCCATCGCCCGAGCCCTGGTGACCCGCCCCAAGATCGTTCTGGCGGACGAGCCCACCGCCAACCTGGATTCGGTGACCGGAGAAAACATCATCGATCTGATGAAAGAAATGAACCAGCAGGAAAAGACCACCTTCATTTTTTCAACCCACGACGCAAAGGTCATGTCCCACGCTAATTCGGTGATCAGGTTGGCGGACGGAAAGATATTGGACGGCCAGACGACCGCGGCCGGGAGCCACTAATGAACGGCTGGCTCCAGCTTCTCTTCCAAACCTCGTTCCGGAATATCTTTTCCAGTTTCCTGAACATGGTAATCGGGTTCATCATTTTGGCAGGCACCTTCTTCTTCGTGGTAGGCGGTTCGCTTGTGGATAGCATGGACAAGGCCATGAGCCGGAGCATCATCGGCTCGGTGGCGGGCAACGCCCAGGTTTACGAAGCCTCTTCCCAGGATTCCCCGGCCCTCTTCGAGAGCTGGCAAATCCCCGACCTGGACCCTATTCCGGATTTTTCCAAAATCAAGGAACCGCTGATGTCCGACCCCAACGTTCAAAGCGTGGTGCCGGAGGGCATCAACACCGCTATCGTGGTTTACGGTAATACAATCGATCAAATCTTGGAAAAGCTCCGAAAAGCCGAATCGCCGGGAACCCGTGAGCCCAAAGAAGTCGTCGAGAGCCTCAAAGCCCACGTTCGGCACATGGTTTCGGTTATCCAGACCGATATGGGAAAGGTTAGCCAAATCTCCTCTAACGGCGCCTTCGACCCGGACGCCAACCAAAACCTAGCTAAGGCCTCTTCAGACGCTTTTTGGAACAGCTTCGACCAGGACCCCTTCAACCACCTGGAATTCCTGGAAAACAAGATCGCCTATCTCATCCCGGACTCGGACCAGATTTTTCTTTCTTATGTGGGCACGGACTTGGACGCCTTCGCCAAGTCTTTCGACCGCATGCAGATTGTCGATGGACAGATGGTGCCGCCAGGGCACCGGGGCATGCTCCTTTCCAAATACGTTTACGAGGAAATGTTCAAGCTCAAGTCGGCCCATCGGCTGGATCAAATCCATGAGGCCCTGACCGAAAAGGGCAAGAAAATCGCCAAGGATCCGGACCTGCAGGATTTGGTGAAACAGAACAAACTCGAGACCCGCGAAATCGTTCTCCAATTAGATCCGCTTTCCAGCCAGAAGGCGGTGTCTGTTTTACAGGCAACCCTCAATTCCAAAGAAACCGACCTGCCAAAACTGCTCTCGCAGTTCTTCGACACCGACGACTCCGATTTTGAGGCCCGCTACAAGGTCTTCTACGATCAATTGGCGCCCTTAGTGGATCTTTACCGATTAAAGCCCGGCGAGATGCTTACCATTAAGGCCTATACCAAAGCAGGTTCAGTGGAGGCGGTCAATGTGAAGATTTATGGTACCTTCCAGTTTAAAGGGCTGGAAAAGTCAGGTTTGGCGGGGGGCCTGAGTCTCATGGACCTCATGAGCTTTCGAGACCTCTACGGTTACGTAACGCCCGAAAAGATGGCCGAAACCCAGTCGCTGGAAAAAGCCGCGGGAGTCAAGTTTGTGTCCCGCGACCAGGCGGAGGCCGACCTTTTTGGGGGCGTCTCCTCTGATGTGGAGCAAAGCCAGCAGAAGGCCATCAACGACAAGGCGGAGATGGGCGGCGGGGTCAAGGTCCAGAGGGTCGATTTAACCCAGCAGGTCTACAGCCAGGATGAAATGGAAAAGGGAGTGGCCATGGGAGCCGCCATCCTCCTCAAGGATCCATCCCAACTGAAGGAAACGATGAAGCGACTTCAGTTTCTTTGCGACCAGAAAAAGCTAGGCCTCAAGGTCATCGATTGGCAAAAGGCGGCGGGCAACCTGGGCCAGTTCGTCTTCGTGGCCAAATTCATCCTCTACTTTGCCACCTTCATCATCTTCGTGGTGGCGTTGGTCATCATCAACAACGCGGTGGTCATGGCCACCCTTCAGAGGGTGAGGGAAATTGGAACCATGCGGGCAATCGGGGCGCGCAAAGGATTTGTTCTGGCCATGGTCCTCACCGAAACGGTGGTGCTGGGGTTGGTCTTCGGCACGGCGGGCTCGGCATTGGGAAGCAGTTTTGTCCTTTGGCTCAACCATGCGGGTATCCCGGCGGGTAACGAGTTCCTTTATTTCTTCTTCTCGGGGCCGAGGCTCTATCCCTACCTGAACCTGGGAAGTCTCATCGGGGCCTTCATCGTGGTAGTCATCGTCACCTGCGTCTCGGCGCTATACCCCGCCATCATGGCGACGAAGGTTTCACCTATTGAGGCCATGGCCTCGGATGAATAAGGAAATAACATTGGGGAGTCGGGAATGAATCAACTATTGCTTATCGCTTTTCGCAATCTCATCAGTCATGGAAAGCGAAGCCTCTTTTTAGGCGGCGCCATCACAGGGGTAACGGCCCTGTTGGTCTTTCTGGGATGCCTTTCCTCGGGCGTTAAGCAGACCATGCTGGACGCGGCCAAGACCGTGGCCACCGGAGACCTGAACGTGGGCGGTTATTACAAGGTGACGGCGGGCCAAAGCGCGCCGCTGGTCACCGACTACAAGAAAATCCAAGCCATCATCGAAAAGACCCTGCCGGACCTGGACTTCGTGACCGCCCGGGGCCGGGGCTGGGCCCGGTTGGTATCCGATCAGTCCAGCATGCAGGTGGGCATTGCCGGGGTGGAGATGGCCCATGAGCCTCGCCTGCCCCAGGTGCTCAAGATGAAAGAGGGCAACCTGCAGGATTTGGCCAAACCGGGTAACATCCTCATCTTCGAGAGCCAGGCGAAGAAGTTGAAGGTAAAGACCGGCGACAACATGGTCTTTTCCGTGCTCACCGACAGGGGCGTGAATAACACGGTGGATGTGCGGGTCTGTGGTGTGGCGGAAGACATGGGACTCCTCACCTCTTGGAATGTCTTTTTGCCCCAGGAGACCCTGAATCGGCTTGACCAGACAAATGATTCCACTACCGGCGCCCTGCTTATCTACCTGAAAGATATGAAGCGTATCCCCCAAGACATGGACCTGCTCCGCAAAGCCCTGTCGGAGGGGGGCTATCTGGTGGCTGACCGGGAAAGCAAGGCCTTCTGGATGAAGATGCAGGAAGTGAATAAAGAGGAATGGACCGGACAAAAGCTGGATGTGACCACCTGGGATGATGAGATCAGTTACGTTACCTGGACGCTTCAGGCCATTGACGGTTTAAGCTTCCTTTTGACCTCCGTACTGTTGGTCATCATCGCGGTGGGCATTATGAACAGCCTCTGGATTGCCATCCGCGAGCGCACCCGGGAAATCGGAACGCTTCGCGCCATCGGTATGCGGCGGCACCTGGTGATGCTCATGTTCGTTCTGGAGGCCTTTTGCCTGGGGGTTTTAGGCACGGCGGCGGGGGCGTTCCTCGGAAGCCTGGGGGCTGTTTTCATGAACGCCCTTCATATTCCCGTGCCGGCGGGAGCCCAGTTTTTCACTATGTCCAGCACCCTGAAATTCGCGCTGGACCCCGCTCGTATTTTCGGCGGGGCAATGGTCATCACCGTCTGCTGCACTCTGGTTTCGCTGATTCCTTCGTTCAAAGCCGCGCGGATGAGACCCGTCACGGCCATATCCCATGTCGGTTAAGGAGAGGTATGAAAGACAACTCGCGTTTGACAGAACAAAATTCGAAGAGAAAAAAAATCGAGGGTTTGTTGCTTTGGACTGCGGTTCTTATAGCTTTGCCGATGTCGGTTTTCGCCGGGACGATAACCAAAGACCAGATGGTTGACGTCCTGAAGGGCATCGATCAGCGCATCCGAAGCGGCGGGGATTACAAGGCTCTGGTTTACTTGGAACAGCACCAAAAGGATAAGCCGGACATCGCCCAGGAAGCCCTGGTCTACCGCCGGGATGCGGATCAAAAACTGATGATCCTTTTTACAAAGCCCAAGACTGATGCGGGAAAGGGTTACCTGCGGGTGGACCGGAACCTTTGGTATTACGATCCCACAGTTGGAAAATGGGAGCGGCGCACGGACCGGGAGCGTATCGGCGGGACCGACTCGGACCGTCAGGATTTCGACCAGTCCGATCTGGCCAATGAGTATGACCCGGCCTTCGCCGGCGAAGAAAAGCTGGGCAACTTCGACGTCTGGCACCTGAAGCTCACCGTCAAGCCGGGCGTAGACGTGGCCTATCCCCTGGTGGAGTTCTGGGTGGATGAGGCCACCGGCAATTATCTTAAGCGCCAGGATTTCGCTCTTTCGGGCCGCTTGATGCGCACCAGCTATGACCCCAAATGGGACAAACTTTACAGCGAAAGCAAGAAAGCGGACCAATGGTTCCCGCATGAAATCCACATTTACGACGAAATCGACAAGGGCAATTCCACCCTGGTCATCATTCAGTCGGTGGATCTTTCGGCCCTTCCGGAAAACATGTTCACGAAGGCGTGGTTGGAAACGAAAAGCCGGTAAGTGAAAGGCACTTGATGAATCGGTTATATTTCCTGGTTTGCATTTTTTGGTTGGCTGCGGGGTTTTCCTGGGCGCAAAACCGGCCCTCGGAAGCCGAAATGTTCGGCGGGAATTCTTCCACCCCCACGCCTTCGTCAACGGTACAAGCCACTCCCAGCGGGTTTAGCCAAAGCCCGGCTTCAAAGGATTCCGAGGAAATGACACTGAAACCTCACGCCCTTTTGACCTCGGCGGAGGAAAACACCCAAATCGGCGGGACCCTTTCCACCGAGGCGGATTATTACATACAAAAGGGAACGCCCTTGGATCAGGATCTCATCAGCAATCCCAACATTCTCTTTCTTTACCTGGATTCCAAACTGGAGAATGACAGCCGAGTTTTCGCTCGCATCCGTACCTTCTACGATCCTACTGGGGTTTCCAGTGGCAACCCCACCACCAGCAGTTACACCAACCCTTATGGATTCAGCAACGGCACGAGTGATAATTTGTCGGTACAGCTTCAGGAATTGAGGATTTCCACCAACATCGACCATGAGCTCTTCTTCACCATCGGCCGCCAAAAGGTGAAATACGGCGCGGCCAAGTTCTTTAATCCCACCGACTTCCTCAATTCCCAGCCTTACGACTTTTTTCTTCCCTCGGACGAAAGAACGGGAGTGGACATGGTGAAGATGCAGATTCCCTCCGGTACCGCCAACCTTTACGCGGCGGGCCTCACTGGCGATCCCACCAACGGCAATCCCGCCGGGGGATATTTCCGCGGGGAGTTGGGCTACGATGGCTTCGCCAATTTCTTGGAAAGCGGTGAGATATCACTCTCTGGCTACCTGCCCAAGGGCCAATCGGGCCGGGGAGGCTTCGATATTTCCCAAGGGGTGGGAGACCTGGACGTCTATTTCGAGGGTGCGGCGGGACAGAACTCCGGCGGCGGTTGGGTAGGGGCCTTCAGCACGGGAGCCGATTGGGATACCCGCTACGGGGACCAGCAGACCGAAATCGTGACCTTTGAAGCGGAATTTGCCGATTATCCCACGGTAAGTACGGGATCCAGTTTCGAGGCCTTTTCCTCGACCCAATTCGGGATTTTTTCCATCGATTTGGCGGGACCTTTCCGGCTGAATGATATCACTTTTGCGGAGACCAATCTTTACGACTTCAACGGTGAAAGCGGCTATTCCCGCCTGGACACGGTCTGCCAGTTCACTGATCGCATCAGCGGGCGGGTCTATGTCGCGGCACCGTGGGGAAGCACGGGAGGCACCTTCAACCAATTCGGCCTTCTGGCCCAAACGGGTGCCCGCATGGACGTTAATTTTTAGCCTATTTTTCCCCAATCTTTAAATGAGTTATAGGACATAGATTTTTTCGTATTAACAGGTTTCACTCTTCAGTTAGATAATGAAATCTTTGGTACAACCCTTAAAGGATTCCTCTCGTGAAAAAAATCGCATGGAAGATCGTGTCATGTTTTTTGATGGCTCTCGTGACTTCTCAAATCGAAGCTTTAGAACCGGCATCGTCTCGGGAACACCTGCTCATGGATTTCGGATGGCGTTTCGCGCTGGGTCATGCCACCGACCCGGACAAGGATTTCGGGTTCGGGACCGGTTACTTCTCCTACTTGGCCAAGGCGGGTTATGGGGACGGTCCTGCCGACTCAAAGTTTGACGACCGGGCCTGGCGGCTGATCAACCTGCCCCATGACTGGGCGGTGGAACAGCCCTTTGACGAGAAGGCCAGCTTCAGCCACGGGTATAAGGCCGTCGGCCGGGCCTTTCCTGAGGCCAGCGTGGGCTGGTACCGCAAAACCTTTTTCATCCCCAAGACCGACCAGGGTCGGCGTATCAGCATTGAGTTCGATGGCGTCTACCGGGATGCGGTCGTATTTGTGAATGGTTTTTACATGGGCCGGGAGGAAAGCGGTTACAACAATTTCCGTTACGATATTACCGACGTGCTCAATTACGGTGGTCAGAACACAGTAGCGGTGCGGGTGGACGCGACCATGGAGGAAGGTTGGTTTTACGAGGGCGCGGGAATTTACCGGCATGTCTGGTTGACCAAAACAGCGCCCTTGCACTTAGATTACAACGGGACATCTATAACTTCAGAATCGGGGGAAAATTCGGCACAGGTTACCGCTCGCGCCACATTGGTTGATGAGGGAGTCGACGAAAGCGGATTTTGAAATTGACCAGGAAATTTTAGATGGGGTGGGAAAACCAGTCGTCTCAGAAAGCCAAAAAGGGTTGTCGCTGGAACCGGGAGCGAGAGGAGAATTTCCCATCCAAATCCAAATATCTCAACCCAAACTCTGGTCTCTGGAATCACCTTACCTCTATAAGCTTGTTACGACCGTCAAATCCGGCGGGGAAATAGTGGACCGGACTGAGACCACTTTTGGTATCCGTACCATCACCTTCGATCCCGATAAGGGTATGTTCCTCAACGGTCAGCATGTGGAACTAAAGGGAACCTCCAACCATCAGGATCATGCCGGGGTGGGGGTGGCCCTGCCGGACGCTCTGCAGTATTTCCGAATCAAGAAACTCAAGGAAATGGGATGCAACGCCTACCGTTGCGCCCACAATCCACCCACGCCTGAACTGTTGAACGCCTGTGACAAACTGGGCATGCTGGTGCTGGTCGAGAACCGCCTGATGGGTACGAGTCCGGAGATTTTTGACCGCTTGAAGCGAATGGTCCTGCTGGACCGAAATCACCCCTGCGTTTTTGCCTGGTCATTGGGCAATGAGGAATGGGTCATTGAGGGCAACGAGAAGGGGGCCCAGATCGTCCCGCCCATGCAGGATTTCGTGAAGCGGCTTGATCCCACCCGCAGGGTGACGGCGGCGGACAGCGGGGGATGGGGAAAGGGCACCTCTACCGTCATCGACCTGATGGGGTACAACTATTACGAGCATGGCAACATGGACGAACAGCACAAGGATTTCCCCAACCAGCCCAGTATGGCCACGGAAGAAAGCGATACCCACCAGACCCGTGGTATCTATGACGACAGCCAATACGCCCATATGGCGCCCAGCGACCTCAAGGCCGAGGGGGCCAGTATCGAAAAAATTTGGAAATACTACATGGAAAGGCCTTATCTTTCAGGACTCTTTCTTATGGACGGGTTTCGACTACAGGGGTGAGGAAAATCCATTCCATTTTCCGGCCATCGCTTCCCAGTACGGAGTCTTCGACCTTTGCGGTTTTCCAAAGGATTGCTACGACTACCTGAAGGCTTGGTGGACAGAGGAGCCGGTTCTTTTTCTTTCGCCACATTGGAATTGGCCGGGAAAGGAAGGCCAGAATATCCAGGTTCGGGCTTTCAGCAATTGCGATGAAGTGGAATTCTTCCTAAACGGCAAGAGCTTGGGGAAAGAAGCCATGCCGGTCAATTCCCATTTGGAATGGCAGGTTCCCTATGAGCCGGGGATTCTTTCGGCCAAAGGTTATAAGGATGGAAAAGTCGTGGCCACGGCCAAGCAGGAAAGCACGGATGAACCAGCATCAGTCGCGCTCGTTCCCGACCGCGTCCCAGATTAAGGCGGATGGAGAGGATGTTTCAGTGGTGACGGTGGAAGTGAAGGACAAAAAGGGAAGGCCTATCCCTACAGCGGGTAATGAAATCCGCTTCTCCCTGGAAGGGCCGGGAAAAATTATAGGGGTGGGGAATGGAGACCCATCATGTCATCAGCCGGACAAATACTTCGAGACCGTTTCCCAAATAAAGCTTCTGGGACCCAAAATGATGAATGGGGGCCTGTTGGGAAAAAGGCCTGAGGTGGAGTATGACCTGCCGGATGAATCCAAATGGCCGGATCTCTTCCAAGGCCGAAACGATGACCAGGGGGAGGTCAGCAAAGATAAGCCGTCTGTCCGGGTCATTCGTTGCCGGTTTTATCTGCCACAGTTGGATGAATACAGCGAGATAACATTGTTTCCTAAAAGCATCGTGGAGGGTCAGGCCATTTATGTGAACGGACACTTGATCGTCGACAAGATCAAGCGTGATGATCCCGGCAGAGCTTATGCGCTTCCGAAGTCCATTTTAAGAAAGGGCCGCAATATCTATGCGGTGATAGGGACGGAGCTGTTGAGGCGCTGGAAATGGGAAAATCTGAATGACGACCCCGGGTCCATCCGCACCGTGATCCCCGCAGGCCAGTGGAAACGAAGCCTCTTTTCCGGATTGGCCCAAGTGATCGTGCAGTCGGATAAAAAAGCGGGGGCAATTGTGCTGAAGGCTACTTCCGATGGACTTGAGGGAACGGTATTGAAACTGGAGTCCCAAAATGCATCTTTGAGACCCTCGATACCCGCTCAATAACCTGAAGATATTTTGCGATTGGAATAAAATCTAAAGAAGAGCCGCGAACCGGCTAAAAACTTTTTCACCGATGACTCGGAGGTTTTTGGCTTTTTCGGAAAGGTGATCCTCGATTCGTTCGGGGCGGTTAGGCCCGCCCGAAGGCGTTAATTCCTTCGCATAAATTGTGGCCCAGCTTTTCACCATTTCTTCTGTAACCTCCAAGTGGCATTGGAAACCATATGCGTTATTTCCTACCCTGTAAATTTGATTGGGATAATAGTGGTTTCCAGCTAGGCGTACGGCGTTGGTAGGAAGCGTGAAGGTGTCACCGTGCCAGTGAAAGGCCTCGAATTCCTGGGGAACTTCCAAGAATAGCGGATCGAGCTGGCCCTCCGGGGTCAGCTTGATGGGATACCAACCCACTTCAGGTTGGGCGCCACGAAAAACCTGACCGCCCGAGGCGTGAGCCAGCATCTGGGAGCCCAGGCAGATTCCCAAAACCGGAAGCGAAGAGGCTAGGCAATGGCGAATGGCGTTAAGTTCCGCCGTCATCCACGGAAAGTCCCTCTGCTCATAAACTCCCATGGGGCCGCCGAGGATTATGAGGCCATCCCCCAAAAGTTCCGGTATGGGGTCACCCTTGAAGGGTTTTAAGATTTCTACTTCCACCCTCTTGATTTTTAGGACATCCGACAGGTATCCGAGACCTTCACAATCAATGTGCTGTAAACATGTGATATGGGGCATGGGTTTCTCCTAGCTTGGGAATGTGGCATTTTATCCTATCTATTCCATTTAAAGCCAGTTAACCACCGGGGTCGACCCGGGTTTGGCTGAGGCGCAGGGAGGTTGTCCTCTTGAATTAATTTTTTTTGCGCCATGGGTGAACTTGGTGGTAAAAATGTCTTAGCCTTTAGAATGATAGAAGGTTTTTGAGTTCAACGAGGAGGATGCCGAAAATGTTATTCAACGTCCCGGATGTTATTAATCCTGAACAGGTGGCCCAAATCCGCCAGAAACTGGAAAAGGCTGAGTGGGTGGACGGGCAGGCTGACCGCGGGGCCTCAAGCGGCGAAAGTGAAGAGCAACAGGGAACTCAAGAAGGGCCAGCCTGCCGAATTGGAGGCCGGAGCCATGATCCGGTCCGCGCTGGAGCAAAACAAAGTCTTTAACATGGTTTCCTTGTCCTTCAAGGTGTCTCCGCCGCTATTCAACCGTTACGAGGGAGGACAGACCTACGGTCCCCATATCGACAACGCCATCCGTCAAGCCCCGGACCAGTCAGGGCGACATCTGCGGATGCGCAGCGATCTTTCGGCAACTCTTTTCCTTTCCAACCCAGAGGATTACGATGGCGGCGAGTTGGTAGTCGAGGATACTTATGGTATCCGACAGGTCAAACTTCCAGCGGGGCACATGGTGCTTTATCCAGCCAGCAGCCTGCATGAGGTGAAAACGGTAACGCGCGGGACAAGAATGGCTGCCTTTTTTTGGATCCAAAGCATGGTGCGTGACGAGGGGAAACGAAGCCTTTTAGTGGAACTGGAACTGGCGGTCCAGACGCTTCACCGCGACCATCCGGACCATCCCTCCCTTGTCCATTTCACGGGTATTTACAATAATCTCCTGAGGCGTTGGGCAGAAGTTTGAGGTTAGAGGGAATGGGTATCTTTATTTGTTGCCGAAAAGCGGGAAGGTGGCTTAAACTTGTAAGGAATAAAATTAAGGCGATGGAGTTCGCCACAACCGTCTCTTTGAGAGGCCGATGACTCCTATCCCCACCTGGGGATAGGAGTTTTTTATTTTGGGGCCAAGGAGGGCCTATGGAAAAATATTTTTTAATTGCCGCCGGAGCAATCCCTGGGGCATTTTTTCGTTACTGGTTGACTCTATGGTCCGCCAACCAATGGGGTTCTAATTTTGCCTATGGCACCCTCATCATTAATCTCATAGGGTCTTTTATTCTGGGGTTGTTTTTTCCCCTTTTGGACAAGGGACTTTTCCCCCCTAACGCGCGGTATTTGGTGGCGGTAGGATGGTGTGCCACTTTTACCACCTATTCCACCTTTAGTTGGGACACTTTCCGATATCTCCAAGAAGGAAACTTGAAATTAGCCGTTTTGAACATTACATTCACATTACTGGGCTGTTTGGTTGCCACTTGGGCCGGGTTTACCATCGCCAAAGTCCTGTAGGAAAGAGAGAAAAATGGAACTTCAAGGCAAATGCAAGGCGCTTCGGATCTATATTGATGAGGACATCAAATGGCATAACCAACTCTTGTACAGGGCCATCGTTGAAAAACTTTTAAACACCGGCCTTGCAGGAGCTACTGTATTTAAAGGTATCGAGGGATATGGATCTTCCGCCCGAATCCATTCAGCCCAAATTATTGAGATCATGGAAAATCTTCCGGTGATGATCGAAGTTGTGGACATCCCTAAGCAAATTCTAAAAGCTTTGAAAGAAGTGGAGCCCATGCTTCCCCAACATTGTTTGGTGACGGTGCAGGATATTCAGGTGGTCCATTATCATGTTCCGGTAAAAAAGCATTCCAAAACCAAGAAAATAAGTTGAACGTGTAATGTTTTGATTTAAACATCATTGGTAAATCTATTATTTTTGCCCTTTTTAACCCTAAATTCACAAAAGTGGTATATTTGTAATAACGATTTTAGTCATAGTGTTTTAGCCATTGGCTAAAACTTTTATAAATATTTGGACATGTTTTACCCTTTGGAAAAAAGTATTTATCTCAAAAAGGGGACACCATGAACGGGTCCTTTAAAATTTACATATCCCTTTTACGCAAAAACTTTAAAACGTTTTTTGTGCATTCGAGTTTTTTGTCTTTTTTGTGTCTTTTCTTCGTTTCTTTCACCGTTGTTCCTTCCGCACAGGCACAGTCACCCCAACTTAAAATCTCAGGTAATGAGGTCGTTAACGCCAGCAGTGGTTGTACGGTCCAACTGAAGGGCGTGGACCTGTCCGGGTTGGAATACAGCCCCACCGGGGACACCGGAAGCGGTTATCCCACGACCGTCGTTGACGGCACGACCATGACCAATTATGTAGCCATCATCACCGAGGCGATCAACGTATGGCACGCGAACTGTATCCGCCTTCCCATGAATCAGGATTTTTGGTTCGGTGGCTGTGGAAATTCCAAAGCCTCGGGCGAGAATCAAACGGCCTATAAAGACATGATCCAGGCCGTCGTGAATTATTGCTCCAGTAACAACGCCTATGTCGACTTGGATTTGCACTGGTCGGGCACCTCGGCCGTCACCACGGCACCTTGCGGAAGCGGATGGGGAACCGCCACCGGCCAAGAACCCATGCCGGACATGAATGCGGTGACATTTTGGTCCTCTGTGGCCTCCACTTACGCGAATAATTCAGCGGTCATGTTCGACCTTTATAACGAACCTTACGATCCAAGCGGAGACGACACCACATTTTGGGACGTCTGGCGCAATGGAGGATCCACGGGATCCGCTCCCGCCACCACGCCGGGACTCCAGGCACTGCTGACGGCGGTCCGTAACGCGGGAGCTAACAATATCGTGGTGGCGGGAGGCTTGAACTGGGCTTTTGACTTGAGGGGTGTCGTCGGCCAGGAAACAGGCAGCACCACGGCCTACGCCCTGACCGACACCGGTTCGGGTTACGGGGTGCTTTATTCCTCCCATTGTTATTCAAGCAAAGGTTACACGGTGGGAAGCGGATGGGATCCCTATGTGACAATCGCCACTTCCACCGTACCCGTCATCATTGAGGAATTTGGAGCCCAATCATCTGACCCCGCCGGTTGGGACAGCTCTGCCATCAGTTGGATTGAGGGAAACAACGATAAGAGTTACGTTTATGGGGGAATGGCTTGGAGTTTTACTCCCGACGACTCTCCCGACCTGTTGACGAGTTACACGGGGTTTACCACGACTTCTTATCATGGCGCCCCGGTTTCCACTTGGTTGGCCGACCTCTATGAAACACCAACGCCTAATTGCTCAAGTGGCGGGAGTACACCAACTTTCACTTTTACACCCACTTCCACCTTCACAAAAACCAGTACGCCTAGTTTAACTAATACCCCCTCGAATACGCCTTCCTCAACAACTACATTAACCCGGACGAATAGCCCCACCCCTACTCCCAGCTACACAGCTACCTCTACGGCCTCAAAAACGGTTACTCCCACTGTGACTAATACGACCACCTCAACCGCCACATTGACTAAAACGGCAACCGCCACTTCAACCCCAAGTTTCACGACCACGAATACCCCGGTTAGTACGGCGACTCAAACCGCGACGGCTACCGCTACTCGTACGGCTACCACAACAACCACCAATACCGCCAGCAATAGCCCGACGAATACTTCTTCATTCACGCCGACACAAACATCCACGAATACTTCCACTCACACTTCCACGGCGACCGCCACTGTTACTCCGGTCAATACCGCGACCCAAACTGTGACAGCTACTACTACAGGAACCGCCTCCGCGACGGCCACCAATACAACCACCCGCACCCCCACCGGGACGCCCACTAATACCTTTGTCGAAACCGGGACGAATACGGCTATCAGTACCCCGACGGGCACGGCCACAAGCACGGCGACTAATACGTCAACATCCACTGCCACCAATAGCGCCACCAAGACGGCGACGAATACCACGACCCATACACCCACGAACACGTCGACTCAGACCCCTTCGAACAGCCCGACTTCCACCCCCACCGGGACGCCCACCAATACCTTTGTCGAAACCGCGACGAATACGGCTACCAGTACCCCGACGGGTACGGCCACAAGCACGGTGACTAATACGTCAACCTCCACTGCCACCAATAGCGCGACGAAAACAGTCACGAGTACTGTCACTAACACTTCAACGAATTCGGCGACCAATACCATTACCAACACAACCACGAACACGCCGACTCAGACCTCTTCAAATAGTCCGACTTCCACACCTTCCGTAACCCTCACCGGGACGCCCACCAATACCTTTGCCGAAACCGCGACGAATACGGCTACCAGTACCCCGACCGGTACGGCCACAAGCACCTCGACTAATACGTCAACGTCCACTGTCACCAATACCGCGACAAAAACAGTCACGAATACTGTCACTAACTCATCAACGAATACGATCACTAATACCGTCACCAACACACCCACGAACACGCCGACTCAGACCTCTTCAAATAGCCCGACTTCCACACCTTCCGTAACCCTCACCGGGACGCCCACCAATACCTTTGCCGAAACCGCGACGAAAACGGCCAGCAATACTCCCAGCAATACAGTCACATCCACTACCTCTTTCACGCCGACTTCGACGTCTTCATTGACTGCGACTTCTACTGCCAGCTATTCACCCACTAAGACTCAGATTTACACCACAACCTCAACCACTACCTCTACCGCAACATTGACCTTGACCATTACGCCTACCTTCAGCCCCACGCCTGTGACCGTCGCGGCCTCGCAAGGGTCCAATCCGCCCGGGAATTCAACCCAAGTCCAAGGGGCTTCCGGCGTGACCATCCAACAGATTCAGATGAACAATCCCAGCGGCGGCGCGGTTACGATTACCAGTATCACGATCTTCGAGACAGGCGTTCCGCCCGCCGGGATCACTTCCCTTGATCTTTTCGCTAATGGAACGCTGATAGGCACGGCCAGCTTCAACGGGTCAACCGCCACCTTTAACTTCAACAGCGTTATTCCGGGGGACAATGGAGCGGTGACCTACGAGGTTACGGTGAATTTTTCTCCGGGATCATCAACGGGGAGTTATGAGTTTAGCGCGACGGGGGCGGCGGGAAGCAACGGCGAGGCCCTTCTCTTTAGCGGGATTCCCGTGGCTGGCGCCACGGTCACTCTGGCGGCGGCCACGGCGACCGAAACGCCGACTTCAACGACGACACCTGTAGCGACCGGAACCTTTACGTCTTTGCCGACGGCGACCACCACCAAGACGGCAACCCCCTCGGCCAAACCGACGGTGGTGGTTTATCCGAACCCCGCCACGGGCGGAACGGTCCAGTTGAATCCGGATTTGACTTCTGAGTCGAACGTGAGCATCGAAATCTTCACGATCGCCTTCCGGAAAGTGAACACTTTGAATTATTCAAACATCCAACCGGGCGAAAGTGTGCCTATCCCCTTGAGTGATAGTTGGGGAACGCCCTTGGCCAGCGGGCTTTATTATGTTGTCGTGCAAACCAACCAGGGAAGAAGCGTCGTCAAACTCCTCATTCTGCATTAAAAATAACTTTAAAGTTTTAACCGAGAATCCAATCAAGAAGTGTTCGGCTTTCTCATTCTCATGTGGTTACCTACCTTTGCCTGCGGTAATAAAGTTCATTTAAAAATTAAACTATCTGGTTGAACGTGTTAGTTTTTTGATTTAACGGGTACTTCAAAGGACCTTTATTTTGGTCCCTTTGGGCTATAAATATAAAAACATGATATATTTAATAAAACGATTTAATGCTTTGAAAAAGCGTTTTATCTAGCTTCGACAAAACTAATTGCGTTTTGTTGCGGATCGTTTCATTGCTTCTGAAGGCTTTAAAATTTAAAGGTGACACTTTGAACAAGTCTCCAAAAAAATTATCCTCCCAAACAAGAATGTTTTTGTTTGGCCCTTTCCTAAAAACGTTTCGGATGAAAACTAATTCTCCCTTTCTTTTACTTTTAATCTTTTTGTATTCCGCTTTTTTCGATTCAACCCCAGCGCAAGCCGCTCCACCCCAATTGAAAGTTGTGGGTAACCAGATCGTCACCGCCAGCGGGGGATGCACCGTGCGATTGACCGGAGTAAATCTTGATTCTTTGGAATGGGAAGCCCAGCCGGGGGATGGTCCCAGTGGCGGCGACGGGGTTCTGACACAACTGCAGGAGGCGGTCAAATATTGGAACGTCAATTGCGTCCGCATTCCCCTGGATCAGGACTGGTGGGATGGAAACGCCCAAACTACCCCTAACAATCGGGGTTCCACCAGTCAATCGGGCTACCAAAGCTTCGTGGACTCACTTGTGGCCTTCTGCAATACCAATAACATCTATTGCGATCTTGACCTGCAATGGTCCGGGGACGGGTCCACGGGTACAGCCACCGAGCAATATTCCATGCCCGATGAGAACAGCCTAGTCTTCTGGGCCAGTGTCGCGGCCCGTTACGCCAACAACACTTCCGTGATCTTTGACACCTTCAACGAGCCCTACCCAACTTCCTGGTCTGTCTGGTTGGATGGTGGTACGACCGCCGAGGGCTTTACCACACCGGGCTTGCAGGCAATCGTAAACAAGATTCGTGCCACCACCGCCAGCGCCAGCAGCACTCTGGCCAGCGGCACAAATGCCGAGAATGTTTGCATCGTCGGGGGCCAACAGTATTCCTATTATTACGTGGGCATGAGTCCAGTAGTGGATGTCACTGGGGGAAACGGCATCGTCTACTCGGCCCACATCTACAACAACAAAGGCACGAACACTGCCGCTGGATGGGAGTCCAATATCGAACCGGCTCTCACCTATGGACCGGTGTTTATTGAGGAATTCGGCAACTCGGCCAATACCACCGACGGCGGCACTTTCGTGAACAGCGTGATTACCTTTATGAACGGTACCAACGACAAGAATTACATTTATGGGGGAATGGCTTGGGACATGGATATTCAGGCGACGCCACTCCTACTTTCGGACTGGTCCTCAACTCTATCCGCACCTGTTTCCACAGGAACTACCGGCTGGGTGCTGACGTCTTACGAAGGACAATCGGTCTATGGCTGGCTGAAAGGCCTTACCTATCCCACCTGTTCCTCCAGCGGGGCTACCCCAACTTTCACCTTTACTCCAACCTCCACTTTCACAAAAACCAGCACGCCCAGTTTTACTAGTACCCCCACGAATACCTCTACCTCAACAGCTACTTTAACTCGGACGAATAGCCCCACCCCCACTCCCAGCAACACCCCCACCTCTACGGCCTCAAAAACGGTTACTCCCACTGTGACTAATACGACCACCTCAACCGCCACATTGACTAAAACGGCAACCGCCACTTCAACCCCAAGTTTCACGACCACGAATACCCCGGTTAGTACGGCGACTCAAACCGCGACGGCTACCGCTACCCGTACGGCCTCCGCAACAGCCACTAATACCCCCAGCAATAGTCCAACCAACACTTCTTCATTCACGCCGACTCAGACAGGCACAAATACTTTCACTTATACTTCTACGGGGACCACCACGAGTACCCCGGTCAATACCTCTACTTTAACCGCAACCCGCACTTCAACCGCGACAGCCACTAACACCAGCAGCAACAGTCCAACATTTACTTTATCCACAACGCCTAGTTCCACAGCCACGAATACCCCGGTTAATACGAGGACTCAGACTGTGACGGCTACCGCTACAGGAACGGCCACCGCGACGGTCACCAATACCGTTAGCAATAGCCCCACTAATACTTCTTCGTTAACGCCAACCGGGAGCGCTACGAACAGCCCCACCCGCACTTCCACAGAAACGGCCACCTATACTTTGGTGAATACCGGAACCCCGACTTCGACGTCCACCAGCACTGTAACAGGATCAGCCACGAACACGCCGACTCAGACCTCTTCAAATAGTCCGACTTCCACACCTTCCGTAACCCTCACCGGGACGCCCACCAATACCTTTGCCGAAACCGCGACGAATACGGCTACCAGTACCCCGACCGGTACGGCCACAAGCACCTCGACTAATACGTCAACGTCCACTGTCACCAATACCGCGACAAAAACAGTCACGAATACTGTCACTAACTCATCAACGAATACGATCACTAATACCGTCACCAACACACCCACGAACACGCCGACTCAGACCTCTTCAAATAGCCCGACTTCCACACCTTCCGTAACCCTCACCGGGACGCCCACCAATACCTTTGCCGAAACCGCGACGAAAACGGCCAGCAATACTCCCAGCAATACAGTCACATCCACTACCTCTTTCACGCCGACTTCGACGTCTTCATTGACTGCGACTTCTACTGCCAGCTATTCACCCACTAAGACTCAGATTTACACCACAACCTCAACCACTACCTCTACCGCAACATTGACCTTGACCATTACGCCTACCTTCAGCCCCACGCCTGTGACCGTCGCGGCCTCGCAAGGGTCCAATCCGCCCGGGAATTCAACCCAAGTCCAAGGGGCTTCCGGCGTGACCATCCAACAGATTCAGATGAACAATCCCAGCGGCGGCGCGGTTACGATTACCAGTATCACGATCTTCGAGACAGGCGTTCCGCCCGCCGGGATCACTTCCCTTGATCTTTTCGCTAATGGAACGCTGATAGGCACGGCCAGCTTCAACGGGTCAACCGCCACCTTTAACTTCAACAGCGTTATTCCGGGGGACAATGGAGCGGTGACCTACGAGGTTACGGTGAATTTTTCTCCGGGATCATCAACGGGGAGTTATGAGTTTAGCGCGACGGGGGCGGCGGGAAGCAACGGCGAGGCCCTTCTCTTTAGCGGGATTCCCGTGGCTGGCGCCACGGTCACTCTGGCGGCGGCCACGGCGACCGAAACGCCGACTTCAACGACGACACCTGTAGCGACCGGAACCTTTACGTCTTTGCCGACGGCGACCACCACCAAGACGGCAACCCCCTCGGCCAAACCGACGGTGGTGGTTTATCCGAACCCCGCCACGGGCGGAACGGTCCAGTTGAATCCGGATTTGACTTCTGAGTCGAACGTGAGCATCGAAATCTTCACGATCGCCTTCCGGAAAGTGAACACTTTGAATTATTCAAACATCCAACCGGGCGAAAGTGTGCCTATCCCCTTGAGTGATAGTTGGGGAACGCCCTTGGCCAGCGGGCTTTATTATGTTGTCGTGCAAACCAACCAGGGAAGAAGCGTCGTCAAACTCCTCATTCTGCGCTGATTCACCAAGAAAAGACGAATCCATGCGGAGTCTTTAGGCCGAATTTGGCGGCGAATTTGTTTAGGCAGCTAACGATTTTGGGGTGGAGAAAGGGATTGAAGGGCTTGAACTGCCTGGGCGTGGTTGGGATTTAAACTTAGTGTTTTTTCCCATAATTTCCTGGCATCAGCTTCATTTCCCGCCTGGTAAGCCGCCATCCCTTCATAATAATAGGCGTCCGGATCGTTAGGGTCGATTGACACGGCTTTCGCAAACCAGTTCCCGGCTTGCTTCAAATCCCCCATGGAAAAGTAATCAATGCCAACGTTTACGGCGTACCCGGGGTTTTGGGGATCCCAGCTCTGCACCCATAAAAGATGGGAGAGACTTTTTTCATATAAGGACCGGACCTGTTGAAGCCGGGAAGAAGGGGAGAGTCTCGTCTGGATCTTCAAGGCCTGGGCTTCACCCATCCCTTGAACAGCCATCCATAAGCGCGCCATCCCATAATCCTTCAGGAAATAGTCCCATGAAACATCGTCCACCGAGTCATAGGGTTTTTGGAAATTCCTTAAGCGCATTTTATCCCACAGACGGTCGGCCCTCGCCTCGTCAAAGACGGGATTAGCAGGAGGCACAAACCCCTCTTGGGTCAATCCATTTGGAACCAGGCGAATTTCTCCCAACCCGTCCGCTTCCAAATCCGGATAAGTGAAAAAGAATCTGTGCCCGGGATTTTGATCCAACATCCATTGGAAAAGATGGCCCGAGATGTATTCCTTACCCTTCTCGTGGCGGGGATAAGGAATTTTCAATCCGGGTTGGGTACGGGCCAAATAAATCCGATACCAATCCATCGGAAGGCTTCCGCCACCCAGGACAGCTAGATCGGGTCTTTTTTGTTCGATCATTTGAAAATACCAACAGGGAAAATCTAAGACGTCCCCCTTACAAAAGAAAAAACCTCCCACGGGGACAGAACGCCAGGCGTTCAAAACGTAATCGTAGGTATAGGTATAAAATTCCTGATTTCCCTGAACCCAGCGGGCGAGAACGAGGGCCAACACCAGGGCCCAGGCGAAATAGGGGGCGGTTTTGACAGCCTTCGGATGGCTGGGGCCAAAAAGTCGTAGGAGAAAACGGAAGCCCAGGCCTGAAAAGAGCGGAATAAAGATAAAGGAAGCGATGGAATAATTTTGCATGAGGTAAATTTTTTGGCTGGAGAATTTGGAGAACACACACACGGCCGCGAAGAGACCCGCCCAAGAAAGTAGCAACCCCGCCATATGACGACGCTCACCGCGCCATGCGGCGAAAAAACCGAAAATAACCAAAATCCCAACTCCGGAAAATTCCACCGCCGCCGAGCGCAAGTAATAAAAACCCTGCTGTGCCCACAAAAAGACGTCCCCCGTAAAATCCTTGTTCTTGTCCACGTAACGGGTCACATGGCGCAGAAAATTCTGGACATCCACTGGATGGGCCCAATTGACCAGCGGATCCAGGGATGACCTGAGAGGCAGGTAAAGATAAAGGGAAAGGCCGATGGTCAAGAAAGCTGCGCTTTTGATAAGGTCCTTGGCTGCCACTTCCCGTTTGCTCAGTTGGATCCAGACCAGGAAGGTAAATCCACCTCCGGCCGCCAACATGCTCATCCAATGGTTACCTAGGGACAACCCGAAAAGGAAAAAAGCCAAGGACCGTCTTCCCCGAAAAAGAGCGCCTAAGACCGCTAAAAGGAAAACAGCCGTCAATTGGTATATCCCGTTTTTGGCGCTCAAGGCGGCCGGGTAAGCGGTGGCTCCGGCCATCCAAAGCAGGGCGAAAGGAAGACTTAGAGAATGCTCCATGTTGAAACGATCTTTCAGAAACCGAAACAGTAAGTAGCAGGCCAAGGCCCCCGTGAATGCCGAAAGCAGATTGACCCGAAGACAAACTGGCCCGAGGGGCAAAAGGGAAAATAGGCGGCCCAACAGCGTAAAAAGCGGATAACCAGGTGGATGGGCAATGCCCAGAGACGCCGAAACGGTGATAATTTCCGGACTGTCATCCATATAAAAGGAAGGGTTTAGGCCTACAAGGGCCAGTTCAAAAGCCAGGAGAAAAAGCAGGATTCCGGGAAAGAAGCTTTTTTCATTCAACCACTTATCCACCTTGCGCCCCTTGGGGACGGGGTCGATTCAGAAATCGGTCATTTCCCCATCCCTGCCATAACCAGGCAAAGAGATAAAGCAGAAGGGAAACGGATGAAATCCATTTTCCAATCTCAAAGGCCGCCGGCTCAAACTTTAAAATGAAATGGTGGTTTCCGGCGGAAAGCGGGATGGCACGGCCAAAATAATCACCCGGCATCACCTCGTAAGTTTGCTGAACACTGTTGGGATAAGCGATGGCTTTCCATCCCCGGCTAAAGTTATCGGTAATCATAAGAATTTGCGGTTTATCCGTTTGGACGTGGAATTCCATCCTATCGGTTGTTTGGTCCTCCAGTGAAACCTGCCCCTTACCTGAATTTTCCTCCGGCAATATGGCTGGAGTTTTTTCTAGGACGACTTCAGCTCCAGGGTCGAAGCCCGAACGAGAAATAGTTTCCATCGCTTCTTTCGGGTCTCCCGCGAATTTCCATCGCCCGACTAAAAAGGCGCGGGGTAGGCGGGGATAGGGAAGGGAGGTTATATGAAGGCCGTCGCTCTTGGTGTCCAACATGTAGGCAAGCCGGACCAAGCGAATTTTTGGAAGGGTGAGATTGATCTTTTGGGTATCAGGCGAGGAGGATGGTTCCGGCAGGGGGTTTCCCGTGTAGGTCATGAAATAATTGTAACGCTTGGGAAGCAAGGGATCATCGCCCCAAATATCCGGTAACCCCATGGAAAGAGAACGGTCGTCATGTGCGGTCCAATAAATCCGCCCCTCTCCAAGATGGGGGGATAAGGTTTTTTGAACAGCGGATTCCCTTGATTTCATTCCTTGGGCGTTAAAAGTCGGAAGATTGGCTCCCGCAAAGGCCCACAAATTCGCCATTCCCAAAATGGCCAGAGCATATTTTCTTGCCTTCCCAACGGAAGTCCAAATCCAGAGCAGCGCGAAAATAAGGGAAAAGACGGAAGCACCGGCCAAGTTAATGATTCGTGCGGTATCGATCTGGAGGAGGTACTGTGGGTATTGAGGCGAAAAGGGTTCGGAATTATTCCAAGCGACTATAGCGGAAAAACTTCCCAATCTGGATCCCTGGAAAACCAAAAAGGAAGCGCCTCCGAAAATGAGGGCTAGGCCAAAGGCCGAGTAAGCTGGCCAGTTTTTTTGCCGAGAATCGAATAGCCAAGCATGAATCCCTCTCGCCGCGAGAAAGGCGAAAGCCAATTGGAAAAAAATGCCAAACTTGAAACTCCCCCGAAAGGAATCGAAGAAAGGAATCCATTCGTTCAGGAGAGGGAAAAGGGGAGTGTAAGAACCGAAAGCCAGTAAAAGGGATAAAAGAGCCAGCCCCATCAAAGTCCACTTTTTTCCTTGAGGACCTTCTCTTTGAATAAGTCCGTAAATCGCCATTAGGAAAGCGATAATTCCGATAAAAAGGCAGGACTCCCACCAAATCCGCGAATCGGCCCAGCAGAATAAACGCGTCCCCTTTCCGCCCAAACCCGATGCCAAAACCGTCAATGAGTTCAATGGATTTAGGGAAAAGAATCGTTGGAACTCCGGGGAAGCGGCGCTTTCCCGAAGGTTTTCCCCTGTGGCCTCCAAGCCCGAAAGCCATTGGATGGAAGTAATCGCCGATCCCATCAGAAGCATGGCCAGCCCATGAAAAACTTTTTTAAAACGGTTTTCCGGATTCCGGAAAAGGAGGAGCAGGGCGTAAAGCCCGCTTAGGAACAGGGTATAAGCAAAGTATTGGGCGTGGCCTGATAAGAGTTGAAAGGAAAAGACTCCCGCGCTGATTAGAACATTTTTTAATTCCGGTTTTTCCAGGAGAGTTTCCACCGAGAGAAAGACCAGTGGGATCCAGGCCATGGTACAAAGGTTAGGTAAGTGGCCGGGGTAGACGTGTAGGAAATAAGCCCCGCCAAACATGTAGACGAAGGACCCGAACAATGAGGCCAGGAAACCCAAGCGGTTCGCGGCCAGCCAAAGATAGGTAAAAAAACCCGCCAGAAAAACGTGTAAGACAATGGAAAAGTTCAAGGCGAAAACCAAGGGCAAAAATAGAAAAAGCCAATTGGGGGGATAAAGGAGAGCGGACTGGAAACCGGCAAAGAAAGGCGCCCCGCAATAGATGAAGGGATTCCAGAGCGCCAAATGACCTTTGCGCAGTTCCGAAAAACCAAAGTCGCGCCAAGCGTAAAACTGGTTGGCCAAATCGCCGTCGGCTATGGAAACCAGAGTGTTTTCGGAAAAGAGGACCTGGGCGAAAAGAATGAGGACCGATCCTCCTAAGACTAGGGCCGCCAAGGCTTTCCTTTTTTTGGCGGAGGAGAGGAACCATAAGTGTAGGTTTTCAAAAGGAAGCGAGGAGTTTTCTTGGTTCATGAAACCGCCGTAAAAAAGGATGGCTTATTATAAGTGTCCTTCTTGGGAAAGGTTTTTAAGAATTGTGAAAAATTAAGATGATGAAAAGTATTCGAACCAGACTTTTCCCCGTGGCCCTTTAAAATATTGAATAAGGTTAGGGAGGTTCCGGCATCTTTAACTATTTTTAGGCGTATAATGACGCCGGATTTCAGTTGAAGGACGGTTTTTCTACAGTGAAATAGGTAGTCAATGAAAGAAATGAAATTATGACTCTTCCCTCCGTCCAAGAAAGTGTTTCTCCAACCAAGGACTCCCTTTCATTTTGGGCAGTCGCTTTACTTCCCGCCATTCTGACATTTTTGTTTTACCTGCCGGTTTTAAAAAACAACTTCGTGACCTGGGACGATCCACAGATGATCCAGGATAATCCCTATATCCGCAGTTTCAGCCTGGAATCCATTGGTGGGATGTTTAAGAATTTTTACGCGGCAAACTGGATACCCCTTACCTGGCTTTCACTGGCCCTCGATTTCAAGTTGGGGGGCTTGGATCCCTTCATCTACCATTTAGATAACCTGATTTTGCATTGCTGCAACACGGCGCTTGTTTTTTTTCTTGGCGTTAGGATTCTGGCAATCCCGGGGAAGGGACTGGAGCGGGAAGGGAGTCCAGCGGGGTGGGTGACACCAGCGGCTTTTTTGACGGCCCTCTTGTTTGGTCTTCACCCCATTCATGTGGAGTCAGTGGCTTGGGCCACCGAACGAAAGGACATGCTCTTTGGTATTTTCTATCTTTTGAGCCTCCTGTTTTACTTGGATTACTCGTCGGCCTCCAGCCAGAAGGTTTGGAAGTTAAATGTCTGCCTTTTTCTCTTCGTGATGTCCCTTTTGTCCAAGCCCATGGCCGTCACACTTCCCTTCGTCTTGCTTCTTTTTGATGTTTGGCCCTTGAATAGGTTTTCCTCCAGCCCCAAAAAGATTTTGTTGGAAAAACTTCCTTTTTTTATACTCGCTTTGATATCGGGATGGATGACCATGCTTGCCCATTTCCACGAAGGTCCCGCACCTACCACCCGAGATTTGCCCCTGGATTATCGAGTTATGAATGCGTTTCATTCGCTTGTTTTTTATTTGGTGAAAATGGTTGTTCCCGTAGATTTGGCGACGCTTTACCCGATCGTTTTATTGAAAACTTTTTCCCTCGAGTATGTGGCTGCGTTTTTAGCGGTTATTTTAATAAGCGGAATTTGTTTTCGTTACCGCAAGAAACGGCCCTATCTAGCAGCTGCTTCAATATATTATTTGGTCACCCTTGCCCCCACATTAGGAATTGAATACGCAGGAGGCTATGCGGCGGCGGACCGGTTTACTTATCTTCCAAGTTTGGGTCCCTTTTTGCTTTTGGCCTCGGTTTTGGCTTTTGGCCTTTCAAGCCGCCGTTTCCTTTTTAACTTTTTGGTCGCGGGGTTAACGGTTCTCCTGGGGTTGGGGACCATTCAGCAAATAGGAATTTGGAAGAATTCGATCAGCCTTTGGGAGAACGTGGTTAAAGTTGCTTCACCATACGTTCCCGACATCATTTACGAACATTTGGGGGACGCTTATATGTCCGCAAGTCAATGGGATGACGCCTTAGGGGCCTTCAATTCTGCTCTGGCCAACGCCCCTGAAAATGCAGGTTTGCATGAAAAAAAAGGAATCACTCTTATCAACAAGGGTTTACTTCCCGAATCCGCCAGCGAGTTTAAACTGGAATCCGCACTTGATCCCCAAAATGCCATGGCCCACCGGTATCTTTATTTCGCCAACCAAAAAATGGGTCATTACCCGGAAGCCTTGGCGGAGGCCCAGGAAGCGGTTCGATTAAACCCAAAGCTTCCAGGCGTCTATAACAGCCTGGGGGCTGCTTATTCTTCGATGGCTCAATATGAAAAAGCAGCTGAGGCTTTTGAATCGGCGCATTTAATAGATCCCACGGACACCGGATGTTTAATGAATTTGGCCTCGATTTATGCCGCTACTGGAAAAATCGCCGAAACGATTAAAATTCTCAATGAGGCTGCCGCTTTACAGCCCCAGAATCCAGATATCTACCAAAGACTGGGTCAGGCCTATGAAAAAGCGGGGGATCAAAAATCGGCGACGGAGGCTTTCGCCACCGGCAATAGTTTGGCGGGGAAATAGAAATTAATTGAAAGGATAAAGGGGTTTGTCCAAGGACAATAAAATAAATTATATCCTGAGAAAAAGACACCTTTCGCTTCGTGAATTGTCGGCCCAAACGGGGCTCGCTGAAACGAAAGTCGCCCAAATTCTCGAAATGGAGAATCCGGAAAAGGCTTCAACGATCGCCTTGCCCGGTTTTCTGCAAGGTAGGAAAGGCACCTTATGGGCTTGCGCGATATTTTTGGCGCTGATCGTGGTCGCTTTTTACCTTCCGGTTCTGAAAAATGATTTCGTCAATTGGGACGACAAGGACAATATTACGGATAACCTTCGAATCAGGAGGCTCGACTGGGATTCGCTAGGTTGGATGTTTACGACCTTCGCCACCGGGAATTGGATGCCTCTTACCTGGCTGTCTTTCGCCCTTAATTACGGAGTAAACGGATTAGACCCCCGGGTGTTCCACGCCACTAATGTCTTATTACACGCATTAAATACCGTATTGGTTTTCTTTATTTGCTTTCGCTTGATGAAACATCTTCCCGAAAAAGCCGGGTCCGCATCCACCCTCAAAATCAAGGGCTTTGGAGTGCCCATCGCTTTCATGACGGCCATTCTGTTCGGACTCCATCCCATCCATGTGGAATCGGTGGCTTGGGCCACGGAACGCAAAGACGTGCTTTATGCCTTATTCTACCTCTCGGCCCTGTGGCTATATTTGGACGACTCTTCCTCCCTCGAGAAAAAGGGCTTCAAACACTGGGCCTGCTTGGGGTTTTTTCTGCTGGCCCTGATGTCCAAACCCATGGCCATTACGCTTCCGTTTATTTTCCTGATTCTCGATGGCTGGCCCTTGGGTCGATGGAGTTTGGGTTTCCAAAAATTGTTGAAAGAGAAGGCGGTTTTTTTCGCTGTTGCTGGGGGAGCAGTCCTCGTCACAATGGCTTCGCATGAAAAAACCCTTTCCTATGCCAAAAGCGGAGTCGAGTTTTATTGGGTGATGAATTCATTCCGGTCGCTTGTATTTTATCTTACGAAAATGGTCTGGCCCGAGGGGTTGACCACTTATTATCCTTTCCCACCCAGTTTGAGCGGTTTCTATTTGTTCGAAAATTTTTGTGCGGCGGCGGCGGTGATCCTGGTTTCAGTCCTTTTTTTTCGTTACCGCCAAAAGGCACCCTATCTTTTGACGGCCTGGCTTTATTATGTCGTCATCCTTTTACCGGTCGTAGGACTCATCCAGACAGGAAGCCAAGCCGCTGCCGACCGCTATACATATTTGGCCAGCCTGGGCTTGTTCCTACCTCTTTCGGCAGGGTTGGCTTTATTGGTTTCTTACCGTTGGATTCTTTACGCGGGATTCATATTCCTGGCCACTGTTTTGATGGGCTTGGCAACGATGGACCAGATCGGAACATGGAGAAATTCCCAGACCTTATGGGAAAGGGTGACTCAAATTTATCCCGCCGAAAACCCAATGGCTTATTCCAAGTTGGGGGAAATTTATCTCAAGGCCCACCGGTATGACGACGCGCTGGATGTCTATAGCCGGGCGGCGGCCATTCCTCCGGCGCTGGCACCGACCTTCAACGGATTGGGAAGGGCCTTTTTGTACAAAGATAGAGTTCCGGAGGCGGTTCAGGAATTTGAATATGCGCTTAAGCTGGATCCTCAATTCACCTTGCCTCGTCTCAATCTTTGGACGGTTTACGAACGACAAGGTCGGCACGAAGAAGCTATCGGGCAAATGCAATTAGCCCTTAAAATCGAACCCAATTCACCTTTGTTCTACAACGATCTCGGAGTAAGTTACGGCTTTTTGAAAAGGAATGAGGAGGCGCGAATGGCGTTTGAAAAAGCCCACCGCCTGGATCCGGATAATTCCGAATACCTGGTCAACCTCGCCACCATTTACGTGTGGCAGGGAAAACCCGAAAAGGCCTTGGAGTGGTACCGCGGAGGAATCCACCTGCACCCCCGGGAGCCGGTTTATTACTTGAAGATGGCGGATATTTACCTATCCCAGGGGTTGAAGGCAAAGGCTTTGGAGAAGCTCCGCACGGCTTGGGTCTTGGATCCCGCTAGTCCTAAATTAATCCAGGAATTGGGGGAGGACTTTGAGAAGGCCGGGCAAACCGGTTTGGCCAAACAATGCATTGCCAAGGCCCAGTCCATGGTGGTTAGGATAAAACCATAAAAATTTTTTATGGTTTCTGGTGTAGGCCTTGGCTTCAATCTAAGATTTTCATTTCATTCAAAAATCCTGGTTTAACGGGAAATTCAGGGTAATAAATATGGGGAAATTAGCCATGTATTTTTTGGACAAGAACTGATTAATATTGTAAAAGTGTGAGATACTTCTTAAGTAATAGCCATTTTAACCGTTAATATCGTTATAAGGTAATCGATCAATACTCTTACGACATCAAAATTCAGATTAAATGTGAATGTTATAGTAATGACAAATGGAACCGGTTTCATCTCTTAGTTCTTCAGAGGAACTTATTTTGAAATGAGGTTTACCAAAATTTATGATCTGATCCCGATCATTGAAGGTTTGGTTAGCCTAATTTATTGTTAAGTGAGTGAAAGACAAGAAATGTTCATCAAGACATTAAATACTATTTTAAATCGTTTTAGGGTTTTTGGATTTGGGGTTTTATGTTGTCTAGCCCTATCCGCCAATCAAGTCCAAGCCCAATGCACTCCCACCTCTGCAACGCTTTGCGCATCCGGTGACGACAATACGACAATCTGGGTTCAAGGTGTCTCTATCGGTTATTTCCCTTATGCGGGCGCCCCCGGCACCGGAGACGCAGGAAATGTAACTTGCATCACAGTGTCGACTGCTTTGTTGACGGGATCGCAAGTCTGTTTGGCCGTTGAAACCCAAAACACGGCCCCTGACGATAACTTTTCCTCCTGGGATTTGGATATCACATGTTCCGGAGGAGACCATTCGGAAATCACGAGTTCGGGGAGCGGGATTGAAGAAGAATATGTCCCCACGGGTAATCCCTCCACCCCCCCAGGTAATGATAGCAGCGGCAACACATGGTACAGCACCGGCTACGACGAAGGCGCCGAAGGCTTCTCCTCCTCCTATTGCTCCAGCGGCGTAACGGCTTCCACTTGGGCCAATCAGATTTATAACCCGGTTACTGGACAACCCCTTCCTTTTATCGCCAATAATTGCTCCGGGGATTACTCCAGCGGAAATTCGGCGGGCGCGCTTTTTTTTCGTCAATGTACGACTATTCCAGCTCCCACGACCCTTATTGGTCCTCCAAATTTTACCATTAACAAATCTCAAGGTACCGCCACTGTCAGCGGCACCAATTTATTCCTGACTTACACCATCACGGTCTGCAATACCGGAGGTCCGGTCACGAACGGATCCGTCACTATCGTGGATAATTTGACCACTGTGGGCACAGGTAATGGCGCCAGTTCATTTTCGTTTGTCGCTTGGGGTTACGGGAGTTCCGGTTGTCCTTTTACGATACCTTATTACAACTCATGCGGCCTCGGAAGCGCGCCTACCGACAACGGTCAAACGATGATTTTTGGAGAATTCGGCAACGGGTGCGCCACGATGTCGGTGGCGGTTGAGGATTATTATTGGCCTCCCGGTTGCATAACGGTAACCAATAACGCGTCTTTGTCTTATCCAAGTGGAAACCTGACCTCAAATACCGTCTCCTTTATTGTTACTTGTATTCCCACTCCAACAAATACCCCAACTTTTACCAATACTCCCACACCCAGTCCGACTCATACCTATACTTTTACACCGACCTATACCCCCACGGTTCAGACCCCTACTCCCACATTTACCAATACCCACACGAACACCTTCACTAATACTCCCACCAACACATATACCTTTACGGCCACCCCGACCCCCACTTTTACCAATACTTTCACGGACACCAATACTCCCACGAACACCTATACTCGTACTTCAACCCCTACCAACACCAATACGTTTACGAATACACCTAGTCCCACCCCTACTAACAGCCCTACTCCAACTCATTCGAATACCCCTACTAATACAGCTACTAATACGGCAACCAATACGGTTGTAAATACGCCCACGAACACACCCACGAAAACCAACACGAATACAGCGACCAACACGGCTACCCCTACGCCAACCAATACTCTCACCAACACACCTACCAACACCCCCACACCCACGCACACCAACACTCCCACGAATACCATGACACCTACACCCACCAACACCATAGTGAACACTCCCACGAATACTCCAACCAATACCCCGACTCTTACAAAAACGAATACGCCGACTAATACCGTGACCAACACCCTTACCAACACCGATACCTCCACGGCAACCAATACCCTCACTTACACACCCACCAACACTCCCACTCCCACGCATACCAACACTCCCACGAATACCCCCACCTATACTCCCACGAATACGCCCACCAATACCGACACGCCCACCATTACCATGACTCCGACAAATACTAACGTTATCACCCCAACGGTTACGAACACCCCTACAAAGACGGATACACCCACCCCGACCAACACCCCAACGAATTCTCCAACGAATACCCCGACCATTACCCCCACGAATACGCCTACCAAATCTCCGACTCCGACTAACACCTTTACCCAGACCAATACGCCGACCAATACCTTTACTTTGATCCCAACCGCAACCCCTACGAACACTCCACAGCCGACGGCCACGACCGGGGCTACCGTTGTGCCGGTGCCAACTCTTACGCCTACCTCAACCATCACTCCGCTTCCCACCAACACCGCCACTTCTACGCATATGTCCACTGCGACTTCCACGCCCACTTTGACCGCGACTAATTCGAACACCCCCACCAATTCCACGACGAGCACCCCTACCATCACCCAAACCAATACGCTTACCAAAACCGATACCAACACACCCACGAATTCACCGACTAATAGCTCCACCAACACCGCCACAGCCACCATTACGATGACTCCGACGAATACCAATGTCATCACCCCGACCTACAGCAACACCCCCACGATTACCGACAGCTATACCTCGACTAGCACCCCGACGAATACACCGACCAATACGCCCACGCCTACCCTGACGAATTCGGCGACGAATACCTTTACCAGTACCGCCACTTCCACAGCCACCAGCACGCCCACGAACACCTTGGCCAACACCGCTACGAATACCCCCACTGAGACCGTGACCAACACGCTTCAAAACACCGCGACCAATACGGCGACGAATACTTTGACCGGTACGCCGACGAACACCGCCACCGCTACCACGACCAACACGATTCAAAACACGGCTACCAGTACCGCTACGAATACTTTGGCCAACACCGCTACTAATACTCCAACCACAACCGCGACCGGCACGCCGACTAATACCCACACTTCCACCGCCACCTTTACCCTGACCAATACGACCACCAATACCGAGACATTCACCAATACTGAAACGCCAACCTATACCCACACCGCGACCGCGACATATACCGCCACCAACACGCCCACACCTACACCCCCGATGTCGGTTTCGATGAATAAACAGGTTTCCTCGACAACGGCCCAATCGGGCAATAACTTGACTTACACCCTCAATATCACCGTCTCCGGGAACAGTGCGCAGAACCTGGTGGTGAATGACACCTTGCCCACGAATGAAACCTTCCTAGGGTTCCTCGCCAGCCCAGCGGGGACGACCACCAATTCCACCGCGACGGGTCTATTAACCTGGAACCTGCCTTCGCCCCTTGCGGCGGGGAGCTACCAACTGGAATATCAGGCGCAATTGAATAATTTACTCACGGCCGGCAGTACCCTTATTAATAACGCCCAATTAACCTACCTGGGAGGCGCCCCGGTGACGGCCAGCGTGGGAGTATTGGTGATAGGGCAATACACGGTCAAAATCGGGGTCTATAACGAGGCGGGAGAATTGGTGGATACGATCCTTACGGAACAACTCTCCCAACCTATCGATAATATTGTGCTCCAATCCAGTAATGCCATCACCAGTTTGAACGGGCCCAATAATGCTGTGACGATTTATTACGACAATAGCCCCTTGGGGAGTTGGAATGGGACGAATTCCAATGGAAGCCTGGCTTCCAACGGGGCCTATTACGTGAAGGTGGACAGCATCAGTTCTATGGGAACCGAAGTGAGCACGACGCAGCAGGTGATGGTCAACCGGACGCTTTATACGTCGACGATCCTGATTTACAACGAGGCAGGGGAAGTGGTGAAACACTTATATGCCTATTCCGATGACCCAGGCCAAGCCGGTGTGGCATCGGTGCAATTATCATCCTCCGTAATAGAACCGGGTCTCGGCTCAAGCCCGGGTACGCCTAGCGACCTGACAATAACCTTAAGCAATGGAACAACCGAGGTGTGGGACGGGACGAATGACAGCGGTTCCTTTGTGCAAAGCGGTGAATATTTGGTGGAAGTCCACACGACGGACGGAACTGGCGGGGAAACCACGGTGATAAAAGAAGTATCGGTGGAAGACCAAAATACGGCCAAAGGAATGGGAGTAGTGACGGCTTGGCCCAATGTTTTAAACCCTTCCGAAGGTCTGACGACGACTTTTCATACCAACGTATCCATGAATTTGACGTTGGAGGTGTCTGTTTACACGGTTGCGGGTGAACTGGTCCACCAGGTGACTGGCGGCACAGGAACCGGCCAAGTGACATGGAATGCTTCCGGTGTGGCAAGCGGCACCTATTTGGCGGTGGTTCAGGTTTTCAACTCCACTGGCGGGCTAATGGGCCGGGCAAACCCTCAAACTGGCCGTCTTCCATTAACCTGGTTTTTTCAATGGTAGTTTTTCCTTCAGCCATCCTATAGGCATCGAAGAGTCGGCTAGCAGCTAGGGAACGCTTCCCCCGCCTTGAGATCTCAAATCATTTTTAAACAAAAAATTTAAAAGTATCAAAATTAAAAAATTGGAACAATGAAGATTTCCGACAAACCGGACCTTTTGCTTTTTTAGTAAAAGTTTTAGTAAAATAAAACTTGCTCGGGACACCGGTGGCTTTTGATGTTTTTGAATTTTGACCTTGGGTTCCCGCATCCTAAACTCATCGATTGGAGTTGTTCATGGGTTCCCACCCTACCATCAAGGATGTCGCCAAAAAAGCTGGAGTCTCCATTACTACCGTTTCATTTGTCCTCAATAAACGATCAAATGTGGTTATCAGCGAGGAAGTTAAAAAACGGGTTCTCAACGTGGCTCGGGAAATGGATTATCACCCCAGCGCCATGGCGGCGGGGTTGGCCGGGCGGCGGACGCGTAACCTGGGGGTGGTTTTTTACCAGGAAGATAAGATTATTTCCAACCAGTTTTATTCCTTTGTGATCGAAGGGATGGTTAAAGAAGCCGCGGATAAATATTTCAACCTCCTTTTTTCTTTCGTAGAAAATGCCTATAACGGTTACCAGAACCTCCCCAAAATCATTCGCGAGAAAAATGTGGATGGGGTTTTATTAATTGGGCGGGTCGAAGCCGAAATGGTAAAGGACATCCAGGGGCGCCATCTACCCGTGCTGGCCATTGACAACTATCCTTTTCTTAAGTCGATTGACACCATACAGATCGATAACAAGCAAGGAGGGACGATGGCGGTGGAGCATTTGATCCGATTGGGGCACAAGAATATCGGTCTTTTAAGTATCGCCAAAGGCCGGCCCAGTATCGAAGAAAGAAAAGAAGGTTGGATAAACGCGCATGCCAAACATGACTTGGCCCCCAATGAGGCTTTTGCCTTTGAGTGCGAGTCCCTGTCGTTCCAAAGCGGGTATGAAAAGACAAAGGAAGTTTTAAAGAAGAATAAAAAGATAACGGCCCTTTTTTGCGTCAATGATGAAATGGCGGCGGGGGCTTTACGGGCCGCCCATGAAATGGGCAGGTTGATACCAGCCGATTTAAGTATTGTGGGTTTTGATAACATAACAATGAGCAATTATACGGATCCTCCTTTAACCACCGTGAGCCCGGCGAAGGAATATATGGGAAAATTAGCTGTTTCCAGGGTGCTGGAAATGATCGAAAATAAAGAAACCCCGCCAAAACGGCAGGTAATTCCGGTAGAGCTCATCATTCGGAATTCCACCTCCAAACCTTGAGTTTGCCCCAAAACAGGCCAAATGGACGCGGATAGGATGGATTTTCTGAATTTCCAGTGTCCCTCATTTTTAGTTAGAAAACCTTTTCATCAATTATTGACGAAGCTCATAGTCACGGCTTGCCATTTCCTGTTAAAAAATGGAAGATAAAGCCCCTATATAACATTCGTTTTGGGAGGACCCATGCCCGCCAAAAAAAAGACGAAAACAGAAACAACCTCTTCCAAACCCCCAAACCTAAAATATCCGAAACGGCTAAAGTTTCCCGAAAAGCTCCCGGGCGGCCTAAGAAAATAGTGGCTCCCAAGTCTCCCCAAATAAGACCTCCAAGAATGTCGCTGAATCGTATCACGGCCCGACAAGTTGTCCGAAACTTCGGGCGAATCAATTCAAAAAAAATCCTTGCGGAAGGGAGAAACCCAGATGGTTGCCTTCATCCGGGATCCTCAGTGTATTTTTACTTACTGGGAAGTCACGCCCGAAAGCATCGAAGCCGTGAAACAACAATTGACGGATGAATATAAAGACAGCTCGATGGTCTTGCGTATTTTTAAAACGGGGCCCAAAGGCGAAACCGAATTGATCCAGGAAATCAGGGTGGAACCCGGTGAAATGAACCGCTATGTTGAATTAAAGGATCACGAAGTGGAAATTATTTCGTCGAGATCGCCCAAAAAGCCCTTTCCGGCCGTGTCGTCGTTTACGCCCGTTCCAATCAAATCATGACCGGAATTTCTTCGGAAGCTTCCGCTGATTCTCCGGCTTTATCCGATAACAAATGGGAAATCGCCGGAATTTTTTTTGGAATATTTCGCGGATGCGGATGAAAAGGAAGTTGCCGCTAACCATCCCCGGGATATCTTCCGCCGAAGCATATCGGAAGGAACTCCAAAGGAAAAAACTCGACCGATATTCCGCATCGAGAATCGGCTAAAATTTCGGTTTTAAATGATTGATGGAAAAGGATCGGTTTGTCCAACTCTTCCGCCGAAATTTCGCCGACCACAGGCATCCACTTGGATTCCTTTCTTTGGTGCTCCATTGCCATCTCCCTTATGTGCGCCATCCCGAATATGATTATTTTTTAGAAGAAAATTGGTATTACGAGGCGCTTTTTGAAACATACCTTCCATTACTTTGTGTTTTTGAGGAACTGCTCCAGAAGAACATTCCTTTTCGAATAACCCTTTCCATCTCCCCTACGCTTCTCTCCATGTGCTTAGATCCACTTTTACAAAAAAGGGCTGTTCGCTATGTTGACCAGTTGATCGACCTGGCCGAGAAAGAGAACACGCGAATTCAAAACTTTCCGGAGTTTAAGCCGGTTATTCAAATGTATCTTGAAAAACTGGTGAGGTATCGCCGGGTCTTCATTGAAAAGTATGAATGTAATATCGCGATCGGGTTCAAAAAATTTCAGAATTTTGGAAAAGTGGAGCTTATTACCTGCGCCGCCACCCATGGTTATCTTCCGCTCTTGGGAGTCCGTGAAACGGCCGTCCGGGCCCAAATCCAGACGGCGCTTCAACTTCATGAGGATTTTTTCGGCAGTAAACCTGCGAGGCTTTTGGCTGCCCGAGTGCGGTTATCAACCGGGCCAAGACCAAATCTTAAAAGACTATGGGCTGAAATATTTTTTTGTCGAGTCCCATGGGTTGCTCCAGGCGAATCCAAGACCCCAATATGGGACTTTTGCCCCCATCCAATGTCCCTCGGGATTAACTGTTTTTGGAAGGGATAAGGAAAGTTCCAAACAAGTTTGGAGTTCCAAGGAAGGCTATCCCGGAGATCCGGATTACCGGGAATTTTATCGGGACGCGGGATTCGATTTGGATGAAAAAGATTTGCATCCCTATCTTCAACCGGAAGGCATCCGGAGGTTTACCGGGCTTAAATATTATCGCGTAACAGGTCCCGGGGAACAAAAAGAACCTTACCAACCGGAGCGGGCAAGATGGAAAGCCCGACAGCACGCTCAAGACTTCCTTGCTAATCGCCAAAGGCAAGCAGGGGAAGTAGGGCCCTCGATGAACCGCCCCCCGTTGGTGACCTGTATCTATGATGCTGAATTATTCGGCCATTGGTGGTATGAAGGCCCGGATTTCATTTATTTTCTTTTTGAACTGAATCACCAGATAAACAGTCCCCTTTCTTTTATAACACCCTCCGATTATTTAAAGGGATTTCCCGAAATCCAACCCACCCAGCCGGTTTTTTCCTCCTGGGGATTGGGGGGATATTCGGAAGTGTGGCTGAATGAAACCAATGATTGGATTTATCCCTTATTGAGCGCGGCTTGCGATGAAATAACGGCTCTTGCTGGAATAAAAGAAAGGATGATGGAGTTAAACCAGCGTGCCCTGAACCAGGCAGCCCGTGAATTGCTCCTGGCCCAGGCCAGCGATTGGGCTTTTATGCTTTATACCGGAAATCACCGTCTGTACGCGGAACGCCGAATCAAAAACCATCTAAGCCGATTCAACCAATTATTGGATCAAGTCCGTGAAAACAAAGTCGATGAACGGTTTCTTTCTGATTTGGAAGAAAGGGTCAACCTCTTTCCCGAAATAGACTACCGTGTTTATCAAAGCCCATCGAAATAAGGGAAAATCGTCTTTCTCCCGCCTTTTATCTTTTTGCCTAATCCTAAAACCACGGCTACAATAACGCCACTTTCCATCGGGAGATGCGCCTTGAAAACCGTGATCGGTGTGGATTTGGGCGGGACCAATATTGTTTCGGCTGTAGTGGATGAAAAAGGAAAAATCCTAGGCAAAGATAATCGCAAGACCATGTCCTCCTTGGGTGCGACGGGTGTCATGAACCGGATTGTCGAAAGCGCGCGCGCAGCGTCTGCCAGCAGCGGACAACCTTGGGCCTCCCATTTAGCGGTGGGCATTGGTTCCCCCGGACCCCTTGATCCTAAAAAAGGGGTCATTCTTTATACTCCCAATCTCAATTGGAAAAACGTTCACATCGTGGATTTCCTCAAAAAAAAGCTTCATAAAAGGGTGGTGCTCGAAAATGACGCCAACCTGGCCGCCTTGGGTGAAAGTTGGGTAGGGGCGGGCAAAGGCGAAAGGGTGGTTTTGTGCGTTACCCTTGGGACGGGAGTAGGCGGAGGTCTTATCTTGGACGGGAAGATTTATGAAGGCGCGACGGGAGTCAGCAACCATATCGGCCACATGGTCGTCATTCCCGATGGACCCCCAACGCCCTATGGCAACAGCGGCATCCTGGAACAGTATGTTTCCGCAACAGGTATAATCCGTTTGGCCACTGAGGCGGGGCTCAAACTTCCACCGGGCCAGCCAATGGAGGCCTATTCCTTCCAAAAAATGGCGGAAGCCGGAAATAAAAAAGCTTTGAAAGTCTATGACAAGGCGGGTCGCATTTTAGGAGTTGGCCTTACCTCGGCGATCCATCTCTTGAATCCCGGAATGATAATTTTTAGCGGTGGTGTGGCTGGAGCGGGAGATCTTTTGATGAAGCCCATGATGAAAGAGCTTCGAAAGCGTTGTTTTAAATCCCACTTAAGTGGCTTAAAATTCCGAACGGCGAAACTGGGTGACAATATGGGAGCTGTCGGCGCGGCCCGACTTGCTTGGCAATCCTTTCTAACGCCCAAAAACCCCCGGAATTAAGCCGCTTTTGCCCTAACATTCCAATAAAAAAAGTTGCACTTCGAGATACATGTGCTTAGAATACCCGCTTTCAACGACCTTCTGCTTCGGCGTTGGGCGTTGGATTGTGAAATAGTGGTCGACCACTGTTTTAATTTCAAGGAGGCTTCTAATGAAGCGTTTTTTTGCTGCGTTGATGACCGTGTTGTTCCTCGGAGCAACCGGTGTTGTTTTGGCTGATGAAGCTGCCGCTCCAGCTGCTGCCGCTCCGGCTGCTGATAGCACTGCCGCGCCAAAGGCGATGAAGAAGAAGAAGAAGGCCAAAAAGAAGAAGAAGGCCGCTGCCGCTGCTGCTCCTGCGGCCGATGCTTCGACTGCTGCTCCGGCCGCCAAGTAATTACGGCGCCAAGTCTGTTCAGGTTTCAGGCCTTATAGCCTGGAACTTTCATGATCGGATGGATCGAAAGATCCATCCGATTTTTTTTGCCCTAAATTATTTTAAAAATTCGTCCGTGACGGCGCCTTGACTGGCCGATGAGACCAAATGAGTATATTTGCCCAAAACCCCTTTTGGATAGGGATTGGCAATCGGTTTCCACTTGGCTTTTCGTTTTTTCAGTTCCGCCGGGGTCACTTGTAATTCCAGCTTTTTTTTCTTTGCGTCGATAGTGATCATGTCGCCATCCTTTATCAATCCAATGGGACCGCCCACCTGGGCCTCGGGGGCGATGTGACCCACGACCAAACCATGGGTTCCCCCGCTGAACCGCCCGTCCGTGATCAAGCCGATTTTTTCACCCAGCCCTTGGCCTACCAGGGCCGCCGTAATGGCCAGCATTTCCCGCATTCCAGGGCCGCCTTTGGGACCCTCATAGCGAATGACAACCACATCGCCAGCCTTAATTTTCTTTTTCTGAATGGCCTCGAAAGCAGCTTCCTCTCCATTGAAAACCTTGGCTGGTCCCGTATGGGTGATGACTTTCAGTCCGGAGATCTTAGCCACCGCCCCCTCGGGGGCCAAGTTGCCCTTCAATATCACCATCGGGGCCGTGGGGAACAGGGGATTATCGATGTGGCGGATGATGGGTTGGTTCTTGGAAAGAGGGGCGGCTTCTTTGAGGTTTTCCTTCACCGTTTTTCCGGTGACGGTCAGGCAATCGCCATGGATCAATTTGGCTTCTAAAAGCATCTTCATGACGGCCGGGATACCGCCAATACGGTCCAAGTCAGCCGCGACGTATTTACCGCTGGGTTTCAAATCCGCCAAATGGGGAACCTTCCCGCCCAGGCGATCGAAGTCCTCAATGGTCAGTTTTACCCCGACGGATTTTGCCATGGCAATCAGGTGCAGAACGACATTAGTTGAACCACCCAGGGCAAAGGCCACCGTGATCGCGTTTTCAAAAGCCTTTTTGGTCATGATGTCCTTGGGACGAATCCCCTGCTTGATCATTTCCACGACGGAGGCGCCAGCCTTGTCACACAAAATTCTTTTGGGCTCGCCCACGGCGGGTTGACAGGAATCGTGGGGAAGGGACATGCCCATCGCCTCAATCGCGGAGGCCATCGTGTTAGCCGTGTACATGCCGCCGCAAGAACCGGCGGTCGGACAGGCATTGCACTCGATGGCTTTAAGCTGTTCCTTGTCTATTTTTCCCGAACTGAATTGGCCCACCGCCTCGAAAATAGAAACGATGTCAATGTCCTTCCCGTTGTACTTGCCCGGCAGGATGGTTCCGCCATAAATAAAGATAGCGGGGACATTCAGGCGCCCGATACCCATGAGAGCCCCCGGCATATTCTTATCGCAACCACCGATGGCCACTAAGCCGTCGAACCGCTGGGCGTTGGAAACCACCTCTATAGAATCGGCGATCACCTCACGGGAAACCAGGGAGAATTTCATTCCCTCGTGGCCCATGGAAATACCATCCGAGACCGTAATGGTTCCGAAGGTTTGGCCCATGCCCTGGGCCTGTTGGATCCCTTGTTTGACCCTCTCGGCCAGCTCGTTCAAGTGCATGTTGCAGGGGGTGATTTCACTCCAGGGAGAGGCGATACCGATGATAGGTTTTTGGAAGTCGGCGTCCTTAAAGCCCACAGCCCTGAGCATGGCCCGGTTGGGAGCCCGCTTATCCCCTTCCGTCATCATGGAAGACCTTTGATTGAGCTTTTTTGTCATTGGAATTGCCTTTCGCGTTTGGAATGGTTGAACATGCCGGATAAAGACTTTTTACAGGATCGACAAAACTTCCTTGCTATGGCCTTCGGGATTCACCTGGGCGAAGTACTTTTTGATCTTGCCTTCCTTATCGATAACCGCGGTAACCCTGCGACTGGTTCCCTTTTCAGGATTGAAGCCATCGTAAGCCTTGGATACGGAACCATCTGGATCGGAAAGCAGAGGAAAATTCAAACTGAATTTCTTGGTGAACTCGTTGTGACTTTGCAAGTTATCGGTGGAAACTCCGAATACCACCGCGTCCTTTGACAATAACTGGGAGATGTCATCCCGGAAACTGCAGGCTTCCTTAGTGCAGCCCGGAGTGTCGTCTTTGGGATAAAAATAAACAATGACGTTTTTCTTTCCCTTGAAGCGGGACAATTGGATGGTGCTTCCGTCCGTGGACTTAAGGCTGAAATCGGGAGCGGGACTACCTTCTTGAAGCGGCATTGGACCCTCCTTCGTTGAAATGAAGGGGCATTTTAGTGCGAGCGGGTCGGGGACTCAAGCGAGGATGCGGTTTATCAGGAAGAAGGAAAAGACCCCGAAAAAGGTGAAAAACAGGAAAAAGCCGAGGCGCAGGCCGATGGGATTGAAATTCAATTCCACTTGGTTTTTTCCTTTCTCAAGGGGTATGCCCATCAGGACTTCATTACAAAGAAAAGGCTTTTCCTCGTGCCCGTTCACTAGGCCTTTCCAACCAGATAGATAAGTTTTTTGCAAAGACAGAAGGACGGGTTGGCTCGAAAAAACACTGATGGAAAGGTTCGTTTCTCCCCATTTATTAATTTGAGGATGGGGGAGCATTTTGCAGGGAAGCGTTTTTAAATTAAAAAGGGGGCCGGGGTTGGAAGGAAGAACGTCCAAATAAGCTTGCGGATAAGCCCCTGGAAGAAAGTAGACATAAGGATAATGATTTTGGAGGGTCGTAAAGGTCGCGGAAAGAGCCAATGGCATATCGGAAACGATTTGGTCTACACCCATCATTCGTAGAAGGTCAAGATTTTTGGAAAAACCAAGAGGATCGCGTTCTTTATATACCCAAGAAAACCATCCCAGTTTGGTCCAGATATCGGCATAGTGACTTGGGGTTGGGTTGGCGTCGAAAACCAGATTGGGCCGGTTGAACATCAAGTTCATGTTGGGGTATGCCATTTCCCCATATTGGTTTGGCAAGGGGGAGGGGTTGTTATAGAGAAGTGTCAGGGTCCTGCTTTCGGGGGCGGGAACCTTAGGGGTGGTTATGTCCGATGGTTTATAAAAAGAATTTCCCAAAGGCATTCGGAATGAGTAAAGGTCGGTTAAAACCAAAAAGAGAAGAAAAACTTTGAGGTAGGACGAGTTCCACCGAGCCCGTCCCCAAACCACCGCAAGCAAGCAACCCGAAAAGAGAATGGGGAGTAAAACCCGGAAATGGAGGAGATTTAAATTAAGGGCAAGGGCTTCTAATTTTTGAGGAACATGGCTCAGGTAAAAGGAGAAGGTCTGGAGGTGAGCCGGGTCTCCCAAAAGAAAATGGCGGATAAAGAAAGCGGCGGCGGATTCCAAAATAGGCCGTCCCAAAGCGTATAGGACAAGGCCAAACAAAGGAATCCCGATAACGACCCCGGCGATTCCAGCTGCGATTTTTTTACCCCAAGCTTCTTTATTGTCTTCTTTGAACCAACTGTCCCATCCTATGGCCGCCCCTATTCCCAAGATCCAAGTAGCCAAAAACCAATAACGGGAGGGGTCGCGAAAGAAAGAAAAAACGGGAAAGGATTGGACGATGGAGTAGAAAAAAGAGAATCTTCCCATTGACATCACCAAAGAGAACAGAAAAGTAAGTGAAATCCATTTTCTTCGAGGGTCTTTAAGTGAGAAAAAGAAAATGATGAAAAATAAGCCGACGATGGAGAAAGCCACTTGCATTTCAACAAACTGGTACTGCCACCAATAGTCCATTCCAGCGCGGTCATATTGCGTTTTCCCGAAAAACCAAGGGAAGAAAAAAGTGAGAAAATTGAGAGGCGTCCAGGAGTGGTAAAAACGGTCGATGGTGCCCCATTGGGTTTGAAAGTCGCCTTTTAAGCATTCAGCCGTAAAAAGAATAAGTGGTGAGGCTACGAACATGGCTCCTATTCCCATCGTAGCCGTGGATCTCAAACGAGTTTGAAGCGTAAAAGAGTTGAAAAGAAAGGACCAAGAGAGGAAGAAAAGAACCTCCAGAAAGAAAACCTGGGGGTGGCCGGACATCAGATTTAAACCCATCAAAAGGGAAGATAAAAGAAGCCAAAAGACACGACGGGTTTCCAGGTGAAGCAATAGGGTAAGGAATGCCCATGGAAAAAAGGCGTGAGCCCAGGCGACATTTAAATGGTCTAATTGGGCCATTTGGTGGCCGTTGAATCCCCAAATAAAGGCTAAAAGCAAGGAAGCGGACCGGGATAAGCTAAGTTGGCGACCTAAAAAATAAGTTCCGACCAAATAGATGACTTGAGGAGCTAAAAAAAGAAGATTGAATACAAAGACATAAGATGAAAAGAAGTGGAATAACCAAAGAATGGGGGACAAAACCCCCGCCATCGAAAAAGCAGCGATCGGAGCTCCATGCATGGTGTTATCACAAATAAGCGGCAATTTATCTTGGATGAGATGCTGGTGAACCCAATAGTAAACCGGTTCATATAAGACCGAAAGGTCCAGGGAAAGAAAGAATTGGGTGAAGGGATGGCGCCATTCCTTGAAGAATAATAGGAAAGCGTAAGTTAAAAAGAGAAGGGCAGGGCCTTCTTGGCGCCAAAAAGATTTCGACATAGGGGAATTAGACTTTTCGATGAGCGTTTTTTTCAAGGAATTGGAGCAATTCTCCGGTCACGTTTCCCAGGCAGATTTCCTCAACGGGTCCCCGCATGGTTAGCTCATAGGTTTCGCTGACTTTCAAAGCGAGATCGCCGCCGGGCATGTGGAGGGTCAATTCCCGGTCGGTTTTACCCGTTTTGACGCAAACCGCGGCAACCGCGCAAGAGGAAGAACCGGAAGCCAGGGTATAGCCCGCACCCCTTTCCCAGATGCGAATGCTGACCTCTTTACGGTTGTTGACCACGGCGAACTGGACGTTTGTGCGATTTGGGAAAAGAGGATGCTTTTCAAATAACGGGCCATATTCATGCGCCAAAGATTCGGCTTCCTCGATATTATTGACAAAAACCACACAATGTGGATTTCCCATTGAAACGCAATTAATCCTGAAGCTATCCCCGGGTTTGATGGGTGGAATCAACTTATCAATGACTTCCGCTTCGCTGTTCGGAACATTAATGGGAATTTTTCCAGACTCAAAGATGGCCTTTCCCATATCCACCGTCACAGCCGCGGCTTTGCCCACCACTAAGTGTAATTGGGCCTGAACTTTGCCCCCCGCTGTTTCAATTTCAAAAAAAGTTTTTTCGGTATAGCCATGTTCAAATAGGAATTTACAGAATATCCTCAGGCCGTTACCGCTTTTTTCTGCTTCGCTTCCATCCGGGTTATAAATTCTCACGCGGGCCAGGGAAGAATCGGATTTCTCCACAGCTAAAATGCCGTCCGAACCGACGCCGGTATTGCGATTACAGACGCGGATGATGTTCTGGGAGGTTAATTCAAAAGAAAGGGAGGCGGGGTCCATTACGAGATAATCATTTCCCAAACCATGGGAACGGACGAACTGGTTCTTCGAGAGCATGGAAAATCCTTGGATATTTTTTGAAACAAAACAAATTGGTGTAATCTTCGCTGCCGCCCCAAGGACGTTTCAATAATTGGGCCGGTTGAATCGGCTGGACCGACTTTTTCCTCTCGGATATCTCCGAAAAATTAAATCCTAGCGATTTTATGTTTTTCAAAAAGTCCTGGGGACGGCTTCCGGCAAGTTTAAGGGAAGCGGGCGAGAACTCAGTGACGAGTCTCACTTCCTTGTTCTTCCGGACAAGACCCTTCATTCCCTCAAGGGCCAGAGCTTCCGCACCCTGGATGTCCATTTTAATGAAATGGATTTTCTTGTCCAAGGGTTTAAAAAAAACATCCAGCGTAATGGCCTCGATTTCCAGGGATAAGCGACCATCCTTCGAGTCGTAAACACGGTGGTCCCCCCGGTTGGAAGGATTCAAGTAGAGGCGGATTTTTCCGTTTTTGTTGGAGAGGGCCTTATTTACCAAAATGACGTTGTCGTAGCCGTTGGCTTCCACGTTTCTTTGGAGCAGGCGGAAATTGTCGGGGTCAGGTTCAAACGCGTAAATCTTGCCCTGGGGTCCCACCAGCCGCGCGGCAAGCAGGGTGTAATAGCCGATATTGGCACCGATATCTAAAACCGTGTTTCCCGGTTTGATCTCGCTCTTGAAAATATCCGTTTCAACCGGCTCGTAGACCTCATGGGTGGCTAATTCAAGGGTATCCTTGTCATCCAGCCACATCCGATGGCCTTGGACCATGACCGAACGAGGTTTTAAAAGCCCGAAAAGGAAGAGGTAGAACCATTTGAGGGGCTTAATACGGCCTAATCCCTTGCCTCCAATGCCGTGGTAGATTTTTTGGAGCAATGAGAATAGGGGATTACGCAAGATGAGTTCCTTTGCCAAGACGGGTTGCGAAAAGAAGACCAGTCAGCGTGACTACAAGCCAAATCCCCAATCCAAATTGGATGGGAAGCCACCAGGGCGGCTCGAAATGGAAATCCACTTGGTGTTTCCCGGCGGGAGCATAAACCGCCCTCAAAAAATGGTCGGCGGTGTAAATCGGGACGGATTGCCCATCGATGAAGGCTTTCCAACCGGGGTACATCACCTCACAAAATACCACCAGGTTGGAGCGGTCCAGGGTAAGAAAAAAAGACTGGGAATCGATTCCGTCCTTTTCCAGGCGGCATTCAAGCCCGGCCGGCTTGCCGTTTTCCAAAGCATTCGTCCACTGGCTGGGAAAAGGTTCCGAAAGAACTCCCAATTGGGCCGCGTCAAAGTCGGGATTTTTTAACAGGGTCAAGCGGCGATTAGGATCGGTTTCCGCCACTAATTTTTGCGGGGCATAGGCGTAGGGTAAGGGTTTTTGATATTCGTAAATGAAATAAGGGGCAAAGGATTCCAGCTTGAAATCGGGTATGGCTCCATTGGCTACACCGGTTATGATCCCCCGGATCGCGCCCAATTGAACCAAGGGCTGCAGAGGGAGGATGCCGATGTCCTTTTTGGTTTGGAGCATGAGTGGATTGTAACCCCCGAAATTCTTGATCCTGAGGGCACAGGCATCGTTTTGCGGATAATTCAGGATGTACTTTCGTCCGCCTACTTCAATGGGGTAACCCATAGTGGAATTATAGAAAATGAGGCGATAGGGATCCAAAGATCGGGTTCCCTCCAACAGGCCTTTTGAATTTTTGGCGAAATCGAAATTAGAAGCAGGCGAGGGCTTGAAGTCATCCAATCCACTCAAGAACAAGGGGAAGATCACGGCACTCCCCCACACAAGGGATGAAAGTAGTTTCATTTTGGGATTCGTATATGCCGGAATGAAGAGGGCAACAGTCCCAAGGGTAAGGCCCAGGATTTCTCTCCAATCCATGGAAGGCCTCAAAAGGGCCACCAAGTACAACAAAAGGGAATAGATCAACGGAATTTTCAGGCGTTGAAGTATTTCAGCTTTTGGCGGATTCTCGGAAAGTTGTTGTTCAAAACCAAAAGCTGCCAAGGCCGAAGCGGAAAGGACGTAAAGGAAGAGGAAACGATAAGGAACCCGGATAATCGAAAGACCGGGCAGGAAAGAGCAAAGGACCCGGTGAAGGGGCGTGTAACGGCCGAAACACAGGAAAAGCGAAAACAAGGCGAAACCTCCCAAATACCTCACAAGCTTCTTTTCCGGGTGCCAGAAGGCCAAAAAGATAAAGAAGGGAATCCAGATACCCAAGTATCCCAAGTTCGCGGCCAAATGAGTCTCCTCGTTCGTATTGCCAAACTGGATGGCCTCGGCCATTTCCTTGCCTTCTGGAACGGTGAGACGCGGGAGAAAAAACTGGTAAAGGGTGAAGGGGTTCAGCGGAAGACGGCTATTGGATTGCTCGTAAGTTTGGCCTGGCGCGCCGCGGTCGGTAAGTTTTGAAAATTCAAAACTCGGAATCAACTGCCCCACGAGGGGCAAAGCGCCCCAAAGAAGAAAGAATCCCAAAATTAAGAGGGATTTAATTGATAATCGAGCCGCGTCCTTCATTCTCCCGTTCGAGAGTAAACGAAAAATAAAATACGCCAGACCAGCGTAAAGGGCTCCCACGGTCACCTGAAAACTGCCGCAAAGAAAAAGCATCGCAAAGGCCAAGCCGCTGAAAAAGGCGGTTCGAGGCTTGGGGGTTCGGGCTAATAATTCAAGCCGCCAAAATAACCAGGGAAGCCAGGCGAAAGCCGCCAGGACCGGCGGATGGATCAATTCCAGCCAAAAAAAACCTGAGAAGGCAAACAAAAGGGCGCCGATACGACAGGGTTTTTCGGAAAGACCCATGGATCTAAGCCATAAGTGCATGCCAAATGCGGCCCAGAGCAAATGAATGAAAAAGAAGAGGCTCAGGCCCATGGGTATGGGAAAAGGGAGGGTCAAGTAATTAAAGGGATATAGCATCATGTTTTGCAGGTCGGCAAAGAAGGGTTGTCCGCCCAGGGAATAGGGATTCCAGAGGGGGAAATGGCCCTGGGTCAATTGGTCCCGTAAAAAGGCCCTCCAAGGCCCAAATTGAGCTAAAAGATCGTTGTCGAAATAGGCTTGCCCTTGAAAGAGGCATGGGTAAAAGGCCAAAACCGAAAACAGGAGATAAAGAAAAAAATTTCTTTTGGAAAAAAAAAGATCCTCTTTATTGTCTTGGCTGAAGTGTTTAAGCATTTGGGGCGGGTTTGGCCGGATTGGCCTTGGATCGCCATGAATAAAAAGCGTAACCCAGCGCTGAGACCACCCAGAGGATAAAACCGATGAGGAGGGGTTGGGCCCAGGCGGGTTCATATCGAAATTCGGCTAAGTGCTCTCCGGCCGGAATGAATAATGTGCGAAAGGTTGAATTGCCCGTGAAAATTTCAGAAGGTGTCCCATCCACTTGCGCTTTCCAGCCCGGAAACATGACTTCCGAAAAAACCACCCAACTATCACGATCCAGCCGGATACGGAACGATTCATCGTTCATGTCATCTTTCACCCAGTCATATTGGAGGGTGGCTTTTTGACCCGTTAGTCGGGCCGTAATGGCGGGAGGAGGCGGTTCGGAAAAAAACACCTGGTTCATCGGATCAAAATCCGGGCTTTTCATTTCTCCTATCATAGCCTGATCATCTGGAATGACCTTCCATAGGTAAGGGGCTGTGATAAAATCCGCAGGGTTCTCCACGCCGTAATAATGAACCTCTCCCATGGTTTGGTGATTGAAGCCCTTCATCTCACCCGCATCCCGGCCTAGTAGAAAACCTTTAATCGCCATCAGCCTTATAAAGTTTTGTAGGGGAAGGGATTTGATGGCCATGGGCTTGAGGAGATAGATTGGGTTGTAACCAGCGCTATCCCGGATTCCGAATTCCATGGGGGCGTCCTGGGGAAAAGTCCAAAGGTAATGGGCGTTTCCCATTTGGACTGGATAGCGCAGGCTTTGGTCAAAATAGAATCGCCCTCCCTTTGAATTTTCCTTGAGATAGGTGAAGGCGGGGAAGTTTTCCTCATAATTAAAATTGGAAGCCGGCCCCCAGCTGAAATCGGACCATCCGGAGAGAAAAAGCGGGACGAACAAAGCGGTCCAAAAAATCCATTTACCCAACTTTTTCCAGGATTCGGTCAGTCCCCAAAGGGCTAATCCTGAAGCGCCAAGGACCAAGGCAAGTAATTCCCTCGCAGTGGCCGTTGCCTGGAAACATCCAATAATCAAAAGGGCGAAAGCGTAAATCGCGCCACCAATGACCCAGGGACGAGTCCGATTTTTTTCCTCGGCGGCCTTTTCAAAGGATTGGTAGCCATAGGCCGCCAAGACGCAGGCGAACCCCACGTAACTGGCCAGTATCCGGAAAGGGACGCGGCTTAGATTAATGGTCGGTAGAACAACACATAAGAGTTTATGGAGGGGGAAATAACGTCCCCAGGCAGTGAGTACGCAAAGAAGGCAAAAGATAACCGAGAAATAAAAAAGTTTTTTTTCCTTGCGATAGAAAGCGAGGAAAGCCAGGAAAGGAAACCAAATTCCGACGTAGCCGTATATTCCGTAATAGGCATTGTCGATATTTTTGGGGTCGGTTATTTGCTGGACATCCATCTCGATGGTATCGCCCGGTGGGACACCCAAAGTCGGGAAAAGAAACTCGTAGGTGCTCCCGGGGCGCATGGAGAACTGGGCGTTGAAATTCTCATAGGTTTGGTTCGAACTTTCCCGGTTGGAATATTTTGAAAATTCATAAGCGGGAATCAAATGGATAAAGAGGAAAAGACTGCCCCATAGGCCAAAAACCAGGATGAGGGCCGCTCTTCCCCAGGTGAGAGGCTGTGGAGGGGGTGAAGAACTTTCAGGCGGGGCCGGGGTGAAGAAGCGGAAAATAAAATAAAAAATTCCCGTGTAGAGGAAATAACTGGTCATTTGGAAGTTCCCGCAGACAAAAATCAAGGCGAAGAACAGGCCGGCAATGAAAGCCCGCCGCGGGGACCGTTCCCGCACTAAGTTCTCAAGCCCCCCCATCCACCAAGGAAACCAGGCGAAGGTCGCCAAGATAGGCGGGTGGATAACCTCCCACCAGAAAAAGCCTGAGAGGCAAAAAAGAAGCGCCCCCACACGGGAAGCATTTTCGGATAGCCGCAGGGATCTCAACCAGCCATGCATTCCCCAGGCTGCCAGGAACATATGCAGAAAAAAGAAAACACTCAAGCCGTAAGGGATGGGGAAAAGTAAAGTGGGGTAAATCAAAGGATATCCCATCATCACGTTAGGATCGGCGAAAAAGGGCTGGCCCCCAAAAAAATAGGGGTTCCAAAGGGGGAAGTGGCCCGCAGCCAGCTGGCTTTTCAACAGGGCCCGGAAATGACTGTATTGGTTAATCAGGTCATTGGCGAAATAGGATTTACCCAGGATAAGGCAGTGAAAGAAGGCGACAAAAGAAACGGCCAGGTAAAGGCCCAGGGACCAAGCTGTTTTCCGGCCGGGAGTTGATTCCATCAAAGGGATCCGCCTTTCGGAGTTTTTTGCCTCGCCCAAAAAAAGCCGTAGACTAAAAGGGATAAGAGCCACAATCTCGCACCCGCAATGATAGGTTTAAACCAAACGGGTTGGTAGCGAAATTCCACTACGTGTTCCCCTGCCGGCATCCAAAGGGACCGGAGGGCATGATCGGCGGTCAAAAGGGCGGCCGGTTGGCCGTCGATCCAGGCTTTCCAGCCCGGGAAAAAGATTTCGGAAAAAACCATCAGGTTTTTTCGATTGAGTTGGATTTTATAAGACTGATCATCGGGATCGTCCCGAAGAATCGAAAAGCGCAAGGTGGCCGGGGAGCCGGGCGGCGATGGGATGAAGCCATCTGGAATGGGCCCGGTCAAAAGCGTCGACTGGAAAGGATCGAAATCGGGTTGCTTGAGTCCCGCCAGATCTTCTTCCTGGTTCTGGACAAACCGGATTTGGGACGGGACGAAGAGGTAAGGCGGCGGTGTTTTTGATTCATAAAGGTCGCAGTTGCTGAAAGGGATATGCAGGTATCCTTCGGGGGCGGCGACTTCATGGCCGAACAACAAACCCTTGACGGCCATTAATTTAAAAAATGTTTTTATCGGAACTTCCCGCAGGTCCGCGGCTTTTTGAAGATAAATTCCGTCGTAACCGCCCGAAGACCGAGTGCCCAAGGCCATCACGGCGTCTTCCGGAAAGAAACAACGAAATGAAGAAGTTAGGGATCGAGCGGGGTAGGAAAGGCTGGGGTCAAAATAATAACGGCCCAAAACGTTATTTTGTCTCAAAAGGGAAAAAGCTGGAAAGTTCTTTTCCAGGTCAAAGTTGGAAGCGGGGCCCAAGCTGTAGGAAGACCAGCCTGCGGCAAAGAGAGACACCAAAACGGAGGCTAGGAAGGAAACCCTGCCCATTTTTTTCCACTGGTGGTTTTGGGCCCAGAGTAAAAGGCCCCCCATGCCCAGAACCAAAGGGAGTATTTCAGCCCAAGCTTGCCGAGGATTCCTCATGGCAACCATCAACAGGACCAGTGAATAAATTCCGGCGGCTGGGACAATAAACCGGTCTTGTTTTTCTCCATTCAACCTTTTTTCGAGTGTATCAAACCCCAAAGCACCCAGAGCGCAGGCGGAAATCACGTAAATGGCCAGAAACCGGTAAGGCGCCCGGCTTAAAGCTATGCCCGGCATGAAGAGACATTCAAGACGGTGAAGGGGTAAATAGCGGCCACAAGCGCTCAAGAGTCCGCTTAGGGACAGGCTTCCGAGGAAATAAAACCATTTTTTTTCCCGGCTATGGAAATAGGCCAGGCCCATCAAGAACGGCGCCCAAATTCCGATATAGCCTAAGGCCCCGAAAAAGTTGTTCTCCTGATCCATCTTGTCGTCAAAACTTTGAATCGCAATCTCAAGGGCGGTGTCTTGCGGAACATTCAGGGATGGGAAGAAAAATTGTAATATCGAAAGGGGCTTCATTGAAGCTGCGGCGTTTAGATGATCGTAGGTAAGCGAACCTTGTCCACGGTTGGAGGCCCGGAAATATTCGAGGGTTGGAATGAAATGGACCAAAAGGGGAAGACTTCCCCAGGCGGCGAAAAGGAAGAGGAAAAGGGTTCTTCCCCAGCCCCGGTTCCTTTCCGGTCCCTCCATGCCACCGCGATAAATGAAGTAACGAAACAGGAAATAGGCCGTCCCGGCGTAAAAAACGTAGGTCGCCATCTGGAAATGGCCGCAACAAAAAATCGAGGCGAAACAAAGTCCCGTCAGGAAAGCCCACTTCGGTTGAAAGGATTCCAGCCACTTTTCCAGACAAAGGAGGAACCAGGGCATCCAGGAAAAGACCGCCAGGATATTGGGATGGATCAGTTCCCACCAAAAAAATCCCGAGAGGGCGAAGGATAGGGCACCAACCCGACAAGCGATCCCTCCCCGGCCGATTTTTTCCAGCCAAAGATGCATGCCCAATCCGGCCCAAGCCATATGCAGAAAGAAAAACAAGGAAAGGCCAACGGGGATGGAAAAGGGGAGGGTCAGGTAGGTCAGCGGATAACACATCATCGCGTTGGGATCGGCGAAGAAAGGTTGACCACCGATGATATAGGGGTTCCAAAGGGGGAAATGGCCCTGCGACAACTGGTTCTTGAGGAAGGCTCTAAAAGGACCGTAGGCGCTCATCAAATCATTGTCGAAATAGGCGTAATCCAGGACAAGGCAGGGGAAAAAAGCCAAGAATGAGATAAAGGAATAAAAACCCAAAGAGCCAAGGAGTTTTGAGGGGGCAGCCATTAACGGTGAGTCTTCCCCCGCTTCTTGGGTTTGACGGGGGACAAGCGGTAACGGCTTCCTTGGGGTATGACTTTAAAAATGTGGACCGGGTCATTGGAGGGTTTGGGCAGGGAGGTTACGAGACCGGTAAAAAGGCCGATGCCGTAGGAAAATTGCCGGAAAAAAATCAACAGCGGTACACCCAGGAAATCCAATGGTCGGCGAAACCAGGAAACTACGGAAATACCTGTGCCAACCGACAGGGCGATGAAAAGGTAAAGAGGTAGGTGCCAAGGGGTGGAATCGATCCATCCGGCCCAGGCATGGGTTACGGGCGGGAAAAACATGGGCAGGAAAAGCGAAAGAACATAGAGAACGAAACCAAAAGGCACCATGTGGACCAGGTCGGAAAGGCAGGGGTATACCTTCATTTGGCGGGCCCGGCCCCGGCCGTACCGGAAGGCCTGCCAGCAGAAATCCCGGATGTTTTTCCGCCGGGGCCGGTAAACAGCGGCGGCGGGGTCGTAAATCAACTGGTAGCCGGAATGCAGGAGGCGATTCAAGAACTCATTTTCCTCGTTCGGATAGAGGTTGGGGCGGAATCCCCTAACTTCCCGGAAGATCTCCCGGCGCACCATCATGTTGCAGAGGATCAGGTCTTTCTCGGTGGCTTCCTTGACGGATCCGATGGAAGCGTAACGGTTTCGTACCTTAAAGCTTCCCATCCAGGAAGCCAGCACAGCGCTGACGGTCTGCTCAAAATTCGTGGCATCGGGATAGGGCAAATTGGGTCCTCCCGCGGCGGCGGTCCGTTCTCCCCCGAATTGGAGGGCCAAACGGTAAACGGTACCGGGAATCACGGAGCTGTCCTCGTCCAGGAAATAAACCAGGGGGCTTGTGCAAAGTTCCAGCCCCAGATTGCGCTGAAGGGAAGGGTTCTTCCCCACACAAACGAAAATTTCCCGTGGTTTCTCATGGGCGGGCAATTTTAAAAGGGCGTCTACCGACTTGATGGTTTTTTCGGGCCGATCGATGGGGATAACGACGCTGTAATTAGGACGGTTCATGGGACCGGGACTCTTGGGGAAGCATTTGGGCGGCAGCGGGGATGCCCAGCAGGGCGGTAAAAACCGGACCGCCGACGGCCATCAATATGGAGAAGACCACCAAGTCCTCGTGGCGAAGGTTGTTAGTAGTGAAGAGCATGAATAAGGCTGTCTCCCTTGGTCCGAATCCTAAAATGGAAATCGGCAGTAATTCTACCACGACCATCAAGGGGGCCAATAAAACGAATTTCAGGTAAGACAAAGGCAGGCCCAGGGCCATAGCCAGCAAATAAGACCGGACAATGGCCGTTTCCCAAGCCAGAAAAGACAGGACGAAGGGGCCGAAAATTTTAAACGAGGGGATCAGTAACATATGAAGGCTCTCATAAAATTCCTTGCCGTGGTGGGAAAGCTGACCCTCCAGTTTTTTCGACAAAAGGCCAGGCCACGAGCGGTTTCAATAAGAATTTCATCCAACGGGGGTTGACGAGAGCCAGGATCAGGAGCATCCCGCTCAGCATTCCAATGAAGGTGCCGAAGGCCGGGCCTCCTTGGGCAAATTCGGAGATGTAGGAAACCAGCGCGATGACGGCCAAAAGAACGATGGAAGCAAGGTCATAGATCCTATCCGCCGCATGTACCCCCAATGCGGTGGGCATGGGTATTTTGCCAAAACGGTTCAAAAGAACGATGCGGGACACATCCCCCAGTTTACCGGGGGTAACCGCTGCCAGGGGCTGGCCGGAGAGAAAGGCCAATATGGAATGTTTCACCGAAATGTGCGATTTGGCTTTGGCCACGAAGGACCGCAGCCGCAGAGACTTGAATAAAATTTCAGGCATCCCGACCAGGATGGCCAGGAAAAAGAGGCCGAGGTTTAGTTGCTTGAGCCGGTCCCAGGAGGCTTGCAGGTTTAAGGTCGAAACAAGATAAGCGAAAAGAGCGAGGCCGATGAGGAAGGCGAAGGGTCTAAGACGGCTCATGGAGAAGATAGTTTCCTTTCCAGTGGTTCCACACAGCTTGTCCAGTCCCATCTTTTTACCAGCAAAGCAACCCCTTGGGGGGATTTTTTGGCTTTCAGCGCCTTCAATATCTCTTTCGCGAAGGCGGCCGGGTTGGGCTCGGAAAGGTAAAGACTCTTTTTCAATTGGGCCGCCTCACCAACATTCGTCGCCACCACTTTTAAACCGCAAGCGAGGGCTTCTCGTAATTTCATCGAGGACCTTTGACGGTTCACGAGGCTGTCGCGGTAATAAACCAGCGCGGCATCCGCCAAGCCCAAACAGGCCGCGACCTGGTAGGGCGTCAGCATGCCGGTAAAGTGAACCGATTCAGAAATGCCCAAATGCTCTGCGATTTTTTTAAAGTGAGCTTCATCGGGGCCGCCCCCGGCCACCAAGAGACGGGCCTTGGGGAGGGAAACCAAAACCGATTTAAAGGACTCCAGAACCGGTTCCAAGTCGCAAGCGACATTGAGATGGGCGGTGAAAATCAGAAGTGGGTTTTTCACTTTAGGAAGATCCATGACGGTTTGGGGAAGTTGGGATGGGTCGGGGCGGCCAGGCTTGAAGAGGCTTGTATCGACGCCCTGAAGAAGTTGAACTTGCCTGGAAAAAGGCACCCTAAAAACTCGCGAGAGGGGTTCCTTTAGCCGGGGGTTATGGTAGGTGGCCCAATCGGCCCAGGCGGGCCAAGGTTTTTGGAGCCACTGGTGGAAATTCCGGAAAAGCCCGTGGCTGTATTCGTAATCCAGATCATCCACGTCAATTACCACTTTGGCGCCTTTGAGACGTTGCAGCCAGAGGGCCGGGACCGCCATGGGATAGGGTTTGATCACTAGGGCGGCGTCAAAACGAGAGAACAGGGATAAGAGGAAGTAATAAGGCATTGAAAGAACCATGTCGAACCAAAGGGGGAGGGAAGGAATGGGTTTGACGTAAACCGCCTGGTGGCCACGCTTTAGGAAGGCTTCGGCGATATAAAAGGCCCGCAGGGCGCATCCCGTACCTCCGCCTTTGGCGGAGAAAACCAGGATTTTAAGGGGTTTGGTGACTGGGAGTTTCATAGTTAGGGAAAGATTGTAAGGTTCGAAAGAGGACGGGGCCACCTTGAAATTTTGCGGGAAAGGCTGGTTTTATTAACTTTTTATGTCATCCGGGAAGATTTTTGGGGGTTGAGCCGGATATCGAAGCCCTGAGGGAAATGCATCTCGACTGGTGGAATGGTAACCGTTAAGATTTGGTTCGGCATGAACTCCCAAACAAAATCTCCAGCGCCCGCCTCCTTCCGGCCGAAAAGAGTTTTCTTGCCGGAGGATGGGTTATATTTTATTTTCTTTATGATCATCCTGTCGCTTCTATCCTTTGTTTCCTTTCCGTTTTGGGCTGAAACTTTGGTGGTTATAGTAGGATTGATCCTTCCGTTGGGATTTATCTTATGGCGATACTCGAAAAGCCTACCCCGGGAAACGGCACCGGCCTTTTTGGAATCCTTTCCTGTCATGGGCTTTTGGATTTGGGTGATCCCCGGGATGTTGGCGGTTCTTTTGCGTTTTTGGGGCTTGACGAACTTTCTGGTTTGGCCCCAGGCGGATGAAGGGTTCAGCGGTCTGGCTGGAATCGAACTGAGCCGCCATTGGGACTGGCGGTTTTTTTACAGCGACGGCCAATCGCCGCCGGTTTTGGATTGGATTTGCGCTCTTTTTTTTAAGGCCACTAATTTCTATTTTTTCAATCTTTGGTTTCCCCCGGCAGTATTCTCGATTTTGACCCTGATCCTGGGTTACCTAGCCGCGCGCCAGTATTTTTCCCGCTCCTTTTCCTGGTTCTTGGCCGGGCTCATTGCCTTCAGTTTCTGGCCCCTCTATCTGGGGCGATTGTGTCTTCAAGTGGTCATGTTCCCCCCATGGGAGATGGCGTCTTTTTGGGCCCTTGGAAAATTTTTAAAAGCAAGACACGCTTTCAGGATCAGGTGGGCCTGCGGCCTGGGGTTCGTGGTGGGGTTGGGGGCCTATACCTACGTGCCTTGGGTTTTTATACCCATCCTGGTATCCCTGATCCTCCTGTTTGAAACGGGTTTTCCCCAAAAGGAAAACTTCCGAAATTTTTTCATTTATCTCTTTTTCCTGGTCCTGGGTGCTTCCTGGTTCATCACCGCCTGTTTCCGGGAAGGTTATGGCGACCATATTTCTTCCCTTTGGGCCGGGAAGACCGTTTTTTCTTGGACACACCATTTGGGAGTTATATTTGACTATTTCAATATCCTATTTTGGGGCTTCGCGGGGGAGGTGCCGCGCTATATTCCGTTCCAAGGTGGTTACCTGAATCCCTTGCTTGGCGCTTTGTTTTTCCTGGGATTGGCTGAGGCTTGGCGGTTTCGAAAATTGCCCCTGGTCAAGGTGCTGGGGGTGGCTTTCGCTCTTTTCCTCCTTCCGGGTGTGCTTTCCGCCAACGTCCAGGGTCTAAGAATCGTCCCACTCATGCCCCTGGCGCTTTTCCTGTCGGCCTTCGGTTTCCAAAGCTTGACCAAGACATGGATGCCGTCCAACCGTTTTGGACTGGCGGTGGTTTTGCTGATTGCCACCGCAGGGCTGGATGTTCACCGCCTGGTTCAACCATATCTCGATCCCGGTCAATATGACGCGACCTTCCGGAAAATCGATAAAAATCCGGCCTTGTTCCATGCCTACCAATTGCTGATGCCTTGGTCCCGGGGAGCGGGGTTAGTTTTCACCGACTTCACACCCGAAAGAGACCAGACCCTGAGAGGAGCTACCTACCCATTTAATGCTGCTTGGGATAAATCACTTGCTCCCGGACGGAGCCAATGGGCTGCTCTCCTAGCCGAAAAGGAAGATATGGGCTTACTCTCCCAAAGGTTTCCGGGAGCGGTTTGGACTAAATTGGGTCCAGGGTCAGGGGAGGGGTTTGACTTGGTTTTGGGAGTAATTCGGGTCACACGGGGTAATTATGATGCCTTAATGGCATGGGCCGGAATCCCCTTTAGTTATTTCCAGGGCTTGAGTTCTGCGATGAATGAGGTGAAGAATAAGAGAACCTATGATGATGCCCTGGACAAGTTTAACCATCCCCCAGCGGAGGTCACGGCGGACCCTTTCCTCAAGGTCTGCTGGGAAAGAAGAACATTGGAATTTTATCATCACTTTGGTCGGCATTGATTGGTCACAAAAAAAGCCCAGGGACAAGGGTCCCTGGGCTCAATATGAAACCGTTATAACCTTTGAAAAATAAAAACTTTTAATATCGTCGGGAATCACTAACCCATCGCGGGCTCGTGTTTTCCTTCCACCTTAAAGTGTTGTTCAAGGGGCATTTATTCCCCAGAATTTAAAATATTTGGTTCTTAAACCGAGTTATTTTAAGATTTCGCTATAGATTCCCGGTCCGAGACTACTAAGGAGGAGAAAATTGGATAAAAACATATTTCTTTACGCGATTCATATTAAATCTACCCCTCGGGAGCTTTGGGCCGCCTTGACGGGCCCGGAATTCTCAAAAAAATATTTCTTTGGTTATAGGGTGAAATCCAACTGGAAAAGGGGTTCTCCCATCGCCTATATCCGTCCGGATGGGGCGACGGATATCCAAGGGAAAATCCTGAAATGCGACCCGCCCAAAGTCCTTGCCTATACCTTTGATACTCCGTTCGTCAGGGTGAAGCGCAAAGGGCCGACCCGGGTGACTTTCGAAATATTCCCCATGTTGGGAGGGGTAAAGCTTCTTTTGACTCACAGTAACCTTATTCCAAAAGATACCCAGAAGAAGATTCTAACTCTGCGTGGTTTAAACAACGGCTGGCCCGCTATTTTGTCCAACCTGAAGAGTCTTTTGGAAACGGGGAAGGGTTGCCTGGACCTTTCCAAGATGAATCCGGATGGAAGCCTTAAGAAGTGATATTGGCCAACGTAGATTAAAGTGAAAAAGGAGCCAACATGAAACTTACCAAAATACCCAAAATGGTTGTTTGGTCCGAAAGCCATTATGTCTTTATTGAGAAGGTTGGGTCATTTCAAAAGACGGCCCCTCAGGCTTGGAATAGCCTTCATAAACTTGTTTCGAAAATATCCGAAGAAAACAAAATCACGGGCTTTATGAGCCTCTATAAGTTCAAGCCCAAGATGACCTACCGGGCTGGGGTCACAGTGGCGGCCAAACCCAAAATCCTGCCGAAAGGGGTCAAGTACGAGAAATTCAAGGGCGGCAAATATGCCCGCTTTGTCCTGACCGGGTCTTATTCAGACCTTCCCGAAGCTTGCGGTATTATTTTTAATCAAATTGTGCCCGCTGAAAAAATTAAAATGCGAAACGGCTGGTGCCTCGAGAATTACGTGAACGACCCCCGGGTCATTCCCGAAAAGAAATTGATCACTCAAATCCTTATTCCCGTTTAGCCGGATATGGGGAATTAGAATGTTCAAATACTACGCCTTTCTTCGCGGCATCAATGTCGGCGGCCGGGTGGTCAAGATGGACGCCCTGACCGAGATGTTCATTTCCCTGAAGCTCAAAAACGTCAAAACCTTCATCCAAAGCGGTAACGTGATATTCGAATCCCCGGAAAAGAACACGAAAGTTCAGGCGGAAAGAATCGAAAAGAAACTCCTAAAGGAACTGGGTTACCAGGTTCCGGCGTTGTTGAGGACCCGCGAGGAACTGGAAAGCCTGATCAAACACGATCCCTTTAAGAAAATGAAATCTGACGCGAAGACCTATGTGGTATTGATCGCTGAGGAACTAAAGGAAAAACCCAAGCTCCCCTTGGTATCGCAGAAGGACGGGGTGAAGGTTTTGGGTATGAGGAAGGCCGATATCTTCTGCGAGGCCCTGCCCCTCAAGGGGGGGCGCTGGGGATTCCCCAACGCTTTCATCGAGAAGCAGTTCAAGGTTCCCGCCACCACTCGCAATTGGAATACCCTTTCTAAGATTTTTGAAAAAGGATGAGAAGGTTTTTGAAAAGTTTTTTAAAGACTTTTCCTCGTCTTGCAACGTTCCGCTAAACCGAAAATAACAAGAACCAATCGGAAACCAAGTTCTTGAAAGTTAAATTAAAGGCCCGCGGGTTTAGATGAGCGGTTCAAAAGGCACCCCATTTGTTTCTCCGGTTCTCTTGATGACTTAAACTAGTTACAACCTTGTAACTCCTTGCCTCCCGGGCGCGGAAATCTTATTGATAACGAAATCCGAAGACCTGGGAGGGGTGCCGTGAAAAACAAAAAAGGAGAACCAACCGGAGCCGTGAAGAGAGTAAAACCCCTGAGGTTTCCCTGGGAAACGGCCGATCCCTTTCTTTTTTGTGCCCACCATGACGACGCCTATCCGGCGGGGAATGACCGGATGGAACCTAAGGCTTCCCTCAAAGGCCGCAACCTCGGAAACGACTTCGAGGGCAAGGATGGTTGGCGCATGTACCATGGGGAAACCGTGCCAGGTTTTCCCCAGCACCCCCACCGCGGCTTTGAGACCGTGACCGTGGTGAGCCGGGGCTTTATCGACCATTCAGATTCCCTCGGTGCCACTGCACGATTCGGCCAAGGCGACGCCCAATGGCTCACCGCCGGCAAGGGCATCAACCATTCAGAGATGTTTCCCCTGTTGGACCCCCAGAAGCCCAACCCTCTTGAGCTTTTCCAGATTTGGCTGAACCTGCCAAAAGAGGGGAAGATGGTCGCCCCTTATTTTTCCATGCAATGGGCTGAAAAGATTCCGAAGGTAACGGCCAGTGACGAGGTTGGGCGAAAGACCGAAGTGACCCTTATCGCCGGGCAATTGGGGGACAAGAAGGCTCTGCCGCCGCCACCCGATTCCTGGGCTGCACGGTCCGAGAGCGACTTGGCTATTTGGACCCTGAGAATGGACTCGAAGGCCCAATGGACCTTGCCCAAGGCAAAAAAAGGAACCAACCGAACTCTCTATTTCTATCGGGGTGATTCAATCGTCATTGGCGGCGTGCCGGTGAAGTTTCGCCAAGGGGTCGAGTTGGAGCCGGACATGGATGTTTTATTGGAGAATGGTGACCAAGAGGCCGAACTGCTTCTCTTGCAGGGCCATCCCATTGGCGAGCCGGTGGCCCAATACGGGCCTTTTGTGATGAATTCCTTGGGAGAGATTCGTCAGGCTTACGAGGATTACCAAAGGACGCAGTTTGGCGGATGGCCTTGGAAATCCGATGACCCGGTTCATTCCCGTGAGGAGACCCGCTTCGCCAAGCATGCGGGTGGGCGCATTGAGCGTCCTTAAGGTTTAGGATTAGCTAAGAATAATTGTAAATCACTTGAGGTTAAGACGCCGCCGACCATTCCAGCAATGATTGCAGATACCAAAGTAAGGCGAATTATCTTACATCCCGTCCAGTAAGCACGGCCGCGCCGCGCTTGGCTAGTTCCCAGCCGCCCTTGAGGTTCCACAGGGGGTCGGTGAGGCGGATCTTGGAAAGCAGATACTTGGGGCGGAACAATACTTCACGATAGGCTTCCCGGCGCAGGCGGATCAAATCCTGGGTGGTTAGGGCTTCGGTGCGAATCACCGGCATGGGCGCCAGGGGTGAATACTGCGACCAATCCTTGTGGTTCAGGTAGCCGTTCTTTTCGTAAAAGGGGTACATCTCGGTATTAGGGAAGGGCGTCGAGAAGCAGAATTGGGTATAGAAGGGGTCGATTTCCTTGATGAAATTGATGGTCCGGCGCCAAGTATCCTCGGTTTCGCCGGGTAAGCCGCAGATGGTCATGCCGTAGAAAAGAATGTCCGCTTCCTTGCAGGCGGAGGCGCACTTGGCGATATCTTCTTTGGTCACGCCCTTGTTGATGATCTCCAAAATCTTATCATCTCCGCTCTCGATTCCTACCGCCAACTCGCGGCAGCCGGATTGGCGCATCATCTTGAGTGAGGGAACGTCGGTCAAGTTGGCGCGAGTGCAGCAGACCCATTCCATGTTTACTTCGTCCTTGATCAGGGCCTCGGCCAGGTCGGCGGTGCGGTCGGAGTTCAAGGCCAACAGGTCGTCAAAGAAGAGCACGTTCTTGGCGCCGAATACTCTTTAAGCCACTTCAGTTCCTCGGCTACCTGTTTGTGGGGGCGGGGACGGTATTTTTCCAGAGCATAGGCGCAGAAGGTACAGCCGAAGGGGCAGCCCCGGGAGGTCTGGATCATCACGAAATGGTCCTGGAAGACCCCCGTGTGGTAGGGGGCGATGGAAGGCAGCATGTCGTAGGCCGGGAAGGGGGCGATGCTGACGTCCATCAGCATCGGGGGTGGGGTTTTGACGACGCCCTCTTTTTCGTTGTAGTAGGTCAGGCCGTTGATGCCGGAAAACCAACCGGTCGACTTGGGGGGCAGGTTGCCCATGGGGGCTAAGTTCGGATTCAAGCCTCTTGGCCAGGCTCGGCAGGATGGCGTCCAGTTCGCCCATCAGGTAAAGGTCTATTTCGGGGTGGTTCTTGACCACGTCCTCAAGGAACCAGGGAACCTCGGAGATGATTTTGTTTCGGATGACGGTGACGCAGTTGGGATTGGTAGCCTTGGCGAGTTGCAAGACCTTCAAGTCTTCTTCCTGGCAGTCGAAGGCCATGCGGGTTACGACCAAGTGGGGTTCAAAGGAACTCAAGAGGCGTCCGACATGCTCCAGCTTAAGGTCGAACCCATTGGCGTCCATAACTTTGACGTCAAAGCCAGCCTGGCGAAGGGAAGCGGCGCCTTGGAGAATGGACAAGGGCGGATAAACCGAACCGACATCGCGGTGTTCGTATCGTTCCTCGCGGACGACCGGAAGGTTTTTTACCCGAGGCGGATTGATTAAAAGAACTCTTAATCTCATGAAACGGTTTCTCCTAACGACCAAGTATACCAGTGGTCGGAACAACTTTGGACCAGTTTTAAATTCTAAATTTTGAGTGCTGAGGTATGAGGGTTTTTCATCCCTTTTGGTTGAAAAACGTCAGCAACTTAAACTAAGAACTTTGAACTCAAAACTCCAGGTGTCAACTTCCCGCATCCAAGCGGTATTTGGCGAATGCGTCCTGGGCCGCCTCATTGCTGGCGTCCCGGATGTCTTCCCAGCGTTGCAAATGGGAGGTGTAGTTCAAATCCCTCAAGGTCATTTCGGTTTGGCCGTCGTTAAAGTGCCATTCTTTCAGGAGCACGTCGTTACCCAGTGATTCAGGAGTGCTGTTGGAGGTTTTGTTCCACCGCCGGTATTGGTGGGCCCATTTTTCCACGGGGATATTCTTGGCCCCATCTGCCTCCCACATGCTGGACATGAAATAAAGCTTGCTGTTGGGGAGATAAAAAAGCAAGTCCATGGAAGCGGGCCCCGTCACCCCTTCCGAAGGGCCTAGGGTGGCGATCTGAAACTGGGGGTCGTTATTGAAAGGTCGCAGCTTGTTCTTGGCCAGGGGGTACTTTTGAAGCACATCCGCCATGTTGTTCCCCAGGGCAATATCATTGACTTGGCGGGGAAGGGGGATGTTGGGCCCGGCGAAGAAGCTTTTGAAAACCCCGGCGCTCCATAACGCCGTCAAAATAATAAGGGCGAAAATAACACCAATGACCCTCCCCTTCCATTTTCCGGGAGTTGGAAGAGAAGAGGCGGTTGGGCTTTGAGTTTCTTCGTTAGAGGCTGGTGGCTGCTTGCGGCGTGTTGGCATTGGCTGTCGCGCTTTCCGGGAGTGGATCGCCGTAATCTTGAACGTGGCCCAATAGGGATTTCAATCCCCGCCAGAGAAGGTTCACTTCCCTGAGAGATCGAACTGTCACCAATTGCCGAAAAATGAATTTCGGGGTTTTCATCAGGTTCCAGGTTTTAGTCGCCCACTCACTCGCATTGATTGTTGTCTTCAAAATCGGATGACTCATGTCATACTTCTCGTAATCCTTCTCCCCGATCAGCAGCCAGCCTTTGTTCACCGACTCGCGCCATAAGGGAGATCCGGGATAGGCGACGACCACCGAAGCCTGCATACAATCGCCCGCCCTGACCTTGTAAAGCAAAAGCTCCTTCGTGACTTCGTACGTCTTACGGACATCCTCCTCGGTTTCCCAAGGGTATCCCATCATCGTGGTCAAAAGCACAACCAGACCTCTGTCCTTGGCCATCTTGACCCCGTTGCCGATCAAATTTACGGTTTCGCACTTGGCCAGGTGCTTGATGCTGTAATCGGAGCCGGACTCTAGCCCGATCTTTAAAAGCCGCCAGCCGCACTTCACCAGCAGGTCGACCACTTCCTCGTTCAAGGTGTCGGCGCGGCAATTGGAAGAGAACTGGAAACGGCCCAATAGTTTGCGGGCGGTGAGTTCCTTGTAAAATTCCTTGAGCCATTCGATGTTGTAAATGGGGCCGGATTCGTTGTCGTCAAAAAATTCCCAGACACCATGTTTCTCGATACAGATCTGCATTTCCTCGGCCACGTTGGCCGGTGAGCGAAGGCGCGCGGTTTTGCCCCAGAGGGCGTGCTGCCAGATGCAGAAGGTGCAAACTCCCACGCTGTTAGGAGAGGCGTCGGATGCGCCACAGCCCCGGCCCGTAAGGATATAAGCCGTGGGGCGCAGGAGATAGGCTTCGCCATAATCCTGGAAGCGAGTCAGGACCCGGTCAATAAAGGGAAGGGAATCCAAAGCGTCGGTTAGTTTGTGAGGTCCGGTGGTGACGGACTTGCCGGAGGCATCCCGGTACCAAACGCCGGGTCCCAGGGGTTCTTTCCCGGATAGGAATTGGACGATGTTGCGGCCCACGATATCGTAATCGCCGCCGGTCATGACGTAATCAACTTTCGAGTTCAGAATGGATTCCTCGGGAAAGTAACTGACATGGTCCCCCATTAAGGCGATCTTCATGTTCGGGAATCGGGCTTTCAACTCCTCAATATATTTCCAATGGCGCTTCACCACGGGAGCCTTGGTTTCAAGAAAGACGACTTCGGGTGCGAAGTCGGTCAGGTACTTGTCGAATTCCTCATCGGACATGCGGCGGTTGATGCCATCCAGCCATAATACTTCATGGCCTAAATGTTTTAGGTTGGTCGCTAAGTGGCCCGGGACCAATGGAAAGATGCGGACTTCAAGTGTTTTTGAGAATTTGAGATGGCGGTTTTGGGTTAATAAGGGAAGCTCGCCGTCCTTGCGGAAGGGAGGGTACAAAATAGCGGCTTTCATTAAAGACCTCTTGGTTTTTTAATAAGAAACTTTTCTTGGATGTTCAAGTCTATCAACTTGTTTAAAAAGTTCCAAGGGCGCTTTTTAAGCACCAAATATTTACAAGCAATTTTGAACACCCCGAGAATCTATTGAAATATTCAGGGTTTAAGTGCTTGGGTATTCTTATATTCTACCGCGATAGTAATCAATGGTCTGCTTAAGCCCCTCGTTTAACGAGACTTTGGGTTCCCAGTGGAGGATCTTTTTCGCCTTGGAAATATCAGGTTTGCGCTTAATGGGATCGTCCTGGGGAAGGGGTTTCTTCACTATTTTCGCAGTCGGTTTCCCGCATAACGCTTTCACTACCTTCGCAAATTGAAGAATCGTAGTTTCTTGGGGATTGCCCAAGTTGAACACGTCTCCTTCGGTTTTGGGGGTGGAAATGGCTTTCCAGATTCCCTGGACCAGATCGGACACGTAACAAAAGCTCCGGGTTTGGGAACCGTCCCCGTAGATGGTCAAGGGTTGACCAGTAAGGGCCTGGTTGATCAAGTTGGAAACTACCCGCCCGTCATTTTCATTCAAGCGCGGCCCGTAAGTATTAAAAATGCGGATGAGCCGGGCGTTCACCTTGTGCTTATGATGATACTCGTAAACCAAGGCCTCGCCCAATCGCTTGCTCTCGTCATAGCAGGAGCGTGGCCCGAAGGAATTCACGTTTCCCCAATAGCTTTCAACCTGGGGATGGATTTTAGGGTTGCCGTAAACTTCCGAGGTGGAGGCGAAAACGAAACGGGCCCCTTTTTTCTTACAATATTCCAAAAGACGGTAAGTGCCGATGGAATTGGTCAGGATTGTTTCGATGGAGTTTTTCATGTAGCCGATAGGCGACGCGGGAGAGGCGAGATGAAACACGTAATCCGCCTTGGGAAGGAAGCGGGGAAAGCCCCGAGCTACATCCCTCAAGAAACGCGGCAGCCCCAGGAATCGGGGCAGGCCTTTGATGATGTCTTGATTGATGAACCGGAAACGAGGATGGCGCCGCAAGTGGGCGATGTTTTCCAATTTTCCCGTAATCAGATTGTCGACGCAGACCACCTGGTGATCCAGGGAGATCAGGTAATCGCAAAGATGGGACCCGACGAAACCCGCTCCGCCGGTCACCAGGGAATGGATACGTTTCATGGAACCTCAAACCATCGGAATTAGCGATCAATGAGGGTGGGAGTTTAACACATGGCCTTGCCGGACTCCAGAAAAAGGCTTACCCTCCTCAAACTCCGCAGGAGTTGGAGGTTATGTAGTTGATTGTGGAGAATATCTTAATTTTTCAACCGGTCAGCGCATCCAGACCATGCCGCCAAATTTTTCGCTGAACTTGCTGAAGATAATGTGGCCGATGTTTGTATTGGTTACGAAACGGCGGCCCCAGCGGTCGATAATGGAAAGGCGGCTTAAGTAATAGGCGATGCTTCCAAAAATTGGCCCCATTCGGTAGCGCAGCATGCTCCATTCGTAGAGATTTTTGCCTTTCTTGATGATCTCCATGCGCTGTTCCTTGGTGAACTCGTCCGTTTCAAAGATGGGATACTTGGAGTTGTAAGACATGTCGGTCAAATAATTGGGCACCAGAAGGCGCGCGTGCTCTTGCACGAACTTGAAAAGCTCAGTTCCCGGGTAAGGGGTGGCGTTGTTGAAGTTAATAAAGGTGGCCGGAAGGCTCTTAGCGAACTTCAAGCTCTCTTTGGCTTCCTCGTAAGTTTCAGTGGGATGACCAGCGATGAAACCGACGGAAGAAGGAATGCCTACTTTCTTAGTCAAAGTGACGGCTTTCACCACCATCTCCTTGTTTAAGCCCTTCTTGATCACCTTCAAAACACGGGGGTTTCCCGACTCGCAGCCGAAATTCACGAGGCGGCAGCCGGACTCTTTCATGAGGATCAAGAGTTCCTCCGTCACCGCGTTGACCCGCATTCCATTCCATAATTCCCAAGTGATCTTAATGTTTTTTTCGAGGATGAGCCGGCAAATGTCCATGACCCTTTGTGGATGAAGGTTGAAAACGTCGTCGTTGATTTGGAAATGCCGCCAGCCCTTGTTGTACCAGTGCTCAATTTCCTTCACACTGTCTGCGGCCGACCGAGAACGAAAGCCGCTTCCCATGGTTAAAGGAACGGAACAAAAGGTGCATTTGTAAGGACATCCCCTCTGGGTGATGAGGGGGATGGCTTTGACTTGATAACAAGGGTAACGTTCGATTCCGAAAGATTCGTAATCCGGATAGGGGAGTTCCTCAAGATTTTGCAGAAGGGGCCGGTCACAATTTTCAATATTTTCCGAGCCGTTGCGCCATAGGAGGCCCTGGACTTCAGCGAAATTCGGTTCGGGAGATTTCAAGACATCCAAAAGATGGAGCGTGGTCTGTTCCCCCTCGTTCTTGATGGCAAAATCCACGGCGGTATCTTTTAAAACCTTGAGGTGGCTGACTGAAACATGGGGCCCGCCGATGACCACTGGTGATTTGGTGTGAGCTTTGATCCGGTCAATGAGAGCATAAACGTGGGGTAAGGAGTAACTGAAGGAAGTCACCCCAATCAAATCGTACTTATTTTTCAACAATTCCACCAGACGGTCAGGTCCATCCATCCTTTCATCGTAAAGATCCACATGGACGCCTTTTGATTTTAGATAAGAAGAAAGATAAGCAACACCCGTATGAGGGTGGCCGGGGACGGCATTAGGGTCGCCAAAGATGGAGCGTAAGTTAGAAACGGTTAAAAGAACGCTATGCATAGGCCTCGCTCAAGCTAGTCCAAGGATAAATTAGACACTTATTATATACGAATCGTTTCGGGACAAAAAAAGGGTAACACATGTCCAGGAAGAGGGTCAAGGCAAGGGGAGCCGAAGACACCAATGTTTGTTGGATTTTACAAGCAACCCCCACCGCTGGTGAAAAAATCACCGGATGGGAAATCCTTGGTCACTATAAGGCTCGGCTTCCACCGGAGTTGGGGTTAAAGCGGGGAGTGACTGCGGGCTGATGAGCCTGGGGGCTTGATTCGGTTTGATACGGATAATGACGTCGTTTTGGATGTCGGTGATATAAAAACGTCCTTTTGAATCGGCCGCGATAGCCGCGGAAATGGGGATGATAATTATCATTCAAAATATCATCCTTAGCCGACCATTGTCCGATAGGCTCAAATCGCTGGTTGAAAAATTCAACGCGCCCCGCCATGCCATCGGTGACAGCCGTGATCCCGTCCTTGGTGACGGCCACACCTCCCGGCTCCTTAAATTGATAGGGCCCATCCCCATACCAGCCCAGATTGGTGACGGGGACCCCGCCGTCATTGAAAACCTGTAGCTTGAAATTACCCGTATCGGCCACCAGACCCTGGTCGATGCTGTTGACGGTCATCCCCAAAGGAACGCTGAACATGGCCGTTATCGTGGAAGAATTGGGATCCCCGAAGGCTCCAAAAGTGGAATTGAACTGGCCCAATTGGCTGAAGATTTCTACCCGCGAATTGCCCGAATCCAAAACCCAAATATTGCCAAAATGATCCTTGGCGATGGATCGGGGAAGATTGAAATCACCGTTATCCGTACCCTGAGCACCCCAAGAGGATAGGACTAGGCCGCGCTCATCTAAAACCACGACGCGTTGGTTCAAGGTGTCGGCCACATAAATTTTCTTGGAGGGATGGATGAAAATCGCCGCGGGATGATTGAACTCCGGCGGATTACGCCAGTCCGCCCGGGTGCCGAAGGTTCCAAAGGTGGTCACGGGATTTCCATTCGAATCCCAAACGACAATGCGGCTATTGCCGGTGTCCGCGATGACCATTTTACCGCTGGGAGAAATATCGATGCCTTCGGGATCGTTCAATTGATCATTGTTGGTTCCTTTGGAGCCCCACATGGCGTCGAAGGTGTAAAGTTTAGGCCCGGGGTAGGGAACGGGCGTCATGGTGGAGGTGGGTGTTTGGGTAGGTGTACCGGTGGGAGTTGCGGTTGGCGTGGGGGAGTGGTGTCTCCTTGCCCAAAGATCGGAGGGATAAGCAAAGATCATAAAAATCAGAACAACGAGGGACAAGCACTGGAAATTCATGGATCAATGCTATCGGGGGCAATAGGGAAAAACAAGTTCTTAGTTTCAAGTGTTGAGTTGGGGTTATTATCGCGGAGTGAAAGTTTATAAACTTAAAACTTGGGAATAAGTTTAGTTTTTTTTAGGCGCTTTCCATCCGGCTCTGGCAATTAATACAGCGAGTGGCCCAGGGGAGGGCTTTCAAACGGGCCATGGGAATGGATTTTGTGCAGACTTCACATTTTCCGTAAGAACCGTCTTCGATGAGCAGGATCGCCTTTTCAATGCGCTCCAGTTCAATGCGGTCATTTTCCATGAGGGTGACAGAAAGGTGCTGGTTTAATTCGCCCGAACCGTGATCGGCCATGTCTCCGGGCATATTTTGATTATCGGCGATTTCTTCCTTCAGGTCCTGCTCTAAGTGATTTACCTGACCGGTAATTTCATTTCGGCGCTGTTGAAGCTTTAGCAGAAGGGGTTGGAAGGCGGGATCAATGCGGACCTTTTTCTTGATGACAGGTTTCGCGATGAGCATGGGTTTTGAGGATTTGGCGGCGGATTTTTTAGTGATCGATTTGGTTTTTTTTGCGGTTTTTTTCTTCGCGAATTTTTTCTTGGGAGACATAGTTTCCTCCAAAATTTGTTGGTTCGTAATAAGACTTCAGGGAGTTGAAAAGGATAGAAGAGTATCGGAGGGGTGAAAAACTGTCAAGAATAAAGGGCCGAAATTCAGTTGAAATTGCAGGAAATAAAGCGAAGCCCTGTGGGCTCCTTTTGGAGGGACACCCCTGTCTTGAAGGGTATAGGAACCTTATACTTGGATATCTTTCATCCCGCCGGTGAAAAAGGAGTTTTTATGGCCTTGAGCATAGCGCTAGTCGTCCTTTTATTTATCTTAGGTATCGCCCTTTTAGGAGCGATTTATCTTGTTACCGTCTATAACTCGCTGGTTCGTTTCCGGGTGGAAGTGGACAATTCCTGGAGCCAAATTGATGTCCAGCTGAAAAGGCGCCACGACCTTATCCCTAACCTGGTTGAAACGGTGAAAGGGGTGATGGATTTTGAAAAAAATACCCTTACACAAGTCATGCAAGCCCGTGCGGCCGCCATGGGGGCCACCAACCCGTCCGACCGGGTCAAAGCGGAAAATGACATTACCTCCGGCTTGGGCCGCCTCCTGGCTGTCTGGGAAAATTACCCCGCCTTGAAGTCCAACCAAAACGCCAGCCAACTTCAAGAGGAACTGGCCTCCACCGAGAATAAAATCGCCGATGTTCGCAGCCATTACAACGATGTCGTTGCGAATTATAACGCCCTCACCCAGCAATTTCCTTCCAATATAGTCTCCGGATCCTTTGGCTTTTCCCAAAGGGAATTCATGAAAGCCGCCGATTCGGAAAAGGAAGTTCCTCAAGTCAAATTTTGAACTGCCATACTTTCTGATCTTTATTTTAAGGATTCATGAGTTTCGTTTATTCTTTTCGAAGGCAGGGGGGAGAGTTTGTTTAACCGACCCTATCAGCATACTGCTTATATCCATTCGCTTTTCTTGACCTATATCTAGGGGCAAGTCCCGGTGACCCATACCAGGGACGCCCCCCTTTGGGGGATTCAATCCCCAGCCAGTGGCGATAAAGATATAACCAAGTATAATTTGGGCATTCTATAAAAAGACGCCGGGTAGCCGCAGTTCCCGGCAACAAAACAACATCTTTCAACACCAATGGAGCAGCCGTATTTTGGGTCGATTAAAAAGTATCGCTTATCTTCTTTTTGTTCCTACCGCCTTTTTACTTTTGGGGGCCTCGCCCCTTTCCGCCCAAATAAGCCTGACCAAGTCCGTTAATGTTTCCTCAGCCTCTTCAGGCGGCCCCATTACTTATATCCTTAATTATTCCAACGCCAATACCAATACGACCTGTTCGGATACATTCGAAGAGGATGCCTTGGGGGTCCAGCCGCCAGGTTGGACCGATTCGGGCGGAACTTGGACCACGGTTGCCGACGACGGCCCCAGCGCGCCTGGAACTATGGCTCTTCAAGGGGTCGCTGCGGCTAATACCTATCCCAACTTCCTGAATTCCTGCGCGGGTCAGGTGGGGGACGGTTCCATCCAAGCGGACATGAAGATCAACGCCACTGGACAAACAGGCGTGCTTCTGTGGCGCTTTACGGGTTCCAATACCCCGACGGTGGTGAACGGCTCGAACTACCAGGCTGATATCGAAAGCGGCACCGCCAACAATGTTTCGGTGAATTACTACAACAATGGAACCGCCACTTTCCAAAACGTGGCGACGGCGAGTTTTACCATCACCGCAGGCACTTGGTACACGGTTCTGTTCCAGGTTGCCGGTTCGGGAACGACCGCCACCTTGTCCCTTTCGATTAACGGCACCCAAGTGATCGCCCCCACCGCCTCGAATTTCTCCATTGGTTCGGGTTTCGCGGGTCTCCAGGTGAACAGCGGTGGGACCGTTCGATTTGACAATGTTTCCATCATCAAATCTGTCCAGGCCTACAACGTTACCGTGACTGATACTCTTCCAACGGGTCTGACTTATGTTTCTTCCAGCGGTTCACCAACGGTCAATGCCCCGCAAATAGTTTGGAACTTGGGCAATCTGGCGAGTGGAGCCTCCGGCGCGCTGACGGTTTCCGGAACAATCAACGATTGCGGTATCACCCTGACCAACACCGGGGAGGTGAATAGCACCCTACCGATGGCGGCCAATATTTCCGCCGCAGTCACGACCATCATTGCCGTTTGCACTCCGACTCCCACTTATACCCCGTCAGCCACGGACACCATGACACCGACTTTAACCCCAACCCCTTCATCTACTTTTTCAGCGACAAGTACCGCTACATTTACTCCCAAGAACAGTCCTACCCTCACGGCAACCGCTACCGCGACGAGTACGACCACCAGTACGGCGACGTCAACGGCGACCAACACCCCTACTCCAACCCCCAGTTTTACCGATACCAGTACCGCCTCGATGACCGCGACTAATACCGCTACCAGTTCGGCCACCTACACGCCCTCGAGCACGGTTACTCCAACGGCGACCAACACCACCACTTTAACCGCCACAAGTACGGCCACCTTGACGGCTTCAAGTACCCCAACCAGTTCAGCCACTAATACCGCCACCAATACACCCACCGATACCGCCACGGCCACTGCGACAAAGACCTGGACGAATACGGCCACTTCTACGGCCACGGATACCCCTTCCTCTACGGCAACAAGTACACCTTCAAATACGACTACTACAACAGCGACATTCACACCCACCACAACCGGGACTTATACGGTCACCTTGACCTTTACTGATACCGCTTCAAACACGACTACGAATACCCCCTCGGGTACAGCCACCTCAACTGAGACTAACACGGTTACAGCCACACCCACCGCTACACCGACTTATACGTCTACTTCAACCGCCACTGGAACAGCGACTTTAACGGCTACGAATACCGCCACTAACACAGCTTCTAATACGGCAACGAATACACCCTCGAGCACCACAACGCCAACGGCGACCAGCACCACAACATCCACTCCCTCTTCGACTGCGACTTCTACGGGAACTTTCACGTTCACGGGGACGCCCACTGACACTTTCGCTGATACCGCAACGAACACAGCCACTTCAACTGTCACTGGAACAGCGACTTTAACGTCGACGAATACCGCCACTAACACGGCTTCAAATACGGCAACGAATACAACCTCAAGTACCACGACGCCAACGGCGACCAGCACCACGACATCCACTCCCACTTCAACCGCGACTTCTACAGGAACTTCTACGTTCACGGGGACGCCCACCGCCACTTTCGCCGATTCCGCGACGAGTACACCTACTTCAACCGCCACTGGAACCGCGACTTTAACGGCTACGAATACTGTCACTAACACGGTTTCAAATACGGCAACGAATATACCCTCGAGTACCACAACGCCAACGGCGACTCGCACCGCGACATCCACTCCCATTTCGACCGAAACTTCTACGGTCACCTCAACCGTAACCCTTACCAACACTTCGGGGAATACCGTTACGAATACTCCCACGTCATCCCTTACTGCAACGTCTTCCTCGACCCCCAGTCAAACGGCCACCCAAAGTCCCACAAGGACTTCCACATTTACTCCCGCCGCGACCCCTACTTCCACGCCTGCGGCCACCGTTTCCTGCGCTTTTGAAACGATCAATATTTTCGACCAGCGAGGTGAATTAGTAAGAACCCTCTGTGGCTTCCTGGGAGTCCTGAGTCCCGAAAACCTGAACCTAACGGTTTCAACTTTTGTTCCAAATCCATCCGGGTTGGGGGGTACTTTGGTCTTTTCTTTGAACGGAAAGACTTTAGCCACCTGGGACGCGATTAATAACGATGGCACGGTGGTTCCAAATGGTTTCTATCACTTAGTGGTGATCCAAGTTTTTGCCGATGGAACCAGCGAGCAACTGCAAACCACTGTTTATGTAGGGGCCCTTTCCCAAACGGCGCAGGTTCAATTGTCGGCCCAACCCAACATCGTTACTTCCGGCGGAACCATCCGTCTTTTGGGGATGGTGGATGGAATTCCGGTGAATGGGAGCCAAGTCCTCAAGATTTATGACACCAGCCGCGAACTGGTAAAAACTTTGGGTATGTCCGGCGGTCAAGCGATTTGGGATTTAACCAACGCAGTCGGCCAGGAAGTTGGCTCCGGCCTTTACTTGATTGTCCTGGATACGGTGGATCCTAAAACGGGAAATCCAGCCCAAAAAATCATCAAGGTTGTCTTTTTAAGGTAGGGATCGCCATTAACCGTTTGCTCCAGTTTTCTTCTTCCGTTACCATGCCTTTATTATGGAAATTGTCCTTCTAAGGCTGGACCGGATCGGGGATTTTATTTTGGGAATTCCCGCCTACCGGGCCCTCCGCCAAGCCCATCCAAACGCCCATATTTCGGTTATGGTCCCCTCGCCGGTTGCGGAACTAGCCAAAGTTTGCCCCTATTTCGACGAGGTTTATCTCTATGACGCCCTCTGGCTATTACCCGGCGAGAAGCCCTTGAACCGCTGGAAATCAGCTTGGAAATTGATCCGATTTCTCCGGTCCAAGCCGATTGATCTTCTAGTTGATTTCCGTTACCAAAGCCGTCTGGACCCCCTAGTAGCGGGACTTTCCGGGGCCACCGAAAGGGTGGGGGTGGACTTGGGATGGGTCAGTTCCTTTCTGACCAAGAAAGTGGAGCAACCGGCATCAAAACTTCACCAAGTGGAACGAAATCTTCATTTTCTCCAGGCCATCGGGGTGACGACCGGGGACCATAAGCTGGAAATGTGGTTCGAAGAACAGGACCGCAAAGCGGCTGAAAGACATCTCCCCACTCAGGAGCTTTTGCCGGGCGTGCCCCGAATCGCCATCCATATTGGCGCGGCTACTCCTTCCAAAAGATGGCGGGAGGAGAGTTTTGAAGTGCTTATCCACGAACTTCACTCCAACACCCAAGCCGAAATTATTGTTTTAGGGGGGGAGAACGATTTGGGGTTCTCCCAGGAGGTGGTGGATGGGCTGGAATGCCCGATCATCAACCTGGTGGGAAAGCTTTCACTACGGCAGATGGCGGCCTTGATGACGGACTGCCGGATGTTCATCGGGTGCGATTCGGGAGCTAGCCATCTGGCCGCCGCCTGCGGCATACCGGTGATCAGTCTTTTCTCCGCGGCCAATGAGGTTGAAATTTGGAAACCCTGGGGGCCGAAAGTCAAAGTCCTCACCGAACATCCCGCCTGTTCGCCATGCAAGAGCCATGAGTGCCTGAGAACCGACGGTTATTTCTGCATGGCGGAAATCAAAGTGGAGGATGTTTTTTCGGCGGCAAAAGCGTTTCTGGAAGAGACGGATTAGGTTCTAAGACAACAATAGTTCCTCATCGGGTTTGAGAAACCTCCACTTGCCCGATTCGACGTCCAGGCCCAAGCCTCCAATGCGGGTTCGCTTCAATTCCAAAACTTTCAAAGGTGTTCCGAATTTAGTGTCCTTGAGGCTTCCAAACAAGCGACGGATATGGCGGTTTTTACCTTCATCCAGCACGACTTCCAGCTTGGTTTTGTGTCCGGCGCCGCCCTTTATTTCCACCTGATAGGCTTTCAGCAATTCTCCCGAATTTTCCACGCCTTTAAGAGCTTGTTTGATATGAGCTTGAGTGACCAGGCCTCGCACCCAAACCTCGTAGGTCTTAAGGCAGGAGCCCGGTTGGGTAATCCGGTCTGCCAGTTTGTCGCTTCGGGTGAAAAGCAGGAGGCCTTTGGAATCCAGGTCCAGCCGTCCCACGGGTTTCCAATTTTTCTCATAAGCCCATTCGGGAAGGAGGACATAGACGATTTTGCGGTCTTTTTCGTCAGAACGAGTGACGACGTAACCTTTAGGCTTGTTGAGCATCAATAAATTCGAGGAGGTTGGGCCGTCGGTCATTTGTCTTTCTTAATTCGCGGGATTTTTTAAGGCTTGCTTGAAAACATCGCCAAGGCGCCGGATGCCTTCTTTGATTTTTGCCTCGTCCACCGCGCAGTAGGTCAGGCGAAGGGTATTAAGTCCTTTGTTTTCACCCGTGTAAAAGGCTGTTCCCACCACATAAGCCACTTTTGCGGCGACCGCCCTCTCGAAAAGTTTCACGGTATTGTAGCCCTCAGGCAAACCGGCCCAGACGAAGAAGCCGCCCAAGGGCTTGTTGTACCACACTTCCGCGGGAAAATAGGTCTTGATGGCTTCCAACATGACGTCCCGGCGTTTTTGATAGGTGCCGATCAATTTTTGTATGTGGGTGTGAATATGGCCGCCTTTAAGAAATTCGGCCGCGATGGATTGGGAAAGAACATCGGTGCAAACGTCGATTGTTTCCTTGGCGGTAGCCATTTGGGTCACCAAGGCGGGGTCGGCGCAAACCCATCCCAAACGCATGCCAGGAGACGCAATTTTACTGAAACTTCCCAGGTAAATTACCCGACCGTCAATGTCAAAGGACTTTAATGGTTTAATGGTTTTCCCGGTGAAATTTAATTCACCATAGGGATTGTCTTCTATAACTAAAAGATTATGTTTTCGGGCCACTTCCACCAATTTTGCCCTTTCCACTTCCGGCATGGTGGAACCCCCGGGATTCTGGAAAGTTGGAATGGTATAAATCAATTTAGGCTTTCGGGGGGCCTGGGCGATTTTTTGGTCCACTTCATCGGGGTTCAAACCATTGGGCCCGCAGGCCGCGGGCAGGAACTCAGCCAAAAAATTCTGAAAAGAAAGGAGGCCCCCCAGGTAACTGGGTTCCTCCACGACAACGCCGTCCCCGGGATTCAATAGGGTAAGCCCCGAGAGGTAGAGCCCCTGCTGGCTTCCGGTGGTGATAAGGATGTTGTCAGGGGTGCAGGCGATTCCCTGGGCCTTAAGGTAATCGGCCACTGCCTCGCGAAATGGGCGCCAGCCGATAGTTTCGCCATATTGCAGGGACAACTTGCCCTGTTCGAGAATGACACGCGAGGCGATATTGGCCAGCAGGTCCCGGGGAAAGAGTTCAGCGTCAGGCGTCCCACCGGCGAAGGAGATGATATCGGACTGCTGGACCAGTTTTAAAAGGGCCCGAATAATAGAGGGTTTCATCCGGGTGGATGCTTGGGAGAAAGAATGGGAAAAGTCCATGGTCGGCCTCAAAGATTGGGTTCGCCCCAGCCCAAAGACCGGGGAGACAAGCTATCGAAAGAAGCATTCGGGTTCAAGGAGCAATTTGGAAGAAAAGAGGAAGTTTTTTTGGTTAGGAAATGAAGGCGTTATCCTTGAAGATTTTCTCGGCGGCGGATTGGCCGGAAGCGATGGTGTCGGGAATGCCGACGCCCCTCAAGCCGTTACCGGCGAGGTAAAGACCCTTGAACTCGGAGGCTTTCTGCTCCATGCGTGAAGCCTGACTCAAGTGGCCGGGCCTGAAATAGGACATGGAAGCATTGTAAATCGCCAAGTGTCGGGCGATGGGCTGATCCCGCAGGTTTAGGATAGGGTTCAATTCTTCCAGGATTTTTTCGATCAAATAGGATTCCCCTTCGGCTCTCAATTTTTGAACAGCCACCAAGCCGAGAAAAACCCTCAAAAGCACATTTCCCTCTGCGGCGCGGTCCTCAAATTTCTGACTGGCGAAAGTACAGCCCACGATCAGCTTTTTTTCCCGGGAGGGAACCACGAATCCGAAACCATTGAGGGGATGATCCACGTCTTGGCGGCGGAAGCCCAAATTCAGGGTTGCCGAATCATGGGCGGGGATGCCCGATAAAAGCTTGTCCCACTCCTTGTCCAACTGGCCGATGAGAGGACGCATTTTGGAGGGTTGAATGGCCAGGACCACGGCGTCCACTCCTTGAGTCCGGCCGTTGGCTTCGATTTCCCAGGTTCCCTTGTCCGTGGGTTTAAGCGATTCCACGGGGCTTTGAAGCCACATGGACTCGGCTGGAATTTTGGAGGTCAAAGCTTCGGCCAAGGTTTGCATTCCTTTTTTAAAGCTTACAAAAAGGGAATAACGGGCGCCGGATACCTGGGCCTGGGCGTTCAGCCGCCGGGCGGCCATGGCTTTTAGAAGAGAACCGTATTTTATCTCCATCTCCTTGAAGCTGGGCGTACAAGCATTCACGCTCAGTTCATCCGGGTCCGCGTTATAAACCCCGCCGATCAAGGGTTGGGCCAAGGCTTCAAAAACCTCGGTTCCCAGGCGACGGCGGACGAAATGCCCCACGCTCTCATCTTGGGGGTCCCGGCGAACCTTGATAAGAGGCTCCAAAGCCGCGCGAATCTTTCCCATGGGAGAAAGCAATGAGGTGGTCATAAGCGGCATTAAACGGGAGGGAGCCAGCAGGTAAAAGCCCTCCGGAATAGGGTGAAGCTTTGTCCCTTTTAAAATGAAGGATTGTTTTAGGGATTGGTTGGTCTTGATGAGCTGGTCTTCGAGTCCCAGCTTTTTGCATAATTCCAATGCCGCCGGTTTTTCGGTGATGAAACAATCGGGGCCCTCTTCCATTAAAAAGCCGTTCTCTTCGACGGAGCTCAAGGTGCCGCCGGCCTTTTCACCTGCGTCCAGGATGTTTAATTCCAACGGGATGTTTTTTTCTTTCGAAAGCTCCAATAAACGGTAGGCACAGGCCAATCCGCTGACCCCCGCCCCGATGATAGTTACCCTTAACGTTTTCAAATTGTCTCCATTTGAAAAATATAACCGCGGTCATTGCAGGAGCCCCGCCGCAAAGGCGTCGGGCTACGACGAAGCAACCCCGGGTTGACTTATGGCTTCCTCCACCAATCCCGCCAGCATAGCAATAAAAGAAGGATGGGTACCTACGGTCTTGGCCCTGACGAGGTGCAAACTTTTCCATTTTGCCTTTTCTTGGGCCAGGATGTCGATATCGTAAAGCACTTCCACGTGATCCACCAAAAAGCCGATGGGGGCGACCACGCATGCGGACAGGGTTTCATAAGTGCGCTGTTCGATAAAGGCTCCCAAGTCCGGTTCCAGCCAGGCGTCTTCGGGCCTGCCGCTACGGCTGGTATAAGCCGTTTGGTAATAAGGAACTTCCACTTTCGGCATGACGTGCTGACAGGTTTGCTCGAATTGAAGCGAATAGGGGGACTTGAGGGCCATCGCCCTTGGAATACTGTGGGTGGTGAAGATAAGTTCCGCTCGATGACGTTCTTTTTCCTCGGGAGTCAGTTGGGCAAAAGCTTCTTGAATATTTTGGGCAATGGCATTGATGAAGCCCGGGCGGGTATGCCATTCGGGAGCAAAGGTTATTTCGGGAACCGGCAGCCCTTGGGCCTTGATGGATTCTTGGGCTTCCTGCGCCTTGTTCACGTATTTATCATAAGAGGCTGGGCTGCGATGAGGCGCCATTATAATGGCGAAAATCTTGGTTTTGTTTTTCAGGGCCAATTCCCTAAGGGTGTCGACAATGCGAGGAGGGTAGTGGGCAAACCCTAAGACCACCGGAATATCGAGTCCACGGGATTTCAGAAGTTTTTGCAGGGCGTCACCCTGTTCACGGGTTAAGTGGTTATAAGGAGAAACACCCCCGATTTTTTCGTATTGCTTGGCAACCAGCTTGAGCCGTTCGAGAGGAACGCCCCGGCCTGCGGTAACGTCCTCTAAAAACGGGACTACATCCTCGGGTTTTTCCGGTCCGCCAAAGCCGATCAATAAAACCGCGTCGTAAAAATGATTCAAGTGATTCCTCGTGATAAAGGAATGCAAATCTTCCAAAAACGCAATAAGTTACTCAAAAGCGGGGAGTTATTGAAGATCTTTTGGAGAATATCAGTTTTTCCAGTTCTTGACGGTTTCGATCATGGCCTGCACATTTTCCATGGGGGTCTGGGGCAGGATACCGTGGCCCAAGTTGAAGATGTGGCCGGGACGGCCATTCGCGAATCGAAGTATTTTCTCGGTTTCCTTGCTGACGGTTTCGGGGTCGGTCAACAATACCTCGGGGTTCAGGTTGCCCTGGATGGCCACGTCGCCCAATTGCTTCCAGGCCTTGTCCAAATCCATCCGCCAATCCACTCCGATAACCGCCGCGCCGGTTTGCTTGAACCAGGAATAAAAGGGTGCGGTTTGGGTGCCGAAGTAAATCACCGGAATGCTCGGTTGCAAACGGCTGAAATGAAGAATCAGCAGTTTCAAATAGGGGAGTACGAGGCGCTGGAACTCCTCGGGCGCCAGGATGCCCACCCAGGAATCGAACAACTGTACCGCTTGGGCCCCGGCCAGGACTTGGGCGTTGAGGTAGGAAACCGTGGCCGCTACCAGCTTTTTCATTAATTCGTCCCAAACTTTGATGTCCGACAATACGGCGCGGGTTTGGTGATAGTCCTTGGAACCGCCGCCCTCGATTAAATAAGAAGCCAGCGTAAAAGGGGCCCCGGCAAATCCGATGAGGGGAATATGAGGCTTGAGGCTGGAACGGATCAAATGGATGGCTTTCATGACGTAACTCAAATCGAAGTCGGCTTCCACGTTTTCCACCCGCTTCAGGTCCTCCCCGGAACGGAAAGGGTTGTGGATGACGGGGCCGCCGCTTTCACCGAAGGATAATTGGAAACCCAGGGGTTCGGCGATTAGCAGGATATCGGCAAAAAGGATGGCCGCGTCCACACCCAGGACTTCCTGGGCGGTAACGGTCACTTCGGCGGCCAGTTCGGGGGTTTTGCAAAGCTCCAAAAAGGAAACCTTGGCGCGAATTTCTCGGTAGGAGGGCAAATATCGTCCCGCTTGGCGCATGATCCAGAGGGGCGTGCGAGGGACGGCTTCTTTCCGGCAGGCTTTCAGAAAAAGATTTTCCTGGGAGGGGGGCGAGAGGGTTTTGGGTTCGCGGGGTTTGGACCGAAGGGATTCGGCGGCCTTCTTTTGGCAAAGTTCAAAAGATTTTTCCGCCACTTCCTTTACCAGAAAACCCATCTTGGGATGTTCCGGTTCCAGGTCGGGTTCAGGCCGAATTCCTTGAGGGCCTTCACTGCACACCGATCCAATGGAACCGATCACCATCCGGCTAAGAGCTTCCTGAAGTTCATGATTTTTCTCGAGTCCCTTGGCCAATTCAAAAACGTTGCGAATCTGTTGGGCGCTGGTGAAGAGAGCCACCGACGCTTCGCCATCCAAAATCGACTCGATCAGATGGGTCAGGGGTTTGGTGTCCTCGGGCAAGGCCCAACGGTAGACGGGCACGCTGGTGACTTCCTTGGCGCCCCGTTCCAATAAGGCCTCCGAAGAATTCAGGGTTGGAGACGCCATATTCCTGGATGGCGATCTTCAAACCCTTGACGGGCCTTTGGGAGTCCAAGGCTTCCAGCACTTCCCGCCAGGTGTTGGGTTCGGGGACGACCACCGAAGAGCGCATGTTTTTTTCCGTCAAAGCCTTTACCGATTTAGGCCCGCGGGCAACGAGCGAAGCGTGTTTAAAGGCCTTCAGAATTCGGCTGGGGGCATAGTTGAGCTTCCAAGGCCTGGAAAAGCGTCCGGGTGCCCACGCCGGTCATGAAAATGACGATATCGATATTTCCTTGCTGGAGGTTCTCGAAAAAGTTGAAAGCCGGCTTATTCTCGGAAAGCGGAATTTCCCGCATGGAGGGGACAACTTTGGGAACACGCCCCGTGGCGGGAAATGAGGTCTTCCATTTCCTTGGCCATGCGGCTTTCGAAAGCCGCGACCGTCAGGCCGTTGAAACCCTGCATTTCAGTTTCGATGGGTGTGGGTGACATATTCAGTGGGGCAGTATAAAAGTCAAAGGGCCGTAAATCTATAGAAGCCAAGGTTGGTTTTAAGAGAAAGGGGGACTGATTTAACGAGAGGAATTAAGCTTTGGGGCTTCATCCAGGCATTCCACTTCCACCTGATAATCCAGCTTGGAAAGCACATCCGTGCCACGGAAGGTGCCGGAAACCGGGGCGGCCTCCAGGGGCGTGGGGCCCGCTGCCAGGGGGATATGAAGATCCGACACGGCCAAGCCCCAGGTTGGATCATAGCCCCTCCAGCCCGCCCCCGGAAGGTAGACTTCGGCCCAGGCATGCAGCTCATTGGCGTCCTTGGAACCGGGGTCGTATTTGTAGCCACTGACGAAACGGGCGGCCAGACCCATGGACCGGCAAATCTCCACTAGCAAAACGGCTAGGTCACGGCAGGCCCCCTCGCGGCGGCGAAGGGTCTTGAAAGCGGGCAGGGCTTCCCCCTGGGAACGCACCACATGCTGGAACGAGCGGTGGATGTAATCGGTGGCGTGGAAGAGGAAATTGATAGCGTTGTCGTCGCTTTCATTCAAAAGCTCCTGAGCCAGATTTTCAACCGAGGGATCGGGCGCGGGCTTGAGGTAGGAAGCCAAGACGGAATGTTCGGCGCCGTACTTGCCGGGGAGCCTCAGGACCATTGGATCGGTGATGAGATAGTTAAAGGGATTGCTTAAGGTCGTGTCCACCCTGGAGCGAGTTTGGACGGAAAAACTGGAATGCTTTCCGGAGAACCAAGCCATGGCCTCATGGTTGTTGAAAAGGTCCAGCGATTCGGAGAGGCCCACCGGCACGGGTTCCACTTTCAATTCGAAGGAATCAACCCTTTGGCTAAAGTCGCTGCGCGGCTTCAGGTGGATGGAGGTGGGCTCCAAAAAAACTTCCTTGCTGTAGGTATAACGAATCCTATGGCGTATCTCAAACCGCATGACTCTCCCCCCATTTACGGGGCAACTTTCCCATGGCGTTTTCCGCCCATTGGGAAGGACAAAGCTCCACCGTTTCCCGGACGCGCACTTTCCACCAGTCCGTGACTTCCTTCAGGTCTTCCCGTTCATAGCGCGTTTCAGTCATTCGATTGGTGTCTTTTCGGTAAAGAACCATATCGATGGGGAAGTCCACATCCGTTGCGCTGGTGCGAGTCGCCTCGAAGGCCAGGTACCCCACTTTCATCGCCACTTCCATGGAGGATTCGTAATGAAGGGCCCTATCCAAAAGAGGCTTGCCGTAAGCGGACTCGCCAATGGCGTAATAGGGCGTGCTTTCGGTCACTTCCACCCAGTTGCCCTGGGGATAAATGAGGTAAAGCTTGTGTTCCGTGTCGCTGGGCAGCTGGCCCCCGATGATGGAAAAAAGATTGAAACTATATCCCGCTTCCCCCAAGGCTTCCTTGTCCTCCTTGATGACCCGTCGCACCTGCTCGGCAAAGATGTTCACGGCCTTATAAAGATGGGGATAGGTTTCTTTTTCATTCTCGAGGCGTTCATTGAAATAGGTGATGGCCTTATCTCGGGCGGAACGCAAGCCCGAGGTCATCAGGAAAAAAGGCTGGCCGTGGTTTTCGTGGATGGAAACCTTCCGCCCGGTGATCTGTTCCGTGCCGCTGGTGATACGGGTGTCGGCCAGGGCCACCAGTCCTTCTTTTATTTTCATGGCAAGGCAAAAAGTCATTGGTTGTTCCTTTCAGGCAATGGCTCGGTTGCCATTTCGGCCCCCGGCTGGTTTGAAAAATAAATGGCGAACAAAGCTTCTCCCACGGAATTCAACTTGGCCTCGAAGCTGTCGAGATACTCATGCAGCCCAAGGGCAACCATCCCGCCGATGTCGGCGTAATCCAATTCGGATCGCAAGCGCCCCAGTTGCTGTTCCGCCGGGTTGACGTAGGTTCCCGGAGACGACCCGGTGATGGAACGCATGGAGGCTTCGGCCTGGGTGATGCAAAAGCGAACTGACCTGGGAAACTCCCGGTCCAGCAGAAGGAATTCGGCAACCCGAAGGGGATGGATATAGCTGTATTTTTTACGGAACATTTCGCTGGCGCTGGCGGATTTCAGCAGGGCCGTCCAAAGGATGTCGTCGTAGGGTGTGCCCACATCCTCCACCTTGGGCAAGAGGATGAAATATTTCACGTCCAGAATGCGGGCGGTTTTGTCCGCCCTTTCGAAAAGCCGGCCCATGTTGAAAAAGTGCCAGGCTTCCCCGTGGGACATGGTGGCATCCGTGACCCCTGAAAAAAGATGGCTTAAGATTTTCACGTTGCGGCAAAAGGTGTTCAAGGACTCAAGGCCCGAACCCGGATTGTGGACCGCGCCTTGCACCATCAGATAAAAGCTGTTCAACTGCTCCCACATTTCCGAGGAGATGATTTCCCGCATGGTTCGGGCGTTTTCCCGGGCTTTATGGATGCTGGAATATATCGAGTTGCGGTTGTCGGAGTCGAACACCAGGAATTGAATGACGTTGTCCCGACTCGGCTCGCCGTAACGCAATTCAAAATCTTGGTAATCGCCGCTGGTTATAACGAGGGGTTGCCATTGTTGCTGGTCGTTCAAAGGAGTGTCCAATATGAGGTTCAAGTTGACCCCGATAAAACGGGCGACATTTTCCGCCCGTTCCACATAACGGCCTGTCCAGAAGAGTGAATCGGCAAGGCGACTTAGCATGGGGCCCCTTCCGGTTTGGCATCCAGCACCCAGGTATCCTTACTGCCGCCACCCTGGGAAGAGTTGACCACCAGGGAGCCTTTTTTCAAAGCCACCCTGGTAAGCCCGCCCGGCAAGACATAAACACTGCGTCCATAAAGAACATAAGGCCGCAAATCCACATGACGTCCCTCAAAATGGTCGTCCACAATGACGGGTACGCGGGAAAGGGCGAGGGTAGGCTGGGCGATGTAATCGCGGGGATGAGCCACGATGAGCTTCGCGAATTTTTCCTGTTCGGCCTTGGTGGAATGGGGCCCCACTAACATGCCGTAGCCCCCCGCCTGGTTGACGGCCTTGACCACCACTTTGTCGAGGTTCTCCAGGACATATTTGCGCTGGTCTTCTTCCCAACAAACATAGGTAGGGACGTTGGGAAGTATGGGGTCTTCCTGCAGGTAAAATTTGATCATGTTGGGCACATAAGCGTAGATGCCTTTGTCGTCGGCGATTCCCGTGCCGATGGCATTGGCCAGGGCCACCCGGCCCTTGCGATAGACTTCCATGATTCCGGGTATCCCCAAGGTGGAATCGGGCTTAAAGGCCAGTGGATCGATGAATTCGTCGTCCACGCGGCGGTAAATGACGTCCACGCGTTCATAACCCTTGGTCGTGCGAAGTTTCACATAACCGTCCGAGACGACCAGATCCCGGCCTTCAACCAGTTGGGCTCCCATTTGCTGGGCCAGGAAAGCGTGCTCGAAATAGGCGGAGTTATAGGGACCGGGCGTCAGGACGACCACCCGGGGGGAAGCAAAATCGGTCGGCGCGGAATAACGCAAGGTATCCAGCAAACGCAGGGGGTAATCGTCCACGGGTTTAACCGACATGTCTTGAAAAGCCTGGGGCAAGGTTCGCTTGAGCACGTTGCGGTTTTCCAAAACATAGGATACCCCGGATGGACAGCGAAGGTTGTCTTCCAGCACGTAATAATGGCCGTCCTTGTCGCGAACAAGGTCGGTGCCCGTGATATGAATCCAAATTCTGCGCGGCGGGGTAAGTCCAACACATTGGCTTCGATAACCGAAGGAGGATAGAACGACCTCTTTGGGGATAACATTGTCCTTAAGGATCTGTTGGGAGTGGTAAATATCATCGATGAAAAGGTTGAGGGCTTGGATTCGCTGGATGAGGCCCTTCTCGATAACCTGCCATTCCGGATTGGACACGATGCGGGGAATGATGTCAAAAGGGAAAATTTTTTCCGTACCGTCTTTGTTGCCGTATACCGTGAAGGTAATGCCCATCTGGAGGAACTCGCTCTCGGCGGCTTTCTGCTGCCGGATCAAGTCGCTGTGGGACATGGCCTTGAGGCGCTGGATGAGGGGCGCCACCATGGAGCGGGGCTTGCCCGAATTCTCAAAAAGTTCGTCATAAAAAGAACCGGTATCGTAATTTTGGAAATCCATGGGATATCCTTTCTAGCACCTTTACTCCAAGATTAGGCAATTAAGGGGCCAAATAGGGCCTTGAAAAGAGGCTCAAAATCCTTGTTTTAAAAAGGGAAGGCGGACAATTTTGGACCCCCTGCACAAAATTGTTAATAGAACAAGACCGGTTGTTTTCAGCGGCTCGTCAGGTCATCGTTTAAGATAGGTGGTCAAAGGGGATAACGATGAAGAAAATCGCGCTTCTTTTTCTCAATGGAATCTCACTGGGTTTAGGGATCGGTCTTTGCTTGGCGGGGCTGGTGGGAGTGGTCTACCGGGAAACGCAAAGTGGACCCCCTGGCCTCCATCCGGGTGCGGGGACGGCTTATTTTTGGGTGGTGGGCGGTTTGATGGGTTTTTTCGGGGGCTGGTGTTTTTTCCTTCAAATGATGTTGGGAAATCTTTTGGTGTCCCTTTTTGTGAAAGTCGCGGATCTCATTCCCTTGCCCGCCCAAGTCGTGGGGGCGGAATGGGCCAAGAAGATGGAAATTTTCTTTCGGGAAATCATCCAGCCCTTTCCCGGTTTTTTCCGGAAGTTTATCGAGTGGATATTCATCCTGCGTTTCGAGGATTATGGTCGAATTAATCGGGCTTTGGAAAAAGCGAAGAAAAAGGGCGGGACGCAAGCCGACGACCCCTCAATGGATGTTGATGGTGATTCTTCATTATCTCTTGGAGCCGCTTTGGCTCCTCTTTTACACGGTCTATGTTATCCTTTTGCTGATCAGCTGTGTTTTTTGGAGCTTTCCGTTTTTTCAAGTGAAAGGACGGGGCTTTTGGGCGACGCAAATTACGAAAAATGGAAATTGCTTCAGTCCCATTGGGATGATGACGAATATCTCAAGTCCCTTACGCCCCTGATGAAGCTTCGGTACAAGCGTCTGGATGAGAAGATCGAAGCTATTCTGGATCAAAACTTCCATGAGACGGGAGCCATCAAAGAGCCGGCCGCTTCTGCTTGATATCGGCGCGGGGCGCGGCGAGTTCGCTTTGTTTTTGCAGGGACGAGGAAGGTCAAGGGTTTGGAACTACATAGGTTTCGAGCCTTCCGGTGAGCAATTAAAACAAAGGGACATTTCCGAGTTTGGCATGGGGTTCGTGCAAGGGATGGCCGAAGGTATCCCGGTCCAGGACATGACGGCCCACGGCATCGTGGTGAAGGAAGTCATTGATCATTGTTATGATCCGGCTGGAGTTTTTCGCGAAGCAAAACGGTTATTGAAGCCCGGCGGGATACTTGTGGTGTCCGTCACGAATGACAAGTCCTATTTCAAGCTGTTTTTGCCTTTCGTCAACAAAGCTCGAAAGTCCAAACAAACCGATCATCTTTTCTTTTTTGGCCCTGGTGATTTAAAAAAGCTCGCCGAGGAAGCCAAGTTTGACAGGGTTTCGGTTGAAACCTATAATTACTTGAAATTACCGCGAGTCTTTGAACAAGTCCTAAGTTTCTTGGGTCCGTCCATCAATCGTTCGATTCTCAATGTAACGGATGCGATTGGCAAAGTCCTCCTGCCCGGCTTAGGCGGGGGGATCATCCTCAAGGCCACAAAGAAGATTTAAGTTCGGATTATTTAATGCGATTTAAAAAAAGATTAAATCCTGAAACAAAGGGGACGCCGTGATTTCACAAGATTTGTTGAATATTTTGATCTGTCCCGCCTGCGGGTCGGCTGTGCGCGAGAAGGATAATGCCATCGAATGTACCGCCTGTAAGAAACGTTACCCTGTGGAAAATGGTATACCCGTGATGCTCGTTGAACGTGCGGAAAAGCCCAAAAAGTAAACCTCTTCGTATCGGTATCGACGCCCGCTTGGCTTACCGGCGCGGTGTCGGCACCTATGCCGCAAACCTGATTTTAGCCCTTTCGAAGATCGACCGGAAAAACCGTTATTTCATTTTCAACGCTCCCCACGCCTTAAGAAGCCAAATTTCCTCGACCAGGTTTCAGTGGGTTATCGTCCCCTTTTCTAACGCAGCTTATTATGAACAGGTGCTTCTCCCCCGTGTGGCCCGGGAACAAGGGGTGGACCTTCTTCACTTTACGGATAATTCCGCCACCTCCATCGACCCCATCCCATTCGTGGTGACGCTTCACGATACGATGCATACCCGGCCATTGGCCCAAGTAAGGCCCAAGGCCACATTCCGGCATAGGTTGTTGGATGGCTATAAAAAGTGGGCGATTAGCCGTTCGGTGTTTAGGGCAAAGGCCATTCTTACCGTTTCTGAATTTTCCAAGAGACAGATTCTGGATCAAATGGGTATCGATGGCGCCAAGATTTTCGTGACGCCGGAGGGAGTGGACAGGAGGCTGTTTAAAAAGGTTTCCCGTAAACCTTCTAAAATTTTTAAGATTTTGGTCCATGGGGCGGCCGATGAGCGAAAAAACATGGCCAATATTCTAAAGGCGGTAAAAATTCTCGCGGACCTGGGTAAGAAGTTTCAGGTGATCGTTGTAGGCATGGATGCGGCGGAGTTGAAATTTACCAACTATATCGACCAGGTTCTTTCTTTGGGGATTGGAAATCTATTGGAATGGGCTGGAAACGTGCCCTTTGAAATGTTAAGCCTTGTTTACGCGGAAGCGGATTTGTTTCTTTATCCCTCGCGATTGGAAGGTTTCGGGCTTCCGGTGTTGGAAGCATTCGCTTGCGGGGTTCCAGTGATTGCCTCCAATACCACCTCCTTGCCCGAGGTGGCGGGCGACGCGGCTTGGCTGGTTGACCCAGAGAACCCATAAGCCATCGCCAAAGGGGTGAAGCAAATGATGGAAAAGCCTTCCTTGCGCAAACGCCATATCCTGCGGGGACTGAAGCGGGCCAAACTGTTCACCTGGGAAAGAACGGCAAAGTTGACTTTGAAAGTTTATGAAAGAATGCCTCTATGACCGCTTTTTTGAACGGCGGTCTTTTCTTGCTGGAGGCGATTTCGCTATTAAACTTTTTTTTTGGATTGCCCAATGTCTGGCCCGGGGATCAGATGCCTTTGATCTTCCTGTTTTTGTTCTTGTTTGCCATCGTGATAGCGCTGGAGACGGTAATTTTTCGTCTCATGTCGACTCAAGAAAACTGGGAATTGATGTTTCGCCAGGTTCTCCTCACCCATTTCCCTGGTTGTTGGGATACTCTGGCCCCTGGCTTAGGCTTGAACCTTCCGGACCCCATAATTTCAGACTGAGAAAAATACAGATCCTTCTGGGACATCATTTGATTTCCCATTTTTTCGTTTTTTTATCCCGCACTGTTAAAAAAATCCAGGAGAAGGATGGAGGATTTTCCAAAATATTGGTGTGATGGGGCTATTTCTGTTTGTGGGACCACTCTTTGGACGGCGACGGTTTGCGATTTGAGCGGGGATGAGCCCCATTATCTGTTGATGGCCTATAGCCTTATCCATGATGGGGATTTGGACCTCGACGAACAATTATGCCAACAGGGATTATGAACAGTTTTACCATCGGGGGGTTTTGGAGCCCCAAGGATTGGAACATGTGGAGGATGGTAAAAGATATAGCCACCATCCTTTGGGGCCGGTATTATTAATTTTGCCGGGTTTCCTTAATCGCAGGACGCCTCGGGGCGGCATTGACCATGGCTCTTGTTGGCGGCTTTGGCCCTTTATCCTGACAATGCGGGTGTTGGAAGAAACGGGAGCCAAAGGCTGGGCGCTTCACGCGACCGGAATGGTCGGTCTTTTCTCCAGCCCCTTGCTGCTTTTCTGCGGTCTCATCTTCCCGGAAATTCCTACCGCCTGCCTGGTGGCCTTAAGCCTTCTTCTTTTTTTGAAAAAGCGATGGCAGTGGCTGGGATTGTGTTTGGGGCTAATGCTTTGGATGCACAACCGCAATGTTTTAATAATTTTCCCGTTTCTTTCATTTACGTTATTTGAAATCTGGAAAGACCGGAAATATCGAAAGGCGCAATTAGTTAAGTTTGGGGCTGGCTTTGGAGCGCCGGTCCTATTCTTAATCATCTATTTTTACAGCCTCTATGGTGTTCTAACGCCCCTTGGAGCCCACAATGAACCTTTCACTTCTTTATTCCGTTTGGGGCATTTTTGGGATGGATTCTTCGGGCTTCTCCTGGATCAGGAATGTGGCCTTTGGTTCTATTTCCCCATTTTCGGGCTGGTCGTGACAGGCGGGGTTGTATTGTGGCGATCCAGGAATCCATTGGGCTCTATTGGTGGTTGGGATACTCCTGTTTTATTACCTCTTTATGTCCTTCTATGAAAACCTCGGGCTGACGCCAGCTACCCGCTATTGGGTGGGCGTGACACCTCTTTTGTTGCTGGCGGTTTATTCTTCTATGGAAAAGATGAAGAAAGAGGATATTTGGACCAAGTTTGCGGCTTTGTCCCTGGTCGTGGGTATTTTTGTGAATTGGCTTTTGGCGGCGATCCCTTGGATGCGGTATAACAAACTCAATGGGGAGAACTTGATTTTAAAGATGGTCGGTTCTTTTTTACATCTGCCATTGACAGCGATGAATCCGGCTTTCCAGGCGCCCGTGGTCGAAATGAAAAGTTATCTCATGAGTGCTTTGACGATGGGGTTGACCCTCGCCTTTAGCTTTTGGTTTTTAAAAGAGAAAAAAGTTGTAAGTCAATAAAGGACAGCAACGCTTGAATATCCTCATTCTCACGCCCCTTGTTCCTTATCCTCCGCACGATGGGGACAAACTCCGTCTTTATCATTTTCTCAAACACCTCAGAAGCCGGGGCCACAAAATCGACCTCTTTTGCTTGACCCGGGTAAAGTCCGATTTTTCCGATGCCGACAGCCTTCGTGTTTTCTGCCGCCATTTTTACCAGGAGCATTTAAACCATTGGGACTTGTTCTTTAACCTGGTAGGCGGTGTTTTGATCGGCCAATCGCTGAACGTTTCCAGTTATTTTTCCCCGAAACTCCGGGATCATCTGAGGAATTATTGGAAAACCTCGGACGGTCAAGCCGTCGATGTCGTGTTGGCCCATCGGCTTCGGATGGCTCCCGCGGCTTTCGAAGGCAACCCCGGAAAGCCGGTGGTTTTGGAACTAACCGACTGTCTGACGGCTTACGCCCAGCAACTGAAGCAAAAGAACGTGGCGCGTTTCTCCCGGCGATTGGCGGCCTGGTGGGATTATTGGTTTCTGCGGCGGGAAGAAGTGGAATGGACCGAAAGGGCCTTCCGATCCATAATCATTTCCGAAACGGACGCCCAGGTTTTAAGGGAACAGGGAGCCCCGGTGGATAAAGTGATCGTGATCCCCAACGGGGTGGAATTTAAGCGGGTTTCAAAAGCCAAAAAGCTGGAAGTTTATCCAAAGAACAAGATGGTGATTTGTTTTGTGGGCAATATGGGTTATGCCGCGAATGAGGACGGTGCGCTATGGTTCCTAAAAAAAATATGGCCCAAGTTGAAACAACAGGTTCCTTCGGTAGTTTTTGCGGCGGTGGGAGGTCATCCCCGCAAAGCCCTCTTGCGGTATCACGACGGCCAGAATGTGTTCGTAACCGGTTGGGTGCCTGAGATTGAACCCTATTTGGTCCAAGCGAATGTTTCTATCGCTCCCTTGCGGGTGACGGCGGGAATGCAAAACAAGGTGGCCTTGTCTTTGGCTTTAGGTGTTCCGGTGGTCGCCACTCCCCAGGCGGTTTCCTGGATGCCGTTGAAAGGGCGGGATGGCGTTATAGTGGTTGGAAACGAAGATCAATTCGCCCAGGAGTTGATTGAGGTGCTTTTGAAGCCCAAAGCGGGGAAGGCTTGGGCGAAAAAGGGCCAGCGGTTTATCCTGAAGAACTATCGCTGGAATGATTCGGGCCGAAAGTTGGAACAAGTATTAAAACAAGCGGCGAAAAGTAATTCTTAATGAGGTGTTCATTTGTGCGGTATAGCGGGTTTCTGCCAATTTAAGCCGGGCATGCCCTTGAAGTTGAAACATCTTGAGGACATGACCGAAACAATCAAGCACCGGGGCCCGGATGACAAGGGGATGTACCAAAAGGGGTCCGTTGGCCTGGGCATGACCCGCCTTGCCATCGTCGATGTTGCGGGCGGCGCCCAGCCCATCTCCAACGAACGGGGCAATATCTGGGTTGTGTTTAATGGCGAGATTTACAACTATTTGGAATTGCGAGAACCCTTAATCGAGGCCGGCCACCATTTTTCCACTAACTCGGATACCGAAGTCATTGTCCATGCTTATGAAGAATATGGCGATAAATTCATTTCCAAACTTCGAGGTATGTTCGCTTTCGCCCTTTGGGATGAGACTTTCCAAAAACTCATTCTTGCCCGGGATCATATAGGAGTAAAGCCGCTTTACTACACCACCGCTGACGGGTCTCTGGTATTCGGCTCGGAAATCAAGGCATTGCTTGCCTTGGATACCGTGCCCCGCCAGGTGGATTCCAAACAAATTCTCACTCTTATGACCCTCCAGTACGTTCCAACGCCCGACACCCTCTTCAAGGGCATCCGAAAACTTCCCGCCGGCCATTACCTGATCTGCCAAAGCGGCAAGATAATGGTGCGCCCCTATTGGGAACTGCCCAAGATCACCACAACCTTGGGGGAAGATATTGATACGGTCCAGGAGAAAAACCTTGTGGAGGAATTGCGCTCCAAGTTTTTCGCCAGCGTGAAGGAACAACTGATGTCGGATGTGCCTGTTGGGGCTTTTCTTTCGGGCGGACTGGATTCCTCCTTTGTCGTAGCCGCCATGACCCAACAGACCCGGCAGTCGGTCAAGACTTACTCCGTGGGTTTCGAGAACCAGCACGATTTTAACGAACTCAAATTCGCCCAAAAGGTCTCCAAAACCCTCAAAAGCCAGCACCGGGAAATCATGGTCAATGCCCAGATGCTCAACGACCTCATTCCGAAACTAGTGAAGTACCAGGACGATCCGGTCATCGATCCGGCGATATTGCCAACTTTCGTGGTTTCCCTTTTCGCGCGGCAGGAAGTGAAGGTTGTCCTTACCGGGGAGGGAGCGGATGAGCTCTTTGGAGGCTATCGACGTTATTCCTACGACCAGCTTTCAGGCGGGGTGAGGTTGATACCCGGGTGGTTGAAGGCTCTCGTTCCTTTCGTGACGGGCGGTATGAAGGACCCTTATAAACAAGCCTGGCATGCCTTGAATAAAGAGGACTTGGTGAAACGGCACATGGCTTGGTCCCGGCTTTGCCTGGAGGAAACCCTGCAAGGGTTGGCAGGGGAGAAGCTGTTGTATGAAATGGAACATTCCAAAGTTGAGGAGTCCATGGAACGGATTTTCGAGGGAGCCGAGCCTTATGGTTTCGACAACCTGAACCTGATGCTTTACATGGATTTGAAGACATGGCTCCCCGACGACCTTTTGAACAAGGTGGACCGCATGAGTATGGCGGCTTCGCTGGAAGCGCGGGTGCCTTACCTGGACCACCGGTTGGTAGAATTCGCTTTTTCCCTTCCCTCAACTATGAAGCTTAAAGGGAGCACGGGAAAATATATTTTAAAAAAGGCCGCCCAAAAATATGTCCCAAGTGAAATCATCAACCGCCAAAAGAGGGGGTTTGCCGTTCCTTTGGGACCTTGGTTTCGAAAAGAATTAAAATCCCTCCTAGTGGATATCCTTCATTCTGAAAAATTCCAGAAGCGAGGTTATTTCAATATCCCCAAAACCGAGCAGATTTTAGAAGAACATCTTTCGGGCAGGAAAGATCACCATCTTCTTTTGTACGGCCTGTTATTAGTGGAAATGTGGCATAGAAGGTTTATTGATGAGTGAGGAGCACCAACATGAAAGATGAACGTTACGAAAAAGGTTGGAAAAAATTTCAAGAAATCCATGGGCCCGTGGCAAAGGCCACGATCAACAGCCTGAAGGATATCAGTCCCGAACTGGGAAAATTTGTGACCGAGTTCGCCTTTGCGGACATCTATTCCCGTCCGGGGTTGGATTTGAAAACCCGACAGCTTTTGACGATTGCTTCCCTCGTCACTCTTGGAACCGCTCCCCTTCAGCTAAAGTCCCATATAAAAGGCGCCCTCAACGTGGGGTGTTCCAAACGGGAGATCATTGAAGCCATTCTCCAAATGGCTGTTTACGCGGGGTTCCCGGCGGCCATGAATGCCATGTATGCCGCCAAAGAGGTTTTCAAGGATAAGAAATTCCGTTAACTCTCTCTGGTTTGGGGGTGCCTCAGGCCGGATTTAAGCCTCTCTCGCTTTATCGATCATCCGGAAATCGGGTAATCGTGCCTCTCTTTCACCCAAGCTTTTCCAGAAAACACTTAAAATGGTAGGGTTTTTAATTAATTCTGAGGGTTGGAGCAAGGTTGGTTTGACGGATGGCCGACTTTCCTGTAAAATGCCGCCTCTTTTGGCTCAAAAACCATTAAAAATAAGGGTTTTTACGACTTTTTGACTAAATATGCCTATTAAATAAGGGTTTTTCCCCTATTCATCTTGGAGGATTTTAAATGCTTACCGTTATGGATCTACGGGCAGGGAATCTGTGTGAATTTGATGGTGTCCTTTACCGGGTTGTCAATTTTCAACATGTAAAGCCCGGTAAAGGCGGTGGTTTTGTCCGTCTAAAGATCAAGAATGTCGAGCAAGGAACTGTGACTGATAAGACCCTGGATAGTTGGGAAAAAGTAGCCGAACCCCCGGTTGAAGAAAAGGAAATGCAGTACATGTATAAGCAAGGCGATAAGTTCGTATTCATGGACACCGAAACCTATGAACAATTGGAACTAACCGAGGAAGAAGTCGGGGAAGGGTACCAATGGCTCAAGGACGAGATGAATATCGAAGTGCTTTTCTATAGAGACCGTCCCATCAGTGTAAAACTGCCCATTACCGTGAACTTGAAAATCATCTCCTCGGAACCCGGAATCAAGGGCGACCGGGTATCGGGGGCCAGCAAACCCGCCACGCTCGAGAGCGGAGCCACCATCCAGGTTCCTCTTTTTGTTAAAGAAGGGGATGTCATCAAGGTTGATACCAGAACCGGGGAATATTTAGAAAGAGTTTGAATTCCCCCAACCGTCGTCCAGCCGTTGTGTTAGAAAGGAGACATTGAATGTCGACTAGCCCGGAAAAGAACGAAGGGTCCAAGCCGGAAAAGAAGAAAAAAGCCGAATCCGCCCCGATTAAAAAAATAAAAGTCAGTTCCAGACTTTCCATCGTCCAGGATGTCATCGCCTTGATGAATGAAGCGGACATCTCCGAACTCAGTTTCGAGCAGGGGGACATCAAGGTCCATCTTCGCCGGGGGCCGGGAATGCCTTTCGCCACCACCATGGTTCCTTCAGTGGTTTCCACCGTACCCGTCGCGGCTTCCGTTGCTCCTGCCACGGGTGTTCCGGCGGCAACGTCGGCCGGTGGCGCAACCGCCGCGACGCCGGACAATGGCGCTACCTTGAATTCTCCAATGGTTGGAACCTTTTATCGCGCCTCATCCCCGGACTCGAAACCTTTCATTGAAGAAGGGGACAAGATTGCAGTGGGCCAAGTCTATTGCATCATTGAGGCCATGAAACTCATGAACGAAGTGAAGTCCGAAGTCGCCGGCAAGGTTGTCAAAATCCTCGTCCAGAATGGCCAGGCCGTCGAATTCAACCAGCCTTTAATCGTTGTTGATCCCAGTTAAAGACAATTCGCAGGTACAGCCCAACGTTCGCAGTCTGGCTTGAAGGCGAACAGTAAACGGCTTTTGAGAAAAGGAAATCATGTTTAACAAGATACTCATCGCCAACCGGGGGGAGATTGCCCTTCGCATCATCCGGGCCTGTAAAGAACTCGGGATAAAGACAGTGGCTGTTTATTCCCAAGCCGACGCCGAGTCCCTGCACGTTCACCTGGCGGATGAGAGCGTCTGCATCGGGAAGCCTTCCAGCAAGGAAAGTTATCTCAATATTCCAGCGCTCATCAGCGCGGCGGAAATCACCGATGCCGAGGCCATCCATCCTGGTTACGGTTTCTTAGCCGAGAACGCCCACTTCGCGGAAGTTTGCGCCAGTTGCCAGATCAAATTCATCGGGCCCAAACCTGAAGTCATGCGATTGATGGGTGACAAAGTGGCCGCTATCCGGACGGCGAAAAAGGCGGGGACTCCCACCACCCCCGGGAGCGACGGCGCGGTGAAGAATGAAAAACAGGCGCTGGCCGTGGCCAAGTTGATCAAGTATCCGGTAATCATCAAGGCTTCTGCGGGTGGCGGTGGAAAGGGAATGCGTGTCGCCCACACGGATATTTCCCTGACGCAGGCCTTTCAAACGGCACGTGCCGAGGCCGAAGCGGCTTTCGGTAATCCCGAGGTTTACATTGAGAAATATATTGAGGAACCCAGGCACATCGAGGTTCAAATACTGGGCGATGAGTACGGCCACATCATGCATTTAGGTGAGAGGGATTGTACGATTCAGCGGTCTCACCAAAAACTCATTGAGGAAGCACCCTCCCCGGTTTTGACAACCCGGCAACGCAAAAAGGTGGGGAAATACGCCCTTAAATTAGCGAAAGAAGTGAAATACACCTCCGCTGGAACCATTGAGTTCCTCATGGATAAGCATGGTGACTTTTACTTCATGGAAATGAATACTCGCGTTCAGGTTGAGCATCCCGTCACCGAATTGACTACCGGGGTGGATATTATTAAAGAGCAGATCAAAATCGCCGCGGGTGAAAAACTATCCATGGGCAAGGACGTCTTGGAACCCCGGGGACATTCCATTGAATGCCGCATCAACGCCGAAGATCCGGATGACAACTTCCGCCCATCGCCCGGTACGATCACGACCTATCACGTTCCGGGGGGGCCAGGGGTGCGAGTGGATACCCATCTTTATCAGGGGTACAAGGTCCCGCCTTATTACGATTCAATGCTGGCCAAGATCATCGTCCATGCCCCCGACCGTCCCCAAGCCATCCGGCGGATGGTGAGGGCTTTGGACGAACTGGTGGTGGAAGGCATCCATACCACAACTGATTTTCTGAAGGTCATTTTGGAGAGTGAATCTTTCAAACGGGGAAATTATTCCACCCACTTCGTTGAAAAATTCATGAAGAGCAAGAAGGATAAAGGCGAAGAGAAAAAGTAAAAGACGATCAATTTTCGATGCTGATGGGCGATGTTCGAGGATAAAGAAAAGCTTGGTTTGGAGAATAAAGTGAAGATTACAGTATATTTCGATCCCAAAGACGTGAAGCCGACGGTTGTTCAAAACGCTACGGTCGTATTAGCCGATGTTCTTCGAGCTTCTACCACCATTGCGGTTTATCTTTACCATGGCGCCGCTGGCGTAGCCCTTTGCTCCGACCCCGGGGCGGCTAAAAAAATATTTGAAAAGCAAAAGCGCGGGGAAGGCCTTTTGGCCGGAGAACGCGACTGGGATAAGATACCCGGTTTTCACCTGGGCGGCTCACCCCTGGATTCAAGCCGCGAAAAAGTAAAAGACCGGGTTGTGGCCTTTAGCACTCCCACACCGTTGAAAATTGTTAAAAACGCCAAGCATGTGGTAATGGGTTCTTTCGTCAATTTGGATGATGTTTATGATTCCTGTCTTCGAGGAAAACGGGATGTGGTGATCGTTTGCGCCGGAGGTCCGGAAGATTCGGCTTTCGCCGGAATGCTGGCTGATTTCCTCCAGAACACCTTGAGCTCCACACCTATCCTATTAGCAGAAAGCGCCAAGGAAGCGGTGGCACTTTATAAGCCCTGGCAGGGTAGGATCGTGGATCTTTTGAGGGAATCGCCGGAAGGAAAATCCCTTGTTCAAAAGGGCTTCGCCAAAGACCTGGATTTTGCCGCCAAGGTCAGTCGTACCTCCGCTGTTCCCTATTTGAAAGACGATTTGTTTTTGAAGGAGGACACTCCCAAGCGGAAGTGGCTGGAAGACGCTAAAAAACCTACCACTCCCCAGAAGGGCAAGTCCATCAAGATTACCGCGCCCCTATTCCCCAAAAATCCCGAGCATCCGGTTCCGGGAGCTGAAAAGGGTGGCAAAAAGGGAGCCTCGGTAGCGGACGCCAAAAAGCACGAAGAGAAAAAAGGGGACGAGAAAAAGCACTCCGATAAAAAAGTGGATAAGAAGGCGGATAAAACCGCGGCAGCCCCCAAGAAGGCCGAGGTAAAAGGGACCCTTGTGAAACCCAAGAAAGTTCCCAAACCTATGTTCAGCAAAAAAACGGTGGCGAACGCTCCGGTTAAGATGATCCGGAAAGAACGATAATCGAAAGCACGGGATAGATAGCTTCCTGAGGCGGTTTTCATGAAATCCCAGCCCGCAAATGTAGGGGTATTGAGGGCGCTTGATGCTAATTGCAATCGGGCGCGAGAGGGTTTTCGAGTCGCAGAGGACGTGGCCCGTTTCGTCCTTGATGATTACAAACTTTTGATCCGATTAAAAAAACTTCGCCATGGAATCACTAGCGCTGAGAAATCCCTGTTCCAATCCAACGAAATACGCCAGGCCGCCCGAAATGTGGAAAAAGACCTGGGTCGTGGAAACAAAGAAAAAAACGAAAAAATTCGATCCACGCCCCAGGAACTTTTAAAGGCTAATCTCAAACGGGCCCAGGAAGCCTTGAGATCCTTGGAAGAGTTCTCCAAACTGTTAAAACATCCGGCTTGCGCTCATTTCAAGAAACTGCGCTACGAATGTTATAAGATTGAAGAGGAGCTCAACCTAGGGTGATTGGTTGCAATCCCCTGTAGCCATCGGTATGCTGTCTTATTAATAAATTAGCTCAATTCCACGAACGCGGGAGTGGAACTTAACGCCAAAGGGCGTGATGAATACACCCCTACCAGCACAATTCAAGCAAGGAATAAAAATGGGAACCGATAACGGAAAAGGTAAGCAGTCTCTTCAGGAGGGAATTACTCGAACGCCTTTCCCGGGTTCACGTAAACATTATGTGGATGGAAAAATCCATCATCTCCATGTTCCCATGCGGGAAATTCAATTGAGCCCCACCAAAACGGAAAAGGGAATGGAAGAAAACGTTCCTCTTTGTGTCTATGACACCAGCGGTCCCTACACCGATCCAAATGTCACCATTGACTTGCGCAAGGGACTCGATCCCATTCGGAAAGAATGGATTTTGGATCGTGGAGATGTGGAGGAAGTAACGTCTTTTTATCAAGGGAGCCCCGCGCCTGGCGTGGAAGCTTTTCCAGCCGCCTCCCGTCGCAAGCCCCTGAAAGCCAAGAAGGACGGCAATGTCAGCCAGATGCATTACGCCAAGAAGGGTGTTATTACCCCCGAAATGGAATATATCGCCATTCGGGAAAATCAACTGTCCCAGGAAAGGGTTGAGAAGGGCCGTTTTCACAAAGGTCAGGCTTTTGGGGCCATCATGCCCGCCATCATCACGCCCGAATTCGTCCGGGACGAGGTTGCTCGAGGTCGGGCCATTATTCCTTCAAATATTAATCACCTGGAACTCGAACCTATGGTTATCGGCCGCAATTTCCTGGTTAAGATCAACACCAATATTGGTAACTCGGCGGTCGCTTCTTCCATCGAGGAGGAAGTGGAGAAACTCATTTGGTCGGTTCGATGGGGAGGGGATACTCTGATGGACCTGTCGACCGGCAAGAATATCCATGAAACCCGTGAATGGATCATTCGTAACTCGCCCGTGCCCGTCGGGACGGTGCCGATTTATCAAGCTTTGGAAAAAGTAGGTGGTATCGCCGAAGACCTAACCTGGGAACTTTATCGGGATACATTAATTGAGCAGGCTGAACAGGGAGTGGACTATTTCACCATCCACGCGGGGGTTCTTTTGCGTTATGTGCCCCTGACGGCTTATCGCCGAACGGGTATTGTTTCCCGAGGCGGCTCTATCCACGCCAAATGGTGTCTGGCACATCACAAGGAAAATTTCACTTACACCCATTTCGAAGAAATCTGCGAGATCATGAAGGCTTACAACGTTTCCTTTAGCCTGGGAGACGGCTTACGGCCCGGTTCCATAGAAGACGCCAATGACGAAGCCCAATTCTCAGAATTGAAAACCCTTGGCGACCTGACGAAGACCGCCTGGAAACATGACGTGCAGGTAATGATCGAGGGTCCCGGACATGTGCCCATGCATCTCATTAAAGAAAACATGGACAAGCAGTTGGCCGAATGCCATGAAGCGCCTTTTTATACTCTCGGTCCCTTAACCACGGATATTGCACCAGGTTACGACCATATCACCAGTGCCATCGGCGCGGCCATGATTGGCTGGTTCGGCACTGCCATGCTCTGTTACGTGACGCCAAAAGAACATTTGGGGTTACCCAACAAAGACGACGTGAGGGCGGGAGTTATCGCCTATAAGATTGCGGCCCATGCGGCTGACTTAGCCAAAGGCCATCCCGCGGCTCAACGTTGGGATAATGCTTTATCGAAAGCCCGGTTCGAGTTTCGCTGGGAGGATCAATTCAACTTGGCGCTTGATCCAGAGCTTGCAAAGGAATATCACGATGAAACCCTTCCGGCGGATGGCGCCAAGGTGGCGCATTTCTGTTCGATGTGCGGGCCGAAATTCTGCAGTATGAAAATTACTCAGGATGTAAGAGACTACGCCAAGGAACAGGGTTTGACCGAAGAGAAAGTCTTGGAAGAGGGCATGAAAAAAATGTCCGAGACTTTCGTCGAAACCGGAGCGGAGATTTACCAGAAAGTTTAAATAGAATTTGGGATAAATAAAAAAGGCCGCTTTCCAAAAGGAGAGCGGCCTTTTTTGCTTCTAGAAACTTAGTTGACGAGTTTGTTTACATCGGGACGCTTCGGCGGATCATTCGCCGGGCGGGTTGGCACCGGAGGATTGTTTTTGAAAGTGGGGGCCAATTCGGCATTGATCTTTCCGTACTCCGGATCTTTGTCCACGCCTTCCACGATTGCGCCGATTGGGCATGCGGAATAGCAACTGGTGCACTCAGTGCACTCTTCGGGGTTAATAATCATGAAGGGCTGACCCTTATATTCCCCGGGATGAATACAATTCACGGGACATACATCTACGCATTGGGCATAAACCTCACCTAAGCACTTCTCGGTAATGACATACGGCATGACTTCCTCCTTCAAGATTCACTCTCCCATGCTCGGGAGGGGTCTGGCTTCTTCTGTTCCTAAAAAAGCTTGGGTAGTTTAGAAGAGAGAAGCTTTCTTTCGCAAGACCATTTTTGATTTTTTTGGGCTTAAATGGGGTCTTTACGAGACTTTAACTGAATGGTAGTTTGAGGGAGCCGAATAGGTTTCACTTATGCCTTTCGGCTCATTTATTCGAACTTACCTAGCTGTGACATTGAAAGCTTATCGGGTCAGCCTTAAATTTTTCCCATCAAACCAAGGCGAGCCCTATGAAAGAAAACATGGCTAACAAAAAAGATTATTACGATTTACTGGGTGTTTCCAAAACCGCTTCAGCCGATGACCTGAAAAAGGCCTATCGGAACATGGCTAAAAAGTATCATCCTGACGCTAACCCCAACAATAAGGAATCTGAGGAAAGGTTTAAGGAAATAAACGAAGCTTACGAGGTCTTGTCCGATCCCCAAAAGAAAAACGCCTATGATCAATTTGGACATGCGGGAGTAGGTGCGGGTGGACCCGGGGGCTTCAGTGGCGGTGGATTCCGATCGCAGGATTTCGGGAATGCCGCGGATTTTGAGGACATCTTCGGTGACGTTTTCAGCAATTTCTTCGGAGGCAGCCAGCCGGGGCGGGGGGGCCGTGGAACGCAAGCGCAGGAAGGTGATGATCTTCGTTTTGACTTAAATCTTTCGTTCGAAGAAGCGGCTTTCGGAACAACGAAAGAAATTAAAGTTCAAAAATTATCTACATGCGAGTCCTGCCATGGTTCAGGGGCGAAGCCCGGTTCGGGAAGAGTGGTATGCCCGACGTGCAAAGGGGTTGGCCAGATTCGATCGACCCAAGGTTTTTTTACTATCGCCCGCACTTGCACCCGTTGCGGGGGTCAAGGTGAAATGCCGGGAAGCCCCTGTCCAACTTGCCATGGGCATGGCCGGTTGGAAAAAGAAAAAGTAATTTCCGTAAAGGTTCCCCCTGGAGTGGATGAAGGTTCAAGATTGCGTTTAAGGAGTGAGGGCGAAGCGGGGTTGAATGGGGGAACAGCGGGGGATCTTTATGTTTTCCTTCACGTGGAGGCCCATGATTTTTTTGAAAGAGACGGCAGCGACCTCCACTGCGAAATTCCTATTTCGTTCGTTCAGGCTGCTCTTGGAACTGAAATCGAAGTGCCTACTCTGGAAGGCCCGGTCAAAATGAAAATTCCGGCCGGAACCCAATCGGGAAAAGTTTTTCGCTTGAGGGAAAAAGGTCTCAAGAGCCCTCAAAGCGCGAATGTCGGCGATTTGTTGGTGGCGGTGACCGTGGAAACGCCAACCGACTTGAATTCCAAACAAAAAAAAATGCTGGAAGAATTCGAAGCTCTTTCAAATGAAAGCAACACCCCTCAAATTTCAAAATTCATGAACCGAATGAAAAATCTTTTTGCGCGAAAAAAATAATTTTTTAAAGAAGATTAAGTTTTCGATCTTAAATAAAGGCTTGATGAAATGAGCTTTATACCAAGGCTTTTCTTGCCAATGGTTCCCGAAAACCAGCAGGAAATCACTTTGGATGAATCGGCTTCGCGATATCTGGTCAAGGTGCTTCGCTTTACCAAAGGATCGATCTTTAAAGGATTTGATTCCCAAGGCCGGCAGTATGATTTGGCCTTGAAAGAGACAGATGCAAAACAAGCCATTGCTTCCGTCGTAGCTCGCCACGAAAAAAATTCGATTAGCGCGGGTGTTTTTGTCGCATTGGGGCAAAGTTTGCCAAAAGCCGGGAAAATGGACTTGATCCTCCGGCAAGCCACCGAAGCGGGTGTAAACCGCTTTATTCCCCTTGTGACGCAAAGAAGCATTTCGCGACCGAATGTTGCCCAATACGATCACAAAATCGATCGATGGCAAAAAATTTTAAAGGAAGCTTGCAGACAAAGCGGGAGGAACGACGTTCCTAAATTAGATTCGGTGGCTGATTGGTCAGAAGCCTTGAAATTGTTCGGTGAATTCGATCAGGTTTTATTACCGTACGAAAAGGAAGCCCCAACATTAAAAACGGTATTGGTTTCAAATCCTTCTGCGGTAAAAATTTTAGTTTTGGTAGGGCCTGAGGGAGGGTGGGCAAAAGAAGAAGTGCGCGAAGCCGAGGAAAAGGGAGCCGCACCGGTGCATTTACCAACACCTATCCTTAGAACTGAAACCGCAGGGATCGCTATCGTTTCAATGATTCGATTTTTTTACACCTCATCACCGTAAAGGCCCAAATGAAACTTCTTAAACTTCAAGGAAACCATGGCATTAAAGGCGCCGATCATTTGGTTTTTATCCTTGGTCATCCCCTAGGACATACCCTTTCCCCTCTCATGCACAACGCGGCATTTCGAGCCGTGGGGCTGCCTTGGTTTTATGCCCCATTGGATATCGCCTTAAGTGAAATTAAAAAAGGAATGGAAATTCTCCTTTCCCCCAACGTTTATGGTGCCAATATTACGGTTCCTTATAAAGAAACGGTGATGCCATATTTGGACCAGGTTGAAAAAGAGGCCCAGTGGTTAGGCTCGGTCAACACAATCTATCGTAGAGAGAAAAAGATTATTGGAACTTCCACTGATGGTGAGGGTTTTTTAAGATCCTTGGGCGATTGGCGGAAAAAACTTCGAGGTTCAAGGGGTTTGTTGATAGGCGCCGGAGGCGCAGCTAAGGCTGTCGCGGGCGCTTTGGCCCAATCGGGCGTAAAGGAATTTTATATCGCCAACCGATCTCCAGAGAGAGCTGCGCAGTTGGTTCGAATACTTTTAAAACACTATCCCAGTCTTAAAATAGGCACTGTTTCCCTGAAAGAGGGGGAAAATATTTTGACTCGGTGTGATTGGGTGGTTCAGGCAACAGCTGTTGGTCTAAAGGAAAAGGATACTTCTTTAATATCTCTTAAGGGCGCTCGAAAAGAGACCTTGGTGATTGACCTTATCTATCACCGAGAGACAAATTTCTTGAAAGAGGCCCATCGTCGTCGGTTACCAAATTTAAGCGGGATAGGAATGCTTTTGCACCAAGGCGCTCTTTCTTTCGAGTGTTGGACCGGGGAAAAGGCCCCATTGACGGTGATGCATAAGGTCTTGATGAACCATTTGGCATCCCGGTAACCGTTTGGCCCAGCTTTCGGTGACAAACGTTGACTTCGATTTTTTTCGATTCTATACTTCTTTTGTTATGCTGGTTCTAGTCCAATTTCTACCCATCCGAGGTTTCCAATGCCTGAATCCATGAAGAAACGCCTGGGCGAAATGTTGGTGGATGAGGGCATTATCTCAGAAGAACAGCTTCAAGAAGCGCTCCACGAGCAGAAAATCAAGGGCGGCCGTCTTGAAAAAATTCTTATTAGTCAGGGTTACGTCACCCAAGACGTAATTATGGCTTTTGTGGGAACCCAGCTTGGAATTCCTCATGTGAGTCTCATCGAAATTGGAGATATTCCTAATGATGTTGTTTTTTCTGTTCCTGAGTCCATCGCCATTAATCATTGTTTAATCCCCATTGTTAAAAAAGACAAAAAACTTACCGTTGCCATGGCTGATCCGCTCAACGTTTTCGCTATCGATGACATCAAAATGATGACAGGTTTCGAGGTGGAACCTGCCATTGCAAGCGAAACCGAAATTAAAGCGATGCATTCGAAATATTACGGAACCGCAGCAGGCGGCTCCGGGTCGAGCGGCGGCGGCGGGGGCGGCGAAGTCGGCGGCGACATGCAGGAAATTATCAATTCCATGGGTGGCGGCGACAACCTAGAAGTAATGGAAGAAAAAAACGAGGAGATCGATATTTCCAAGTTGGAGGCGGCCGGAGAAGACGCTCCTGTCGTGCGCTTGGTAAACCTTGTTTTAACGGAAGCCGTAAGGGCGGGAGCAAGCGATATTCATATTGAGCCTTATGAAAGGAACCTTCGTTGTCGTTACCGAATTGACGGCGTCCTTCACGAGGTGCAATCACCTCCAAAGTCTTTATCGGCAGCTATTTCTTCTCGTCTAAAGATTATGTCTTCCCTGGATATTGCCGAACGGCGTTTACCCCAAGATGGACGTATTAAAATCAAGGTTTTGGGAAAAGAAATCGACCTTCGTGTTTCCGTTTGTCCCGTTCAATTTGGTGAGAAAATAGTAATGCGTATTTTGGATTCATCGAACTTATCCTTGGATCTGCCAAAGCTGGGTTTTGAGGACGATATTTTACCCAAATTTGAAAAGGCCATTGTAGAGCCTTATGGTTTGGTTTTAGTTACCGGCCCAACGGGTTCCGGTAAGTCAACCACGCTTTATTCCGCTCTGCACTACATCAATAATCCTGATACCAATATTTCAACAATTGAAGACCCGGTGGAATATAACCTTCCAGGAATTAATCAAGTTAACGCCAAGGCAGGTATTGGATTAACTTTTGCCGCCGGATTGCGGTCCTTCTTGCGCCAGGATCCGGATGTGATCATGGTGGGAGAAATTCGCGATAAAGAAACCGCTGAAATCGCCATTAACGCTGCCTTAACTGGCCACTTGGTATTCTCGACTTTACATACCAATGATGCTCCTGGGGCCGTCACTCGCATGGGAAACATGGGTGTCGAGCCATTTCTTATTACCTCCACCGTACACTGCGTAGTTGCTCAACGTTTACTTCGACGTATTTGCAAAGATTGCAAGGAAACTTATGAGGCCCCGGATGAAGTTCTCGAAGAAATGGGAATTAATCCGAGTGTCGGGTGAAAGGGTGAACTTTGTATCGGCGGAGTGGGATGTGCGACATGTTCCAACACGGGTTATAAAGGACGTATGGCGATTCATGAAGTCATGATTTTGACGGAAGAGTTTAAAAAAGGCGTTCTGCAAAGAAAAACCGCTTCCGATCTTAAGAAAATCGCCCGGGCAGGAGGAATGCAGACTTTGAGGGAATGTGGTGTGAAGAAGGTTTTAAAAGGAATGACGTCAGTTGAAGAACTTTTGCGTGTGGCGCACGCTGATTCGGACGAAGAATAAAGCAATTATATTGTAAAAGGAGACAGATAGATTTTATGGTCAACATTGATACGCTTTTAAGACTAATGTTTGAAAGGGGAGCTTCTGATCTTCATATCACTGCCGGAGCGCCCCCCATGCTTCGAATTGACGGTGTTATGACGGCCACTGAGTATGAAAAGCTTCGTCCGGAAACAACCCAACAGCTTATCTATAGCATTTTAACGGATGAGCAAAAAGAGAAATTCGAGAAGGACAATGAGCTTGACGTTTCTTTTGGCGTTGAAGGAGTAGGCCGTGTTCGTATGAATGTTTATCAACAACGGGGTGCGGTTGCGGCGGCCTTGCGGAATATTCCAACTTCTATTCGAACGTTCGAGGATTTGAAACTTCCGCAGATTGCCCAAGATATCGTGAAATTGCCGAAGGGATTAGTTTTGGTCACTGGGCCAACGGGTTCGGGTAAATCAACGACTTTGGCGGCAATGCTGGATTGGATTAACACCAATCAACAACACCACATTATTACTATAGAGGATCCCATTGAGTATGTCCATACTCATAAATCCTGCATCGTTAATCAAAGAGAGGTTGGGACGGATACCCATACTTTTACATCGGCTTTGAAATATGCTTTGCGCCAGGACCCGGATGTCATTCTCATCGGTGAAATGCGCGATTTGGAAACCGTAAATGCTGCCTTGACCATTGCCGAAACAGGTCATTTGGTTTTCGCCACTTTGCATACGGTCGATGCGATCCAAACAATCAACCGAATCATTGACGTTTTTCCCGCGGGCCAACAACAGCAAATTCGTGCCCAGATATCTTTCGTGCTTCAGGCGGTGCTGTCTCAGCAACTATTGCCGAAGGCTTATGGATCGGGCCGATGCCTTGCGTTGGAAGTCCTCATTCCGACAGCGGCTATTCGGAATCTTATTCGTGAGGAGAAAATCCACCAAATTTATTCGTCCATGCAAACGGGTACGGAGTATGGAATGCAGACAATGAATCAATCTTTATTCGAACTTTATCAAAAGCAACTTGTGAGTTATAACGAAATTTTCTCCCGGACTTTGGATCCCAAAGAACTACAGCGAATGGTGAAGGGTGTTATTTAATTTCACGCAGTTTTCCTTAACTTGGAAAGGTTTAAAATGCCAAATTTCAAATATAAAGCCCGAAATAATATGGGCAAAGTTATTGAAGGAACCATCGTTGCTGAAAATGAAGCCGGTGTAGCGTCCGCACTTCGCCAAAAAAGATTGGAGGTTGTTTCAGCTTCTCCCGGCCGGTGGATTGGGTTCAATTTGGGCACGCTATAAATAAAAAAGGGGGAAAGGTAACTACAAAAGACATTGTCGTTTTTAGCCGCCAGTTTTCCACGATGGTGAACGCGGGATTGCCTATCCTTCAAGGGTTGACGATTGTGGCCGAGCAAGCAGAAAATCCGGATTTTCGCGCTGTTATGACGAAAGTTCGGGACGATATTTCCAATGGCGTGCCACTTTCCGATGCGATGGCAAAATATCCAAAAGTTTTTAGCACTCTTTATGTCAATATGGTTAAGGCGGGTGAACAGGGTGGTATTTTGGATATTATTTTTGAGAGACTTTCGGAATATATGGAGAAAGCAGAGGGTGTTACGAGAAAAGTAAAATCCGCCATGATGTATCCCGTAGTCGTGATGTCAGTGGCTTGTTTGGTGGTGATTTTTTTGATGGTAAAAGTGGTTCCGACCTTTCGCGATGTTTTTGCATCTTTTGGGGCAAAATTGCCTGCTCCAACCCAATTTCTAATTGATGTTAGTGATTTTTTGGCAAGTAAAAAATCCCTTCTCATAGTTGTTTTTATGGTTGTAGCTTGGTTTGTTATCACCATGTATCGAAAAACTAAAGCAGGAGCTTACAATTGGGATAAAATGATTTTGAGCCTTCCCGTTTTCGGGGTTTTGGTTCAAAAGGCCGCTGTGGCGAAGTTTGCCCGAACCTTGGGAACCTTGATCAAGTCCGGTGTTCCTATCATGGATGCATTAGAAACAGTCGCTAAAACTTCTGGTAATCTTGTCTATGGAAAGGGCTGTTTTCAATGCCCGAGATTCTGTAAGAGAAGGAAAGACCCTAACGCAACCTTTAAAAGAGAGCAAAGTTTTTCCGCCAATGGTAACCCAAATGATAAATGTGGGTGAGGAAACTGGAGCTTTGGACACAATGTTGAGCAAAATTGCAGATTTTTATGAGGATGAAGTGGATGCTGCGGTTGAGGGTTTAACCTCAATTATCGAGCCCATTTTGATTGTTTTTTTGGGCGTCACAATTGGTTTTATAGTTGTTGCTATGTTTATGCCAATGTTTGAAATTGGAAATGCTGTTGGTTGAATTCATGGGCTTTGGATAAGTTGACAAGCCCTTTTTTAAACGATAAAATTGAGTCTGAGCTAAAGTTAGAAGGGTCATATGTGTTTAAAGACTTAGCTTAAATTAAAGGGAGGTTTTTATGATTCGTTTGAAAGCAAAAGGTTTTACGTTGATTGAGCTGATGATCGTTGTCGCGATTATCGGTATTTTGGCTGCCATTGCTATTCCCCGATTTGCCCAAATGTTGGAAAAGTCGAGAGAAGGGTCGACCAAGGGTAACTTGGGAAGCTTAAAATCAGCGGCTTCTATTTATTATGGTGACCAACAAGGGATTTGGCCGACGACTTTGCAATCCTATAGTGGTTATGCGTTCAGCCGCTATTTGGATAATATCTCGCCGGTTAAGGTTACTGGAGCTTTCGTTGCAGGAGCTGTCGAGCCCAGCTGGAGACTTAGTCACGCATGACGACCATGAGTTCGGTTCCTACTGGAAGCAACACGGGATGGTTATATGACAGTAATTTTGGAAGCGTGTACGTGAATAGCACCGTACAGGATTCCAAAAGCATTCCGTATTCTTTCTATGGATTTGAATGATTTAGGCTAGGTAGGGTTTGAAAAATTTTATGTTTAACAAACAATGGGTGGCATGTAGCCGCCCATTGTTTGTTTTATTCATAAAAATTTTGGGGTGATTTTATCCGAACTGCGATAATTCTACTCTTCCCAATTGTATTGGGTTTTAGTGTTTATAATTTTTTGAATTTATGTTTTTTTTGCTGGAAAGGTAGAAATCGAGTTTCTTTCCAACTTTTCCAGGTTTTTTTCTTCTGGGCGAAAAAGCCGTTCTTCGGTTTTGAAATACTCCAAAATTTAATCTTTGTGCCTGCGAAGCTTTCTTTTGTCGGAATTCCATTTCGAGACAATTTATTGGATGTTGAATCTTCGATTTTAAATCACTTTTGTCAAAGAGAATTTAAACCGCGCAAAGTTTTTTTGAATTACCTAAGGTGAGAAATATTTTATGAGCCTTTTTTCAAAATCAATAGTCGGCTTGGATGTTGGAACTTCCAGCGTCAAGATCGTCCAACTTAAATTTTCTGGTAAACAATGGCAGCTGGTGGCAGTTGGAATGGCCGATATGCCGAGTAAAGATTCTCTGGATATCAAAAACTCAGATGCCCAACGTTCTGTAACTATTGAAACCATAAAACGCGTATTTAAAGAAAGCGGAATAAAAAACAAAAAAGTAGTGACGGCCCTTTCGGGTGATTCGGTAATTATTCGTTATGTGAAACTCCCGTTTATGACGGCTGAAGAGCTTCGAAATTCAATTCCCAAAGAAGCCGAACAATATATTCCGTTAAACATCGACCAGGTTGTTCTTGATTTTCAAATTTTGGGTGAAACACAGGAAGATGGGCAACGAAAATTAGATGTCTTGTTAGTGGCGGCGAAAGTTGATGTTGTGGATCAACATATCCTAATGCTTAAATCGGCTGGATTGACTCCGGCGGTGATAGATATTGATGCCTTTGCTTTACAAAATGCCTTTGAAATTAACCGGTTGGAACCCAGTGAAGAAACCGTTGCGTTGCTTAATATGGGCGCTTCGTTAACGACGATCAACATTCTCGAAGGTAACAATACTAGGTTTACAAGAGATATTCCTGTAGCTGGGAATGATTTTACAAAAGAGATTCAAAAAGAATTTAATTTAAAGTTCTCTGAAGCAGAAGAATTGAAAAAATCCCATGGAGCAATTTCCATGGAGGAGGATGATTTTAATCTGTCTTCCGTTTCTCAAAAAGATGACCGAGTTTTAAGGATGTCCGATGTCATAACGCCGGTCCTTAACAAGCTTTTGGGTGAAATTCGACGGTCGTTTGACTACTATGAAACCCAGGCGCGCAAAAAAACGGTTGAAAGAGTAATGCTATTGGGTGGAAGCGCGAGGCTGAAAAATGTTAATCGATTCTTAGCCAACAAATTGGGAATTCCTGTTGAGTACTTTTCAACCTTTCGTAATGTAGAGTCTCAAAAGAGTATTGATTTAGAACAATTGGCCGAAAAGGAATATCATATGGGGGTTTGCTTGGGTTTGGCTTTGCGCCAAGTGGATTCTTAAACAATGATCACCATAAATTTAGTTCCTGTCAAAGAACGGAAAAAGCGGAAAGATATTCTGATTATCTTTTCGGTTGCATCCGTTTTTCTGTTTATTGTTTTGATTATGGCTTACATCTATTTGCAGCGATTGAGCGTAGCCAGCAATTTAAATAAGCAAATTGACGATGTTAAAAAGGAATCAGAGGGTTACCAAGACAAAATAAACGAAGTCAAGGAATTTGAAAATAAACAAGCAAGTGTTGATTCCTTTAAAAAAACAATAACCGGCATTTCTGAAACACAAAGAAAAATTCTTGTGGCATTTGATCAAATGGGGGTCAATTTACCTGATGGAGTTTGGTTGACTGGTATCACACAAGGGTCGGGAAAGGACGAAAATGTATTTTCGATCCAAGGATATTCTTTTACCGAGGAAAGCTTACAAACTTATTGTTCGAATCTTCAAAGGCCGGCCGGTTTGCTAAAGGATGTTGCCGTGGATGAAAAAACTTCAGTGGTGGCGGTAGGTACGGCAAGAAATAAGATCCATAAATTCCAAATTAATTTTAGAGTGATGGATCAAGGCACATGAAAATAACACCGCTGCAACAATATATTATCTTAGGTGTGTTTGCTTTTTTGGGTCTTGTTTTTCTTTACTATCAATTTTTATTAAAACCCATCAACAATAAAATAGTAGCGGCTCAAACGGAACTGGACGGAAAAAAGAAAGATTTAGAAGAAGCTAAAATGATTGTTGCTAAATATGTTGAATTTAAAAAACGAGAAGATTCAATTCAACGAGAACTCGAATGGATTCAAAATAGGATACCCAAAACAATCGAAAAGACAAAATTGGTGGAAGCTATAACTTTTCTGCAAAGTCGCTCTGGCGTCCTGCTAACGAGTTTCACCATTACTCCTCCGGCTTCTAAAGACACCTATACTGAAATACCGATTAATATTCAGTTGCGTTCTGATTTTAAAGGACTGATGAATTTCCTTTATCAATTAAGCACTTCTAATCTATTGATGACTGCTCGTGGATTAAGGGTGCTTCCTTACGCACCAACCTCTACGGATGATCCGAAACTGTCATTGTCGGCCCAAATCATAGTTAGCGGAGTTCAAGCGAAATAATGTGGAATAAAAATTTTTTAAATAAATACTATTTCCTAGTGGTCGCCATCTTTCTTTTAACTATTGTGGTCCACGCACAGCAGCAAGATGTGCCGGAGCCCGTTTTTGTTAACTTTTCAATTCAACCCCCTTATGTTCCGGTTTATCATGGCAGGGATCCCTTTAAGCCTTTGGATAATGTAAATCGGTCTCCTCAAATTTCAATCTCTGAATTAGAGTATCATGGTGTTATAGTCATAGCGGGGAATCCAATGGCCTTATTTACCTGGCGCGGGAACCAAGCTGTTCGATATACCCTTAAATATAGAAGATTGTATAACGATGCCGATGTGGAAGTTGATGGGGTGGTAGGAGATATTGCGGAATCTGAGATTACCTTGATTCAAGGTGACCAAAAAGTTGATTATCCAAGGAAATGAAAAGGAGACCATAAGATGCGACGTTTTTGTTCGCACTTGATCGGATGCCTTCTGGGATTTGGAATTCTACTTGCTAGTAATTGGATTTCGTGGGCTGATGACATTGAAATCGATATGAGCGCGGGCTCCACTCCAACCCCAAACAGAGCGTCTCCTTTAAAGGTTGTTCCGACGCCTGAAGTCACTACAAAGGATAATGAAACTCCCGTAATTGACAATTCGAAAAATGATTCCGGTTTAGCTGAAACGCCTTCCTCGAAAGAAAAAGGAGTGGGCGGAAAAAGAATTATTAATGCATTGAATTTTACGACTGAAAATAATGGCGTTAAAGTTTCAATCGAAGGAAATAATCTTCCGAAACCTTTAATTCAAAAGTTGCCGAATAATAGAATATTGTTAAAGTTTGTTAAGACAAAATTAAATATAGCGACCAAAATTGAGGGCGGGGTTTCTTTAGTGAAGGATGTTCGCTCTTCAATTCATGGTGGAACGGCATGGCTGGTTCTGGATGTCGATAATATCAAAAAGTTAAATCTTGAAAAGTCAGAGGTGGGTTTTTCATTATTTCTCAACTCGGAACAAGTTGAAAATAACGCGAATATTCCAGAAACCACTGTTCCGGTGGCTGATAGCACGGGGGATAAACAAAAGGGTTTGTTTTCCAGGCTCGTTGATGTTTCTTTAAAACCAACCGTTAACGGTATTAAAGTGGTTTTGACCTGCGATGGTCCTTCAAAGTATATAATCCGAAAATTATCTCAACCCGAAAAATTAATTATACGTTTTCAGGACACCAAATTAGAAATCGACGATAAATTAAAAACAATCAAAGCAAATGAAAATGAAATTCAAAAAGGTGGGTTGCTTTCAGTGGACAGTCGACAAATAGGTCCCGGTTTTTCGCCGATTTCGGAGGTTATGTTAACACTCGTTCCAGGAACGATAAGCCAAATTGATCGGGATTTGAATCAAGTGGTTCTGAATTTGTCGGCTCCGCCGGTCGTTCAAAAACCCGAGGAGAAAAAAGGAAATCTGAATCAAATTATTTCAATGGATCTTGAAAGCGCTGATATTAATGCCGTGATTAAAACAATTGCAGGGGAAGCTGGTTTTGAAGTGAATTTTGTGGGAGGCCCTTTGACCGGCATAGTTTCAGAAAAGTTTAAGGATATTCCTTTTAAAACAGCTCTTTCCGATTTGCTGGCTCCGGGAAATTATGGTTATGACCTTCAAGGAAATACTCTCCGGGTTGGTCCGCAAGCTACCCTTAAAAGCACGAAGTTGATTTTGCCGCATATCACTGAAATTATAAATACTGCCGGTGGAAAAACTCCGGATGCATTTGATACTTTGGTGAGGTCCGTTCTACCCCCATCGAACGCTTCGACTAGTTTTTTTGATACGACTCGAAATGTAATAATTTTAAATGGAACGGCTTCTGATATTGAAGAATACAAAATGGCTATTAAGGATTTGAAGCTTGATGAGGGCTCGTTTGGGGACCGGATTATTAGGGTTGTTAAGTTAAACTATGCCGATGCCGCACAAATAAGTGTCCTCTTAACACCTTATTTGACCCCTGTGGGTAAAGTTCAAATTAAAAAAGATTTACAACAGTTGGTAATTTGGGAGACTCCCGAAAGAATGGGTGTTCTTTTGGAATTAATCAATGAGTTGGATATCAAGCCGCCACAGGTATTAATTGAATCCAACATTATTGAAATTGATGATGAGAATGATTCAGCTATGGGGGTTGTTTGGTCCGCAAATCGAGGAACAGGCAATCCTACATTTTCAGCTGGAGTTGATCTTCCTCCCACAAATACAAATGCTGCTCCAGGAATATTGAGTTTTGGAACGGTTCAGAGCGGCATGAATATTTCTGCAAATATAGAAGCGTTAGTCACGCACAAAAAAGGGAAGGTCATTTCGCGGCCCAGAGTATCGACCCAAAGTGGAATTACAGCTGAAATAAACGAAACGGAAAATGTCATTATCCCTACGATTACCCAAACTTCCGTTCCTAACGTTGGCATTCAAACGGTCGAAACATTTACATCGGTAGCCCTTCCTATCGATCTAAAAGTGACTCCTCGCATATCGGATGACGGAAAGATTACAACTGTGATCAGTGCTTCCATCACCACACCAAATGGAATTGCGGCACCCAACGCACCCCCGCCAACGAGTGTTCAAACGGCTACAACTACCATCACGACAAAAAATGGAGAAACAATCGTGATTGGCGGACTTGTAAGGGACGTTGTACAAGAAGAAACCGATGGATTGCCACTATTGTCTAGTCTTCCAATAATTGGAAGTTTGTTTCAAGTGCATTCCAAGACTGATCAAAAAGAAGAGTTAGTTATATTTGTCACTCCTACCTTGCTTGAAGATTAGCGGTAATTAAACATAAAGCAATCACCTTCGAAGGTGATTATCTTTTTACAAATAATCAAAGCCAGCCTAAATTTCATGGAGATATGAATCGTGAATATACGTTTTTTAACGGCAGGTGAGTCGCACGGAAAAGGCACGGTGGCCATTTTAGAAGGTTTTCCGGCTGGATTACCTATTTCTGCTGCCGAAATAAACACAGAATTAGCGCGACGACAAAAAGGCTACGGTCGTGGAGGCCGTATGCTTATTGAAAGCGATCATGTCGAAATACTTTCAGGTATCCGAAGAGGAGAAACTTTAGGATCGCCAATAACTTTGTTCGTTAAAAATAAAGACTATGAGAATTGGGAAAAAATCATGACTCCTGATTTTTCAAGTGAAAAAACAGGAAACCTACTTCAAAGACCTAGGCCAGGTCACGCTGATTTACCAGGGGGGATTAAATACAATCATAGGGATTTGAGAAACATATTAGAAAGAGCAAGTGCCCGGGAAACAACCGCTAGAGTAGCGGCGGGAGCGGTCGCAAAAAAATTTTTAAAAACATTCAATATTTTAATTCAAAGTCATGTAAGACAATTGGGTTCGTCCGTATCAAACAGTAAAATTTTAAAATATGAAGGTCTTAATGAAAAAGCGGATAAATCCCCTGTCCGAATTTTGGAAAAAAAGGCGGAAAAAAAGGCTATTGCCCTTATTGATCAAGCAAAATTAAAAGGTGATACTTTAGGCGGGATCTTTGAAATTATAATAACTGGTGTTCCTATCGGACTTGGGAGCCATGTTCAATGGGATAGGAAATTAGATGGACGATTAGCTCAATCCTTGTTGAGTTTACAAGCTATTAAAGGAATTGAATTTGGCGAAGGTTTTAGAAATGCGGGTAGATTTGGATCGGAAGTTCATGACGAAATTGCCTATAGTAAGTCTAAGGGTTTTTATCATTTCTCAAATAACGCCGGAGGAATTGAAGGCGGAATGAGTAATGGAGAGCCTATTGTATTGCGAGTGGCCAAAAAACCCATTTCGACCCTTCGTAAGCCATTGCGGTCCGTTAATATTGAAAGCAAAAAAGAAATCAAGGCGGCATATGAACGCTCGGATGTTTGTGCCCTGCCCGCGGCAGCAGTTATCGGAGAGGCTCTCTGTGCCTGGGTTATTTCAGAAGCCTTTTTAGAGAAAATGGGCGGCGATTTTATGAAAGAAATCCAAGAACGATTTAAAGTTTATTTAAAGCACATAAGAGAGTATTAATCTGCAAAAATGGGAAAACCTTCCAACATTATCCTTGTCGGTTTTATGGGTTCAGGAAAAACTTCAACGGGTAAAGAACTATCAAAAGCACTGGGCTACAATTTTTTTGATATGGATAATTGGATAGAAGAGAAAAATGAGAAGAAAATATCAGAGATTTTTGAGAAAAATGGAGAAGCTTATTTTCGCCAACAAGAAATAGAAGCAATCAAATGGCTCGAGGGAAAAAATGATTATGTGGTGTCAACGGGTGGTGGAACTTGGATCGATAAAAAAAACAGGGAAAATCTTTCAAAATTGGGTTGGTGTATTTGGCTTAAAGTTGCCCCTGAAAGTTTATGGAAAAGGGTTTCAAATCATTTGGATCAGCGGCCTTTGTTGTCAAAATCTAAAAATCCAGTTGAATATCTTGAAACATTATTAAAAGAAAGAATTCCATTTTATTCACTTGCTCAAGCTAGTTTTGATTCAAGTGAAAAGAGTCCGAAAGAAATAGCGCTTGAAATTATCGAGACCTTGAAAAAGAACCGACCATTTGACTTAACATAACGATATAAACAAACTCCCGAATTTTGCAGAATTGCGATCCAAGAAAAATATTTTTAGTTTATGGTGATTTTGTTCATGAAAAACGAGCCAAAAGTGCAAAAAAAAATAAAAGTTAATTTAGGCGATAGAGGCTATAAAATTTTTATTCAAAACAATATTTTGAATAAAAGCGGGGCAATAGTTAAGGAAATTACTCGATCTAATAAAATCGCGATATTATCAAATCCCTTTATTTTTAAAAAATATGGAAAAGGTTTAATTGAAAGCTTAAAAAAATTTGGTTTGCAAACGACTTTAATTTTTATCTCTGAGGGAGAACAGAATAAAAATGAGCGTTCTTTACTTTACATCATTAAAAATTTGGCACGAAATGGTTTTCAAAGAGATCATTGCCTCCTTGCATTGGGTGGTGGCGTAATCGGCGATTTAGGTGGGTTGGCGTCTTCGATTTATATGCGAGGAATTGATTTTATTCAATGTCCCACTACTTTTTTGTCCCAAGTTGACGCGAGCATTGGAGGTAAAACAGCGATTGATTTTGAAGGGATTAAAAATTTAATAGGAACTTTTTACCAGCCTAAAGTAGTTTTAATCGATCCGATTGTGCTTAAAACTTTAGACAACCGCCCATTTAAAACGGGGTTGGCCGAAGTTATTAAATATAGCGTGATCCAAGATGAGAAAATGTTTGAATTTATTGAGAACAATATTGACCTTATTTTGAAAAGAGATCCTAAAATAATTCATTATCTAATTACAAAATCCTGTGATATTAAAGCCAAAATTGTTTCTCGAGACGAAAAAGATGAAGGTCGGCGCGCCTGGCTTAATTATGGACATACATTAGGTCACGCCCTGGAGTCTTATTACAAATACCAAGTATTAACCCATGGAGAAGCAATATCTTTTGGAATGTGGTTTGCCACTTTACTTTCATTAAGACTCAAATTGTGTTCGGCCGATGTTTTGAAACGCCAATTTGAATTGTTTAAAAAAGTGGGATTGCTTCAAAAACTTCCATATTTTGATCCGCGAAAAGTTTATCAAAAGATGTTTTTGGACAAAAAAGTCCGAAATGGTCAAGTCCAATTTGTATTGACAAGAAAAATTGGTCTTGTTACTATTCAAAAAAATATCTCAAAATCAACGATTTTTTCTGCTTTAAATCAACTCCAGGTTGAAGCAAGTGAGTTAAAATAATTTATGGCGAAGGATATAAATACGTCCGAAATAATCGAGTTAAAAAAGAAATTAGACGAAAATCCTGACTCGCTTATTTTTGCCCCTTTGGCTGATGCTTATCGAAAGAACGGGGGGTTGGAAGAAGCCTTTAAGATATGCAAGAAGGGTTTAGAAAAACATCCTAACTATACAAGCGCAAGAGTTGTTTTGGGGCGAATCTATCAGGAACAGGAAAAAATAGATCAGGCCGCCAACGAATTTAAAAAGGTTTTAGAAACGGATCCGGAAAATTTAATGGCCCATTCTCTCCTCGGGGCAATCTATGTTGCGCGAGGGAGATTGCCAGTCCGCAATCGAAGAGTATCAAAAAATATTGACCTTGAACCCTGATGATGAAGAAACTCAAGGGGCCCTCAAACAAGCAATTGAAAAAGCAGCGGAAGAACAAAAATCAAATAATGGGCCCAAAAAAGAGTTATTGGCTTCCGAAAAAAAGAACTCTCCAAAAGAAAGTACGGCTTCGTTAACCATAGCTGAACTTTATTTAAAACAAGGTCATTTTGATAAAGCTGTTGAAGTCTTCCAAGAACTTTTAGCCAATGATCCCCAGAATTTGATGTTGCGTCAAAAATTAATGGAAGTTGTAGACCGTCAACAAAAAGAATCTTCTGTTGATACGAGTGTATCCAAATTAAAGAAAAGTGAATTTATTCAACCGCCTGACCATAAAGAAGACGTTCTTGAGGAAAGCCGACCAGATTTAAAACGTCCAGTGACAGCCAAAAAAAATGACGATACAAAATTTACAAGTGATGATATCTTGCAGGTGATGCGTCGTGGCGGAAAAGATGATGTTGTGGTTGAAGAAGGAAGCGATTTTGATAAACCTAAAAATAATTCAAAATTGGTTCGAGATGTTAAAGTGGGAAGTCCGGAAAAGAAGCAAGACAGTTTATTGTCATCCGAACAGATTGAGAATTTAAAAGGAATTTTATCCGAACTTGGTTCTGTTGAAGGAATTATGAGATGCCTTTTAACAAAGGGAGACGGAATAAATATTGTTTCTTTTGGCGAACAAACCAACAGTAGTGAACTAGGTAAAGAAACAGCCGTTATTTTTGAAAACACGAATAAATCGGTTGCCCAACTTAATCAGGGCAAATTGAATCAAGTGCTTATTACAGCAGATTCGGGACACATATTATTGGTATCATTTAAAGATTTTGTTTTAATTGTTTTAGCTAACAGCAGGATAAATCTTGGATTATTGAGGCTAGCTTTGGATTCTGCCATCAAGAAACTCGACAGAATTTTATAGTTTTCCAATAAAAAAAAAACTATATTGATCTGCCTTGATGGATTTAAAAGAAATTCGGGCAGGATTACTTCATGGATTTTAAAAAAATATTAGAAGAAACTCTTTCAAATGTTGAAGGGGCTATAGGAGCAGGATTAGTTGGAATGGATGGGATTGTTATTGACCAAATTTCACACAATTCTACTTTTGACATTAACGCAGTTGGCGCAGAGTACTCAAGCATTATTAAAAATGCAATGCGCGCTTCCTCAAATTTCGGACTTGGAAATACCACCGAAATTTTAATCACTACTGATAAAGCAACAATGATCATGATGATGGTCGGTTTAAATTATTTCGTGACTCTTGCCATTAATCTTGACGGGAACTTAGGAAGAGGTCGGTTGGAGTTGAAGAAGGCTATTCCTAAGTTTGAAAAAGAGTTGACCTGATTCTTTGGCGCCCCAATTGAATGTTCAGCCGGCTGCACCTTTCCCAAAAATCTCAGTTTTATTTACCCTAAAAGAAATTATTAAATCTTGGTTCTGGCGATATTTTGATAATTTCTTTCATCTTGTTTTCTATAATTTTTGCTGGGTGTTTTCATGTTTTGGTTTTGGTTGGTTATTTGTGCACTTTAATTTCGGGGCCTTTTTAAAGCAGATAAGGTTCTTGGATGTTTTTTTGATTTATATATTGGAAACGATGATTTCGCTTGGTTGGGCTTACCTCGTTTTTAAAGTTTTTATTGAGGGGGAAGGAAGCTTACGGGATGTTTGGCTGGGGATCAGAAAATATATATTTAAAGCAATGGGTGTTTCAATTATTTCGGGGTTTGTTGTAGGTATTTCATTATTTAATATCCGATTTTATTTTCATCTTAATAACCCGCATCGGTTTACTGATTTTTTATTAATGGGTTTTATTGCTTGGATTTTGGCTTTTTGGATATCGAGTTCTGCATATTATTGGCCGGTATTATTTTTTCAAAATCCTCCATTTCTTAAGATCTTTTACAAATCATTCCTCCTGGTTCTTGGAAATTGGCCTCTTTCCATTCTAACGTTATTCATTTGTTTAGCTTTTATATTGTTATTTTCAATTGTTTGGCCATTATGGTTCTTTGTTGGAGGTGTTCTTTTGTTTTCGCTTCAATGTGTTACCCTTGAAAAACAACTGTCTAATGTATAAAATAACTTATGGGAATAAACCTTTGGATGCTCTTATGGAGATATGGGACCATGAACAACAACGAGGTTGGCGTGAATTTTTTAAACCATGGGAGAATAAATGAAAGAGTCTAAAAAATGGATAAATGTGTCTATATGTATTGTTTCCATTTATCTTCTTTTTAGTGGCAACCGCGGTTTATGGAATCTCTATAAACTTAATCAAGAAAAAAATAGTTTGTCTAAACAAGTTTTAATATTGAAAAACCAAATTGACAACTTTCAAGTGGAGTATAAATATTTTTCAAAAAGTAGTTCGGCTTTTGAAAAACAAGCGCGAGAAGATTTGAACCTAGTGAAACCAGGAGAGTTGGTTTACAAATTTGCAAAAAAAGATGGTCAATATTAGCTCCGAATCTTGATTGACTTCCATTCCCTTGGCCGGTATCCTGTTTTTCTTTTTAACGCATCTTGAAAAACCTTTGACTACATTTTCAAAAGAACCAAAATTTGAATTTTTGGTTTAGAAGTGGTGATCGGGTGTTTTTCGCCGAGATGGCGGAACTGGCAGACGCAAGGGACTTAAAATCCCTCGGGCCTAAAGCCCGTCCCGGTTCGATTCCGGGTCTCGGCACCATTGATTTGTTATTTTCATTTAAAAGTCCGAGCGCTTTAATGCGCCAAAAAGACGCGGGGTGGAGCAGCCTGGTAGCTCGTTGGGCTCATAACCCAAAGGTCGCTGGTTCAAATCCAGCCCCCGCAACCATTGTTAATAAAGTCGCTCCGTAAGGAGCGGCTTTTTTAATTTAATTTTTTTAGAAGTCGAACCTCCCATTTTAAAAAAACATTTAAATTTATATCTTATTGTTGAACGAATTTACGAGCTCCTGCCAATTGCAATTTAAGGACAAATTAAAATTAACCATAGAACCGCTTGAGCGTTATGAAGGATTATGTCGAGGCGCGGTGTTAAATTAGAAGACAAGTGTAAAATATTCAAAAGCCAGCTTTATTCTTTTGGTATCAAAAAAACTATCGAACAAATTCAAGGTTAGGTTAGCTTGCGTTTATCCGCTTCCATATCGCCTTGGCTTCCGTTATTAAAAGATTTTCTTTCAACTCTCATCGTTTTGGAAGAAAAGGCTGCGGAGCTTTATCACCTATCCTTTAATGGAAAAACCATGTTTCCCTTATGGATCGAGATGTTACTGTTTTGGGAGTGGAAAATAGCGGACGTTTAAAACAAAAATTGCATGATCATCTTTTAAAACAAGGTTTTCACCGTACTTTTAAAAAAAATGGCCCGGGCCAAAAAGTCAATCCGTGCTATTTTCGAGAGGATTTGGGAGTCATTCAGTTTGTTTGTCCGCAAATTCGTTTAAACCAAAAGGTTTCAACTCTGGTTTAGCGGCTCTTCCTGACAAACGATTTGCATTTCTTTTGGAAAATCCTCATTTTGTTGATGTGTCTTATCTGGGTATTCAATATGAAGTTCTTTTGCCACAAGTAGGAAGGTTTATTTTAGATAAGGGTTTACAATTGAGTAGCGGACGTTTTTTGAATCCTAACAAAATTTATGAGTCGGCACGAAACCTTTTAATTATTCTGGACTTATTGGTGGCAAATGATGATTTACAAGAAGAGACATTGAATGACTTTTTAGAAATTCGGCCCCCCGCACTCGTTAAGGAGTTTTTTAGAATTTTGAAAGAAAATGGCCCAGGATCGGTGATTTGGGATTCCGCCCAAAAATTTTATTTGGAAAGATATTCGGAATCAAGAATAGTTACATTGACCAAGTGGTATTGGAAGTTTCTCCCCAGCGCCGCACGGTTCCTAAAAAACCAATGAAGTAATGAATCCTATGGGGTCGGTGAAATGATAGAATGGATTTAATGACCTCTTCTAAGAAACATAAGGCTCCACAAACAGGACCCGTTGCGCTCGTCACGGGGGCTGCCAGCCCTTTGGGTACTGCGATTTGTTTTAAATTGGCCGAACAAGGAACCCATCTAGCTCTCCACTTTGGAAGGTCTCAGGAAAATACTTTAAAACTTCAAAGAAATTTGAAAAAATTTCGAATCGAAACACTTGTTTTACGTGCCAATTTCGGTAAATCGACCCAAATAGAATCGCTCATCGGACAAATTACTCAAAAATGGGGAAGATTGGATCTCTTGGTCAACAACGCTTCACTCTTTCAACCTAGCCTTTTGACCGTTAAGAGTTGGGCAAAGTGGACAGAAATATTCCAGGTGAACGCTTTATCACCCTGTTTGCTGACAACAGCCGCATTTCCATGGCTTCGAAAAACCAATGGAAGCGTTGTAAATATAACCGATATTTACGGTGAACAGCCCATTCTCAAGAACTATCCAGGTTATTCTGTTTCCAAAGCTGCATTGATATTTCTGACAAAGTATTTAGCCTTGGAATTTTCTCCTCACGTAAGAGTAAATGCGGTTTCGCCAGGGGTTATTACTTTTCCCAAGGACTATAAGAAAATCAAGAAAAAAGAATTAATTCAAAAGACTGCCTTGCGGCGAGAAGGTACACCTGAAGAAATTGCGGATGCTGTTTTATTTTTGACTAAAAATAAGTTTGTCACTGGACAAATTTTAAAAGTGGATGGAGGCCGATTTATTTATTGAGTTGCCTAGGTGGAAAATCGGGAAAAGTGCTTGAGGGCAGTTGATGAATTTTTTGGGAAGAATCCAAAAATCTTGCCGCTAGTTCGATAAGGGGTTTTCGGATTTTTGGATGTAGAAAATTAGGATCCATTTCCAAAAGCGGAAAGAGAACAAAAGCTTTTGTTTCGATATTAGGATGGGGTAGGGTGAATTCGCGGGATTTTTGGACACGATTTCCCCAAAGAATAAGATCAATGTCTAATGATCGGGGCCCAAGGGGATTATGGGTGGGAATGCGGCCTGCTTTTGTTTCGAGAACTTCTGCCCATTTTCTAATCTCTTTTGGTAATTCCTGAGTTTCGATGGCTAAGACTAAGTTCCAAAATGGTTTCTGCCGGATAAAGCCGACCGGTGAGGTTTCGTACACGTGTGACTGCCCAAGAATAGAATATCTTTTTTCAATTTCGCTCAAAGCAAATCGAAGATTTTTCTTTGGATGAATGTTCGAGCCCAGACTTAAATATATTAATTTTGAGGTTTGGGTACGGGACGCTCCACGGTAGATTTCAACGCCGACATTTTTAGAACCTCTGACAGCGCCTGGTTTTGAAACGGACAAATAAATTTCAGGAAGCTTAAAATTATATAAAAGGGAATCTGCCAATTTTTCAGCCAAGGTTTCAATCAGCTGAAATTGACTTTTTTCGACAAAAAGAATGGCGCTTTTAGCAATCTTTTTATAATTGAAAGTAGCTGCTATATCGTCCTGTCGGGATACTTTCCGGATATTGCAAGGGAATTTAATGTCTATTAAAACATCTTGTTTTTGTCTTCGTTCCCAATCAAATATACCAATAATACAACGCACCTTTAAGCCTGTCAGGACGATAAAGTCTTTTTGAAACAATTTAGGACTCCTTTAGAATCGTATTTTGATTTTATTGTAAATTAGCAATTTCGATCACTTTTTTAGAATCAATTTTTGTAAAGAAGTCACTTTTGAAAAAAATAAGTTGACGCTTAGCTCACCATTTGTTTCCATGATTTTATGAGCCCAACAAAATTGGTCATTCCTCGCCGCCCTATTCTTTTCGGTGCCCTTGGGTTTTGTTTTTTAAATATGATCCTTTTTGGAGACATTTTTTTCAAAGGGAGCGATTTAGTATTATCGAGCTTCCCAAACCGATTTATTCCTTCATTTTGTGGCTTGGCGTCAATTCGGGTTTGACCAGTTACGGTATGGCCATCTTACTTTGTGGAATCCCTACTATCTTTGCGGGACGCCATTTTTAGGAAATTTTGAGTCCGGCCTTTTGTATCCGCCAAACTGTCTCTTTTTGATCCTCCCATTGGGCTTGGCAATCAATATTGGAATCATTCTTCACGTTTATTTTGCGGGTTTCTTTACTTATTTGTGGGCCAACTATCGGGGCCTTCATCCCCTTTCGGCTTTTGTGGCTGGGACCGTTTTCATGTTTGGCGGGGCATATTTCCTTCACTTATATGCTGGTCACTTACCTAATTTGTGCACAATGATTTGGGCGCCCCTTTTATTTTTATCAATCGATGGTTTGGTACAGAAAGTTTCCATTAAGTGGATTCTTCTGGGCATCTTTGCCGTTGGGATGCAAATTTTAGCGGGGCACCTACAATATGTTTATTTTACAGCAATCATTTCAAGTCTTTATCTTTTATTAAATTTGCGGGGCAATAAAAATAAATTAGAAATTATTTTAAGTTTTTTGGTTTTTTACGTTGGAGCAGCACTATTAACTGCCGCTCAATTGTGGACAGGCCTAGAAGCCATTTCGGAATGCGGTCGTAACATTCCCTTGGAATATGATACGGCAAGTTCCTTTTCTTTTCCGCCTGAAAATTTATTGACTCTTGTATTGCCAGAGTTTTTTGGAAATCTTTCGACTGTTCATTATTGGGGCCGGTGGTTTCTTTGGGAAGTATCTTTATTTATCGGGATAACGGCTTTTTTCTTTGTCCTTTTGGCGATTTTCTCATCCGAGCCTAAAAAAAGACGATGGGCGTTAACAACGATGGTTATTGCGTTGATTTTTTCCCTGGGAGCTTTTACGCCGCTTTTTCATTTTTTGTATGATTATGTTCCCGGGTTTAATGAATTGCGCGGGATCTGCAAATTCGATTTTTTGGCCAGTTTGTTTTTGGCATTGCTTTCTGGAATCGGATTTGATTCATTGTTTAATGAAAAAACAAAGTTAAAGTGGCCAGTATTTATTGTTATTTTTTTGGGGTTTATTTTTTTTGGTTCAGAATTATTCATTCTTAATTCTATTAAAGATGGTTTAAATGGTGATTGGGGAAGATGGTTTTGTAATCTTCGCTGGTTAAAAAATTCACTCCTCCCATTGGATTTGGGAATAAAAATGCAATACGTTCAAGAATCCGGTTTCCACGCGGCTTTTAGTCTTTTGATGGGTGGGTTGACCTGTACTTTATTGGCCCTCCTGTTAACGATTCAAAAAATAGTTCCGAAATTTATTCATCTAATCGCGGTGCTGGCAATTGTTGAGTTGTTTGTCTTCGCAAGGATTAATCGGCCAACCTTTGAATTGTCCACCCTTCAAAATCGCTACGATTCGCTACGTGATTTTTATTCGAAAAACCCTGGAGATTATCGAGTTTATGGAACAGGTAGCGCTTCCTTAGTTACGGGTGGAAATGATATTTGGGAGGATGAACCGATGGTTTTAGGGCGTTATGGCCGGTTCGTTTGTAAAACCCAGGGCCTGTCGGAAAATCAATTATTTTCTGCTCTTCCGATTTTTAAAAAATTTCCTCCCATCTTGGGAATTACAAGGCTCAAATATCGAGTATTAATAAATGAAAACCCTATTCGAATTTCTCCGTTTAATTTCAAGGTTTTGCCCCGAATGCAACTGGTAAATCGTTGGGAAGTTATTCCGGATGGACGAAAAGTTTTGGATGCAATGTTCGATCCCGCCTTCAATCCAGCCCAAAAGGTTTACTTACAGAGCGCTCCCGAACCTGCTCCGGCCAGCGTTGGGTTTGGAGGAACGGTGGAATGGAAAGATATTTCGACGGATAAAATCGAAATTAAAGCTCAAACCACTAGTTCAAGTCTCTTGTTGATCACGGACAATTACAGTTCCGGATGGAAAGCTGAAAGTCTTCCTGGAAGTGTACAGTCTGAATATCGCGTCATTCCGGGGGATTACTTTTTGCGTGTTATTCCTCTCAAGTCAGGGACGCATCATTTTATTTTAGAATACCGGCCAACGGCATTTGAGATTGGCAAATGGGTTTCCATTCTTTCTTGTATTTTGTATTTTGGTGTGTTCTTATTCTGTTTGAGAAAAGTCTCATTATTCCCGATTAAGGTTTTAACATGAAAATTAGAGATTTATTTGACCAAAAAAAGAGGGTGTTATCCTTTGAACTTTCCGCACCTCGCGACAACAACGTCGATGGTCTTTTTCGAACGGTGGAAGAGTTAAAGAGATTAAAGCCGGATTATATTTCCATCACTTACGGAGCGGGGGGATCCTCGCGGGATATGACCTTTGGAATTGCCGTTCGGTTGAAAGAAGTAGGCGCCTTGCCTCTTATGCATTTCACATGTGTTGGGCATTCTCGGTTTGAAATCAAGGATTTGCTGGATCAAGTAAAGTCTGCTGGAATTGAAAATATATTGGCTTTACGAGGTGATCCGCCCCGTGGAACGAATTCTTTCGTACCAGCGCCTGATGGTTTTAGGTATGCCAATGAACTGATCGAGTTTATCCGATCCGAGGGTTATGATTTTTGTTTGGGGATTGCGGGTTACCCCGAAGGCCATACCGAAGCGAAAAGCCTGGAAGAAGATATTCAAAATCTTAGGCGAAAGATTGACGCAGGTGGTCAATACATCATTACTCAGCTATATTTTGACAATCGGGACTATTTCAAATATGTCGAGCGGCTCCGGAAAATGGGCATCAGTCTCCCGGTTCAACCCGGAGTCTGGCTTTTAACCGATTATGCGCAGACTCAAAGAATTTGTAATCTTTGCGGTGCTAAGATTCCAGAAGATGTCGTAAAACATTTAGAGTTGATTAAGGAAGATAAAGAAAAAGTAACCCAATTTGGGATTGAATATGCAACTCGTCAATGTGAGGAACTTTTGAAAAATGGAGCGCCAGGAATCCATTTTTATGTTTTGAATAAGAGTCACGCGGTCCAAGCTGTTCTTCAAAATTTGAAAGACAAAAATTTGATTTTTGATTGAGAGCTTAGGGAAGTGCTTTTTAATTATGATTCACTAAAATTTGATTGTTTGATCGGCCCCAACACTGAGCTTTTCCTCCTTTGAATGAAACCTTTTCGGATATATACTAACTTCGTGATATTAATTGATCTTGTTACACGGAGATGGGCATGACCGATACCGCATCCATATTTAGCCGTCTTAGGCACGTTTTACAAAATACCTATTTTTTCCAATCCTTGAAATTAAACGAATTAGATGAATTGATCGGTCATCTTCGGATGATACGCGTTCAAAAGGGTTATGAAATCATTAAGCAAGGTGATCCGGGAGACGCCTTTTATTTGATTGCTTCCGGGAAAGTCTCAATTTGGATGAAGAAGGGGTTTCGTAAATCCCAGGTGGCAACTCTTGGTGTCGATGAATTCTTTGGTGAAATGGCACTTATTTCAAATGAGCCCCGTAACGCGACAGTCGTTTCCGAGGAAGTAACCGAACTCTTTATACTTCAACGATACGATTTTGACAAAATTTTGATGAAAAACCCTGTTATCGCCCAGGAATTAAAAAAATCCTATTATGAACGTAAAGAAAAGAACAAGTAACCTCCCCAAAGAGAATTGACAACATTCCGAAAGATTGGCATATTCACTGGCCCGGCTCTTCCAAAGATTCATGGGACAAGCTAGTAGCCCTGTTTGTTTGTCCATCCGCTTGTTCTGTTTTTAGGCAAGTTGGGAAGGGCAAACCACCGGATGGCGGGGTAGCTCAGTTGGTCAGAGCAACGGTTTCATAATCCGTAGGTCGAGAGTTCGAGTCTCTCCCCCGCTACCAATATTTATTTCCATCCGAAGAAGGTCCAGCATGCCAACCCAATGGGTGTTGCCGTCTTTTCCTTTTTCCCCTAGAGCCCGGCTTATCGTGGGTGTGTCCGGTGGCGCCGATTCTTTGGGACTTCTTATTTATTTAAAAGAATATTTGCCACAAGCTGCTAAACGTTTGGTGGTGGCCCATGTCAACTACGGATTGAGGGGCCGAGATTCACAGCTGGATGAAGAAAAGGTGCGACAGTTATGTAAAAAAGAAAATCTTGAATTTCGGCGTTTCCATGTGAAAAGTCTGAAAGTAAGAGCAAAAAAAGAAAAAAAATCTCTTCAAGAATTGGCTCGAGAAATTCGTTATTCTTTTTTTCAAAAAATGGCCCAGGAGGAAAGGGCCTGGGGTGTAGCGGTAGCTCATCACCGGGAGGACCAAGCCGAGACAGTTTTAGATCGGTTATTAAGAGGAGCGGGTACAAGAGGACTCTCGGGTTTGAGGCCAGTTCAAACCTTGAATTTTTTGGGCGGCGAAAAGTCATTGAAGGTCTGGCGACCCCTTTTATCCTTTTCAAAGGACGAGATTCGAGTTTATTTGAAAGAACAAGGAATTAAATGGAGGGAAGATAAATCCAACCGAAAAACCGATTACCGCCGCAACCAAATTCGTCATCAAATTATGCCTTTTCTTTCCCGTTGGAACAGCAATCTCTCACAGACGCTTGCCCGGATAGGAGATATCTCTTCCGCCGAAGATCAGGTTTTGGAAAGCTTTTTGGTTTCCGTTGAAAAGAAAGTGAAAAGTCAGTGGCTTCGCGGGGTCTATTATTGCCAGGCCGATAATTTTCAAAAGATGCCTTTAGCCCTTCAAAGAAGGTGGATTCGATATGTCAGCGAGAAATTAACGGCCAAGGCAAGAGGATTTTCCTTTGATCGGATTGGGGAAGTTATTCGCCTATGGGAAGGAAAGGAAAATGGCCCAAGGGACCTGGGATTTGGGTTAACTGCTGGAAAGAGTGGAAACAAGGCTTTTTTACGATTGATGAGAGGGTAAAGCTCGGTTTTCTTGGACTAGGTGTAGGATTCTTATGGTCCGAGTCTTGAACATTTTCCATACCGATGGCACTCTTTTCCCATTGCTTGCAAATAGAAAAGAAGCTCAGTTATGATACGGTTCCTTGTTTCTTTAAGGAAATGTTCCTAGGTTGAACCTAACGTTCCCGTTGTTACTTTCATGTGAGGAGTGCTTCTTTGAATCAGACTTTTAAAATTATTGCCGGATGGTTGTTGGCCTTTGTCATTGTTATGTATTTCATCCAACAAACGAATAAAACGAAGTCCCAAAATGAATGGGATTATTCCCAGTTTGTCGCATCGGTTCAGGCGGGTGACACCCAATCCGTGACCATCCATTCCGAAGACCATTTGATCACGGGGATATCCAAGGACAAGACGGAATTTAAAGTTTTTGAGCCGGATGACCCCAATTTGGTCAAAATGCTTTTAGATAAAAATGTGCAAGTGAAAGTTGAATCACCCATGCGGTTGGGAATGTTCTGGACCATCGTTTTGAATCTGGCGCCCTATCTGCTGATCATTGGATGGTTCGTATTTATGATGCGCCAAGCCCAATCGGGCAGTGGGGGGGCATTAGCTTTCGGAAAAAGCCGTGCTCGTTTGATGACCTCGGGCCAGCAAAAGGTGACTTTTGCGGATGTGGCTGGCGTTGATGAAGCCAAGACAGAATTGATGGAAGTGGTTGATTTTCTAAAGGACCCTAAAAAGTACCAACTACTTGGAGGGAAAATACCCAAAGGCGTCATCTTATTGGGCCCCCCTGGAACTGGAAAAACCCTCCTAGCCAAAGCGGTGGCGGGAGAGGCGGGTGTGCCTTTTTTCTCAATCTCAGGTTCTGATTTTGTGGAAATGTTTGTGGGTGTTGGCGCGGCCCGGGTTCGGGATTTGTTTGAGCAAGGTAAAAAACACGCCCCCTGTATTATCTTCATCGATGAAATCGATGCGGTTGGGCGACAACGAGGTGCCGGGTTAGGTGGAGGGCACGATGAAAGGGAGCAAACTTTAAATGCCATGCTTGTGGAAATGGACGGGTTCAATACCAATACGGGAGTCATTCTTATTGCGGCGACGAACCGAATGGATGTCCTAGACCCCGCGCTCCTGCGGCCGGGACGATTTGACCGGCAAGTGGTTGTGGATCGTCCTGATTTGGCGGGACGGGAAGCCATTCTTCGTGTCCATGCGAAAAACGTAAAATTAGCCGACGGGGTGGATTTGGGAGTAATCGCCCGACGTACTCCTGGCTTTTCAGGCGCGGACTTGGCAAACCTGATCAACGAAGCGGCGTTATTAGCCGCTCGTAGGAATAAAAAGGCCGTTGAGATGCCGGAACTAGAAGAAGCCATCGATAGGGTCATGGCGGGTCCGGAACGCCGCACCCGTGTTATTTCCGATGAAGAAAAGAAAATCGTAGCCTACCACGAGTCGGGGCATACCATCGTTGGAAAAATGGTCGACAAATCCCATTCCGTTCACAAGGTTTCTATCATTCCCAGGGGGCACGCTGCCTTGGGCGCCACTTGGTATCTTCCAAACGAGGAGCGTTTCCTGGCATCAAAAACCGAACTCTTGCACCGTATTACCGCCCTTTTAGGTGGGCGATCGGCTGAGGAGCTAACTTTTGGCGATGTCACAACGGGGGCCGGGGACGATTTGAACCGCGCCACCGAAATCGCACGGGCCATGATTTGTGAATATGGTATGAGCGAAAAATTAGGATCCATAACTCTTGGTAAAAAAGACGATATGGTCTTCATTGGACGCGACATGATGAAAGAGAAAAGCTATTCCGAGCAAACTGCCCAAACCATTGATGGAGAAGTGAAACGCATTGTGGAAGAATGCCACAAAAAGGCAATGGATATTCTCAAAAAGAACCGTAAGTTCCTTAAGATTATGGCGGAAGCCCTTTTGGAAAGGGAAATCCTCGATAGCACGGATGTGGATAATATTTTAGCCGGAAGAAAGATTGCGCCTAAAGCACCTTCCAAGGATTCGACGCCTCCTCCCGCTCCTTCGAATTCGGCGCCTGTAACACCCAATGTGGTATTAAAGCCTCAAACAGCCCCTTCCCAGGCTATTCAAAGCGGAGGGCGGTTTGGATAAAGCCCGAATCGAAAAGGCTGTCCTGGAAATTTTAATCGCCATTGGCGAGAATCCCCAGCGAGAGGGATTGAAGGACACTCCCAAAAGGGTGGCCAAAATGTACGAGGAAGTTTTCGCGGGGCTGGAGATTGATCCGAAGGAAATCATCACTATTTTCGAAACCGAAGGCCATGAAGAAATGGTTATCCTCAAGGATATTCCGTTTTACTCCATGTGTGAGCACCATCTGCTTCCGTTTAATGGCAGGGCTCATGTGGCTTATATTCCCCGCAAAGACCGATTGGCGGGACTTTCCAAGCTGGCGCGGGTTGTGGAGGCGGTTTCTCGGCGTCCTCAACTCCAGGAGCGTATTACCACTCAAATCGCCGATATTTTGATGAAGATATTAAAGCCACATGGAGTTTTTGTTATCGTGGAAGCTGAACATCTTTGCATGACTATGCGGGGAGTCAAAAAACCTGGATCCCGCATGACTACTTCCGCCGTCCGGGGTGTTTTCCAGAAAAACGAAATCACCCGTAAGGAAGCCCTTCAGTTGATTGGAAAGTAGGCCTATGCCGCGTTTGAGCGGGGTTTCTTTCCGAATTCTTTATCCCGATCCATATAGTTTTCCACGCGCGTTTTCTTTTTCTCCTGAAGTCATTTGTTCCGCCGAATTTTCATCCAAGTCCCAGGCCCTCCAGCTAGCGAAAAGATTTACTTTTTTGCCTTTCATCAAAAATATTGAATTTGTAAAAGATTCAAAGTTCAACCTGAAATGGAGCATTCACTTATCCGACACCTTGTCGATTTTTAAAAAAATCAAAGATTTTCCCGAATTATCCCATCAAATGGATTTAGCTTTTAAAACCTATGGTTCCAAGAATTTATGGGAATTGAAAGGACGTGGAACCCAAAAGTTAAAAGGGAGGCGCCAGACCCAAATCATGGGTGTTCTCAATATCACCCCTGACTCCTTTTCAGATGGCGGTCGATATATCGATCCGGTTCTGGCTGCCGAAAGGGCGTTACGAATGCAAGAAGAAGGAGCCGATTGGGTGGATGTCGGAGGTGAATCCAGCCGGCCAGGAGCCAAGGCAGTATCAGTTTCGGAAGAAAAAAAGCGAATTTTGCCGGTTCTCAAGGCTTGTGCAAAAACTTTGCGGATACCTTTATCGGTGGATACTTATAAATCCGAGGTGGCTCGAGCCGCGGCGGGTGAAGGTGCCCAAATGATCAACGATATCGGTGCCTTGGGGCTTGATCCAGGAATGGGAAGATTAATGGCCCGCTTAAAATTGCCGGTAATCTTGATGCATATGCGGGGAAAACCCGGGACCATGCAGAAGAATCCCGTTTACCGAGATGTAGTGGGAAATATATTGTCTTTTTTTCGAGACCGAATCGCTTACGCCCGTGGATGCGGCATTTCCGAGAACCGCCTTTTGATCGACCCGGGTTTTGGTTTCGGTAAAACGGCTTGGCACAATATGGAAATTACCCGTCGACTTTGGGAATTTAAGGTTTTGGGCCGCCCCATCGTAATAGGTCCCTCGCGCAAATCCACCTTGGGGCTTCTACTAGGAGGCCTGCCGCCTGAAGAAAGAGTCGAAGCCACTGGAGCAGTGGTGACGGCGTCAATTCTTAGAGGAGCCGATTTTGTCCGAGTTCATGATGTTCAAAGTATGAGCCGTGTGGTAAAAATAGCTGATGCAATTCGTTATGACCGGGGATTATCCGCACCATGAATATTTTAATCGCCCTCTTTGCCAATTTCCGACTGGTCGACGCTCTAGATATTGTGGTTGTTTCCTTCGTGATCTACCAACTTTTGCTGTTGATCCGTGAGGTTCATGCCACCCGAATCGTAGTCGGATTTGGGATTTTATTCATGGCAGCGGCCATTGCCAGCCAGTTCCACCTCTTGACGTTGGACTGGCTTTTAAGCAACGTGGGCCCCTTTGTCGTTATTTCCTTCGTGGTGGTTTTCCAACCGGACCTGCGTCGTATTATCACTCAAATCGGACGGGGAGGTTTTTGGGGCGGGGTTTTCCAGGGTGAGGCGGCCCTTTTTAAGGAAATCACCTCCGCGGTGAGGGACCTGGTTAAGACCCGCCGAGGAGCCTTGATTGTCATCGAACGGGATGACAGTCTTCAAAGTGTCATCGAAACAGGCACCAAAATTGAGGCTGATGTCACAGCCGAATTGTTGGTAACACTTTTCGTGCCGCATTCGCCCCTGCATGATGGGGCCGTGATTATTCGTGGTGGCAAGATTGCCGCAGCGGGATGTATTTTGCCTTTGAGCCAGAATCTTAATCTCAGCAAATCCTATGGGACTAGGCACCGGGCGGCAGTTGGTATTACCGAGGAGACGGATTCCTTGGCCATTGTCGTTTCCGAAGAAAACCATACCATCGCTTTCACCATGGCGGGGAAAATAACCCCTGAAATTGATGGTAATACTCTAGAAGAAATGTTGACCCTTTATGGCACCAAAGTGGATTGAGGTATTAGGATGAAACGTTGGATACTTGAAAATTTCAATTTGAAGGTTTTGGCGGTCTTCATTGCGTTTCTTCTTTGGGCCTACGTCGACTTAAAACAGGTTCTTGACCATAAGCATTTAACCCTTTACGTGGGATTAACGGATATACCCGCTGGTATGACCCCCGACCCCAATATGAAAACATCCGTTTCAGTGATGTTAATTGGAAAGAACGTGAAGGATTTGGAACCGGATGATTTGGATGCGACCGCGAGTCTAAAAGACGTTCAACCGGGTCAGGAAGAAATTGTGGTTAGGCCCAAAATCGAGCAATTGCCTGAGGGCGTGACGGCAAGTGTCCACGATTTAAAAGTTCATTTGGTGCCTTTGGACGCGGCCAAGGAACCCTCTAAGATACAATCGGTGAAATAAACATGGCTTTTCTTTCCGTCAATATCGACCATATCGCCACCTTGCGTCAGGCTCGCCGGGAAAAGGAACCGGATCCTCTAGAAGCAGCTGGACTTGTTGAAAAGGCCGGAGCCCACGGCATTACAGTCCATCTCAGGGAGGACCGGCGGCATATCCAGGATCACGACGTCATTGGTTTGAGGAAAATTGTCAAAACCAAATTAAACCTGGAAATGGCCGCTTCGGTGGAAATGATCCAGTTCGCCCTCCGGGTCAAACCTGATCAAGTTACCTTGGTTCCTGAAAAGCGCCAGGAGCTGACTACCGAAGGAGGATTGGCTCTTTCTTCTTCCCCGAAGCGTTTTGAAAAGGCCATCAACCAGCTTCAATCCAAAGGTATTCCCGTTTCACTTTTTATTGATCCCCGGCCGCAGGATATTCAGCTTTCCTCTCGATTGGGGTCTACCTTTATCGAACTTCACACTGGCGCCTATAGTCGGGCATGCCGTTTGGGAGGTAATGTCAAAAAGGAATTCCTGATTTTGGCAGCGGGAGCCCGTTTGGCCTCTTCCCTGGGCCTAAAAGTTCATGCGGGTCATGGATTGACATATCAAAATGTCACCCCCATCGCGGCACTGATTGAAATTGAGGATTTGAACATTGGACACAATATCGTGGCCCGGGCTTCTATGGTAGGATTAGAGAAAGCTGCCCGGGAAATGTTGACGCTGCTTCAAAAAGCAAACCGTGGCAAAGGGGGGCGCTTGTGAGTTGGAAAGTTGTTTTTTTACTCGCGTTAATGATTGTTGGAGCCATCGGCTATTTCCTTTGGGGAAAAGTGGAACAAGCCCCGCCCGAGGCTACCCTACCTGGTTATACCAACGCTTTGAAAAATGATGAGATGAAGGCCCAAGCCGTCGTTGCGGGAACTCAGTTGGATTCGGTTAAAAGCGCGGTTGAAAAGTATAAATCGGATAAAGAATCGTTTCCCCCCTCATTGCAAGATTTGGTTCCCAATTATATCGACCATATTCCCGGAGGGATCGCCTATGACCCCTCCACGGGAATCGTCAGCGTCGCCCAATAAAGTCCCTTTTGGGGAAATCCCAAGGCCACCCTTCGATTCCAGGTGCATAAAGGTTATTCTTTAGATGCGGCTCGGCTCGCCGTGAGGGATGTTTTCAGTTATAATTCCGACCTTCATCAAGACCAAGAATAACCGAGGATCTTATGGGTGTTCCAACAACAGGCAGTGAAATCAGGAAGGCTTATTTAGACTTTTTCAAGTCCAAGAACCATAAGATCGTGCCCTCGTCTTCCCTGGTACCTGAAAATGATCCATCCCTTCTCTTGTCAAACGCCGGGATGAACCAATTTAAACCCTACTTTCTTGGAACCATACCCTTTCCTCACACGGTTCCCTATGCCGTATCCTGTCAGAAATGCTTCAGGACGGGCGATTTGGAAAGGGTGGGTTATACAGCCCGGCACCATACCTTTTTCGAGATGCTCGGAAATTTCTCCTTTGGCGGGTATTTCAAGAAAGAAGCCATCGAATGGGCCTGGGAATTCGTCACTAAAGTTCTCCAGATTGATGAGTCTCGCCTGTGGATATCGGTTTATGAGAAGGATGACGAGGCCATAGAACTTTGGAAAAAAATCGCGGGGTTGCCCTCCGAGCGAATTGTCCGCATGGGAGAAGACTCCAATTTTTGGACAATGGGCCCTACGGGTCCTTGTGGCCCCTGTTCGGAAATCTACGTGGATCTGACCCCTGAAAAGGGGGATACGAAAAACTTCGAGGTAGACGCCGAAGCGGGAAGATATTTGGAAATATGGAATCTGGTTTTTACCCAGTTTGACCGGCAGGTTGACGGTACTCTCAAGCCGCTCCCCAAACCCAATATCGACACGGGTATGGGCCTGGAACGAGTCGCCAGTGTCATGCAAAAAGTTCCCTCTAACTTTGAAACTGACTTGATTGCGCCCCTCATGGCGGCTATCGCCAAGGAGGGTAATGTCTTCTTCAAAGCGGATGGCTCCCAGACTTATACCTCCCTGAAGGTCATCAGCGACCACTTGCGGGCCACAACTTTCCTCATTGCGGATGGAGTTTTGCCCTCCAATGAGGGCACGGGGTTACGTTTTGCGCCGTATTCTCAGGACGGGCCATTCGTCATGGCAAATTGCTCGGGTTCGACAAGCCCTTCTTGTCGCCCTTGACCCTGGAGGTCGGCAAAGTCATGGGTTCCATTTATCCCGAAGTGAAAGACCGTAAAGAACACATCGTTAACGTGGTGAAGGCCGAGGAGGAACGTTTCTATGAAACCCTGGCTTCCGGTACCGAGCGATTAATGGAAAAGATCGAAATTCTGAAAAAATCCAAGACCGCAACACTATCAGGCGACGAGGCATTCACCCTTTACGACACTTTCGGATTCCCGTTGGAAATCACCAAGGAAATCCTTAAGGAAAATAACCTGTCAGTGGACGAGGCGGGGTTCCAAAAGGCTATGGAGGGCCAAAAAGAAAAAGCCCGTTCCGGTTGGAAAGGAAGTGGAGACGCGATCCTGCCCTCGCTTTATAAAGAGCTGGCGGCCAACGATACCGGCTACCCAATTCAAGGGATATGAAAAGACCAAGGATTTGGGACAGATCGTTCAAATCGTCAGGGTAAAAGATAAAAAGCATGAACCCGCTGGAGAAACTCTCGGAAGGCGAATATGGATTCGTGATTTTAAACCAAACTCCTTTTTACGCCGAAAAAGGCGGGCAGATTGGCGACAAGGGTGTTCTGCAAGGCTTCAATTCTTCCGAGGTTTCCTGGGCGGACGTCTTGGATAGCCAAATGGTCACCGACACATTAGTGGGTCATTGGTGCTTCATGAAACGAGGCTATTTGAAGACGGGTCAAAAGGTGGAGGCGACGGTTGAAGAAAGTGAACGTCGCGCCACCATGCGAAACCACACGGCCACCCACTTGTTGCATGCGGCTCTTCGGCTGGTTTTAGGAAGCCATGTCGGCCAGGCAGGAAGTTATGTGGGCCCGGACCGTCTTCGGTTTGATTTCACCCATTTCGAGGGGGTTAAAACCGAACAATTGAATCAAATCGAAACAATCGTCAACCAACGAATTCTCGACAACATCGAACTTTCAAAACAAGAAATGACCTTCGACGAAGCCAAAAAGAAAGGCGCCTTGGCCTTTTTTAGCGAAAAGTACGGAGATAGGGTAAGAGTCGTGGATGTGCCCGGGTTTTCCATGGAACTTTGTGGGGGAACTCACGTCAATCGCACAGGTGACATTGGACTGTTCAAGATTGAAAGCGAATCTTCCGTGGCTTCTGGGGTGCGCCGCATCGAAGCTGTGACAGGCGAGGGTTCCTTGTGGAAGGTGCGTGGGGAAGAAGAAATCCTCAATGACGTGGCCCAACTTCTGAAAAGTTCAAACAACGAATTAAAAAACAAGGTTCAAAATCTCCTGGAGGAAATGAAGTCAAAGGAAAAAGAGCTTTCCTCGCTCAAATCCAAACTGGCGGGAAGCCTAGTAGAGGAAGTCCTGGGTACGAAAAAAGACGTTAAGGGGGTTTCCCTGTTAGTTGCCCGAACCGACGAATTGGACGCCGATGGTATGCGCCAATTGATCGACACCCTGAAATCTAAAATAGGAAGTGGGGTCATTGTCCTTGGTAGCGGAAAACCAAATCAAATCACTTTTATTGCTGGGGTCACTAAAGACCTGACTGGAAAATTGAAGGCTGGGGATATTGTAAAGGAAGTCGCCAAGATCACGGGGGGCGGTGGCGGCGGCCGGCCCGACTTGGCTCAGGCGGGCGGCAAGGACGCATCCAGGGTGGATGAGGCGCTCCGGCAAGTCCCGACGATCGTGGAGAAGGCGATCCCTTGAAACGATGGTTATCCTTAGACTTGGGGAAAGTTAGGATTGGGGTGGCCTTATCCGATTCCCTGGGCTTGACGGCACAACCTTTGCTTGTTTTGAAATCCGCAGGAACCCAAAAAGACATCATCGCTATTGGAAAATTGATCAACGAGCATCAAGTGACCAAGGTTATCGTCGGACTCCCATTCAATATGGATGGAACGGAAAGCCCAACCACCCAAAAGGTTCGAGATTTTACTGAAAAACTTTTACAACGGTTAACCGTGCCGGTTTATTTTGTGGATGAGCGCCTTACCAGTAAACAGGCCGAGCGTTTAATGATCGAGGGAAACGTTCGAAGGGAAGAACGACGCCAAAAAATTGATAAGGTAGCGGCCGCCCTCATACTCCAGTCGGCGCTTGAGGGGACCCGTCTCATCCCGGTGGAAAAACCATGAAAATCCTTAAAATTTATGGTTATGTTTTTTTAACCGGTTTTGTTTTTTCCGCTTTTGTTTTTATCCCCACTTTTTTCTTTTCGGGCCAGGACGTGGACGTGCCTGTTTATTCCAAAACGACCGCCGGTGAGATCGCCCGAAACCTAAAAGAAAAGGGAATCCTTCATTTCGCGCTGCCCTTTAAACTATTGGCAAAGCTGACCCATGCCGACCGTAAATTGAAAGCGGGGTTATACCGTTTAAATCCCGGCATGAGCCTATGGGAAATATTAACGACGCTCTCGGAGGGAAAAAGCGAACTTTTGGTCCTGAAGATTCCGGAAGGTTACACGGCTGTGCAGATCGCACAAGAGTTGGAAAAGATGAAGGTAATGCCAGCAGAAGGATTCATGAAAACGGCCGAGGACAAGCAGGTCTTGAAGAGTTTGGGAATCCACGGGCCGAGTGCGGAAGGGTTCCTCTTTCCCGAAACTTACCGGGTTCCTGTGGGAGCCGGTGCTCAAGACCTTATGGAATTGATGGTGCGGCAATTTTTCGATTCGGTCGGAAGTGATTTTGAGGATCGTTGCCGGCAAAGGGGGTTGACCCCTTACCAAGCGGTTATCCTGGCTTCTATCGTTGAAAGGGAGGCCCAAAAGGCCGATGAACGGCCCATTGTGGCGGGCATCCTTTACAACCGCCTCCATCAAAAAATGCGCCTTGAAGTCAACGCCACATTGAACTATGTCTTGGAAAACAAGAGGGCATGGCTGACCAACGATCAGCTCAATACACAATCCCCTTATAACACCTATCAGCACAGGGGTTTGCCACCCACCCCTATTTGCAATCCGGGGTTGGCATCTATTCAAGCAGTCCTTGACCCGGCGGACGTGCCTTACCTTTACTATGTCGCCAAGGGGGATGGTACTCAATTGTTCGCCATGACTTTCGAGGAACACCAGAAGAACGTTAACGAAGCTAAGAGAATTCGTAGGGCAAAAAGGCGTCAAAAGGCTAAAGTTCCCGCGCAGGATTGATTACCAGTGGAAGGAAATGATTTTGGTTTTTTATTATGTTATCCCCCTGTTGCAAATCTTGGCCATCATCCATGTTTTAAAAACGGGTCGCAGTTGGTTTTGGGCTTGGATCATTTTTATGTTCCCGGGATTAGGGCTTGCTGTTTATTTTTTCATGGAAATCCTGCCTGAATTTCGGGAGCCGAATACCGGAGCCGGGGGAGATTCAATTCTCGATACCATTATGCCTGGTCGAAAGTTGGGGCGACTTGAGTCGGCCTTGCAGGATTCGGATACCGTTCAAAATCGAAAAGTGCTGGCGGATTATTATTTGGCCGCAGGGGAACCGTTGAAATCCGTTGAACTCTACCGGCAATGTTTAACCGGGGTTTATAAGGACGATCCTCACGTAAATTTAGGCTTGGCGGGTTCATTGGTGGAGGCTGGTGAATATGGGGAATCCAAAAAAATCCTTGAGGATCTTCGAAAACGAAATGTCGTCTACGAAACATCGAAGCGGGACCTTTTTTACGCTCGGGCTTTGGAATCCTTAGGCCAAGAAAAAGAAGCCTTACAAGTTTATGAGAACGTCCTCAAAATATACGGGAGTGAAGTTGAGGGCACCTGCCGCCTAGCCCAACTTCTGGAAAAAATGGGCCAAAAAGAAAAAGCCAAAGCCCTTTATGACGACTTAGTGAAAAAAGCCAAAACGTTCGCTCCCCATTTTCGCAGGCAACAACAGGCTTGGATTCAATTGGCCAAGGAAAAAAAGAGAGAACTTTCGCTGAATTGAACCGAACCTATTTTCCTTGCGGTTCCGGGCCGGCTGCCTTAATTTAAATGACATGCCGACTTTCCATAAACCGATTGAAGAAGTCGGTAAAGTACCGATTTCAGTATTTCTATTTCAATGGAGAATCGGCGCATGATGATTCAGGCTTTCCATCTGACTAAAGTCCACTCTTCGGGCATCAAGGTCCTGGACGACGCTTATTTCTCGGCTTCTCAAGGTTCTTTCGTGGCCGTTATTGGCGAAAGCCGCACCGGTAAAAGCACCTTCCTTAAAATGCTCGGAGGCGAGGAAAAACCAACTTCCGGCGTTTTAAGAATCGATCACCAAAACATTTACGACCTTTCGGATTCAGAAAAACGCCAATGGCTTTCCGAAGTGGGCATGATATTTCCCGACCTCAAGTTATTCCAAGATAAGACCGTTTATGAAAATATTCATTTCATCCTCCAAGTCAAGGGAGCTTCAGGGGAGGGCGAAAAAGAAGCGATTACCAAGCTCCTTTCAAAGGCGGGGCTGGAAGGGAAGTCACAGTCAAAACCCGCGGACCTTTCCTCGGGTGAACAACGGCTGGTTTTGGCTTTGCGAGCGATGATTTTTCGGCCTCGATTACTCCTGGCTGACGAGCCATTTCAAGGATTGGACGATAAGGCTGCTTCCTTATTGTTCCGCTTTTTTTTGGAATTGAACAAAGCCGGATGCACAATCGTGCTTTCGACCCAGCAACTATCCTTTTTAGACGAAACAAAAAAATCGGGTACTGAAGCCAACATCCAATGGATGAAGTTGGATCAAGGGAAGCTCTATTTCATGGAGGAGGCCACTTCATGAACCTTTCCCGTTTTTTCTTCGTTCTTAAAGAAGGCTTTTTACAACTTTTCAGGACTCGCGGTTTATCTACCGCCGTGATCCTAATCGTGGCCTCCACCTTACTCCAACTTTCCCTTTTCCTTGGCATTTCCAAGGCGCTTGATCAGGCTTTGGGCTCGGCGCGAGAGAAGTTTCAAATGGCGGTCTTTCTCACTCCCTCTTCGGATGATTCGGACCGCAAAAGAATACAAGAACTATTACTATCCGACTCCCGAGTGGCCTCCGTCCGGCTCGTGACCAAGGAGGAAGCGGTTCAGGATTTTCGGAAGGATCCGGAGATCGACCAGATGCTTCAGGCTTTGGGTGAGAATCCTTTAACCGACTCCTTCACGGTTATCTTGCGTAATGACCCATCGGAAAAATTGGAGGATATGGTCGAAAAATTAAAACAAGATCCCCGAATCGAGGAAGTGGATTATGGAAAGAATGAATGGGAAACGGTCTCCAACTCTGACCCGGATGGTTCGGTGGGGCGGGCTCATCCTGGGCGGAATCATTTTTTTATCAGCACTTTTCATTGTTTCCAATACCCTAACCTTGGCCCTCTGGGCCCGTCGGGAGGATTTCATACTCATGGCCCGTATGGGAGCCCCCACTTGGATGAGGACAGGGCCCTATATATGGGAGGGAATTTTCCAGGGATTTTTGGGCGGTCTGATCGTCGTTGTCTTTTTCGAGGCTGTCCGGCATTGGGCGGGAATGGCCCTTCAAAAATACGGGGGTTTTGACATCTTGATCAATTCCGCTCTGACGGAATGGGGAAGTCTTTATTTGACCCTAATCCTTCTAGGGATGATCTTGGGTTTCCTGGGTGCTTTTTTAGCCCTGCAAAAAAAGTGGGTGAAGGAACTCGGGTGAAAACAGTTTTTAAAATGCCGAAGATTTTCATGAATTGAAAATGCCAAAACTTTCCACCTTCAACTATTACCGGGCCTTCCTTTTGGGGGGAGTATTCTTGATGAATCCTCCTCTGTTTTCACAGGACGTCTCAGGGACTCCCGTTGCGGACAACGGGCAAATCAAGAAAGACCTCCATAAAAACAAAAAAGATTTGGCTGTCATTGAGAAAAAAATTGCCGAACAAAAGAAACAAAAACATCTCGCGGACATGAAGGAAAAAAAGCTTCTCGGCCAGCTTCACCAAGTGGACCAGAAGCTTGGAAATTTGAGGCGAGAAAAAGAAGAGAATGAAGAGGATTTGAATGAAACCCGCCACCGACTGGAAGGGTTACAAAGCGATATGGCCGAGAACCAACAAGACCTGGCCCAGAACCGCCTGTTGTTGAAACAGCGTTTGCGGGCCCTCTATCGAATGTCTTTTCGCCAGCCGTTCCTGGGCGGAATCCTGGACTCGGAAAGTTTTGGGGACCTTGCCCGGAAACTCAAATTTGAAATGATCCTTGCCCAAGGCAACGAAAAACTTCTTTCCCAGACACTCAGGAGCGAAGAACAATTTGAACGGAAATCGGACGAATGGAATCAGGAGGAACGGCGGAAAAAAAGACTTTTATCAGTTTTAGGGCGGCAAGAAGCCAATTATTCCCAAAAGCATAAAAATCGCACGATCTATTTGGATAAGATTCATCGTCAAAAGGAAGAGCAGGAAAGGATGATTGAGGAATTGAGCCAGAGGGCTCAAAGTTTACAGGAAAAAGTTTCCTCGTTTTTGAAGCAAGCAGCGGAAGCCCAAAAATCCAAAACGGTCTGGATTCCGGCGGGAACGGGTTTAAAAATAAAACGAGGCAAAATTCCCTGGCCGGTTTCAGGAACGATCATCCAGTCTTTCGGAAGGTCCAAGAACGCCCAATTTAAAGAGGTGGTGGATAATACCGGCATTCAAATCCAGGCTCCCGAGGGGACGCCTTTTAGGGCTGTGGCGGACGGGAAGGTTCGTTTCGCCGATTGGTTCAAAGGTTATGGAAAACTAGTGATTTTAGACCATGGAGAGGGGTATTATTCTCTTTACGCTCAGGCCGCCGAATTGAATGTGACAGAAGGCCAAACGGTTTTGGCGGGACAAATTCTTGGAACCGTCGGGGACACAGGGTCTCTGGTGGGGACTAGTCTTTATTTCGAAATCCGAAAGAACGGCATACCGCAAGATCCCATTCTTTGGCTTAGACGACAAACGTAGCACGAAATGTTTTGAATTGAGCGGGTATTTGAGAGGAGATCAAATATCCTCAGAAACTTAAACTAAGACTTAAAACCGGAAACTAATTTTTTGGAGGAAGTTATGGAACGTCGCCCGTCATTTCTAACCACGGCTTTTTTGTTGCTGGCACTTTGTGCCGTGAGCTTCGCGGCCGGAGCCGCGACCCAATCGGCCAGCCAGCCCAAGGAAACCAACGAGGATGTGTATAAATACCTCCAGCCCTTTGCCGATGCTCTGGCCATTATCCGGGAAAAGTACGTGGATGTGGACAAGACGGATCCCAAGACCCTGGTTTACGGCGCCTTGAACGGAATGGTCAACACTTTGGACCCCTTCAGCCAGTTTATGCCCCCGGATGAATATAAGGATATGCAAACTGAAACCTCCGGTAAATTCGGGGGACTGGGAATTGAGATTGCTCTTAAGGATGATCGTTTGACGATTGTTTCCCCCATCGAGGGGACGCCCGCCGATAAGGCCGGACTCAAATCGGGGGACAAAATCGTGAAGATTGAGGATGAAAGCACCGCTTCCATGTCCATTAATGATGCCGTCAAGCGGCTTCGCGGAAAAGTAGGTACGAAGGTGACTATCACTATTTTAAGAGAAGGATTGGGCGAGCCTTTTGACGTGACGTTGGTTCGCGATAACATCAAGATTGAGAGTATCCACGCCTATATGCTTCCCCATGATATTGGTTATGTCCGCATTACTGAGTTTATCGACAATACCACCGATGATTTTGTAAAGGCCGTGGAGGACCTGGAAAAACAAGCAAACTTGAAGGGCCTGGTGATCGACCTGCGAAACGATCCGGGCGGTCTCTTAAATGAAGCTATCGGCGTTTCGGATTTCTTCGGCAAGAAAGGGGATATGATCGTCTCCACTAAAGGGAGAAGCGAAAACCAAACTTCGGAATATAGGGCCACCGACGGGGAAAAGTTCGACAAGAACCTGCCGGTCGTTGTCATGGTGAATGAGGGAAGCGCCTCAGGTGCGGAGATTGTTTCGGGCGCCCTGAAAGATTGGAAACGAGCCACGCTGATCGGCTCCAAAACCTTTGGAAAAGGCTCAGTCCAGACCATTCTGCCTCTGGAAGGAAGCGACGGGGCCGCGCTCAGGCTCACCATGGCTAAATACTATACGCCTTCGGGAGTTTGTATCCACGGCATTGGGATCGAACCCGATCTCGACCTGCGTAACCACGATTTGTCCGAGTCCACGCTCAAAGTTTACACCCAGCAGATGATAGAAAAATTTGCCGCCCTTCTCGTCAAGGAAGGCATGGCGGTTTCGGCGGATACCGATTTAACACCCGCCGTCATGGACCGCTTTGTGGATTATTGCATGAAGAATGTAAAGAAAATCGACAAGGATGAACTGAAGAAAGACACGGATTATCTGAAAGACAGTCTCTATGTAGAACTGGTTCGCGACAAGCTGGGGGAGACGGATGCCCGCAGATTAGCCGTCCTACATGATCCCCAGGTATCGGTGGCCGAGGATATCATCGAAAATGGAGGACACATTAGCGGAAAGCTCTTTGCCGAATATCCCAAACGTAAAGATACCGAAAAAGCGGGTGAGAAAAAACTTGAGGAAGAGCGCGGGAAGAACCAGCAAGACGACGGGGAATAAGGGCCGTTTTGGGGTTCTCGGGGAAAAGTGAAAAGGGAAATATCCATGGCTCTTTATTGACCCTGTCGATTATTTTTTTGTCCCTGGCGATGGTAGGTCTTTTGATATGGCGGTACTTTTTTACCCCCCCTTCAGGGAACGGACCCAATCCGACCCCCACTAAAGTTGTGGCGCCGTCCTCCGAAGAAATTAGCAATAAACTTATCCATGCCGTGAACCAAAAGCTTCAGGATATGGATTTGCTGAAACTTCTCCAGGGAGAGGTTTTGGTTCGAAACGTTTCTGTTGGAGATAGGGAGTTACCGGATTACCAGGAAAATTTCAGAATGCCGTCAAGGTACTCCGACTTGGACCTGGATAGTGTTTTTGGAAAAGAGGCTCAGTCCCTAGGCGCCAGCCTGACAAGAGATAGAGACAGCTTTACTTTCTCCGACCCTTCCGGGGTTGCGGTGGAAATCACATTTCTTCCCCCCGACAAACCCCGCATCTGCCTCATCATCGACGATGGTGGGTATCAAAAGGGTAAAGCTTTGGAGCACCTTTATGGATTTAAGGTGCCGGTGACAGTCTCCATCATTCCTGATGTCGAATTCTCCAAAAGTCTGGCTGAGGAATTTCCCTCCCACGGAGTGGAAGTGATGTGCCATATGCCCATGGAGGGTCATGAGGTTGGAGCTGTTGGGGGAACTACAAAGCGCTGTTGAAAAAGGGAATGGATCCAGCCGTGGCGAAAGAAGACGTGGAAGAAGCCCTGGACGACCTCCCTAACTGCCGTGGGCTAAACAATCATATGGGTAGCGTTGCGACCGAAGACCCGGAACTCATCCAGGGTGTTTGTGATGCCCTAAAACCGAGAGGACTTTTCATTATCGATTCCCGCACGACTTCCAAATCGGTGGTCGAAGAGAAGGCACGAAAGAACAGAGTTCCAGTCGCAAGCCGCAACGTTTTTTTGGATAACATCGAAACTCCCGGAGCCATTCTTAAACAATTGAGCCAAGCGGCCGCTTTCGCCAAGAAGCATGGTCAGGTTGTGGCGATCGGGCATTTTAAGGCGGTAACGCTCAAAACTCTTGAAGAAGCCGTCCATCAATTGAGGGACCAGGGTTTCCAATTTGTTTACGCTTCGGAAGTTGTTAAGGAAGAATAAATCATGGTAAAAAATATTGTTTTGGGAATCGAATCATCCTGCGACGAGACCGCGGCGGCTATAGTCATGGACGGTCATCGGGTCTTGGCCAACGAAGTAGCGTCCCAAATGGAACTTCACAGCCGTTACGGCGGAGTGGTGCCCGAAGTGGCCTCCCGTCGGCATCTGGAAAGCCTGCCTTTCCTGGTCCAAGAGGTTCTCAAACAATCCCAAACAACCTTTGACGATCTGGCGGGGATTGCCGTGACCTCGGCCCCTGGACTTATCGGAGCCCTTTTGGTCGGACTTTCAGCCGCCAAGGGACTGGCTTACAGGCTCCATTTGCCCCTGGCCACCGTCCATCATATTGAAGCCCATCTTTACGCGGCCCAATTGGACGCTCCGGCGGTTGATTTCCCGGCTTTAGGATTAGTGGTTTCGGGTGGACATACGGAACTTTACCACATGGAGGGATGGGGAGAGTACCGGCTTTTGGCCGCAACCCGGGATGACGCGGCCGGAGAGGCTTTTGATAAAGTAGCCAAATTGATGGGGTTGGGATATCCAGGTGGTCCACTGATCGAGGAACTTGCAAAGCTTTCCCCAGAAACCACCGGCACTTTTTCACTTTCCAAAATGAAAGACAAAAGCCAGGATTTTTCCTTTAGCGGATTGAAGACGGCGGTCATGTTAGAGATCAAAAAAAATCCCCCCGCCAACGGCAAGGAAAGGGAGATCCTATCAGCCCGGTTTCAAAATACGGTGGTGGAAGAAATCAAATCGCGTGTAGGAGTTGCCCTGGAGGAATTAAAACCCAAGAATCTGATATTAGGGGGCGGGGTGGCTTGCAACCAAACTTTAAGAGAAACCCTTAAAATTCAAGCGAATAAATCGGGTGTGATCCTGAGAGTTCCACCGCTCAAGTATTGCTCGGACAACGCCGCCATGATCGCCGGGCTGGGCGCTTGGCGGATTTCAAAAGGTAAAGTGGCTTCTCTTTCTGCCCCGGCCGCCCCCTACGTCGACTTTATGCTAGTTGAAGCAAGGCTCTCTTCCGGGGCCCCGGCCTTCCTGTTACAATAAAATCCATGCAAGATATTCCCTTTAATCTTTTCCTTGGTCCGATCATCCTGCGGCTTTTGACGACAGTCGTTCTCACGGGTGTTATCGGCTGGGATCGGGAGCGTTTTCGTAAACCCGCGGGATTACGCACGCATATCCTGGTCGGGCTCGGTTCGGCTTTGGCCATGCTGATTTCGATCCTGACAGGACCGGTGGTCAATGGTGAATACCAAGTGGATCCCCGGATTGCGCAAAACGTTTTGACCGGCATCGGTTTTTTGGGCGCCGGGACTATTTTGCATTTGAAAGAAGGACTTGTTTCTGGACTGACCACCGCTGCGACCCTTTGGGTGGCCGCGGTCATTGGATTGGCCGCTGGAGGGGGCTTTTATTCAGGCGCGTTTTTTACGACGGTTTTGGTCATGTTGGTCCTTTATTTAATGAATTTGCTGGAAGACAAACTGGTGGACAACCTTTATCACAATTTGACTGTCCATGCTAAGATAACCGGCCATTTAACTGAAACTATCAAGGAAATTTTGCGAGACGACAATATCAAGATTATTCGGACGGAAACCCAGGTCGTGAGCCCTTCCGAAAAATATATAGTGATCCATTTCAAGCCGATTTCGGCGGCTTGGGGAAAATCCATTTCCCGAAAAGTGGAAAAGATTCCCGGTGTCAAAGAGGTCGTTTTTAATTCATGAGCGTATTACCAAAGAAGATAATCTATCCCCTGACACGCCCTTCAATGTTCCGCCTGCGCGGGAGCTTTCTGAAGCTCCTTTGGGCGCTTTGGGCAAGGGCGCACGGGAATTCAAAATGGGGGACCTGACCCTGAACGGTCGAGTTTTCCTTGCCCCGATGGCGGGTTATACCGATACGGCTTTCCGCCGTTTGGCGCGGCGCTATGGGGCGGCTATGGTGGTCACCGAAATGGTCAGTTCCCGGGCACTCATGGCAGGAAGCGACAAGACGGGTGATCTCATGGAATTCACTGAGCCCGAGCGTCCAGTGGGTGTCCAGCTTTTCGGCGGCGATCCCACCATCATGGGGGAAGCGGCGGCGAGGGTGGTCGAGGAGGTCAATCCCGACGTTATCGACATCAATTTTGGATGTCCTGTTGGAAAGATATTAAAGTGCGACGCTGGCGCGTCCGTATTGAAGGAACCTCAAAGGGCGGGGTGGATTGTGAAGGCCATGGTCGAGTCGACCGGCGGTAAGGTGCCCATTACAGTCAAGACGAGAGCGGGTTACGACTCCATGGACAACGCGGTGTTCGAACTGTTGCAGGCAGTAGAGGAGGCCGGGGCTTCGGCGCTCGCGATTCACGCCCGCACGCGCAACCAGATGTTCGAAGGAAAAGCGAACTGGGAAGTGATCAGCTCGGCTGAAGGAAAAAGCCAAAATCCCCATTATCGGCAACGGCGACGTGAAATCCGCTGAGGATGCCTATCGTTTATTTAAAGAAACCAATTGTGACGGCATCATGATCGGCCGGGGGAGCATGGGCGCCCCTTGGATTTTTGAGGAGATCAACCATTACCTTGAAACGGGAAAACCGATGAAAGCGCCGGGTCTGAAGTTCCGATTCGGCGTTGCACTGGAACAATTGAAGTGCTCCATCGAAGTGAAGGGGCCCCGGATTGGGTTTGTTAGAAATGCGCAAACACCTGACTCACTACTTCAAGGGGTTCGAAGGCGCACGAGATATGCGGCAGAAATTGCTGACGTCAGACGATCCGGATTGGGTTTTAAAATCCTTGGAAGAGATCTATCAAAACATGCCGGAAGAAGATCCGGCTCTAGCGGTTGTCTAACTCTTTGTCATCTTTCCTCTATTCCACTGATGTGTCTGTCTTCCGTTGGATCAATGAAGGATGGTCATCCCCTTTCTTAGATGGCTTTTTTTCATTTGTCACAGAAATCCGCCATTTTTGGATTTTGATAGCTACCTTACTGGTTTACTGGGTTTGGAAGGGCGGGAAGAAGGGCCGCTGGCTGGTCTTGGGCCTGGTCCTGGCCGTTTTTATTTCCGACCAAACCGCTAGCCACGTTATCAAAGGAATCTTTGAGCGGGTGAGGCCTTGCAACGCCCTGGACAATGTGCTCACTCCAATCGGGAAAAGCGGCTCTTTTTCCTTTCCCTCCAGCCATGCCGCCAATATGGGTTCATCCATGTTTCTTCTGTCTATGACTTTTAGGCCCTGGACCCGGCTTTTTGTCCTGATCGCCCTGTTGGTTGGATTGTCCCGAGTCTACCTGGGGCTTCATTATCCCTCGGATGTTTTAGGCGGTTATCTCCTCGGTCTTCTGATCGGTATTGGGGTGTGGTATGGAATGGAAAAACTGAGGAAGCAGTTTGAAAAAAAAGCCGAACCTTCCCCGGGAGGTTCCAAGAAAGGTCCTCGAAAAAGTGTCCGAAAAAAGCGCTGAAAAGAACGCCATTCAACCCTCCACCCTTTACTTGGTGGCCACACCTATTGGGAATCTTGACGATATGACATTCCGGGCTCTGAAGGTTTTGAAGGAAGCCACCTTGGTAGCCGCCGAGGATACGCGCAACACGCTTAAGCTTCTCACCCATTTCGGGATCAAGCCCGCCAAGCTGATTTCTTGTTTCGAACATAATGAAATCAAGCGCGGGGAGGAGATTTTAAGCGCCCTCTCCCAAGGTGGGTCGGTGGCCCTGGTGACCGACGCGGGTATGCCGGGAATTTCAGACCCCGGATTCCAGGTAGTGAAAGCGGTGGTAGAAAAGGGATTTTCAGTGGTACCCGTACCGGGTGCTTCGGCTCTTTTAGCGGCCCTACCGGCTTCCGGTTTTCCAGCCACTCCTTTTACCTTCCTGGGTTTTCTGCCCGCTAAGGCGATGGAACGGCAAAAAGCCCTGCTCCAATTAAAAACACAGGAACATACATTGGTTTTTTTTGAATCCCCCCACCGGCTGCGCAACAGTCTGAAAGACATGATGAACGTGTTCGGAAACCGCCAGGGGGTCGTGGGAAGGGAATTGACCAAATTGCACGAGGAATTTATTCGGGGCAACCTTCAAGAGCTTTGGAAACATTTCAAGACGGTGGAACCCAAGGGAGAGTTCGTTGTGATGGTGGAGGGATCGGAACATGTGGACCGTTCCTTACAGGAAAAATGGGTAGGAGTCTCCATTGCCGACCAGTTGGTCCAATTGATGAAAGAACAAAACCTCTCTAAAACTGAGGCGGTCAAGGCGGTTTGTAAACTCAGGGATATGCCAAGGGAAGTGGTCTATCAAATTGCCACCCAGATCAAATGGGAAGAGGTGGGTTTGGGCGAATCGATGGACCAGGACGAGGGATTGGACTAGGATTCTTGTTTATTCTATGTTGGCGGGTATTAGGGAATTGAAAATCAAAAAAATTTTTATTGGATTGTCCCTCAAGATTTTTTCGGGCATTCTTTTGGTCTGGCTTTCGATCGCCATGGCTTGCGTCCTGGGGCCGGCTTTCTTGAGGGTACCCTGGACTTCCCTTGGAACTATTGTTTTTCTCGCCTGTTTCTTGGCCTATTTCCTGATACATTTTCTATTCTATAAACCAGTATTGAGCCATGTGATGGCCCATGAACTGACTCATGCGCTCGCTGCCATGCTCATGGGAGGAAAAGTCACTTCCATCCAGGCTTCCCGGTCCGGTGGGACGACTGTGGTCAACAAGTCCCATGTCTTTATCAGTTTAGCCCCCTATATCTTTCCTTTTTACACGGCGATTACATTGGGGATTTACCTTATTGCGGCCCAGCCTTTCAAGATTTACCTACTTGGACTCATTGGCTTCACCTATGCCTTCCATTTGGCCCTGACGGTTTGGTCCCTTTCGAACCACCAACCCGATCTTAAGGAAGGCGGCGTGGTGTTCTCCTTGATTTTCATTTTCGCCGGAAATATGATTGTCTCAATGCTCTTGTTCTCCCTCGTTTGGCCGCAGATTTTGCCGTTGCCGATAGCCTTTTCCGAGACACTCCGATGGGCGTGGCATTTCGCCCAATCGGCGGTTCAATTTTTAAAATTTCATCTTTTCCGCCCGGAGGGCACCCCCACATGAAAAAAACTTTCGTGCTGGATACCAATGTGCTTATCCACAATCCCCATGCCTTGGAGTCCTTCGAGGACAACACTGTCGTCATTCCCTTGGGCGTGATCGAGGAACTGGATACCTTTAAAAAGTACGAGGATGAACGGGGTCGCAACGCCCGAGAAGTAGCCCGCATGCTGGATTCCTTGAGGGCGAAGGGTAAGCTGCAGGAAGGGGTACCCCTGCCCAATGGAGGTGTCTTGCGGGTGGATATCAGCCAGCCCAACGGACACTTACCCGAAGCCCTTTCCCATATGAAGATCGATAACAACATCATCGGGATCGCCATTTCCCTGAAGGAAAAGGGCGAAAACGTAAAGTTCATCACCAAGGACATCAACGTCCGGATCAAGGCCGATGCGCTGGGTGTGGTTTCGGAGGATTACGAGACCAACAAGATCAATATCGACGAACTCTATCCTGGCTGGGCCACCGTAGGGGTGCGCGATGCCCAGATCGATGATTTTTATAAAAGCGGAAAACTTTCCCTAAAGGATTTCACTGAAAGACCCCTTTATGAAAATGAATTTTTGCTTTTGAAGAGCGACATTCACGATGGAAAAACGGCCTTGGGGATTTACCGGGATTCAACGAAAGAGGCGCAATCCCTTTGGTTCAAGGAACCGGAGGCCTGGGGTATTCGACATCTCAACCGAGAACAGCTTTTCGCCTTGAACCTTCTTCTGAATGATCGCATTCCTATGGTGACTTTGGTGGGGTCGGCGGGCACCGGAAAAACCCTCTTGGCCCTTGCGGCGGGCCTTTTGAAAACCTTGGACGAAAAGAAATATCGGCGGGTACTGGTTTCCCGGCCCATCGTCCCGATGGGGAAAGATATTGGCTATCTGCCTGGAACCAAGGACGAGAAATTGATGAACTGGATGCAGCCTATCTTCGACAACCTGGAATTCATCCTCGATAAAGGCCATTTGCAAAGCGATACGGAAGAAGTGGATGATAAAGTCCAATATTTGCTGGATTCCCATAAGTTGGAGATGGAAGCCCTTACCTATATTCGGGGACGGTCGATCCCCAAACAATTCATGATCGTGGACGAGGCTCAAAACCTGACTCCCCATGAAATTAAAACAATCGTTTCCCGGGCCGGTGTGGGAACCAAGATCATTTTGACTGGCGACCCTTACCAGATCGACAACCCTTACCTTGATGCTTCCTCCAACGGTATTGTTTACTTGGCCGAGCGCTTCAAAGGGAACGAGATGTTCGGGCATATCACCCTCTCCAAGAGCGAGCGTTCGCCGCTGGCGGCGCTGGCCGCGAAAGCCCTTTAAATTAAAAGGATCTCCTTGTTTAAAACGGCTCCCCAAAAACTTATCGCCATTACCCTTGGTGATCCCGCGGGGATCGGGGGGGAAGTGGCATTAAAAGCTCTTTCCATCATCGGAGCTAAATCGAGATCAAAGTACGTTCTATTAGGCGACTACAAGCATTGGGTTTCGCTTGCAAAGAAACTGAAGATCCGATTTCCACTTGTTTGGGTGAATGACGCCGAATTAGGCCGGGAAATCAAAAGGGGTGTTGCGGTTTTGGACATGGGCGGGGTGAAAAAACTACAATGGGGGAAAATATCCGCCGCCAATGGGGCTGCTGCGGTGCGGTACGTTTCGGAAGGAGCTCGGTTGACCCTGGCGGGCGATGTGGATGCACTTGTAACTGCACCCATCCATAAAGAAGCCATTCATAAAGCGGGATGTCCATTTCCAGGGCACACGGAACTTCTGGCCACTCTTTCTAATACCCGGTCGTTCGCCATGATGATGGTGGGAGGGCCCTTTCGGATTGTCCTGCAATCCATCCATGTGTCGCTTGAAAAGTCGCTTTTAAGTGTCAAAAATGCTTTGGTTTGGGAGAAGCTGGAATTGACCCACAAAACCCTTCGGCATTGGTTTGGAATTCCTAAACCCCGCATCGCTGTGGCGGGAGTAAATCCTCATGCGGGAGAGAACGGCGCTTTTGGAAAAGAAGAAATCAAGGTTTTGAAACCGGTAATCGAAATGGCAAGGAAAAAGGGTTGGGACGTAACGGGTCCCCACCCCCCCGACACGCTTTTTTATTGGGCCAGCCAAAAGCCCTATGACGCGATCCTTTGCATGTACCACGATCAAGGTCTTATACCCCTGAAACTGACGGCTTTCGACAGCGGGGTGAACCTGACTCTGGGGTTGCCTTTCGTTCGGACCTCCCCCGATCACGGGACGGCTTTCGATATCGCGGGAAGGGGAAAGGCCCGACCGGATAGCATGATCTCAGCTATCCGACTGGCGGAGTCCCTGGCTCAAAAATCCTGATGGATTCCATTTCCGATCTCTTCAAAGAATTTTCCTATCGGCCCCGCAAAACCGCCGGACAAAATTTTCTTACCGATTCCAAAATTCTCGACCAAATCGACCAGGTAATCCAATGCCCGACTGGCGATGTTCTGTTGGAAGTAGGCGGTGGCTACGGGGTTTTGACCGCGCGGTTGGCGAAAAAGGGAGCGCTTCTGACGGTAGTGGAAGTGGACCATAAATTATTCGCCATGCTGGAAAGAAAGTTCCAAAACACGCCCGGGATGGGTTTGGTAAAAGCCGATATTCTGAAACTGGATTTGAAACTTTTCGCCCCGCCGGAGCCCGCCCGCCTGGTCGTGGCGGGGAATATACCCTATTACCTAACCTCACCGCTTATTACGCGAATCTTAACCCAATATAATTCGATCGTTCGCAGGATTTATCTCATGGTCCAAAAGGAGGTCGCCGAGCGGCTGGTGGCCAGACCTGGGACTAAGGCCTATGGGGCGCTAACTCTATGCGCGCAGTTTTATAGCAAACCGCGTAAATTATTGGATGTACCCGCCCGCAGTTTTAAGCCAAAGCCCAAGGTGGATTCAGCCTTTATCGAGTTGGAAATAAAGCAGACCCTCCCTCTTTCGGAAGTTGAGGAGAAGCATTTTTTCGCCCTAGTGCGGGCGATCTTCCAAACGCGGCGCAAGATGCTTTCCAATTCACTTAAGTCCATGGGCAAACCCGCCGAAAAGGTTCTGGAGGCCCTTGAAAGAACTTCCATTGATCCTCAGATTCGTGGAGAAGAACTGGGTTTGGAAAAGCTCATGGAGCTTTCAAAAGCTCTTGAATAAGAACTCTTTTATGGGCCTAAGGGGCATGCTAATATGCGGCCTTCTTAATGATTTTGACTCGAGGTTTTTATGTGCGGCATAGTTGGATATACAGGCCCCAAATCGGCGGCCCCACTACTGATCAGCGGTTTGGCGAAGCTGGAATACCGGGGTTATGATTCGGCGGGTCTGGCCCTTTTAACACCGGGTAAGCGGCTTGAGATCATCAAAAAAGCCGGCAAGATACACAATCTGGTTTTTGCGGTGAAGCAGGCCCACGTGCCTTCCACCATCACCTGCGGGATTGGCCATACCCGTTGGGCCACCCATGGACATCCCACAGATCAGAACGCCCATCCTCATACGGATTGTTCAGGCAACATCGCGGTCGTTCATAATGGCATCGTCGAAAACTATCAAAAGTTGAAAAAACAATTACAAGACAAAGGGCACCGCTTCAAATCCCAGACTGACTCGGAAGTGCTGGCCCATTTGATGGAAGAAGGCCTCAAGAAGCGTTCCTGGCGGGAAGCGGTGCGTTGGGCCCTGGAACAGATCGAAGGGACCTATTCGGTGGTGGCGGTTTACGAGGGGGAACCCCATACCCTCATCGGAGCCCGTTCCGGCGGTGGAGGTTTGGTAGTTGGCTTGGGTAAAGGTGAGAATCTTTTGGCTTCTGATGTTCCGGCTCTTTTGGCCCATACCCGGCGGGTCTTCTACTTGGAAGACAACGAAATGGTCACGATCAGGACCGACGGGGTCGAACTCATCGGAGTTCTCGATGGAAAAATTCATCATCCAAAGATATCCGAAATCGAGTGGAGCCCCGAACAAGCGGAAAAGGGTGGTTATCCCCACTTCATGCTGAAGGAAATCATGGAACAGCCCCGGGCCATGGAAGACACGTTCACAAGCCGCTTGGACCCCCGAACCGGGGAGGTGGCCCTGGAAGGCAAGTTTTGGGACTCACCTTACTTGAAGCGATTCAAAAAAATCACGATTTTAGCCATGGGCACCTCTTATTACGCGGCGCTGGTGGGAAAGTTCCTTCTTGAAAAATATCTTCGCATTCCGGTGGATGTGGATAACGCCTCGGAGTTTCGTTACCGCGACCCTATTATCGGAAGAGACACCTTAGCTATTGTGGTTTCACAAAGCGGTGAAACCGTTGATACGTTGGTGGCTCTCCGGGAGGCTAAATCCAAGGGCGCCAAGGTGGCGGTCATTTGCAACGTTATGGGAAGTTCGGCCACTCGGGAAGCCGATGGGGTACTTCTAACAAGAGCGGGCCCGGAAATTGGCGTGGCCTCCACAAAGGCATTTACCACCCAATTGGGGGCTTTCTGGCTTTTGGCGCTTCATTTAGCGGGCATGCGCAAAACCTTGCCGCCTGCCGATCTGAAAAGGAAAGCCAAGCTCCTTTCACATATTCCGCAATTGATGTCTTCGGTTTTGAAACAATCTAAATATCTTGCGAAAATATCCCGGAATTATTCCCACTATTTTAACTTTTTGTATATTGGGCGGGGCATCCATTATCCCATTGCCTTAGAGGGAGCCTTGAAATTGAAGGAAATATCGTACATCCATGCCGAAGGTTATCCCGGTGGGGAAATGAAACATGGGCCAATCGCTTTGATCGACGCCAAGATGCCAGTGGTGGCCCTCGCTCTGAAATCCTCAAGTGTTTATGAAAAAATGTTGAATAACATTGAAGAAGTGAAGGCCCGAGACGGAAAATTGATTGCTCTCGTCGAAAAAGGCGACAAAATCGCGATTCGTAAGGCGGATGCAGTGATTGAAATCCCCGCTGTGGAGGAGGATCTTTCTCCCATGCTTTCCATCTTGCCCCTTCAGATTTTGGCTTATGAAATAGCCAAATATAAGGGCCGAGAGATCGATCAGCCGCGAAATCTTGCGAAAAGTGTGACGGTTGAATAAATTCAAGGATCCATTTGATTCTTCGTGTTTTCTATTTGTTTTTAAAGTCCCTTGATAATCAAGTTTTGATCGTTTTCCACCACTCTTTGATGGTCATGTAATAAAGCCCCATCCTGTGGGGTTATTTCAGCTATACCGACCTTTTTTCGGCTTGACGCCTTTAACCCCCCCCTTTATAGTCTTGTCAATTGTGTTGGGCCCTGATTTTGATGTTTTTGGCCTAAGATCGGGGAGGTTGCTAAGGTTTCGCTTCAAAGGCGGGGCTTAAGCTCTTCGACGCAGGCGGTTCGTGACCACGTCCGTTTGTTTGTTGGAGATTCATCGGGAATGGCGCTTTTTTGGGAAGCGGTCCAGGCTCGAAATGTACTTCGGTTGCTGGGCTCGAAAGGGCCCCGGAGCAGTTTAGTTCGGGTGCGGCACTCTTCCCTGAGGAGTGCCACCCCTAAAAAAGCTTAAGGAGAGAGAAGCATGAAGAAAGCATTAGCCTTGTTGTTTGTTGGCTTTATGGTTTTGGGTGCGAATTGGGCGATGGCCGATTCGCGTACCGATTCCTTGGGATTGACCGCGGGTCAGCAAATTGACGACCTGGATTCGATTTGGCTTTTCCCACAGAATGCGGCCGATTTTGGGAATGTGGTGGATAACCGGTTCGGAACCAGCGCTAATTCGGGGGTTTTGACGCCCGATAATGATTGGTTCGGAATCATCGACCAAGAATGGCCGGATTTGGGTTATATCGGAGCTTATACCAAGAGGCCTTTTAACGACTCCAACGGAATTGTTCCGGCCTTTGCCCCGGAAAACCAATTCGGAATTTTCAATTACATTGGCGGCAGTTGGAATAACGCCTTGGACCCCCTAGCTGCGGGCGGCGCGCAGATTACTACTCACGTCGGTGCTGCGGCTTTTACCGCAGTCCCACTGATTCTTCCCATTGCCGATCCCGAGAACAAGCTGGATGCCTTCTGGGCACAGAAATACAGCGATGTTAATTTGGGTATCCACGTCAACTACGCCAGCCAGAGCGTTAGCGAATACGCTGCCGTAGGTTATGTGAACCCTCCTGCCGGCGGGACGCTGCTCAACGAAAACGAGGTTGGTGGGGATCAAGTCCTCGGCCTTGACTTGGGACTTGGAGTGAAAAATTTCATTCTCTGGGATAGTTTTAACGTAGCTGTGGGTTATTCCATGGGTTCAGTTAACTACGGTATACAAGATAACGCAGAAAACAGCACCCAAAATGGAACCCAGAACGAGATTAATTTTCAGGAAAAGGATCACGGCATCAGTGAGTTCAGGATTAATGCCCTGGGCGTGTCGAAGATTTCCGACACCACCAACGGCCGCCTGTACTTGAATATCCGGTTGGATAGCCTAGGAGTGGATAGCACTCTGACGGAGACGGCTGACAATGGGACCCTGGAAACAGCTGCGGGCGACCAGTTTGCCCAGACCAACACTTATACCGACACCAATATCAACATCGGATATGCCCTCAACCATAAGGTGGGCGACGGCAAGGCCATGGTGATCGCCAGCTTGACCGGTATTTTTGACGATCGCAAGTGGACCGCGACGGATCTCGAAAACGCTGGGGGCAGCTCCACTGCCAATCAAGTGGAAGACACTTCAGGCGAGACCGTGGAAGAAACCGCTTTGGTGATTCCTTTAAACGTGGCCTTCGAAGCGCCATTGTTCGATTGGATGAAGTTCCGGATGGGTGTTTATAAGAACATCTTCCAAACCCTCACCGACAAGATCGTCATGCCGACGGATGTGAACGGAGCGGGCACGGGCTACCAGAGCGATGATACTGGCGCGGAGACCGTAGATGCGGTCGCTGGCATCAGTACTTTCATGGGAGTGGGGATGAATTTCAGCAACTTCACCCTGGACTTCCAGTTGAACCCCACCAATTTGTTGACAGCACTTAATGGCGCGGCTCCCGGTGACGGAATCCTTTACGGACAAAGCACCTCTGGCCAAAACGCCTCAATCATCAACGACTTGTGGACGTCTATCGCGCAATTAGATATGCGCTACGCTTTCTAAGATTGTGTAGAATAACCCCGCCCCTGAATAAGGGGCGGGGTTTTTTTTTGCCCGCGAAGGAAATAAAAATGACGAAACCATTTAAAATCTTTTTTTTAGTGATACTCGCTTCGCTTTTGAGCAGGCAGTTGGTTTTTGCCTCGGACGAAACCCCCGCCACGGACAGCGCGGCCAGTCTTGAAGTTGAGAAATTGAAACTCCAAATCGAAGAGTTGAAACTTGAAAACCAAAGATTGCAACTTGAAATAAAAACCCTTCAGTTGGGGGCCTCGAGCGGAACTCCAACTCCCGCCGCCGCCACCCCGTCTCCCACCCCGACGGACAAGGGCGGAAAGAAAATCGCCTTGGATATGGAGGAAAAGGCACGGGCCCTTGCGAAACAATACGCTTCGGACGGCCAAAAACTAGTTTTGGATTTTTCCAACGGGGAAATGTATTACAAGGATGTCCATTACAGGATGATGGACTTCAACGGGCTTTGCGAAGACCAAAAATGGGCCATGAAGCAAAATTTCATCAAGTATGACATATCCGGCGACAGCATGTACCAGTACCAATACCGAAATGTTTATCTGAACCGCTATAACATGCAGGCAATGGGTGTTTTTGTTTTTGAGGCGCCCAAACAGGATGGTGATTTCACATTCATCACCCCTGAAACCGTCACCGAAACGGGACGTTTCGGCGATTTCAGGAACCTCCTTGAGACGGCCTATTTTAAATTCAGCGACGAACGCAAACAGGACGGCTTCCGGGTTTTGCGGTTCAAGCACGGGGCGGACTTCCTGGGATTCGACGATGTCCTGGAAATTTGGTTTGATAATAAAGATAATTTCGCGAAATTGAAGTGGGGTATGTTGGACAAGAAATAAACGAGTCATTTCTTTAAAAGTCGGATTTGTTTGCAGTAATCCAATATTGTTTAGTGACAATGACATTAAAGGCTGAAACTAGAAACTTTTACTAATAGGAGTAGAAATATGGATAACGCTTTCGCCCAAACAGCCGTTAAGACCGCTGGGGCGTCAATGGGACCGCAAAACCCTTTGGTGAACCTGTTCGTGACGACGATATTGCCCATTATGTTGCTCTATTACTTCTTTTTTGTTTACCTTCCGGCTAAGGATAAAAAAAAGAGAGACGAGTCACTCAACGCGATCCAACGCGGGGACCGGGTCTTGACCCGTGGTGGTATTTACGGAACCGTGGCGGACATCAAAGACCAAGTTTTAATATTGAAAATTAATGAGAATAATAAAATCGAAGTAGAGCGTTCTTACGTGGAAACCATCCAAAAATCCTCTTAAACAGGGCATTGGAATTTTTGGCCGGCTGATTTGGATAATCTTAAAAGTAAATTTCACCCAATGCCTTTGAGGTTGTTTGTTTGGAAGAAGAAATGGGAATAAATTCAGGATGGGATTTTTTATATCCGACAATGACTTTTCGAATTACCCCTCCGTCTTAAAATCGGTGTTAAAGATTGTCAAAAGATTTATTTAATCTTCGGGATTACTGATAAGTTCATTAATATTTTTCGATATTATTTTGGATGTAATTAAAGTTAATTGAGGTTGTTGGTTTTTTGTGAGGTTTAAAAACAAATAATTTTGTTAAGACTAATATTTGTCAATGTATATTATGTAAACCTAAATCGTTGAAACTAGAATAAGAAAAGAATGTTTGCGATATAATTTCAGTGTTCATGAATAATCCAAAATCAGACTTCACTTTGAGGCGGCTGATCCGATGAATGAAATAATGACCGCACAGGAATTGTCGGCCTATCTTAAGATTACAACCACCACTATTTACAAATTGGCCCAGCAAGGGGAAATCCCTTCTTTTAAAGTGGGGAGCGAATGGCGTTTCAAGAGAGAGTTGGTGGATCGTTGGCTTGAGAAGGGGGTCGGACACTCCCTCAAAAAGGTCTTGGTCGTCGACGACGAACCTGCCATTTGTGAACTTTATCAGAAGGCGCTGGACCGGAAAAAATATTCGGTGAATGTGGCCCATTCGGGCAAAGAAGCTATTCAAGCCGCCGGCAAAGCCGATTACGATTTTATTTTTTTAGATCTTAAGATGCCGGAAATGAACGGGGTGGAAACTTTCAAAGAAATCAAGAAACTGACCCTCCGGGCAATGGTCGTGATTGTGACGGCTTATCCCGACAGTGAGCTCTTGAGCGAGGCCATGCGTTTGGGGCCATTGACGGTCATTCTAAAACCCTTCGATTTGATTGAGATCCAACGTTCATTGGAATCTTTGGTTCTCATGACGTCAAAAACTTAAATCCCTTTTTTTCCCGTTTAATCTTCATCGATTTATTTCGAACAGCCCAATCAAAATGTAAAATAAATCCATTTATATAAACTTTCACCGGAGAGTCTGTTGGCGACCTTATCATCCGAAATTTTTTGCTCCCAATTGTCCCTCCAAGGCCAAGGCGTCCTCGAAAAGTCCCTTGATTGGGTAGGCTTGTGGGAGTCGTGGTCTGCCGCGGGGGCCTCTGTGCTTTTGGAAAGCGCGGGGATTCCAGGGGAAGCCAATGAATGGTTGATTCTGGCGGGTATTCCGGAGAAAGAATATTTTGAGAGCGGAGAAAAATTCTGGTTGGCCGATGATTTGGGTTTTCATCCGGCTTCTTTCAATTTTTGGGATTTCGCTGATTCGATCGCGAACAATAGTTCCGGTTTTTTGCCCATGCCTTTTTGTCTCTCGTCATCCTGGTTCGGGATTTTAAGTTATGAGTTTGGATTGCTCACCCAATTGGGGGCAAAGAAGACAACGCGCAACCTTTCCAAGACGGTTCCGGATTTTTATTTTTTTAAGCCTTCCCGGTTAATGGCGGTTAATCGTCGTTCAAAAGAATATTTCCTTTTTGGCAGACATGACTTCGATCCTTTTAAAGATGGATTGCAGCTGCGAAATTCTTTTAATGTTCAGGCGATCCAAGCCCGAGGGAACCTGGAGGATTACCGGTTGAAGGTTCAAGGCGCCCAGGCTTACATACAATCAGGCGATGTCTACCAAGTAAACCTTGCCCAATCTTTTCAAGCCCGTTGGGAAGGAAATGCTGGAAGTCTTTACCGGCTTCTTCGGGAAATGAACCCGGGCCCTTTCATGGGAATTTTTAAGGGAAGGGATTTCACGGTGGTCTCATCCTCGCCCGAACGACTTGTCTCCGGTGAGGGAAACCGACTTGAGACGAGGCCCATAGCAGGCACAAGGCCGCGAGGAAAAGATGAAATACAGGATCTGCAGCTACAAATTGAGCTTAAAACGAATCCAAAGGAACAGGCGGAGCACTTGATGTTGGTGGATTTGGCGCGTAACGATTTGGGACGGGTAGCCCGTTACGGAAGCGTCGAAATCAAACGTTATGCGGATATAGAATCTTACGCAAAGGTTCATCATCTGGTTTCCACGGTACAAGCCCAACGTCATGAATCCGCAACCTTGTCGGATATCCTCAAATCCCTTTTTCCAGGCGGCACGATTACGGGTTGTCCGAAAATACGCTGTATGCAGATAATCCATGAGTTGGAGGAAAGACCCCGTGGCTTTTACACAGGCAGCATGGGATATTTGGCCCCCGGGCCTTGTTTTGATTTGAATATTTTAATTCGAAGTTTCACCCTTTTTTCCAATGGGTTGCTGGAGTTCCACGCCGGGGCCGGAATTGTCGCGGATTCTGATCCCGAAAGGGAATATCTGGAAACCCTTTACAAGGTGGAAGCCATGGCTCAGGCCCTGGGTGTTTCCCTGATGCCGCCCGTATGACCGATCTTATTTTTCTCGATCATAAATTAGTTCCTATGGGAAAAGCGCGCTTTTCACCTTTGAATACCGCCCTTTTTTTCGGGGAATGTCTGCTGGAAACCATTCCGGTTTACCATGGGAAGCCTCTTTTCTTCGAGGATCACTTGGACCGGCTTGAGCGAGGATGCCGATTTTTGGACTGGCCAATCATTCCCCGCGAAAGGTTCGAAAAAGCGATCCGGCTTTACCAAGCCAAACCGGACGTACCGGCTCATTTTGCCATCCGGTTCAGTTTAGCTCAGGAAATAGATCTACCTGCCAATCCACGAATTTTTTCTAAAAGGATTCCTCGCCTTTTAGCTGTGATCCGCCCGCTTAGGAACAACCCTTGGAATTTTGAGCCGCTCCAGGGAAAAGTTGGAATCAGCAGTTGGCTGGTTCCAAGCCCGAACTCTGTCCCGGGTCAATTTAAATGGATTTTTTATATGATGATTCGTCAAGATTTTCGCCGGCATCCGGATTGGGATGAAATGCTAAGGTTGGATGAAGAAGGCTTTGTTGTAGATGGCGGGAGTTCCTCACCTCTGTGGTTTGCGCGAGGAACAGTGTTTGCTCCACCTTCAGCTACGGGCGCCATAGAAAGTGTGACTCGAAAAAAAATCTTGAGTTTGTGTCGCCGACTTGGAACGAAAGTAGTTGAGAAAAGATGGAAACCTTCGGATGTCCTGAAGCAAGGTGAATTATTTTTCACTGGCTCCGGCGTGGGTGTCATGGGATCAACTTATTTAAAAGGGCGCTTTCTAAACCGTCCTTCCCCCTTTACCCTGCGGCTCTGGCAACATTACCGGAAGTGGGCGCTCCAAAAAGCTACGGTTTAACGGTTGTTCTTAAAATCCCCTTGTTTCGAAAAAATCAGCCGTTAAAATAATCGCGGCTTGCCTTCTTTTCCACCCTTCTTGAAGCAAACCAAAACAAAACGATCCGATCCTATTTCTGTTTCCCGGGAGGGAGCATGTCTTTGATCCTAGATGGAAACGCGGTTGCCAAGGCCGTCCAAGAACAAATCGCCAAAAATCTGGAGAATCTAAAATCCAATGGGCCCAGACCGGGCTTGGCCGTGGTGTTGGTCGGCGATGATCCAGCCTCCGCTATTTACGTTGGCCGTAAGAAAAAAGCCTGCGATGCCCTTGGGTTCTATTCCGATGAACACCGATTACCGAAAGAAACCATTGAAGGGCATTTGCTGAATTTGATCCAAACTTTGAATCAAAATCCGAAAATTCACGGCGTGCTCGTACAGTTACCGTTGCCAAAGCATTTGAACACCCAGAAAGTTATCGAAACTATCGATCCCCGTAAAGACGTGGACGGGATGCATCCTTACAACCTTGGTAAACTCGTCGCCGGTTTGCCCGGATTACGCTCCTGCACACCTGCCGGGGTCATGGCCATGTTGGACCATTACAAAATACCCGTTTCGGGTAAAAGAGCAGTGGTGATTGGAAGAAGTATCATGGTCGGGAAACCAATGGCTCAACTTCTTTTGGAAGCCAACGCGACTGTGACGGTATGTCATAGCAAAACCCGGAATATTGGTGACGTTATCAAGGAAGCCGAATTGGTGGTTGCGGCTATCGGAAAGCCGCGTTTTGTGACGGCGACTATGGTTCAGGATGGAGCCGTTGTGGTGGATGTGGGAATCAATCGAACCCCCGAAGGAAAGCTAGTAGGCGATGTGGATTTCGAAGCTCTTTCCTCAAAGGTATCGGCTATTTCACCGGTGCCGGGCGGTGTGGGACCCATGACAATTGCCCTTTTGATGAAAAACACTTATGAAGCTTTTTTACAACAAACGGGTTTTTAAATAATGCTCATATTTAATCGTCTTTTAGTCGTAATACCCAATAACCCGAAATGCTTTTAACCAAAATCCAGTAGCTGGTATGGGAGAATGAGGGAATGCGGAAAGCTCTCAAAGTAGGCTTGACGGGGGGACTGGGGGCGGGAAAAAGCTCGGTTTTAAAATTTCTCCAAGAAAAAGGAATTCCTGTCCTTCAAACGGATGATTTGGGCCATAAAATTCTAATGGAAAAAAAGTTTTCGATGGCCCTGGTCCAACAATTTGGAAGGGATATTCTAAACCGGCAAGGGATCATTGATCGAAAAAAACTGGCAACATTGGTTTTCAACGATTCCCACAAGCGCAAGAAATTAAATGAACTTCTTCATCCGGAAGTCCGTAAAAGAGTGGCTCAATGGGTCAACCGGCAAACCCGCAGGGTTTTGCCTTATTCCATGATTGTGGTAGAAGTTCCTTTATTGTTTGAAAGGGGATATACAACGCAGCTTTTGACCGGGTTCTTTGCGTTTCGGCTCCCCGGGATCAAAGGCAACAACGGCTTTTAAAAAGGGGATTGGACATTGGCCGAAATCCGACTCAGGGAAAAGGCCCAATGGTCTCAGACCAGGAAAAACTCAAAGGCTGATTGGATCATTTTTAACCAAAATGGATTGAAAGACTTAAAATACTCTGTTAACCGATGGCTTAAAAGATTTGAATAAGTTTTTTTCGCATTATTGATTTTATCGGTTTTTGATGGAAGCGCTTGGAAAGGTATCTTGAGATGATTCTTAAGAATCGATTATTTAACCTTGAAAATTTGAAAATTCAGCAAAGATGGGTTCTGGTTATTGGAACCCTGGTCATAGCGATTATAGTTTGCTATCCCGTGACTCAAAGGGGCGAAAACCTTTTATCCCCTCTTTTCCTTTTTTTTCTTCCTTTAACCCTTTCGGGGTTGCTTTTAGGATTGAATATAACCGCCGTTTTGACGGTTCTTGTCATAGTGGTTTCCCTTATCAACCTCGTAAGTGTTTCCTCGCCGCCTTGGGTTGCAGCCACCTTTGTTCTGGGCGTGATCGTCAATTTTTACGGTTGGAACCGTTGGATTCGCCAAAACGAAATCCAAGAATTCCAATTACAAAAAGCCCAAGAGGAATTGGAATTGAATATGAACGACACCCGTATCGCTTATGAAAAAATCAAGGTAGCTCACCAGTCAAACCTAATGAAAATACAACGTTATACCGCCTTGAACGAACTTGCCCGAAGTCTGGCGATGACTTTTAAAACCCAAGACGTGGTCGTTCTTTTGATAGAGACAATTTCGAAAACATTTATGGTACAAGGCGGAGTGTACACTCTTTTGCTTTTCGATAGCACGATTGGTAAAGCGCTTCACTCAGTCCGGTACAGCGTGGACACGGAAATGGAAGTTCGTTTAAACAGGGAACGACTCAATCCCGAGGAGATTTTTAACACTTGGGTATTATCCCAGGCAAAGCCTCTTTTTATTAACGACACAAGTAATGATTTTCGATTTCAAAACTACTCCTCTGAAAACAAAATCCGAAGTCTGATGTCCGCTCCTCTATTGGCGGGCAATGAAATATTGGGACTTATTCGCATTGAAAGCTGTTTTCCGACCGCTTTTCGACAGGACGACGCCCGATTGCTTTCGAATTTTTGTGATTTAGGCACAGTGGCCCTTGAGCATGTCGCGCTCTATCGCCAAACCATTGAATTGGCGATTACAGACGGATTAACGGGCCTTTATGTACAGCGTTATTACAAAGAAAGGGTACGAGATGAGGTTTTTCGGGCTTTGGAGCATAAATTGCCCCTTTGCCTCATGATGATCGACGTTGATAACTTTAAATCTTATAACGACAAATACGGCCATCTTGTGGGGGATAAAGTTTTGAAGGTAGTGGCCCAGGTGCTTAAGGAAACGGTTCGAACGGTTGATTTGGTTGCCCGGTATGGCGGAGAAGAATTTTCAGTCCTTCTACTTAAGACTCCTTGGTCGGGCGCTCAAACTGTAGCTGAACGTATTCGGGCAAAAAGTGGCCGAGCAGGAAATCATCGCTTCGCAACAATCCACCCATATTACAGTCAGCATTGGGGTTTCCGAGTTAAATCCGATTTTAAAGATGTTGAGAAATTTATTGATTCCGCCGACCAGGCCTTATATCAAGCCAAGGGCGATGGTAAGAATTGTGTGCGTTTGGCGAAAGCAGGAACTTTTTAATGTCTGATTTTTCCCAAAAACAATGGGATTATTTCTAGCCGTTAGCGGTTTTGGGGCTTGGGGCTTTTGCCTGGACCCGGTGCTTTTTTTGTTTGCTTCCCAATTTTTTTTATGGGGGCTCTTCGTTTCTCATTTCCTGCCTCAAGCGCATGGTTTTTATGCGGGCGGATGCCTTGGATTGATTCTCGGACGAATAGTTTTTCACGATTATCAGCAAAACTGGATTTTTCCTGAAGTTCTAGCTTTGGGCTCGCTTTATTGGTCGCCCAGCGATTATCAAGGAGGGCTTCCTGAAAGATTCGGGAAAAATTTAAGAATCAATATGAAATAAAAAAAGTTGAATATGAGAATTTTAAGAAATGTTGTGGAAAGTGTGAAGAAAGAAAACATTCAAATAGAAAAACAACTCCGCCAAATCGAACATTTATATGATGTCATCAAGGACGCGGGAAGCACCCTTAATGTCCAGGAAATGATCGAGCTTACAAAGGAATTTACAGAAAGAATGTTCGATCTCCCGCATTTTATTATTGCGGTTCTTTCAAATGACGGCAGGAAGTATGAGATTCGTATCGCTTCGGGGTGCGATGATTCCCTTTTCAGGTCTTTTGAAATGGATTTGGAGTCAAACGGTTTGGCGGCCATTTTGGCCCGCGAGAGAAAGCCTGTCTTGGTGCCTTTGGTGGGGGAGAATGATCATTTTTCAAAGTTGAAAAACTTAGCGGTCCGTTCCTTCATTTTTCTTCCCTTTTTGATCCAAGATCGGGTCATTGGATTTCTGTGTTCTTTTTCGCTCGCAAGAAAATTTTATCGATCAAGAAAAATTTTCATAATTTTCAAGTTTTTTGCAATCAGATCTCAATAGGGCTTCAAAAATCATTGCTATACGAAAAGGTCCAGAAATTATCAATTACCGACGGATTGACTAAATTATATTCTCACCGTTATTTCAAGCAGCGGTTAGAAGAGGAGTTGATTTTGGCGAACCGTTATTCTTCCCAATTAAGCCTTTTAATCCTGGATATCGACCATTTCAAACATTACAACGATAATTACGGTCATGTTGCGGGAGATCATGTCTTGATGGAGGTGGCCAAAATTTTGAAAAGACCAAGCGGGAATGAATCATTTGGTGGCCCGTTATGGTGGAGAGGAAATGGTTTTAATCGCTCCGGAAACTACCAAGGAACAGGCCATGGAATTGGCGGAAAAAATTAGAAAAGCTATTGAATCCAATTCTTTCTCGGTAGGCAAAGAAATGACCAAGGTTACGGTTTCCATTGGGGTGGCCACTTTTCCTCAAGACGCCCACACGAATTTGGACCTTATCAGCAAATCGGACAAGGCCCTTTATGCGGCTAAAGACCGGGGACGGAACCGGATTGTGGCCTATCCGTTTTAAGAATGTTGATGGAAAAAGAGTTGACAGGCCCCTGAGGCGTGATAATATTAAACCGACTTCAATGACGCCAATCGTTATCCTCAATAATTTACTTCCAACGGACTAATCCCCAAGCGCCTTAAAAAGCTGTTAGAAATGGGTTTTAAGGCCCAATGTTTTTTTAAATTTGATTAATTTATCGGCTAAATCTCTAGTACAAAATTCAAAATGATTTATTTTTTAGAAAAGCTTAATTATTCCATCGGTTTTAGGTTTTATACCTCGCCGATTTTTCAGAAAGGACTTAAAGGATTATGGATATAGCGGATTTGAAGAAGAAGACCATTGCCGAATTGACTGAGGTGGCTCGGGAGCTGAATCTCGAAGGTGTCAGCGCTATGAAAAAACAGGATTTGATCTTCAAAATCTTGGAAACCCAGACCCAACGAAACGGTGTCATCAATGCGGAGGGAGTGCTTGAGATTTTGCCTGATGGTTTTGGATTTCTTCGGTCCGCGAATTACAATTATTTGCCAGGGCCCGATGATATTTATGTTTCCCCTTCGCAAATCCGTCGGTTCAACTTAAGGACGGGGGATACGGTCACAGGACAAGTTCGTCCTCCCAAAGAAGGAGAAAGATATTTCGCGCTTTTGAAGGTCGATTCCATTAATTTTGAGCCACCCGATGCCATCAAACAAAAAGTTCTCTTCGATAACCTGACTCCCATTTATCCGAACAAACGTATCTGGTTGGAAACGACCCCGGATGACTTATCGATGAGGGTCATGGACCTTCTCATCCCCTTGGGAAAAGGCCAACGTGGTTTAATTGTTGCTCCACCTCGCACGGGAAAAACAATTCTTTTGCAAAAAATTGCCAATAGTATTGCTAAAAACCATCCGGAAGTTTATCTCATCGTCCTGCTGATTGATGAAAGACCCGAAGAAGTTACGGATATGCAGCGGTCGGTAAAAGGCGAGGTTGTTTCTTCCACTTTTGACGAACCCCCAGAGCGTCATGTGACGGTTGCTGAAATTATCATTGAGAAAGCCAAACGCCTTGTTGAACATAAAAAAGATGTCGTTATTCTCCTGGATTCGATCACCCGTTTGGGAAGAGCTTATAACACGATTGTGCCTTCCTCGGGAAAGGTCCTCTCCGGCGGCGTTGATTCCAACGCACTTCAACGACCGAAACGATTTTTTGGGGCTGCTCGAGATATCGAGGAAGGGGGAAGTTTGACAATTATGGCCACGGCCCTCATCGATACCGGAAGCCGAATGGATGAAGTGATTTTCGAGGAATTTAAGGGAACCGGAAACCAGGAAATTATTCTGGACCGCAAATTGGCGGATCGACGGGTATTTCCGGCTTTTGACATTACCCGCTCAGGGACTCGGCGAGAGGAATTACTGCTCACCGAAGAGGAATTAAACAAAGTTTGGATTTTGAGAAAAATATTGAACCCGAACAATCCTGTGGATGCCATGGAGTTTTTATTGGATAAAATGCGCCGTACGAAATCCAATAAATCTTTCTTGGACTCCATGAAGGGCACCGCCAACGAATAAGTCTATGGACTCTTTTGTTCGGCGGATTTACTTTTCCGTCGTTGGCCTTTTGGCCGTTTTGTTGTTAGCGATGGTCTTTTTGGTTGTCCGGGCTATGAAGCCTGAAATTCTTTCGGCGGTTTCAGCGCCAGCCCTTCAACCCAACAAACGAATCTTCAAGATTTCACGCCCTTTTTTCAAATCCCCGGGATTCATTTTTCCATTTATCACCCGGTTCCGGGTGAAACCTATTTGAGCCTGGCTCAAAAGTTTAATTTATTAGAATCTACCCTTCGAAGTTTAAATCAAGCCAACGATAATTCCCAACCGCGGGAGGGATCCCGATTTTTATTCCCGTCTAAAGATGGTATTTTTCACGTTATCCGTCCGGGACAGAGTTTAGCGGACATCTCCCGGGCTTATGAAGTCTCCTTAAAGGTCGTGCTTCAAGCAAACCAGAAAAAAAGCGATTCGGATTTACATCCGGATGAAGTCCTCTATTTGCCGGGCGGGACCTATCTTACTCGCCAGGATGTTCGCTGGCTCGCCTTGGCTTCATTGGGCACCCAAAAAGGTTTCCTGAAACCTACCACCGGACGTTTTGCCGATGGATTTGGCTATCGAATCCATCCGATAACCCACAAGATGGCCTTTCATGAGGGGCTGGATTTAGCCCCTGGTTTTGGCGCCCGCGTGGTGGCATCTCAAGATGGCCGAGTGCTTTTTGCAAACCTTAGGAATGGATATGGGAGGCTGATTATTCTGGATCATGGGGAGGGGCTTACTTCTTGGTACGCTCATTTAGATGAAATTTTAGTGAAACCCAACCAATGGGTGAAACAAGGGGATCTGATCGGAAAGGTGGGTAAACGGGACGGGTTACTGGGCCGCATCTTCATTTTGAGGTCCGTTTAAATGGAAAGCCTCAAAACCCCCTATTGTATTTGGTTCAATAATCCGAGAAAAAAGGACGCAATTGAGGGTTTTTTGGAAAGCCCCCTTTACTTCCTCAGTTGATTTTTTTATATTTTTGAATACACTAAGCAGCCCTTAAGAAGGGCTAAAGCCAAAAGGTATATTCGGTAAAACAGAAAAATGATGAAATAGGAAATGGAGTTGACGGCATGAAAACAGGAATACATCCAAAATATTATAAAACCAAGGTTGTTTGTGTTTGCGGAAACGTGATTGAAACAGCTACCACCAAAGGCGAAACTTTCTCGGTTGAAGTTTGCTCTGCTTGCCATCCATTTTTCACGGGTAAAATTAAGTTGCTCGACATGGCCGGTCGTGTAGAGAAATTCCAAAAGAAGAGCGCCACTGCCGCTACGGCCCAGGCTGAAACAAAAGCCCGTTTGGAAGCCAAAGCCGTCGCCGCTGCCGCTAAAAAAGCCAAACGCCAAGCCGCTCCTCCTCCCGCTGAAAAAAATTCTTAGAACCGTTTTATCTCTGTCTGAAAAAGCCTCCGGCTATTAAAGCCGGAGGCTTTTTCTGTTTATCCAATTATCCATCTTTTTTCAAATTTTAAAATGACTTTTAAAGGCTACTTGCGTGATTGAACCTAAACTCCAACAAGTTGAGAAACGGTACCAAGAACTTTCGGATCGGCTGATTCATCCGGAGACTTTTTCCGATTCATCAGAATTGCAAAAGATCGCTAAGGAACATGCGGATTTGGAACCCTTAGTGCAAAAAATAAAAGAATACCGAAAATTTATCCGGGAAAAAAATGAAACACGATCCTTTTTGGAGGGGTCGGATTCCGAAATGAAAACTTTGGCCCAAGCGGAACTACCAACCTTGGAAAAAAGAGTGGAAGAAATCGAGAAAGAGTTTAAAACGTTCTGCTTATCCCGAAAGATCCCAATGGAGATCGGAATGTCATTATGGAGATCCGGGCTGGAACGGGGGGGAAGAGGCGGCTCTTTTCGTCAGCGGATCTTTTTCGAATGTATTCCAGATATATTGAAAAAATAGGAATGAAAATTGAATTAATCGATTCTAGTCCGACTGAAATCGGCGGGTTTAAAGAAATTATTTTTATGATCATTGGTAAAGGAGCTTTCGGGAAATTCCGGTTTGAGAGTGGTACCCACCGGGTCCAAAGGGTTCCCCGAACCGAGGCCTCGGGACGAATTCATACTTCTGCGACGACAGTAGCTGTTCTGCCCGAAGTGGAAGAAATCGATGTTCAGATCAAGGATTCGGACCTGCGAATCGATACTTTTTGCTCCTCGGGTGCTGGCGGTCAGAGCGTGAACACTACCTATTCAGCTGTTCGTATTACCCATCTTCCCAAGCGGGTTGGTGGTCCAATGCCAGGATGAACGTTCCCAATTAAAAAATAAGGCAAAGGCAATGAAAGTCCTTTATGCCCGATTGCAAGAAAAGGTAGATCGAGAGGCAAAGGCCAGCCTCTCGGCGACCCGTAAGAGCCAGGTTGGAAGTGGTGATCGGAGTGAAAAGATAAGAACCTATAATTTCCCTCAAAATCGTGTTACGGATCATCGAATAGGCTTGACCCTTTATCAACTGGACAAAGTCATGGATGGCAATCTTGATGAATTCATGGAGGCGTTGGCTTTAGCTTATCAAGAAGAACAATTACAGAATCAGGATTAATATTTGTTTAAAAGTGATGAAATCAGAAGGGTTTTGAATGGAAGAAAGTCAGGAATCCTAAAATATTTGGACTCCTTTAAAAATTATTCAATGGGCAGTTCCTTATCTAACCCAAAAGGGTATTTCGAATCCCGAGGTTTGATGTGGAATTATTGATTGCCCATGCTTTAAAGATGGATCGATTGAAAGTTTATCTTGCAATTTGATCGCCCGTTGGATACCCAGGAATTGGGAGTTATTCGCGAGTTTTTAAAACGCCGGTCCCAGACATGAACCAATTCAATACATAACAGGACAACGAGAGTTTTTTGGACTTAACTTTAAAGTGGGTCCTGGGGTCTTGATTCCCCGGCCTGAAACAGAGCAATTGGTAGAAAGTGCAGATTGAATATCTTAAAGCAATTACCGAAGGAAAAAAGATTTGTTTTAGATCTTGGTACGGGTAGTGGTTGTATTGCCATTGCCATTGCAAAAAATATCCCGTGCCGAATTTGGGCGGTGGATATTTCGCAAAAAGCCCTTGAAATTGCCAAGTATTAATGGTCGAAATCTGGAAAGTCGAATCCATTCAATGGCGCCAAGGGCATTGGTTTGAGGCTTTAGAGCCGGGAGATCCGGATCAATTTGCAGTTATTACCTGTAATCCACCCTATATTTCCTTGGATGAAAAAGAAGAACTGGCATCAGAAATAAAGGATTTCGAACCATCAGAGGCCTTATTTGCGGAAAATAGGTGGGTTTAAAGCTTATGAAGAAATATCCTGGGGTCTTAAAAACAGGCTTTTACCAGGTGGGGTGGCTTTTTTAGAGATACATGCGAATGGACATGACAAAGTATCTAGAATTTTTAAATCCTATCGAACAGGTACTTTACCAGGATTTGCAGGGGTTGCCCCGGGTATTAAAATTAAAAATGAGATAAATAGTTGACACTTTTTAATGATCGATCTGTATAATCACCCCTCTTTGGCCAAAACGAGAAAAGCCCTTTTCTCGTTTTTTGTTTTTTAGGGACGCAATAAGGCTCATTCCTGTTTTCTTCTGGAGGATATTCAGTGAAAAAAATGAAATTTGGTCGCCGCGAACGCATCGATTTCAGCCGTATTTCATCCATCATGGACATGCCCGATTTGATTGAATTTCAACGAAAGTCTTACGAAGTCTTTTTACAAAAAGGAGCAACGACCGAACAGCGCATAGATCAAGGACTTCAATCAGTTTTTACTAGTGTTTTTCCCATTTGGGATTTTAACGAAGTTTCTTCCTTGGAGTTTGTTTCTTACGCACTTTTAGACCCCAAATATAACGTGCGGGAATGCCAAGAACGTGGCATGACTTATTCCGTCCCCATGAAAGTTACTTTGCGTCTGGTTATTCGGGAAGAAGATCCTGAAACCGGAACCAAAAAAGTGAAGGATATTCGCGAGCAAGAGGTTTTCTTTTGTGACCTTCCCATGATGACTGACCGCGGAACCTTCATGATTAATGGCGCCGAACGCGTCATTGTTTCTCAGCTTCATCGTTCTCCTGGAGTGACTTTTGACGAAGACGATGGCAAGTTGTCCTCTTCGGGCAAGAAAATGTATATGACCAGCGTGATTCCTTATCATGGTTCCTGGTTGGAATTTGAATTCGACGTGAACGGTATTCTTTACGCTCGCATTGACCGCAAAAGGAAATTTGTGGCCAGTACTCTTCTACGCGGTTGGGGTTTTTCGACTGACGAAGATATTTTGAAGATTTTTTTCGAAGTTGAAAACTTAGAAGTTTCCGAGAAAAAACTTCAAGGGAAAGCGGCCGCCCAAGATGTGGCCCATCCCGAGACGGGCGAAGTGCTTGTGGAAGCTGGGGCAGATTTCACTGCAGAAGTGGTGACGGCTTTGAAAAAACTTGGTGTCAAACAAGTCAAGGCGGTTCCTTCCAATCCTAATGACGTTTCCATTTTGAGCACACTTCGCAAAGACAATACGCATTCCCAAGAAACGGCACTTGGTTGAAATCTACAAGAAGATGCGTCCGGGAGATCCTCCGACCTTGGAAAATGCCAAGAGTCTTATGGAAAATTTGTTTTTTAACAAAAAGCGTTATGAATTGGCCCGCGTCGGCCGCTATAAGATGAATAAAAAACTGGGCCTAAAAACTTCATTGGATCAACGCACGATTTCCAAGGAAGATTTGGTGTTGATCATTCGTTATCTTTTCGATCTTTGTAATGGCAAAGGCGAAAAGGATGATATTGATCATTTGGGAAACCGTCGCGTTCGTACTGCCGGTGAGCTATTGGAAAATAAATTCGTTTAGGTTTTACGCGTATGGAGCGGGCTGTTCGGGAGACGCATGTCGATCGTCGATATGGATATGAATCCAATGCCCAGCCAACTGATTTCTACCAAACCGATTACGGCAGCGGTAAAGGAATTTTTTGGAACTTCTCAATTATCACAATTCATGGATCAAACTAATCCTTTGGCTGAATTAACCCACAAAAGGCGTTTGTCGGCTTTGGGTCCGGGTGGTTTGAACCGGGAACGGGCAGGATTCGAAGTGCGGGACGTTCACCATACACATTATGGAAGGGTTTGCCCGATTGAAACGCCGGAAGGGCCAAATATTGGTTTGATTGCCTCTCTTTCCACTTATGCCCAAATTAATGAATATGGTTTTGTGACTACGCCCTTAAGGAAAGTGGAAGGTGGAAGAGTTACGAAAAAGATCGAGTTTTTGCCAGCGGATGACGCGGATAAATATCGTGATCGCTCAGGCTAATACGCCTTTGGATGATAGTAATAAGTTTTCTAATGAAATTATTGCGGCGCGATATAAAGACGATTTTCCTCTGGCGGGTCCTAATGATGTTCATTATATGGATGTCTCGCCCCGCCAGTTGTTCTCCGTGGCAACGTCGCTCATTCCTTTCTTGGAACATGACGATGCGAATCGTGCCTTGATGGGTTCTAACATGCAACGGCAGGCTGTTCCGTTGATTCGGACCGAGGCCCCATTTGTTGGAACGGGAATGGAATATAAAGCCGCTTATGACTCCGGAGTTTTGGTTATCGCGAAACGAGACGGAATCATAGCTGGCGTTTCATCGGATGAAATTATAGTTTTTGCGGATGAGGTCGATGAAACCGGCTCGGTGGATATTTACAAACTGACGAAATACAAGCGTTCTAATCAGGACACTTGTATTAACCAAAGACCCATTGTCAAAAAAGGCGAGAAAGTCAATAAAGGGGACGTTATTGCCGATGGACCCTCGACTGACCAGGGAGAATTGGCTTTAGGCAGGAATCTTCTGGTGGCCTTTATGCCTTGGAGGGGATTCAATTTCGAGGATGCGATTATTGTTTCCGAAAAATTGGTCCGCGAGGATTATTTCACTTCGGTTCACATCGAAGAATTTGAGCTCGAAGCGCGTGATACCAAACTGGGTAAAGAAGAAATTACCCGGGATATTCCCAATGTCGGCGATGAGGCCTTGAAGGATTTGGACGAAGAAGGCATCGTGCGGATCGGTGCTGAAATAGTTCCAGGCGATATCTTGGTCGGGAAAGTGACGCCAAAAGGTGAAACCGAACTAACGCCTGAGGAAAAACTGTTGCGGGCAATCTTTGGAGAAAAAGCCGGAGACGTTCGGGACGCTTCCTTGCGTGTGCCTCCGGGCGTGGAAGGCAAAGTCATCGATGTGAAGGTTTTCAAGCGCAAAGAAAAAGATGAAAAGATAAAGGGCCGCGATGCTTCAATGGTCAAATCCATTGAGAAGGATTCCGCTCACAAGATCAAGCAGCTTGAGAAGGAAAATGAAAATCGCATTGAAGCCTTGAAAAAACAACTGGAAGAAAAAGCCAAGGATTTGAACAAAACGGAAAAAAATACCTTGGAAGAAAATACTGAAGAAGAAATTAAGCGATTGAACGAAGTCCTTTTAAACCGCGTCAGAGAAATTGAACGCGAGAAGAATAACGAAGTTGAGAAAGTTAAAAAAGGCGATGAGCTTCCGCCGGGTGTCATTAAACTTGTGAAAGTTTATGTTGCTAAGAAGCGCAAATTATCCGTGGGCGATAAGATGGCAGGTCGTCACG
>CAWJKT010000002.1:0-44330 GCA_963843375.1 uncultured Pseudomonadota bacterium
CTTGCTTGTTCCGCCGTAGCTCCCTTTTTCATATTCACAAGTATTTCATCCACTCCCGATTCGACACCATAAGAAACACCAATACAGCCCGAAGACCGCATTTCACGCAGAACTTCTTTATCCACATGGTCAACTCGGCTATTGGCCATCCAACGTATTTTTTTATCCAGTCCCCGTTTTTTGAGTTCGGCGCAGACTTCCATCACGAATTTTTTGTTCTGATTAAAAGTATCAGACCACATGGTGAAATTACGAATTGAATGCTTTTCCAGGCACTCCTGCATTTCATCCACAACATTTTCGGCGCTACGCAGCCGAAGTTTTTTTCCGTAATATTGGTGTGCCGTGCAATAAATACAAGAATAAGGACAACCGCGACTGGTAATGATCAGCGTATAGGGTTCATTGATGACGGGGAGGGTGTATTTCGCGTTGTCCAACAAATGCCTAGCTGCAAAGGGTAGATCGTCTAAGTTTTCATTGAATGGTCGGTCCTCGTTATTAACAATGGTTCCATCAGCCCTTTTATATGAAATTCCCAAAACCTTGATGAGATCCCTTCCCTTTTCAATTGCATCCACCAAATCTTGGGCGGTTAATTCCGGTTCCCGTCGAATAACCGAGTCCAGGGAGCAGGCCTTCAAAACTTCCTCCGGCAACGAAGTCGCATGGTTTCCAATAACTGTAAAATGAGCCTTGCTTACCTGTCGAATCATATCAATTACCTGAAGATCACTCGAGGAAGTGGCCGTCGACATGTTAAAAAGGATAAAGCCGGGATTGAAATCCTGAATAGCCTTTTTAAGTCCTTCCACATCTATGTCGTTGGCAATACAATCCAGCACCTTCACCTCATGTTTCATGACTTCCAAAGCCCCTGCAATCATGGGCAAAGAGATGGGCACCATCACATATTGAAAGGAATTGAGCCTTTGCTCACAACGTCCTTCCCGGATGTATTTCATACCAGTACAAGTGGGTGGATTCACAATTAATGTTTTCATGGTCACCTCGTAAATTCCGAAATTTTTTAATTTTACTGTTTGGGATCATTGGCTGAAGACGGGCAGGTCTTAATTCGTTACAGTTGAATTATACCTGAAAAACAAGCCTTTTTCTCAAGCGGCCTTCAAATTTAGTCTATTTAAAGCCGATCCCACTTCCAACATGCGACTTTCCATGGGTTTTCATTGTCAGATAAGGTTTGTTTTTCGCTTTTGCAACGTTCTTCTACATATGGACACCGGGGGTGAAAAGCACACCCAGTTGGAATATTTGCCGGATTGGATGGTTCCCCCACAATTTTGATACCCTTCCCTTCTGTTGCAGCCAACAAAGTCCTCGTGTAGGGATGCCGAGGATTATTGAGCACTTTGTTCGTTTCGCCCGTTTCCACTACTTTCCCCAGATACATCACTAAAATCCGTTGGCTAAGGTATCCAACCACTTGAAGGTCATGGGAGATGAACAAATAGCTTATTTTCGTATCGCTGTTCAATCGAGATAACAAGTTCAAAATGGACGCCTGGACCGACACATCTAACGAGGATACCGGTTCGTCCAAAACGATCAAATCAGGTTTACAGGCCATAGCCCTTGCCAAACCGATTCTTTGCCGTTGTCCCCCGGAAAATTCATGCGGATACTTTTTCAGGTCTCTCTCAGATAAACCAACTCGGCTCAATAATTCTTTTACAAAACTTACCCTTTCGGAGGGTTTCAATAGGCCGTGAACTTCCAAGGGCTCCAAAAGGATATCTTGGATTTTTTGTCGCGGATTTAAAGAAGCGAATGGATTCTGAAAAACCATTTGAAACTTCCGTTGAAATTCGCGTTTTTCTTTCCCCCCCATTTCTTCTCGATTAAGCCCATGCCAAAAAACATGTCCTTTTGTCGGTTCATAAAGGCCTGTCACACATCTGCCCAAGGTACTTTTACCGCATCCCGATTCCCCCACCACACCTAGAATTTGACCCGCTTCCATTTCAAATGAGATATCATCCACCGCCTTGACGTAGGCCGTTGGATTTCCCAACAAACCACGTTGGACCGGGAAATATTTAGCTATTTTTTGGACGGATAAAAGCATCGAACTTGATGTCCTTTGTACAATTCGCTAAGTACTGGGCTTTCCTTACGACATCTCGCTTCCACCCTAGGGCACCTATCTGCAAAGGAACACCCGGTGATTACTTCGAAAGGAGATGGCACCATCCCTCGGATACTAAAAAGCTCTTTCCCCTTTTGGGAAAATTCCGGAAGGGAAGCCAACAACCCCTCTGTATAAGGATGCTGGGGGTGTTCGAATAGTTCCCTGGATGTTCCTTCTTCCACTACTTGTCCCAAATATAAAATGGCCACCCGATCCGCACGGTCGCTCACAATACGTAAATCATGGGTAATAAACAAAATCGCCAAACGATGCTGTTCCGTCATTCGAAACAATAGATCCAAAACTTGTGTTTGGACCGTGACATCCAGTGCGGTCGTTGGCTCATCCGCGATAAGAAGTGAAGGACTACAGGCGATAGCCATAGCGATCATGACCCGCTGGCACATGCCACCTGATAGCTGGTGGGGATATTGCCGCATGATCCGTTCCGGATCCGGTAATCCCACTTCGGTTAATAAAACTGCAATTTTATCGTGAATTTCTATACCAGTAAGTCCTAAATGAACTTTTAGGGTTTCGGCCAATTGTTTCCCGACCGAAATAACCGGGTTCAGGGAGGTGAAGGGTTCCTGAAAAATCATCCCTATTTCCTTCCCCCGTATTCCTCTCCACTCCTCCTCCGAAAGACCTCCCAAATCACGGCCTTTAAAATGTATTTGGCCCTCGATCATTTCCATTGGGGGTTGGGGTAATAGATGGAGGATCGAAAGAGCGGTCATACTTTTACCGCATCCCGATTCCCCCACCAAAGCGAGCTTTTGCCCTTCTTGAAGGACAAGGTCCAAGCCATTTAAAATACGACCCGCGAATCCCTTTTGGGAGCTTTTAATGATAACTTTCAAATTTTGGACGGTTAATAAGGGGGACAAGTTTTTTCCGTACTTTTGGGGATTTTTAGCGGCTAAAGAGTTTTAACATTCTTAAATTGGACATTCAGCGAAGGGTAATCAATCACGGCATAATGACCCTCAAAAAAGGGACCCGGGTTCACGACCACCGCCGGCCCCAATTTCACGGTTCCCTGTCCTGATTTTGCCCGGCCGCACATCACCAGTTTCGGGGAAACCCTTTCAATGAGTTCGTTTATCAGCAAAACGCCACAATGCTCGCCATCGGATAAATCCAACCGACAGACGGGTGGTGAATGTAGAAGAAGAATTTTCACGCCTGGAAAATATTCCAACCGTCTCAAAGCGAATTCCACCCATACCCTGGAATATTGAAGAACCAGTTCGCGGTTGTCCTCACTTATTGTCATGTCCCCGCCATAACCAGCCACCATGAATTGGTCTTCCTGGTGCATCATTTCGTGAGTGGGCTTCAGGTTGGGATAAATATGGGCATAATTATAAATGGTTTTAAAATAAGTCGATTCAGGAGCGTCATTATAACCTGGAATGGCATAAACGATTTTTTGGGTATCCGCTAGGGCCAAAAGTAATTGTTGGAGATATTCGGTATCTTCTTGAATTTCCTGCTGAATATTTGGATTTTCCGCGTCCGGTTTACTATGAAATTTCCTAGCTGTTTCGTATTCTAAAAGTCGTTTGTCACCCTTCATCGATCCACCGCAATAAAAAATGATATCGGGATCCTCGCTTTGAACCATTCGAGGTATAGCGGGAAGCAATTCATTTGCTCCGTGGTAGTCGGTCAAACACAAGAACTTCAAGTTTCTCTCCAAAGCACTCGAAATTAAAAACCGACAGGTCTGTCACTAGACTAATTTTGTTAAGCAAATAACTTCATTGCGGCCCTGCAAGGCTTTCCGATACAATTCTACTCTACTAGGATTGAACTTCAAACAACGAACCCAAAAACGAAATGCCTAAATATCAAAACCCCTATTTCACCCTGCCGGACGGAACTTTAAAGCACATCCATCCGCTCACCGGAACGGAAGTTTGGACGGTTCCAACGAGGGCTTACCGGCCTTTTGTGAATCGTAACTCCATTCCACCCAAACCCCTGACCGGAAGAGATAAAGAAAGTTACTGCGACTTTTGCCAAACGGAGTATTTCCAAACTCCCCCTGAAAAATCCAGGTTGGTTTTGAGTTCTGATGGTTCATATCAAAAAATAGACCGATTGAACCCCGACCTGATTCAAGCTTCCTACGCTCAATTTCGCAGAGTGGCCAATCTTTTTGAGATTGTCACATTTGATTACTGGTTCAAGAACCACGGTTTCCAGTTATCCCCTTCTCAAACCCAATGGAAAGGAAATTACACCGGTAATTCCAAGGGTTTAGATCATGTGTTGGGACTCATCGACGCCAAATTGAAGCTTTCCGGAGCACTTCCCGAAAGAATCATGGAGATGTCAAACGATGAAAAGCTAAAACTATCGGACGCTTTCTTTGGCGGAACCCATGAAGTGATACCGGCAGGACGTCATTTCCGTTCGGGAGCCCAATGGGATAATGAGCTTTACTCCTCGGGCGAGATGACGCCCGAAGAACATTACCGCTATATGCGCTTCACCATCGATGCCATGGTTGACATTTACGCCAATAACCGATTCGTTCGTTATGTCACCATTTTCCAAAACTGGCTCCAGCCTGCAGGGGCTTCTTTCGATCATTTACACAAACAACTGGTGGGCCTGGATGAATGGGGAAACGCCATCCAGGAGGAGATCGACATCACTCGGGAAAACCCAAACATTTATAACGAATCGATTGTTAATTTCTCCGCCCATCACAATCTGGTTTTCGCGGAGAATAACCACGCGATTGCCTTGTCGGAAATCGGCCACCGTTACCCAACTTTAGGCGTTTACTCCAAAAGCAAAAAAAATCGCCCAGACGAGCATACGGAAGAGGAGTTAAGGGCTTTTTCCGACCTCCTCCACGCTTGCCATGCCGCCATGGGAAGCCAAATTCCATGCAATGAAGTGTGGTATTACTCACCGCGGGACACCGTCGAAGTCATGCCTTGGCATGTCCTGATTAAATGGAGAACGGTAAATCCGGCAGGATTTGAAGGCGGCACTAAAATCTTTATCAATCCCGTTTCCCCAATTCAGTTGAGGGACCAGGTTGTCCCCCGCCTCTATGAATTGCGGGAAAAAGGGAAAATAAAAAACATTCGCATCGCCACGGAATGCGAACTAAAACCTAATCCCCTGCTTTACGGACAAAAATAAGTTTATTTTACCCACCCACTGGAGAATGCATCACCAACTTTACCCAGTCCTTCTCACCTTCAAAACCTGGCAACAGTTCAACCTTCTGTGGTTCTAATCGAGGCTCCAAACGAACCGCAAAGACAAAACTGTTTTCATAAATTCCAACGGGATCCATAAAATACTTCCAAAACCTTACATACTCTGAAACTGGCATTCCCTCGAGTTTGAAGTCTTTTTCTTCATGGGACATGGCTCCCGCTTCCCATTCCTGGTATAAGAAATAACGAACCCCTTCTTTTTGAAGAACCATTGCCAATTCTTCGGCGGTTTTACAATGGGATGCCCATTGAAAGAAAATAGGCCTTTTCCACTTAAAATCCACAAAGGCAATCCGTTGCAAGGGATAAGTTTGGAATACTGCAAAAGCAAGCACCTTATCCTTAGAGTCCGAATGGTCTTCGATTCCCTTGTAGGCGGAGTATGTATCCAGGTCATAGGAGTAATGTCGTTTAAGCCTTAATAGTGGATCTTCAAGTCCTAAGGCTGAAGCGTAGGGAGCCGTTGTCGTCAGTTGAGCTGAGAGGCAAAGCCAAAAAGAAAGAGCAACGCCCGCTCCGAATAGAATTTTTGCACCGTTCCTTTTTTCCTTAAAACCCTCTCCCCAAGCCATTGCCGCAAGGAGGATCAGTACCACCGCGCACCCGGAAGCATGGCGAAAACTAGAACTAATAAAAATCCACCCAGCAAAATACAGTACAAAAAAGAACAAAAGAAAAAATCCAAATCTTGTTTTTACTATATTCCAAGCCCAGGGGAGGCTCATCGCCACGAGAGGCGTCCATGGGGCATTCACTGCATTGGAAGTGGTGAAAAAGGAATTCCATAAATTCATAAAAAGATCGGCAAAACCTCTTGGTAACCCTGTATCGGTTAATAAATCGCTTCCCATTTCCGGACTATATCCGACAGCCGCTCCAAAAATGGAAATCGCCAACGGATAAACAGGGTTTCCAAATGCAAGCCAGTTTTTAAACATCCAGGGGAATATGGGCAGAACGAATATCAGAACAGATATCAAATTTAGCTTTAATGGATTTTTCCGAATTAACTTTTCATAAATCCAAATTAACACCATAGGGATCAAGGCCAAAACAGCCGTATATTTAATCGCAAATGCCGTTCCCAGGAAAAACGTCATCATAGGCAACCAAACCCTATCCCTCGGTTTTTGAAGAGCATTCCAAAAACAAAAAAGAGCTATGATTTCGAAAAAAGCCAGAAACCCTTCCACGTATCCCCAGGAATAAAGGGCAAGGAAAAAAGGGCAAGTCCAAAAGATTAAGGCGGTTAACTTTCCCGTTTGATTCCCTTCACGGGCAAATAGAACGAGCAACCAATTCGTGAGGATTGCAGGCAATGCGCTTGAAAGCTTGGCTAGGCTCTCCCCCCCAAGTTCCAAAATCCGGCTAAAACGAGTTCCTCGGCTTTGGGCATATCACCCGTGTGGTTAGTCCAATGAAGGAGGATTTGATGAAGCCGAGAGACTTCCCTGGCAAAACGAAAATGGTCCAAGATGGCATCCCAAACCAATGGAGGGGATAAATATTCAAATGCCCATATACCCAACGGAAAGATCAACCATAAACCCCAAATTCCAGGCTTTGATCCCGAAAAGAAAAAAGCGAAATCTTTTCGTCCTTTCCAACCTTCCATTATGGGCGGAATGAAAAACAATGCAGTCAGAGGCCAATAAAGGATTTCATTCACCGATAAACCGAAAATATAAAGCGAGAAAAAACCAAGAGCCAGGGAAAACCCCAAAAGAAGCGCCACACTTTTTTCAGTCTTCGGAAAAAAACCGGCCTTAAACCAACGCGCCCAACCCATAAATCCAAAACCAATCGGAACTAACCATAAAAACGAGACGCCTCTTTGAATGATCGTAGGAAAAAAGAAATTTCCATTCCATTGCGTATCTTGAAGAAGCTTCAATGAAGGGAAAAAGGGAGATTTGCCGATGCCATAAATGAAAATGGCAAGAATCAGCAAGGAAGCCAAAGTCTTTTTCAAGAATTCCACCTTGGTTTGGCTTGATTGACAATCAAAAGTCGAGAGATATAATACGCTTCCTTTCAGTTGGAAGGAATCAACCTTCTAATCGATGGAAGCCCGGGTGGTGAAATGGCAGACACGTACGCTTGAGGTGCGTATGGGGAAACCCGTGCGGGTTCGAGTCCCGCCTCGGGCACCAATTTTTCCAGGTGAAACTTCGGTTTAGGACGCCAAAATTGGCAATCGGCGCCCCTTGGGTCCTTTTAATCGATAAAAAGCCCAGTTCCTAAACGCACCCATTTTGAGTTTGAATCCCTAGAGAAACGATAAGCTCGTTAAAAGTTTGAAAACTGTAATCCGCATTGAGGCATTTTCCAAAACCGTATTGGACAAAAGCGAAAGCTATTCCACAATCCCTTGCAGCTTTCTGATCACCCTCGGCATCTCCTACCATCAAGGGGTTTTTTAGTCCATTTCGTCGAATCAAATCTCCCAAATTATCGGTTTTTGTTCTGCCGGTGTTTCCCCAACATTCAAAATCCCTGAAAAGCAAGCTAAAGCCTGTCCAATCAAGAAAGGTTTCAATGTATCCTGCCTGGCAGTTGCTCACGATGAATAACGGATAGGCTTGGGCAAGTTTCGGAAGCTTATCTTTCACACCCAAATATAACTCACCCCCTTTTTCTCCAACCAATCGATTATCTTCTTCCATCGTTTGGGTAAGAATGAGTTGAAGGGTATCTTCGGGCAACCCAAGAAAAGTTTGCCGAATACAGGTTTCATGAGGTTTTCCGGTAACGGCCCGGACATCCTCGGCTAAAATTTGACGAAATGGAATTTGGTTTCTTTGGAGGACATTGTTCCAAGCAATCGCACATGTGGAACAGGTATCCCAAAGGGTGCCATCAAGGTCGAACACAATGGAATCAAAAGAGAGCCCCACCTGCGCTATTTCAGCTTTTCCTTCAGAGCCAGTGCGTCCGGATTATCGGATTGGAAAGACAAGGCCGTTTTTAAATAAAATTTGGCCTCTTTGCCGCTGCCTTGATCCGAGAAAGTGGAAGCCACCGCGGCGTAGTAACTTGCCCGCATGCCATTGATATCTTTTCCTGGTACCTTTTCTTTTTGAAGTTCGTTGAAAAAGGCCTTGGCCTTCTGGCCCAACACCGCGACTTGGTCCTTTTTAATGAGGTTAGGAACCAACTCGGTATTTAATTTAGTCATTGCGGTTTGTGGGTCTAATGGTTCATCCCACCAACCATTTTTTGACGGATGGCTTTCTTTCACGGGTTTTTCGTTGGAAGCGGCTGGAGCGATGGCTGGCTTATTTTCAGCTACTTCCGCTACCGCAATCGATGTTCCCGACCAGCCCGCTGGTCCACCCAAAGCCGCCTTGGATTCCACGAACTGTTTCTTGGCTCCGTCCCAATCCAAAACGTGTTCGGCGTCATTTCGGTCTTTGACGAAATCCTTGGAAGAACACCACAATTCGGTTCCATCGATTTTCACGAAAACCTGCGGGGCTGAGGCATCCAAGACCTGTTTCATTGCGCCATCGATATAAGCGAATCCCTTCAGGTTCTGGCCCCCCTTTAGGTCATCCCGCTGGAAAATCAAAAAAGGCACCTTTTTATCCGGGATCGTCACAAACCTCAACCATTGGATGGTTCCACCCTCGTCCTGGAAGCTCTTTTCGTATTTCTTTTGTTCGGCGTTATAAAAACAAATGTTTAAGGTTTGGTTATGGGGTTTGTCCAGTTCGTTGACAGGGGCCGATTGGCGGTAAATGAGCAGAAGATCCTTTTGTCCGATTCCGCGAAAATCCTCGAAATCGAAAAGCCCCTTACTTTCGATTTTTCCGTCGTCATCCATCCAAGGAAGGTTTTCAAGGAGATGGTCCGGCGGAAGGATCGAATCCATCCATTGATTTTGGGCCTTCGCCATGCCCGGCAAAGCTTGCGAAAATACCCAGAAATAAAAAAATCTTTTTCAAATTGGAAAACTTCATTTTTCCCCTCACGCTAAATAACCGCTGGTTAAAACTAAGGCTTTAACCATCCGGAGATTAAATAAAATTGAACTGTATTCTTCAACCCTTTTTCAATATCAAATCTCGGTTTAAAGCCAAGCCTTTGACGAATCTTCCGATTACTGCATACCCAGCCGGGAACCCCCGCTTCCTTCAGCTTATCGGTACTGACAATCGGCGGTAAAAAAGATTTGCCGGTTAACCGGGCCAGCCCATCTCCTAATAACGCCGCTATTCTAACGATTCCCAGTGGAACATTGAACGATTTATAAGACTTTTTAAGAATTCGTCCGATATGGGCTGATAATTCATTCCAATTCAAACTTTTCCCATCGCAAACAAAGAAAATCTGCCCCTTGGCCTTGGGGGAATGTCCGGCCAGAAGGATGGCATCCACCAGATCGGCCACATAAATAAAGCTAACCCTTTGGGTTCCGTCCCCTCCGTTCACCACCAATCCCTGCCGTACCATCTTAAAATACTCGAAAATATCGGTTTCCCGTGGCCCATAAACCGCTCCCGGCCGCAAAATAGAAATCTCGAATTTTTCATGATAAGAGAGGACTATTTCCTCCGCCAATCGCTTGGTCTTTCCGTAAAAACTGACGGGGTGGGAGGGCATGGTTTCATCGATTTCGCCACCCAGGGGTGAAGGCCCTGCGGCTGAAAGCGAACTGACATAAACCAGCCTGCGGAATCCCTTCTCCTCCTGGACCGCCTGGCAAACATTCCTTGTTCCTTCGGTGTTCACCATTTGATAGGCCGAATAATCCGCTCCCCTTAAAATTCCCGCCAAATGATAAACGATCTTTACGCCTTTAACCGCTTTCCGGACGGATTCCAAATCCGTCACGTCGCCATAGCACAATTCCATTAGTGGCGTTATGGGAAAGGGCAACCTACTCGTATTCCTGACCAGCAACTTCACTTTTACTTTTTGTCGAGACAAAGACTCAGCCAAATGGCTCCCGACAAAACCGCTGGCTCCAGTGATTAAAACAGGCGAATTAAATTTCATTCCGACCCTTTACAAAATGAAAATGGGAGCTGGTAAACCCTAAAACCGGCAAAATGTTTGATTCAGGGTGGTCCCTATCCTATAATGCCCCGTCGCTTTGACCCAAACCCCTTGACTCTTCGTTGGCTTCAACGAAAAAAGGGATTAACCCCGCAGTTATTATGCTGATTTCGACACTCCCGTGGGGCAAAAACAACTTTAAATATTAGAGGTATCATGGACATTTTCGATAAGGCGAATATTTGGACTGCCGCGGACGACGTACGGAAACTGGGACTCTATCCCTATTTCCGGGCCATCACTTCTGGCCAGGATACCGAGGTCGTAGTCGGCGGGAAAAAGATGATAATGGTGGGTTCCAACAACTACCTGGGGCTGGTCAATCACCCCGAGGTCAAGGAGGCCATGATCCACGCCATCGAGAAATATGGTTCCAGTTGCACCGGTTCCCGGTTCCTGAACGGGACGCTTGATTTGCATGAGGAGTTGGAGCGGAAATTGGCTGCTTTCGTGGGTCAGGAAGCCTGCTTGGTTTATTCTACTGGCTTTCAGGCCAATCTGGGGGTTCTTTCCACCATTGCCACCCGGGGTGATTACATCATTTCCGACCGCGAAAACCACGCAAGCATCGTGGACGGACAAAAACTCTCCTTCGCTAAAACCGTCAAGCACGAGCATAGTAATATGGAAGACCTGGAGAGGGTCCTTGCCAATCATAAGGACGACCCCAAGCTCATTGTAACGGACGGAATCTATAGCATGGGTGGGGATATCTGCAAACTTCCCAAAATCATCGAATTGAAAAAGAAATACAACGCCCGGGTGATGGTGGATGAGGCCCATTCCATCGGCGTCCTGGGAAAACACGGTGAAGGCACCGGCTTCCATTTTGGGGTCCAAAAAGACGTTGATATCGTCATGGCAACTTTCAGTAAGTCTTTCGCGGCTCTGGGAGGTTTTATCGCCTCGACGTACAAGGTGATTGACTTCCTGAGGCATAATTCCCGCCCCCTGATCTTTTCGGCTTCCATGCCCCCAACCTCGGTGGCGGGAGTCTTGAAGGCCTTGGAAATTATGCAAAGAGAGCCCCAACGTATCGAAAAGCTCTGGAAAATTGTTCACCGAATGAAGAAAGCCTACGAGGATATGGGTTATCAGACCGGCGTTACGGAATCCCCTATCATTCCCCTGCATATCGGCGATGATCTGGTCACTTTCCAAATGACGAAGGAACTGGGCGAAGAAGGGGTTTTTGCCACCCCCATCGTCAGCCCCGCCGTGCCTCCCGGCATGGCCCTGATTCGCACCAGTTACAGCGCCACCCATACCGATGCACAATTAGACTTCGTGCTGTCGAAGTTCAAAAAAATAGGTCAAAAAATGGGAGTTATTCCCACGGGAATTCACGTCTAAAATTAACCCACAATTGAATTGTCTTTTCTTGCAGGAGGGACAAAATGGCTGTCGCAATCGAATCCGTTGATAAAAAAAATGCGGGGAGTTATCCAATGGCAGTCACCATTAAAACCGTTGACCTGAATAATAAAAAGGAAGTGGAGCAATTCCTCCACCTGCCTTGGAAAATCTATGTAACCCCCGACGGTAAAAAGAATCCAAATTGGGTTCCTCCCTTTCTCGATGACCAACGCAGCCTCCTGAACCCGAGCAAAAATCCCTACCACATCCATAGCCAGACCAAGCTTTTCATGGCCTTCAACGACAAAAACGAATTGGTGGGCCGGATTTCCGCCAGCGTGGACGACAATTTTAATAAGTTCTGGAATGATAAGGTCGGTTTTTTCGGCTGGTTTGAATGCATCAATGACCCGGCCGTGGCTCAGGCCCTTTTCCAGGCTGGGGAGAAGTTTTTTAAGGATGGAGGAATGACCAGTGTCCGCGGCCCCGCCAGTTTCTCTTCCAACGACGACTATTTCGGTTTTCTCCTTGAAGGCTACGACTCCCCTGCCCGCATCGCCATGACCTATAACCCTCCCTATTACATCGAATTGGCCGAGAAATCGGGTTATACCAAAGCCAAAGATCTTTATGCCTGGTACCTTTCGGCGGAGATCGACCTGCCGGAACGTATCGTCAAGATCGCCGAACGCACCATGAAAAGGGAAAGAATCACCATCCGTCCCCTTAACATGAAAAGGCTCTATCAGGACGCCGCCATCCTCAAGGATCTTTACAACAAGATTTGGGAAAAAAACTGGGGCTTCGTTCCCATGACCGACGCGGAATTTAACTATCAAGTCAAGAAGCTCAAGGATATCGTCTGGCCCGATTTCGTGGTTTTCGCCGAGGTGGAGGGTCGAGCCATCGGTTTCAACCTGGTCGTTCCCGATGTGAACCAGGCGCTCATCAAGATGGACGGCGAGCTTTTTTCATTACACGATCCTTTCGCGCTAGTGAAATTCCTCACTTGTAAATTTGATGACACCCGCGAGATGGCCATGGGAGTTCTTCCCGAATACCGCAAGAAGGGTCTGGAAGCCATTCTTTACCTAGAAGCCCTGAAAACCGGCAAAAAACGCAAAATCAAGGGCGGCGAGTTGTCATGGACCCTGGAAGATAACGAAGGAATCAATAACGGTATCGCAGCCATGGGCGGGAAAATTATCAAGAAGTACAGGATCTACAGTAAAACCTTGTAAAGATTTCAATCTTTGATCAAAAAGTTGACACTAAAAGAGAAATAATTTTACGGTCATTTATTTAATTTATTCTTTTGATGGTCTTGGTTCCCATTATGCCCTTCCTGGATAAATGGGTTTTTCGTAAAGGACTCAAATTCCGAATAGCAATCCGATTTCAATCGGCACCACAATATTCGGGCTGTCGGTTGAACCAAAGTTCGCGAAATGGGCCGTGGTGAAATCATAAGTCAGTTTGCCCTGGAGCAAAACCGCCATTTCCTTATCCAGCCTCATCTCCAATCCCAAGCCACCTTCCGCTAAAAAATCAAATTCAATGGCATCAATAGGGATATATTCATAGTAGGTTGTGGTATCGACAATAATACCCCCATCGCTTCGGTACTCGTTGTAGGCCAATCCCGGACCCAAAAAAACATAGGGGCTGATATTCGATTCCAGCAACCGGTAACGGGCCCAAAACACCGCCTCGATGATGTTGAAATTATTGCCGTTGGTCAGTTGGTCGTTCTTTGAATTAAAAAGATCCAAATCCAAATCAAGCCAGAGGGAAAATTGACTGGTCACCTTGTAGCCAGTCCCTAAATCCAGGTTAAAACCCGTGCCAAAAGCGGTTCGAAGGTTCGGGCTCTTGGGCAAACCCATCCCCAATCCCGCCGAAGACATGAAAGGCGAGGGTTTCTTTTTCTGCATTTGTTCGGGCACCGGACCCGCCGACTCGGGTGCCCAGGTGGGGGCCAGGATAGGAGTGTTCGTGGGCCGGGGGGTAAAAGTTATGGTCGGGGTAGCTGTTTCCGTTGCGGTGACTGTAGGCGTGGGCGTTCCGCCCGCCAAGGCGGTTCCGGCCCCTGTCACGAATATTAAAACCGAAAGAATTCTGATTTTCATCAATACCCTGTTTAGATTCTAATAAATCTTTAGACGATTTTAGAATTCGAAATGACCTCTTTACAATTAAATCCTCAATAACTGAAGATAAGATACCAAAAAACAAAGGAACTCTATGCCCTATCCCAAAGCAACTTATGAGGTCTTAATCCTTGAATCTTATTTGGATTCCTTCGGTCATGTAAACAATGCCGCCTACCTGACCCTTTTCGAGGAAGCCCGGTGGGACTTTATTACCAAGAATGGTTATGGACTCAATAAGGTCCTGGAGACTCCAGCAAGGCCCTGTCGTTCTGGAACTGAGCATGAAATTTAAAAAAGAAATCCGATTAAGGGAAAAGATTAAAATCACCTTTGAGATGCTGGCCCACACGGGAAAGATCAGCCGTTTCCGGCAGGAAATGATCAGGGAAGACGGAAGCGTCGCCACCGAACTGGAACTGACCTTCGGACTCTTTGATTTTAAGACCCGCCGCTTAGTCGACCCTTCCCCCGAGTGGAAGAAGGCCATTGGACTCGAATAAGGGATTACCCCATCTTGTTACAGTCACTAGGAGCCCAGTGTCTCTCGTGGAATTTTTTTAAAACCCCAGGTTCAACCCTGCGGAAAGGCCGTCGGAACTATATCCCGTCATTCCAACATTGCTTTGGTACTGCGCTTGGGCGGAAAGCCCATTGCCGAATTGGGCGTTCAGACCCGCGACGATGACGGCCGCATTGGCACCCAATGCCGGACCATCCACCGTAAAGGCGTTGGTGGAATTTCCTAAATCAGCCTGCAGTTGATTCAAACTGCCTTGATAAACATGTTCCCAGGCCAAACTTAAATTGGGTCCCAAGGAAAAACCTCCTATATCCCAGACGCGGGTGGCCTTAACCCCCAACTGACTCGTGAGGTCTCCTTGACCCTGATTGGGAAAAAAGAGGGGTGTCGTGGAACCCGTTTCTTGGAAGGCGTTCGCTTGAACATAGGTGTATTGGCCCGTTACCAGGGGGCCCACTTTCATCTGGTCCACTTTCCAATCGTATCCCGCACCCAATTGGAAGCTATATTGCATTCCCCGGGTGGTCCCATCAGCCGGCCCACCATAACTGGTCCTAATCGTTGTGTAATTGTTCACTCCACCGTCCACCAAGCCATCTAGGTAAAAACCACTTGACTTCCATCCGCCATAAAGGCCCACCTGCCCGCCCGAACTATCCACCGTACTGTTGGATTGGGACGTACCCGAGGAGGTAAAACCCAGCAAAAGACCCCCCACGAGGTCACGGTCAAAGCGATAGTCCATTCCAGCGGCCATCCCGCCAATGGAGAAATTGTATCCGGAGGCGTTAGAATCCCCGGTTACGGTTCCGAACTCACCTAAGCCATTCATGAAAACATTCCACTGATTGGAAGAGGGGCTATTGTCCATCGCCGCTTCTTGAGAAGGGCTCATCGTCGAAGCGAACATCCGACCCTGGCCATTATTAGCCACCATGGGCCGGGATTGGGAATTCCACTGGTCCCAAAGGTCCGCGAGTCTTTTAGTCACCAAGGCCCCGCGGCTTTCTTCAGAAGCGAAGCCCATTTGGAAGAGAGGCGTGATACCCGCGGGTGATATCAATTCATAGGCTTTCACCAATGAGGAAGCCTGTTGGGTACCCAGATTAAGCATCAAAGCCTGATCGTTCGGGTTGAGATAAAGATTATCCAAGGCCGATCCAACCGCCCTTTCGTTAAAGGTCTGCCCCAACGCCTCGAAGGAGGGTTGAATGGCTACGATATTTACCTGAGCGGGAAAATAGATTGGCAGGAACCGGAAACCACTTATCGAATTAACCACGGAGGTGAAGTTCCCTGAAAGTCCATTCGCAGTCATGACTAAATAGATACTCCCCAAGCTGGGGGTGAAGCCAGAATAGGAAAAAACCATTAGCGTACCGTTCAAACTCGCTGTCCCAGCAATGCCGAACGTATCATATTGCCCATAACCGGAACCCGCCAAACCCATTTGAAGCGTTCCTCCAGTAGATTGAGTGTAGTTGGCTCCCATATAAACGTATAAAGGACCTCCACTGGTATCGAGGATTCCGTTTTTTAGAAAAACTGAACTATACCCAAGAGAACCAGCATTGCCGACGGAAAGGGTACCTCCCAATATGGTGGTACTCCCGATATAGTAATTGGTATTGGTAAGGGTAAGGGTGCCTGTACCTAATTTGGTGAGGGAACCACCAAGACCGGCATCAGTAATCTGGCTTAAAATCGTCGTTGAAAGATTATTGATTCCCGTAGTCAAATCGTTGGCACCAAGGTTGATGGAGCTTCCAAGCGCGCCGTCAATAGAAGCGAACGTCACGCTACCTGCCGTACTGGAAGCAATGCTGAGGTTACCCCCATTGAGCATTAACTGGGCCGTGCCCCCCTGGGCGTTTCCCGAAAAACTAATTTGTCCGTTGTTGTTCGTAATTTGGGCGCTTCCGGCGTTGGAATCGGATCCAAATTGGACTAAGCCAGTGTTGATCAGTTGGGCATTCCCGGCACTGGCCACGGTCGTAGCCGAGTCCCCGGCAAAGAAAATATCCCCACTATTGCTAATGAGAGCGTTTCCCGCCGTGGAATTGTCCGAAAAACTCATCAGGCTATTATTCACTATGGTTGCGTTGGCTGCCGTCGAACTATTGGCAAATGTGACGGTAGCGTTATTGGTAATGTTGGCGATACCCGCTGAAGAGGAATTATTGAAATTAATTAAACCGGAATTGGTAATCGAGGAGGGACCAGCGCTGGAGGAATTATTAAAATTAATGTTGCCGTTGTTATTGATACCATTGGCCGCGATGGACAAGTCGGAATAATCAAGGATCGCGGTAGAAAATACATTAACCGTTCCACTTCCCAGGGTTCCGTCATCCACGACCAAGGTACCGGCAATCACGGAAGTACCCCCGGTATAGGTGTTTCGCGCCCGTCAGGGTGAGGGTACCGAGTCCGTCTTTGGAGAGAGAACCACCCAGGCCGCCGTCCTGAATAATCCCTGAAACTGTCGTGGAAAGACCATTGGTGCCGGTATATAGGTCATTGGCACCCAAGTTGAAATTACCTCCCCCGGCAATGGAACCCAAGGTCACGCTACCGGTCTCGCCGCTGATATCCAACAGGCCCCCTGAATTGACCGTAAACTGGGCTTGGACGCCTTGGGCGTTGCCAGTAAAACTCACGGCTCCCCCGCTATTGGTGGAAATCTCGGCGGTGCCGGCATTGGCATTGCCGGTTAGATTTAATAAACCATTGTTATAAACAGTGGAGTTTCCGACCGATGAATTATCCTGAAAAGTAATGGTTGAACCGGCGGCATTGGTCAATAAAACGCCGATCGCCTGGGAGGTGTTTTCAAAAAGAACATTTCCACCGTTATTAATCAAGGTCTGTTGGACACCAGAGACGTTATTGATGCCAGATCCTGCGAGGGCCATTGAATTACCGTCGGTCAAGATTCCGAACGAGGAAGTGCCATTAAATAAAAGGGTATCGAGGGTAACGGCGGCGCTTAAGGAAAGACTTGTCACGGAAGAAGTGCCAAAAGTCGCGGTAGCGCTAGTGCTGTTGGGCACGGTTCCCGTGTCCCAATCGCCGGAGGTATTCCAGTCGGTCGTTACGGGGCTGGAAAGCCACGTTTGGGCCCGGACACCGGAAGCGCCAAAATATAGGGCGATACTTACCAGCAAAGACCTTTTGAGAAAACCACCGATTTGGAACTTCATATACCTTCCCTCCTCACTCAAATAAATTAATTATTGCCGCGCCTTAATACCTGCCCCGGATATCGTCCTGAAAAACCATTTTTAGCATCATAGACCCACTGGCCGTTCACAAGCACCAATTCTACCCCAGTCGGCGGCACCCAGGGATTAACCGCGGTGGCATTATCTCCGATGGTCCGGGGATCAAATACCACAACGTCCCCCCAATAGCCCTCTTTTAAAAGCCCGCGATCTTTAAGACCCATCAACTTGGCGGGTTCATAGGTAAGGCGGTTGATGGCTTCCGACAGCCGGATTACCCTTTTTTCACGCACGTAAGTCCCCAAAAGGCGGGCAAATGCCCCCACATCCCGGGGATGTGGGATGGCGCTGGTGGAATCGGAACCGAAAAGGATAAAGGGCGCTTGAATTTTCTTAATCAGCCCTTCTTCCGAAAGTCCGTGATAGCAAATCTTGACGTATGGCCCGTTCTCGATCAACAGGGCCAGCACCGCCTGCTCTTCGGTGATTTTTCGTTGTTTGGCCATATCGGCGATGGTATCACCCAGGAAGCTTTTAAAGGCCCTGGACCTGACCCGGGTAATTTCCACCTTGTCCCCTCCCCCATATTCCTGGAGCCGTTTATGAATGAGGGCCAAAGTGGCGGCCGTGCGGTCGTCATTGCGGTAATAAGCCCATTGCGCGGCCTCGGGTTTTAAGTAGAGGAACTGGATAAAGGGGAATCTGAACTTCGTTGCCCCAAAAGTCATAGGGATAAACCGTGGCGTAAACCGGATGACCATCCTGGTCGGCTTCTTCCAATAAGACGAAGACCGCTTTCGGTCTGGTCCCAATTGCTGGGAAGCTTGAAAAGAAGGTGCTGGATGACGACCGGCACTTGATCTATTCACCCAGGTGGATGGCTTCTTTCATCGCCTCCAAAACATTCGAACGGTAATTTCGGATATGGCTGTAATAGACCGCGTGGGGATACTTGGTCAGGACCGAAGCCAGGTCTTCCAACTCCGCGGGTTGGCACCATTCCCCCGGTTCATAACCCAACCCGCTGGATAGTCCGAAGGCTCCGGCTTCCAATGCCCCTTGGAGGAAAAGTTTCATGATGGCCATTTCCTGCGGAGTTGCCGGTTTTTGCTTGTTGGTTTTTACGAACCAATCACGAAGCGTGCCTTGGCCGATCAGGGTGCCCAGGTTCAGGATTCCGGGATACTTTTCAAGTTTTGCGAGGTTCTTCTGCACGTCCAGGACGGAGAAGCCACAGTTGCCAGCAAGCCCGGCAGTGACCCCCTCGCGAATGGCCCGCTGTTGCTCGGCAAGGGTCCAGAGAAGGTCGTTATGGCAGAGGATGTCGATAAAGCCGGGGGAAACCACTAGCCCTGTGGCATCCACCACCTTATCAGCTTTGCTATTGGCCAAATCGCCAATTTGTACGATTTTGCCGGCTTCAATGGCCATATCCGCCTTGTAGGGCGGAAGGCCCGAACCATCCACGATCAGGCCATTTTTGAGGATGATGTCATAATGGTCATCGGCATGGATCGCCATGGGCAAAAGAAGATGAAGAAAAGCAAACCAATAAAATTTCAAACAAAACTCCGGATGACGGGGCATTAAGACTTTGAAAGTATAAGAGAGGCGGGAAGTCACTTCAACAAAGCAAAATTACCACTAGGGCCGCCACATCGCAAAACTCGCCAAACGGCGCCGTTCCTCGCGATGAAAGCAAAAACTCAAATCATGAAATGACGACTATTTTTAAACCCTTTGGAGAATTGAAAAAAAACCGCCATCATGTTCGGGGGTAGGTAGGAAAATCACGCCCAACTCGTCTTTCATTATCTCAGGATGGCCTGCCCCGAGCCCCGTCGAGTGGTCCCCTGGCATGGGGGGAATAAACAAACTCCACTCAGGATGATCCTTCAAGAAAGACTCAATCACTTCCTGGTTTTCTTCTTTCTCCAAGGAACAGGTGCTATAGACTAAATAGCCCGTGGGGTAAAGATGACCCTGAGCTTCCTCCAGCAAATCCTTTTGCGGTTGGACATGCTCCAAAACATTCCGGGGTTCAATCTTCCACCGCAAATCCGCTCGTCGGGACAAAACCCCCGTCCCGCTGCAGGGCGCGTCCACCCAAATCAAATCGAACTTCTGGGAAGGCGGCATTTTTTTCAATTCCCCGTCATAAACCATCACTTGCTTCAAGCCGGTGCGTTTGAGGTTTTCGGCTAATCGCTTGCGGCGTTCGGAGGAGGCATCGGTGGCGATCACTTGGCCCTTTTCCCCTAGTTTCCAGGCCAGGGCAACGGTTTTTCCACCGGGCGCGGCACACATATCCCAGGCCCTCTGGCCTTCGGAAAGCGGAAGCATTTCCAGCATAGCCTGGGGCACCCAATCCTGGACGATCCAATCCCCTTTTTGAAAACTCTCTCCGCTGAATAAACCACCCTCATGGCTTTTCAAACTGAGTGTCCGGTCGGGCCAATCCACCTTGGCTACACGAACATTTTGTTTACCCAGGTCCTCTTCCACTTTTTCAACGGTACCCGGCCTCACATGGAGATAAACCGGATGGGGTTTATTATCGGCTTTCAGGACTTCTTCTAATTGTTCGGGATTTAGGAACTTGGCCCACTTTTTCACCAGCCAAGTCGGATGGGAGTAGCGAATAGAGAGGGTATCCACATCGCTATCGCCCTTGATCTCAAAAGCGCTTTTTTTGGCTTCGGCGTTTCTTAAAACCGCATTCACGAAGCCGCTCAAGGCTTCTTGTCCGCCCTTTTTGGCGATATTAACCGATTCATGCACCGCCGCGTGGGCGGGAACCCGGTCCAGGAAAAGAAGCTGGTAGAGTCCAAGCCTCAGGGCAATCTTCACTTCGACGGGCAACTTTTCAAAGGGGGACTGGCAGAGTGAATTCAAATGGTAATCCAAAATCCGTTTTTGACGGGTACAGCCATAAACCAATTCCCGCAAAAGGGCTTCGTCTTCAGGTTTTAGTCCTTGGAAGTTTGAGAGGACGTCCGCAACCTTGGCTCCTTTTTCGATGCTATAGAGGGACTTTGCCGCGGCTAAACGGGAAGGGGAAATGAAAACCTCTTCTAGACGGGAAACCGCTGGCCGGTCGGGTCTTGGGCTCGGGTGACCTCCGGACCGGTCGGACCGAAAGGGTGGACGGCCACCGGGCTTATGGGAACGAAAAGATGAACGGTCCCCGGGCCCTTTTCGAAAGATGGGCCTGCCAGCGGGACGTTCTGGACGATATGGAGGACGTTCGGGAGAAGGGCTTGGCGAGTTTGAAAAGACTTCACCCTCTTTCGGAGGAGTTTGGGACTGGGGTGGACGGAAATCCGGACGGTTCGATTGGAACGGAGGGCGTCCACCTGGTTTATTGGAACGAAAAGTTGGACGTCCGCCCGGCCGGTTTGATCGAACCGGCGGACGATCCCCTGGCCCTTTGCGAAAAGGCGGCCCGCCCAAGGGTCGGTCCTCGTTACCAGGACGATGTGAAGGTTTGCCAGAGTCAAAATGGCGGGGCCTCGATTCATGGGAACCCGCACCTCTTGAAGAATCTGATTTAGGCCGAAAGGGACGTGGCGGCCTTCCTGAGGAAGAACGACCCGAGGGGGGGCGGCCCGAACTTCCGGATGGCCGAGGGGGCCTGACAGAAGAAGGACGGCGCGGCCCGGAACGGCGGGGAGGCTTTGAACCGGAAGGTGGCAGACCAGAGGGCGTTTCCATGTGGCTTACTTTCTTGCTTGTTAGATTTATCTGTCATTGTGAAGAGGCAGCATTGTCTCACGTGGAGGAACCAATCCAAAGCAAACAAAAAAACTAAAGTTTTTCAAATGTTTTAAATTGCCACGTTGAAAAGTCGGCGGATTGAAATTGGAGATTAAACCTAAGAAAGCGTCTCCCCGACTTTAAAATCCCGATGGCCCAAGATGAAATCGTAAGCGCTCATTTTTTTCTTCCCCGGTGGTTGTATCTCCAGCAGTTTCACCGAGTCAATCCCCGCGGCAACAACCACCCCTTCCTTGGAAATATCCAGCACTTCCCCCGGTTTACCCTTCCGGTTATCCAAAGCCGCCTTGTATATCTTCATCTCCATTCCGTTCCAGGACGTCTCCGCCAGCGGCCAGGGGTTCAAGCCCCTCACCCGGTTATGAATCCTGGTCGCGGGCGAATGCCAATCTAACCGGCAGAATTCCCTTTTGATGGATGGGGCGTAAGTGGCTTTTTGGGCATTCCTGGGGCATCCGTGGAGGCTTTCCCCTGCCCCAATAGCTTGAGGGCTTCCAAAAGCCCTTGGGAACCCAGTTTGGCCAGCCGGTCGTGGACTTCCCCGGTGGTTTCTTCAGGCCCAATAGGTGTGGTTTTGGCAAGAAGGATATCCCCTTCATCCATCTTCTCATTCATGTAGATGAGGGTGACGCCCGTTTCCTTTTCCCCGGCCATGACCGCATAATGGATAGGCGCCGCTCCGCGGTACTTGGGCAGAATGGAACCGTGGATGTTCAGGCAGGCTACCTTCGGGATTTGAAGGACGGCGGAAGGCAATATCTGTCCATAGGCGGCAACCACCGCGATGTCCGCTTGCGTTTTTTGGAGTATTTCAATGACTTCAGGAGTCCTGATCTTTTCGGGTTGGAATAAGGGCAAACCCAATTGAGCCGCCTTTTTCTTCACGGGGGACTCTTTGAGTTCCAATCCCCTGCCAGCGGGCTTATCCGGCTGGGTCACCACCAAGACGACTGGATGTCCGGCAAAATGAAGGGCTTCCAGCGAGGGAACGGCAAAATCCGACGTGCCCATGAAAAGAATACGAAATGGATTTTCCAAGAAACGCCTTTCAATTTGTCAACTATTCCCACAGTTTAATCATCCCTTATTTCAAAAGAAAGGCGAAGAAAGAATTTATCCTCAAAATTAAGGACTGGATGGAACATCCGAATAGGGATAGGTCTGGGGATTAGAGGGAACCGGGGAAGATAGGGACTCGGGATAGGATATGTTGTCCGACGGGATCACCATTTCAACCTGGGTTGCCAGCAAAAGCCCCGGAACCAGCGGGCTGCCATCCGACGCACACTTCCAAACTCGAACTACAACCTGGCGGGCCTGGGGAATGCTACTCACTGGACTGACTTGAACCTGGCGCAAATATCGCCAATGGCCGTTAGACAATCGGTTCCCGCTTAAAGGGTTCCCGGGATCATTCACCTGCTTATCAGTGGTCAATTCCAAATTGAATTGCGAACCATCACTATAGCCGTCTAATATCGCCGGCCCGTTCTGGGGATTGTTGCTGGACTGGGCCAAGAGCTCATTGATCATTTGCTGCGCCTTCATTGAGGCGTAACCTTTGTCTTCCAAATTCACCGTTCTTTCGGTAAACACTTTCCAAAACTGAACAGTAGCCTGGGCGGTAAGTCCAAGAATCACGATGGCAATGCACATTTCGATGAGGCTGATACCTTTGGAATCAAGTTCTCTCATTCATTACCCGTTTTTACATGATCCAAAAGAAACCCAAAAGGCCATCCTCCACCGATTTCGTTCAACACGATGGGATCGCTTTGATTTTTATATTTTAAAGCCGGACGGTTTCTTGGAAATTCTTTTTAAGCTGGTCGAGCTGTTTCTTCAGAAACAGGCGTTTAACGGCGGGAACCTTTTGAATGAAAAGCTGGCCATTCATGTGGTCGATCTCATGCAAGACACAACGGGCCAAGAGGCCCTCATATCGGGAAACCTTCTGCTGCCCTTCCAAATCCTGATACTTCACCTTGACCACGAGGGATCTTTCAACGTCCTCCCGAACATCGGGAATGGATAGGCACCCTTCCTCAATGGTTTCGGCGCCCTCCTCTTCAAGAATTTCAGGGTTAAAAATCACAGTGGACTCACCCTTGTCTTCCTGGTCGTAATGTTCGTCCATGACCATCATCCGAATGGCTTCCCCAATTTGAATGGCGGCCAAGCCAACGCCGTTGGCGTTGCGCATGGTTTCAGTCATATCGGCGGCCAATTCCTTCAATTCAGGCCCGAATTCAGTGACGGGTTTGCTCTTTAGTTTGAGCCGGGGATCCGGATAAAGAACGATGGGAAGAAGCATGTTGACCTCGTTAAATGGGTGTTACGAGGTAATTATAAGTTCAATGGGCTGGCAAACTCAAGGCCGTGAGGCCTTTGCGGAGCGCTTATCCAAGGCTTTTTGGAGCTCCTCGGCTGCGGTTTTGGGATTCTTAGCCTCCGTAATAGCCCTCACCACGGCCAAGCGCGTCGCGCCAGCGCGAAGCACTTCCTCAATGTTGGTAAGGTTGATCCCGCCGATGGCAAAAAAAGGAATGGGCGGATGAATCTCGGCGACTTGCCGCACATAGTCCACTCCCACCGCCGGACGTCCCCGCTTGGTGGGTGTCGGATAAACCGGACCCACTCCCATATAATTCGCCCCGTCCAAGATGGCCTTTCGAGCTTCTTCCAAGCTGTGGGTGGAAACACCAACAACTTTTCCTTCCCCTATAATCTCCCGGACTTCTTTTACGGATAAATCCTCTTGACCCACATGAACGCCGTCGGCATCGACTAGTCGTGCGATATCGGGCCGGTTATTGACGATAAAGAGGATCCGATAGCGGCGAGTCAAGGCGCGGAACTTATGGGCTAGGGATAAAAGTTCGGCATCCTTCAAGGAATAATCCCTGAGTTGAAGAATGTCTACTCCGCCTTCCACGGCCTCTTCCACCGCCTTGAAATCTTGGTGATCCAGGAGGCTTCCAGCGCCGGCGACCAAGTAAAGGCGGGACCTTTCGAGTTTACTGATGGTTCCCATGTTTACCTCCGGTTCCATACCATGCTATTGGGGTTTAATCCATGTGAACGAATGATGAAATCCTCGAAAACAAACGGCTTGAAACCGTTTCTATCCGGGAGAGACTCAATTAAAAGTCTTTATTCGGAGTGGAGGCCTGGGCGTAAAGCTTTTTCGGGATTCGGCCCGCCAGATAAGACAGGCGGCCCGCTTCGGTTGCGTGACGCATAGCATGGGCCATCTTAAGGGGATCCTTGGCGTGGGCGATGGCGGTATTGAGCAATACCGCCATGACTCCCAGTTCCATCGCGACCGCCACATCGGAAGCGGAGCCGACCCCGGCGTCAATCAGGACGGGGCATTTCAATTTCTCCAGGATGATGCGGATGTTGTTGGGATTTAAAACACCCTGGCCCGAGCCAATGGGAGATCCCGCAGGCATGACGGCGTGCGCGCCGACCTGTTCTAGTTTTTGAGCCATGACCGGATCGTCCGAGGTGTAAGTCATGACCGTAAAGCCTTCCTTGACCAGGATCTGGGTGGCTTCCAAGGTTGCGATGGGATCAGGAAGAAGTGTTTTTTCATCATAAAGGACTTCCAACTTGACGAAATCCGAAATACCCGAGGCCCTCGCCAAATGCGCTACCCGGATGGCCTCTTCCGCACTGTAACAACCAGCGGTGTTGGGCAGGAGGGTGTATTTCTTGGGATCAACAAAATCTAAAAGAGTCTTCTCTCCCTTATTATCTAAATTGACCCGGCGAAGGGCGATGGTGACGATCTCGGTGCCCGAAGCCTCAAGGCATTGGGCCATTAGTTCGTTGGTAGCGTACTTTCCCGTGCCCACCAACAGCCTAGAGTGGAAAACTTTTCCGTTGATTTGATAGGTATCTTCGAATTTGACCTGATCCATGGTTGCCATCATCAGCCGCCTCCGACAAATTGAATGAGTTCGACTTGATCGCCTTCCGTAAGTTTGCAATCCGCACGTTGCCCGGTTTGGATGATCCTGCGGTTTACTTCCGCCACCACCGTTTCTTTGCGGACGCCTAACCGTTTAATGAGTTCTTCCAGGGAAATACCGTCGCCTAATTCCTTAAGTTCCCCATTAATGAGCAATTTCAAGCCAAACCTCATTCTTTGTGTAAATGAAAGATAAATAAAATTCAAAGGACAACTATCTTTATTTAATTCGAGGAGGGTTTTCAAGGCCTGCTTTTGAGTTGCCTCAAAATTTCATTCAACCGGGCTTCGAAGTCATTCTCTTCGTGAAGTATTGTCCAAGCCCAGAAGGCGGTTCAGGGCGATTCGAGTGATGAGACTACCCTTGAGGCGGTGGTCTTGAGCCAAAACCTCCTCCAAAAGACGTATTTGGGTGAAAGTTAATTTTGAGCTTTTTTGTTTCCCGTCGATTTTAACTCGCCTTCCGGTGCCAACCGGTTTCATTGATTGTTTTCTCAGATCCGTCAATCTTTCGGTCGTCCTCTGAGCTTGGGTTTTGGAGGGGAAATTCGATTTTTCGGCTGAGACTCGTACTTGCTCTTCACGGTCCTGCCGAAGGGCTTGGAGTCGTCTTATCTGCTTTTCGGCCTCAGTTAAGTGCTTCTCTTGCTCGCTCACGGACCAGTCCTTCTTCATCAAATATGAAAGGCCACTTTCTTTCGAGCCAGGGTGCAAAGAAATAACACGACAACCCTACCCCCAAACCCGCCACAACATCAACGAAATAATGATACCGTCCATAAATGGTGCCCGCGAACATCGCCATGGTCATAAAAAGCACAACAAACCGCCATTTTCCAAAATACCGGTAAGCCATAAAACAAATGATGGATGCGGCAATGTGGGAACTGGGAAAAGACCCCCCAGGAAACGCGTTATTTTCAACCGCCGCTTGGAGCCAATCGGAAACCCAATAACCCTGGAGGGATTCCCGGAGTCCCGGCATATAAAAACGGGGGCTTTCCGCCGGAAGGAAAATGAAAAGGATGTAATGGAGGTAATAAGTAAAGCTAAGAGAAAACATGAACTCGCGGAATCGAGTCCGTGGCGCTCGGAAATAAAGCACTAACGCCGAAAGGGGCATCAGAACGAAATAAAAACTGTAACCGATGCTAAAAAACTCGTTTAAAAGCCGAGCGGGGGGATAAAACTTTTGAAAGTTCCAGACCCTGAATCCAATTTTCCCCATCTCGTTATCCACGCTTAATAGCCATTCATCAAGCGTCCAATCAAAATATTGGTGGATCAAAAGCCCTACTTCTTTATAGAAAAATAACATCGCCACAAGGGGATAGAAATCGCAGATAAAACGAACGGGGGGAGCGGTAACATTTCGCAGATTCCATAAGGCCACCATCAACGCCACAAAAATCAAAACGTGATATCCAATGAGCCGGAATTTGTCCTCAAAGGAAAGATTCCCGGCCAATATTAATCCCGCCATGAAGAACTGATATAAAAGCACCAATGAATCCACTGGTTTAATCCAGGGCTCAGGAGCACGTTCAATTTTGATTGTGTATAAGTTCTTGGGCATGGGCCTACCAGGGCTTCAAGAGAGATGTTTGTGGTTCTTTTCCGTCCCGAGCCATTTTAAGGGTATAAACCAAAGCTTCTCCAGGGGTACGGTCACCCTTCATCTTTAAACGAATGATTGAATATGATGGAATTTCAAAATCATACCGTTGGTCCAACCCCGCGTCCACCATCAAGTCGGTCGCTTTGCCGTTTAAAAGGATGTTGGGCCTCCAATAACGGTCCCCCTTGTTGATGATCATTAGGGTTACGTCTTTGGCTTTCGGGTCCTGGGTGGCGTAAACCGAAATATCCGATTTTTGTACGACCGCTGTGATGACTTTTCCCCGGTTCATTAAACTCCAAAGTTTCAATGCCCAATAGGATGGATTGGGCTGAAAAGAAGCAGCGGATAAATCCCTAAGTTCAGGCCAAGAGGAAGAAATATCCATTGACAAACCCTGTTTTAAATCAATTCCCTTCTTATCCGCTTCCCATAAGGCGCACCAAAAATCCAGGGCGATGGCGTCCTCTTTCGTTTTGGCGGTCACTCCCTCGGAACAAGCCTTCCCTCCCGTAACCAACAAGGGGATATTCAAATCCGAGTTCTCGGAAATCTTGTCCTTGACGACTTGGAGCACTTCCGCCTCATGGCGTAAATCCGCCAAAAGAGACTGCGACGTCAATGATACGGATTTTGAAAGCGCGAAGCGGTGAATGGAAACCCCATTCACAATATCGCCGCTATATTGGAGAAAAGGCGTAACCCAATCATCTTCCGCCTCGGTATATTTCGAGGAAAGTTCAGGGCCCAATATGAAAACCGAAGAGTCTTCCTTCTTCATGGCGTTATAAACTTCACGATAGTTGTTGATGTAATCATAAACATTGTATTTCCCCGGTTCCAAATTATTGCCCAAATCGGGTTCATTCCCAATTGCCCAATACCGGACTTTGTATTTCCTGTCTACATTACAATAGTGAATCCAATCAGCCCCCATTGTTAGGTTCTGGGAATCCAATGGAACCGTCACCATTGGTTCAGCTCCGAGTTGACGGGCGTATGCAATAAATTGATCCAATACCATGCCGCATTCTTGCGGTGTCAAAAGGGAAACGGGAGCCTGTAAACGGATCAATCCCAGATTCATTGGCTTCATCCATTCTTGAGAAGCCGATAGTGCCGAATCAAACGCTTGCGGAGAACCAAACGGTAATGTCAGACCGAGAAAAAAGGGACTGACATGATCCTTCAAGGGCGTGAGTTCGGCAGGCAGGGGAGACAAAGAGAGGGTGACTGGATTTTTTTTGGGGGGGCACTCCGCAAAGGAACTGACATAACCGTTCTTCGAAGCATAAAAAACCGTCTGGTCATAGATTTTTATTTTTTTCGTCTCAAAATGACCATGAATATCCGAGAAAGACTCCTGGGTTTTGGGCCAGGTGGTCACCTTGGCTCCCGCCAAGGGGTTACCTTGGCCATCCAACACATTTCCTTCCACCACCCGATATCCGGAATAAGTGGCGCCCTTGGTTCCATCGGAAACCAATCCGGCATACAAATCCTGAGGCTGCTCAAGGGGAACGGATTGTTCGATTTTTCCTATCCATTGGAGTTTAGACCAGGAGGAAGGATTTTCCCGATTGGAAGCGTCTCCGGTATAGTCTAATTGAACGATACGGTTTCCACTGACTTCCCCGCCCTCATCCAGGACCAGATCAAATCCCGCCGTATTTCCCTGGGCCAAATCCAATCCCTCGAAAAAAACGAGGGGAACACAAATCTCCATCAAATAGCCTTTCAAGGTGCTCCTCGCGTTGATCCGACCTCCGGGGATGGGGGTATCCTTATTGAGGCAATACATCTGTGGATTTCTGCAGTCATTTCCGGGTGAAAAAGCAATCTGGTAATCCCCCCGGCTCAACCTCGATTGTCGGTCGAATTGGGAATGGGTGGAAAGAAACAGTTCCAGGCAGTCCCCATTGGGAAGCGAAAGCTTTTCGTTGTCATTAACGACTTTTTTTCCGCTTTTTTGGACGATAGCTGCGACATAGAGATATTGCTCGTCATAGGTGAGAAAAACCCTGCAACTGAAATCCAACTCTCCTTTCCAGTAAGCCTTCCCGTAGGTCACCTGGTTTTTGCGGTTCAACAGAATCATGCGAGCGGAGGGCCAATCGTTTAAATGCCCGTCCACCCTGATGGGGACATCGGCTTCGTCGATAGTGATGGCCGTGGGAACGGGCGTCTGGGCGAAAAGGAAATCGGGGCACAAACAACTCCCCAACAACGCTATAATCCAAAAACAAAAGAAAGGGATTGTCATGAACCCCGCCGCTTAATGACCATATCCTTGATATTGATATTCGTTTTCCTGCCACCATTTCAGCCACAAGCGGCCGGGATTTTCATCAGTGTTAATCCACTTTCTGTTCCCGGCGTATTGATAGATGTCCACCCCTGTTATATCCCGCATCAGTTCGCTCCAAACAAATTGTTTATCCGTCTGGAGTTTCAAAACCAGGAAAGGCAAATATTTTTTTCCGCCCTGTAAGATTTCATTGTACACGTCGATATCAACCGCGAAAGCGTCGTCCACTCTAACGTTCTTATCGATGGATTTGGACTCTATATTTCCGGTGAAAAGATGGCGGCTCAAATAGCCAAACCGCATCCTGTCCTGGTTCGAAAGGAAATAAAGGACCAACAAAAAAATCAATACCCAAAGATGCGGATATTTTTTTTCCCCTGTCGTATCGAGTTCTGGATTCATCGGTTTATTGACCCTTTCCGAAAAATAAAAAGGGCGGACACTTGGGTCCACCCCTTCATTAACTCAAAAACCACCAAATCGTTTCTTCTCATCTCTTACAAAGGAGAAGCCAAAGTGGTTTCCTCCATCAAATACTGGTCCACGCCCCGGGCTGCGGCCCGACCTTCAGCGATGGCCCAGACGATCAAGGATTGACCGCGGGTCATGTCCCCCGCCACGAAGACTCCGGGCACATTGGTCATTTTGTTGGCGTCGGCTTTGACATTGGACCTCTGATCCAATTCGATACCTAGCTTTTCGAACAGCGGATTCTTTTCAGGGCCTAAAAAACCCATGGCCAAAAACACCAAATCCGCAGGTAGCTCCATTTCGCTCCCGGCGATTTCTTGCAATTTCGGCGGGCCAGCCGGTCCTGGGGAACCCAATCCACCTTGATCAGCTGGAGTTTTTTCAAAACGCCGTTTTCCCCCAAAAATTGCTTAGTTGAAACACTATAGAGGATTTCTCCGCCCTCCTCGTGGGCCGGGGCTAGTCCGCAAAATGCGGGCCCATTGGGGCCAGGGATTGTCCGCGGGCGCGTTCGGCCGGGGGTTTGGGTAAAAGTTCCAAGGATGTCACGCTTTTGGCTCCCTGTCGGTGGGCTGTTCCGATGCAGTCAGCACCCGTATCGCCCCCTCCCAGGATAATGACATGTTTATCTTTCGCATTTATCTGATTTTCAACCTTGTCACCTTCTTGCACCTTGTTGGACTGGGGAAGGTATTCCATGGCGAAATAAACGCCCTTCAAGTCGCGACCCGGAACCGGCAGGTTGCGGGCCTGGGTGGCTCCACCCGCCAGCACGATCGCGTCAAAATTCTTCTGTAAATCCTCAATGGGAACATTATGGCCAATGTTGGAGTTGGTCTTAAATTCCACTCCCTCGGCCTTCATTTGATCCATGCGGCGATTCAAATGACGTTTTTCCATTTTAAATTCCGGGATTCCATAGCGAAGTAATCCACCAATGCGGTCCGCGCGCTCAAATACCGTTACCTTGTGCCCCACCCGGGCCAATTGCTGAGCGCAAGCGAGGCCTGCGGGTCCCGATCCAATTACCGCCACCTTTTTACCCGTGAGGGTTTGAGGCGGCATCGGTTTGACCCAACCCTGCTTCCAAGCGTAATCAATGATGGAAACTTCAATCTGTTTGATGGTAACCGGTTGTTTATAAACATCCAGACCCAGCGTACAGGAATTCTCACAGGGTGCCGGACAAAGGCGCCCGGTGAATTCAGGGAAATTGTTGGTGGCGTGAAGCCGTTCAATGGCTTCCTGCCAGCGATCGCGATAAACCAGGTCATTCCAATCCGGTATGATATTGCCGAGGGGGCAGCCCTGATGGCAGAAAGGGATGCCACAATCCATGCAGCGACCCGCCTGGTCCTTCAGGTGGGAGGGCTCCATCGGGAGCATATATTCTTTCCAGTCCTTCACGCGCTCGGGAATGGGCCGTTTGTGGGGAGCTTCCCGCCCCGATTCCATAAATCCAGTTGGTTTTCCCATTTTCTCTTTCCTTAAGCGACAGCCACGGGCGTGGCCGCGGCGTCTTTTTGGGCCTGAAGGGCCTTTTTATACTCCACCGGCATAACTTTGATGAATTGTTTGGATACTTTATCCCAAGCTTTCAGGATATTTTCAGCCACGTTGCTACCGGTGTAATCCTTGTGCTTCCTTAATATGTCTTGGATGAATTTTTCATCCGCCGGTTCCAGTTCCTCGAAAGCAACCATTTCCTTGTTGCAACGGACTTCAAAATCGCCGGCTTTGTCCCAAACATAAGCGATCCCACCCGACATACCGGCTCCGAAATTACGGCCCGTATCCCCTATGACGATCACCCGGCCCCCGGTCATGTATTCGCACCCATGATCTCCTACGCCTTCCACGACCGCCTCGACACCCGAATTACGTACTCCAAAACGCTCGCCCGCCCGGCCTCGAATATAAACTTCCCCGCTGGTAGCCCCGTAAAGGAGGACGTTTCCGACGATAATATTTTCTTCGGGAACCAAGGTGGAATCCTTGGATGGATAAACCATGATTTTTCCGCCGCAAAGCCCTTTGCCCAAATAATCGTTGGCGTCGCCTTCCAGGCGCATCGTCATTCCCCTTGGCACGAAAGCCGCGAAACTATTGCCCGCCGAGCCTTTAAAGGTAATCTGAATTGTGTCGTCCGGCAGACCCTTGGCACCATGTTTTCGAGAGATTTCCGCCCCCACCATAGTTCCAACGGTTCGATTGATGTTGCGAATTGGCAGTTCAAACTTTACAGGCTTTTTTTCCTCCAAAGCGGGTTTGCAACGCTCCAAGAGAACTTCGTTGTCCAAAGCTTTGTCCAATGCGTGATCCTGTTTTTGAACACAGTAAACCGGACCCAGGTTCGATTCTATCGGCCTGTAGAAGATTGCTGAAAGGTCCAATCCCTTGGATTTCCAATGGGAGATGGCCTCGTTCATTTCCAAAAGTTCCGAATGACCAACCATCTCATTAATGTTCTTGAAACCTAATTCAGCCATGATCTCCCGCAGTTCCTCGGCGATGAACATCATGAAGTTGACCACGTACTCGGGCTTCCCGGTGAACTTCTTGCGAAGTTCGGGATTTTGCGTGGCGATTCCGACCGGACAGGTATCCAAGTGGCAGACGCGCATCATGATGCAACCTTCCGCCACAAGAGCGGCGGTGGCAAACCCAAATTCCTCCGCACCTAAAAGGCAGGCAATAGCCACATCCCTGCCGGTTTTGAGCTGGCCGTCGGTTTGGACCGTGATTCGGTCCCGAAGCCGGTTTTTCACCAGAATTTGGTGCGTTTCCGCCAGTCCTAACTCCCAAGGAGCCCCGGCGAATTTGATGGAGGTCAGGGGCGAAGCGCCCGTCCCGCCGTCATGGCCGCTGATCAAAACATGGTCAGCATGGGCCTTGCAAACCCCGGCGGCGACCGTGCCCACGCCCATTTCCGCGACTAGCTTCACGGAAATGCGGGCGTACTTGTTGGCGTTCTTGAGGTCATGGATCAATTGGGCCAGGTCTTCAATGGAATAAATATCATGGTGCGGGGGGGGGGAAATGAGCCCCACGAAAGGAGTCGCGAACCGGGTCTTGGCGATCCAAGGGTAAACTTTCTTAGCAGGCAACTGCCCGCCCTCGCCCGGCTTGGCCCCCTGGGCCATCTTGATCTGGAGTTCCTTGGCGTTCACCATGTAATGACTGGTCACGCCGAAACGGCCCGAGGCCACTTGCTTGATGGCGGAATTACGCGAATCCCCGTTGGGATCCGGGATATAGCGGTCGTCATCCTCGCCGCCCTCGCCCGTGTTCGACTTGCCCCCGATGCGGTTCATGGCAATCGCCAAAGTCTGATGGGCTTCCTTGCTGATGGAACCGTAAGACATTGCTCCGGTTGCGAAACGCTTCACGATTTCCGTGACGGGCTCCACTTGATCAATGGGAATGGGATTTCCCTTCTTGAATTTAAAAAGCCCCCTTAAGGTGGCCAGCGCCCTCGACTGTTCGTTGACATCGGCGGAATAGAGCTTGAAAGACTTATAATTGTTCGTGCGAACGGCGTTTTGGAGCTTATGCACCGTGTCGGGATTGAAAAGGTGCTTTTCCCCGTCACGACGCCACTGATATTTGCCGCCCCAGTCCAAATCCAATTCTCGCGAAGGCCTTTCGGGAAATGCTCCCCGATGACGTTTTTCGGATTCCAAGGCCACTTCGATAATACCGATCCCTTGAATACGGGTTGCGGTCCAGGTGAAATACTTGTCAATGAATTCAGCGTTGAGCCCCACCGCTTCGAAGATCTGGGCGCCCCTATAACTTTGAATGGTTGAAATGCCCATCTTGGACATGACCTTCACGATTCCCTTATTAGCGGCCTTAATATATTTTTTGACGGCGGTTTTATGGTCGATTTCCGCCGGAAGGATCTTGCGGCGGATCATGTCATCCAACGTCTCGAAAGCCAAATAAGGGTTAATGGCATTGGCGCCGTACCCCAAAAGCAGGGCGAAATGGTGCACTTCGCGTGGCTCGCCCGATTCGACGATCAATCCCACTTTGGTGCGCTCCCCATTCTTAATTAAATGATGGTGGACTCCCGCAGTGGCCAAGAGGCTGGGAATGGGGGCGTTATCGTGATCCAACCCGCGATCAGATAGGATGATGATTTGATAACCGTTTTTAACCGCCTGGCTGGCTTTTTCCCGGACTTCCTCAATGGCCTTGGCCAATCCCTTGCCGCCCTCCGAAACCTTGTAAAGAATAGGAAGGGTAATCGCTTTGAAATTTTTATATTGAATGTGGGTAAACTTCGCCAATTCGTCATTATCTAAGACCGGGCTTTTGAGCTCGATTTGTCGACAGGATTCAGCCGTCGGCTTTAAAAGATTGCCTTCCGGCCCCACGGAAGTATTTACCGTCGTCACCAGTTCTTCACGGATGGCGTCTAGAGGGGGATTCGTGACTTGGGCGAACAATTGGCGGAAATAGTTAAAGAGGGGCTGGGATTGATTGGAAAGAATCGCCAGGGGGGTGTCGTCGCCCATGGAACCGATGGCTTCTTCCCCATTGGTTGCCATGGGGGCCATCAGGATTCGAACATCCTCATGGGTATAGCCGAAGGCTTTTTGTCGTTTTAAAACCGTGTCGTGGTCCGGCTCGGGCACGTGGGGGGCATGAGGCAATTTTTCCAAGCTGGTCAGGTTGTCCTTGAGCCATTCGCCGTAAGGTTGGGCTTTGGCGATTTTTTCTTTGAGTTCGGTATCGTCAATAATGCGGCCTTCGGTCATGTCGATGAGGAACATTTTGCCTGGTTCCAGGCGACCCTTCTTGGCCACACGGACGGGTTCAATTTCCAAAACACCCACCTCGGATGCCATGATGACCAAATCATCCTTAGTCACGTAATAGCGGGAGGGCCTTAATCCGTTACGGTCCAAAACCGCGCCGATCACCTTTCCGTCAGTAAAGGCGATGGAAGCAGGTCCATCCCAAGGTTCCATTAAACAGGAATGATAATGGTAAAAGTCCTTCTTATATTGAGGCATGGTCGCGTGGCCAGTCCAAGCTTCGGGGATCATCATCATCATGGCATGGGGCAGTCCCCGGCCTGCCATAACTAGGATTTCCAAAGCATTGTCGAAAGTCGCCGAATCAGATTGTCCTTCCCGGACAATGGGCAAAAGGCTTTTCATTTCCTTCGAGGTGTAATGATCGCTATCAAAGAGGGCTTCCCTGGCGTGCATCCAGTTGATATTTCCCCGCAACGTGTTGATTTCGCCGTTGTGGGCGATATAGCGAAAAGGATGCGCCAAATCCCAGGAAGGAAAGGTATTGGTGGAGAAACGGGAATGGACCAGAGCTAAAGCCGATTCCACTTCCGGATCCCTCAAGTCCCTGAAATAAGGGGCCACTTGGCCCGGAGTCAGCATTCCCTTATAAACCAGAGTCCTGCAGGAGAGGCTGGCCACGTAAAAAAGATGCTTTTCGGTGAGGATAGAAGAAGCAATCGCGTTTTCAACCCGCTTACGGATGAGAAAGAGTTTTCGTTCAAAGGCGTCCGTGTCATTAATTTCCTTGGATTTGCCGATGAAAATTTGTTTCATGATGGGTTCGGAGGCTCGGGCCGTCGGGCCAATTTCGGAGTTGTCGGTAGGCACCAGGCGCCAGCCCAGGAGGACTTGGCCTTCTTCTTGGACGATCTTGGTGAAGATATCCTCGCAAAACTTGATATGGTCGGTCAGTTTCGGCAAAAAAATCGCCCCGACTCCATATTCGCCCTCCGGGGGCAAGGTCAGGTTGAAAGTGGCGGCGTTCTTGCGGAAAAACTTATCCGGAATTTGGATGAGTATTCCAGCCCCGTCGCCGGTATTCGTTTCACAACCGCAAGCGCCGCGGTGAGAAAGGTTGATAAGAATTTCCACCCCTTGCTGGACGATTTCATGGGACTTCTTGTTTTTCATGTTGGCCACAAAACCCACACCGCAGGAATCTTTTCCCGCGTCGAAGGGCGCCAAAAGATTTTCGGTGGGTTTCAGGGGAGTGGGTTGTTCGGACATTTGATACTCCTTAAGCTCTCGAGCTCTTCTTTAGTAAAATTCGCCTTAGGGTGTAACCCGGAAATTGAACTTTCTTCGCGGGTTCTCACTGAACTGTTTTTTGGGGTTAAAAAAAGCGGCCTTTTGGGGGGCCGCCGTCATCCGTCCTCATCGATTGGCTTGTTAAATTACAATATATAATACGCTTTTTCAAGCAAACTTCATACCAACCAGCAAAAGGTCCTGAAATCGTTAAGTTAAGCAAAACTTTTGATTTACGCCCTGTAAATCTTCATTCATTAATGCTGATTAGCAAATGTTTTTCGGGAGATTAAGACAAAACTGTTTCGAATCAACCAAATTTAAGCTTTGTTTGAAACTATTTTTATTCCTCAAAACCAAAAAAAATTCCCTAACAAATGCGCCAACCATTTTAAGCGGGGTGCCTTAAGGGGCCTCAAACCACACCACGGCGAGAGGGGGTAAAGAAATCAGAACCGAATAGGGCTGGCCATGGCATGGGATGAATTGGGCTTCCACACCGCCGCCGTTTCCGAAGTTACTTCCGCCATAAAGATGGGAATCGGTATTTAGTATCTCGCGGTAGAAACCTGCTTTGGGCACACCCACCCGATAGCCACTCCGGATAACAGGTGAGAAATTACCCGTGACAAGAACTTGACTTCCAGTCCCCACCGACTTGCGAAGAAAAGCGACTGCGTTGTCATCGGCGTTGTTGGCATCAATCCATTGGAACCCCGCCGGATCCACATCCGCATCATACAGGGCCGGGTGGCTTTTATAAATCTTGTTTAAATCGACGATTAGATTTTGCATCCGCCAATGGTCCGCCCACTGGGTTAAATGCCAGTCCAGGCTTTGGTTGTGGTTCCATTCGGAAAACTGCGCGAATTCACAGCCCATAAAAAGCAGTTTTTTCCCCGGATGGGCCCACATGTAACCGTAAAGGGACCTCAGGTTCGCGAATTTCTGCCAACGATCACCCGGCATTTTATCGATCATGGAGCATTTGCCGTGCACCACTTCGTCGTGGGAGATGGGAAGGACAAAATTTTCACTCCAAGCGTAGAGAAAGCCAAAAGTCAGGTTATTGTGGTCGTAACGCCTATAAATGGAATCCCGGCTAAAGTAAAAAAGGGTGTCATGCATCCACCCCATGTTCCACTTAAATCCAAAACCCAACCCTCCCGTATAAGTGGGACGGCTCACCCCAGGCCAAGCGGTCGATTCTTCGGCCACCATCAGAACGCCCGGGTGCTGGGCATAGACCACTTCATTGAGTTTTTTCAGGAAACTGATGGCCTCTAAATTTTCGTTACCACCAAACTGGTTGGGAACCCATTCCCCTTCCTTGCGGCTGTAATCCAGGTAAAGCATGGAAGCGACTGCGTCCAGTCGGAGCCCGTCCACGTGATACTCGGAAAGCCAAAAGAGGGCGTTGGAAAGCAGGAAGTTTCTCACTTCATTTCGGCCGAAGTTGAATACATAAGTGCCCCAGTCCGGGTGTTCTCCCTGCCGGGGATCGAGATGTTCGTAAAGGGCCGTGCCGTCGAACCGGCCAAGGGCGAATTCATCTTTGGGAAAATGGGCTGGAACCCAATCCAGGATGACACCGATTCCCTTCTGGTGCAGGGTATCCACCAAATATTTGAAATCGTCCGGAGTGCCGAACCGGGAAGTCGGCGCGAAATAGGAGGACACTTGGTAACCCCAGGATCCACCAAAAGGGTGCTCCATCACCGGCATGAATTCCACATGGGTAAAACCCATTTCCAAGATGTAATCGGTTAATTGCACCGCCATTTCCCGGTAGGTCAAGGGTCGATTGCCTTCTCCGGGAACCTTTCGCCAGGATTCCGGATGTATTTCATAGATGGAAAGGGGCTTGTGAAGGGCATCCGTTTTTTTCCGGTTCTCCATCCATTCCAAATCGTTGAATCGGTATTTCGATTTGAATACGACGGAAGCGGTCAAAGGGGGCTTTTCGGTGGCAAAGGCGTAAGGGTCGGCCTTTAAAAGCCGCCTTCCGTCGTGTGTTCGAATCTCGAATTTATAGTTCATGCCCTCCGAGATTTCGGGGATGAAGATTTCCCATATACCCGACGAACCCATACGGCGCATGGGGTGAAGGCGCCCATCCCATCCATTGAAATCACCCACCACGCTGATACCCTTGGCGCCCGGCGCCCAAACCGCGAAGGAAACCCCCTCGACTCCTTGATGATGGATAAAATGGGCTCCCATCTTTTCATGGAGTTTCTCGTGATTTCCCTCGCCTAAAAGGTAGACATCCATGTCCCCCAAAGTGGGCCAAAAAGCATAGGGATCCCAATAGGTAAAAACTTTTTTTCCGGGATATTCGACTTTGACTTGATAAGGATTCGCCTCTTTTTTGCCTTCCAATAGGATTTCGAAGAAACCCGACGGCTCACAGGCAACCAAGGGGATTTCCTCCTTCCCTTCCGCAAGGATGGAAACCGCCAAGGCATCCGGGCGGTAAACCCGAATCCTAAGTCCCTTTTTATCGGAATGAATTCCCAGAACCGAATGGGGATCGCCGTGACAAAGGGAAAGCAGAGGATGAAGATCATTGTCCGAAATTGAAACTTTCGGGAGGAGGTTCTTTTTCTTTGCAGGAGGCATGGCTTTTATCCTTTTCAAAAGGGGCTTGGCGGAATCACCATCGGTTGCAAAGGGTACGGGTTTACGCAACTTCAATGTCATCGCTACGGAGTGATTTTCGAAGCTTATCGTTCTCGTCTAAAAGAAGGTCGGTTTTAAGATCCAGCATCTCGGATAGTTCCACCATCTTGTCGAATTGCAGCGATTTCCCCGCCGCCTCAAATACCGCTTCCTGGGCAAGGTAGAGATTATATTCCAACCCCAGTTTTTTAGTGAGTTGGACCACGGCGATGGCGGAACGGATATTTTCATTGGTTGGTTTTCCTACCGCGATTTCAACAATTTCGGTGATCAGGTTCCTAAACGTGTGTTCCGCCACGAATCGGTCGATTCGGTATCCGTGTTTGGTGACCTCATCGGCAAGGGAAATCAGGTTCCGGTAGGCGTCCGGGTCTTTGAACCATTCCCTTTTTTGGATTTCCTCCTCAAAGAGTTTGCCAAAGGTGAATTCCGCTGCGGCGCGGATTTCCCGGGGAAGCTCAAATCCGACGGATTGGAGCATTTCCAGGTTGCGGCGGTTGTCCTCATATAAGCGAACATATTGCTCTGAAAAGCGCTCTACGAGCGTCCCGAAGACTTCCTTGAATATCTTTTGGCGGCTCTCGGGGAGCAATTGTTCGACTCCGAATTCCTCAGGGCCGAATTCCTCCTGCATCAGCCGCAGAAGCTTGGGGAGGGAAACAAGGTAAAACTGGGACCAAAGCCGCTTAGCGGACTTATCGAAATTTTCCTGCCGCAGATAGGGCCGAATGGCCCCATAAAAATCGATGCCCCCCAAATGCAGCCCCGCGAAGGCGAATTGAAAATGTTGGCGGGTCATGGCTTCCTGGAGCGAGACATGGCCCGTCATGAGGGTGAAGCGACCATGTTCCTCTTTGCGTTCATTTTTCAATTCATAAAGGAATCCTCCCGCCTCCCCCTTTTCGGTCACAGGGTTAACCAGAGAAGCGATGGCCAAATGGGCGACCACGCCCTGGGGCGTGACCCGAGTGGGCTCGGCAAAACGACGGTATACATCGGCGCCATTGCCGTATTCGGGAACGTTGCTTTTCGCTTCCGAAAGAATTTCCAAAAAAGCCGTTTCGAAGGACGGATGCCCCAATGTTTCCATGAGGTCAAAGATGCGAGCCGCGTATTTCAACACTTGGACGGTTTCAATCCCCGAGATTTCGGTGAAAAACCAGCCGCAGCTTGTATACATCAGCATGGCGTTGCGTTGGATTTCCAGATGGGTCAGGGCCTTCACTTGATCTAAATCCGAAAGCTCCCGTCCAGCGTGTCTTTCGAGGAATTTATTCCTCGGGGCCGCCGGGTCCAGCACTAAATGGATATATTCATTTCGGGTAACCCAGGGGTCAACGAAGAGTTTTCCCCTTTCCTGTTCAAAATAGCCCTGCACCTGGTCTCTCAAGAAATCGAAGGCTTTTCGCAAAGGCCCGCGCCAGGCTTGGTTCCACCCTTCTTTTCCGCCGGTTTGGCAGCCGCAATCACGATACCACCGGCCCACCCCATGGGCGCAGCTCCAGGAAGTGCCGTTCCCGTCGGGTCCGGCTTTGATCTCCGCTTCCCACGTGGGAGGATGTTTTTCGAGGAAAGCGGCATAGTTGGTTACCCAATAGTCCCCTTGGGCCGCTTCCACTTTGAGGGCATAGGCCAAGCTCCGATCCCCGAATTTAGTGTGATGACCGTAACTTTCCCCGTCCGTTGCGGTTTGAACGATCCGGCCTTCGCCCTTTCCCACCCGACCGATACGGTCAATAACAGCTTGGCTTGAGATGAGGGCTCCCTCAAAGGCGATCCCGCGGGCAATACCCATGTCATAAAAGAAAATGTCGATGAATCTTTTGGAACCATCTCGGTGGAAATAACGGTAAGCCATGGAGGGATCAACTCGATTATTGGAAACATCCGTCCAGTCCCCTCCACCCAAGGGACGGACTCTTTCCGCTTGTTCGGGTGAAAGAATGACGTATCGAAGACCTTCTTCGATCAATACGGACATCGTGGCGTCATTGCAGGCGGTTTCAGGCAGCCATAAGGATTCGGGTTGGCGTTTGAACCGGTATTTGAAATCGGCGACGCCCCATTTGACCTGGGTTATCCGGTCTGCGTCATTGCATAACGGAAGAATGGTGTGGTTATAGCCTTGCGCGATAGCGTTCCCATGGCCGCCGTTCTTCTTGAGGCTTTTCTTGTCCGCTTCCAGAACCTTCTGATAAGTCCCCGGATGGTATTTTTCCATCCAGGAAAGAAGTGTAGGGCCGAAATTAAAACTCATGGATTCGTAATTGTTGATAATGCTTTCAATGCGGCCGCTTTTGAGGTCGAAAATGCGAGCAAATGCATTGGGACGGTAACATTCGTAGTAAACGCGGTCGTTCCAATTGGGAAAGGGCTGGGCGCTGGGCTGGTCGTCAATGACCCCAGTCCAGGGATTTTCCCGTGGTGGCTGGTAGAAATGTCCATGGATAACCAGTGCGGTTGACATAAAACCTCGGCGTTTCAGGGCTTTTGGAAAAGATGGCTAGATTTTAATGTAAAAAGGCCTCTGAGGGTAACTTAACTTTGTGCCCTGTTAGGAACCAACCATAGACGTCCATATTTATGGATACTCACGTGGTAGTCTTTCATGATTTCCTCCACAACCCGCTCCGGCAAAAGATATTGCCGGGGAATATCATAAAGCTCGATGGTGGAATATTTTTTCGCGCGAATTTCTGCCAAAAGGGGGTCCGCGCTCCAAAGTCCCTTTGCCACCATGGCCGTGTATTCCGCCGGTTGAACCCAAAGCCGCTTTTCCGCCATGAGGGGCAAATCCAAATCGAGGGCCAAATGTTCTCCGGGCCGGGTGTAGATTTCAACGGCAGCGTCATATTTCATGTTAATCTCGCTGCCCGAAGGTAGGTTGGGCCATCGCATTCGCGATAAGGAAGCGTAAAGAACCCCTAAAAGTAAAAAACAAAGCAACGTTACCGGGAATAATTTCCTGAAGCTCATCGTCTCTTTTGAATCCTCCCGGCTGGGGGCGATCAGTCCTTCGCCGATAAAAAATATCCCGTACAAGAGAAATTCCATGAAGTAATTTTCCGCGCTCATTGCCCGCGCCAGGAGGAAAAGCGAAAAAATGGAAAAAAAAGCCTGCAGTTGAAGCAGCCCGCGGATTTGTTTAAAGAATAAAAGGATCGCCACCATCATCAAAACGATTCCACCCTCCCTTAAAAAAGGGTGAAAAAGGTAATAGTCCAAGTTTCCCCAATTAATACCCGTGTCCAGCCAAAGAAAGATGTGTTTATAAAAAAAACCTCCGCTTTCCCAATCTTCCAACCCATAGACCGCTCCCGCGGGTAAAAAACCAAAAAGAAAAAAAACGGAAAGTTTTCTCCAATATTTATTCAGCACGCAATGGATTCCATAAACCCCCAGCAAGGTCAGGGCGTTTTGTTTAACCAAAATGGCGAACGCTAGCAGGACTCCCGCCAGCGCAATCCCCCCCCATCCCCGGTGATTCCCCGCCTTGTCCTTGGAATCCTGATTGTCATCTTGGTAAAGCAATAAAAAGGCGGAAAAATTTAACAAAAGATAAAAGGCGTCGCAGCGGTCCATTGTTCCCCATAGGGCCCAGGTCGGAAACAGACAGAAGAGACTGGAGAGAAGCATCGCCAAAGGCCATCCCCAGTACCGTTTTCCCCAAAAGAAAATCAGTAACCCACAGCCGGCATAACCGAGAAAAGCCAATAGCCTGCCGGGAAGCCAGACATTGGAAATAAATTTCAATAAGAGGGATTGGAGCCAGGGATAAAGAGGCGGGTAAGCCGGATAAAGGTAAGGGGCTTGGGAAGGATCATGATAAAGGGCTTGGCCACGCAACAATGTGAGTGCGAACTCGACATTGATCGCCTCTCCCTGACCGATTTGGATTGGAAACTTTATCCGCATGATCAGAAGTGGAAAACCCATGAGAAAGGAAAAGAAAGCGAACCCGGCCAAAATTTTGAAGGATATTCCATTCAAATTAAAAAACTTGTCCAAGCCGGAAAATGCCCCCGAAGAGGGGTTGGGCTGGTTAGCCAACAATCATTCCAGCGGCGACCGTATTGTTGTTGAGTTCATCAATAAGGATAAAACTTCCAGTCGTCCGGTTTTGGGCGTAAAAGTCGAAGCAAATGGGTTTAAGGGTTTGGATTTCGACTCGCGCGATATCGTTCAAATTCAACTGCGGGGCGGAGTTTTTATCCAAAGTTTTCATGTCCCGAACCCAAAGAATTTGAGCCACCATGGCCTTGACTTCTCCCGTGGCCAGTTTCAGGACGTATTTTTTCTTTAAAACCAGAGGTTCTTTCACCATCCAGCAAAGATGGGCTTGGAACTGTTTGTCGCATTTGGGTTCATTGCCGGGAATCGCCAGCATATCGCCCCGGGAGATGTCGATTTCATCATGGAGCCGCAAAGTGACGCTCATGGGTGGATAGGCCTCGTCCAATTCTCCCTCATAAGAATCAATAGACCTAATAGTGGAAGTCGCGCCCGAAGGCAGTGAGATGACCTTTTGGCCCTTGTGAACTATGCCAGAAGCGATTTTCCCCGCAAATCCCCGGTAATCCAGGTTAGGCCTCAGCACGAGTTGGACCGGGAACCTAAAATCATCAAAATTCCGGTCTTTTGCGATTTCGACCCTTTCCAAATGTTCCAACAGCGAAGGGCCTTTGTACCAGGGCATGGCGGGGCTTTTCACGGTAACGTTGTCGCCTTTGAGGGCCGACAGGGGAATGAAAACGAGCTCTTTCAAGACGGGGCGTGAAGGATGTTCAACGGAAAGTTTTTGGAAGAAATCCTCATAATCCTTTTTGATTTTTGCGTAAACGTCTTCATTAAAATCCACCAGATCCATCTTGTTGACCGCCACGACAATGTGCGGAATACCCAACAACTTGGCGATATAGCCATGCCGCTTGGACTGGACCATGACCCCATTGCGGGCGTCAATGAGGATGATTGCCAGGTCCGCCGTGGAAGCGCCGGTGACCATGTTGCGAGTGTATTGCTCATGTCCCGGGGTATCGGCGATGATGAATTTTCGTTTGGAAGTGGCGAAATAGCGATAGGCTACGTCAATTGTGATTCCCTGTTCCCGCTCTGCCGAAAGTCCATCTGTTATCAAAGCAAAATCGATGTCGTCCCCACCCTTCTTTTGGGTGGTCTTTCGAATAGCTTCTAATTGGTCCTCGAAAACACCCTTTGAATCGAAAAGAAGGCGGCCAATTAAGGTGGATTTTCCGTCATCCACGCTCCCTGCGGTCGAAAAGCGCAGCATGTCCATTTTTTCGTAATTGAGAAGTGTTTTGGCGTCCAGGCTCAAAAGTAGCCTTCCTTCTTTTTCTGTTCCATCGAGCTGTCCGACCCATGGTCAATGATGCGGTTTTCCCTCTCGCTTTTGCGGGTGGTAATCAAATCCTCAATGATTCCCCGCAGGTCATGGACTTCCGTTTTGGACTCGATGGCTCCCGTGCAGGACATGCAACCCAGCGAACGAAAACGGACCCTCATATCCTTCACCTCGTCCTCCGGCAGGATGGGGATATGGGAAACCCAGGGAATAAGGAGGTTCTTGCGCTTGATGATCTTGCGGGTATGGGTGAAATAAATGGGGACGACCGGAATCTTCTCCATTTCGATGTAAAGCCAGATGTCCAACTCGGTCCAATTGGAAAGGGGGAAAACCCGGATGGATTCGCCCTCGTTCACTTTGGAA
>CAWJKT010000003.1:0-190053 GCA_963843375.1 uncultured Pseudomonadota bacterium
GCTGCCGGGATTTTAAAATGAACCCAGGCCCTTGAAAAAGGGTCTGGGTTTTTTTATTTGGCCTGTTTATCTAGTAAGGCGATCATTCTTTTAGCCTGGTTGTCATTGGGGGAAATTACTAAGGCCATTTGAAGTTCCCTTAAGGATTTGTCCGGGGCTCCGTCTTCCAGGTATTTTTTTGCGGAATTTTCCAGGTCTAATAAAACCTTATTTGTGTTTCCTAGAAACTTATCACCCTCTGCCCGCCGGTCCCATGTTTCGGCAATCCAGGATTTTTCCTCCATGAGACTAAGGGCGCGGTCATAAAGTAAATCCCAATTAGATAGATTCCCTTCGGTTTTTAGGTAATTAGCAATATTAAGAAAGGGATGGGCGCAAGTATCCAATAAGAGATAATCCGAAGGATCGCGATCGCTTTTCAAGGCTTTTAACGATTTGTTCCAGAAGTCATTTGATTCGAGTAGCGAATTTACATCGGAATTTTTTTCAGGTTTGGTCACCCAGTGCAATAAAATTCCTGAAAGCCTAAATCTGTAACCAGGAAGATGACTTAAAAAAAGATCCACAAAGCTCCCATTCGAAAAAGTGAAAAAAACAGGGCGGCTTGAATAATTGATTGTTTTCGAAATGGAATCAAAGGGTGATGCGGGCGCCTGGGAGGTCGCGCTCAAATTCATCGAACGAACCGCTTCAACATATTCATAGGGTTCGCGAAAAAGCCCGGTTAAGAAAATAGAGCTGTCGGTCCTTAATAACTCGACATTTCGCAAATAACTAGTTGAGAAAAAATCATAATCCGTTTCCGCGAAGTAGATCGCACCCCTGTCCAACGAACGCAGGGCTTCCAAACCATAATTGTAATAAAGGAGTTTTCCTTTTTGGTCATTCGCGCCATAGTTTTTTGAAACCTGCATGATCCCAAATATTGGTATCGATAAGGCGATGAGGATTTTTAATAGCAAGATGTGAGGCGGCTTTAAACGATTATCGTTATTGAGAAAATTTAGAAAAAATAATCCAATTCCTGCGGAAATTACCAACCATTCAATCCAAACGGGAGTTAAAAGGTAATCGTCCAGATGCCAGAATTCAGGTGGAGTTAGACGTTGGTAAAGAAGAGGGACGGTGACCGAGGTTAGAAAAGTGAATAACAGTATGTCAGGTATTTTTTGGCATTCATTTCTCCAAAGAAAAAGGAATCCCGTCAGAAAAAGAAAAATGAACAACCATGAAGGAAAAGGGAAGAGCAGATCCAATGAATAGGTTATTTTTTTCTCTAAAAACGGGAACGTCTCCCCGAAAATGTGGGAAATGCCGTCGGCGCTTGGAAGGCGTTGAGAAAATAGAGAATTCGAAAGATTTGATTCGAATTCTCTTGCCTGTTCTCTAGTTACGCAATTCAAAAACCGATTAAACGTATAAGGGGCCCCGAAGTTTAGGGCGGGGTGCAGGTTGGAGCGAAGCGGTAAAAAAAGGTATGGACTCAACCCAATTAAGATGACGGTAAGGGTCCATAATATATTAATGAAACCTATCCGTAATTGGCGATCCTTCGGAAGTGTTTTTTGAAAGTAAAAAAGGTAAAGGCAAAATAAAAGTGATGGAATAAAAAGAAATTGGGTTTGCCAGTGATTGCAAAGCGCTACCGCGAATAAAAAAAATAAAAGAAGGAAGGATGAGGGGGATTTTGTTTTGTTTAAAGTACCACCTTGTTTTTGAATGAAAAGTTGCAAAAAGATCAAAATCGTCAGATTAATCACGGCTTGTAAGATATATAAGCCACCTTTAGCCGTGAGTGCGGCTTCCCAATAGTTTTTTGAAAAAGATAGCGAAAAAGTTCCGAAAGCGCAAAGGCTGCAAAGCAGAAAATAAAATAGAGTGCTAGGGGCCCTGGACTGAAAAGAGGGATATAGCAGTAACCACAAATTAATCCCCAGAAGCAGACCCCCAAATGAGGCCAGCACGGCGGCGTACAAATTAAATTGTAGCGCAGGATTAAACAGTTGAAAAAGTTCCGTCAATCGGCCCATTAGCGTATAGAGAGGGTAACCGGGTGGATGGGAGATTCCCAAGGTGCAGCATGCCGTAATGATTTCAGGGGAGTCATCATGAAAAAAAGTCGGACTTAATGTTAAAATGTAAACAATGAACGGAGTCAAAAAGAGGAAAATCATTAAAAGCAACGGGGGAAATGGAATTTTTATATTTTGAGGCATGGATTTTTGCATGGGGAGAGCCGTTTGAGCTGATGAAATTGTATAAACAGGTTAATCCAGGAAATTTTAGTTCATATTAGATTCTGAGAACACAAATGAATAAAACAAAACCCAAAAAATTGAGGAAAGTTTGGAAGATAAGGCCCCAGTCCAGAATCCAAAAATCTACCAAACGTGAAGTGTTGGATAGGATCAAAAAGCGGGATGTGCGGCAGGGCCTGGAAGAATAACCGAATAAGGTAAGTCGGTTCCCGAAACCGAGCTTTAAACGCTTGGAAACATGACAAAGATCATTCTTTTGAGTACATCCGGCCTAAAAGTACAAACGGCTGTTCTGTTTGGATTTATATAGTAAAATGCTTAATCGAATTGTTTTTTGTTTCGGAAACCCTTATATTTTAAGTACATTTCTGACGGCTTAAGTGCTTTGTGGAGCTGATTTTTCTTCTAGGAGACCAAAATGAAAGTTGTGAATGAAGTTAATTGGATGATTGGCGGCCCCCAAGGGACGGGCGTGGATTCTTCGGCCAATCTTTTTTCCCAAGCTTGCGCGACGGCTGGATCTGTGGGTTTTTGGAAAGCGCGAATACCATTCGAATATTAAAGGAAAGCATAGCTATTTCCAAGTCCGTGTATCGGACAAGCCCATTCATAGCCATGTCGATGAAGTCCAAATTCTGGCGACTTTCGAAGACTCAACCGCCCGCCTACATTCCCACGAAGTTGTTAAAGGCGGGGCCCTTATTTATGATCCGACAAAAATTACCCTGGATGACCTGAATCTTAAATCCGGTGTTATTACTTTACCTATCGATTTCAATTCGGTCATTCGTCACGTGGCTGAAGTGACCGGAATGGAATATGGAACGCTTTCTCTTATGAAAAATACGATCGCCGTTGCTGCATCAATGGCTTTGTTGCGAATGGATATGGCTCATGTAGAAGAAACTTTATCTCGAATATACACTGGAAGAAAAGCCAAGTTGGTCGCTTCCCAACGTGGCAGCTTCGAAAAAAGCTTATGAAGCCGTCGATGCCTTACCGGATGAATTGCATGCACAGTTTCCCTACCACTTGGAACCTAAAAAAAGCACCCCGAAACGTCTCTTAATCAACGGCGCGCAAGCAACCGCTTTAGGTAAATTAAAAGCGGGTTGTCGGTATCAATCTTTTTATCCCATCAGTCCCGCAACGGATGAAAGCAATTATCTCGAAAGCCATCCGGAATATGGTATTGCGGTAGTCCAATGTGAGGATGAGATTGCCGCCATGGATATGGCCCTTGGTGCGGCCACTACCGGAGTCGGGCTTCCACGGCCACCTCAGGCCCCGGTTTTTGCCTCATGGCAGAAGGGCTGGGTTGGGGCGGAATGAATGAAGTTCCGGTTGTCGTTTTCGATTATCAAAGGGGTGGGCCTTCCACCGGGTTACCCACGCGCCACGAGCAAGGTGATTTAATGTTTGCGGCATTCGGAGGTCACGGGGAATACCCTCGGCTGGTGATGTCACCCTCGACCATCAACGATCATTTTCATCTCGCCTTCGAGGCCTTCAATTATGCCGATAAGTTTCAAACCCCTGTAATCATTTTGAACGACAAGTTTTTAACCCACAGTCTGGAAACCATTCCTCCCTTTAAAGAAGATAACCTTGTAATTGATCGGGGTCAGTTTGGCTACGCCTCAGGAATTGGAAACAGCCATAGCGGATGGCAAGGGGTTTCCTCGATTCCGTCCCGATCCTAAGACTGTAATTTCAGCCCGTCCCTATCCTGGCCAAGAAGGAAGTCCCTATTGGATGACCGGGGATGAACATGATGATTATGGCCATATCACTGAAAATCCCGAGACCCGCATGAAAATGCACGAGAAGAGGATGAATAAATACCGCCTCATGTTGGAACAAATCCCCGAAGACCGACAGTTCAGTTTTCATGGCGATCCCAACGCGGACATTACCTTGGTTTGTTGGGGAACCACCTATGGGGTTTTGGAGGATTCCCTGCCGGTCTTGAAGGAAAAAGGAATAACGGCCAACTTCCTCCATATCCGTATGTTGCATCCTTTTCCAATCTCTGCCGAAAAAATTCTAAAGAAAGCTAAAAAATTGATTTTGGTTGAGAATAATTGGGGTACCCAGTTGGGCCATTTAATCCGTATGAGCACGGGAATTTTTATTTCCTCCCAGGTAGTTAAATATACGGGAAGGCCTATGTCATTAAATGAGATTGTTGATTCAATTGAAAAGGTCGCGAAAAAACTAGTTGCTCCGGAGACGGATTCTTTAACCGGAATGTCGATAGAAAAGGTGGTGTTAACATATGGTCTCTAAACTTCAATCTCCTTTAACGGTAGCCGCTTATAAAAGCGACGTCCATAACGATTGGTGCCCCGGTTGCGGTGATTTTGGAATATTACAAGCCATTCAGCAATGCTGCGCGGAACTTACTTTGCCACCTTGGGAAACCATGGTTTTTGCCGGTATCGGTTGTTCAGGAAAAGTATTTAATTACATGTCAACCCATGGGGTTCACACCCTTCATGGCCGTGTTCTTCCGTTTGCCGTTGGCGCTAAATTGGCCAATCCGGAATTGGAAGTCATCGCGGTTGGCGGCGACGGTGATGGTTACGGAATCGGTGCGGGCCACTTCGTGCACGCCGGACGCCGGAACGTGGATATGGCTTACATCGTTATGACGAATGAAGTCTATGGATTGACCAAGGGTCAAGCGGCCCCCACTTTGGGGCGGGGTCAGCAAACCAAATCTCTTCCTCTTCCCAATACGAACGATGCCATCCAACCGTTGGCGTTAGCCCTTAGCTCCGGTTACACCTGGATCGGACGCAGTTACGCTTTTGACGGGAAACACTTAAAAGAAATGATTAAGAAAGCGATTGAACACAAAGGAATGGCCTTGTTGGATGTTCTCCAACCTTGTCCAACATTCAATGACATTCATACTGCCGAATGGTTTAACAAAAAGGTGAAAGGCCCTGGGGAAAATGTCATGTTGCCCCGTATCTTTAACATCAACGAGGCGGGCCATGATGGTTCGGTGAAAGACCCCACGAACTTCGACGAAGTTTCCGAAAAACAACGGAAAGCTTTTGAGATGGCTTATTACCATGGTGATCGTGCTCCGGTCGGTCTTTTTTATGAGATCAAACTTCCGACTTATGTGGAACGTATGCAGGCTCAAGCTCCGATGTTGAAAAAGTATGCTCCGGCCCGGGTTCCCTACGAAGACGCGAGTCATTTACCAACTACCGACCTCACCAAAGCCTACGATGAATTTATGTATTGAGTGAAAAGTCGTCCTGGCCCGAATCCTTTGTGGATTCGGGCTTTTTTATTTTGAAATGATTTTTTTGCTCGTTCAACAAAGTGGGTTGGTGAAAATAAGCGATTTTTGTTAAAGCCGATTCAAATTTATCTTCCGAAGGCGGGTTTTGCCTAATTCCATTGCGGTTATTCCCATTTTCAACGAAGAAAAAACCCTTTTGAATATTCTCGAAAGGGTAAGCAAGCAAGTCGATTATTTAGTCTGTGTGAACGATGGGTCGCGCGACAAAACGTTGGAAATATTAAAGGCCTATGCCCGCAAACATAAAAAATTATTTATCGTTAATTTATCCGTCAATGTCGGTATGGCCGGAGCCTTAAAAAACGGGTTTTTGTTTGTTTTATACTTGGTTCAAATTGGGAGAGCGAGTCCGGATGATGTTGTAGTTACGATTGACGCCGATGGACAACACAAGCCTGAGTACATCTCGGCCGCCCAAAGATACATGGTTCGAAAAAAAGCTGATGTAATATTAACCCGCCGAAATTTTTCGGTTTACCCGGTGTACAAGATTTTAGGTAACCGCTTCTTGAGTTGGACCAATTCAATCTTATCCGGAGTGAAATACAAAGACGTTGAATCGGGGTTACGGCTTTTGAAGGTTAAAACTTTAAAGCCGATATTGGAATACTACACGGGGGTTCAATATTCCTGCGCCCAGGAAATCGCCCTCATTTCTGCCCGATCCAGGTTTAAAATAGATAATAACTTTGAGGTGGATATAGCCTATTATCGAGCTGGCACCACGGTTTGGGATGGATTTATCGTTCTCTTTTTAAGCTTCATCACGTTTGGACGCTGGTGTCTCAAGCTTAGTAAAAGCGTTGATATTGACGAAACTTTTATGCGCAAATCATTTCAAGATTCGAAAAATTTATGGAAAGTAAAAAACCATTTGAGAGATAAATGAAAAATGGAACTTAACCTGCCGAAAATATTGTCTTTCCTTTATTGCAACAATATTCAACAAGATGTATTGAATAAAAACTATGAGTTGCGGGGGGTGTTCCAAGGGTTCAGCCCTCCGGCTTATCCTTGGGGCGCCGAGTTTATGACATTCTCCCGGATTTCGTATGAAGGAAAAGCCGAATTTCAAATTGATATTTCGCTTCATAATGAGAAGGGTGAAAAAATTTCCGACAGCCTTCCAAGGAAAATTCAATTCTTGGGTGATATGCCCATGCACGATCTGATCACGGCCTGGCGAGTTGTCATCCCTGGCCCGGGCACTTATGTTTTTAGGGCCTTTTGCAATAATTTGACTATTGGCGAATACAAGATTTTCTGTCGTTAGCCTTTTCATAACGGTTTTTTGCGAGTTTTATTTGCTAAAAGTTAAGTTATACTAAGCGCCGTTTTCCGAATCTGATAATATTTATAATATCTTTCCGGGATTTGTATCTTTCCATTTTCATGAAAAGGAAAAAATGTGGCTAAGAAAGTCACTGGCCCTTTAACCGCTGGATTATTTAGAAAATCGGCATTTTGGCTTTTACTCGCGATTGTTTTATTAGGCGGGTGTTTCCGGTTTTACAATCCCGATTGGGATTATCAGCATTCTTTCCATCCCGATGAACGCAATATCCTGGGTCAGACCGCTGGGATCCAACCCGACAATGGTTATCGGGTAGGTTTTTGGGCTTATGGACAACTCACGATTTATTTGTACCGCGCAACCGGTGAAATCCTTTCCACCCCGGCATTTTTTTACAACCTTTTCCATGGTAACGAGAGCCTAGCCCAATTTTTCTATTGGTTACTGCTGGTGATCGTTTTCGTGCTGGTTTGTGCATCTTTTTTCAAAGGTAAAGCCAGAATAACCTTATTCCCGGTTTCCGCTTTTGTTTTTGCCAATTTCGCCTTTTGGAATCTAGCCCCGCTCTTTTCCAATCAGGGTATTTCTTGGATTAATGTAATTTTGTGGTTTTTGCTCTTGGGATTTCTTTATTTTCTTTACCGGCTTTTCATTGACGAAAGAAACACAACAATTGAGACGGCAGTAGCGGCCCTCATATTTATTGCGTTTTTGATTTACAAATTTTTTCCCATTTTTTCAATTTGGATAAAAGCGGTGGAAGATGGCCCCGCAAAAGTGACCTGTTTTTTACTGGTGACCATCGCTTCCTTCGGATTATCTTTTATTGCGTCCGAGTTTTTCGAATCGGACTGGGAAGGCATTCCCTTTTATTCCGCCGCCGGCACCACGGTTCTTTTGGGTGCCCTTCCTTTTTTTCTCCCTGTGGTTTTTGCGCAGACCTTTGCTGTGCTGGCTTTTACGCTAATTGTAACCGCCACGCTTTTTTGGTGGGTTTTGGTTTCCCGGTGGGGAAGGGTAATTGCCAGCCTTTTGGGTTTTTGGGTTTGTCTGGCTGCTCTTAACCATGCTGGAAAGCAATATACCGGTTATGGGGAATGCATGATCATCGGCCGTTTGTGGGCGGCTGCTTTTTCCACCGCCACCATCCTTGCGGTTTTCATCCTGGTCAAACGGATTTATCAGAATATCAGTATGGCCTACTTGGCGGCTGCTTGTTTTGCTTTCTCGGTCGTGAGCATTGAACAAACCCATTACTGCATTTCCGAATCATTCATTACTCTCATGTTTGTAGTTGTTGCCATATGTTCCTATGAAATCATCCGGGAAGGTAGCTGGAGAAGTTATCTACTGGCCGGAGGGTCCTTTGGACTTGCTATGGCGGCAAAGACTAGTTCACTCTATTACTTATTCATTCTCGTTACCGCCCACCTGATTGCCTTATCCCAAAAATCCGCGAGAGATTGGGAAAAGGATGACAAAAAATTAGGGGACAACCGGGCCTTTTATTCGGTTCTAGCCATTCTTTTATTGGTTTTAACGGTTGCTGCCTTTGGAGGCGTTGGGTACAAATTCCACGGCGTTCTTCAAGATCTGTTTGAGAAAGAACCTATGACGGCAAACGGGATATGGATTGTCCTTTTTGCTTTTTTGGCTGGTCTGGGAATTATGTTTGCTTCATGGGGGGCGGTGGAATTCAAAGTCTTTAGAGCCCAAATGCCCCAGTGGTTGAAATTGGTCGGGGCCGGGGGGTTGTCCTTTTTAATTTTCTGTTTGTTATCTCCTTGGTCGCTTTTGGATATGCAAAAGTTTATGGAATCCCAGAACTACGAATGGCATACCGTTTCTATTGCGGACGCCTGTTATGTCCTGCAATTTAAGAATACGCCGCGGTACATTTATCAATTGAAAAATTTGATGAGTGTGGAACTTTGGTGGCCCTTGGGAGTGACGGTTGTTTTGGGAATGATTTGGGTTTTGGGACGTTTTGTGGGGCGTTTGGTACGGCCCGTAAGCAGGGGTACCTTTTGCTTCTGCCTTTTACTCGTAACAAAGGGTTCGCTTTTTCGCTTCCCGATCTTTTGATCTTGTGCTGGTTCATCCCTTATTTTGGTTTTATTGGTTCCTGGAACACCAAATTTGTTCGTTACATGGTGCCGCTTATTCCAGCATTTTGCATTTTCGGGGCAAGGTTTTTAACGGATATGTTCGAATGGGGTAAGAAAATCCCTCTTGGCAAGTTTTTAAAACCCATACTTTGCGGGCTCGTCATCGGCCCCAGCCTTTTTTATTCCATAGCTTACATGCATGTCTATCGCTTTCAACATCCCTGGATCGAATCTTCTGTTTGGATTTACAAAAATATTCCCTTTGGTTCAAAAATTTTCAATGAGGCATGGGGTGATGGTCTGCCCGTAGACATCAGTCCCACCCAGGATTCCCGGGTTGACCGGATCATGAGCCCTGGTTTGTACCGTTCCCAGGACGTTACGCCTTATGAAATGCACGGGTTCCCAACCGACAACAGCCCCATTAAGAAGAATTATTATGCGAACCTAATCCCCACCGGAGATTACATCAGTATTTCATCCAAGAAGCTCTGGTACACGCTTAACCGACGCAAACTCCCGAATTCCGCCCGAACGGATATAACGTTTATCCCGTGACCTCCCGTTATTACCGCTGTTTGTGGTCAGGCCTTTTGGGTTATAAGATGGTGGCTGAATTTCATAATTTTCCCAGCTTTTTGGGTTGGGAACATCCCGATGACATGGCGGAGGAATCTTTCTCCGTTTACGACCATCCCCGGGTTTACATTTTTAAAAAATTCGAAACCGTCCAACCCGCGAAAATCCTGAAACTTTTGGAGACAGATGATTATGTGAAAGGCATCACCCGGGACCAAATGCGTACTATTACTCCCGCCAATGTGGATTCCTTTATCGCCGAACGACACCAGTATTTGGAAAGCAACGGACTTTTGGCCTCGCTGGACGAGATAACCCCCGCACCTGTTACCGCGACCCAAGCTTCGCCTGTTTCTAGTGAAGAGCACATTCAAATGACACCCATTCCAAATGTCGCTGCGCTGGGCCTGCCGACCCCCGAAATAAAGATAGACGTTCCTCCCACTATTCCAAAGTTGCCGGATGCGAGGACTCTTCAGGTTCTCCAGTCCTATGCCGACCATCCGGTAGTTGACAACGACCCCGCTCATCTTCCCCCTCCCGCACAAACTGTAGCGATTTATCAATTTTGGGCTTGGTTCATTTGGTTGGGGTCTTTGATTCTTTTGGGATGGCTCGCCTTGCCGTTAACACTGCGAATTTTGGCGCCTATGCCTGGTGGCGCCTATGCCTTGAGTAAAGTTCTAGGCATCTTCATGTTCGCATGGCTGGTTTGGTTCACCACGAGTATCAAAATTTGTCGGTTCACCCTTGGCTCCTGTTGGTTTTGGTTTTTGGTTTTAACCGCTCTGTCCCTTTTTTGGTTTTGGCGGGATCGTCGGTCGATTAAAACCCTTTATTCCAAGTGGTCCAAGTCTTGGCTGATTCAGGAAGGCGCTTTTGCCCTAGCTTTTCTTCTTTTCACGCTCGTCAAAATCTATATACCTCATATCCATGACCCAGTGGGGGAAGGTTATAACGGAGGCGGGGAAGCGGGAATGGATTTTGGCTTTCTTTCCTCGGTAGTCAGGGGAGAAACTTTCCCGCCCCAAAATATGTGGATGGCGGGCGATCATATTCGTTATTCCTACTACTATGGCCATGTGGTCATGGGTATTTTGACCAAATTTTTGGGTTTGGTTCCCGCAGTGACTTACAATTTGGGGCTCATTTCCTTGTTCGCCCTGATCTTTTCATCGGCCTTTGGGCTGGCTTTTGCCATTTCAGGTCGTTTAGTGAGCGGTGGAATCGCTGGGTTTTTGTGCGCTGCCGCCGGAAATCCGGCAGGGGCCAAACAGGTTTTCGAAGGCCTCCACCAAAGTTTCGTGTCCGGTCATTTATCGGCTTTTTCCGGCAGCCTATCCAATTACGATTACTGGGGTCCCACCCGCGTCATTCCCAATAGCATCAACGAGTTCCCTTACTTCAGTGTCCTCTATGGCGATATGCATGCCCATACCCTGGCAATGCCTTTCGCCATGCTCCTTATCGCGGTAGTTTTTTCATTTTATTTGTCGCCTTCGAGCAAGCCCTTTTCTTTTTCTGGGGACTGGATCCGATTTTTAACTTGTGGTTTTCTCCTGGGCGGTATTTTCTTCATGAACGCTTGGGATTTGGTGACTTGGTTCGTTCTAATTGGCTTGGCGCTTTTGGTGAGAAATTTAGGCATCCTTAATGTGACCGGGTTGCGAAATGGTCTTGGTCTTTTACTGGGGATATTTGTTCTAGTACTGACCCTTCTGGGCTGGGTAGCAACATTGATTCCCGGATTGGATCCGGCTGTATTGGGAGGGAAGACGCCAATTTTAATAGGGGCTTTTGCCTTGGGTTTTGTGATCGGAATAGTTTCTTTAATGAAGTCGAAATCTACGGCGATTCTTTCAAAACACCTGATCTCCATTGCGTTGACCATTGGCGGAATTTTATCTATGACGATTCTTCCGTGGCTTCCTTTGTTTTGGGGCTTTACACCGCAAAAAAGCGAAATCTTGTGGGTGACTCCCAACCTTCGGACGGCCCTTTACAATTTTATTGGAATTTATGGTTTCTTTCTGACGGTGCTTCTGGTGAGTTTTGTCGTGGTCTATTCAAAAAATATCGTGGGATGGATGGGAAAAGAGATAAAAGGAAAATGGAATTGGGACGATGTTTTCGATAAGTTGATCGATCGGTTGGAGGGCATAGCCCATCCCCAAGGCCCAATTCAAGGAATGTTATCTCTTGGTATCGCCACGATGATCCTGGTTTGGGGCGCCTCTTGGGTCCATTGGACATTCCCTGCGGACAAATCTATTTTTTCTCTTTTGATCGCCACGGTCGGGGCCGTACTTTTAGCAACGGCGGTCTATCGTAGTAACGTTTGGGGACTTTGGCTGGCTTTCGTTTTCGTCAGCCTGTTTTGGATGGCCCTTTTGGTTACGCATTTCATTCATCTTTTCCAGGATATGTCATTTACCTTGGGTATGATTCTCTTTTCGGTTCTTTGGCTTTTGGCTTTCCTTCATCTGGGGTTCGGGCTGCGTGTTTTGAAGGAGCGTGCTCTCTCCTTTGCTTATCTCATGGTTTCGCTTTTCTTTTTTATTGTCGCGACTTTGGAAATTTTTGTCATGAGGGAATACATGGGGGGGGATTATTTAAGGAATAATTCACTTTTTAAGTTCGGGATTAACGCTTGGGAACTGGGCGCTGTCGCGACCGGCGTATTCATCCCGAAAATTTTCGATTTATTCGGCCTGTTGTTTAAATCCGTCAAAAAGGAATCATCTTCCGCGAGACGGGGAATGACATTTCTCTCGGCTTTCTTTTTGTTTTTCCTTCTTCGCATCCTGCTCGACAGTTTTATGCCTTCTTTCAACGTCACTGTTATTTCAGCTTTAAATGTACTCTTCATCGGCGGGATTTTGGGATGGAGCTTAATTGAAAACTGGATCAAGGATTCCACCCTGAGAATCATTGCCATTGGGTTCGGAATTTTGTTCATCATCTATTCCATCATTCCCATACTTCCTTCGGCTCCTTATGGAACACTTTTGGCTTTGGCGCAAAGATGGACCGAAGACTTTAACGTTGAAGTTTTATTCCCGGTACTTTTGGCTTTGTTGGGAGTTGGGCTTTACCGAATGATTCAAGAGAGAAAGAAAAACACGGGCCGGATGCTGGTTTTCCAAAGTTGGCGTGCCTTGTTGATGGTTTTTGGACTTATGATAATGGTTTATCCTATTGCGGCAACTATCCGAAAATGTCACGGCTTTTTAGACCGGTATCGGCAACAGTGGACAAGTACCGTTGAGAATTTAACCTTGAACGGTATGGCATATATGCCCTTGGTGAATCCTTATGACGCAGCCGCTATTCGTTTTTTGAACGATCATATCCCTGACCAACCCTGCCTAGTGGAGTTCGTTGGGGAAGGTTATAATTCGTGGGGTTCCAGGTTCTCAATTTTCACGGGAATTCCGGCCTTAATGGGGTGGGATGGACATGTGCATGAATGGGTGACGGGGCGGCCTGATTTGGGCGAGGATGTCGATAAACGGTTTCAGGCCACAGAGCAAATCTTTCGAACGCCCGACCCCCTTTTGGCCAAGAAATACCTGGATGCCTATGGCGTCAGGCTTGTCATGGTGGGGACTGTGGAGCGAAACGGAGTCCCGGGCCGAAAAGGCGGGTATCCCCCCGAAGGATTGGCCAAATTTTCAAGCTTTTTGCCCCTAATTTACCGCAATCCTCAAGTGGAAATTTATTATAATCCACCCCCGACAAACTAATCGTCTATAGTCCTGATTCCTTAACCAGTTTTTGAGGAGGCTTTTTAGATGGGGGATATTTTAATCTGGTGGCTGGTGTTGTTGGTTTTGGGACTAGTCACATTTCCCATTTCTTTTGTAGCTTTGAAACATTTTCCGGATAAAGGTTATGTTTTCAGCAAGGTTTTAGGGCTTTTATTGCTGGGATACCTCTATTGGCTTTTGGGTTTCGTGGCCTTTAATGGCGCCACCCTTTTTCTGGCCTTTCTTATTGTCGGCGGAATCTCCGCAACTCTTTTGGTCACCTGGATTGGCAAGCCTTTCTTCGAGTTTTTCAAAAAGAACATAGGCTTTTTTCTGTTGATGGAGTGTTTTTTTCTCACCGCTTTTTTGGTGGCGGGTGCTTATAAAATGCGAACATTTGAAATTGTAGGTACGGAAAAACCCATGGATTTTGCCATGATTAACGGCATACTGGCTTCGCCTTCCATGCCGCCACAGGATCCTTGGCTTTCGGGTGGGAGCATTTCCTACTATTACTTCGGTTACTTTATTGTAGCGATGCTGTGCCAAATAACTTCCGTCTTTTCCGTCACCTCGGGGGAGGCCTATAACCTGGCTGTGGCGCTGGTTTGGGCGCTGGCCGCCGTTTGTACCTTTTCCTTGGGATTCGCACTTACCCGCCGTTACCGATATTCTCTTTTTTCCGCAGCCTGCCTGGTTTTGTTCGGGAATTTGGATTATTGGCATAGGGCCATCCAAAGCTTTCTTATCGGCGACCTGACTATTCCTTATTACAACCGCCCTCCCAATCCCGGGGCTCCAACGGGAATCGGAGCTTTTTTCAGCTTTCTTTTTAGCCCCCTTGATCATGGTTGGGATTACTTCCAGGCTTCCCGCATAGTCCCGGTTCCCCCGGCGGATAAGTTGATCAATGAATTTCCTTCCTTTAGTTTTTTTCTGTCGGATTTGCATCCCCATGTGATGGCCATTCCCTTTGTCCTTCTGGCCATCGCGATCGCATTCAACCTTCTCAAAGCGCCTCTGCCGAATTTAGGGATTTTTGGGGGACAAAAAGTCTGGCAATTTGCCCAATGGATTTTAATCGCCCTTGTTTTCGGAGCCTTGTCCTTCATGAACAGCTGGGATTTCCCAACTTTCATGTTTTTATTGGGTATCTGCCTATTCCTTCAACAGTGGTGGACTAACGAGAAAAAATTGGAAACATGGTTCAAGGCCGTGGTAACTCTGGGGGTTCCGATTGTCCTGGGGGCTTTTGCCTTTTACATGCCTTTTTATTTGAGGTTCCAATCCCAAGCCAAGGGCTTGGGGGTCGTAAGTGACCGTACAGACCTCTATTACTTGGCGATTATCTTCGGACTTTTCTTTACGATCATTATCCCTTCCATTATTGGTAAAGCCCTGTCCCCCAAAACAGTCGAAAAAAATTCAAAAAACAAGACTAAATCCAACCAAGAACTCGAATGTGTCGTTTGTGGACGAGAAGGCGCGGGGAAGAAATTTTGCGGTTATTGCGGAGGGGAATTGGCCCTGCCGACACAATCCGACGTTGCGGCCTTCCCGGACGACGGGTTTCGAAACGGACTTCAAAAAGCCGGAAGGTTGTTTTATTCGAGCACCGACCCCTACCGGGGTTGGATGGCCTTGGGTATTGTTCTTCTGGTCTTGTTGAGTCTAAATTTCGGTTTTTTAAAACTCTCAACATTAATCTTGGGGCTTCTCTTCGTTTTCTTTTCTTTAATAGCCTTGGCGTCCAAAGCCGAATCAAAAGAGTTGATCTTTACGATTTTGATGGTGCTAATAGCCTTTCTTCTGCTTTTTGGTTGCGAAGTCCTTTATATCCGGGACCATTTCTCCGATAGCGCACTTTACCGGATGAACACCGTATTTAAGTTTCATTATCAGGTCTGGATTCTTTTCAGCTTAGCCTCCGGTCCGCTCTTGAAATGGCTGATGGAAAACCAATGGCCGCAGTGGGTTGGCTGGAAAAAGGGGGTTTGGACGGCCTTTGCCCTCTTTACCTTGATCGGGGCTTCCTTCTATCCTGTTATGGCTTTTACAGCCCGCATGCGTGGTTCTTCACCGGATACTGTTACCATGGATGGGGAATTGTATTATGAACACACATTTTCAACGGATTACGCCGTGGCCCAATGGATCAAGCAAAACGTGAAGCCGGCGGGCAAGAAGATTCCAGTGATTCTGGAGGCCTGGGGCGGTTCCTACCATCAGGAATACGCGACTCTTGCCACCATGACGGGTTATCCTACTGTTTTGGGTTGGGATTTCCACGAAGCTCAATGGCGCGGTTCCTGGGACAAGCCCGCCATCCGCGGCGGCGACCCGCAGGATACGGTTTTTCAAAGGCGAACGGACGTGGATACGATTTATACTTCTGCGGACATCAATCAAACGCGTGATCTCTTGAGGAAATACGCAGTGGATTACGTTTATGTGGGTGATATAGAGCGGGAGAAGTACAAGGACCATCCGGAGAATCTGAATAAGTTTTCCCAATTGGGGCCGGTTGTCCAGCAAGTCGGAAGTTCGATTCTTTGTAAAATTAACCCGTAAGGGTGAAATTAAATTTGATGGAGGATGGCATGAGGATCGGCGAACGTGAAGTAACCTCGAAGGATTTAGTTTTGGCCGCAATTTTAGTCCTGGTGGCGGGAACGGCCATCTGGGCGATGTTGAGGTCGGGTCCTAAGCCCAAGATTGGAGTACCAGGGGTTGGATTAATCATAATGCAAGGTGGTCAACCTGGTTCGGGAGCAGGCCAATTCGCTTATCCCAGGGGTGTTGCCGTGAACAGCGATGGGGATATTTTCGTGGCGGACAGCCGAAATAACCGTATTCAAAAATTCGCAGCTAAGGATTGGCAATTCCTAACCGAATTTGGCGGACTTTTTGACGCTGCGAAGTCGTCAAATGGCGATCCCAAAAAATTAATTACGGATGCGCTGGGTAAGCTTCATGAGCCCAACGGAGTGGCGATCGGGCCGGATGATATGGTTTACGTCATCGACACATGGAACGGCCGTATCGAAGTTTTCAATTCCAATGGCAAACCGAAGTTTGCTTTTACCGCGGATGATGGTTTTTTTGGACCCCGCGAAATCGTAGTGGATCCTAGCGGTTCCTCCTATGTGGCTGATACTGGCAAGCACCGAATCGTCAAGTTTGACAAGAGCGGTAAAAAGATCCGGGCTTGGGGCATGAAGGGTGATAAACAAGGGGAGTTCAACGAACCCATTGGTCTTGCTTTGGACCAGGCCGGAAACCTTTATGTGGCGGATCGGCTCAATTTCAGGATTCAAGTCTTTACCTCAGACGGACAATTTATCCGGGATTGGAAAGTCGACGGGTGGTCGCCAGACCAGATCGACATGGAACCGCACCTAGCGCTCGACCAGGCCCATGGCATAATTTACGCAACGGATGGAAGGGGTAAGAAGATTTATTGCTACAAGTTGGACGGGACCTTGGTTTCAACACTCGAAAACAACACCAATGGCTCGCCTTTATTCACGGTCCCTATCGGGGTTGCGGTTGATAAAGACGGAAATCTCTATGTCGATGGACGCTGGATCCGGCAAACTGCTTAAATTAAAGGGGCAGTTTTAAAAGAGTAAATTAAATCTCACATTGAAATGGGAATGATGAATATTTCCGTTTATCGGAAATTTTCATTCTTTTATTGTAAGAGATTTGAAATTAAAAATTATTATTTTGTGGGGGCGGGATGGCGAAACTCAAGGTGAAATCGGCCAAGAAAAAGAATTGGGAAAAAACCAGGAAAGAAAATCCGTAAAAAGATTTCCGGAAGGGGATGTGAAGATTCTTATTCTTGTTTTCTGTCTTGGGTTTGTTGCTTGGCATGACTTTCTTGGTCCAGAACTTGACCGAGGCTATCAACGCATCCCGCTCTATCCAAGTGGCAACGGATATGGAAATAGGGTCTCCGGGGGACGGTCCAGGCCAGTTTAAAGAACCCCAGGACGTGGCGACGGATTCCCAGGGCAATTTTTACGTGAGTGATTTTAGCGGCCATCGGGTCCAAAAATTCGATCACAAGGGCGCACCGATTTTTTCCATTGGGAAAGAGGGCAAGGATGACGGCGAATTCGAGCAGCCCAGCGGTATTTACGTGGACGGTCAGGGCAATATTTATGTCTGCGATACTTTCAACCATCGGATTGAAAAATTTGATTCCGAGGGCAATTTCGTGAAAACTTGGAGTCGCAGCTTTTTCGGACCCCGTTCCATTGTCGTTAGCCCCCAAAACCGGGTCTATGTGTCGGACACGGGGAACCACAAAATCCAAGTATTCGATTCGGAGGGAAATTTTATCCAGGAATGGGGTGGTTTCGGAACTCAAGCCGGCAAATTTCGTGAACCAGTGGGAATTACGGCCGACCCACAGGGAAATATCTATGTCGCCGATTCGGATAACCTTCGGATCCAGAAATTCGATTCCAACGGAAAATTCATCGCTGCTTTTAAAATCTCCTCCTGGAAGGGAAAGAATGACGAAGTGCCTTACCTGGCCTTCGGCCAAGGGTTCCTTTATGCCAGCAACTCAAGCCAAAATACGGTTCTGAAAATGGACCCGAACGGAAAACTAATAGCCATCTGTCGTAAGAACAACCGGGACGCTAAAAAGGACGGGGAGGGCTTTTCACGGGCGGCCGGCGTGGCCGTCGACAGCCAAGACAATGTTTATGTCGTCGATAAGGGAAATGGGAAAATAGCCCGGTTCACCGTACCTTTGGCCCCGCCTGATAAATAACCTAAACTCCGAAACGAAAATTTATTCATTTATTTGTGAGGTTTTGTGAAATCCACTCCTTTCAAAAAAACTATCATTGTGGTCCCGACCTACAACGAGAAGGGCAACGTTGATAACGTCTATCGGCAAATTTTCAAGGCCGCTAAATCCTGCCATTTATTGATCGTGGACGATAATTCCCCCGATGGGACGGGTTATATAGCCGACAGAATCGCCCGAAAGGACAAACGAGTTTTTGTGCTACACCGCGAGGGAAAGCTGGGCCTGGGTTCGGCCTACGTTGCGGGTATGAAATACGCTCTTGAAAAGGGGTATCAAAACGTCATCGCTATGGACGCCGATTTGTCCCACGATCCCACCAACTTGCCACGGATGCTGGAACTGATTAAAAGTCACGATTTAGTGATTGGCTCCCGCTACGTGAAAGACGGAGGCATGGTGAATTGGAATGCCCGTAGGTTCCTCATCAGCCAATTGGCCAATCTTTTTTGCCGTTCATTTTTGGGACTCAAGCAAGCCGATTGTTCGGGGGGATTCAAATGTTATCGGTCCACGCTCCTCACTAAAATAGGGATGGATCAGATTTTTTCGCGGGGCTATAACTTTCAGGTGGAGATTCTCTATAGGGCTGTAAGGGCGGGGGCTAAGATTATGGAGATACCCATTGTTTTCGTGAATCGGCACGAGGGGGAGAGCAAACTAAGCCCCGGGGAACTACTTGCCTTCGGTTGGACCATCCTGAAACTGCGCCTTCTATCATGGACGGGCGGAGTTTAAGTCTCATCCTTCCGATTCTTTTTACAAAAAAAGCCGGGGCGCTTTTTCAATTTCAACTCGGGACAATTAAAAGAAGCAAAGTTTTATGAGGCTTGCCTGAGTGCCTAATAATTTGTGCGTCTTAGAGAAGTACTGAAAAAAGGCCCATTTAATTTCCCTTAACCCCCGGAAATAGGTAACATTAAAAGGCCTTAAAACTTTTCTTCATGGATTTTAAATGCCTTTTCTTAGCCGCGATCATCTGCAGAAAATGCGTTTCCGTCAACAACTGTTGACCCAAGAAATTCTCATGTATCAGCGCGTGATGGAAGGTCTGCGCAAAAACTTGAAGTTTGACAGCCTCTTGAAGCTTATTATTGATTCCGTCCGTAAGGGCATGAGGTTCAAACGGGCTGGGATATTTCTGGTCGAACCGGATGGAAAAAGAGTAAGACTGGCCCTGGGGGTTAATCCATCGGGTCGGTATGAACAGCACCAGAAAAGCCGACCCCTTTACCAGTTGACTGGAAAGGACATGTTTTCGCATTTAGTATTCGGAGAAAAGAAGTATTTTTTCACGAACAACTATACGAAAAATATGGCGAATAAAACCTGGGAAAAGAAACTCATTGTCCGAAACAACGCGGCGGTTCCTATCCATTTGGGCCACAATCGGGTGACCGGTATCTTGGTGGTGGATAACTTAGGGGTGAACAGGCCCATTACTCGTACCGATATTTCTACGCTACTTAACTATGCCACCCAAGTGGGTTTGGCCCTCCAGTCATTGAAAGCCCATGAACAGATACTCAACCTGACGGTCACAGATCCGCTGACGGGTCTCCGGAACCGGCGGTTTTTCGATCAAGCGTTGGATATAGAAATTAAGCGTTGTCAAAGGTATGGCCGGTCTTGCTGTCTTGTAATGGGGGATTTAGACCATTTCAAGCGTATCAACGATCGTTACGGTCATGCCGCCGGAGACGAGGTCCTGAAGCATGTGGCAAACCTTTTGCGAGATTCGGTACGCAGTGTGGACATCGTTGCTCGAATCGGCGGCGAGGAATTCGCCATTCTTCTGCCTGAAACCCCACCTCATAATGTTTTTGTGGTCACCAAAAGGATATTACGGCTGATTAGGGAATCCAAGCTGCCCATCATGAAGATGAATTCGGGAAATCATAAAATAACCATCAGCCTGGGGATCGCCAGTTATCGTGGTGGAAACGTTAAGCCCCAACAATTTATAAGATTGGCGGATAAAAGCCTCTATCAGGCTAAGCACCGTGGCCGCAACCGGTCGGGTTCTGTTCAGGTTATCCAAACCGAATGAGTCTTTTTAAAAATTAATGGTGGTGGAGGAAAGAGGTTGAAACCGTATTTTCGTGCCGGCGGATTATTGGTTTGGCTGGTAATTTATTTTGTTACCCTATCGGTCAGAGGAGAAGCGCCTTATACAGAAGTTTACCTTCAAGACCACCGATGTCTGGTGGTAGAACCAGCAGGGCTTCCTTCCGACGCGCCGGTGGTTCTTATGCTGCACGGTTTTGGAACCAACGGACTCGAACTGCTTCATCTTTGCGATGAACTCGACATTCCTCCTTGTCTTTTTGTCCTCCCGGATGCTCCCCTCCGAGTGCCACATATGGCCTCCGGAGCCCATGCTTGGTATGACCGCTTTACCCACAACTATCAGGATATGAAAAAAAGCCGAGATTACCTTTTTGCGGTTATGGACCATTTTTCAAAGGATCTTCCAAACCCTATCGATCCCGGAACTCCCGCAAAACCAAGGCCTGTGATCATCATGGGTTTTTCACAAGGAGCCGTCATGTCGTTGGAGGCAGGGTTGAATTATAAGGGGAATATCAAGGCAATTGTTTCGATGAGCGGCTACATTGAATATCCAAGTAAAACAATGGCCCATCCTTCGGCCCCTGCTCAAACGCCTATTCTTTTGGTGCGTGGAGAATGGGACCCGGTTATCCAGGAGGATGATACACAGGAAACGATGAGCGTGTTAAAACGGGCCGGGTATCATCCGGTTTTAAAAGAATTCCGGATGGGTCATCAAGTGACTTATGCCACCGTCATGGCTGTTTCGATGTTTCTCCAAAGCATTCTTGATAAAAATCCTTGACGTCAAACGTTTGTTGACCAGAAGGTCCGATCCCCAGGTAAGGCCTAAAATTTTTCCGGTAGCATTCCTGGATGTTATAAAGTGGGGCATCCAATTTTTTGTGAAAAGAGAGGACTTTGTTCGAAAACTCGATCCACCTGGTGGTTGGTACTCCCTGTTACGGTGGCCAGGTTACTAGCATTTACTTTTCCTCGATTATGAAACTTCAAGAAGCCTGTCGCCGCGAGGGGATTGCTCTGACCTTTTTGATGCCCGACGGGGACGACCTCGTCCTGCGGGCTCGGCAGGATATCGTGGCCGAATTTATGGAAATCCGAGGTGCCACCCACCTTTTATTCATCGACAACGATATGGGGTTCGAGCCTGACCAGGTTTTTCGACTCCTGCGATTCAATGAGGAAGTAGTTGCGGCCGCCTGTCCCTTCAAACACATCGATTGGGAGAAGGTCCGGTCGGCCGCCCTGACGGGTTGGGAAAACCTGGAATCGGCGGGGCTTGGCTATGTTGTGGATGCGGTTCAGCCTCCCCAAGTTCGAGACGGTTTCGTGAGAGTTCATTTTGCCGGAACTGGCTTCCTTTTGTTAAAGCGTTCGACCTTCGTCGCATTGATTGAGCGTTATCCCGAACTTCGCTATTCACGGGGAAAAGAGAAGAAGAACAGCGCATGGTCTTACGCCTTTTTTAATTGCATGATCGACGGGGAAGACGGCCCTTATTTGAGCGAAGACTACAGCTTTTGCCGCCATTGGACCCGAATGGGTGGTCAAATCTGGGTGGACCTGAACAGTCAGATCCAGCATGTAGGCCAGGCTATTTTTGCGGGTAATATCAATTCCGGGCCACCGCCTGTCCACAAAGAGGGAGGGGGGACATGACTCCCAGCATCCTGATTGGCACCCCCTGCTTTGGCGGCCTGCTTTCCAGCCTTTACGTACGATCAGTGTTGAATTTCCAGGCAGCCTGCTTGGGTCGTAACGATCTTAAATTTGATTCGGTCGCCAATTGGGGGGATTCGCTTATCACCCGGGCAAGGCAGGGCCTAGTAACCCAATTGCTGGGGCATTCAACCGCCACGCACCTTTTGTTTGCCGATTCCAATATTGGCTTTTGGCCTGACCAAGTATTCCGCCTGTTGATGTTCGATTCGGATTTTGCTGCCGCTGCGGTTCCCCGAAAAAGCACGGATCAGGAAGGAAGGGGAGAGGGGGGGACTCCCAAACCGGAATCCATCTTTGACTTCGAGCCCGAGAATCCTCCCGCCTTGGTTAGAAACGGATTCGTCAAAGCGCGAGCCGCGGGCACGGGGTTGATGCTGATTAAGCGCCAGGCCCTGCGGGCTATGGCTGAAAAATATCGCGACCTACGCTACCGGAGTGAATTCGTTTCTGATTCCGCTGACCCCCGTTATTGGAGCTATGCCCTTTTCAATTGCCTCGTCGAAGGAGACAAAGGGAGGTTCTTAAACGAGGATGAAAGTTTCTGCCACCGTTGGACCCAAATGGGAGGCGAGATTTGGGTGGATCTTGAAAGCGGACTAAAGGGGATGGGGCCGGTGCTTCACGATCCCAGTTTCTCCCTACCCAAACGGTTTTGATGACTTTTATCTTCGAAGCTATGTCAAAAATCTAGTCTGTCGGGTTTTTTTATTTTAAATCCGATATATTGAGGCGGGGTTTCTTTCCAATGGGGTAACCCTTTAGGCTAACCCGAATCAAGTTTTGCGGAGTTATCAAATGCCGACCCATTTTTCCTGGGCCTTGGGCCATATCTTTTCAGTCTTCAATTTTCTTTTGGGTCTTCTTTTCGTGTCCTTCATCCTGCGCTCCAAAAGGCCTCCCGGAAACACTCTGGCTTGGCTTTTTTTTGTTCTGGCAGCTCCTTATATCGGGATTCCTTTTTTCATCCTCTTGGCCGACAGGAAGTACAAGACCCGCTTTCAAAAAAAGAAATCCCTCTACCAGCCAAATCCCCATGAAGCGGCCCATTGGGAGGGGGCAGTGGAAAAGCTTCTGGCCGGATTGGGAGTGCCGCCACCCAGATCTGGCCAAAAGGCCAAGTTGATCTCTTCTGGGGAAGAAGCGTACCAGAAAATCGTTGAACTTATCCGATTCGCCAGTCGGCGAATCCATTTGACGACTTTTATATTCAATAAAGATACGGTAGCTGAGTCCTTAATCGAACTTCTTGAAAAAAAAGCTGAAGAGGGTGTATCGGTGCGACTGCTCGTGGACTCCATGGGTTCCTTGATGGCCAAGCGACCTTCCTTCAAGCGACTTATCGAAAAAGGCGGCCAAGTTGTTTTTTTCAACCCCGTGATCCACATGCCATTCAGGGGAAGAGCCAACCTTCGAAATCACCGGAAACTCCTGATCACCGATTCCCAAAAAGCAATCCTTGGAGGCATGAACATCGCCAGGGAATATATGGGTCCCAGTCCCGATCCCAACCGTTGGACCGATCTTTCCTTGGAGGTTGAAGGTTCTTCTGTCCAGGACATGGAGGCCGTCTTCACTGAGGACTGGATATTCGCGACTGGAGAGGACCCAGGCCGGGAAACACCCACTTGGTCTGAACCCGCAGCCGATTGCCAGCTCCAAGTGATCGCAAGCGGGCCTGATGTTAGGTTTGATCCTCTTTACGATACCCTGATTTCATTGATTTATCAGGCGACTCGCAGAATTTGGATCGCCACACCTTATTTCATTCCGGATGAATCCCTGACCCGGGCGCTGGAACTGGCGGCCCGCAGGGGGATTGATGTGAGAATATTGGTGCCCCGGAATTCAAATCATTTCCTTGCGGATTTGGCGCGTGGAACCTATTTGCGCCAGCTTTTGAAATCAGGATGCCGGGTTGATTTAGCGCAAAAAATGCTGCATGCCAAGGCTTTTTTGGTGGATGGGAATCACGCCTTGCTCGGATCGGCCAATTTTGACATGAGAAGCCTTTTGCTGAACTACGAGATAGGTGCCTTGATCCAATCCGCCGGGCTGCTTGGGGATTTGGAAAATTGGTTTCAAATGCAATTTGAGCTGGGGAAAAATGCGGATTTAAGAGTGAATTACTTTTGGGACCTAGCAGAAAGTGTGGGACGGGTTTTAGGGCCACTGATTTAGGCGCTTCTTTAAAATGAGAAAAACCAAAAGTTTCTATTCGTTGAGACGATCCAGTATTTTCTTACCCTCGATATCGTCGATAAGGACGAATTGATCAGGTGGGGACTCGAGGTAATAAACCTCAGCCAACCGGATATTGAACCAAATCCCATGAAGTTTTAGGCTGCCCACAGCCTCTTTTTCACTCACTTTGGGATGGCTTCTCAAGTTTTCCAATTGCAATGCCACGTTTCGCTTGGACAGGAAGTCCTGGTCGGAGAAGCCCGCATCCGCCGCACCCTGAGCGTGCCTTAGCCAAGCTTCTAAGGGAGTGTTCGAGGCGGTTTTGGGTTTTTTAGCAAGGGCCCGCATGGCTCCACAATCTGAATGGCCACAGACAACGATGTGACTGACCTTTAGCGTTTCCAATGAAAACTCCAAGGCCGCAACCGCTGAGCCCCTGTCGGGAAAGGGAGGCATAATATTTCCAAGGTTCCGCACGACGAAAAGATCGCCGGGATCGGTGGAGGCAAAGACATTGGCCGCAACTCGGCTGTCGGAACAGGCGATGAAAAGGCAGTCAGGGTTCTGCCCGAGAGCCAATTTGGCGAATGTTTCACGCATGGACTCGCGGCGGGTTCGTCGGAACTCCATGATTCCTTGAATTAATTTTTTCATGTACCGTTATTATAAACTGATTTCGAAATATTTTGGGACTGTAGATAAAAAAAGGTAAAACGTAATTTTATAAGTTTGGTCGTCGCAATGAAGCGGCCGGGTGATTAAACAAAAAAGACGACCCAGGGGGCCGCCTTTTTTGTTTTTTGGAAAACTCAATTAACTGTGAGAGTGTTTGTGGTTCCCGACGGGTGTGGGTTCGGGCGTAGGCACGGGAGTTGGATAATCCGAAGGGATATCTTGCCGGTTGGTTTCCGTGAAGCCGTATTTGTCAGCCAAATCCTTCCTAACCCACAATCGCATGTTGTAACTGCCCAAATCGGACCATACCTGCCGATATAAGAGCCAATTTTTTAGGTCACCCCAATCCACCATGTCGGGCCGAGCTGGGGAGAGGGGAATGAAATTGCTGAAAAGCCACGAAAAGAAAAGAGGTCCTGTGATGTCGGTGGAGGGATAACCCTTTTTAAACCAGTTGGGGACCCACCAAATACGCAGTTCGTATTTCCGGTTCACGTAACCCGCCTTGCTCAAAATGGGGTAGGCTTGGGCATCCGATTCGGTTGCCGTCATGATTATGGGATTATCCGCCATCGTTATATTGGCAGGGTGATTTCTACGTGAAAAATCTCGCAGATACCAGGCGAAAGGCCAGGAACATTTATCTTCAATAGTAAGGGCCAGTCCGTCATGCAACCCTTTTTCCGCATCGGTTATCCCTGCGGGGGCTTCAGGATTGGGGCCGCCCGTTTCACCGTAGGAAATTTGGCGTACAATCCGTTCGACTTCCTTACAATCCGGCCCCGATTGCACATAAACCAGGGGTTCCACTGGGTTGGATTCATGATAAAAACTTAAAAGAATTGCGGAATGGATAGAATAAGAAAGTAAAAGGCCAAAGGCCACCATGGCCGCAATTCGGGCGGATTTCCATACCTGTTCCACCGGACTGGATTCCAAAATTTGTCCCATAAAGTAAGCTGTTAAAAGGAGCGCTGGCAAAAGGGGATGGAGAATGAGCCAAGGCATTTTTTCTCCCGCCCAGGAAAAAAGCACAAGGGAGCCGATATACCAATAGGACAGGAAAAGAGGAATGTTCTTTTGCTTGAAAAGGCCGTAATAAATCATCGCCACAAAGGAAAAAAGAAAAGATAGTAATTCGTTGGCGGGTAACTGAACAAGGTAGTAATACCAGGGTTGATCGCCACGATGGACGTCATGCTGTTCCCACCAATATTCCAAGCCCCCAAAGGCCCCCATGTAAAGGGCGTTGAAAAGGCCATGGATTCGCGACCAAAAATCGGCTTGGGAAGCGCCGACGGTGAAGAATGTCGTGAACAAAAGGGTGAAAATAATACTGCAAATGGCCAGAGAGCCGGTTAAGGCGGGGGTGACGTTTTTAAGCCACAACCAGCAAAACCGGAAAACAATCGCCAGATAGACAACCAACATGATAAACGAAAAAGGCATGGGAATCGTAACCCCGAAATGGGGAAAAACCCTGAGTATCAGCAGGGACATGACCCACCAACCGGTGAAAGCTAAAATTTCCCAACTGATTTTCTCAAAACCGAGGCCGCAAACAATTTCCCATAAGGCACTTTCGGCTTTGCCTTTTTTCATATTTTCCTGCCAGCGGGTGAAGAGTTGGAACACGGTATAAAGGAAAGCGGATCCGACGAGAGCCATGAAAACGGGCATGCGGGCTGGAGTACCTTTATCGATAACTACCATCATGAGAATTCCAAAAACGGTGAGACCGCCTGCAATTAAAACATCCAACAAAGGCAAGAACCGGATAAACAAGTAAGTTCCAATAACGGCGACGGTCAAGAAAATGGATTCTTTCGTACAAAAAGCAATGATAAATCCTAATGAAGCAAGCCATAGGTCCATTGGTTGGCGGGACCGGTAGTACCGAAACATAAAAACAACCATCAGGAACGTGGCTCCGGCGATATAGGCGTCCTCCCGGGTAAACCGGTCGAAATACATGAAACTGGGGGAGAAGACGATCATGGCTGTGGCCAAGAAAGAACCCCATCTCCCGAAAAAGGGCGCTAGAAACATGGCCAGACACAACGGTCAAAATCCCAAAAGTGGCGGCTAAATATCTCGAGGTGGCGTTTGAGACGCCAAAAAGGTAATACATGAAGGCATTGCCATGGAACTGAAATGGCCCGTGCATCATGGGATTGTATTCGTAGTCTCCCTCGTTAAAGAGCTGATAAGAATAAAAAGAATGCATACTTTCGTCATGATGGTGGGGTTTGTCTCCCAAGTGATTAAAACGGGTATAAACCGTAATCAACAAAAGAATGGCATAAGCTATTTCCATCCAAGAAAAGGAAAAGCTGGACTTGGTAACCGACGATGAGACATGGGAAAAGTTTTTTTCCCTTGATTCCTTGGGTTCGGATTCCTGGGAAGGTTTAAGGGATTTGGACGGGGAGGCGGGCTTGTTGGGGGCCTTATCCTGTTGGCCTGTGGCAGGTAATTTGGCCCCGCATTGTTCGCAAAAATTATTGGAGAAGGGGTTTTTCAACCCGCATTTTTCGCATAACTTTATTTCAGCCATTCGGAACTCCTTGGGTTGGATAAGGCAAACTTAAAGGCGATTTGACCTGAAATTGACGTCAAACTATACCCAGCAGTGAAAGCTTTTGTCAACAAATCCACATTTAATAGAAATTGACTTTTATTCATTGTGTTTTTCAAAGCTTAAAAGTATTACGCGGATGATTAGTGGCTTTTCCCAAAAAGAATTTTCTGGATTAAAAGCAATTGCAAGGAGTAATTAAGTTTTAAAGCGGAAAAAAGTTACTCGTGATACCCAATATAAATCTCGGAATTGATTAGCTTAATTTTCGAATAGTTTTGGCAAGACTACAAGGCTAGGGAGGGCAGATTAAAATTGTTGTTTTAACGAGGTTTTTGGACGTCATTTTTGAAGGGGCCTCGTTTATCAAGTTGCAATTTGAAATGGGGATTGATAAAATTTCCTTGCCCAGTAAAACAATGCCCAAAAAAATTTAGAATCTTCTTAGAATTTTCTTCTTTGAAGAGAGGAGAATAGCGGTGAGTTCAAAACGATTTTATGCTTTTTTATGGGTGCTGGGAATTTTTACTTTATCGGGGCCGGTTTTAGTTTACGCCCAGAGTGCCAATTATGCGGCGGAGGTGTTGACTAAAGGTGTCGGCGCAAGACCGTTGGCTATGGGTGGCGCTTTCTGCGCCGCTGCCAACGATGCCACGGCAGCTTATTGGAATCCGGCCGGTTTGGCATTAATCGATGATATCGAAATCACCACTATGCATGCGACTGAAAACGGTTTGCAAAGCTATGATTTCATTAATCTTGCTTTCAACACTCAATCGGCCGGCTCTTACGCCCTGAGTTATATGAATTTGGGGGTCGGAGGAATTGTTCCAACTGATACCAGCGGTAATGTCTTAGGACCGGACCTTACTTATTCGGATCAGGCTGGCCTTATCTCCGGTGGGTGGAAGCTGGGGAGACAATTTGCTGTAGGTGGAACCATTAAATTTTTGAAAACCGATGCGGCTTCGGCTTCCGCTTTTGGTGTCGGTTCCGATCTCGGCCTGCTTTTTAAACCCATCAAAGAATTGTCTTTCGGACTTGTGGCCCGGGATTATACCGGTGGAACTTATATTAAATGGTCCAACACGCCCTCGAGCCCCTCGGAAGCATTACAACCCAGCCTGACACTTGGTGTTGCCTATACCCAAGAAATGGGGAAGAGGCAAAACCAGGGCACCGCACCTGTTCCCGTTAGCACTCTATCCGTGGATTTTGACGCGAATACTCTTTATGCGGGAGAGTCCCTAAACGACTACCACTTTGGTGTGGAATATTGGTACCGTCAGTTTGTGGCCATCCGAGCTGGTTTTGAAACCGAAGGGTTTCAATTTAGCAGTGATTATTTTTTCCCGTCTGCTGGGGTGGGAGTTTGGGCTTACTTGTTTGAAATTGATTATGCCTATGTTACCGATCCCGTCGATAATGCCGGGTTTAATTATCTCTCCTTGATCACCCGGTTGTAATTTTGGATTGTTTGTTTTTCTAAAGAGGGGATTTTCTTAAAAAAATCCCCTCTTTTTTTGTTTTTTGTTTATCATAATTAACACACTTGATTGCTTTTCATTTTAGGTGCCAGAGGTATCCATGAAATTAGTCCGGCCTCTTTCGGTTCTTTTGACTTTTGCTTTTGGAGTTTTGGCGACACAGGTTTTTTCCTATTCCTCTTATCAAATGGCCCCGTCGACCGGTGAAGATCTTCCTTTTTCTGTCCAAAGTAGAACCCTTCTTAAACATCTATTCGATAACCGTAACATCCTTGGCGGTCAGGTGATTGCCTTAAGGGACCAACCCGGAAGGCAATATAGTGGTAACTACATTGATATCGGGGATATTGGAGGAGTTAAAAGGGACGATGTGTTTGCTCTTTTCACCCCCCATGGTGAACCGGTTGGTTTTATCCGTATTGTTGACTTGCAGCGGTTTACCTCCTCCTTTGAATTTATGGAATTGACCGTTGATCCTACGAATGATTTGATCGTAAAAAAACTTTCCTCTGAAATCCAAAGCCGTCTTCCGGAGAAACTTTTTGCTTACCCGAACATGAGGCATTTCCACAAACAAATGCATTTTGTTTCGAATAAGTCGGCAATGCCGAATCAAACCAATGGAAGCAGCGCGGCTGCCGGTCAGACCCCCTTGCCTCCCTTGCCGAGTGAAGATACAACGAGTTCGAGCACCTCTAATTTGCCGCCTTTGCCAGAAAGCGGCGTTGCTTCCGCCGGGCTCGAATATTTCATCGGTTCCCGAAGCAAGTTCCACCAACGGATTGCCGCCTTTGCCCACCGATAATTCGAGTTCGAACGCTATGCCTGAGGCGAATGTCGCGCCATCCAATGGGGGATTACCGCCTTTGCCCGGCGGACAAGATAACGGAACCGTCCCCTTGGCTGGTAACTCGACAATGCCATCCCCTGGGTCTACGGGCCTGCCTCCCTTAACGAGTGATAACTCTGCTCCACCGATGCCGGGAGCAAGCGTTAATTCAAATCCGGGAATGCCCCCACTACCTTCGGATAATTCCGGCTTGCCGGGTTCGGCACCTGTCGCGCCGTCTAATTCGGGTCTTCCGGCTCTTCCAGCGGATAATTCCAATTCGGGGGGATTACCTCCATTGAGTTCTCCGTCCGCCCCTGCTTTGCCCTCTGATAATTCTTTACCGCCCTTACCCGGAGGCGGCGCTTCTAATAATAGTAGCCTGCCGCCTGTCCCAGGAGACAACACCTCCAACGCTTTACCCGCCCCTGGAGCCGCCGCTCCACCGAGTGATTTATCATTGCCCCCCCTGCCAGCGGGAAATCCTCCCAGTTCAGGATCCAATGGAATTCCACCTCAGTCGGAATTGCCGCCACTTTCTCCATCGCCTTTGACTTCGGGACCGGGATTACCAGGTGATATGAATCCGGCGCCTCCGGTTGCGGATAACAGTTTGCCAGGTTTACCTCCAGCGGGAGAAGCACCGCCCTTAACAACCACTTCTATGCCTCCTTCCTTGCCCGGAGATTCCAACACACTGCCTCCACCGGATAACAACCCTTCCTTGCCACCCCCACTTGCCGCCGCTCCGGGATTGCCAGGTGATTCGAATGCTCTTCCCCCGATGGATAATTCCACGGCCCTACCGCCGGCTCCTTGGCCGCCGCTCCGGGTGGCCCAAGCGATAGTAATACTCTTCCCCCTTTAGACAATAACTCCGCAGGATTGCCACCCGCACCCACCGCTCAGCTCCCGAATTCCAATAATTCTTTGCCACCTTTGGACAATTCAATGCCTCCTCCGGCAGTTGCTGATAGTACCTTACCTCCTTTAGCTGATAATTCTTTGCCTCCCTCTCCTGGTGCGTCTAACAATCCATTGCCCTCTTTGGATAACACCGGTTTGCCACCCGCTCCAGTAGCTCAAGTGCCGGATAATGGAAATTCATTACCACCTTTAGACAATGGAATAGCCTCCCAGCCGCCAGGATTGGATAACAACTTGAACACCTTACCTCCTGGTTCAGCCGCACCTCCGCCCTTGGATCAAGCTGCTTTGCCTCCAGGTTTGCCCGGTGCCCCGGATTCAACTGTTCCCGCCATTGTCAGCAATGGCAATGTTCCAACTGCTTCCGCATCTCATGCGAGCGAATTGGGCCTTCCGGCTGTGCCTAGCAACGTGGTGAAAAGCGGATATTTGCAGGATGTTCCAACCCTCTGAAAAACCTGCCTCTTGAAGAGTCATATAATCGTCTAAGATTAGAACGGTTCTTCCATTTAAACCCGGTTTTATTGACCAATCGGTATTGAACCTGTTGGGGATTTTAAAATCTCCGGGTGGGAGCTAAGCTTTGGCTTCCCACGACTCGCCAACTCTTGAGGTAAGTTTCATGCCTGTTTTGATTCGCTATTATTTGATCGCCATCTGGTCACCCTTTTTCATTTCCACGGCCTTTGTTCTCTTCCTATTAAACCTTTTGTTTTTTTTAAGGCAATTTTTGGATTATGTGTTTTTATACCAAGTGGATGTGGAGAACTCCTTTAAGTTGTTGCTTTTTATCCAGCCGAGTTTTTTGGTTTTGACCATACCCATTGGGTTTCTTATTTCCTTGTTGGTGGTTTATGGGCGTCTGAGCGCCGATCGGGAAGTGGTGGCGGTTGAGTCCTGCGGTTTTTCTCCCATGATTCTTATTTGGCCGACCATCCTCCTTTCCCTTTTGATGAGTTTGTTTATGGTTTTTTTTATGGATAAAATTTTGCCCTGGGGAAATGTTTCGTTTTTAAAACTCGATTCCAAGATCATTTCGGAGCGAATGGCCATCGTCGTCCACGAGAGAGTTTTCATCAGGGAATTTGAGGGTTATGTTTTGTATGTGGGTGAAAAGGATGACAAAAACGACATTCTGAAGAACGTGACTGTTTTGTTTTTAAATGAAAAAAACAATCCTTACCGCATCATTCATTCAACGGGGGGGAAGATTGGGACCGATCCCAAAACCTATCATGTACTATTGGATTTGGACGATGGAATATTACAGCAAATGGGTGCGGGGAGGAAGGAATCGTCCAATGAGTTTTTGCAGATGAAGTTTAGAAACTGTATTTTGGATTTAAGCTCCCATAAGCTTCAAAGCGGTCCGTCCGATTTTAATGATTCCCGAAATATTTCCATCAAGGAATTGGCGGCTCGAATTGCGGAAAAGAAGAAGTCGAAAGTTGACACCCGATACGATGAAATTGAGTTTCAGAAAAAATTTTCTCTCCCATTTTCTGCCTTGGCGTTTGCGCTGATCGGTGTTCCTTTGGGCTTGATTATTCGAAATGGCGCCATCGTGGGGCCCTTTTTGGCTGTTTTGCTGGTGGCGCTCTATGATGGGTTTATTTCTTTTGGTCAAGACGGAGTCAACAATGGCATGCTTTCCCCAGTTATAGCGGCCTGGTTACCTAATGTGGTTTTAATTTTGATCGGTATAGTGATGGTCTATTGGTTGAATCACCGGCTTGATTTTTGGCAACACCTTTTTAGCCTAAAGAATAAGAATAAATTCGTTTCTGATAAGGAACATTTTCTGACGATGGAACCCAAATGAATCGGAAGCTCAAGACTTCTCATTTCTTAATGGCGAAATTTCTCTTTCTTTTCTTTTCGATTTGCGTTTCTCGTGCCTATGGGGATTTATCGCTTTCCCTGGGTGCCCAGGTTCACATTCAAGCCGATACTATTGAGTATTTGCGTGACCAAAATCTGGTCGTCGCAAAAGGCCAGGTTCATGTCCAACAGAATTCGGTTCAGCTTTATGCGGATACCATCCGATACGATACCGAAGCCCAAGAGGTTTATGCTTATGGCCATGTGGTTTGGCAGGACGAAAGTCAGGAAGTCGAGACCCAAAGTCTGACCTACAATCTTCGTACGGGACAGGGAAAAGCCTTTAACATCAAAACGACCACGGCACCGTGGATATCCACCGGTTCCGAGATTGATATCATGCCGGATAAGATTGTTGTTAAAGATGCCGTGACAACTTCCTGCGATTACCCCGAGGGTTATAGGCACTATTACATGAAATCAGACAAAATCACGATTTATTCGGGGGATTATTTAGTCGCCGAAAACGTGTTTTTGTTTATCGGCAAGGTTCCGGTTTTTTATTTCCCTTTTTTCGTTAAAACAATCCATGACATCCGGACACCCTTTTCCATTTCAACCGGGTCCACCGATTACTTGGGAAACTATATCCTGGCCACGACCAATTATCTTTTGAATCCTAAAAGTTATGGCGCTCTTTATACGGATTACTTTTTCCAAAAGGGAATTGGGTTGGGGTTGCGCCATGAAATCGCCTTAAATGATTATTCCGTGTTGTCGCTTTATGGCTATGGCATAGAGGAAAAGGATACGAAACAATTTCGTTGGGAAGGAAGAGTTCGGGGACTTTGGGCTTTTTCCTCGAATTTCCAAGGCCGTGTGGAAGCGGATTTGCCCGGAGATGGAAATTTCGCTACTGATTATTCCGTCGCCCAGCGGGATCCCAGTTTGGTCTCAACCTTCCGGGAGTACGATATTTCCACGACTTATACCAACCTCAACTATACTTTAGGGCTTCTCCTCCGGCGGCAGGATTTGGCGGATGGAAGCAATCCTCCGACCAGTGAGTTTAACTTCATCCGGAACCTTGAAAATTGGCCTCAGGCAACCTTTTCGCTTTTTCCCCAACCTTTGATCGGAAAAAACTTCTTGAAATACGATATGAGCCTTCAGGGGGACCACACTTATACGGAAAGCAACGGATTTTATGTGACTCATTTAACAGGTGAATTGGGCGTCAGCGAAAGCGCTCTGCTCATGCAAACCCAAAATATATTTTCAAGGGTGGCCGTCGATGATGCCATTCAAGATGTTTCGGATGTGGGTATTACCATAGGAGCGGGTGCCGCCGGTGAAACCCACAGTATTAACATTCAAAATACTTGGACATCCCGGTGGTCGGAGTACTTTAACTCGAACTTTACTTATAACTACGCCCAGAAACTCAATAACCCGGCCCCGTCTGACCCTCCTCGGGGGGTCACTTCGAATTTGCTTTCGGGGAGGTTGGAATGTGATTTAGGAACGGCCTTGCGAGCGGCTACCAGCACAACCTATGATTTCAACGCCCAAGTGGGAACGGATGCCTCTCGTTTTGGCTATTTACATGAGGAGTTTTATTTGACGGCTTCAACGCAATTCGACTATACGCTTATTGGCGATTTTTCGGTTCAGGACAACGCTTTGAAGGATTTGAATAGCATTTTAAATTTTAAAAGTCCCCAAGACATGTGGCGTTTTCGGGTTTCCGGCAATTATGTGGATCCCAATTTCACCAATACGGGTCCCGTCACGGAAGGTCTTCCGCCAACGTTAGAAATCGCAGGTGAAGTGGACTTCGCTTTTTTCACCAATTATCGGATTTCGTTAATTGAAAGTTATGATTTGACCAATTCCCAATTTGAAACCCGTAGCATCAGTCTTTTCAGGGATTTGCACGATTGGATGGCGGAACTGAATTACACTCAAGATCCGATTGAGGGTAATAAGGTGTTTTTTACCTTGAGTCTTAAATCTTTTCCGGGAAGACCTTTGTCAGTATCCAACGATCAACTTCAAAGCTTGAATGGTTTAAGAAATCAGGGTTTGACGGGTGCGGCCAGCCAGTTCCAGTAATCAAACCTTACGGCACTAGAAAAAAAGCTCCTCTTTGATTAATAATGATCATCTTCGGTAAATGGAAAGTGAGTTATGAGAAAAAACAGTATCGTCGTTCGCGGTGCCCGTGAACACAACCTTAAAAACATTTCCGTAGAAATACCCAGGGATCAGTTGGTGGTTATCACCGGAGTTTCAGGTTCCGGAAAATCTTCTCTGGCTTTTGATACCCTTTACGCGGAGGGGCAAAGACGATACGTGGAGTCGCTTTCAGCCTATGCCCGACAATTTCTTGGGCTAATGGAAAAACCTGATGTGGATTCAATAGAAGGGCTTTCTCCAGCCGTCGCAATCCAGCAAAAAGCAGGGAGCCGAAATCCCCGATCCACCGTCGGAACTAGCACTGAAATTTATGATTATCTGCGTCTCATGTTTGCCAGGGTTGGAATCCCGCATTGCATTAAATGTGGACGAACCATAAGTCGGCAAACAGTACAACAAATCGTGGATAGGGTGCTTGCCTTCCCGGTTGGTTCAAAGCTCCACATTTTGGCTCCTTTGATTTCCAGCCGAAAAGGGGAATATAAGAAAATCTTCGATCAAGTTCGCAAGGATGGGTTTGTCCGGGTCCGGGTGGATGGCGTAATTATGGAAGTCGATGATCGTATTAATCTTGAGAAAAACCAAAAACATGACATCGAAGTGGTGATTGATCGGCTGGTTTTAAAACCCGAGATTAAAAAACGACTTGCCGATTCGCTTGAAACGGCATCCAAACAAGGAGAGGGCATCGTAAAGGTCCTTGTGGGTTCCGGCGCAAAGGAAGAGGAACACCTCTTTTCCGAACACAATGCTTGCGTATATTGCGGCATCAGTATGGAAGAGCCGGCGCCCCGAAATTTTTCATTCAATAATCCACATGGGGCTTGTCCAGCTTGTACCGGAATGGGTTTTAAGATGGAAGCGGACGAATCTCTTGTGGTGGACCCAGAGAAGTCCATTCTAGAAGGAGCCATCGACCCCTATGACTCGCCCAAATCGGTTTATTATCAAAATCTAGTCGAAGGTCTTTGCCAACATTTCGGGGTCAAACAAGAAACCCCGTTTAAAAAACTGCCTCAAAAGGTCAAGGACGCCATTCTTTTTGGGACACAGGAAGAAATGGAATTCAAAATTCAAAAAGGAAGTTATCGGCAAAAATTTTGGGGACCATTTGAGGGAGTTATTCCAAATTTAGAGAGGCGTTATCAGGAGACTGATTCCGAATCTATCCGAGAAGACATTGAAAAATATCTGGTAAGTAAAGCCTGCCGGACTTGCAAAGGGACAAGATTAAAACCCGAAAGTTTGGCTGTGACCATCGATGATAAGAACATTATTGACGTGACCAGATTTTCGGTAAAAAAATGCCTGGAGTTTTTTGATCAATTAGGGTTGGACGGGAAATCGTTGGCGGTTGCTGGCCAAATATTAAAAGAGGTCAAAAGTCGACTGTCTTTTCTCAAAAACGTCGGTCTAGATTATTTGACATTGGATCGAATGACCGCATCCTTGTCCGGCGGAGAGGCCCAACGCATTCATTTGGCTACCCAGATTGGTAGTGCTTTAGTGGGGGTTCTTTATATTTTGGACGAACCTTCCATAGGCTTGCATCAACGAGATAACGTTAGGCTTCTGAATACTCTTAATCATTTGCGGGATATTGGAAACACCGTGATTGTCGTGGAACATGACGAAGACACTATTGAAGCGGCTGATTTTATTGTCGACATGGGAATTGGAGCTGGGATTGAGGGTGGTGAAGTCGTGGTGTCAGGATCCCTGGACCAGATTCTTTCCAATCGGCGATCCTTGACGGGTCAATATCTTACTGGGGAACTTTCAATTCCCACAAAACTCGAAACCGGAAGAAAACAAGAAAAATTTATAACATTGGTGGGCGCCTCCAAAAATAACCTTAAAAATCTGACGATAAAGTTGCCCTTGGGCTGTTTTATAGCCGTCACCGGAGTTTCGGGTTCCGGAAAAAGCACCTTAGTGATGGAAACCCTATACCCCGCCTTACTTCATCAACTTTATCAGTTAAGAATAAAGCCGGAAGGATATGAGTCCTTGTCGGGAGTGGAAAACATCGACAAAATCATTGAAATTGATCAATCCCCTATAGGGCGCACGCCTCGATCTAATCCAGCAACCTATACCGGTGTTTTTACCCAAGTCCGAGATCTTTTTGCCAGATTACCCGAGTCCAAAGTCCGAGGTTACAAGGAAGGACGTTTTAGTTTTAATGTAAAGGGAGGACGCTGCGAGGCTTGTGAGGGGGATGGCGTTATCAAGATAGAAATGCATTTTTTGCCTGATGTTTATGTACCCTGTGAAGTTTGCAAAGGGAAGCGTTATAACCGAGAGACTTTGGAGATATTGTTCAAAGGCAAAAGTATTTCCGATATTTTGGAATTAAGCGTGGAGGAGGCCCTGCCTTTTTTCTCTTCCATTCCCAAAATCAATAAAGTATTAGAAACGCTACTTGAGGTTGGGTTGGGTTATATCAAGCTGGGCCAAGCGGCAACAACACTTTCTGGGGGGGAAGCTCAAAGGGTTAAACTTTCAACGGAGCTGGGGAAACGGAGTACCGGCAGGACAATGTATATCCTGGATGAACCGACCACGGGACTGCATTTCGCGGATGTTCACCATCTCACTCGGGTTTTGAATCGATTAGTTGACGCCGGCAATACTGTAGTTGTAATTGAGCATAATTTGGATGTCATTAAAATGGCGGATTACATTCTTGATTTGGGGCCGGAAGGTGGGGACGAGGGCGGTCAATTGGTGGCATCGGGCAGCGTAAAGCAAGTGATGGAAAACACAAAATCGCATACGGGTCAATTTTTAGCCATGAAAGTTCGAAAAGATCTAAACAGGTTGAAAAAACAGGGAAAACCAGTAATGGCGACCGGAATTGCGCGTTGACGGTCATTTATAGCAAGGATATAATTTCAGTAATCCATAATTTTAAAGGGGTTTCTTTCATCTTGAAAAAAAATTCTAAGCGATTCCAAGCCTTTGTTAAAGTCACCACCGTATTTATTTTCATTCTCTTGGCGAGTTTCCAACCTGCTTTTTCTGGAGGCCCCGGCTCCACGGGCGACGTAGAACTCAAAATTCCTGTGGGACCCCGCGCGATTGCTATGGGTCAAGCCTTTGTGGCGGTTGCCGATGATGCTAATGCTGTTTATTGGAATCCCGCGGGATTAAATCAATTGGGTGGTTCGATGTTGACCGCTCAGTATGATTCATTCATTAGTACGATAAGTTATGAGTTTTTGGCCATCGCAACGAAATTAGGCAATAATGCGGCCATTGGCTTGGGATCGAAAATATTAACTACGGGTCCACCGGAACAAGCGATCGATAGTAGTGGAAATCCCACCACCGGGTCGGTCTATGAAAACTATATGGATATTGATTTATCAGGTGCTTATCGGTTGAGCTATTATTTTGATGTTGGTTTAACAGCGAAATACATTAATAAAAACTTATCCGGAACCAGTTCCTCCACTATTGCATTTGATATAGGGGTTCTTTATAAGACGCCTATTCCACATTTTACCGCAGGTCTTAACCTTCAAAACTTAGGGCCGGGAAGCACTTTTGACCAGGTAACGGATCCACTTCCTCTCAATCTGAAAATCGGTGTGGCTTACAGGATGTTTGATGATGACTTCACTACTGCTTTTGATATGAACTTTCCAAATGACAACGCCATATCCGCTAATTTGGGGGGGGAATACTGGTATAAAAATACCCTGGTTGGCCGGTTTGGCTACCAATTTCAGGGTTCAGTCGATCAAAATGAAGTTGGGATCGGCGGGAAAGCGGGTTTGTATTTGGGAGCCGGGGTGAAAGTAGCGGCCTTTAAAGATTTCATCGGTTTGGATTATGCCTGGACGAACGATGGTTTCCTTGGCGCGGAAAATTTATTTGCCCTGGACTTTTATTTCTAATCTTTATTGCCTTCCATTCGTTTTTCCTTATACTCCTTTTGGGATTAGATGTTGTAACAATCTGAGTTGGATTTTTAATTAGCTAATATTCACGCGACCCATTTAACGTTTAAGGAAACATGATGAGTTCCGAACAAGAAATTTTTGAAAAATGTGGCAGGTCCTACAATGCCAATGATGTCATTTTCCGTGAAGGCGACATGGGCAATGAGATGTTTATTATCCAGTCGGGCAAGGTGAAAATCACAAAACAGTTAAAAGATGGTGTTGAAAAGACCTTGGTCATTTTAGGGCCGGGGGATTTTTTCGGAGAAATGGCTGTTATTGACAAGGATGTCCGCTCGGCCAACGCGATTGCAATTGAACCCTCGCGTCTCATTGCTTTAGATGAAGAAGTATTTGAGATGCATATGCAAACCAATCCAAAGATTGTCAAAAAAATTCTGAAAAACTTAACATCCCGCCTACGGGAATCAAATCAACAAATAGCCAACCTGATGATCAAGGATGCCAACCGGTTAGTGGCCAATACTATTTTGTTAGTCGTTCACAAACATGGCGAAGAAGGTCCGAACGGAATCACTGTGGACATTCCTTTTACAGTCGGGGAATTGAGTAAGATGTGCGGCCTGGAAAATGCGAAAACCCAGGAAATTGTGGAGAAGCTCATCAAGGCCAAAGTTGTTCGTTTGTCGGGTGAAACAATCATGGTAACAAGTTTGGATAATCTTGAGAAATTCATTAAATTTTTGGAGATGAAGGAACAATTCGGCGAATAGCTGAAATTTATCTTCAAGCCCCGCAATTTTGTGGGGCTTTTTTTGTAAGTTGTTATGAGATGATGGTTTACAAGATCGTCACAATGCCCCTCAATGACAAGAAATTAAACCCAGAGTAAAAAAGTGATACTGACAGAAATAACGGCATCCATACAAAACGATTTAAACCGGGTCGAGCAAAGAATTGCCGAAACGCTCCGCACCGAAAATGTTTTTATCCAACAAATGGTGGATTATCTTTCCCATTCCACGGGCAAGCGAATCAGGCCCGCTCTTGGTATTTTATCGGCTAAATATTGTGGCCGAGTCACCGATGAAACAATCGCGTTGGGGGCGGCGTTGGAAATGATCCATGTGGCCACCCTCATTCATGATGATATTATTGACAATTCCGAAGTCCGTCGAAAACAAAAAACCTTGAATTTTAAATGGGGAAATGAGATTTCGGTTTTGATGGGGGATTATGTTTTCGCGTCCTCTTTTTATTTAATGGCGAAAAAACTTCCTAAAAACGTCTTGAGCACCCTTGCGGACACGACCAATATTATTTGCAGAGGGGAGATATCGGAAACCTTCCATCGGTTCAACGCGGATTTGACAGAGGCCCAATATTTTGAAGTTATCAAGGAAAAAACGGCGAGCCTTTTTGCCGCTAGCTGTCAGACGGGCGCTATGTTGGCGGAGGGCGATGAAGGGGATATCGAAAACCTCTATCGTTTTGGCATGGGAATCGGGATGGCCTTTCAAGTGATTGATGATACGTTGGATTTTGTTGGCAAAGAATCCACGATCGGGAAACCTATTATGAGTGATATACGGGAAGGTAAACTTACCCTTCCGGTGATCCATTGTTTCAATTGCGCCACCGCTGGGGAAAAGGAAAAACTGACCTCTATTATCCTGAGCAAAGTAAAGAGCGATTTGGATTTCCGGTTTTTGAATTCCTTGATTGAAAAATACAAAGCTATCGATTTTTCAATCCAAAGAGCTCGTCTTTTCGTGGAGGAAGCCAAGGGCGCTCTAGATGAATTAGATGAAAATCCCTCCAAGAGCGAATTGCTCCATTTCGCAGATTTCTTAATCGACCGCGATTTTTAAAAAAGTGATGGTGGTCTTTGCGATTTGGTTTCGAAGTTATGCCTTGAATTTTAACGCGTTGGTGTGTATAGAATAGGCTGCTTTTTGAACCCCAACCCGAATCGTTTTTGAGAGAGGTCTATGCTAGAACAATATGGTTATGTTTTGGTTTTCCTCTTTGCTGGAATTTTTTTCATTCTTATGGCGTTTGTGACTGGTTGGGCGTTAAGTCCAAATGGTTTACTCGGCCTTAAATACAAATATAAAAAAGAAATTTTAGTCGATACCTACGAATGTGGCGTTGAAACCTACGGAACATCCTGGATTAGGTTTAATGTTAGCTTTTATCTTTACGCCCTTTTATTCGTCATTTTTGACATTGAAACAGTGTTTTTATACCCTTGGGCGGTTTCCTTCCGGCAATTAGGCATGTCGGGGTTCTTGGAAATGATTGTTTTTATAGCTATTTTATTGGTAGGACTTGCTTACGCTTGGAAGAAGGAGGCCTTGAAATGGGAGTAGGTTTAAAAGGTTTATCCAAACCTGAGATCGATTTAATGGAAAGCGAAAGTAAAATTCCGGGTTTGTGGACTTTGGAAAAGGCCGTTGGGTTCATTTTCCGTTGGGCCAGGAAAAATTCATTGTGGCCGCTTCAGTTCGGAACGGCCTGTTGTGCCATTGAAATGATGGCGACTGCCGCCGGTCGTTACGATATTGCCCGTTTTGGCGCGGAGGTTTTTAGGCCTTCACCCCGCCAGGCGGATCTTATTATTGCGGCTGGGACGATCACCGAGAAAATGGGTTACGCCCTAAAAAAGCTTTATGAACAGATGCCCAAGCCAAGTTGGATTATCGCCATGGGCAGTTGCACCATCGCCGGTGGGCCTTATTACTATGATTCCTATACTGTCGTCAAAGGGATTGATTCCTTTGTGCCTGTTGATGTTTATGTCCCGGGGTGTCCGCCGAGGCCTGAATCGTTGCTTCATGGATTGATGGCGATCCAAAAAAAAATCGAAGATGAGCCGATTTTTCGCCGCCGCCCAAACACCTAAGATTCATCGATCGAAAATTTGTTAAAAGACTGATCTTCAAATAGTGAATGATTGAATCGTTGATTACCCAAAAAGGTTGGTTTTTATGACTGTGGACGAGCTTAAAACCAAAATTGAAACTGACTTTAAAGATAAAATTCTATCGGTTGTTTTGTCGGCTCAAAAGGAAGTCATTGTTGCGGCTAAGGCGGAAACATACGTTTCTTTGTGTCAGGATTTGAAGAACAAGCCGGACTATTCTTTCCAACACCTCTCTTGTCTTACCGCTGTTGATTATATTAAAGATAATAAAATCACGGTTGTCAGCCATCTTTGGTCCTACTCCAAATGCCATCAGGTAACCATTAAATTGGATGTTGATCGGGCTACCGCCAAGGCACCCACGATTGAGAATGTTTGGAAAAGCGCCAATTGGTTTGAAAGGGAAGTTTACGATCTTTACGGTGTGATCTTTGAAGGGCATTCGGATTTACGACGAATTATGATGCCGGACGATTACATCAAGTATCCTCTCAGAAAGGATTTCACCGATGACGGATTTATTGTTAAGCCAAATTAAACCCGGTGTTGAATCCCAATTCGGGACGGACGAGTATGTTGTCAACATGGGTCCCCAACATCCTGCGACTCATGGTGTTTTGCGGCTGGTGGTGAAATTGGATGGCGAAACGGTCAAGGAGACTATGCCGGTTTTAGGCTATCTTCACCGCTCAATTGAAAAAATCAGCGAAAATCGCACCTATCCCCAATGCATCACTTATACCGATCGGGTTGATTATGTTTCGGCCATGAGCGTAAATTTGGCATTTGCGCTGGCGACCGAGCGACTCATGGGTATCGAAGCCCCTCCGAGGGCCCAGTGGTTGCGAATGGTTTTTGTCGAATTGCAGCGCTTGGCCAGCCATCTTTTATGGATGGGAGCCTTTGCCGGGGATATCGGGGCCTTGACGCCTTTTCTTTATGGTCTTCGTGAAAGGGAACGGATTTTGGATCTGTTCGAAATGACCTGCGGCCAACGTCTGACTTATAACTACATCCGAATCGGCGGAGTCATGATCGACATTCTGCCGGAGTTCACCGAAAAGTGCCGGGCTTTTCTGGATTATTTTGAACCCAAAATCAACGAATATGAAGGCCTCTTGACTTATAATCCAATTTTCCTGGAGCGGACCAAAGGGGTCGGCGTCATTACACCGGAATTTGGGATTAATAGCGGCGTTTGCGGGCCTTCCCTTCGGGGCTCGGGTGTTTCTTGCGATGTTCGTAAACAGCAACCCTATCTTTATTATGACCAGGTAAAATTCACTGAATGCTTGGAGAACGACGGGGACTGCTGGGCGCGTTATATGGTTCGTATAAATGAAATGAGGGAAAGTGTTTCCATTATCCGGCAATCTCTTGATCGGTTGGAACCAGGGCCGATTGAAGCAAAGCTGCCGCCTATTTTAAAAGCTCCTCCAGCCAGCGAGATTTATTCCCGCATTGAGTCGTCCCGGGGCGAAATGGGAATATACCTGGTGGGGGATGGAACTCCGAAGCCTTATAAAGTGAAATATCGTTGCGCTTCCTTTAGCAATCTTTATGTTTTGGACCAGTTGACGCGGGGATGGAAAGTTGCGGATATCATGGCCGTTTTGGGAAGCTTCGACATGATCGTGCCGGAAGTCGACCGTTAATATACGTTAAGGACCCATAGGAATATGTTTACCGGGGAAAACATCGTCAACTTCGTGGCCGGGCTTTTAACCCAGGCTTATTCCCTGGCGGGTCTAAAGGCCTATTCGGGGGTTTTGGACCGAATCGTTAGCGCGGTCGTCATGTTCGGTTTTGTTTCCGTTTTCGTCATGTTTCTGGTGTGGATGGAACGAAAAGTTTCAGCCCATATGCAAAGCCGCATTGGTCCCAACCGAGTCGGTCCTTTCGGGCTTCTTCAAACATTGGCGGACGCCATCAAGTTGACCACTAAAGAGGATGTCAAGCCCGTGAAACGGGACAAACTTCCTTATTTCATAGCCCCCATCCTGGCTTTTGTGGCGACTTTCATGGGAATGGTGGTCGTTCCTTTTGATAGAAAAGTGGTGGTCGCGGATTTGAACATTGGAGTTTTGTATATCATTGCTATTACCAGCTTTACGGTGATTGGCATTCTTTCGGCTGGTTGGAGTTCCAACAATAAATATTCCATGTTGGGTGGTTTCCGTTCGGCGGCACAAATCGTTAGTTATGAGGTCCCGCTGGTTTTGTCCTTGGTGCCCGTCATTATGATCACCGGAAAACTCAACTTTAGCGGTATCGTGGAATACCAACGGCTACATGGTTATTGGTTCGTATTTCCCCAGTTAGTGGCTTTTTTGACCTTCATTGCTTCGGCTACAGCTGAGGCCAACCGCGCCCCTTTTGATATTCCGGAAGCTGAATCTGAATTAACCGGTGGATTTCACACCGAGTATTCGGGAGTGAAATTCGCCATGTTCTTTCTGGGAGAGTACATAGCTATCGTGGTTTCCTCAGCCGTGGCGGCAACGGTATTTTTGGGGGGATGGCTTCCTCCCCTCCATTTTTTGGGCTTCATTCCAGGGTTTATCTGGTTCATCCTTAAGGTGCTTTTTATCATTTATCATTATCATGGCATTTCGTTGGACCTTCCCTAGGCTTCGGGTGGATCAGTTAATGGATTTTGGCTGGAAGGTTTTGATTCCCAGTTACGATTGCGAATATCCTGGTGACCGGTTTTGTGGTTTTGCTTTTTTGGCAAAGGGGGTTTAAATGAGAACCTTATACGCGTACCTTAAAGCAATTGTCCTTGGACTTTGGAATTTGCTGATAGGCCTTTCGATCACTTCCAGCTATGTTTTCAAGAAAACAACAACCCAACAATATCCGGAAGAAAAACTTCCGCTTCCAGCCCGAAGCCGCAGCATGATCAAATTGATTTATGATGGGGAAAAGGATCAGTTCAATTGCGTGGCCTGCATGATGTGCGCCAAGGCTTGTCCGAACAACTGCATTAAGTTGGAGGGCGTGCGTGGAGCCGATGGAAAGCGCCGCATGACTACCTTCAAATTGGATTTTTCAACCTGCATTTTTTGCGGCTATTGCGTGGAAGCCTGCGGGTTTGACGCCTTGACCTTTGTATCCGAGGAATATGAAAATTCAGTTTATAAGCGGGGAAGTTTATTGCAGGACGAGCATGCCATGAAATGGGCTAGGCCCGCTCATTTAGCCCCGGCTCCCGAGGAATCCGCCAAAGTCGAAGCGGTTGCCGGAGCAAAAGCATGATCCAAACGATTTTTTACGCCTTGGCGGGTGTGATTGTGGCTTCGGCCATTCTGGTTGTTTCGGTCCGAAATCTTTTCCACTGCGCCTTGGCCTTGGCCTTAACCATGTTCGGCATTTCAGGCATTTATCTTTATTTGGGTTGGGAGTTCCTGGCGGCTGTTCAGGTGTTGATCTACGTTGGAGCAGTGACGGTCCTGATCATTTTCGGAATCATGTTGACCCGAAAAGTGATGGATGACAATGCGCGGGTAATGAACAATCAGGTTTTACTTTCGCTTTGTCGCCGCCGTCGCCGTGTTATTCATCTTGTCCGAGGTTATTAGTCGATCTTCCTTCCAGCAAAACGACCATCCCTCCGTGGCCATGGAGGCCGCATCTTCAATAAGCGGAACAATGCCAAACGGAGTTCCCATGCCCTTGCCCGAGAGCTACCAAAATGACGTTCTTTCTTTGGGTGCTGCGCTTTTGAAGCCGCAAAACGGTTTTGCTTTTGCCTTTGAGTTTGTCTCAATACTTGCTCCTGTCCGCGTTAGTGGGTGCGGTTGTGATTGCCCGAAAGGATCCTGCGTGAACCAGATACCCGATTTCTCATTTCCTTTACCTTGCCGCCATTCTTTTCGGGATCGGTATTTTCGGCGTTTTGGCCCGAAAAAACGCGATTTCGGTCCTCATGGGAATCGAGCTTATGTTGAACGCGGTGAACATCAATTATTTGGCTTTCGCTAAATATTGGGGCCAAGGCAGTCTCAATGGCCCGGTTTTCGTGGTTTTCGTCATTACCATCGCGGCGGCTGAGGCCGCTGTCGCTCTGGCCATCGTCATTTCAATTTACCGTCAGATGAAGAGCACCAATGTGGATGATGCCCATTATTTGCGTGGGTGAAGAGTCTTTCCAACCGTTTTGAAATGCACCAGAAGCCTTCAGCCGTTTGTTTCTGAGCAGAGCCGTGACTAGTTGTATTTTATTAAAGGTAAGGGGAAGTAATGATCCAGATATTCTTGGTTAATACCCGTGATGCCGGCATTGGCCTATGCCTTCATCATTTTTTTCACCCGCCGGTCCAAGATGCTTTCCGCCGCTATTTCCATCCTGACCATGGTCGCCTGTTTTTGCCTCTCGGTCGGCGTTTTTATTGAGATCGCCCAACGGGACCCCTCCCAACCCCTTCCCAACCTCACTTGGACTTGGTTGTCGTTACCACCCTGGGACGCCCATGTGGGCGTTCTCATCGACCATTGAGCGTAAATATGCTGCTGGTGGTAACCTTGATCTCCCTCTTGGTGCAAATATATTCCCTGGGTTATATGCACGATGATGAGAGGTTTTCGACCTATTATGCCTACCTCTCGCTTTTCACCGCATCCATGCTGGTACTGGTGGTTTCCAATAATTACCTTCAAATTTTTGTCGGTTGGGAGTTGGTGGGCCTTTGTTCCTATTTCTTGATCGGTTTCTGGTATTTCAAACCTGAGGCGGCCAACGCCTGTAAAAAGGCTTTTGTCGTCAACCGCATCGGGGACATGGGCTTCCTGATGGGGGTCATTACCATCGGGATGATGTTCCAAACTTTTGATTTTGCCAAAGTACAGGAACTTCTGACTCAGGAACTGGCGAAGGGTACCTTCCAAGGAAATCATTACATTGCCGGAATCGCCATCCTTCTTTTCTGCGGGGCGGTGGGGAAGAGCGCTCAGTTTCCCCTTCATGTCTGGCTTCCCGATGCCATGGAAGGCCCCACACCGGTATCCGCCCTGATCCATGCGGCTACCATGGTGGCTGCCGGGGTTTACATGGTGGCCCGTACTTACAGTATTTTCTCAGCGGACCCCTGGTCAATGACGGTTGTGGCCTGGGTAGGCGGGTTTACGGCCTTGTTCGCCGCCTCCATTGCTTTGGCCCAGGACGATATCAAACGCATCCTGGCCTATTCGACCTTGTCCCAATTGGGTTACATGATTATGTCCTTAGGTGCTGGGGGGTACACTTCCGGCATGTTCCATCTAACCACCCATGCCTGTTTCAAAGCTCTTTTATTCCTAGGCGCCGGGAGCGTTATCCACGGGGTGCATAACCAGGATATTTGGAAGATGGGCGGTCTTTGGAATAAGATGAAAATCACCGCGGCGACTTTCCTCATCGCCAATTTGGCTATTTCGGGAATTCCCCCCTTCGCGGGCTTCTTCTCCAAGGATGCGATATTGGACGCGGTCCATGAGAGCACCGTTCCGGGCCACGAGATTCTTTATTACGCCTCCGTCTTCACGGCTTTCCTCACGGCCTTTTATATGTTCCGACTTTTCTTCGTGGTTTTTCTGGGGGAGCCGCGTGACCACCATGCCTATGACCACGCCCATGAGTCCCCCCTCACTATGACAGGTCCCCTCATGGTCTTGGCTTTCCTTTCCATCTGCGTCGGTTGGTTGAACTGGCCGGGATTGGATTATTATTCCAAGTTTGTTTTTTTTGGACCCGGTAGCCCCGAGGGGGCATCTAGTTTCATCCAATTATTGACCCAGTCCTGGCTTTCTCTTTTAGTCGCCCTAATAGGAATCGGTTTATCCGCCGCCTTTTACTACTTCAAGATTTTCTCGGCCGAAAATGTCGCCCAACAATTCCGGCCCATCTATCTGCTTTTGAAGAATAAGTATTACTTCGATGAGATGTATGGCTGGTTTGTGGACAAGGTTGTTTTTGGGATAGCTTCCATTTTCCACTGGTTCGATGAAGTGGTTGTCGACGATGGGATGGTGGATGGGACAGGTTGGATCAATCGGAAAATGGGAAGTCTTTTCAGCCTGACCCAGACCGGTTATGTCCAAAATTACGCCTTGGTTATTTTTGGCGCGGTGGCAATGATTTATCTGCTGGTTAGTTTCTAAATATCCGGAGGAAATAAAGAATGCTTCCCGTACTTGCCACCATTTTGGTCCCTTTCGCGGCCATCTTTGCCCTCTTTTCCCAGGCTTCAGCTCATGGCCCCAATATTTTGCCTCTTTTAACCTCTTTCATCCTTATTCCCATTCTTTCGGCTTTTGCCATCATGGCTGCGCCGGAAAAATATACACGTTGGATTAGTCTTTTTATGGCTTCTATGGAATTGGGGGTCGCTTTCAAAGTTTTCGCCCTTTACCAAACCAGTGCAGGGGGATTCCAATTGGTGGAAGAGGTTCCTTGGCTCGGCAATTTCGGGATCAAGTATCTCTTGGGTGTCGACGGAATGAGCACCTTGATGGTGTTTTTGGTTGGCTGCGTTTATTTTGCAGGGACGCTTATCTCGTGGAACATCAGCCTGCGTAAAAAAGAATATTTCGTTCTTTTTTCCCTTCTCGTCGGGGGTGTGGCCGGCGCCTACGAAAGCCTCGACCTGTTCTTTTTCTTTCTCTTTTATGAATTCGCTGTTTTGCCGATGTACCTCTTGGTGGGTATTTGGGGATCGGGTCGCAAGGAATACGCCGCCATGAAACTGACCCTCATGCTCTTGGCCGGTTCCGCCTTCATGTTGGTGGGTTTTATCGCCATGTATTTCACGTCCAGCATTCATACTTTCGATATTCGCGTATTAGGCGACTTGTCGAAAACCGGCTATAGCTCCGATTTCCAAAACATTTGGTTCCCCCTTCTTTTTCTGGGTTTTGGAGTCATCTCGGCCGTTTTTCCTTTCCATACTTGGTCTCCCGATGGATATGGTTCCGCTCCTACTGCCGCTTCCATGCTTCACGCGGGCGTATTAAAGAGCTTAGGGGGATACAGCATTATTCGGGTCGCTTTGCCGGCCTTACCATTGGGAGCAAAACACTGGCTTCCGATTCTAGTGCTTTTAACCGTCGTGAACATTCTTTACGCCGCATTGGTTGCCTTAAAACAAAAAGATTTCAAGTATGTCATTGCCTATTCCTCCGTTTCCCATTGTGGCGCAATCCTGTTCGGTATCTGCACTCTCCAAGTTGCCGGTTTAAATGGAGCTGTCATCCAGACTCTTTCCCACGGAATAGTGGCGGCCATGACTTTCGCCCTGGTGGGTACGGTTTATGGAAAAGCCCACACAAGGGAACTGTCCAAACTCGGCGGGTTGGGGGCTTGTATGCCGGTTTTGGGAGGGCTTTTCGTTGCGGCGGCTATGGCAAATGTGGGCCTTCCGGGCTTAAGCGGTTTCGTGGGTGAATTCCTGATTTTCCTCGGGTCCTATCGCAGCGGTTATCACGGGGGCTTCACTATTTTCCAAGTCCTCTTCCCAGTTGCTGTCCTGGCCATCGTCTTGACGGCCGTTTATTACCTCCGGCTTGTGCAGATGGTTTTTTACGGGCCAGTTAAAGACCCTCATTTCAAGGAAGAGGTGCATGACGGGACTTTCATCGAAATCCTGCCGATAGCTTTTCTTTTGGCCGTTTCTCTTGCCGTGGGTTTATATCCGAAACCCTTTGTCGATATGTCTAATGCGACTATCGCGCCTTTGATCGACTATATCGGAGGATTCAAGTGATCCAAGTTTCTTCTTTCCTGCCCGAACTTTGGCTGGTAAGCACGGCCATTTTGATCCTGCTCGTGGAATTGTTTTCGGAAAGTGACTCGACCCGCCGGATCCTGAATTGGATAGCCGTTTTGGGAGTGTTGGGAGCCCTTATTACTCTTCCTTGCGTGGGGGGACTTTGTTGTTCTGCGGCTTGCAATATGGGAAACCTTCCTACGGAAGCTTTTGCCGGTTTCCTTAAAACGGACGGACTGGCCGCCTATTTCAAGATGATCGTGCTATTGGGCACTCTTTTGACCCTCTTTATCACCTTCCGTTATTTCAAAAGCCGGCCCACGCATTACCCAGCGGAATTCCTAGCGGTTCTTTTGTTTTCCGCCGCCGGAGCCTCGGCCTTGGCTTCGGCCCAGGAGATTATTACCCTTTATGTCTCGCTGGAAACCCTAACAATCAGTAGTTATTTACTGGCTTCTTTCATGAAGAAAGACAAAGGAAGCAATGAAGCGGGAATGAAATACTTATTACTGGGAGCCTTTTCCTCTGCCATTCTCTTGCTCGGTTTCTCCTATATTTACGGCCTGACCGGAACGACTATCATCACGCAGATCGGAAAAAGTCTGGCAGCCCAACCCTTTTCACCCATGCTGGCTATGGCAATCATCCTGGTGACAGGAGGTTTGGCCTTCAAAATATCCCTAGCTCCTTTTCATATGTGGACACCTGACGTTTACGAGGGCGCCCCGACTCCAGTAACGGCTTTTCTTTCCGTTGTTTCTAAAACCGCGGGATTCGCGGCTTTCGTCAGAATCTTTTGGGTCGGCCTTTCGGATTACTCCGCTTCACCGGTTTGGGCGGGACTTTTCGCTGTACTAGCGGTCATGAGCATCATTCTTGGTAATTTAGAGGCCATACCACAAAAAAATATCAAGCGCATGATGGCCTATTCTTCTATCGCCCAAGCCGGATATATTTCAACGGGGTTTTTGGCGGGCGGCCAGTTGGGCTTAACCGCGGTCCTTTTTTATCTCTTCGTCTACCTCTTCGCCAACTTGGGGGCCTTTCTAGCGATCGTAATTGTTTCCGGTAAAACCGGAAGCGACCAAATCGAGGATTATCGCGGGTGTGTGGAAAAGATCCCCCCTTATCGGGGTAGTTTTATTGGTTTGCCTTCTTTCCTTGGCGGGGGTCCCGCCCTTCGCGGGTTTTTCCGGAAAGTGGTATTTGTTCGGAGCCGCCGTCCACATGGGATATACCTGGCTGGCATTGGTGGGCATGGTTTTCAGCGTAGTGTCGCTTTACTATTACCTTCAGGTAGTTCGGCAAGCCCTCATGGTGGATGCCAAGGATCCATCGCCCATTGAAATGAACCTCATTGAAAAGATCATTTTGGTGGTCTGTATCGTATCCACCGTCACCTTCGGTTTCTGGCCTACGCCCATCATGGATATCGCCCAAGCGGCCCTTCCGCTCTTTTTTAACAGGTCTAAAAATTTTTTAAGATAGTTAATTATCCCCCGGTTTAAACCTCCGGCTTCCAGCCGGGGGTTTTTTTGTTTAAGGGCTTTCGTGAAGTGATCTTTTGAAGCGTAGAGGAGAAAGTTGTTTCGACGTTTAAAAACCGCTAGAGTGGTTCGGTTTAAGGATGGGGTCATTCACCAGGGGGAAGGTCATGATGACCAATGGATTATTAGGGGCGGTGTTCATTCATATACGCTTTCAGCTGTATTTATGCCTTTCGGTATTACCGGGGACTGGATGAAGGTTCGGACCGTTTGGCAGTACGCTGGCTTTTTGCCGGATTCTTTTTTCAGGGACTCCTACTTGCGCTCCAATGGATGACGGACGGTTATGCGCCTTTTGTCACCCTTGAGGGTATTTTGACCGCTTTCTCCTTTTCGCTGGCCGCGGCCCTGCTCCTAGGTCGCCTCAAAACACCGGTGCCGGTTCTTACGTCACTCTTCCTGCCGTTCATCCTATTGGTGGCACTTCTGGCTTTTTGGCTTGGCTTTAAGCCCGCCGCCTTGATGGACAGTCGGTTTAATGACCCCGGGAATGGCCAGCCATATTTTTTTGACTTTCCTTGGTTTTTCTCATTTCACCCTGGGGTTCGGCGTCGGGGTGGCCTTTTGGGTCCAGGAAGGCCAATTGAAGCAGCACCAAGTCAAAAGCTGGAGTTACCGCCTCCCGGCGCTTGAGGCTTTAGACCGATTGACCGTTTATTACATCGGGTTGGGTTTTCTGTTCTGGTTCCTCGGATTGTGGCTGGGGGCCGTTCAGGCTATTCAGGTTTGGAACCGACTGCCACTGGCCGATCCTAAAATTCTGGGTTCCTTTCTGGTATTGGTCATTTACGCCTCTTTCTTCCTCCTGCGTTGGGGTTTCCGAATGCGGGGAAGGAAAACTATGGTGCTCGTGATGGCGGGTTATCTCCTGGCGCTTTTCACCTTTGTGGGCGTTCGCGTTTTTTTAACTACCCAGCACGTACTTTAGGAATAAGCCATTATGAAGTTCATCGCCTACGGATTGAACCACACCACTGCTCCCCTCGCGGTCAGGGAAAAATACGCCCTTCCGCCGGAAAAAGTCATGGAAGTCCTTCGGGCCTTGAAAACCCATTCCCCTGAAACGGTTTTTCTTTCCACTTGTAACCGGGTCGAATTTTATCTATCGCCGGAAAACAACGAAAATTGTCTGGGTGAAATCCGTGAAGTTCTTGGAAAATTCCATAGATTGAAGCCCCTGGAAGTTAAAAAATATTTTTACCTTCTTGAGGGTCCCGAAGCCTTCTTGCACCTTTTCCGAGTGGCCTCTTCTCTGGATTCGATGGTAGTGGGGGAGGCCCAAATATTGGGCCAAGTGAAAGAAGCTTTTCAAAAATCCAGGCAGGCGGGTTTGACGGGCGCGGCCTTCCACGGCATTTTTGACCGGGCTTTCGCTGCGGCTAAAAGGGTACGGTCCCAGACCGAAATCGCCCGGATGCCGGTAAATGTCTCAAGCGTTGCGGTCGACTTGGCCCGAAAAATCTTCACGAACCTTTCGGAGCACTCGGCCCTGTTATTGGGCGCGGGTGAAATGGGTGAATTGACCGCCAAATATCTTGTGGACGCTGGCGTGAAGGGTTTTTTCATCGCCAACCGGACGATTGAAAAAGCCAAGCAATTGGCGGAGAAGCTCGACGGAAAGGCCCTGGCGTTGTCCGAGAGCCTGAAAAAGATCGAGCAGGTTGATATTATCCTGGCTTCACTGGGGGACAGCGCTTCCTGGTTGAAGAAGATGGACGTCGAACAGGCGATGAGGAACCGAAAAGGCCGCCCCCTTTTCATCATCGATATTGGAGTGCCCCGAAACGTGGAGCCTGAAACGGGGAAGATTGAATCCGTTTTTCTCTATAACATCGACGACCTCTCCTCCATCGCCGATGGAAACCGGGGCCAACGGCAAAAGGCCGTTGAGGCCGCCGAATCGATTCTTCGAGAGGAAGTAGACCGTCTTTGCGATTGGCTTACCGGGCTGGAATTGGTGCCGACGATTGTCAGGCTAAGGGAGCATTTTGAAGAAATCCGCCAATCCGAACTATCAGAATTCCTGAACAAGAATGGAAATCTTTCCGAAAAGGAAAGAAAGGCACTCGAACGCCTGACCCACGACCTAGTCGGAAGGCTTCTTCATGACCCATCTGTCAACTTGAGGGGAATTGCCAACGAAACGGACCGGTTCGAGTATGCCCGAATGTTGAACGACATTTTCTTGAAAAAAAACCGGCAAAATCCCGGATAAGATGGACTTTACATGATACTCATAGGTACCCGAGGCAGCCAACTGGCCTTAACCCAGGCGGAAGGGGTTCGTTCCAAGATTGCGCTTTTGTTCCCGGGCCAGGAGGTTCGGCTGGAAGTGGTGAAGACCCTGGGCGACCGTTTGTCCGCCCAAGAGGCGGTTGGAGATTCGAATGAACCGCCTCTAGGACTTTTCACCAAAGAACTGGATGCGGCCTTGCTTTCGGGCGGCATCCGGGCTGCTATACATAGCCTGAAGGATGTGCCGACGGTTCTTCCCGCCGGCATTGGTTATGGTGCCTTTGTCAAAAGGGAAGATCCCAGGGACGTTTTAATCTCCAAATCGGGTTCCAAGTTCTTTGAATTACCCGCCGGATCCCTCGTGGGCACCGGATCCCCCCGTCGAGAAGCCCAAATACGGGCGGTGCGTTCGGACCTTAAGGTGGCGCCTTTGCGGGGGAATGTCGATACGCGTTTGAGAAAGCTAAAGGAAGGGGAATGCGACGCCATTGTCATCGCAGCGGCGGGTCTAAAACGCTTGGGACGAGGGAATGAAGCTACCGAGTTCCTTGACCCCGAAATCATCCTACCCGCTCCGGCCCAGGGCGTGCTTTGCGTGACCTTGCGTGTGGAAGACCAAGAATTGAAAAAGACGCTTTCGCTTTTGGATGATGGGCCCACCAGGATTTGCGCGGAGGCGGAAAGATCATTTTTGAGGACTTTGCAGGGCGGCTGCCGCATCCCTGTAGGGGCGTTGGCCACCTTGGAGGGGGATACCCTTCATCTTTCAGGCGTCATCGCCCATCCGAATGGCGAACAGATCATGCGTCACAGCCGAAAGGGTTCAGCCAACCATCCTGGGAAACTGGGGGATGAGTTGGCCCGCTATTTTTTAAACCATGGGGCCCAGGAAATCTTAAATGGTTTTGGCCGAACGACTTGGTGAAATTTTGTTTGCTTTAGGGAGTTTATGAATTCAGGAAAAGTTTATCTCGTTGGCGCTGGGCCGGGCGATCCTGGCCTCTTGACCTTGAAAGCCAAAGACATTCTTTCCAAGGCGGATGTGGTCGTCTATGATGCACTCGTACATCCTAAAATCCTGGAATTTATCCCAAAGGGAGCCCGGATAATATTCCGTGGAAGCCGTGGAAAATCGGGCGCCATGAAGCAGTCTCAAATCAACAGTCTTCTCGTTCGGGTTGCGTCACAGGGCAAAAAAGTGGTTCGCTTGAAGGGCGGGGACCCATTCGTTTTTGGAAGAGGTGCGGAGGAAATCATGGCCTTGGAGGATCAAAAAATCCCATTCGAGGTCGTTCCGGGCGTTACCTCGGCCATCGCGGTTCCAGCCTATGCGGGTATCCCGGTGACCCATCGCAGCTTGAATTCCTCCTTTACGGTTGTCACGGGCCATGAGGACCCTTCGAAAACCATTAGCCAAGTGGATTGGGCTCATTTGGCCAAAGATCAAGGAACCTTGGTCTTTTTGATGGGACTTCACAGCCTTCCAGCCCTTTGCCGCCGTTTGATCGAGGAGGGGAAAAGCCTACGAACTCCCGCGGCGGTCATTCAAAGTGGGACAACCGTTCTGCAAAAGGTGGTCACGGGAACTCTGGAAAATCTTGCTGATCTTACGAATAAGGCGAGGCTTCTGCCTCCGGCTACGGTGGTAGTGGGGGAGGTGGTTAACTTGAGGCCGAAGCTTGACTGGCTTTCCCAAAAACCACTCTGGGGCCATAAAATTTTAGTGACTCGAAACCAGGCCAAGGCTGGTTATCTCTCTGGCCTTCTTTCGGATGAAGGGGCGGAAGTGGTTTCTATCGCTACCTTTGAAATCAAACCGCTGCCCTTGGACCGGCAGGTGAGAGAAAAAATCCAGGGGAGCGGGGAATATGACTGGATCATTTTCTCCAGTGTGAACGCGGTCGAAATTTTCTTTGGCCATTTTTTAAAAATCGGAATGAGCGTCAGGCATTTAAGTGGGGTAAAAATAGCTTGTATTGGGGAAGCCACTGCAAAGGTTGTGAGGTCATTTGGACTCAAGGTGGCCTTGGTGCCAGACGATTATAAACAGGAAGGCTTGGCGAAGGCTTTTCAAAGAATTCCCCTGAAAGAGAAGCGGGTTTTATTCGCCCGAGCCCGTGAGGGGCGGGATTTGTTAGTTCGGTATTTTAAAAAAAAGAAGATACAATGCGATCTATTGGCGCTTTATGAAAACCAAGTGCCTCGAGGGGCCCGGAAAGAACTTCGGGAATTGTTCTTAAAAGGCGGCGGAGTGGATTTGTTGACTTTTGCTTCCTCTTCCTCTGTGGACCACTTTTACGGCCTTTTCAACCCTTCCCAATTAAAGAAGTGGGTGGTACGCATTCCAGCTGCGGTCATCGGCCCGGTAACGGCGGCCTCCGTCAAGAAATGGGGCGGCAAAGTGGCTGTTCAACCAACCAAATACACGATGCCCGATCTTGTGGCGGCCATTGTCAAATGGGCGGTCAAGCGATCTAATTCTTAGTCTAAGAGCCCTTTCGACGCTAAAATACACGCCGGAGAAAAACCATGCCATTTCCAACCCACCGTATGAGGCGCCTAAGGAAAACAAAGGCGTTACGGCGTTTATTTGAAGAAACCCGTTTAAACCGATCCGACTTTATTCTTCCTCTTTTCGTTGAGGAAGGATTGAAAAGCCCCGAGCCCATTTCTTCCATGCCGGGCGTTCAACGAAATAGTTTTGTTTCCCTGGTTCGTGAAGCCGCCTCAGCCCAGGCTCTGGGAATTACGGGTGTGCTTTTATTTGGCATTCCCAAGCAAAAGGATCCTGGAGCCCTTCAGTCTTACCAAAAGAATGGGGTTATCCAAAAAGCCGTGAGGCTTTTAAAAAAGGAAGCACCGGACTTGGCCGTCATTACCGACGTTTGTGCCTGCGAATATACCTCTCACGGTCATTGTGGCATCATTGTTAAAGGGGACGTGGATAACGACCAGACCCTTGGACTGCTTCAAAAGATAGCTCTTTCCCACGTGGAAGCGGGGGCCGATATGGTGGCCCCTTCGGACATGATGGATGGACGCATTTCGGCCATTCGAAAAATCCTCGACCAAAAGGGTTTTTCGATGACTCCTATCCTGAGTTACGCGGCTAAATTTTCTACCTGTTTTTACGGCCCTTTCCGAGACGCGGCGGATTCGGCACCCGCTTTCGGCGATCGTAAAACCTACCAGATGTCCCGCCTTCAATCCCCGGGAAGCCTTAAAGGAAATCCAATTGGATATCGAGGAAGGCGCGGACGTGGTCATGGTCAAGCCAGCCCTTACCGGCCTTGGACATCATCACCCGCGCGCGCCAGAGGTTCTTGACCCCGCTATGGGCTTACCACGTGTCGGGTGAGTATGCCATGGTCAAGGCGGCAGGGAAGCTGGGTTGGTTATCGGAAGAGGCGGCCATGGTGGAGAGCCTGCTGGCCATCAAGCGGGCAGGGGCGGATCGGATCATCACCTATTGGGCCAAAGAAGCGGCGAAGTACTTTAAATGAATATTAATTCTTGAGATTCGCAAATTATGAAATATAAACTCAAGTTGGACAGGTCCCGAAATTTATATGAATTGGCCCAGAAACATCTAGTGGGAGGGGTCAACAGTCCGGTTCGGGCTTTCAAGGGCGTGGGTGGGACGCCTATCTTTTTCGCGCGGGGCAAGGGTTCCTATTTGATCGATGTGGATGGAAACCGATACATTGATTTAGTGGGTTCCTGGGGGCCACTCATCCTAGGGCACGTGGATACCGAGGTACTTAACCTTGTGCGTCGTGTCCTGAAAAAAGGATTCAGCTTTGGCGCGCCTTCACCGCTTGAAACGGATCTCGCCGTCCTGGTCAAAAAAGCCTATCCTTCCATCGATAAAGTTCGTTTTGTCAGTTCCGGTACCGAGGCCGTTTTAAGCGTCATAAGGCTGGTCCGGGCCGCGACAGGCAAAAAGCGTATCATCAAGTTTGACGGTTGTTACCATGGTCATGGCGATAGTTTGTTAGTGGCGGCGGGAAGCGGGGCGGCCACCCTCGGGTTGCCGGATAGCCCAGGGGTTCCCGAGGAAATAGCTTCTCTTACCACCAGCCTGCCCTATAACGATCTTCCAGCGGTTCAAGAGGCCTTTTCAAGATTTACTGATATCGCGGCGGTCATTGTGGAACCCGTAGCGGGGAATATGGGCTTAGTGCCCCCAAAACATGGTTTTCTGGCGGGCTTAAGGGAATTAACCAAACAGCATAACGCCCTTCTTGTTTTCGATGAGGTTATGACGGGTTTCCGGGTGGCTTTGGGGGGGGCCCAAGAACTTTATGGTATTAAACCCGACTTGACGACCCTCGGCAAGATCATCGGGGGAGGAATGCCGGTGGGGGCTTATGGTGGCCGGGAGGAACTGATGTCTCAAGTTGCTCCTGAAGGGCCAGTTTACCAGGCAGGGACCCTTTCCGGAAATCCCATCGCCATGGCGGCGGGAATCGCCACTTTGAAAAAATTGTCCGAACGGAAAGTTTATGATCAGTTGGAGGAATCAGCTGCTTTTGTCGAAGAGGGGATCAGGCGGGCCCTGGAAAAGACAGGCGTGAAAGCCGTATTCCAAAGGGTGGGAAGCATGGCCACCTTATTTTTTTGTGGGCACCCAATCGAGAATTACGCCCAAGCCAAGGAATCGGATCAGAAAAAATATGGGCGGTTTTTCTGGGCCATGGCCCAAAGGGGCGTTTATCTTCCGCCTTCCCAATTTGAGGCCATGTTTTTCTCCGATGCTTTGACGAAAGACCAGTTGAAAAAAATCGTCAAATCCATCGAGGAAAGCTTGGTAGTGGCCGACCAGAAAGCTTAAGTCAGCTTTTGAATCACCAGATTCTATTGACCGATCCAAGATAAAAATGAGTCAAATTCGGCTAAAACTTGATAAAATTTGGAGCATCCCTCCGGGAGGCTTGATGTGAAAAAACATGGGTTTGGATTATCAATCACGGTAGTGACCTTAGGGTTTATCCTGTGGGGTTTGGATTCCGGGGCCTTTGGCGACACAGAAATTAATCTGGACGATATCCTCAAACCAACGCCTACCTTAACTTCCGCCCAACCTGTTTCAACAAATATGGTTGCGACGCCAACGGTCACGTCTCTTCCAGCGGCGGTTCCCGTTCCCACGACTGTCATTAATATGTTCGAATCGGCCCCCACCCCGACGGAAACCGTTGAGTGATGAATCCGCGTCCCTTGAAGTTCATGGGGTTTTAAAGATGAAGGACATCTATGCCGCTGGGATTAAGGCCTATCAGGAGCAGGATTACGACAAGGCCATCCGTTATCTTAAAAAATCCTTAGAGATGAAAGATTCCTATTCCGCCAAGTTTTATTACGCCGAAGCCAGCGCAATGCTGGGAGTGATCTACCAATTTCATATCATCCACTATAATTGGGCCTACTACTACTATCGGCAAGCCTTGAGGTATGAAAAGAGAAACCCGACAGCCCGGAGGCATATTAAGCAAGTCGCTAGGTATAAAAATCAAAAGGATTGAAATTGCTCCATGATCGGTTGGGATTGAAAATTCTGGCTTTCCTGTTTTTAAGCCAGGTGGTTTTCGCGGATGTGGCCCCTATTTCATTAACTTTTTTCGGATTGTATGGATCTCCCGTTCAACCGGCAGGTTTAACCAGTTCCACGACTTATGGTTTTGGCTTAGACGCCTTGGGGGAGTGGAACCCGTCCTATTACTTTTCATTAGGGCTTAGCTACGAACAGGTTACTTTTTACAGTTCGTCCAATTTTTCAGTACCTATGGGCAATCTGGAAGGTCGGATTTTCCCGTTCGAAAACGGGAAAAATAAGTTTTCACCCTATCTCTATGGCGGGGCGGGCTTGAACCTTTCCTCGACGGGTGGACCGGTCCAATTAAAAGCGGGCATCGGCAGCCGGGTTTCCATCGCCGGGCCCATTTTCTTCGATATCGCCGCCGGTAGCCACTGGATTCAACCTCCCGATGATTTTCAGTATGTTGATATCAGGGCCGGCCTGAGCTGTTCCATCGATTTCAAACCGGCCTCCGAAAATACCCCTACGCCGGTAGCGACCCCCATCCTTGGTTCTCCCACGCCGTTCGTCCAAGCCTCCGTCACGCCTAACGTAACGCCGATACCCACGATAACCCAGTCTCCGGAAGAGATCAGCCTGGAAGAGAGCCCGACGCCTACCCCCATGCCCCAGATTGAATCGGCGCCGGTTACCACCATTGCCGGAGTCAAAAAATACTACAAACTAGGGATGAATGCGTTCATGGCTCAAAATTACAAATTGGCTTTCAAACTTTTGCATAAGTCCTTGGCCACCAAAGAAATCCATGGAGCTTCCTACTATTACGCGGAAACTTATGCCACCCTTGGGGTAATCTATGAATTTCACGCCTCCACCGTGAAGGATCACGACAAGAAGGCTTTGTTCTGCTACCAAAAGGCCTTGGCCATCGATCCGACGACGAAATCGGCGAAACACTACTACAAGAAACTCAAAGCCAAAGTCGTGGCGGAATCAAGAAAGAAAGCCAGACACAAATCCCGCCCCATCCCCACTCCCACCGTTTCTGCGGATACAAGTGAGTTATCCGCCCCGACACCTGTCAGTTCTGTGGATACCAGCGGACTTTCGACCACAAAACCTTAGCTTTCAGTCCTTGATGAAAAGTGTACACCCCAAATGATCTTTCGTTTTCCGCGGCTAATTAAAACTTTTTGGTTCCACACGGGTTTGTTGGGACTGTTCCTTTTTGCTCGCTCTGGACAGCCCCAAACTTTTCAACCGGCCCTGCTCCTTCATGTGGATGGACGGTTTCTCAAAGATCCTTTCGGAAGGACCGTGATATTAAGAGGAATCAACCATCACGGTTTTTTAGACGTGCCCGACGGAGACTGGGACCCAGCCGGAGGGCCCCTTTATTCCGGCATGGGGAATTGGAACCCGGGTGTCGTCCAGAAAACCCTTGGGCAATATAACCAGCTAGGTTTCAATGTGGTCCGTTTTCACACCATCGTCGACTGGTGGAAAAATGACCCCAAGACCTATCAGGACCCCTATCGAAAGGTGAATTATCCTGAGTCCTACCGCCAAATGATGGAAGATACCGTGAAGTGGGCGGGGGAGCGGGGTCTTTATGTTATCTTTGATTTCTTTGCCTTGAAAAACGTGGAAGGTCGCCAATCTGGCCAGGAATTCCTTCCATGGCCGCCCGAGGGGCGGTTTTCCGATGTCGTGAAAAACCGAGCGGAGTTTGAAAAGATATGGGTTTCAGCCGCTCGAGTCCTAGGCCGGTACCCCAATGTTTTATTTGAACTTTTTAACGAACCCCATGGTGATGCCCAGGCCCAAGAAGATTGGTTCCAGTTCGTCAAAGAAGTCCTCCCCCAAATCCGTACCTTGACTCCAAATCCGGTCATCATTCAGTGGGATTATATGTGCTGGGTCAATTTGGATTATCCACCGCCCCGATATTCGGCCTCTACTTTGGCTTGGGTTGGGAAGCATTCTCTTGATGACCCCAATCTCATCTATGGAACCCATTTGTACCGCAATTCGGGCAATGGCGGGCCAGGGACCGCCTACCGAAGCGGGCCTCCATTGGTCAATCTTTGGGAGCGGTCCGATATTGAAAAGGCGCTGATTTTGGCTTTGATACCGGATATCCCGCAGAAACTCCAAAAACCCCTATTGGTGACAGAGGTGGGGGCCTATTTGGCCAATGGGGGTGAGGATAGAACCCATGAACTTTCCTGGTTCAAGAATACCCTATCCCTCCTGAATGGGTGGGGAATTGGCTACGTGGGATGGGGTTGGTCTTCGGATAGTCAGATAGGTCATGGAATGCTCCACAATGGGGAGCCCAATGAAGCCGGAAAATTACTTTTGGATTCCCTTGGCAAACCTAATTACTCGAATGATCCGAAATTAGGAGTTTTCGGGGAGCGGGATTGAAAAAATTAAGTTGGCAGCGTGGGTTTAATTCACAAGTTGCCGGATTCTTTCAATCTTGGTGGCTTTTCCATTTTCCTTATCCACCGAAACCACTACGGCCTGGAACAAATAAGGCATTTCCTCCGACACTTCAAAGCGGGACGGGGCACCGGTGAGAAACCGGGATAAAACTTGCGGTTGTTTCATTCCAATGATCGAATTGGGGGAGCCCGACATGCCGATATCAGTCAAATAAGCCGTGCCACCCGGCAGAATTTCCTCGTCCGCCGTCATGATATGAGTATGGGTTCCGGTCACGGAACTGACCCGGCCATTCAAATACCAACCCATGGCCCTTTTCTCGCTGGTAGCCTCGCCATGCATATCCACGATAATGACCTTGGTCTTGCCCTGTATTTGTTGGAGCGCCCTGTCGGCGGCCTTGAAGGGGCAATCGAGGTTGATATTCATAAAAGTCCGGCCCATGAGATTGAGAACCGCAACCGGGGTTCCCATACAATCGTAAATCCCCAAGCCTGAACCCGGATTTTCGCTTGGATAATTGTGAGGCCGAAGAAGCCGGGGGTCGTGGCCAATGATTTCCCGGACTTCTTTCTTCGACCAAATATGATTCCCGGAAGTGACTACATCGGCGCCGATTTCGATAATGTTTTTGAAAGAATCGGGCTGAATACCCGCTCCTGCGGCCAAATTTTCCCCGTTAACAACGGTGAATTCGATGTTGTAGTCGTTTTTAACCCGGCCGATGCAGTTGTGAACCGCGTGGCGGCCCGGTTTTCCCATAATGTCGCCAACGAGGAGGATGTTCATAGGTGTCCTTTTTTCTAAAGAGTCGGTTGAGAGTAAACAAAAATAATGAGAAACACAACCCTAACAGACAGAACTGTTTCGAGAAGGCGCGCTATTTACAATACTGAAATCCTTTTTCACTTAAAACGGCCTTTAGGGGGATGTCATGGGGTTCGGCGGGTATTTTCTCAACAATCTGGAAGGAATAGCCCAAGCCAATCGTCAGGGTAGTTTTTTTCATTTCGGGCAGGACTCGGTCGTAATAACCCTTGCCAAAGCCCAGCCGGTTGCCGGTCAGATCGAAGGCCAGGCCGGGTACCAGGATCAAGTCGATTTCTTCCCAATTGGCGGGTTTATTACCGGAAGGTTCTAAAATGCCAAAGGGCCCTTTGATGAGCGTCTTGAAGTTTTGTACTTGATAAAAATGAAAATGTTTTTTGTCTTTCACCACCTTGGGCAAGTAAAGTTTTTTACCCAGTTCCAGGGAACCTTCCAGAATCGAATAGGTGTTGATTTCGCTCGGAGTTGAGGCGAAGGCGCCGATGCCGTTGGCCTTATCAAATTCGGGCCGCTTGCATAGGATATTCCAGACTCCTTGAGAAGCCGATTCCGCAAAGGCGGGGTCGACTTGATCCCGTAATTGCTTCAATTTCTCCCGCAAGGGGGACTTGGAATCGGATTCAGGCAATGTCATGTTTTGGGTCTTTCACCGGGATTTGGGGATTTTTCTAGTTCTTGGAGATGTTCCAACCAGGCTTTTATTTTGGCTTCGTATCCCAAATTGGTCGGGGAATAGTACCGGCCCAGATTCGGGGCATATTCCTGTTTGACATAATGATCCGGAAAGTCATGGGCATATTGATAACCCTTGCCATGGTCCAAAACTTTCGCGCCCGGATAGTGGGCGTCTTTCAGGTGGAGGGGAACTTCCTTGTTGGCTTCCTTTTTAACGTCTTCGGTCGCCGATTCCAACCCCATATAGGAAGCATTGCTTTTGGGGGCGCAGGCAAGATAAACCGTGGCTTGGGCCAGGGGAATGCGTCCTTCGGGCAAACCAATGAATTCCAGTGCCTGTTGGGCCGCCACAGCCAGAGGCAAGGCCTGGGGGTCGGCGTTACCTACGTCCTCCGCCGCCGAAATGACCAGCCTGCGGGCGATAAAACGGGGGTCCTCCCCGGCATAAAGCATCTTGGCCAGCCAATAAAGGGCCGCGTCAGGATCGGAACCCCGAATGCTTTTGATGAAAGCGGAAATAGTGTCGTAATGCTGGTCGCCGGAGGCGTCGTATTGGACCATCCGTTTCTGGATGGATTCCTGGGCGACTTCCAAATCGAAATGGATGATGCCTTGGTTGTCGGGAGGGGTTGTCAGAACACCCACTTCCAAGGCGTTCAAGAGAGTGCGCGGCGTCGCCGGAGGCGGCTTTCAACAAATGGGTTTTGGCTTCAGGCGCCAGATCGACCTTGTAGTTGCCCAGCCCATTTTCAGCGTTTTTAAGCGCATGGTCCAGGATGATTCCCAGATGGTTTTCTTCCAAGGGCCTCAATTCGCAGACCCGAGAACGGGAAAGCAAGGCCGTGTTCAAGGCGAAAAACGGGTTTTGAGTAGTGGCGCCGACCAGAATGATGGTTCCTTGTTCCAAATGGGGAAGAAGGGCATCCTGCTGGCTTTTATTGAAATGGTGGATTTCATCCAGAAAGAGGATAGTGGATTGCTGGTAGAGTTTCTTGTTTTCGGCGGCCTCGTCGAAAACCTTGCGCAGGTCGGCCAGGCCCGAGGTGACGGCGTTTAAGGCCACAAAACGGCTTTTCATTCGGCGGGCGACCAAGCGGGCGAAGGCGGTTTTGCCTGTTCCCGGGGGGCCGTAAAGGATCAAGGAAACGATGCGATTGGCTTCCAGAAGACGGCGCAAAAGCTTTCCGGGCCCACCAAATGTTCCTGCCCGACATAATCCTCAAGAGACCTGGGGGACATGCGGATGGCGAGAGGGCGACTGTTGCTTTCTTCAACGGCTGAATCGAAAAAATCCATGAAATCATGATAAAGGGCCTGGTAAATGACAACAAGGGGGGAGTCGTTTTAAGTTGAAGAAAAAAACCTTTTTTTTGAGGAAAAAAAAATGAGCCCGCCGCCTGTGCCGTTTAAGACAGTACTTTTCTGAGGCCTGACTAAGTCAGGTGGGCGCCCTCACAAGCGGTTCATCGCTTCCGAAGAAGACTATCCCCGATTGGTCTATGGGAACCCGTTTTTGTTTTTTGTGGCTCAGAATTTCCCGCCCCAAGATCGAACACCGCAGGAGGCTCAAAACTATTTTAAAAGGGTGCACGGACTTGTCAAGGCCAGTTCGTAAGGGGAAAAGCTTGGTTTCCGTTTGGAACCACAAATTTGTTGACGGATACCCAATTAACCGAAGATTAGATTTAACCGGGATTTGTTTTGAGGAAAGAGGGATTTTGACAAATGATTCAAATGAGCGGTTGAGAATTTAAGTTGACTATTGGAAAATGCTTCGCGACCCAGGAAGGATTTCCCCGATGCAAATTCATGTTCGTTCGGTTCAAGCGCCGCGATTCTTGGTTCCCCTTTTGATATTGGCCGCGCTGGCTTTGATCCCTTTCGCCCTGATGCTGGACTTGGTCTGGCGGCGGTGGCCATTGGCGCTTCGGCATTGCGCATCTTATTACCCTCGCCGGAAAAACTCGAGGCCGGTTCAGCGAAAACCGCTTTTTCCAGGGTGGAACAAAAGATTTTCTGATCCTTCCGTCATTGACGCGGAATATGAGATAAAGGATTCCGATGAAAAAAAATAATCCGTGAAAACCGTCAAGAGGCATGTCGAACCCAAGGATCTTCCGAATTTGAGCTTTACAAGGGAATTAGGGTTGAGGACTTCAAACATTCCTTCCAGGAAAACCTCAAGTACCGGTTGATTAAAGAAAGCGAAACCGCCACCGATTACGACCGATATTTGAGCCTGGCCTATGCCATCCGGGACCGCCAGGTGGAAAATTGGGTCGCGACCCAAAAGACCTACCGGACTCAAAAGGTGAAAAGGGTTTACTATTTATCCTTGGAGTTCCTGATGGGACGGACCTTGGGCAACTCGGTCATTAACCTGCAGGTTGAGGACAGGGTTTCGAAAGCCCTTCTGGATTTGGGGTTCAACTTGGAGGAACTCCGGGAAGCGGAGATTGACGCGGGTCTTGGAAACGGCGGCCTGGGACGCCTGGCGGCTTGCTTCATGGATTCGCTGGCGACTTTGGAAATTCCCGCTTATGGTTATGGCATCCGTTACGATTACGGGATTTTCCGGCAAAAGATCGTCCGGGGTTACCAGGTGGAAGAACCGGATGAGTGGTTGAGCAAGGAAAACCCTTGGGAGAAATCCCGGCCCGAATATACCTATCGGATTAAGTTTGGGGGCCATGTGGCCCAACGCACAAACCGCGCCGGAAAACAGGTTTTTGACTGGGTGGATACGGAAGATGTCCTGGCCGCGGCTTATGACACCCCGATTCCCGGTTATGGCAACAAAACCGTGAACAACCTGAGGCTGTGGTCCGCCAAGGCTACGGAGGAATTCGACCTCGACTTCTTCAACAAGGGGAATTATTTCGCCGCCACTTCCAAGAAAACCGAGACCGAATCCATTTCCAAGGTCCTTTATCCCAATGACAACAGCCCGGAAGGGCGGGAATTGCGCCTGAAACAACAGTATTTCTTCGTGTCCGCCTCGATTCAGGACATCCTGCGGCGTTTTAAGCGGGAGCACCGGGATTTTCGGACACTGCCGGATGTGGCGGCCATCCAACTCAATGACACCCATCCCACCATCGCTATCGCCGAATTCATGAGGATCATGCTGGACTTGGAGGGGATGGATTGGGAATGGCCTGGGAAGTGACCAAGGCGCTATTTTCGGCTATACCAACCACACGCTTTTGCCGGAAGCCCTGGAAAAGTGGCCAATTGAACCTTTTTGGGCGGCTGTTTCCGCGGCATCTCCAGATCATCCAGGAAATCAACGCCCGTTTTTTAAGGGAAGTGGCCAACCATTATCCCGGTGACAAGGACCGGCTTCGGCGAATGTCCATTTTTGAGGAAGGTCCGGACCCGCATATTCGCATGGCCCACTTGGCGATTGTCGGGCAGCCATTCGGTCAACGGGGTCTCCGCCTTGCACACGGAGCTGTTAAAGAAGTCACGTGGTTCCGGATTTCAACGATCTTTATCCTGAGCGGTTTAACAATAAGACCAACGGCATCACGCAAAGGCGGTGGTTGAAAAAGTGCAATCCGGGACTTTCCGAACTGATCACCTCCAAAATCGGGGACAAATGGGTGACCGACCTGAACCAGTTGAAAAAACTGGAAAAATTCGCCGAGGACAAGAAATTTCAGGCCCAATGGCGGGAAGTCAAAAAACAGAACAAGGAAAAGCTGGCCGGCCCTCATCGCTGTTGAACAGAGATTGGCCATCGATACGGAATCGATTTTTGACGTTCAGGTCAAACGCATTCATGAGTACAAACGGCAGCTTTTGAACGCATTGCACGTCATCGCGCTTTACCGGCGGATCAAGGCGAATCCGGGCGCGTCCTTTGTGCCCCGGACCGTTTTCTTTGGGGGCAAGGCCGCTCCGGGCTATCACCAAGCCAAGCTCATCATCAAGTTCATCAGCGCCATCGGGGACGTGGTCAACCAGGATCCCCAGATCAAGGGAAAGCTGATGAGTGTGTTTCTTCCCAATTACCGCGTGTCCTTGGCGGAGAAAATCATTCCAGCCACCGACCTGTCGGAGCAAATTTCTACCGCCGGGAAAGAAGCCTCCGGAACGGGAAACATGAAATTCGCCCTCAATGGAGCGCTGACCATCGGGACATTGGATGGGGCGAATATTGAAATTAAGGAAGAAGTGGGGGACGAGAATATCTTTATTTTTGGGCTGACGGCGGAGGAAGTGGTCCAAACCCGGCGGCAGGGGTACAACCCCCGGGATTATTACCACAAATCCGCGGAATTAAAAGGCGTGCTGGATTTGATCGCCAGCGGCTTTTTCTCGCCGGAAAATCCCGGAGCTTTTCCAGCCCATCTATGAGTCCTTGATGAACCATGACGAGTATCTGCTGTTGGCGGATTTTGACGCCTTATGTGGAATGCCAGGACAAGGTGGCCGAGGTTTACCGGGATCAAGACGAGTGGTCCCGGATGTCCATTTTAAACGTTGCCCGGATGGGCAAGTTTTCCAGCGACAGGACCATTCAGGAATATTGCGATGACATTTGGAGGGTGAAGCCGGTCAAGATCAACTGATTCAATTGGGTTTAAGCAGAACCCGCTCGATCGGTTACGCTATTCGAGGATGGCGTCGATTTTTTTGAAAATATTTTTCAGTTTCTCATCCGAGGGAAGAAAATTATCAGAAGCGGTTTGTGATTTGACTGAGGGGTTGGAGGGCATTGATTTTTCTTTTTCCGAATTTTCTTGTGCCTGCTTGAATTCGGCTTTCATGTGATCCGCTTTAGCTTTTAAATCCTTGATCTCGGCTTGGGCCTCGTCATTCAAACCCTCTGCGGCGACCAAATCTTCTTTTGTTTTTTCGAGTTGTAAAGTGAGCGTTTGCACCTGATTTTGCAAACGGTTGGCTTCCTTTGAGGAATCCTCTTCTTTTCGAAGGATGCCTTCCAACTCCTTTCGGGCGTTTTCCAATTCCGTTTTCCGATCGTTCAGGGTTTTAAGGGTGCTTTCCAGTTCTTTTTTTGCTTTTTCGGCTTCGGCCGTTTTTTGATCGGCCTCGTTTTTGAGTTTCAGAAGTTCGGTGGTGGCTTCTTCGAGTTTTTTCCTATTCTCGGTTGTTTCGCCCTTGAGCTTGTCCCCCTGATCCTTCAGCTCCAAGGTGTGTTTTAGCGATCCGTCGGCGGATTTTTTCATTTCCAGGAGATTTTTTTCAAGGGTTTCAATAAGTCTGAGGTTTTCGCTTTTAACCTTTTCCAGACGGTGGAGTTCGTCCGCGATATTCATGGAGACCAGGATGGCCACCTTTGCGGCCGGAGCGGAAGACTTCTTGCCGATTTCGCTCATTTTCCCGTCCACGAACTTGGCCAGTTCGGCGATATATTGCGGGTCGGCTTCCCCTTTCAGGGTGTATTCGTTGCCATAAATGGTGACGGTAACGGCTTTTTTCTCGCTCATGGTTTTCCTAGGAACTTAATGATCTTCCAGCTTTAATTCACTGGCTAAGGTTTCAATACGCTGTAAGTTGTGTTTTACCAACTTTAGGTCTTCCAAAGCGTTTTCGTATTGATGGCGAAGTTTTTGGTTTTCTTCATTCCCCGGGCCTGGTTCAGTAACCGGCATGTCTTTTAATTGGTTCTTTAAAAGGACATTTTCTTTCATTAGTTGTGCGTTGGCGTTTCGAAGCTGGACGATTCCTTCTAAAAGGCGGTTGATCCGTTTTTCCAAGTCTTCCCACAGGGATTTGGGCTCGGAGGAATGCCCGAATAGATCATCGGAGTGCAATGGAAAACCTCGATTTCAAGCCGTCCACAATTTGGGAAACTTTTTGCGCCACTTCCTGGTCGGTCAAAGTGCGTTCCTCATTCAAAAATTGCATTCGGTAGGCGAGGCTTCGGACGCCCGGGGATAGATGGGGACCACGGTAAAGATCAAATAAAAAGACCTTTTTAAGGTCGGGTTTTCCCATGTCTTCAATGGCCACCAAAACCTGGTTTGATGTTACACCATCCGGAACCATTAGGGCAATGTCTCTCCACGCCGCCGGAAACTTGGGCAGGGAATGGTAGCTCTTGGAAATGTGGGCGGCCTTTTGAAGAGCCTCGGGCTCTAATTCGAAAGCGAAAGCTGGAACGGAAATGTCATATTCCTTAAGGACTTTGGGGTGAATGGAGCCGCCTTGGGCCAAAAGTTGTCCTTGCGAGGTTTTAACCTCGAAATTCTGCAAGGGGTCATAAGGAGCGGATGACTGTTGGAAACTCCACTGAAAATCCATAATCCCGCAATTGAAGAGAAGATTTTCAACCAACCCCTTGATATCGTAAAAATCGGCTTTGCGTTCGGGGGAATACCAATGGGCTTGGGCGGCTGTTCCGGCGATGATCGCCGCCACCCGAACCTTTTCTGTGACTTTGCCCTCGGAAGACGGCAAAAATACTTTATTGATCTCGTATAACGAGACGGTTTCTTCCTGGTGGGAAAGGTTCAACTGGACGTTCGCCAGCAGTGAAGTCAAAAGCGTGGGCCGCAAAACCCGCTGGTCGTCGGTAATTGGATTGGCCACTTCCTGGAATTTCCGCAAAGGGTGGTTTTCCGCCAATTTGAGCTTTTGAAAAAAGTTGCCAGGCCAAAAATGTTGAATTAACCGCTTCATAGAAACCGGCTTGGTGTAAAGCAAAGCGAATTTCTTTTTCGAACGGAATTCCCGAACCCAGGGGAAAAAGAAATGAGGGGATGCTTGGGGGGGCCATAGGGAGCTTGTCATACCCGGAAAGACGCGCCATTTCCTCAATAAGATCGATCTCCCGAGTTAAATCCAGTCGATAACTGGGGCAGCGGACGGAAAGCGTTTTTGAAGTGGGTGAACCTTTAATTTTGCATCCGAGGTTTTTTAGAATCCCGATTTGAGTTTTGGCCGGTATTTCCAAACCTAGGATTTTATCGGATCTTTGCGGTCGGAAAGAAAGGGAAGATGTTTTGAAACTTTTGGTCGAAATGGAGCCGATACCTTTCGCCAAGTGGCCGCCTGCCACTTCGAGGATAAGGGTGACAGCCCTTTCCAGGGCGACTCGCACACCTTCCGGATCCACGCCTCGCTCGAATCGATAAGAAGAATCGGTGGAAATGCCTAAGCTTCGGGCGGTTTTGCGCACACTGCCCGGCAAGAAGAAGGCCGCCTCCAATAAGATAGTCTGGGTTTGATTGTTTACTTGAGAATTGCTTCCGCCCATGATTCCGGCCAAGGCAATGGGGCGGTCGGCATCCGAAATCACCAGCATGTCTTCTTTCAATTCCCGTTCGCTGTTATCCAACAGGGGAATTTTTTCTCCCTGGATCGCGGTTCGGACAATAATCTGGCGTCCATGGATCTGCCCCAGGTCAAAAGCGTGGAGGGGTTGGCCGGTTTCCAAAAGGACATAGTTGGTCACATCGACGATATTATTGATGGACCTTTGGCCCATTTTATTTAATGTTTGGATAAGCCACTTGGGCGAAGGGCCCACAGTGACCCCTTCGATGGCGCGGCAAGTGTAGAGGTGACATAAGTCTTTAGCCTCGATTTTGATGTGGGTCAGCTTTGAGAGGGGAATTGAGCTTTCCTTGAGTTTTTTTGGTTTGGGATATTGGACGGGTTTGTGGAAGAGGGCGCCCAATTCGCGCGCCACTCCCCAATGGCTTAAAAGGTCAGCGCGGTTGGGGGTAATTTCTAGTTCGAAAAGAGTGTCGGGCAAGCCCATATAACCTAGGAATTCAGCCCCGACGGGCGCATCGGGGGGCAAAATCAGAATACCCTCGGCGTCCTCGGCCAAACCTAATTCCTTGGCGGAACAAAGCATGCCGAAAGATTCGACTCCGCGGATTTTGGCGGCTCTGATTTCAAAGTTTCCAGGAAGCAAGGCTCCGACTTTGGCAAGGGGAACCTTTTGCCCCGCAGCGATGTTTTTGGCTCCGCAAACTACCTGGAAAGTCTCGGTTCCGGTAGAAACCTTCGTAAGGGATAAGCGATCAGCCTGGGGATGTTTTTCAACGGACAGGATTTCAGCCACTACCACCTGGCTAATGTCACACCCTAGATGTTTTACATTTTCAACAGCGACGCCAGCGTGGATCAAGCGCTCCAATACTATTTCCACAGGTTCTTTGAGAGAAATATATTGTTTGAGCCAGTTATATGAGATAAGCATTGGGGAATCCGTAATGAATTTATAGAAAAACAGCGAAAAGACACGAATTTTCAAGAAGTTTAGATTAGAGCCTAGGGGACTGTCAACAAGGACCCTGGGGATCAATTGTACTTGGTGTTTGCAAAATGGGAATTGGAACGCTGCTTTTTTGGTGATTTTAAGTGGGCTTATCCTTTAAGCTAGCCGCCTCGTAAAACTAGTTTATTCGGCGATTCATGGTTTACAGCTTATGACGGATACATTGAAAGGTGGTGATGAGATTGGCGTTGTTTGAATTGGACGTCAAGTCTCTGGAGAGAAAGTTTACCGAAGTGAGGGATCATCTTTGACCCCGCTCAAGTTAAGCGGGACATAGAGCGGCTCGAGGACCAAACCACCCAACCCAAATTCTGGGATGATCCTAAAAGCGCGCAGGTTGTAACGGCCCAATTGGCTCGGTTGAAAGACACCATGGCGCTGGTGCAGGACTTTGAAAAACAATACCACGATCTGCTTACTTACAACGAATTGCTCAAAGAACAACACGACCCCACCTTGATTGCGGAAATGGAGCAAAGTCATAAGAAGTTCGAGACGGACTTCCGAACTTTCGAGCTCAAACGGAATTTCAGCGGCAAATATGATTTCAATAACGCCTATGTTTCCATCCATCCTGGAGCAGGAGGCACGGAAAGCCAAGATTGGGCTTCCATGCTTTTGCGCATGTATTTGCGCTGGATGGAATCCAAGGGTTATGAAGTGGAAACCCTCGATTACCAGGTGGCCGAAGAGGCGGGAATCAAATCCGTTTCCCTTTTTGTGAAAGGCCCCTGGGCCTATGGCTTTCTTAAGGTTGAAAAAGGCGTTCACCGCCTAGTGCGGATCTCACCCTTTGACGCCAACAAACGCCGCCATACGTCCTTTTCCTCGGTTGATGTCATGCCGGAAGTGGACGATGTGGAGTTTGAGCTCCGGTGGGACGATATCAAATTCGATACATTCCGTTCGGGTGGAAAAGGTGGCCAGAACGTCAACAAAGTCGAAACTGCCGTACGGTTGACGCATATCCCTACTGGTCTCATCGTGGCCTGCCAAACCCAGCGTTCCCAGCTGCAAAACAAGGAACAGGCCTTGAAGATGCTGAAAGCTAAATTGTTCCAATATTACCAGGACCTGCATGACGAAGAGATGTCCAGGGTGGCCGGGGCTAAGAAAAAGATCGAATGGGGTAGCCAGATTCGCTCCTATGTTTTCCAACCCTACCAGATGGCTAAGGACCACCGGACCAACGTGGAAATGAACGATATCAGCCGGGTTATGGATGGGGATATCGATCCTTTCATTGAAGCGGCCCTAAAAGCCAAGATAGTTGATTAGTTTTTCAATGTTATACTAGCCGTTCATTTCAAGGAGTTTTGCGGAAAATGTCCCAACTGAACGAATTTATTAAAGTCCGATTAGAAAAACTCAAAGCCCTTAGAGAAAGGGGAATTAACCCCTATCCATCTGAAGCTTTTGAAATGACCCATCATTCGGCGGATATTCTGGAAAAGTATAAAGATCTGCAGCCCGGGGAACACAAGGAAAGGGAAAAAGTCTCGATTGCAGGAAGACTGATGACCATCCGCGGTATGGGAAAAAGTTCATTCGCTCACATTCTTGATTCACGCGGGAAAATCCAGATTTATATTAAGAAAGACGGCGTGGGTGAAAAATTCTATGAAATTTTCAATCTGCTGGATTTGGGTGACATCATTGGCGTAAGGGGTTTTCCTTTTAAGACCAAAACCGGTGAAGTGAGCATTCACGTTGAGTTTTTTGAGATTCTATGCAAATCGCTCCACCAGTTGCCGGAAAAGTGGCACGGTCTTACCGATGTGGAGGCCCGTTACCGGCATCGCTACGTTGATTTGATCGTCAATGATGAAGTTCGGAAAACTTTCGAAACCCGTTCGAAGGTGGTCGGGGCTATTCGCAAACACCTGGATGGGAACGGGTTTCTGGAAGTGGAAACCCCCATGATGCATCCCATTCCCGGCGGGGCCACAGCCAAGCCCTTCTTGACCCATCACAACGCGTTGGATATGGATTTGTTTCTTCGTATTGCCCCGGAGCTTTACCTAAAACGCCTTTTGGTGGGTGGGTTCGAAAAGGTTTATGAGATCAACCGCAATTTCCGCAATGAGGGAATCAGTATTAAGCACAACCCCGAATTTACCATGTTGGAGGCCTACCAAGCCTACGGAAACAACGAAACGGTTATGGCCTTGACCGAACAACTTTTGGCTGAAGCCGCCAAAGCCGCTGGGCAAGGTGTCAAAATCCAAGTCGGCGAGACCGAGTTGGACTTTACTCCTCCCTTCAAGCGCTTGCCCCTTTTAAGGGCTTTAGAAGAAATTGCCGGAATCGAGTATGACGAGGTTTCCGTCGACGACTTGAAGAAACGCCTGAAAACCACCGACGTTCAGGTCAAGCACCTGGATTCATTGTCCAAGGCCGAACTGGCTTACCTGCTTTTTGGCGAATTGGTGGAATCGAACTTGATCCAACCGACTTTCATCACTGATTTCCCAATTGAAGTTTCACCCCTGGCCAAAGCCAAAGCGGATAAACCGGAGTTGACGGAGCGCTTCGAGCTTTTCATTTTTGGGCGGGAAATTGCAAATGGATTTTCCGAGTTGAATGACCCTATTGACCAGCGCTATCGATTTGAGAAACAAGTGGAATTACGCAAGGCGGGGGATGAGGAAGGAATGTTTCTTGACGAGGATTTCATCCTGGCCCTTTCCTACGGTATGCCCCCGGCCGGAGGCGTAGGTATCGGTATCGATCGACTTTTGATGCTCTTGACCAACAGTCCCTCCATACGGGATGTCATCCTATTCCCATTGTTGCGTCAAAGGGATGACACCGAAAAAATGGTATTTGAATAAACCCCAATTTACTTGTGATCTTCTTGATGAAGAGGTTGGATGAAATACCCATTTGAAATCTTTCTCGGTCTTCGTTATCTCCGTTCCAAGCGTAAGCGCTCGGCCATTTCAATTCTGACGTGGCTTTCGGTTTTGGGTGTAGCTATCGGTGTGATGGCGCTCAACGTGGTTTTGTCAGTCATGAACGGGTTTGACGAGGATTTGAAATCCAAAATCGTAGGGTTGAACGCGCATATTATCGTATCTGGTTTTCAGAACCGTCCCCTTACCGACTACGATCAAATTACCCAAGTAATTAAAAAAATGGACCATGTGAAGGCGGTAGGCCCTTACATGGAAGGACAAGCCCTCGCCCGCTCAAAGGAGAGGTCTTTGGGAGTCATGGTTTGGGGAATCGACCCCGATGCGCCCCAGGCCATTGCGGATTTGAATAAATATCTATGGGAAGTTAAGGCTACGGCTTTAAAAAATCCTTCTATCGACGGATCGGGCAGGGGGGAAAGGATTTTTTTGGGAGCCGAATTAGCCCGTAGACTGCAGGTTAGCGTAGGGGACGATTTAATACTTTTCCTCCCTATCCTTCAACAAACTCCGCTGGGCATGATGCCCAAAAGCATGAAATTCCAAATTGTGGGTTTGTTTTCAACCGGTATGTATGATTACGACGAGGCCTATACTTACGTTTCGATCCAGAATGGCCAAAAAATGTACCAGTTCGAAAATAACGTGACTGGAGTGGCGGTGAAGGTGGACAACGTGGACCTGGCGCCAGAAGTAGCCAAGGCTATTAGGGAAAGATTCGAGGGCCGCTACTTCGTTCAGGACTGGCTTCAAATGAACCATAATCTATTTGTGGCCCTCCAAACGGAAAAGTGGGTAATGGGAATTATCCTTTCGCTCATCGTTCTTGTGGCTTCTCTTAATATCATCAATCCGCTGACAATGATGGTTATTGAAAAGACAAAGGAAATAGGCATTTTGAAAGCCATGGGGGCAACTGACCGAAGCGTCATGTCCATTTTTATTTTTGAGGGAATGTTTATCGGAATTATTGGAATTCTTGTGGGCCTGATGGGTGGTTTTGTTCTTTGTGAAATAATTGCCAGAGTGCCGATCCCAATGCCAGGGGGGGGAATGGTTTACTACATTGATCGCCTTCCGGTAAAGGTCGATCCCAAAGTTTGTTATCTCGTTATTCCCTTGATGTCGGTTTTGCTTTGTTTTATCTCGACCTTATACCCTGCACGACAGGCGGCCAAGTTGGAGCCGGTCGACGCTATCCGTTACAGTTAAGGGAGCTATGGAAATCCTCAAAGTTGAAAACGCAACTAAGACTTACCATATGGAGGGCGAGGAGGTTCGCGCTCTCCGGGAGGTCAGCTTTTCTTTGGATGCTGGCGATATTACGGTCATTCTTGGACCTTCTGGTTCAGGGAAAAGCACCCTTTTAACTCTTATGGGGGGATTGGGCAGTCCATCCGAGGGAAAAGTCTATTGCAAGGGAAAATCCCTTTACGACATGAATAGTGAGGATTTGGCCTTTTGGCGAAACAAGCTTTTTGGGTTCATATTTCAATTCCACCACTTGATGCCAGAACTCACGGCGTTGGAGAATGTAATCTTGCCGGGACAAATCGCCCGCAAGGAATTTGAGGAATGCCGGGAAAGGGCCGAGAAGTTGCTGGCCCATGTCGGGTTGCGGAATAGAATGCTGCACAAACCCGGTGAATTATCGGGTGGGGAACAACAGAGGGTGGCCGTGTGCCGGGCTCTGATGAATGAACCTGAAATCATCCTGGCTGACGAACCAACCGGCAATCTGGACTTCAAAACGGCGGAAGGTATCCATGATGTTCTTTGGGAATTATGCCAAAAAGAAGGACGAACTCTCATTGTCGTGACGCATTATGAACCCTTGGCTAAACGGGCGGATCACATATTGACCCTCAATGCCGGACAAGTTGTTAAGAAAAGAACTTAAGCTATTCACTCCGGGAGTTTATATGATTTGTCAAAGATGCCAGCAACGCCAAGCCACGGTTTTCTTCTCACAAACAATAGGCAATCAAACGACTCAAGCTCACTTGTGCGAGGTATGCGCCCAGGAGCAAACCCAGAGTAATGGAGGCATGAGCGCTTTTGCTCTTAACCCCTTTGCGGCTCTTTCGGATTTTCTGAATAACTTCATGAATTGGAATGAGGGTGCCATTACTGAGGTGAATTCGGGAAGAGCGGGGTCGGTGGCCGTCGATCCCCAACTTCAATGCCCCTTTTGCGGTTACCAACTTTCAACTTTTCGGCAAAACGGGCGATTGGGGTGTACCAAGTGTTATGAATCTTTTAAGGGATCCCTACAGCCCTTGATTTCTAGCATTCACGGTAATGTCCAACATGTGGATGAGACTTCGGATGTGAAGAAACCCGAAAACCAAATGTCGGGTTCGAGTGAAACTTATTCGAGTCCTGAAATTAAGGTTTTGAGGGAGAAACTGAAACAACTCATTATGAACGAAAAGTTCGAGGAAGCGGCCCGTTTGAGGGATCAAATCAAAAATCTGGAGAATAACTGACATGGCTTTCGAGGATTTGTTGGCATGCCAGGATGATTGGTTTTTGAAAAAAGGGCCTTCTTGCGACGTGGTTGTTTCCAGTCGGGTACGGCTTGCGCGCAACTTGGAAGGCAAAAAATTTCCCCATCATGCCAGTGCTATTGAGCAAAAGCTGGTGGTGGATGAGGTCCAAGCCGCAGTTGGGACATTATCACAGGCTACCGGCCTCAAATTTGTTCGGTTGAATGAGATTTCATCCCTTGACCGCCAATTTTTGACCGAACACCAGCTTATTTCCGCTGAACACGCGGCCAGTCTGGGGGAAAGGGCGGTGGCTTTTGATCCCAAGGAAGGATTGAGTTTTCTCATCAACGAAGAGGACCACTTGAGGTTGCAGGCCTTTCGGACAGGATTGAACCTGAAGGAAGCGTTCCAGTATTTGTCTCAAATCGACAAAGCGCTCAGCCAAAAGCTCCAATATGCCAAGGACACGCAATTAGGATATTTGACCGCTTGTCCTACCAACCTGGGAATGGCATTGCGGGCCAGCGTGATGCTCCATCTTCCGGCCTTGGTTTATACCAACCGGGCGGCCCAAGTTTTTCAGGGGGTAACCCAGGTAGGGTTAACGGTCCGGGGACTTCAAGGGGAAACCACCCAGGTGGCCAGCGCTTTTTTCCAAATTTCTAACCAATCCTCACTCGGCAAGAGAGGGGCGGAGATCGTTGACCATGTGGATCGAGTCGCGCATCAACTAGTTGAAGTTGAGTTGCAGACCCAAAAAGCAGTTTTTCAACAGGAAGGGTTAAAGCTTCAGGACCGCATTTGCCGTGCTCTAGGCACCCTTCGCAGCGCGAAAATTATCAGTCTCCAGGAAGCTTTGGACGGACTTTCAGCTATCCGGGTTGGAGTTGAACAAAAGATTTTAACTGGAATCGACTTGCCAAAACTCAACAGTCTTCTGATCATGATTCAACCGGCCCACTTGGCTAAGATCGCCGCCCGGGAGTTGAACTCCGAGCAAGAAGCGATGGAAAGAGCCAAGATTTTAGGGACGTATTTGAAGACTGCTGAAGGCGCCTAACCCGGTTGAACCCTGACTGTTGAGGTCGGTGGCAAAGCCTTGTAGCCCTTCCTTGTTTCTCAATAATGACTGTAATCATTGATTTATGGGCCTGATTCAGTTGAAATAGGCCACAGAGCCAATCTCTTAAGGAGAAAGCCATGTTTGAACGCTTTACGGAACGCGCCAAAAAAGTCATTAATCCGCTGGCGAAAGAAGAAGCCCGCCGGTTAAATCATAATTTTATAGGAACCGAACACCTTTTGCTGGGTCTAATCCGTGAGGGGGGCGGAGTCGCCGTTGCCGTCTTGGAATCCCTGGGAGTGGACTTGGAATCGGTTCGCATTGAAGTAGAAAACTTGACGACCCCTTCTTCGGATACTTTAACCATTGGGGACCCGCAATTTACGCCCTCCGCCAAAAAGGTGTTGGAATTGGCTGCTGAGGAATCCCAAAAGCTCGGGCATAACTATATTGGTACCGAACACTTGCTACTGGGTCTGATCCAGGAAGGTGAAGGGGTAGCCGCCCGCGCCTTGGAAAACCTAGGAGTCACCTATGAGAAATCCCGCGACATGGTCATCAATCTTTTGGGCGGGACCTTCCCGAAGTTCTCAAAACAGGTTAAAAAATCTAAAACTCCGGCCCTTGATACTTTTGGCCGGGATTTAACACAAATGGCAAAAGACGGGAAATTGGATCCGGTTATCGGCCGCGAGGATGAGATCGAGCGGGTGATACAAATTCTTTCCCGCCGCACGAAGAACAATCCGGTACTTATAGGGGAACCCGGTGTCGGAAAAACAGCCATTGCCGAAGGCTTGGCCCAAAGGATTAAAGAGGGGAATGTTCCAGAGCTTCTCTTGGATAAGCGTATCGTGACCTTGGATTTGGCCGCCTTAGTGGCCGGGACTAAATATCGCGGAGAGTTTGAAGAACGTTTGAAAGCCGTGATCAATGAAATTCGACAATCGGGAAAAGTTGTTCTATTTCGTGGATGAGCTACATACATTGGTAGGCGCTGGAGCCGCCGAAGGCGCAATTGACGCTTCCAATATGTTAAAGCCAGCCTTGGCCCGGGGGGAATTGCAATGTATTGGAGCCACGACTCTTAATGAGTATCGAAAATATATTGAGAAGGATGGTGCTCTTGGAACGTCGGTTCCAAATGATCATGGTGGATGAGCCGTCGGTCGACGAAACAATTCAAATCATCAAGGGCTTGAGGGACCGCTACGAAGCCCATCACCGGGTGCGCATCACGGATGACGCCATCGTGGCTTCGGCCCAACTTTCCCATCGTTATATCTCTGGTCGGTTCCTTCCGGATAAAGCTATCGATTTGATCGATGAGGCGGGAAGTCGCACTCGTCTTCGCATTACAACGATGCCTCCCGAAATTCGAACACTAGATAAAGAAGTTGAAAAGATTAAACAGGAGAAGGAAGAGGCCATTAAGACCCAGGAGTTCGAAAGGGCGGCCGATCTTCGGGACAAAATGAAAAAAATGCGCCAGAAATTGCAGGAAGAAAAAGAAAAATGGGAAAACATGAAGTCTAAGGAAGAGGCGGTGGTTACTTGGGAAGACATTGCTTATGTCGCTTCTAAGTGGACGGGTATTCCTATGATCAAATTGGGTGAAAAAGAAAGTGAAAAGCTTTTGCGGATGGAAGAGGAGCTTCACAAGCGAGTGGTGGGGCAGGAGGAAGCCATCGTAGCTGTTTCCAAGGCTATCCGCCGTAGCCGGGCGGGAATTGGAAATCCCAAAAAGCCCATCGGGAGCTTCATGTTTATGGGCCCGACGGGTGTTGGAAAAACCGAATTGGCCCGGGCTTTGGCGCAGTTCCTTTTTGACGATGAAGACGCCTTGATCCGTTTTGATATGAGCGAGTATATGGAGAAGTTCAACGTGTCGCGCCTGGCAGGGGCTCCCCCGGGATATGTGGGTCACGACGAGGGTGGCCAATTGACTGAGAAGGTTCGTCGGAAACCCTATAGCGTGGTTCTTTTCGATGAGATTGAAAAGGCTCATCCGGAAATTTTTAACGTTATGTTGCAGATCCTAGAGGATGGGCGTTTGACTGATAGTTTGGGACGCGTAGTGGACTTTCGTAATACGGTTGTCATTATGACAAGCAACCTGGGCGCACGGGAAATGGGGATCGAGAAGAACTTGGGTTTCAACCCGGATGGAGCGGAAATGTCATTTGGAAGCATGAAATCTAAGATCCAAACCGAATTGAAAAAAGCCTTTAATCCTGAGTTTTTGAATCGGGTAGATGACATTATAGTTTTCCATCCTCTGGAAAAGTCCCATATCGAAAAGATCGTGGACATACAACTTGAGGACGTTCAAACACGTCTAAAGGATAAGAGCATTACGCTGGCGCTGGAAGCCTCCGCTCGAGATTTCTTAATCGAGAAGGGTTATGACAAGGTCTATGGAGCCCGCCAGATGAAACGGACGATCCAAAAGTACGTGGAGGACGCTTTGGCCGAAGAACTATTGCGCGGAAACATCAAAGAAGGCGCCAGTGTGGTTTTGAAATCGGCTGGCGACAGATTGGATTTTGTTTCCGGCGAGGTCAGGCCCGCGTCTGCCGCTACTGTTTGAAACGAGGTAGGGCATGATAGCGAAGCCTGAAGCCGATTCCGGCTTCGCAAAGGCCGCTCCGGTTAAGAAGGGTAAGCCGGGAAGATTCCGACGTCTTCGCTGGATTCTTGCGATATTAGGTCTTCTCACCGGCGCTTTCATATTTTTTCAATATCGTATCGTCGATACTGAACTACGTCCCATTATCGAAAAACAGCTGGCCCAAGCCGTTCATTCACCTGTTACCATCGGTTCGGTCAGGGCCGGACTTACCGGGAACGTCGTCTTAAACCATGTGTCACTTTCGTCCCTGGAAGTCCCTGGGAAAGCCGCATAACCGTAGACCAAATATCCGTTAGCGTGGATTTGCTCAGTCTGTTGTTTCACCGCAAGCCACTGGAAAACTGTTTTGAAAGTCTTTCCTTCATTCGTCCTGACATTGTGCTCGTCAAAAAAGAAACTCTTCCAGGGCTTTCGGCTGCTCAAGGAGTTTCAGTCACCTCCCCAGCGGTAACCGTTCCTATCCCGGTGTTTCCTGTACCCAAGATTTCAATCCGAGAAGGTTCGTTTTCAATCCAGGCGGAAAAAACACCCCGGGAAGTTCTTCGAGGCTTAATTTTAACGCTTCCACCGATAAGGGCGCGATTTGGGGGCTTTCGCTTCTTGCCCATTCTCCTGAAATCGGAAGCCAGGGAATCATCCAATTTGACGGTAGTCTTCGCTTGGAAGATTTGAGAGTCCGGGGAGTCACGAAATTACATCAGTGGCCCCTTGCCTCAACTGGCTCGACCTTAAAAGATACAACCGGTTGGGAATTATCGTCGGGAACGATTGACATGGAATCACCGGTGGTCCTTCCAACCGGGCCGGCCTATTTGGTTTGACGCCAAGGCCGATTTGTCGCAAGCGGTCCTTAAATCCCCTGATCCCGTTGGGATCACGTTTGCCCAAATCACCGGACGGGCTCTCATTCGCCCCAACGAGTTGAGTGTCCCGGGTGAAATAAAATTCCAAGTTGGGGAGACTCTTTGGCGAGCTTCCGGATTCATCCCCTTCGATGGCAGGCCTCTTTCCGTTCATACCTTCAACGGATGAGTTGTTTCTTTCGAGCGTTTTTGAGGACATTTTGAAATTGAAGGACATGAAAGCCGGTGGAAAAGGTTCTGCCACATTATCGGTAGCCGGAACCTTCTCAAATCCAATTATTGATGGAACGGCCGAATTAGGCCCTTCCAGTGTGGGGGACTGGCAATTGGATTCCCTTTCCGTGAAGGCCGGTTATGAAAACGGTCAGTTCTTGTTGAAAGAGGCTGAGGGTAAGCTTTACGAGGGGAGCCTTACGGCCAATGGTTTCTTGGGTTTATCGGGCCAACCCGACGCTCCCGTATCCCTTCATGTAAATTTAAAGGGAGTGGAAGCTGAAAAAGTGGCATCGACCTTGGGTATGTCCGGATACCACGGAAGGATCGACCAGGAATTTCTTTACAGCGGGCCTCTGTCTAATCCCACATACTCTTCCAGCGGTCAAATGGACCTAACCCGCACCTTAAGAAATTCCCTTTTCCACTACTCCATTACAAACAATGTCCAAATGAAGGATCAAAAGCTGCAAGTTACCGCAAACATCAATGACAAGTCTCGTCTTGACTGCTTATTCGTTGAAAAATCAGAGAATTGGGAACTCCAGAAATTTTCAGTACAGGCTGGGAAAAAGGCTGTGAAATTGGTTGGAACCGGAATTTTGCCAAAATCGGACGACAAACCAATTCAGATCGAGGTTTCTGGAAAAGATATTTCCTTGGAGGATTTGCCATTTTTCAACGACCAATTCCAAGACATTACCGGTAAGGTTAATGTCGATGTCAAATTCGGTGGAACTAAAAAAGATCCGGTCGCCACCGCCCATCTTTCATCCGAGGAAGTTAGCTTGAAAGATTTAGACCCGGAACCTTTGGAAGTTTCCTTAACTTTGAATCCAAATCAGTTGATTTTCGACAAAATGGAAGTAGGGGAAAACGGGGAGATTTTTTCAACTACCGGTTACCTGGGTTTTAGCCCCGATGCGCCTCTTGATTTGAAGATAATCGCTAATGGGGTTCCCATCCAAAACATCGCGGAAATTGGGGGCTGGAATAATCCACCCCAACCATTTGAAGGTTTGGTGACAGGTCACTTGCATATTTCGGGATTGGCCAAAAATCCGATCCTGGAAGGCGACGATATCTCGGTTGATGATTTGAAAGTGGGGGATTGGCACGCCGATAAAGTACTGGCTTCATTGGCCCTTGATGAACAAGGAAAGCTCCACTTCAAAAAAATAAAGCTGGATCAGGATTCAGGATCCCTGGCTGCTAGCGGAACCTGGGACACGAAGTCCCAACCGGGGATTCTGGCACTTCGTTTTTCCGCGAATGAATTCCAGGTGGGGCAGGGGCCCTATCTTTCCGGTGACTTTCTTCTGGATGCCAAAACCACAGGCGATCCTTTCTGGCAAAACTGGGACGGTAATATCACGACCGCTTCCATTACTTTGCGGGATTTGAAAAACAAAACTTATCATTTCACCGATTTTTCCATGGCGGCTGTTTTCGCGGATATGGTTCTAACGGGTAAATTAAAGCTGGGGAAGGCAATAGATGGATCGGCGGTTTTGGACGCATCCGGAACCACCGCTACCGTTCAAGCGGTTTTGAAGATCGTGCCTTCAAAACTTTCGGAAGTGCCAGAACTTACCCAGTTTTTGCCGGAATCCTTAAAAGTCGCGGGAAATATTTCGGGAGAAGTAAAACTTGAAAAAGGGACCCTGGATGAACTTCCGCTGGCGGGATCCTTTTTTGTTACGGATGGAAAAATTCAAAAGTACAGTTTTGACCGTATGGAATTCAAATTCAACGGCGGGAAAAAGACGATTTCGTCCAGCTTCACTCTGGCAAGGGGCTTGGCTACCTATAATCTTTCCGGAAATCTAGCGGGCACTCGCGCCATTTGGGACTCGGATAGCAAGATTGATGTGAATGGCCCCTTTGAAAGGGAAAAACTTCAAAATATCCTTGCCTTATTGGGGATTGATACTGAAAAACACAAGGTAGGGGGTGAAGTGAACGGGAACTTGTCGGTCACCGGGCTTTTAGCCGATCCTGTGGTTGGTTTTTCTATTACGGGGGAAAATTTAAGGTACGACAATAATATTGTCCCTGCCGCCGAATTGCATTTTTCCGTCGCCAATGGAAAACTCACTTTGGAGAAAAATAAGATTTCCCTATCGAAAGGGGAGGTGGAAATCGATCAGGGAAGCGCCTATCCCGATTCGCAGGACGCCAGCTTGTGGATAGTGGATTTATCCGGATCTACTAAGGATTTGCCCATAGGCCCGCTATTCAATTTTACCAGCCAAATTCATTTATCCGGACGTTGCGCGTTGGAATTGAAAGAGAACCGGCCGACTTTTGAGGGGGTACTTTCGGTGCTTGAGACCGGTACGGAAAGCAATAAACCAGTTCCTTTCGATCTGGCCCTGGATTACCGTCAAAAGGTTATCGATTTTAAGCCGATCGAGAGGACTAACGCCCAGTTGGTAGGGAGTTTGGATTTTTCCCAGGATGATAAGATTATTTTTAAAAATTTGCATCTAGTGAACACTATTGGTTCATTTTCCGTGAATGGAACCTTGGATTTTAATGGTCCTTGTGAATTGGTTTCGGACGCGAAAGATGTGCCCATACAAGAAGTTTGGAAATGGGTTTTTCCGAACTTTCCTTTAAGCGGAACAGGCAATTACCATCTTATCTTGAACGGAACCTTAGACGACCCTTTGTTCACCACTTCCGTGTCCGTTTCAAATGGCCAAATAGGCGAGTTGAATTTTGACCTACTGGATGGTGAATTGAAATCCCACGACAACACTCTTTATTTCGGCGAAAAAGACAGCCCCCTCATGCTCAGTCGCAATGGACTTTTTACTTTTACGGTGGGCGGCAAAATGCCATTTGCCCTGACGAAGGCGAGCTGGCAGAAGGTTCAAAATCATGAAATGAATATAACGGCGAACATGGATCAGGGAGATTTCGGCATTGTGCTCTTAGCGGGGTTCGCAAAACAGGCGTCGGGAAAAATGGACTTTTCAGCTCAAATTGGCGGAACCCTCGACAATCCAAATGTCGTCAGTATGGATTTGGATTTAAATAAATGCCGACTGGTTCCTGAGATCGTGGCGCAATCCATAGAGGATATCAACGGGCGGATTAAAATTCGTAATAACCACTTGGGCGTGGAAGACTTAAATGGCCGGATTGGACAAGGCCGCGTTTTTATCACCTCGGATCCTGTGGACAAAAGCAAGATGGTTTTGGAAAATTTTATTCCGCAGTATTTGGACTTTCATGTTCGCACAATCGGAGATCATGGTCTGTGGCTTAGTATTCCAACCATCATGAAAAAGGGGGAATGGGGCGAAATTTATTTTTATGGCTCCAGTCCGAATGATGACATGCTCATTCAAGGACCATTGGATGAACCTCACGTTATTGGAACGGCTTTCTTGGATACGGGGCATTTCACTTTCCCGCCCGAAGAGGCCCTGGATGAACACGGTCATAAAATTGAGTACAGGGAATTAGCGGGAGTTTATTTTCAGTTGAAATTGAAATCGGGCAAAAATACATGGTATTCCAATGATTTCGATACCCAATATTTGGAATTAAAAGTCGATCCCGGCGATGAAATTTCTATTGAGGGGAAGGATTCAGACCGAACGGCTGACGAACCTGGAATTAAATGTGAGGGCGATGCCGGATCCAAACAAGGGTGGCTCCGCTATTTGGGACATGAGTTTCAACTGGAGGAGGCAACGATTCATATTCCAAAAGGGAAACCGCCGATCATTAAGGGGCGTGCGACGGACCGCCTCAAAAGCATCGAGGTTCCGTCGGCCGGAGGAGTTCAAAAGACCGACATGGATATCTGGGTAGATTTTTACGGAACTTTTGGGAAGATCGATTTCAACCTGGATTCAAATCCCCGATTCAGCATGACGGATAAAGATATACAACAAAAGTTACTCCTCTCTTATATCATGTTTGGCCGAGACATGACCGGTTACACAAGCCAGCAATTACAACAGGCTTTTCAGCAAAATAACGGCCAGGTTGTTAGTGACACTCTTCTTCAGACATTTGACCGAATATCCTCAAGCTATGGTACCCAATTATTGCGGCCTCTAGGACAAGCCATAGGCGGGATTGATATTTCGGTTGAGGGAAATGCCGCTAATGCTTTAGCTGGCAGCAATCCGAATAATTCGGCGGGCACCACCACGGGTGGAGTGTCCCAAGTAATTCCGGTCAGTCAGGCCAATAATGTGTCGGGAACCACAGTTCCAATAGTTCAAGTTAAGATCATAAAACCGATCAATAATAAGTTGTCCCTTTTAGCGGTTCCGGGCGTGAATCGAGATTACCTAACGGGAACTCCGGGCCTTCAAGGACAACTTGGCTTGCAATACGATTTTTCCCCCAAATTGGATCTAAATGCAACCACGGGTACGAATGATATTGGGGAGCCGGAAACGAGAGTGGTATTTGAACTTCACCAAACCTTGCCCGATATGATGGCACCTAAAAAAGGAGATACGGTTAAGCCCCATTTCGAAAGGACCGACGCATATTCCATTGGAACCGGCAAGTATCAGCTGAACTGGGAAACGGATAAGGTGACACTAAGTGAGGTGCGGATATGGGACGACAATGGACAAGTGGTCCAAGATATTCCCGAGAGGGGGCAGCACTCATACGACCATCAAATGGTTATTGACAAATTAAATCCGAGGGAAAACTATAAGGTAGAAATTCTGGTTAAGGACCTAAATGAAAATGAAAATGAGACTAGCTTAAAAATTTCAGCTACGGAATCGGATGATTAACATTTCCAACTGATTGAAATTGATATTTTTGAAATGAAAATAGCCCGTTGACCTCCTCCGAAACGTCTATATATCTAGACAAATGCCACCTTGAAAGTGCCGGTGAAAAATCTTAATTCATCCGAGGTCTTTGTTTAAGTATTATTTGCCGATTTCCGCGAGGCCTGCTAGAATGCGCGTCTTTGCAAGGCTTTTGACGGTATTAAAGACCTGTTAAGAAATGCTTTTCTTAATCCGGAAGTGAAAGGTTTGTTTTGCGACGCTTTAAATCAGCTCCGTTCTTTCCTGCTCTTGGCCGGGTTTTTTTATTTGCTTTTTTACTCTTTTGTCCGGCCTTTCTTCAGGCGCAGGACGATACTGAAACACCCAAAATATCTTCCATTAAAATCGACGGAAATAAAAACGTCTCCAGCCTGATTATTTATGGTCACCTCCAGGAGAAGGAGGGGGATATCTTCTCCTTGCGTCGTATTCGAATGGACATTCACAATCTCTTTTCCATGGGTGACTTTAAGAACGTAAAAGTTGAGGCTTTGCCAGGTGAAAAACCTGGGCAGATTGTCTTGATTTTTAAAGTTGAGGAGAGGCCGATCATCGGCAAGATGGTTTTCAGGGGAAATAAAAAATGGGAAGCCAAAAAATTTCTACAAGAAATGAAACTAGCCCCCAAGGCGGCTTTCGATCAGGCGAAATTAAGCGATGACTTGATGGCGATTAAAAAACTTTATCTGGATGAGGGCTATTCAAATGTTCTGGTCGAATCCCAAGTTAAACCCGGAGCGCAGGATAACACCATCGACCTTATCATCGAAATTACAGAAGGATTTCAAATCAAAGTAGGCGGCGTTGATGTTATCGGCGCTCAAGCCTTCAGTGGTAATAAAGTGGCCGACCAGATGAAGGAAAATAAAAAAGGTGATAAATACAAACCCGACCTATTAAGTGATGACATGAAAGCCATTGAAGATTTTTACCACGATGAGGGGTATTTAAAGGCGGTCGTGTTGGACCACGAGGAAAAAGTGAATGAACAAAAGAAAAGGGTTTATCTCACGATCACGGTGAATGAAGGCGTCAAGTACACTTTGGGGGACGTGAAAATTACTGGAAACATTCTTTTTGATGACTCGGAGCTTTTAAAGGTTTTTGGGTATAAAAAAGGTGACCTTTTACGAAAAAAAGATCTGGATGAAAGAACCCGTAACATGAGGTCTATGTACGCGGATCGAGGTTACATCTATTCGAATATCAATCCTGTCATGACCTACGATGACGACCTTAAAAAGGTCGATATTACCTTTGAGGTTACGGAAGGGCAGGTTGCTTATATCCAGGACATCAAAATCGTGGGGAACTATAAAACTCAGGATTATGTCATCCGCCGGGAACTTGAAATCAAAGCCGGCGATAAGTTTGAGGCTATCAAAATTAAACGTTCAATACAAAACTTAATGAATCTTGGATTTTTCGAAGAAGTTAACCCAGATGTTGAGCCTGGTGATGGACCGGGGAAAGAAATTCTCGTTTTCAAGATTAAGGAAAGAAAAACTGGATCCATTAGCGTGGGTGGCGGGTACAGTTCCGTGGACGGTTTCGTGGGAAATGTAAAACTGGAGGAAGGAAACCTTTTCGGCAAAGGCCAAAAAGCAACATTGGACATCGAGTTTGGCGCTTCGCGTACAAGCTTTAGTGTTGGGTTTACCGAACCCTGGCTTTTTCAATACTCGAACTTCATTCAGCATCAATCTTTTTGATACCACCCGGATTTTCACTACCGCAGTTTTGGATCCGGATGGAACCAATAACTTTTATACCGAAACCCAAATCGGGGGTACCGTTCAATTAGGCCGGCGATTGAGCCGTTATTGGAGCCTATATGGTTCTTATACCCTGCAAAACGTCGATATATATAATGTAGACGCCTATTATACGACGATTGGAACCCCGCAATATATCGATGCAACCGACTCGACCACCAGCAGTATTACGCCGCGAATCGTATACGACAGCAGGGACAATTATTTCGATACCACGTCGGGCTGGAAACATCAGCTTTCCCTTGAATTCGCGGGAGGACCATTAGGCTTTAACAACAACTTCATCAAGGCTATCGAGGACTCCAGCCATTGGGTGCCTTTGCCCGGGGGTTTTACAATCGGAGAACATGTCCGTTTCGGCGCAGGGCAGGGCTACTGGTTCCCAGGCAAGGGTTATACGGACTTGCCTCTTTATGAGAAGTTTTTTGCCGGAGGAACAGACACCATTCGCGGTTATAACGAACGAAGTGTTGGCCCTATTACGGGTGGCAACGCTCTTTTTGTCTCCAACACCGAATTAAAACATCCTATTGTGGGTCCTCTGCGTGGTGTGGTTTTTTGGGATACGGGGAACTGCTGGTCCAACATTTGGAGCTTGGATGAGTCTCATGTGCAATTTGGAGCTGGAGTTGGAGTACGGTTAACAATCCCCGGAACCATTATGGATATTCGACTCGATTATGGTTGGCCCATTCATTCCGATTTATCAACGGAGGCCGCGCCACCGGGTGGAGTCCTGCACTTTAACTTGGGGAATCTTTTTTAAGACAGGTGGATTTTTCCAATTCCGGTATTGTGTCTTTGTTATATCGAGTGACTTAGAGGTTAAAACCTCAAACTGAAAACAACTATAATACCGCCATGAAAATTCTTTTGACCAATGATGACGGTATTAATGCCTCCGGCCTCAAGGCCCTTTACGAAGCGGTTAAGACTTTAGGTGACGTGGCCGTTTCAGCCCCGGATAAGCAAGCCAGTGCCACGGGCCATTCCATTTCCCTCAACACTCCATTTCGGGTTTTTTCCCCTGCATGGTCCAATGTTCATAATTCCTATAGCGTCTCCAGTACCCCCGCGGATTGTGTGAGAACGGCTGTTTTAAAGCTATTGCCATGGAAACCCGATTTAGTGATTTCAGGCATCAACCAGGGGGCTAATTATGGTTCCCTCATTTTTTATTCGGGTACGGTGGCTGCGGCCGCTGAAGCGGTTTTATTAGGAATTCCGTCCATGGCTATTTCATTGACAAGTCATACCTTTAAAGATTTTTCGGTCAGCGCCCAGTTTGCCAAAAAAATCGCCCAATGGATTAGTGAGAAAGGTTTGGGCCCTGGAGTTTTCCTAAATGTAAATGTCCCCCCGCTTGGCCGCAAAGAGATCAAAGGGGTGGTTTTGACTCATCAGGGTCAATTCCGCCATATTGACGATTTGGAACATCACAAAGATTTAGAAGGCCATTTTAATTATATTTTAAATAGCCCCAGCGAACCATCTCTTGAGCATCCTGAGTCCGATGTTGCTAAGGTGAACGAAGGTTATGTTTCGGTAACTCCTCTTCATTTGGATTTGACCGCAAAACATCAATTTCCTTATTTCTCCGATTGGCCTTGGGAGGTCTGATTCCAAGGAAAAACATAATTCAACTGGCTGTCTGCCTCGCAAGATTTCCATGCGCAAAAGGTTTTTAATGAGAGAACGAATCGAAAAAGTTTTGGATGAAATCCGCGCTATCCTTAAGGTCGATGGGATTGACATCGAGCTTATCCAGATTACCGAGGATGGAGTCGTCCAAGTCCATCTCCGCGGCGCCTGTGCCACTTGTACCGATTCCATCATGACTTTAAAGCAAGGGATTGAACGGTTTGTTATGGAACAAATTCCCGAAGTTCGAAAAGTAATCACGGTTTAATTTTTGGACCACACTCGGTCCGGAAATAGTTTTTTGTTGGTGGAACCCCTAAAGTTTCCTATACTGTCCTCGTTTTCCCCGGTTGTTTTCCTTTCCTCGCTCATCTGTGACGGCAGTTTTAAATGTTAAATTTTGAATTTTATATTGGAGTTGATTTCCGTCCGAAAGGGTGAAAATCCCCCCGGTTTAAAATTCAGGATTATCAATTTAGAATTTTAAGGGAGTCTTTTTGATACCGCGTTATACCTTGCCGGAAATGGGCGATCTCTGGTCCGAGCAGGCCAAATACGATACTTGGCTGAAAGTTGAGATTGCCGCCTGCGAAGCCTGGGCCCGTTTGGGCCGGATTCCCAAAAAAGATTTGGCGATCATCAAGAAAAAGGCAAAATTCTCCATCAAGCGGATCGAGGCCATCGAGCGAAAAACCAACCATGATTTGATATCTTTTTTAACTTCGGTTGCTGAAAATGTAGGCCCATCCTCCCGTTTTATTCACCTGGGGCTAACTTCCACTGATGTCGTGGACACTGCCCAGGCGCTCCAATTGGTCCCGGCTTCCGACCTTATCTTGACCAGCTAAAAAAACTCAGGGAAGTTTTGAAACGCCTGGCCAAAGAACACCGTTATTCCATGATGATTGGTCGCACCCATGGGGTGCATGCCGAGCCAGTCACCTTCGGCCTCAAGATGGCCCTTTGGCACGAGGAAATCGGCCGCCAAATCGATCGTTTGAACTTGGCCCGGGAACAGGTGGCAGTGGGGATGATTTCCGGGGCCGTAGGGACATTCGCCAACATCGATCCCCGGGTAGAAAAGCATGTTTGCCAATCCCTTGGTTTGAAGCCTGCCGCTGTTTCCACCCAAACACTCCAACGGGACCGTCACGCCTTTTTCCTTTCGGTTTTGGCGGTGAATCGCCTCCTCATTGGAAAAGTTTGCCACTGAAATCCGGAATCTCCAACGCACCGAGATACTGGAAGTCGAGGAGCATTTTGCCGAAGGCCAAAAGGGTTCCTCCGCCATGCCGCACAAGCGCAATCCCCTGACCGCCGAAAGGGTGGCTGGATTGGCCCGGGTCATGCGGGGATATGCTCTTGCCGCCCAGGAAAATGTTGCGCTTTGGCATGAGAGGGATATCACCCATTCTTCGGCCGAACGCATTATTCTGCCTGACGCGACGATCCTTCTTCATTACATGCTTGCCAAGTTCATCGATGTCATGGAAAAACTCAACATCTATCCCGAGCGTATGAAGCGAAATATTCAGCTCACCCGGGGATTGGTTTCTTCCCAACAGGTCCTTTTAGCCCTGGTGAAAAGGGGTTGTACACGTGAAAAGGCTTATGCCATTGTCCAGCGAAACGCTTTGAACGCCTGGAAAAATGAGGCTAATTTCAGGCAGTTGATCGAAGCCGATCCGGATGTCACAAAATATTGGATCCGTCGGAGATAGAAGAGTGTTTTAACCTTTCCTATCACATGAAGAACGTGGATTATATCTTGAAGCGGGCGGGAATTCTGTAAAGTAATTCCCGGGATTGAATTAAAAATTAAAAATCGGAGACAACGGTATGGGCTGGCATGTAAGTGTTTATGTTACCTTAAAACCCTCGGTTCAAGATCCCCAAGGGGCGACGGTCCAGAGGGCTTTGAACCAGATGGGTTATAAAAGCGTCCAGGGTGTACGGATGGGGAAGTTTACGGAACTTGAATTCGATGGGACTCTTCCGGAGGCTGATGTAAAAAAACAAGCGGACGAGATTTGCGACAAGCTTTTGGCCAATCCTAATATCGAATCCTATCGTTTCATTGTGGAGAAGAAATGAAGTTTTCCGTCACGGTTTTCCCGGGTTCCAATTGCGATCATGATTGTGAATATGTGATCCGGGAAGTCATGGGCCAGAAAGTCGAAATGATATGGCACAAGCAGACCGACTTGAGGAATCCCGATTGCGTGGTGGTTCCCGGGGGATTTTCCTACGGGGATTACCTGCGGACTGGGGCCATTGCCCGTTTTTCCCCCGTGATGAAGTCGGTTGCTGATTTCGCCGCCAAAGGCGGTTTAGTGATCGGCATCTGCAATGGTTTTCAAATACTTTGCGAGGCGGGTCTTTTGCCGGGAGCTCTCATCCGTAATAAAACACTTCAGTTCATCTGCAAGAATGTTTATATCAAGGTTGAACAGACCGACACGCCTTTCACGAACGCCTGTGAACTTGGCCAAGTCTTAAAAATCCCCATTGCCCATGGTGAAGGGAACTATTTCATCGATTCCGATGGACTTGAAAAAACTTAGGGAAAACCGCCAAGTCGTCGTTCGCTATTGCGATGCCCAAGGCCAATCGACCGTCGAAGCCAATCCCAACGGTTCGTTGGAGAACATTGCTGGTATTTGCAATGTAAGACGCAATGTTTTTGGGCTGATGCCCCATCCGGATCGATCTGCCGAGGATGTTTTGGGCAGCCATGACGGGCAATTCATCTGGAAGTCCATTTTGGCGGCCAAAGTGGGCGCATTATGAGTTCCTCGATAATGGAGGTCGAAATCACCCCTCAGGTCATCAAAGAACATGGCCTTAAACCCGATGAATACGACCGGATCTGCAAGATTTTGGGCCGTAAACCCAATATCACTGAACTTGGGACTCTATTCGGTCATGTGGAGCGAACATTGTGGTTATAAGCATTCCAGGGCCTTTTGAAAACACTTCCAACGAAGGGCCCGAAGGTCCTACAAGGGCCCGGCGAAAACGCCGGTATCGTGGATATCGGCGAGGGTTGGGCGGTCGCCTTTAAGGTGGAATCCCACAACCATCCTTCGGCTATCGAACCTTACCAAGGGGCCGCCACAGGAGTGGGAGGCATTCTTCGGGATATTTTCACCATGGGTGCCCGGCCCATCGCTTCCTTGAATTCACTTCGGTTTGGGCCTCTTTCCGACCCCAAGGTCAAAGGCTTTTTACGGGCGTGGTTCAGGGTATCGCGGATTACGGTAATTGTATGGGCATTCCGACGGTGGCTGGGGAAGTGGTGTTCGATGAAAGTTATTCCGAGAACTGTCTTGGTCAATGCCATGTCGGTGGGGTTGGTGAGGCATGAGCATATCATCAAGGGGAAGGCTACTGGCGTGGGAAACCCGGTCATCTATATCGGGGCGACGACTGGGAGGGATGGGATTCACGGGGCGACTTTCGCCTCCACCGAGATCAGCGATGAATCCACCGAAAAGCGAAGCGCGGTCCAGGTGGCCGATCCTTTTATGGAAAAACTTTTAATGGAAGCCACCCTGGAACTCATTCATGGCGACCTTTTGGTGGGAATCCAGGACATGGGCGCGGCGGGGCTAACTTGTTCTACCTGCGAAATGGCCAGCCGAGGCGGGGCGGGGATCGAGATCGACGTGGCCAAGGTTCCCAAACGCGAAAAGGGAATGACGCCTTATGAAATTCTGCTTTCCGAATCCCAAGAGCGCATGCTTCTGGTGGCCAAGCCGGGTTGCGAACAAAAAGTCCATGATGTTCTGGCCAAGTGGGACTTGCACGCGGCCACTATCGGCGTAGTGACGGATACGGGCCGTATGGTGGTAAAAGAAAACGGAAAAGTCGTGGCGGACGTCCCCGCCGATTCCTTGACCGAGGCGCCTGTCTATCATCCGGCCAAGAGCGAACCGGCGATCTTGAAAAAGCACCGGGAGTTCGACGAATCCATTGTTCCGATTCCGAACAGACTGCAGGCTGTCCTGGAAAAACTTCTTTCCGACCCCACGATTGCCAGCAAACGTTGGGTTTACCAGCAATACGACCATATGGTCCGCTCCAATTCCCTCGTGCGGCCTGGTTCCGATGCGGCGGTCATTCGGGTAAAAGGGACTTCATTGGGATTGGCCATGACCATTGACGGTTTGGGTTCCTATTGCGCCCTGGACCCTTACGAGGGAGCCAAGATCGTGGTGGCGGAAGCGGCCCGTAATATCGCCTGTTCTGGTGCGGAATCCATCGGAATGACTGATTGTCTGAATTTCGGAAGCCCGGAAAAACCCGAAGTTTATTATTATTTTGACCGGGTAATCGCCGGGTTAGGCGATGCCTGTCGGGCCTTTAATATTCCCATTACCGGCGGGAATGTCTCCCTTTACAACGAAAATCCTTCGGGTGCGATTGATCCGACTCCCATCGTGGGGATGATGGGTCTTTTTTCAAATGTGGATAAAGCCGTGACCCAATGGTTCAAAGAAGATGGCGATTTTGTTTATTTATTGGGGAATATCGGGGATTCCATCGGTGGAAGCCGTTATTTACAGCTCGTCCATGGAAAAAAGACAGGGTCCTGTCCTAGATTGGATTTAGAAGTCGAGTTGAAATTGCATCAAGCCCTGAAGGCTCATGGCGGATGAAAAGATTCTTCAAAGCGCCCATGATTGTTCCGATGGCGGTTTTGCGGTGGCTTTGGCGGAATGCTGTATGACGGGCTTAACCCATGAGGCAAAAACCCATGGAGCCAAGGTTACCTTGCCGGGTGCAGGACGGTTGGATGGCCGCCTTTTTGGGGAAGCCCAGTCAAGAGCGATTGTTTCCTGTAAACCGGCAATGGGGCTTCAAGTGGAAGCCCTGGCCAAGAAGTTTAGGTGTTCCTTGTGTGAAAATTGGCCAGGTCGGCGGGGATTCTTTGGTCATCGAAAATGTCATAAACGTATCCGTCAACTAATTGGCGGATTTGTTTTTTACCAGCATTGAAAAGATGATGGCCTAGCCATTCAAAAGGAGCATCCTGTGCCTCAGTTGTTAGATGATGATAAGCCCCACGATCAGTGTGGTGTTTTCGGGTATTTGGCCATCCGGAAGCGGCCAAGATCACCTATTTAGGATTGCATTCCCTTCAACACCGGGGCCAAGAATCCGCCGGTATTTGCACCATGGACGAGGGCCGACTTTACAATCACAAGCGCATGGGGTTAGTCGCGGACATTTTTGATGAGACCGCCTTTAAAGAACTGCCGGGCAAGGTAGCCATCGGCCATGTGCGCTATTCCACCACCGGATCCAGCCAACTGAGAAACGCTCAGCCCATCGCGGTGGAATACGCTCGAGGCAGTATCGCCATCGCCCATAACGGGAACCTGGTCAACGCCCGCCGTATCCGCGACGAATTGGAGGCCCGGGGTTCCATTTTTGTTTCCACCGTCGATTCGGAAGTCATCGTTCATCTTTTGGCCCGTTCCACCAACCATACCTTGATCGAGGGAGTCATCGAGTCCTTGCGCCAAGTGCGGGGAGCCTATTCGCTTCTCATATTGTCCGATGACGGCATGTTGGGCATGCGGGATCCCCATGGGTTCCGGCCTCTTTGTCTGGGCAAGCTGGGGGATTCCTATGTTTTGGCCAGCGAAACCTGCGCTTTTGACATCGTGGACGCCAAATACATCCGTGACGTGGAACCGGGCGAGATCGTTCTCATCAATGAGAATGGCCTGGTTTCCATCAAGCCCTTCGAGAAAATCCAGTCGGCCATGTGCATTTTCGAATATATCTATTTCGCCAGGCCCGATTCCCGTATTTACAATACCAGCGTACAAAAAGTCAGAAAGCGGTTGGGCGCCATTCTTGGCGCAAGAAGCTTATGTCGAGGCCGACGTGGTGGTTCCGGTCCCCGATTCTTCCAATATGGCGGCTACTGGGTTCGCCGAAGAAGCTAAAATTCCATACGAAATGGGGCTTATCCGGAATCATTACATTGGACGGACTTTTATTGAGCCCGACCAAGCCATCCGTGATTTTGGCGCCCGTTTAAAATATAACCCCGTTCGCGAGGCTATGGAAGGAAAGCGGGTCATCCTGATCGATGATTCCATCGTTCGGGGTACAACGATGCGTAAAATCGTCAAAATGATTCGAAATGTGGGGGCCAAAGAAGTCCATCTGCGCATTACATCGCCGCCTATTATTTCTCCATGTTTTTATGGAATGGACTTTCCCAGCCGGAAGGAGCTGATCGCGGCCACGCATAGCTTGGATGAGATCAAGACCTACCTGCGGGTGGATAGTCTGGCTTATTTATCGGTGGAGGGAATGATGCGAGCGGTCGAGGGGACTCCCCAGGGTCATTGCGCAGCTTGTTTTACTGCCAAGTACCCGGTTCCATTCGATGAAGAGACCGAAAAATATAGTCTGGAAATCTCCAAGTGTTGAAAAGGCTTTTCATTTCTGATGTTGGGGACTAGTTTTCCGACGCGACTACTCTGTTGCGGCCTTTTTCCTTAGCTTCATAAAGGGAATGGTCGGCCCGTTTGATGACTTCTTCCGGAGTTTTTAAATTTTTCCCGGCAAAAGCGACTCCCGCACTGAATGTGATGTTCACCTTTTTGCCCCGGCGCTTGTCCTTTTTAAAGGGAATACTTATTCCATCGTAATTGGAGCTCCGTTTGCCGCGAAGAGTAAATTTTCGTCTTTTCCATCGATGTTCGGGCTTTTTCCATCATTTCGACGGCCGATTCCTGGGTAGGACCTTCGAAAATCACGCAAAATTCCTCCCCGCCATATCGATAAACTCGGTCGCCCAAATATTCCTGAAGATGTTGAGCTACCATTCTTAGCACATTGTCCCCTTCGGAATGTCCATAGGTGTCGTTAAACTTCTTGAAATGGTCAATGTCAACCATGGCCAAGGCATAATGGCCCGAAAGAGTGTGAAGCCTCTCGTCCATTGCCTGCCGGTTGGAAACGGCGGTGAGAGGGTCCAAGATAGACTTTCTGAACATACATCCGCAACAAGGCGAAGAGGAGAACTCCCGTCATGGCGGCGAAGGCGATAATGATATGGGAAACCAGAGAAGTCTTTGTGGCGGTATTGCCGTTGATCAGGTTGGCCTGTATGCAAAAGAAGAAGGGTACGAATGTGGTCATGAGGGCAATCAGAAAAGATTTGATTTTTAGATCGGGAAGATACGTAATGACCAAAAGAAATATTCCGGTCGCCACCCATGAAAGCTTGGGAATGGAGGTTGCCTGGGCAGGGGTAGCAGGCCCCCAGAAAAAAAGATTCTGAAATACATCCGGGGCCCAGCTAAATAGACAAACGAAAAGAAGGAAAGGGAAAAGGGCCAAGAGAAACCGGGCCAGACTCAGGTCGCTCCAAAGCCGACTTTCCTTAAAAAGATAAATTATGCACAGAGCGAGCGGATAAGACACGCTTACGATTTGAAGAGTTTGGGCCCAGCCTGTAGCTGTGACGGTGAAGATGTTAGGATGAAGGAGATAATAATAAAAAGCTAAGAGAAGGAGGGTGGACCAAAAGACGCGGGTTTGGTTGATTTGCCACCCCAGAATCGCGATCAAGGTGAGACCCACATAGGGAGCGAAAATAAGGAAATCAGTGATGGCGCGATGGGAGACGATTTCGGGGCTTAATGGAGGAAGAAAATAAAAAAAAAGCGGAACAAAACCGACTAAAAGGTATATGCAAGCCCATTTGGCTTTTTCGGACACGGTTGATCCTTAAGGGGAATTCAAGAAAGCGAACGGCTTAATTTAATGGTCCTGGAGTTATTTGTAAATGAAAGTCCGCGATTTAAAAGAGCATCGGGTGGTTTTTGGGGGGCTTGTTGGATCGACTGCCCCCGACATATCAGATTGGATGGTTTCCTAGATGGGGCTATTTAATATTTTTTCTAGAAAAAAAACTGTTGAAAATGTCAATCTCGAAAAAGTGATGTTGGAAATGTCCCGGCATCCAGACATGAAAGTAAGACGAGTGTTATATTCTGAATTGTTGAAGAGCATCCTACTTCTTCCAACTCCCGGCCCCTTGGAAGCGTCCTCAAGCGGAATTCCTTTGAAAGAAGTGCAACTAGTAACCCAGCCTGGTACCCAAAATGAGGTGGTTTGGATTGTTTTTACCAACAGGACCGCGCTTCAACAGTGGCGTCATCACCACGAGGATGCTTATATTGCGATCCAGGGAAGCTCGTTATTCGCGCTGGCGGTTCAAAACCGGGTGGAAAGTATTTTGATCAACCCAGCTGGGCCTATCGGCGGGAAAATCACGAGAATGGAATTGCAAATGTTGGCCGAAGGAACATTTCCTGGGATGGGAGATGGCAAAACCCACACAATTGGAACCAAGGAACAGACCTCGATTAGGATGGGCACCCCGGTTGAACCCTTAAAACCGGGGTTGGCGGAATATCTCCATAATCATCTTGTTAAAAATGAAGAGGTGTTAGCCGGTTATGTGGCGGCGATGATAATCGGGAGGGGAAAGGCTCATTTAATCCTGGGCATCGAATTCGTTTTGGTGCCCCACAAAAATGCCAAACCAATTATGGATGCCATTGCCCTCGATATTCATGCTTTATTAGGTGACGGTGAGTATTTAGATATGGTTCCTTTTGACATAAACCACGAGTGGAATGAATCCCTTAAGAAGTTCGGGATATTAGTTTACCGAAAGCAATAAAGATAGAATTTGCGTTGGGGTTTTAACGCGCTTAAGGCGTGGCGGTGGGTGTTGTGGTTGGTGTTGAGGTTGGATTGCCGTATTGAACGGGGTATTGAGGACCAACGGTGGGGCACCCTATAGAAATAAATGACAATAGGGAACAACCCGTGCAAAAAGCCAGGATGCGAGCCAGGATACGTAGGCGGTTCATAATCACCTCACCGGGAATATAGATAACGCAAAATTATCTTACTTATGTCCCCAAGGTTCAAGGAAGCCTTGAAAAAATATAGAAGGCAATTCCATCCGAGGATCTAGATTTAGTTGAGTTTTATTGATTCTGGACATTGAATACAGGGTCTTAGTTATAAATCTTGATTGTTTTACGGCTAAAACATTGCCTGTTATTGGATGAAAAGCATTCGGCGCCTATCCGCGGTGTTTTGCCGGAAGGTTGTTCGAGTATTTACGGGATTTGGTCCTTATTTAAATATTAAGATTATTATTGTGTCGCGAATTCAGGATTGAAAGAACTCAAAATTTACGATTCGAATATCTTTTTGAAAATTTTTAAATTGATTTGATTAATTCCTTTGAAACGTCTTAGGCTTTTACTTCTTGTCCTTCGCTCTAGAAGCCCTTACGATAGGGCACGAATACGACTGTTTTCCCCTTCGCACTCAAAAATGATTTACAAAAGCTGGCGTCTAGGAGATTTATATGAAATCCGCAAAATCGGTTACTTACAAATCCGCTGGAGTAAACATCGACGCCGGCAACGAAACCGTTAACCGCATCAAAAAACAAGTAGCCTCGACTTTTAATGAAAATGTATTGTCGGATATCGGTCTCTTTGGCGGGTTGTTTGAATTCAAGTCGAAGAACTATAAAAAGCCAGTTCTTGTCTCTTCCACGGACGGTGTGGGGACCAAAATTCAAATCGGCGTGGCCATGGGAAAGTTCAAAAGCCTGGGTCGTGACATTGTAGGCCATTCCATTAATGACATACTCGTACAAGGGGCCAAACCCCTTTTTTTCCTGGATTACCTCGCCGCGGGAAAGTTGGACCCAACGGTTGTTGAGGAGATCGTTTCCGGCATGGCGGAAGAATGTCGAAAGGCGGGGGTTGCCCTTATTGGTGGTGAAACGGCTGAAATGCCATCGGTGTATCGGGAAGGGGATTACGACATTGCCGGAACCATTGTTGGCGTCGTGGAAAAGAAAAAAATCATCCGGGGGGAAGAAGTGGAACCCGGAGATATTTGTATTGGATTACCATCCGTTTCCCTTCACACCAACGGCTATTCCCTGGCTCGAAAAATCGTTTTGGACGTGGTGGGGTTAAAATACACTGACCGAGTGTCCGAATTGAACGGAGTGATCGGGGACATCCTACTGACGCCCCACAAATCCTATTTCCATGAAATCTATCCAACATTGGATGAGGTAAATATCAAGGCTATGGCCCATATCACGGGCGGGGGGTTAATTGATAATCCTCCCCGTGTACTTCCAGAGGGTTGCCGTATACGCTTTAAAGAGGGGTCCTGGAAGGTTTTGCCGGTTATGGACTGGCTCATCAAAAAGGGCAATGTTCCAATTGAAGACGCCTACCGGACCTTTAACATGGGATTGGGCATGGTGTTAATTGTCGGTCCTAAGAAGGTGGAAAAAGCCTTGAGGAAACTCAGAAAGAATGGTGCAAATCCCGTGGTTGTCGGAGAGGTCATAGAGGGGAAAAAAGGCGTGGAATTTGTCTGACTTTCATCCGACATGATGTTGGTTGTGGTTAAGCTCATTTGAGGTTGATGCCTTTTGCCCTACATACAAAAGAAGGTTGAAAACTCAAGTTGGTTTTTAACCTTCTTTGATTTTGTTTATTCTTCCTCGTTACAAACTTTGGCCAAAAAATTTTACGCATTCTCCTTGGGTTTTACCTTATTCCTTATTCTACAAGCCTTTAGCCTTTTTAAAAGGCGCGTGATCCAATTCTCCCAAGTGGAATTTTATGAATGAAATAAAAAAAAGTTCGAAAGGAATGCAGGGCTGGATTTTAGCCCTGGAGCGTGCCCCTCAGTTCCTTTCGGTCTTGCTGATTTTTATCCTGCCGTTTTTGACACAGTGGCAAGGCACTGACAAGCTTTTGCCAAAGTGGACTATTACCCAACTTCTTGTTTTACTCGTGCTAAGCACCTGGGTTTTAAGGGTGGCTTTAACCGGGAAATTAACCTGGGTCTATTCCCGGGCTCATTTGGTTCTTTTGATCCTGATGATTTGGATTGTCCTGACCTGTTTTCTTTCTCCCTATCCTCAAATCGGATTTTTAGCTATTCGGGAAGATGCGGTATATCCCATTTGGTATCTGCTGTTGACTTTCACCTGCATTGAGCTTTGGCGTGCTGAAAATCTTTTAATTGGACTTCTCATTTCAGGGTTTTTGACGAGCCTCTGGGCTATAAGCCAGGTGCTGGGCTTTGGAAACGAACCTTGGGAAACGCTAGTAAAGACTCAATTCAACGGAAGAGCCATCTCCGGAATGGGAAATCCGGATTTTCTTGCTGGTTTTTTACTTGTCGTTTGGCCGCTGGTTCTGGCCCTTTTACTAAGGTTCAGGACGAAGTTCTCCTTGTTTTTTTGGAGCTTTTTATTGGTGGCCGATCTTTTGGCTCTTTTGTGTACCGGTAGTCAGACGGGATACTTTGGATTTATTGCGGGAGTATTTGTTTTTGCACTCTTCAGCCTTAAAAACCGGTTGAAGGAGACCTCACTATGGCTATTTCTGCTTTTTGGATTTTTGACGCTTTCTTTTTTTCTACCGCCTATGGCTGGACGACTTCAAGAACTATTAAGCAAAAAGAATGAGGTTTTCCAATTTCAAGAACAAGTTTGGTCAGGAACCATAGACATGGTGAAGAGAAATCCTGTTTTCGGAGTAGGATATGGGGCCTACGCTTCAGTCTTTCCATCACACAGGCCTGTTGGGCTCGTGCTTCATCCGGTGCAAGAAAGTGATGGGGCAAAACATGGTTACAATTGGGTTTTGGAATGGACTGCTGAGACGGGTTTAATTGGACTATTACTTTTGTTGCTTTTTTGGTTTTATGTCTTTGCCCAATGGTGGAAGCTTTACAAGGCCAATGCCATTCCAAAGTTTTTAGCGGTTGGCTTTTTTGCGACGGCATTCGGAGTCGCAATCGACAACCTTTTCGAGAACAACAGTTATGAACCTTTTATCCGTGTTCCTTTGCTTTTCTTAGCGGCTTTCCCGGTGGCTCTTTCCCAAAGGTTTTACCGAATGGAAGGTTTTCCGATCCAGCTCAAAGAACTAGATCTCTCGAAACTCAAAGCCTTTCTTTGGCCCGTGACAATTGTAATTATCAGCTTGGTGGTTTTTCGAATTGAAAATGTTTTTAAACGCCAAGAGGCCGATATTCTTCGCGAAAAGGCTTTTGTTTCAACCCAAATTGGAAAATGGGATGACGCAATAGACCTCTATAGCCAGGCTTTGAAATTGGACCCATCGGATTTTGATACCCGCTATTTACGGGGTTCGGTTTATCTGGACCGGAACAAAGAAGGCGATCTTGATGCGGCGCTGACGGATTTTAAAGCCTTAAATACAGTGGCGCCGGACTATCATGCTTCTTCATTTTTACAATTACGAGGTTTTAAATGGATTGAAACGCGATGAAGACGCCAAAACCGAATTAAAGCGCGCAATTCGTTTGGACCCGATGCTGATATATCTTTCGGATGATTTCAAAAAGGCCCGACAACTAACCGCAAACGAACATTTTTCCGAAGCATTAATCGTTTATCAGGGTTTGATTTTAGATTATCCTACCTGCGTTCCAATGTTGATCGACTACGCCAATTGTCTTGCCTTGACCCGGGATTTCGAGTCGGCTATTAACCTTTATCGAAGCGTTTTGATCTTGGATCCCGGAAACATTAAAGCCTCCGATGATCTTCAAAAAGTGCGAGAGATCTTGCGGAGAACCAAAGAATTAAATCGCCCTAAAGCAAGTGTGCTTGGGAACGAACTGTAACGTAAGTGTTCAGGAGAGTTTTTTGATCAAAATAGCAATATTTGCTTCCGGGGAGGGTTCAAACCTCCAGGCCCTAATCGACGCCCAGGACACAGGGTTGTTTAAGGGCAAAATCGGCCTAATTTTCTCCAATGTTCCGGAATCGGGTGCGATGAAACGGGGCGAGAACCAGCGCATCGAATCCGTGGCCATTGCCAGTAAAGGTTATCCGGGTAGCCGGGAGGAGTACGACAGAGAAGTTTTGGAGCTTTGTCAAAACAAAAAGATCGATCTGATATGTCTGGCAGGATATATGCGAATCCTGACGCCGGTTTTGATAAGGCCTTATCTTTACAAGATGATGAATATACATCCCGCTCTTCTGCCTAAATTCGGCGGGGAAGGAATGTATGGCCACCATGTGCATGAGGCGGTCATCAAGGCCAAAGAAAAAGAATCGGGTGCCACTGTACATTTTGTTACCGAGGGAGTGGATGCAGGCCCGATCATCCTTCAGGGAAACGTAAAGGTGTTGCCCGGCGACACGCAAGCAACCTTGGCGGAAAAGGTTTTAAGAGTCGAACATCATCTTTATCCCGAAGCAGTTCGCTTGTTCTGTGCAGGAAAAATCAAAGTAGGTGACGGACGCGTTAAAATCCAACCTTGAGGTGAAAGAATGGCTGAAGACAAAGTTAAAATAAAACGGGCTTTGTTGAGTGTTTCTGACAAAACGGGGTTAATTGATTTCGCAAAACAATTAGTCCAACATGGAGTGGAGCTCATTTCGACTGGAGGGACCGCGAAGGCCATCAAGGACGCCGGCTTGGCTGTAAAAGATATTTCCGAAGTTACCGGTTTTCCCGAAATGCTGGACGGTCGCGTTAAAACCCTTCACCCGGTGGTACATGGCGGCCTTTTGGCCCTTCGGGACAACATCGAGCATATGGAAACCATCGCCAAATACAATATCAAACCCATCGACTTGGTTTGTGTGAATCTCTATCCATTTGAGGCCACTATTTCCAAACTCAATGTTGAATTGCATGAAGCCATTGAGAACATCGATATCGGCGGCCCTTCCATGATTCGTTCGGCTTCGAAAAACTATCGAAGTGTCACGGTGGTTACCTCGGCCTCTCAATATGCTGCCGTGGTCCGGGAAATGACTGAGAACGACGGCGCCACAACTTTTAAATTGAGGCAGGAACTCGCCATAGAGGCTTTCGGCAACACCGCTCGTTACGACGGTACCATTCATGAATATCTTCACCGCCGTCTTTCTGAAAAGAAATGGCCGGATATTTTCACCATGTCCGGGTTAAAGGTTCAAGAAATGCGTTATGGAGAAAATCCCCACCAGCCTGCGGCTTTCTACAAGGATCGCAATAACATGCTACCCACCATTGCCAATGGGAAACAATTGCAGGGTAAGGAACTTTCCTATAACAACATCATGGACGCGGATTCGGCCCTAACTCTGATTAAAGAATTTGATGATCCAGCGACAACCATCATCAAGCATACCAACCCTTGTGGCACCGCTATTGGCGAGAATATAGGGGAAGCTTTTGCAAAAGCCTTTGCTGCCGACCCCATCTCCGCATTCGGCGGTATCGTGGCGGTCAATCGTCCTGTTTCAGAAAACACGGCTAAGTTAATTTTGGAAAAACTTAGCTTTTTCGAGATCATGCTGGCCCCTTCGTACGAAGTGGGGGCTTTGAAGATTTTTGAGGCCCGAAAAAATCTCAGGGTCATGTCCGTGGAAGGCCTTGGAAAATCAAAAGAAACCATATCTGGATATCATGTGCGGCGCGTGGAAGGGGGGTATCTGGTTCAAGATTTCGATCAAGTGGTGGAGGATAAATCACAATTTAAGGTGGTCACCCAGATGCAACCCGACCCAAAATTATCAAAAGATATGGATTTTGGTTGGAAGCTCGTAAAACACGTTAAGTCCAACGCCATTGTTTTGGTTAAAGACGGAGTTTCCATCGGAGTGGGTGCCGGCCAAATGAATAGAGTGGGGTCACTTGAAATTGCCATCCAACAGGCAGGGTCTATGGCCAAAGGAAGCGTGATGGCTTCCGATGCATTATTGCCATTTAGGGATAGTGTAGATGCTTGCGCAAAGGCCGGGGTTTCCGCGATCATTCAAACCGGAGGAAGCGTGAGAGATGCTGAAGTTATCGAGGCCGCTAACCATCATGGTATTCCGATGATCTTTACTTCTTATCGTCATTTTAAACATTAATATAATAATATCGTCATTAAAACTATTTGGAGGTTGGCTTGGTTATCTTGGTCGTTGGTTCCGGGGGCCGGGAGCATGCCATTTGTTGGTCGCTTTCCAAATCCAAACGAAATCCTAAAATCTATTGTGCCCCTGGGAATGCAGGAATCGCGCAAATTGCCGAATGCTTGGATATTTTAGCGGATGACATTCCTTCATTAGTGAAATGGGCGAATGAACACGATCCCAATTTAATCGTGATCGGACCGGAAGTTCCCCTTTGCTTAGGTTTAGCCGACGAGCTTTTAAAAGATGGGTTCCAGGTTTTTGGACCCACAAAAGACGGAGCTCAAATGGAGGGAAGCAAGGATTTCACCAAGAAAATATTAATGGAAAATAATATTCCTACCGCAAATGCCAGGACCTTTACCGATTATAAAAAGGCATTGGCTTATTTGAGGTCTCAAGGCGCGCCGATTGTGATCAAGGCCGATGGATTAGCCTCTGGTAAGGGTGTGACGGTTTGTGAAACCCTTCAACAGGCAGAAACCGCTTTAGATGAATCAATGAAGAAAAAGGTCTTTGGAGATGCCGGAGCCAAAGTAGTGATCGAAGAGTTCTTAATGGGGGAAGAAGCCTCCATTCTGGCCTTTGTGGATGGCGAAAGTATAGTTCCCATGGTCAGCGCTCAGGATCACAAACGAGTGTTTGAGGGTGATAAGGGTCCTAATACGGGGGGCATGGGAGCTTATTCGCCCGCTCCCGTTATTACCGAAAAACTCAGTAAGGAAATTCTCGAGAAAATCCTTAAACCTACACTTGAGGCTTTAAAGAAAAAGGGGATCATCTATAAAGGGGTTTTATATGCTGGGCTCATGATCACGAAAGAAGGCCCCAAAGTGATCGAATACAACTGCCGATTTGGTGATCCCGAAACGCAGGTGATATTGCCCCTTTTGAAAACCGATTTAGTGAATATCTGTATGGCGGTGGCGCAGGGCAAACTATCCCACTTGAAAATTGAGTGGGAAGAAAGCCAAGCGGTTTGTGTGGTGATAGCTTCCAAAGGATATCCGGGGTCTTACCCAAAAGGAAAAATCATCGAAGGCCTTGAAAAAGCTGTCCAAAACCCTGAAACCTATGTTTTTCACTCTGGAACGGTGTTGGAAGGCGAAAAAACAAAGACTTCGGGCGGAAGGGTCCTATGCGTGACGGGTGTCGGAAAAACCCTTCGACAAGCCGTTGAAAAGGCTTATCGGGCTGTCAGTGACATCCGCTTTGAAGGAGCCTATTACCGAAAGGATATCGCATGGCGAGCATTGAAAAGCAAACATGCGGGATTACATGCTAAAAAAGATTAAAGCGTTTTTGGTTTTTTGAAAATGCTTTGCATTCTTGTTTCAAATGTGTGAAATATATTGGTTTTTGTGCTGAAAAATACGTATTTCTTTGAGAAGATTAACTTAGGGGCTTATAAATATTAACGAGAAAGCGTACTTTGGACGAATGGAAAAAAACATGAGTGAAAAAACTAACTTCAAATCCTTACCTTATTCCCCGGCCAATTTGATCCAAGTTGCGAAAGTCATCAAGGACGGAGGAATTGCCGTTTTCCCGACTGACACCGTTTATGATATCGGTTGTTCGGTCAAGAAGCCCGAGGCTCTTAAGCGCATTTTCAAACTTAAGGACCGTCCCTTGAGCCAGTCTCTATCTATCCTAATTTCCAGGCCCGAAGTTGCCCTGGAGATTGCAGATTTTAAAGATAAGGACATGGAAGTTCTAAAGAAAATCTGGCCGGGTCCTTGGACATTGATTACAAAAGTCAAAGCGCAACTGGCGCAAGGTGGAGTAGGGCCGGATGGAACCGTTGCCCTTCGGTGTCCCGATCATGGTATCGCCCTTGAGCTTTTACGTACTGCAGGGGATACCTTAGCGGTTTCCAGTGCGAATTACTCGGGGGACAAAAGTCCGGTCCGTTTTGACGAAGTTGATCCCGAAGTTCTTGAAAAAGTGGATGTCGCTTTGGATGCGGGGATTTGCCCTCTAGGGGGTGAAACGGCCATCGCAAAATTCGATAAAAAGCGGGTATCTATCATCCGAACCGGTTGTGTTTCCAAGGATGAAGTTACCCGAGTAGAGGCTCTTTTAACCCAGCTGACACAAGAATAAAGCATAAGGGAAGAAGAGTTGTCTAAAAAGGTATTGTTTGTTTGCACTGGAAATACCTGCCGCAGTCCCATGGCTGAGGGTTTATTGAAAAAGATGGCCCACGAAAATCAGATTCCATTGGAAGTTCAATCCGCCGGTTTGGCGGCCTTTGCCGGCGTTCCGGCGGCATTGGAAGCGGTGGAGGCCTGCAGGGAAAAGGGAATCGACATTTCCCGACACTAAGCCAACCTTTGAGCAAAATCTTGGTCATGGAAAGCGATTTGATTTTAACTATGACAGAGAAACACAAGGAAATGATTCTCAAGAAGATGCCTTTTTTGGAAACCAAGGTTTTTCTTTTGTCTGAATTCGCTGGCTCGGGAAACCAAGATGTGGAGGATCCCATTGGGCAGTCTTTGGAGTCTTATCGGAAAACTTTAGACCTGATGGAAAGTTATATCCAAATGGCCTTAGAGCGGTTTAAAAACTAAAGTGTTTTAGAAGTGAATATTGGCTGTTTAAAAAGAATAATTTGAGGGAAAAAATGAAAATAGCTATTGGCTCCGATCACGCTGGGTTCGAACTCAAACAGGTCCTTGTTGAGCATCTAAAGCAAGAAGGGCATCAAGTTGAGGATATGGGAGCTTATAACGCTGAGTCGAGCGATTATCCAGTTTTCGGTGAAAAGGTTGCCAAGGCCGTGGCGTCCAAAACTGCAGATCGTGGTATTGTCGTTTGTGGAAACGGAATCGGTATGTCGATTGTTGCTAACAAAGTACCAGGAGTTCGCGCCGCCTTGGTTTTTACGGAAAAAATGGCGGAACAAACACGATCCCATAACGACTCGAACGTCCTTTCATTAGCGGGTCGGGACTTGCCTCAGGAAACGAATCTGAGACTCGCTGATATTTGGCTTAAGACACCTTTCAGCAAAGTGGAGCGCCACATTCGTCGGGTGGAAGAAATCAGGAAAATCGAAGTGACGGATCTCAAATCCTAATTAAGGCTTGGATATGAAATGGTTGATGAACGGGATTTTTTTTGCTGACGTTGGCAGTCCTTTTATGGCGGGTGTTCCCTTTCGCCGGACGAAAAGGTGTCGCGGGAACAGGCGTTAAAACAAACAGTAGATACATTTGTTGCCGACGTGATTCAAGCCGATTGGAATGACGCCTATCGGCTAACTGACGGAAGTTTTCCCAATGCAGACCGGTTGAAAACACAAATTATGCAAAGCTGGGTTACCGATGCCACGATTGACCAATGGCGATATCGCTTCTATGGCATGGGTTTCGGATGAAACTGCGAAGGTCAAATTGACATGGACATTTCCAATCGGGGAGCGTTCAAAGTTTTTCAAACGAAACCTTTGTATGGCGATGGACGGGGAATAGTTGGAAGTACCGCGGCCGGGCGATCCGATAAAGGAAATATTTATTTGTTTTGTAATGAGTTCGGTGGATTAAGTTCTTAGTTTATTAAAAAAGCCATCACCCAAGAGGGAAATGGCTTTTTCGTTTATAACCCGAAATTGTAAACTTATTACTTGCAACGCCGCTTTTTGATTTTTTTAAGAAGCCTTTCGAATGGCTTGGCGCTTTTGAACCTTGCCAGAACGCAAGCAACGGGTACAAACCAAAAGGCGCTTGGGGCGACCATCTACCACGGCGCGGATAACTTGAAGATTGGGCATTTGGCGGCGCAGATGCACGCCGGTGATGTTCAACCCGATACCACCCTCTTTTTTCGATTTACCACGGCGGGTAATCTTGCGGGCTTTGATCGGGCCTTTGGAACAGATATCACAAACTTGAGCCATTGCAATACTCCTCTTTTTTTGAGACTAGGGGCGGCATTATACGTAAATGGTTTTGAAATAAACAAGCGTTTTTCACCCCGAATTCCGTTAAAAAGGCCTGATTATCCCCAGACGGGGCTCGGGTGGTCTCAAAGTTAAAATTGCCCTCTTTGTGAGTCCTTTAGGGGTTTTCAGAATGAGATTTATCAAACCGGAAAATGTTAAGGTGGCCTTCAAATGACATCCGTACCAAACAACTTGAAAATTGGCTTAAAGCCCCTTCGACTGGAGGAAAAACAAGATTTCGCCAACAAATCGGTGATGAGGGGTTTAGACGATTATTTAATGGCTCAATGCGACCAAATCTTGAAATCACTACCTTTGGAATTTGGGGAAACCAAAGAATTCTCAACTTTCTTGAAAGAGCTGCGGAGTTCCTTTTCTCAATATATGACCTATAAGCTCCCAAGAACGTCGTCAATTGGTTGTTGAAGCCCAAAAGAGAATTAAAGAATGGGTGGACAAGCTTCCCAAGGGAATCCTTATTTCCCAAACTTTCTTCTGAAAAGGGAAGTTTATCGGATTCCGTTTTGCAACTTATTCCCAAAGAAAAACAACGCGCCTTTCAATTAACTGGGCTTAAGACCCTGGACGATTTGTTGCACTATTCACCTAAATGGGCGGTCCAGGGAAGCTCTTTTACACCCATTGCCCAATGTGTCAACCGTGAAGAGCCTTATTTCATCTTGGCTCGAATTAACGGTATATCCGAAGTTCGGCGAGGGCCACGGGTAATGGTCAAGGTCGTCTTGCAGGATGCTACCGGGTATTTAAATTGGGTATGGTTCAACCGGCCTTACCTTAAAAAAGAACTGACCAATGGTCGTTGGGTTTTGCTTCATGAGACGCCCCAAGTGTCTAAATGGGGAAAGCAGGTTATCGGCAAAGCGGAGGCCTTCGAGTTCCTGGACCCCTCGGAAGAGCAGGCCTTAAGGGAGGGGAAAGTGATCGTTTTTTATCCTTCCACAAACACCCTGACTCAATTTTTTTGGCGAAATATCATGGGTTTAGCTCTTGGAAAATATAGGACAGTTAATTCCTTCCAGCAAATACTCTTATTCCATATTTGGAAAGATCCCCTTGTCTGAAGCGATTCAGGAAATCCATCATCCAATCAGCTTGGAATCCTTCGAAGCGGGCCCGCAAGAGGCTGGCTTTTGAGGAACTTTTGGCCCTACAAACTTTTCTCATCGTCAAAAGGCGTGCAATCGAGAAAAGGGAAAAGGGAAGGCAATACAAATTTGATGGGGAGAAAGTTCTTAAATTCCGAAAAAGTATCCCATACCAACTCACCCAGGCCCAAAAAAGGGTTGTAAAGGAAATCCGGGAGGATTTGGCCAAACCCCATCCGATGAACCGGCTTTTACAAGGGGATGTGGGAAGCGGTAAGACACTGGTGGCGGCCATTTCTTTTCTCTATGCGGCCGATTCGGACCTCCAAAGCGCCTTTATGGCGCCCACCGAAATACTGGCCCAACAGCACTATGCCAGCTTGGTGAAACTGTTGGAGCCGGTTGGATTAAAAACTGCTTTTGCTACCAGCGACATGAAGGCGAAGGCCAAAAGAGAGGCTTTGGAGATGTTGGCGCTGGGAAAGGTGGATGTGGCTGTCGGGACCCATGCGCTTTTGGAAGAAAATGTTGGGTTCAAGAACTTGGGTTTCCTGGTGATCGATGAACGGCACAAATTCGGTGTCCTGCAGAGGGCCGCGTTGGAAGGGAAAGGGCAAATGGCCCGATTGCCTCATGATGACGGCCACACCCTTTCCACGCGCCTTGGTTTTAACCGAATATGGGGATACGGATTTGTCCTTGCTGGATGAGTTCCCCAAGGGTCGAAAGGCCATCAAGACATTTTGGAAAAACGAATCCCAAAAGAATGAAGTTTACACATTCGCAAAAGAAAGAATCTTAAAAGGGGAACAGGTTTTTTGGGTGTTTCCCGTGGTGGAAGAGTCCAAAACCTTCCTGAAGTCGGCCATTCAAATGCACCAGCATTTCCAAAAGGAAGTTTTTCATGGGTTTAAGGTTGGGCTTTTACATGGAAAGATGAAGAAAGAAGAAAAAGAAGCGGTCATGGCGGCATTTTCGAAAAATGAGATCCAGTTATTGGTCGCGACAACTGTCATTGAAGTGGGAATTGATATCCCCAACGCCACGGTCATGGTGGTGGAACATGCGGAACGGTTTGGGTTGGCTCAATTACACCAATTACGAGGGAGGGTGGGAAGGGGGGGAGACCAATCTTTTTGTTTTCTTATAACCTCGCCCCTCATTTCCAGCGATGCTATTAAACGAATGAAAATCATGATCGAAACCCTTGATGGGTTCAAACTTTCGGAACTTGACCTTAAAATGCGGGGACCAGGGGAGATCTTCGGTGTGGCCCAGTCAGGACGCCGTGAAGGCGGGATTGTGGATTTGAAAAGGGATGTGGATGTGGTTGATGAAGCCCGCAAAGCCGCAACAACTATTCTCGAGGGAGATCCGAAGCTTTTATCTGAAGATAACAAGGGACTGCGCCAAAATTTGGAAACCAAGTATCGGGATTTGTTGGATTTAGCCCAGATGTCATAAATCCAATCTAAGGAAGTAACGGGACAGGTTTAAAAAATAACTACCCGGTTTGTTTCGAAGATTAACTAGAAGTGGTTCGAGTCCGGAATTAGGAGTCAGCACCAGATGAGAGTCATCGCTGGAAAATTTAAAAGCCGCTCCGTTAAGGCGCCCAAAAATATGCGGATTCGCCCTACATCTGACAAAGTGAAAGGGGCGCTTTTCAATATGTTGGAACCCTTAGAGGGTTGTAGCTTGGTGGATTTTTACGCCGGAACAGGCAATCTAGGGATCGAAGCTTTGAGCAGGGGAGCCACCGAGGTTGTCTTTGTTGAAAAAGAACCCGATAGTCTGAAACTCGTGACAGAGAATCTGCAAAGTTTTGGAATAAATCCTCGTGATCCAGATGGAAATATTCAAATTATTCCATCGGAAGTAGGCAGGGCTTTTAATTTGCTTCGGCAGAGAGGCAAAAAATTTGATATTCTACTGGCCGATCCGCCGTATGAAATTGGTGTTTTAAAACTACTTCAGAATCTATTGATGGAGTATCCAATTCTCAAAGAAGGCGGCATTTTCGCCATTGAGCACGGTTTGAAAGATACGGAGATGTCTGCCGATTTTCCTTATCCCTTGATTCGGCAAAAGAAATATGGGGATACCTTATTAAGTTTATTTAAGAATTCAAAATGATTAGGTTCTTTGCAATGTTGACCAAAAGACGGGGACAAAATTAAATGGCTAAAAAGAAAATAATGATAGGGCTCTATCCCGGCTCCTTTGATCCGGTCACCAACGGCCACTTGGACATCGCCGAAAGAGCGTTCCAACTATGTGATGAGCTGTACGTGTCGGTGGTGGCTAATCCTTCAAAAGACGCTCTATTTTCTGTTGAAGAACGGGTGGCGCTTCTTCGACAGACGACAAAACACTTACCCAAGATTATTATTTCATCTTTTAACGGATTATTGGTCGATTATGCTCGTGAAATTAAAGCCAACCTCATTTTTCGGGGTTTGCGTGCGGTTTCGGATTTTGAGTACGAATTCCAAATGGCTCTGATCAATCGGACTTTGCACCAACAGATTGAAGTGGTGTTTTTAGTTCCAAATGAAAAGTTTATCTTCTTATCATCGAGTTCAATTAAAGAAGTGGCTAAATTAGGGGGCGACGTTAGTGGTTTTGTGCCCTCGGTTGTTGAAAAAGCACTTCGCAAACGCTATTGATCGAATCTAACGAATATAACTCCTGGTAAATGGGCCTGGAAATAGGGGTATTTCCTTGACACTGAAAGAGTGGGATTCCTATAATCCGACTGCTTTTTAGGCCTTAGCAGTTGCCAGCCCATAGCTTTCAGCCTTAAATTATAAACAGAATCCGGTTTTGATGCCTGAAGGTTAAATGTTGGTTTTATGGAAGGGAGGCGACGCAAAGATGTTGAAGGTGGAATTGCGCTCGCTTGAAAAAGAAGATCTGGTTTTAGAAGAGAAGAGTTGGGCCCATTCTTTAGGACTGGATTTGGCGCCTGAATTAAGCCGGGAACCGCTGGCGATTTTTTGTCAAGTTTCCAAAAACGGAGATTTGATTTCAGTCAAGGGTTCGGTTCAAAGCAAGATGCTTTTAACCTGCGGTCGTTGTCTGAAGGAATTCGAGACTCCTTACAAGTCCTTTTTTGAGGTCCATTACCGGCCCGAATGCGAGGGCGGTCCCGAGGAAAAAGAAAGTTTTCCGGATGGTGAAGTGGAGATTGTCTATTTCGAAGGGGATGTGCTGGATATTGGGGATCAAATCCGCCAGACCGTCCTTCTTTCGGTGCCCATGAGGGCCCTTTGCCGAGACGATTGCCAGGGGCTCTGTAGCGGCTGTGGTTGTGATTTGAACCTGGAGTCCTGTCGTTGCACGGAACCTCCCTCCGATTCAAGATGGGAAACATTGCGGAAATGGAAATCCGAATAGGTTGATTATGGTTGGCGGCTGGCTTTTGACAGCTTCGACACATAGTTGGTTGAATGAAGATTTTAAAATTTTGGAGGTTGTCATGGCAAATCCGAAACGGCGGCATTCCCGTCAGCGCCGCGATAAGCGCCGTACCAACTGGAAAATCAAGACCAAGTCTCTATCGGTCTGTCCCCAGTGCAAAAGCGCCAAAATGCCCCACCGTGTTTGTCCCACTTGCGGTTATTACAAGGGTAAAGAAGTCGTCAGTGTTGATATTGCTTAAATAATCCAAATGAGAATAGCCCTTGATGCAATGGGTGGTGACGCAGCTCCCAGGGAAATTGTCCAGGGGGCCGTCCTCGCCGTTCGTGACGCCGAAGTCCTCGGTATGGCTAATCATGACCTGGAAATTGTTCTTGTAGGCCGCAAAGAAGCTATCGAAAAAGAACTATCCAATATTGGCAATTATCCCCGGAAATCCATATCCATTGTTGATGCACGGGAAGTTGTTGAAATGGGCGAACCCCCTGCGCAAGCTTGCAAACAAAAACGTGATTCCTCAGTAGTGCGTTGTGCGGGAATGGTCAAAAAAGGGGAAGTTGTCGCTACCGTTTCGGCCGGAAACTCCGGCGCCACTATGGCTGCGGCCCTGATGATGTGCGGCCGGATCGATGGGGTATTACGCCCCGCCATTACGACCATGGTTCCTAGCATTCAAGGAGTATCCGTTTTGGTGGATGCAGGCGCCAATGTGGATTGCAAGGCTAAGCATTTACTCCAGTTCGCTTTAATGGGCGAAGTGTTCGCCCGGACGGTGTTGAACTTCAAAAATCCCAGGGTGGGTCTTCTTTCCATCGGGGAAGAAGAAACCAAAGGCAATGAATTAGTTTTCGAAACTCAGGTTCTCCTAAAAAAAGTTCCTATCAATTACATCGGAAATGTCGAAGGACGTGACATCGTGAATGGTAATACCGATGTTACTGTTTGCGATGGATTCACCGGAAACGTGACACTGAAAGCTATAGAAGGCGTTGGAGAACTGGTATATAACCTTCTGAAAAAAGAAATGAGTTCGAATTTATTTACGTTATTAGGTGGCCTTTTGGCCGCGCCAGCTTTTCGACGTTTTAAAAGGGCCATTGATTATAAAGAGTACGGTGGTGCTCCGTTGTTGGGAATAGATGGTTTAAGCCTGATTTCCCACGGAAAATCAAACGCTGTCGCGATAAAAAACGCTGTCCGAGCGACTTTGCGGTGTGTTAATCGAGATATGAACGGCATATTGAAAGACCAAATCTTGAAACATGGTCAAGTGGTGGATAAGCCTGAACCCAAGTCCGGGAGTTGAAGTGAGCCAGAAAATACGCGCCGGATTTCTTGGGACTGGGTCCTATTTACCCGAAAAAATACTGACTAACCAAGACATGGAAAAAATCATTGATACCTCCGATGAATGGATCGTTACCCGGACTGGCATCAAAGAACGACACATTGCGGCCCCAGACCAAACCACTTCGGATATGGCAACGGAAGCGGCCAAAAGGGCGATAGAAGCGGCGGGAATAAAAGCCACCGATCTTGATCTAATTATTGTCGCAACCATTACACCTGATATGCCCACTCCCGCAACCGCCTGTTGGGTTCAAAGTAAATTGGGAGCTCCTCAGGCAGCAGCATTTGATCTTTCTGCCGCTTGTTCAGGATTTGTTTATGGGTTATCTGTGGCCCGAGCATTCGTGGAAAGTGGAACTTACAAAAGGATTTTGCTGATTGGGGCGGAGAAATTAACTGCTTTTATTGATTGGAAGGACAGGGCCACCTGCGTGCTTTTCGGTGATGGGGCGGGTGCGGCCATAATCGGGCCCGTTGAAGAGGGCCAACATGAAATTCTTTCATCCTATATGGCTGCCAATGGCAAAGAAGCTGAGCTTTTAAAAATACCCGGTGGCGGTTGCCGGTATCCTCCCTCGTTACAAACAGTAGAACAAAGTCTTCATACCTTGAAAATGGAGGGAAAGGAAATTTTCAAGACGGCCGTAAAAGTAATGACAGAAGCAACCCTTGAGGCCATTCGGAGAGCCGGGCTAAAAATCGAAGATATTTCCATGGTGGTTCCCCACCAAGCCAACATTCGAATCATCAATGCCATCGGAGAAAGATTAAATCTGCCGCCGGAAATGCTTTTTATGAATTTGGATAAAATTGGCAATACCTCAGCCGCTTCCGTCATTATCGCCTTAGATGAAATTGTGAGAACAGGAAAAATCAAAAAGGGACAGGCACTTGTTTTTGTCGCCTTTGGAGCCGGAACCACCTTGGCTTCCTGCGCGGTGAGGTGGTAAGTCGTGAAACGAGCATTTGTATTTCCTGGACAGGGTTCCCAATCGGCGGGAATGGGGAAAGATCTTTATGAAGCCTATGCGGAATGCAAGGATCTCTTTGAAAGGGCTGATCAGGTTCTCGGATTCTCGCTTTCTAAAATTTGTTTTGAGGGTCCCGAGGAAGAATTAAAAAAAACAACCGTAACCCAACCGGCCCTATTGGTTTGTTCTATCGCGGTTCTGGCTATCTTAAAAAAAGGCAACGTTGGGTATTCAGCCGTAGCGGGGCATAGCCTTGGGGCTTATAGTGCTCTTGCTGCGGCCAATGTTATTGATTTCGAAGATGCCGTTAAGTTGGTTCGACTCCGGGGGGAGTTAATGGAAGAAGCTGGTAAGGGCAAGGGAACGATGGCGGTCATCCTTAATTTGGACGAGGAAAAAGTATTACAAGCCTGCAAAGAAGCTTCTTCCCTGGGGGTGGTGGAACCCGCCAATGTCAACTGTCCCGGACAAATTGTGATTTCGGGTGAAAAGGCTGCGGTGGCAGCCGCCTGTGAGAAGGCCAAGGTTTTAGGTGCCAAAAGAGCGATGGAACTTCAGGTGAGCGGGCCTTTCCACAGTTCTCTAATGAAACAAGCTGCCGATGGTTTACGTCAGGCTTTAGAAAATGTGAAATTCTCCTCGCCGCAGGTTACTTATTATTCTGATATTGAAGCCGTAATCCTGAGTGATGCCAACCAGATTAAGGAAAGTTTAGTTCGTCAGCTCATGGCACCCGTTCAATGGATTCAGACTATTGAAAAAATGACTCAGGATGGTTTTTCCAATTTCGTGGAAGTGGGTTCGGGTAGAGTGTTGAGTGGCCTCATTAAAAAGATTTCCAAGGATTCCATAGTGTCAAACGCGGGTGATGTGGATTCGATTAAATCGGTCATTGAGGCCAAATGAAACTCAAAGATAAAATTGCAGTTGTTACAGGGGGTAATCGGGGGATTGGCAAGTCCATTGCCCTCACTTTGGGCCAAAATGGGGCTTCTTTGGCTATTTGCGGCATCAATGAGGCTACTTTGAAGGAAACTGCATCTGAAATTGAAAAAGCTGGCGTTAGATGCCTTGCCAAAAAGGTAGATGTTTCCAATGCTGAAGAAGTCGAGACTTTTTCTAAGGATGTTTTAAACACTTTTGGAAAAATTGATGTGCTAGTGAACAACGCTGGTATAACGAAAGATAATCTTTTAATCCGCATGAGTGAACAGGAATGGGATGAAGTGCTCGATACCAATTTGAAGAGTACGTTTATGATGACCAAGGCTTTCGTTCGATCAATGATGAAAGCTCGGCAGGGGCGCATTATCAATATCACTTCTATCATTGGGATCAGGGGTAACGCCGGCCAAGCGAATTATGCTGCCAGCAAAGCCGGAATTATTGGTTTGACGAAAACCACGGCGCGGGAATTCGCAAGCAGGAACATCACTTGCAATGCCATCGCTCCAGGATTCATTCAAACTGACATGACCAGCCTTTTGGGCGACAAGGCGAAGGAAGAATTGCTAAAACAAATTCCTTTGGGGTTTTTAGGGGAAACGGTTGATATTGCTGGTACAGTTTTGTTTTTTGCCTCAAATGAAGCGAGATATATTACAGGACAAGTTATTTGCGTTGATGGTGGAATGGTGATATAAGAGTCTGCTTTTGGAAGTCGCGGTTGAAAAGAGTTGTTTTTTGCCTATGATGAATCACACTTTTAACGGAGGTGAAGACGATGGCTATTGAAGAAAAGGTGAAAGAAATTATCGTTGATCAATTGGGAGTTGAACCCGATCAGGTGAAGCCGGAAGCTTCCTTCATTGATGATTTGGGCGCTGATTCTCTTGATACGGTCGAGTTGGTTATGGCGTTTGAAGAAGAGTTTGACCTGGAAATTCCTGATGATGATGCTGCAAAGATAAAAAGTGTTGGAGACGCCATTACTTACATCAAGTCCAAAGCTTCGGAATAATTTCCCCGCCGGGAGGGTTTCTTGAAACGTGTTGTCATCACTGGTCTGGGAGCCATCACTCCCAACGGAAATAATCCAAATGAGTTCTTTAACAATATCTGCGATGGAAAAAGCGGAATTGCGACTTTAACTCGCTTTGATCCTTCGCGTTTGGCTAGCCGGATCGGGGGCGAAGTAAAAGATTTTGACCCGGTTAAGTTTGGCATTGAGAAAAAAGATGTCAAAAAAATGGATTATTTTGTCCAGTATGGTGTCGCAGCCAGTCTCCAAGCGGTTGCCGATGCCAAGTTGGATATGACGAAAGAAGATAAAACGCGCGTAGGTGTATTAATAGGTTCTGGAATCGGAGGCTTGCCGGTTTTGGTAGAACAGCACAGCCGATTGATTGAAAAGGGACCGGACCGCGTTTCGCCCTTCCTCATCCCAATGATGATTATCAACATGGCTTCGGGTATGACCTCCATTTATTTGGAAGCTCAGGGACCTAATACGGCAACTGTTTCAGCTTGCGCATCGGGAGCCCACGCTATCGGGGAGGCCGTACGCTGGATTCAAAAAGGTGACGCCGATGTGGTTGTTGCGGGTGGAGCTGAAGCTTGCATCACCGAACTAGGTTATGCCGGATTCTGCAACATGAATGCTCTTTGTATGGAATTCAATGATAACCCCACTAAGGGCAGCCGACCCTTTGACAAAAACCGCTGCGGTTTCGTCATGGGCGAAGGTGCGGGGATCGTCGTATTGGAATCACTTGAACACGCTCAGGCTCGTGGAGCAAAAATATATGCTGAGGCTTTGGGATATGGCATGACTTCTGATGCTTATCATATGACCACTCCGGCAGAAAACGGGGAAGGTGCCGCTCGAGCAATGCAACTGGCACTTAAGGATGCCAAAATAACCCCCGAAGCCGTAGGTTACATTAATGCACATGGGACTTCCACGCCTTATAACGACAAATTCGAGACTATGGCCATCAAGACAGTTTTCAAAGAACATGCAAAAAAATTAGCCATTTCTTCCACAAAGTCAACGACCGGCCATTTGTTAGGAGCCGCCGGTGGAATTGAATATGTGGCCTGTATTCTTGCCATTCAAAATGGGGTTCTTCCTCCGACTATAAACCAAGAAGTATCGGATCCCGATTGCGATTTAGACTATATTCCTAATCAAAAAAGGTTTACTCCTGTAAGTGTTTGCCTTTCCAACTCTTTGGGGTTTGGCGGCCACAATGTCTCTCTCATTGTTCAAAAATTTAATTCCTAAAAAGCAGAAAACCTCCTCCAAGGCCGTCATCGACCTCGATTCGGAACGCTTGGGTCAACTGAAACGGTTCGCGAAATCCCTTCACATACCGATGGGTGATGGACAGTTTTTAAACGAGGCCCTAACTCATAAATCCTACGCTCATGAAAGGAAAATGACTTCCAGTTACAACAATGAAAAATTAGAATTTCTTGGAGATTCGGTGTTGGGTCTCGTCATAAGCCAGCATGTTTTTGAAACCTACCCTGGGGTCACTGAAGGGGGCCTATCAAAAGTTAAGAGCGTGGTGGTCAGCGCCCAGGTTTTAAGCGAAAAAGCTAAAGATCTGAAACTCGGTGAGTTTATCCTTCTCGGGAAGGGTGAGGAAAAGTCCGGTGGCCGCACCCGTCCTGCGCTTCTTGCGGACGCATTAGAGGCGGTAATTGGAGCGGTTTATTTGGTCGGAGGGCTAACGGCGGCGATGAAACTTGTTCTAAGTTTCTTGCGGGAAGATGTCGATAATGTTTTTTCGGGAAGGATCGAAACGGATTATAAGACTTTGCTTCAAGAGTATTTCCAAAAAACTCAGAAATTGGCCCCCCGATACGATATCGTGAGGGAATGGGGTCCCGACCATAATCGCAATTTTGAGGCGGCATGCCAGATACAGGGGAAGATTCTCTCGACGGGAGTGGGGAAGAATAAAAAAGAAGCCGAACAAATTGCGGCCCAAACGGCCATTCAAAAACTCCACATTCACGTTTCGACACCGAGTGACCATAAAATCTAAGATGGGAGAGTTTTATGTCAAAGGGAGCGGGAGCCACTCTTTTGATAATCCTAATAGGCGGAATCTTGGGAGGTTATTTAGGCGAGCTTTTAGGACTATTAATTCCAACGGGATTTATCCATGACATTTTCATCAGGGGTTTCACTTTGGGTTTTGATGCCCCATTGATCTTTAATCTGCGGATTATAGTGCTCACATTTGGAGTGAAAATATTTGTTAATCTATTAGGCGTGCTTGGCATGATCTGTGGTCTTTATTATTCATCTAAATAGTTCCCCTTAATGAAATATCTTCTTTTAGCCTCTCAATCACCCCGTCGGCGAAAAATCCTCAACTTTGCTGGCATTTCCTTTAAAGTTGTCAAACCGGTAAATATTGTGGAAAAAAGAAAAAGGGGGGAAGGGCCCAAGCTTTTGGTTCGCCGTCTTGCGCTTGAAAAAGCCACGGAGGTTTCAAAACGCTTTCCAACCGCGTGGGTTTTAGGTGCTGATACGATGGTCGTTTGTGGAAAGAATATTTTTGGGAAACCCAGGAATCGGCATGAAGCGGGAAAAATGCTCAGGCGGCTCCAAGGACGGTCCCATACCGTTTGGACGGGCACGGCTCTGGTTGGTTTTAGTGGCAATTGGATAAAAAGTTATTCGGAAAAAACAAAAGTATTTTTTAGGAAATTAAAAAAGATGGAGTTTGAAAGTTATTTGAATTCCAAAGAACCTTATGATAAAGCCGGTGCTTATGATATCCAAGGAACCGCAAGGGCTTGGGTTCGTAAATGGGATGGAGATTATTTCAACGTCATGGGACTACCCCTCCAATGGGTAGTCCGAGAAATAAATGGTCTTAAAGACGTCGACTAACTGTTTAGAAATGTTTTAACATTCATTGTTTTTCGCTGAGCGCTCAAGAAGTCTTGAAGCCAATCTTCCTGACGCTGATTTATCAAACGCTGCTGTAATTGGGCGCGCTCCTGATCGGTCATCGCTGAGGCGGATTTACCATCCTTTGAGTCAATAATTTGAAAAAAGTATTCTTTTCTATCGATGGGAACAGGGCCCTTCCAGTCCTGAACGTAAAGGCTGGCCAGTTCCTCCGCGGTTCCTTTGGAGTTTTTAAGGCCTTTTATATCGGATTGTCGGTTGAACCAATCGGTTGTTGAGGCTTTTAAACCCAATTCATTTGCGGCTTTTTCCAAGGGTTCCTTTGCTTTCAACTTTTCGACTAATTCCGTAGAAAGAGATAGGATTTTCTCGGCGGCCTTTTCTTTCTGGTATTGAATTAAAACCTTGGAACGAACCTCCGCGAAGGTGCTTTTATAGGCTTTTTCAGAATCCTCAAGTTGGGCAATATCATAACCATTTCCTAACTTAACAGGTTTGCTGATTTCCCCTTTCTTTAAACTGAAAAAAACATCTTCTAATTCTTTTGCGTCCTTTAATGTTCCACGTTCGATCCAACCAAATTCGCCACCTTTATTTTTGGTGCTATCGTCCTGCGAATATTTTTTGGCTAAATCCTCAAATTTTGATTTTCCTGAAAGGATTTGTTGCCGATAGCCTTCAAGAATTTTTTGGGAATCTTCTAATTCTTGAGTGGCATTGGCTTGAGATGCGAGATAAATGTGTCGAATTTTTACTCGCTCAGGGTGATCGAATTGGCCGCGAATTCTCTCGTAATAGTCCTTTAAGTCTTCCTCTTTAATCGGCACATTTTTTTCAAAAGAAGCTTCATCCATGAATAAATATGCAGCTTTAAGATCCCGATTCATTAATTCCATATAGTGATTTATTTCATCATTGGTATACAAGACGCCATCTAATAACGTGGAACGGACCCGCTGCATTAAAATCTGCTTCCGCTCAGAACTTTCGTATTCCTCGACCGTTATTTGGTGGTCTGCTAGGATTTTGTAATAAGCTTCTTTGTCGAAATTGCCGTTTTTGTCTTGAAAATAGTTTTGATGGCGAATAGTTCCCGCCAATTCTTCATCTGAGACACTAAGGCCCAACTTTTGGGCGGTTTGTTCTAATACCACATCATCAATTAAATTATCCAAAACATCTTCTTGAAGATGTTTTGTTTCTTCAGCCGTTGGACCCTCTTCTTTTGCGGCGTAAAGCTTGTCTAATACCGGTTGGTAAGCTTTATTAAAATCCGCACGGGTCACGCCACCATCTCCAACCTGTGCAGCGTAAATATTGGAGTCCACCTTGTTTGTAGTAGTGTATTTCATTCCAAATACAAAAAATATGCTTCCAACAAAGGCGACCACCAACATCCATAAGATTACATGCATGGTTCTTTTGTCCCGCAACGCACGCATCATAATGAAACCTCCCGAGCCAAGTAGTGAATGACAAAAACGATTATTTCTGGTTCGAATTAAAACGGCGCATTATAGCAGTAACTTTCAATGGAACAATGGATTCTCAACGTCTGGTAAACAACTTATAAAAGTAAGATCATCAAAGTTGTTTTCCCTGGTTGGGTTCAAATATAGCGAACTATGTTAAATCGAGAAAGTCATCAAGTGTCCAATTTCGTATCTAAGGTGTTACACTTTCCTCGTGAAAAGCCCTGTTGAAAATAAGCAAAAAGCCCGTCTATACTGCGATTACCATGATTACTGGATGGTGCCGTGGTCCATTTTGTTCCCGAACGGAAAGCATCAATTTGTGGAAGACCTACTGGATTTGGATGTACCTAATCACCCCAATTCATAATTCAAAGGCCAAAGGCACAATGTACAAAGGCGGATTTTTCGTAATACCACTTTTTTTAACGATTTGGCCAACTTTTTTGTTGGCGCAGGATTCGGAAAAAGAGTCGATTTATATTCGGGCCATTAAAGCTGATCCAACCGATGAAACGGCGCACTATAATCTTGGTGTTTGTTATCTGAAAGAGAAAAAGTTCGATCTTGCAGTTTCAGAATTTCAAAAATCCGTTCAACTGAATTCTTCGGATAAATCGGCCAAGGTGCTTCTTGAAATTTGCGAAGGCAAGGTGGCCCAATCCAATGGAAACTATTCTTCCGCAATCACTCACTTTCAAAATGTCATAAAAATAGATCCTGAAAATCCTGATGCAAAACGTTTACTGAACATTTGTAATGCCAAAGTATTTATTAATGAAAAAAATTATCCGGCGGCAGTAACTACTTTGAACCAAATGATTGAAGCCGATTCTCGGGATTTTTGGGCCTATCAGACTCTTGGCGTAATTTACTTTCAACAGAAAGAGTATAAAAAAGTGGTTGAGTATCTAAGTCAATCAATAAAAATACGAGGAGATTCCGAGGTTTATAAAATTCTTGGTTATTCTTTTTATCAATTGGGAGATTTTGATAATGCAATTGAAAACTATAAAAAGTCTATTGCTTTTGATTTGGCGAAAGACCCGAAGGATGTCGAAGAAAATTCATTAGAAGATACCTACTATAATTTAGGGGTTGCTTATAACGATAACGCTTCATATGACGATGCTGCGGTCGAATTCTCGAATGCCTTCAAAATTAATCCTAAAGACTCGAATGCCGCGGTTGCCCGGGATTCTGCAGTTGATTCTGCAGTCAACGCTCACATGCAGAAGGCAAGCAACTTTCTACTGAACAACCAATATTCTGCCGCTATTTCTGAATGGCAAAAAGTTTTGAAATATCAATCCGATAATGCGAAAGCCCAAAATTTTATCGCCGATGCACAAAGGAAATTGGATACGGAAGTTGAAAAACATTACATGGCGGGTAAATCCGCGTATAAAACCGGGAATTCGGTATTGGCTCTAACTGAATGGAACCAAGCGCTCAAAATGGATCCGAATGTCGATAAAGTCTTAAATGCGGTTAGGAACATAAAGGTCAAAAACACGGAACGGGTCAAAGCTTTTTTAGCGGAGGGCGATGAGTTTTATGAGGCTAAAAATTATTCTGATGCCTATAGCAGTTACCTAAAGGCGAGTAAGATTAATCCGCATAGTTCTGAGGTGAAATCCCATTTGGAGAAATTGAAAAATAACCAAGTGAAGGATACGGATGAGGTTTTTAAAAAGGGATTGAATTATTATTTGAAAAACGATTTATTGAACGCAAAAAGATATTTTTTAGAGGCCCAAGAACTTAATCCCAAAGACTCTCGAATTGGGGGAAATTTATTTAAAGTTCAAAAAGACATCAGCAACAAAGTCAAAGATTTAGATTCGGAAGGCGTTTCGCTTTTTGAGGGTGGGGATAAGGAAAACTCCAAATCGAAATTCGCGGAAGTTCTTCGTTACAATCCCGACGATGAATTGGCGAACGACTATGTTAAGCGAATGACAGGACAACAAGCGCAGGCGAAAGTAGATGCCGAAAAGGTTAAAGAATTGTATTATGATGGGGTTAATCTTTACATTAATGGGAAAATCCATGAAGCTATCGCTCAATGGCAAGAGTGCTTAAAAGAAGATCCCAATAATGTTAATGCACAAGGCAACATTAATAAGGCGATGGTTAAACTCCAGTCCATTGAGAAACTCAGCCAAAACTAGAGGTGCCTTTTCTGCCGGTAATATTTGCCAATCAGGTAATAGCGGGCGTAATTCAGCGGTAGAATGCCAGCTTCCCAAGCTGGACGTCGTGGGTTCGAGTCCCATCGCCCGCTCCATTTTTTGATCAAAAAATTCTATGAATAAAATTTTACTAATTAAAGGACTAACTGTTATTTGCGGTATAGTTTTATTTAATAAACCTGAGTTGGTCTTTGCGCAAGTAACAGTCGACGATTCTAGGCCCTTTAGCCAAGGTGAGGTGATTGACCTACCTGGCACAACCGATTATCGGGGGGATATACCCCATGAAATCACAATTATTACCAACCCCTTTCCATATCAATCGATCGCCGGAATATCTGCTACGCAAGTCGGATGGATGAGTGTGGGTAGTATGTTTCCTACATCTTCAAATGCGACCGGGATTGGTATTTTATTTGACGATATCCCTTACCCTTTTGCATCAACAGCGATTTTAAATTGGATGCCGCCAATTGGATCGTTTGAATTGTTGAATCTTCCGGTTGGAGCTTGGTGGGGTCCTGGTTCTTCCGTGGGCGCTGTTCAATTTCAAGTTCCGGAGTGGAGCGAAAAGCCGGAAAATTTTGGTTCCGTTTGGGGTGGTAGCGGAGGGATTTTAGGTGGAATGGGACAATATCAAAATGATAATTTGTCCGTCAGCGCCAATTATCAACATGATGTTTTGACCGATTCCAATTCCGCTGACGTTTTTAGTACCTTGTCAAAAATAAATTGGATTGAGAATGACTCGTTTAAACTGGAAAGCGGCTTTTTGGGAACCCAAGGGCTTTCTAATGACTCCTGGTACTCTTTTTTCACTTCGATCAAGTTAGAGGGTTCAAATTTCCAGTCCCTTCAAATCAAACCTTTTTTTCAATCGGCCCAACTAGGGGGACAAAATGTACAGGAAATCGGCGGCCATATTCTATATCAATTTGATATGGGAGGATTGTTTGAAAGCCATTTAGTGGCAGGTTGGAGCCGTGATTATTTTGATTCATTATCGAGTTCGGAAGATTTAAGTCAGAAATTTATTCAGAATACAGAAACATTTGATGCGTTAGGCTTTATCAGCGGTGACCTAGCCTTTCGCTGGGATTTTTCAAGTGATACGGAAACCATTTTCAGTACTTTATTGGGGATGCAAGGGAGTTTGGGTGATTGGTTTCTTTTGGGGGACTATTCAAAAGGGACGGATTCAATTTCCTTGGAGGATGTCCAACAAGTTGATTTTGGTGTCCGCTTTCAACCAAACGATTTTTGGAATCTAAGTTGCAAATATATTCATGAGCAGATCGGGACGACGGAATTTGACGGAGGAAGGGTTAAATTGCAATTGGATCATTATTCCCGATTTTTAATGGTGTTCAATAAAACCAGGCTTGAATTAACAGAACAATCACTTCAAGAACAATGGGGCGCTTTAACAAATGATATTGGGGGAAAATTACAATTCAGTCTTTTTCAACAAGATAACTTTTGGTTTCAAGGTCGAGGCGTATCGAACCAGCCGTTTTATAGCGAGGTGGGGGTAGATTATATGCTAAATAATTGTTTTAAAATTTTCGTCTCCGTTGCCAATTTGGACAATTTACAGGTATCGTGGCCAGACCCGAACTCGTCGGAAGGTCGTGTTTTTTGGTTAGGAATTGAAATCAAAAGCTGAAAAACCACGGTATTCTTGACCACCTGTGGTAGAAGGTGTTAGCTTGAGGCAATGAAAATTTTTTTTTTCATCTTTCTGGCCCTATTTCCCGCATTAATTAACCGTGCTTGGGCGCAAGACCCGGGAACAACGGGCGCAGATCTTTTGAAAATTCCTATCGGTGTCCGGCCCACCGCCCTTGGCGGAACTTATTCCGCTATTGGTGATGATGTCTACGTTATTGGATTTAATCCCGCTGGGCTTGCCCGGGTTTCAAAGTACAGTTTGGGAATTGATCATATCCAGGGGATTGCTGATGTCCAGATAGAATCCCTCAGCGTCGCTGTTCCGACTAAAAATTATGGAAACTTTGGAATGCAGCTCATCTATCTACACATGCCGGATATTAATAACACACTTGCGACTGATCCTATTGTAACCGCCGATGATTTTGTGGTGACCTTTGCAGACGCCCAACAATTTGGAAAAGTTGCAGTGGGCGGGGCATTTAAAACAATTGTTTCGACCTTAGGCGATAAACAGGCATTCACTCAAGCGGTTGACCTTGGATTTAAGATTCAGCTTTTGGAAACTGATTTTGCGGCAGTAATTCAAAATGTTGGTCCGGCTGTTCAATTTCAACCTGATCCTCAGGGTCAAGATCCTTTGCCGTTAACTGTTCGTTTGGCGGTCGCCCGTCCGCTGATTGTTTCGCCATCTTCAACACTCCTTGCAAGTGCGGAAGCTTTTAATATTCGGGATGAGGGAAACCAGGCATCGGTAGGGGCTGAATATTGGCATCGAAGTATTCTTGCGATCCGAGCCGGATACCGCTTTAGCGAACAAGACAATCTGGGCGGGGGTTTTTCGGCGGGTGCCGCCATTCGTTATAACTTGGGTAAACTTGAATATGAACTTGGATATGCCTGGCGTCCGGCCCAAGTAAGCTCAAGTTTTATTACCAGTTCCAATATATTTGGCCTTCTTTTGTGGTATTGATCTTTTTAGACAGAACTTGACAACCCTTTGATGAGTGAATAAACTCTCTGGTCTTTGTCGTTGGTGGTCGGTACTTCTAGGGAGGCTTTTTATGTACGCTGTCATTAAAACGGGTGGAAAACAATACCGTGTCACAGAAGGCGATGTTATAACCGTGGATAGGCTTCAAGGGAATCCCGGCGATATAATTGAATTTGATCAAATTGTCATGTTGGAAAATAACGGGCAATTGCGCATTAAACAAAATGAAGTCAAAAGCACGAAGGTTACTGGAAAGATAGTTGCAAAAACCCAAGGAAAGAAAATCAGGGTTTTTCGTTACCGTCGGCGCAAAAACACAATGAAAACAAAAGGTTCCAGAGCGAAGTATACGACTGTTTCAATTGAAAAAATTTTAATAGCCTAAGTTAAATTAAGTTTGTTTTCAGGAAGGAATAATCATGGGTCAGCATAAAGCGGGTGGTTCAACTAGAAATGGTCGCGATAGCAATAGTCAAAGGCTAGGAATTAAGGCTTTTGGAGGTAATTTTGTTACGGCAGGGAGTATTTTGATCCGGCAAAGAGGATTAAGGTATAAGCCTGGCGAAAATGTCGGCGTTGGTAAGGATGATACCCTTTTTGCCAAAATTTCCGGGTTGGTGAGTTTCCGGGAATTCAAAAAGGGATCAAAAATGATAAATGTAGAACCCAAGCAAGGTTAAAACTTGATTGTGAAAAAAACCCCGCCCTTGGGCGGGGTTTTTTTGTTTACGGGCCTTTTTTGAAAGTAGATATCCATGATCATCGATGAAGTGACAATTACAGTTGAAGCCGGGGCCGGGGGCGATGGTTGCCTTAGCTTTCGGCGTGAAAAATATGTTCCCCGTGGCGGGACCGGACGGGGGCAACGGCGGTAAAGGCGGGGATATTTTTCTGGAATCTCGGACGGATGTTAATACTCTAGTTGATTTTTTGTATCGTCCAATCTACAAAGCGCATCATGGAGGGCACGGGAAGGGAAAAAATCAACACGGAAAAGATGCGGAGGCAATAACCATTCGTGTTCCGATAGGTACCTTAGTTTGGAATGAAAATCAGGAATTAGTTGTGGATATGAAGGAAAATGGCATGAAGTTTTTAATAGCTAAAGGAGGAAGGGGTGGGAGAGGCAATACTACTTTTGCTACCTCAACCCAACAGGCTCCACGGTTGGCTGAAAGAGGTGAACCAGGAGAAATCAAGACTCTTAGGTTGGAACTTAGGCTTTTAGCGGATGTTGGAATTGTCGGTTTTCCAAACGCCGGGAAATCTACTTTGCTTTCTCGGGTCACCCATGCTCATCCAAAAATCGCGGATTATCCTTTTACAACCCTGGAACCGCAATTGGGAGTAGTGAAGTTGTCTGAAAATAGAAGTTTTGTTTTGGCGGATGTTCCGGGGTTAATCGATGGGGCAAGTCAGGGAAAAGGGCTAGGAGTGCGCTTTTTGCGACATCTTGAACGGACAAAAATTTTATTGCATTTAATCGACCTATCGACATTGGAAAGCTATCCTGAACTAACAAAAAGAATTAAAACCATTCAAAAAGAACTAAAACAACATAGCGTTAAATTTCAAAAAATACCGCAATTAATTATTTTGACCAAAACGGACTCAGCCGCTAACAAGGAATTTCCAAAATGGATGAACAGACTTGAAACTAAAAAAATAAAAACTATGTCCGATTTCCGCAGTCACGGGCCAGGGATTGAACCAATTGCTTGAGGAGACGTGGTCATTGTTATCAGAAATTAAAAAAAGGAAATCGCCGAAAAAAGTTTAAAGCCTAAGAAAGTGGTCTATGAAACTCAAATCAGGTTTCAGGTAAAAAAAGATGATAAGCTTTTTATGTGACCGGAACTGAAATAAAAAAATGGGTGGCGATGACGAATTTTGGAAGCGAGATGCCTTAGAGCGATTTCAGAAAATCATGCAAAGAATGGGAGTGGTTCGAGAGTTGAAAAACCAAGGAGTTTCTGAAGGTGACACGGTGGTTTGCGATGGCCAGGAATTGACTTTCAGATCTGAAGAATTGGGCGTTGAAAATGACTTTTGATCGCAAGAATTACATCTCGAAATCAAAACGATTGGTAGTGAAAATTGGAAGTAGTTTGTTGACCGATTCGAAAAAAAGGGGAATTCGGAACCGATTTTTGAACCATTTGGCTGCTCAAGTTGAAGAATTAAATGATTCTGGTATCCAATGTGTAATAGTCACATCAGGTGCTATTGCCGCCGGAATGTTTGAAGTCGGGTTGGGCAAAAGGCCAACGGAAATGGCGAAATTACAAGCATTGGCCGCGGTTGGACAAAGTAGTTTAATGCACAGATACGAAGTTGCATTTAAACGGAAGGGGTTGAAAGTTGCCCAAATTCTTTTGACGGCGGAAGACTTATCCAATCGACATCGGTATTCAAACGCGCATAATACCTTTGTGGAGTTAATTAAAAATGGAATTGTTCCAATCGTGAATGAAAACGATTCCGTTGCGGTTGAGGAAATCAAATTTGGAGATAATGACACATTGGGTGTGTTAGTGACTCATTTATGTGAAGCTGATTTGCTTATTATATTGACCGATACCGACGGTTTTTTTAGCGAGGACCCACGGTTAAATCCCAAGGCCGAATTGATTTCGGAAGTCAAAAAACTCAATCCTAAAATCGAAAAAAACGCAAGCCGATCTATTTCAACAGTTGGCACGGGCGGGATGCGGACAAAGATTCAAGCCGCCAAAAATATGATGAAGTCCGGGGTACCTATGCTCATTGCAAATGGTAACCAGCCATTCATTTTAAAAAAGATATTTAATTCTGAAAAGGTTGGGACCTTTTTTCACCCAGCGAATAAAAAAATGCCTAGTCGAAAACGTTGGCTTACTTGGAGTGTGAAACCGAAAGGTTCAATCATCGTTGATGAAGGGGCCCAAAATGCCCTGGTTAACAAAAATAAAAGTCTACTTCCAACTGGTATAAAAAGTACGAATGGCATTTGGGAAAAAGGAGAAGTTGTAAGAGTTGTCGATGTTAAGGGCGAGGAGATTGCAAAAGGAATTTCAAATTATTCTTCAAGGGAAGTCGAATTGATCAAGGGGATGAAAACATCCGAAGTTTTCAAAAAACTAGGTCGCATCGTGACCGATGAGGTCATACATCGCGACAATATGGTTAAGGTTTAATTATAAATTTCCAATGATGAATGTTTTTTCGTTGGGAATGGCCAAATTTACACGTGAATATAAGTTTTATTTAAATAAAAAAACATTAAAATAAGATCAGTTTCAATATTGATTTTTTTGATTTAGCCAGATGAGGTTTGAAAGTGCCGAAAAAGAATTATTATGAGCTCTTCAAACTGTATCCGCCCATCGATACAAACCAACTTCAAGATGCTTATAAACAACTTATTTTTGAACATCATCCGGACAGAAACCCAACAAGGTTGGAGTCGGCCATTGAAGATACAATGGAAATTGTTGAGGCTTACAGTATTCTGAGTGATCCCACGAAACGAGAAATCTACAATTTTCAAATCAGGAACGACATTCGAAGAGACATTGGGGAATTATTTGGAGTTAAAAAAAGTCTCCTGAAAATGATGAAATCCAAAGAAGAAGTTGAGGCTGAAGAAGATTTCAAAAAAGGGGTAAACTTTTTTGCGGATAAGGAAAACTGGAATCAAGCCCAACACGAATGGGTGAAATGTATAAAGCTGATTCCCGGTTTTGTAAACGCGCATTATAATCTTGGTATTGTGTTCGGATACCAGGGGAATTTTAAAGATTCGGTGGTTTGTTTAGAACGTGCAATCAAATACAATCCTGGTGACTTTGAGGCGAAAAAAACACTTAGTACTGCCATGGGTTATGTTTATGGAAAAAAAGTCTAGGTTTAGAGGAATTTATGGCGGATAAAGCTTTGGCGGTCGGTATCGACTTAGGAACCACGAATTCCTGTGTTGCTTATTTAAACGGAGGGGAGCCTCAAGTTCTCCCGAATTCTGATGGTTATCACACCACCCCCTCGGTAGTGGCTTTTACCTCGCAAAAAAATTGGTTGGTGGGTCTTGATGCAAAGCACCAAGCCATTACCAATCCAAAGGGAACGGTTGCTTCAATTAAGCGTTTTATAGGTCGCAAGATTACGGATGAGGATGTACAAAAAGATAAAAGTCTTGTTTCGTATAACATTGAAGGCTCCGAAAACAGTGACATTCGGGTCCATTTGGATGATCAATTAAAATCTCCTGAAGAAATTTCAGCCATTATTCTCCAAAAAATAAAGCAAGATGTGGAAATGCGATTGGGGGAAAAGGTCACCAATGCCGTGATTACAGTTCCTGCGTATTTTAATGATTCACAAAGACAAGCCACGAAAGATGCGGGTAAAATTGCCGGATTTGAAGTATTGCGAATTATAAATGAACCAACCGCGGCGGCACTTGCTTATGACTTTGATACCAAAAAGAACCAGAAGATCGCTGTCTATGACCTGGGGGGCGGTACCTTAGATGTAACCATTTTGGAGTTGCTAAATGGTTTATACCGGGTTTTGGCCACCTGTGGTGACACCCATCTGGGTGGGGATGACTTTGATCAAACCATTATGCAATGGGTACTTGAAAAGTTTTCTTCCGAGCATGGCGTGGACCTTAGACAAGATCCTGTTGCCCTCCAACGATTACGAGAAGCTGCCGAAAAGGCGAAATGCGATTTGTCCACGGTGGCGAGTGTCGATATAAATTTGCCTTTTATCACTAAGAAAGAGGGAACTCCTTTAAACCTTTCCTATACCTTAAGTCGCAATGATTTTGAGGGGTTAGTTAATGGATTAGTGGAAAGGTCTCTAGAACCCTGTAAAAAAGCCCTTCGAGATGCCAGTTTAACGCCAAATGATTTGAATGACATTCTTTTGGTTGGCGGTATGACTCGTATGCCAAAAGTCAGGGAAACCGTTAAAAGGTTTTTCAATAAAGAACCAAATACAAAAGTAAACCCTGACGAATCGGTTGCGTTGGGTGCTTCCATACAAGCGGGAATTATAAATGGCAATATCCGTAACGCCCTTTTATTAGATGTTACGCCCCTTTCTCTGGGCGTTGAAACTCTAGGCGGTACTTTTAGTGTCATTATTCCAAGGAACACTACAGTTCCCACCAAAATGAGCAAGTTATATTCCACTGTTAAAGACATGCAAACATCGGTCAATGTTAAGGTACTCCAAGGTGAATCTAAGGCGGCCAACAATAACAAAACATTGGGTTTTTTTTCGTTTATTGGTCTTCCGCCCGCTCCGGCGGGGTCTGTTCAAATTGAAGTGACATTCGCAATTGATTCAAATGGGATTGTCAATGTAACCGCCAAAAATGTTGCGACGGGCCAAATGCAACAAATGAAAGTTTCTGCCACCAGCGGTTTGACGAGAGATGAATTGGAAAAACTTGTTCAAGTTGCAAAAGGCCGGGTTATCTCGACTTCTCCCAAGGAAGAGGAACGGCCGAAAGAAGAAGACCGCAAAAAGAGTGTCGCGTCTTCGCCAATACCAACGAAGACTTTTGTTGCGCCGGAAGCTTCTTCCGAACAAGGCGATACTGAGTTTTTAACCGGAGATATGATCAATTCTTTTCTCAAAGAACCCGATGAACCGGCGGACCGATGAAATCTGTTGCATTATTTGGCGGGACTTTTAATCCAATTCATTTTGGGCACTTAGCTATCGCGGAAGAAGTTCGAAATAAGCATAATATCGATAAAGTTATATTTGTTCCGACTAATCTTCCACCACACAAAGATTCCACTGATTTGGCCGATGCTAAAAAAAGATTAATTATGACTCACTTGGCAACGGTCAGTAATCCTTGTTTTGAAACCTCATCCTTTGAAATAGATCGGGGCGGAAAATCTTATTCCATAGATACGGTTAAATATTTTTATCAGCTTTTTAAAGGAAAAGCCGAATTATATTTCATTATTGGGGCGGATATGTTGACGGAAATTTCAGCTTGGAAAAACATTGACGAACTTTTAAAAATGTGTCGGTTTATTGCTGTTTCGCGTGCGGGTTATGATGTTCAAAAAATTTTTAACCGCCATTTTTTGACTTCGGAAAATTACGTTGTTGCTTCAGAGCTTTTGGAGAACATTATCATTGAAGAAATGCCCATACTGGATATTAGCGCGACCAATATTCGGCGGCGGGTTACGGAATGGAAAAGCATAAAATATTTGGTTCCTGAATCCGTGGAACAGTTTATCCATAATCAACAACTTTATCTTTAAACAAAGAGGAATCGATGCAACTGATTAACTTTATGGAAGATGCTGTTAAGAGGGTTTTCGAGGAGCTCTTAAAAGAGCCGACCTATCGGTCCATCCAGTTTGATGAAAAGACAAAGTTAGACATAATAGCTTTTACCTTGAATCATTTGCCTCCCCGATATGTCGTGAGCGAAAAAGGACACCTTTATACAAGAGTCGATGAGTTGCGACAGCAATTCAAAACGGATATTATTGTTGAGTTAACCATCGCGATAAACCAGGTTAAAGCCAATCCCCGATAGGAATTTAAGTGAAAAAATCTAATCCCGAAATGGTTCAAAAAATTATTCGGGCCCTTGAAGAAAAGAAGGCTGTTGATATCCAAGTGTTGGATATCCGTGATATTGCTTCATATGCGGATTATTTAGTCATTTGTTCCGGGACATCAACAACCCATGTAAGTGCGCTTGTGGACAATATTGTTAAAGTCTTTTCTAAACAAGACGGCCCTGTTTACCTAAACTCATCAAAAGATAACAGTTGGTGGATATTGGATTTTGTGGATACGGTTGTCCATGTTTTCAATGAGACTACGCGAAGTTATTACGATCTTGAACGGTTATGGTTGGATGCTAAAAAGTGAAAAACCTCATTATTCTTAACTTTTTAGCCATTTGATTTTCAAAATGGCCCACTTCCTATCAAATGGTAATTAAAACTAGTAAAAAAGCCTTTGTTTATCCGCCTTTAAGCTTCAATCATAAAATCCCTGACTTTGACCCCTTTTTTCCTATTTCTTTGGCTCCGGCTTGCGTAAAGTGGCCTTTGTGTTGCTTTATTACAAAAGATGTTGTAATATGCCAAGGTTAACTGTTTTACCTCCGTATCTGCAAGTACATCCTGGTAAAGCAAGAAGACCCATTCCTGCCAGGAGGAACCACCGAATTTGAGCTTTATTTTTACTTATTCTCGAAAAGTGCACAAAGACAGTCCTCTTATCGGTAATATTTCCATGTTTTTGCGGCCCTTTTTGAGATTTATTCAAAATAACTGCTTTCTTCAAAATAATTTTTTGTTCTCTTTGAGGATAGCGGTTCTAGGCTTATTGCTAGGGGTTATCCCGACACATGGATACGCCGTATGTGGCGTCACTCTCGATTCAGAAACAACCTTTAATGGCGATGCTTCCGCGACCGGTGGAGTCACTTTTTCCCATACCGTTAGTGGTACCAATACCTTTTTGCTTGTCCAGGTTTGGATCGGTGCGCATGGGGCCACGGATACGGTGGCATCCATAACTTATGGCGGAAAATCTTTAACCCGGTTGATGGAAGAACAAGATACAAACGACACCAATCACGGCAGTTTGGAAAACTGGTATTTGACAGGGCCGGCTGCGGGAACTGCCAACGTAGTCGTTACCATTAACGATTTGACGGGTCCAGCCATGCTCGTCGGAGCCATTAGCTACGATGGAGCGAACCAAGCTGGACCCATTGGAAGTTACTTTCAGGAAGTGTTTCCGGACGACTCAACAACTTATGGGCTTAGTGTCACCACTCAGGCACCGAACGATCTTCTCGCCGATTTTTTGGTGGTCAATGAAAGCGCTGATACCATTACATTAGGCTCGTTACAGACCCAGGTTTGGCTTCAACAAAATACGGTTACCACCAATGAAGCTGAAGCGGACGATTTACCTACCACCGCGACAGGAACCTACCCGGTGACCTATACTTTGGCTTTGGAGCATTCGGCAGATATCCAATCGTTGGAAATCGTATCATCATGCAATTCCACAGCTACGCCTACCGCCACCCCTTCAGGTACACCGACTAATACCCCGACCAAGACCCCAACTTATACCATTACTCAAACACCGACCAACACCCCTAGCTATACTATTACTCAAACGCCGACCAAAACCACTACCAACACCATTACTGAAACTCTAACCAATACGGCAACAAACACTCCGACGAACACGATTACTGAAACACTGACTAAAACGCCAACGAATACTCCGACCAATACGATTACTCAAACGCTAACTAACACCGCCACGAACACACCGACGAACACCATTACTGAAACACTGACCAAAACTGCCACTAATACTCCGACCAACACGATTACTCAAACGCTGACTAACACCGCCACGAACACACCGACGAACACCATTACTGAAACACTGACTAATACGGCGACGAACACCCCGACTAATACGATAACTGAAACGCTGACTAACACTGCCACGAACACACCGACGAACACCATTACTGAAACACTGACCAAAACTGCCACTAATACTCCGACCAATACGATTACTCAAACGCTGACAAACACCGCCACGAACACTCCGACAAACACCATTACTGAAACACTGACCAATACGGCGACGAACACCCCGACTAATACGATAACTGAAACGCTGACTAACACTGCCACGAACACACCGACGAACACCATTACTGAAACACTGACCAAAACTACCACTAATACTCCGACCAATACGATTACTCAAACGCTGACTAACACTGCCACGAACACTCCGACAAACACCATTACTGAAACACTGACCAATACGGCGACGAACACCCCGACTAATACGATTACTCAAACGCTGACTAACACTGCCACGAACACACCGACGAACACCATTACTGAAACACTGACCAAAACTGCCACTAATACTCCGACCAATACGATTACTCAAACGCTGACTAACACTGCCACGAACACTCCGACAAACACCATTACTGAAACACTGACCAATACTGCGACGAACACCCCGACTAATACGATTACTCAAACGCTGACTAACACTGCCACGAACACACCGACGAACACCATTACTGAAACCCTGACTAATACGGCGACGAAAACCCCGACCAATACGATAACTGAAACGCTGACAAACACCGCCACGAACACACCGACGAACACCATTACTGAAACACTGACCAAAACTGCCACTAATACTCCGACCAATACGATTACTCAAACGCTGACTAACACTGCCACGAACACTCCGACGAACACCATTACTGAAACATTGACCAATACGGCGACGACCACCCCGACCAATACGATTACTCAAACGTTGACTAACACCGCAACGAATACGCCGACCAATACGACCACGGCTACTCCAACCAACACGACTACCGACACGCCTACGAATACCACAACGAATACGCCGACTAACACCTCTACAAACACGCCGACCAATACGACTACTGCCACTCCAACCAACACGACCACTGACACGCCAACAAATACCACAACGAATACACCTACTAATACCACTACAAACACGCCGACCAATACGACTACCGCCACTCCATCCAACACGACCACTGACACACCAACAAATACCACAACGAATACACCTACTAACACCACTACAAACACACCGACCAATACGACTACGGCCACTCCAACCAACACGACCACCGATACGCCAACGAATACCACGACGAATACGCCGACTAACACCACCACCGATACGCCGACAAATACCACAACGAATACACCTACTAACACCACTACAAACACACCGACCAATACGACTACGGCCACTCCAACCAACACGACCACCGCCACGCCTACGAATACCACGACGAATACGCCGACTAACACCACCACCGATACGCCGACAAATACCACAACGAATACATCTACTAACACCACTACAAACACACCGACCAATACGACTACCGCCACTCCAACCAACACGACCACTGACACACCAACAAATACCACAACGAATACACCTACTAACACCACTACAAACACACCGACCAATACGACTACGGCCACTCCAACCAACACGACCACCGACACGCCTACGAATACCACAACGAATACGCCGACTAACACCACTACAAACACACCGACCGATACGACTACGGCGACTCCAACCAACACGACCACTGACACGCCAACGAATACCACAACGAATACACCTACTAATACCACTACAAACACACCGACCAATACGGCTACGGCCACTCCAACCAACACGACCACTGACACACCAACAAATACCACAACGAATACACCTACTAACACCACTACAAACACACCGACCGATACGACTACGGCCACTCCAACTAACACGACTACCGATACGCCAACGAATACCACGACGAATACGCCGACTAACACCACCACCGATACACCGACAAATACCACAACGAATACACCTACTAACACCACTACAAACACACCGACCAATACGACTACCGCCACTCCAACCAACACGACCACCGACACGCCTACGAATACCACGACGAATACGCCGACTAACACCACCACCGATACGCCGACAAATACCACAACGAATACACCTACTAACACCACTACAAACACACCGACCAATACGACTACTGCCACTCCAACCAACACGACCACCGACACGCCTACGAATACCACAACGAATACGCCGACTAACACCACTACAAACACACCGACCAATACGACTACGGCGACTCCAACCAACACGACCACTGACACGCCAACAAATACCACAACGAATACACCTACTAATACCACTACAAACACACCGACCAATACGGCTACGGCCACTCCAACCAACACGACCACCGCCACGCCTACGAATACCACGACGAATACAACTACCTACACCACTACAAACACCCCAACGAATACGACCACGGCCACGCCAACCAACACGACCACTGATACACCAACAAATACCACAACGAATACACCTACTAACACCAGTACCAACACTCCAACGAATACACCGACCAACACGACTACGACTACTCCGACTACTACATCCACGAATACCGCAACCACCACGCCAACCAACACAACCACGGCTACACCGACGAATACCGTCACAAATACGCCGAGCAATACCATAACCAACACTCCAACCAACACGACTACAGCGACTACAACAAATACATCGACAGCCACTTCGACGAATACCACGACGGATACCCCAACGAACACCACGACCAACACGCCAACCAATACGTCTACAACCACACCGACCAATACGGCAACCAACACCGCGACTTACACTGTCACCAACACGTACACTGACACACCAACGAATACCACGACCTATTCACCGACCAATTCAACGACGCCTACCCTAACAAATACCCCGACCAATACGGTGACGAATACCACTACAAACACATTAACCAACACGACTACAGCGACATCGACGAACACAATTACGAATACACCGGTAAACACGGCAACTGTCACAGCGACGAACACAGCCCTGAATACAGCTACGAACACTTCGACTTCGACAACTACGAATACACCCACTAATACGGTTTCTAACACAATCACTAATACGCCAACACCGACGGCTTCTGCTACCAGCACCTATACGTCTACATTGACGACAACTCAAACCATGACAAACACTCCAACTTCGACTTCCACTCTTACGGTGACCCTAACTGTCACCGCTACGATCACCGGCACACCACCTTGCGGTCAGCAGGTCATTACGATTTCTGATGAGAGGGGCGAAAAGGTTGCTTCTCTTTGTGGATCGGCCGTTTTCCCCAACGGAACAAGCTTCTCTATGACCCTTTCCAATTTTGTCCCGAATCCCAATGGTCCCGGTGGAACCATCTCGATTTATTTGAACGGGCAGGTCATTGCTGTTTGGAATGTCACTGATGGAGCCGGTAATTTGGTCCCCAACGGCTTTTATCAATTTGTTGTGGTGGAAACGACCAACAATGGAAATGTGATCCAATTGGAAGGGGAAGCATATATCTCCACAAACCACGGAGAAGAGGTGTCGCTTCTGGTACTACCCAATATTGGGCACCCTGGGGACATTCTGAAATTTATCGCTTCTTTCAATGGAATAGCTGCGGATAATCAAAGTATGATAAAGATATACTCGGTGGACGCTGAACTCGTTAAAGCCCTGGTAATATCTTCTGGGTCAGCTTCCTGGGATTTGAAAAACATTAATGGCTTTACGGTCGCTTCTGGGGTCTATATCGCGGTTCTTGATGGTATTGACCCAGCCAGTGGACAAAAGCTTACACAAAGTAAAAAAATATTAATCACTCATTGAAAGGAGTGACGGGACTTCATTGAACCCGTTGACTATGACCGATTTTATTCGACGCCATATTGGGATTGCAGGTTTCCTCATCATTGTTTTATTTCAATTTCCCATTAGTCGAGCGAATGCCCTGTTTGACCGGGGCGGGGGCCTTGGAGTTGGCGCTAGGGCCATGGGGTTAGGCGGTGCTTTCGTCGCTGTCGCAGACGATGCCAGTGCGGTTTATTGGAATCCGGCCGGCCTTGTCCAATTGGATCGGCCAGAATTAGATGGGATGTACGGATCTTATTTTAATGATACGGAGCAGAATCTATTTTTCTCCTTTCAATATCCCTTGCCGGATGACATTCATCTAGCTATTAGCGACAATCATTTATTTTATTCCGATATTTCTGGATCCAGTGAGGACCAATATACAGGTTCGGTGGCTATCCCTCTTGATTTTGTTCCTCAAAAGCGGTTTTTATTAGGAGTTAATTTCCGCTATCTTTTTGCCAACTTAGGGACTGGAAATGGGAACGCCCAGGGTGTTGGAGTGGACTTGGGCCTTCTTTATAAAGATCCGTTCAAAGACAATTCTGAATTTAATGTAGGGGTTGTTTTGACGGATGTTTCCACCGCCATCAGATTTGGGGATACGGGGGTGGAACAAACGATCCCGGCTGTTTTGACGGCGGGGTTGGCATACAAATTTGACCCTTATACACTCATCGCGGCCGATGTTCCCTGGACATTATCGGATGATATTTTATTGGGCAATCAAAATGTCCGGATTCGAAGTGGAGTAGAACATTGGTTTTTTGACGGAAAATTGGGATTGCGAGCTGGCTTTGTTAGTTTTGTAACGCTACCCGGAGAATTCAGCGTGGGGGCTAGTTATAAAACCGCCGATTGGTCCTTGGATTATGCATTCATGAATCATTCTGACGACCTTGGCGATAGTCACCGCATCGATGCGAATTATTATTTTAATTCGGGAACAGGGAAATCCGACCCGAAACCTTTCATGGAGAAATCCTTGGTGGGCGACCAAAAAATTTACTTGAAATGGGATATACCGGCAGGGAGTCAAGCGGATGGGTTCTTGGTTTATGTTAAGAGTGATAACGATAGGGATTTTCATCGGGCTAAACAAGAACTTTTGAAAACAAAATATTGCCTCCTAAGAGGAGCCCAAAATGGGTTACGGTACCATGTTTATATTCGTGCCGTAGTTGGAGACCAAGAAAAGTTTTCGTCCGGAGAATGGGTCGTCGTCGCCCAACCCATGTTGGAGGAAGCGAAAAAATATTACGACCAAGGGGTGGAAGCGTTCGGTAAAAGCAAGGTTTCGATTGCCCTTTATTCCGCCCGAAAAGCGGAAGAACTCGATCCCAATAACTACGATATCAAAGATCTGATCCAAAAATTGGAGACCACTCATCATGAGGGTTTGGTGCCTGAAGATGACCACCCGTTGACACCGTAGCTGTTGGTTCTGGAGCTATTGCATTCATGGCTTGTTTTGGAAGGTAACTTCTCGTAGAATAATTTGCCTAAGTATAGGTTAATGACTCTGCCAAGAGCGGCAGGGTTTTTTTTTGTCCAATAAAATATTTTAAGGTTATTCGTGAAATCCACTTTCTTCAAAAAAAAACGCCCTGCGGGACATAAGAAAAATTTGGTCATCATTGGCGCCCAATGGGGTGACGAGGGTAAGGCTAAAATGGTGGATGTTCTTACGGAACAAGTTAACATCGTAGCCCGGTACCAGGGCGGTAGCAATGCGGGCCACACTGTCGTGGCTGATGGAAAGAAATTTGTTTTTCACCAAATCCCCTCGGGTATTTTGCATAACGGCAAAAAATGCGTGATTGGCAATGGAGTTGTATTGGATCCGATAGGCCTTTTGGAAGAAATGGATTCTTTGGTTAAGGCAGGGGTCAAGGTAAAAGACCGATTAGTGATTAGCAATCGCGCCCACCTTCTAATGCCCTATCACCGATTATTGGATGGCGCTTCCGAAAACCGGAAAGGGGCCGGGAAGATCGGTACCACCAATCGTGGGATTGGCCCCGCTTACATGGATAAAATGGGCCGGATTGGGCTTAAGGTCGTTGATTTTTTTGAACCAACCTTGTTTCGCCAAAAGATTCGGGAAGTTGTCCGGGAAAAGAATTTTTGGTTGAAACAATATTATTCTTTACCTGGGGTAAATGCCGACCGGATTGCCGATCAATACCTCAGAATCGCCTCCCGGATCAAGCCCTTGGTTTCGGATACTGCGACCTATTTGGAATCCCGACTCAGCGCTGGGGAAAATCTTTTAGCCGAAGGGGCCCAGGGCACCTTGCTTGATGTTGATTTTGGAACCTATCCATATGTAACTTCTTCCAATGCCAGCGTTGGAGGAGTTTGTACCGGCCTCGGGGTGGGACCACAATGGTTGGATGAGATCTTCGGAGTCACGAAAGCTTACACAACAAGAGTGGGGGAAGGGCCTTTTCCGTCCGAAATGGACCCAGATTTCGGTGAAAAAATTAGGAAAAGAGGAGGCGAATACGGTGCGACAACTGGGCGTCCTCGCCGTTGTGGATGGCTGGATTTGGTGGCCCTTAAATATGCCTGCCGCATCAACGGATTCACTGGGATTCTTTTAACAAAAATGGATGTCCTCAGTTATTTAAAATCCCTCAACCTTTGTGTAGCTTATAAGCAAAAGGGAAAAGCCATTCATGATTTTCCAGCTGGCCTCCAGGAACTCTCGGCTTCTCAACCCGTTTACAAGGAGATGAAAGGATGGGTTGGGGACCTATCGCATGCCTCCCGGTTATCTGATTTGCCTACGGAGGCTAGGAAATACTTGGATGAAATCGAAAAAGCCATCCAAGTTCCAATTAAATGGATTTCGGTCGGTCCAGACAGGTCCCAAATTTTCCAAAAAAATTAATCCCATCAAAATCATTTACTTTGCAATTTTGGGTTAAAAAGTATATTTTCTGTGCCTTCCTAGGTTCTTGGGTGAGTCGTTAGCTCAGTTGGTAGAGCACCACACTTTTAATGTGGGTGTCCCGGGTTCGAATCCCGGACGACTCACCAAAAAACCTTTGGAAATAGTGGCCTTTTGTAAATCATCTACCTGTTGAACCTCAATCCTGCTTTTAGCTTCACAACGAAATGTAAAGTTGGAGTGGTGGAAAAATTGTGAACCTAAAAAGATTCGGGGTCATTGGGTCAGTTCTTCTTATGGTGAGTGTTTTTTCGCCTGTTGCAAATCTTATGGACCTTATACAAATAACGGGGGGCAGAATCTATTCTTGGCCCCGAAATGCGTCCTATGTCACCCATTCTTTTTTAGATACAGCAATTTTCTTGGTTGGTTCTTCTTGGTCATTAATTCTTACGCTGAGATGCAGATACAGGGATTTGACAATTGTTTCTTTGGGTCTAATTATGGTTTTTATTTTCATGGTTTTCCAAATCCACACATATCTTTTTTACAACAGAACAACATTCATAGACGATGTAGAAACGCTCAGTTGTTTCCAATCGGCAAACAACCCGGAGATGATAATGAATACATTAGCGGATAAAACGGGTTATGGGTGGGGTTTGATACTTTATATTGTCGGAATTGGTTTGCTATTGTATACGGGTTATTCTGGACAGAAAAAACAAGTGAAGATTTCCTAACGGTGAAAAATGAAAAAATATTTCACGCTATGGCCCAGAATATCTACAAAGAATCTCCACTTTGGTGTGGTAAGAACTTTCCATTTAACCGTGCTAATGATTGTTGGTTTTGGCTGTACCGGTAGTTGGCGAAACGGAATTCCTTCCCAGGTGGATGTTTATGATGTTTCTTCTTCGGCCCAAAACTACCCCAAGGTGCCCCCCGACCAAATCATCGTCTACCCCTCCAAGAAATTTGCCCCTAAACAGTATTTGGTCTTGGCCCGATTGAAATCTGGGGGAGATAGCAGATACGTTTCCCAAGAGGATCTATTCGAAGAATTCAAGGAAAAGGCCGGGGCATTGGGGGCGGACGCGGTTATTATTTTGGAAACCACCACACCCGGGGAAGGAGTCCAAATTGTAACGGGCCAACAACCCATTAATGATCTTGGCTACGTCGTCCACTCGCATGATACTGGTATTACCGAAATTACCCCCAACCCCGATACCGGCCCCCCTAAAAAAATATTCAGAGGTTACGCTCTTGCGATTCGATCAATACTTCAAGATTCATCAGGAAAAGAGTAAAATGAAATATTTTATTGCGTCATGGCCCCTTAGATCCACAAAGACCATCACCATTCTTACCCTGATCCCCCTGCTTTTTCTCTTTTCGACTATGCCGGCGGCCGCCTGGGGCCCTGTTGGCCATGAAACGGTGGCCTACATCGCCGCGGATAATCTCACTTCGACCGCCAAACGGAAGATCACCGCAATCCTGGACCAGAAGGACAACCTCGCAAGCATTTCTAATTGGGCAGACGAGATTAGGGAATCCCACCAATGGACAGCCCAATGGCATTACATTGACCTGCCGATCCGAAAGGATATAACCGTCAAAGATGAAGAGGATTATTGTCCTTCCAGTAATTGCGTCGTGGACCAATTGCAGATTTTCGAGGGAACCCTCGGGGACGAATCCAAACCCAGATCAAAGCGCTTGGAAGCCCTTAAATTTGTTGTCCATTTTATGGGCGACCTCCACCAGCCTCTACATTGCGCCGACGACAGCGACCGCGGGGGAAACGAGAAGGAAGTCCGGTTCAAGATGCCCGGCCGACGTGGCCACGGGGCAAAGATCAAATTACACGCCCTTTGGGACCGCCTGATTGAAACCCGAACAGAGGAAGATCCCCGGGAGTTGGCCACAGAGTTGGAAAAGAGGATTACAGACAATGAAAAGGCCTCTTGGCCCACCGGAGAGGAGAAAGATTGGGCCTTCGAAAGCTACATCATCGCTAAAACCCAGATTTACCCAGGTTTTGAACCAGGTCCCCAGGACTACACAGACACCCCCCTCCCAAGGGATTATTATCGTAAAATGAGGCCCATCGTGGACCAACAGCTTGAGAAGGCGGGGATCAGGCTTGCTTATGTTTTGAATGAGATTTTAAAGTAGGAAAGGGAAGTTGTTTATCCAATCGTTTAAACTGAAACCACTGCGGGCAAAGAAGCGGGATGGCAAAGAAACCAAATCCAGAAGCCTAATGTGCTGGGTTGAAGTTTAAGAATAGTTCCGGGGCAAGAAAATGGTATAAAATGAAGGTCCCGTCGGTCCACAAGAAGATGTAGCGGACCTAAAAATGATTCAGAACAAATCGATTATAGTAGTTCATAAAACATTAATTAGAAGAGAGGATGTTATGTCGCCTACTCCCTCAACGATGCTGCCTCTGGGATCGCAAATCCCTAATTTTAAGGTTTTGGATGTAACGACCGAAAAGTGGCTTACTAAGGATGATTTTTCTCCTCGCCATTTGTTGCTGGTCATGTTTATCTGCAGACATTGCCCTTACGTAAAACATGTTCAGAATCAATTGGCCTTGTTGGGCGGGGATTACATCCCTAAGGATGTTGGGATTATCGCCATCAGTTCCAATGACGCGGAGCATTATCCTGATGACTCCCCCAAGAGTTTGCGAGAAATGGCCCAAAATCTCAAATTTAATTTCCCAATAGGTTATGATGAAACCCAGGCGGTTGCTAAGGGTTTTCGGGCAGCCTGTACACCTGAGTTTTACTTATTCGATAACACTCGTCGATTGATTTATCGGGGTCAATTAGACGAAAGTCGGCCGAAAAATGATGTTCCCGTGACTGGAGGCGATTTAAGGGCCGCAATGGACGCTGCCTTGTCAGGAAATAGGGTTAATTCTGATCAAAAACCTGGAATCGGTTGTAACATCAAGTGGAAACCTGGCAACGAACCGGATTACTTTTCTCGTTAAAAACGCCTTATAAACCTAAACTTTCTCGTGTTTCCATTGATTTCATAGTATAATTGATGTCCAGTTGTTTCCACCCTTATCCGAAGGGGCTTGGATTGAACGTTCCCCATCAACTTAAAACTTTTTTGGATGATGTCCTCCTGAAAGCCGTTAGCGATATCGGGGAAGGCGTCATCGTTTTAGATTTTCCTCGAATTATTTATTCCAATGAGGCTTTTTGCAAGATGGCCGGATTTGAGGAAGATGAGCTTACTTCCCATCCGTCCTTTTTTGATTTAATCCCCATGGAAAATAGAGAATTCGATAAAAGAAAAAGTTCGTTTTTTTATAAAAAACAAGCAATCGTTCTGGACGCTTCGAAACGGTGCTCCAAGGGTAAAACAGGGAAAACATTACAAATCGAATTGACTCTAAACTCCATTGATGATGGGGAACAAAATAGAATATTTTCGATTGTCCGTGACATCACCGAGCAAAAAACCCTAAAAAATCTTTTGGAGACGCAGGGAGTTCAATACGAACTTCTTTTTCAAAGTAATCCGCATCCTATGTGGATTTATGATTTGGATACACTCTCCATTTTAACCGTCAATGATTCCGCAATTCAAAAGTATGGATTTACCTTTCATGAATTTTTAAGCTTATCTATCAAGGATGTCCGGCCGCCTCAAGACGTTCCTGAACTTTTAAATCGAATTAATCAATTTAAAGAAAGTTCAGCCGTTATCCGAGAGGTGGTCCGGCACAGGACGAAAAACGGGGCAATTATCGATGTTGAGGTGATGTCCCATCCGATTAGTTTTGGTGGTAAAAAAGCACGAGTGGTGATGGTTTCGGATTTAACCGATCATAAAAAAGCCGAAATGGCTCTTCAAGAAAGCGAGGAAAAGTTTCGGGTTCTATTCAACAACGCCATCGATCCGATTCTTTTATTCGAGGTATCGGATGATGGTGTACCTGGGAAATTTCTTGAAGTGAACGATATTGCCTGTTCCAAGCTTGGATATACCCGAGAAGAATTGCTTGAGATGAATCTTTTTGATATTTCCGCATCCGGAGGACCTAAACGATCTTCCGAGAATATTTAAAAAGCTTTTACAACAAGAACACGCTACTTTCGAAAAAATTCATATCGCGAAGAATGGGTTGAAAATTCCGGTAGAAATCAATTCCCATGTTTTTCATTGGAATGGAAGGCGCTTTGTTCAGGCCATTGCCCGCGATATTACCGATCGCAAAAGAGCCGAAGAAACAATCCGCCGACAAGCTTATTATGATGTTTTAACGAATCTTCCCAATCGAAATCTTTTTAAAGACCGATTGGAACAAGCTATGAAACAGGCCCATCGAAATAAACAAATCCTGGGCGTGATCGTTCTTGATCTGGACCGGTTCAAAAACATCAATGAGACTCTCGGCCACATTTTAGGGGATAAATTGCTTGTCGCGGTGGCCGAAAGACTTTTAGGAGTTCTGAATGAAAGCGAAACCATTGCCCGATTTGGGGGCGATGAATTTACTCTTATTACTGCCCCAAGTTATCAGCATTGAGGAAGCCACTCAACATGCCCAAAAAATTATTGAACTTCTGGCCGCTCCTTTCAAATTAAGCAATCATGAGCTGCACGTGACAACGAGTATTGGAATGGCTTTTTACCCGGATGATGGTGAAAATTCCGAGATTCTTTTGAAAAACGCTGAAACCGCTATGTACCGTGCAAAGGAACAGGGCCGCAACAACTATCAACTTTATGCGTCGGTTATGAATGTCAGCGCTTTTAAGCAATTGTTAATGGAAAATAGTCTTCGTCGTGCTTTGGAAAAAGAAGAGTTCGTTGTTTATTACCAACCCCAGATTGACATTAAGACTCAACGGCTTGTTGGGGCTGAAGCCTTGGTACGTTGGCAGCATCCTGACCTTGGGCTGGTTTTTCCAACTGAATTCATCGGACTTGCAGAAGAAACGGGGTTGATTGTTCCGATCGGTGAGTGGGTTATTCGGAAAGTTTGCGCCCAAAACAAAAAATGGCAGGATGCTGGATTTGAAAAAGTTTGCATTTCCGTCAACCTTTCCGCCCGACAATTTCAGCAAAGAAATTTGGTGGCTACTATTTCCCATATTCTTCAAGAAACGGCCTTGGATCCCCAGTATCTGGGAATGGAAATCACGGAATCTATCGCCATGAAAAACGCGGATTTCACGATTTCGGCTTTGAATGAATTGAAAAAAATGGGAGTCCATTTATCTCTGGATGATTTTGGAACAGGTTATTCATCTCTTAGTTATTTGAAAAGATTCCCTTTGGAAACTTTGAAGATTGACCGTTCATTTGTCAGGGACATCACGACGGATCCTAATGATGCGGCTATCGTTACTGCTGTGATTGCGTTGGCTCATAGTCTTAAGTTGAATGTGGTTGCCGAGGGAGTTGAGACGGACGGCCAGTTGAGCTTTTTGAAAAACCATGATTGTAACCACGTACAAGGGTATATTTTCAGTCACCCATTGTCGGAAGAAAATTTCTTGAAAACGTTGAAGAATTATCGCCAAAAACTTAAGTGGAACGCCGCCTGCTTTTGAGGGCGCGTTCGATGTCCCGATTGGCCTCTTTTTCTTTTAGCTTATCCCGCTTGTCCTTGACGTTTTTTCCTTTTGCCAATGCCAATTGAATCTTTACTTTTCCGCCTTTGAAATAAAGTTTTACCGGAACCATACTAAGTCCCTTTTCGTGAACACGGGCCGCCAGACGATTGATCTCATTTCGGTTCAATAAAAGTTTTCGAACGCGCGTGGGATCCGGATTGTAGCGGTTGCCTTGCTCATAAGGGGAAATATGCATTCCATACAGGAATATTTCGTTATTTTCAACCCTGGCGAAACTTTCCTGCAAATTGGCTTTTCCGTTTCGAATCGATTTTACCTCGCATCCAGCTAAGGCGATCCCGGTTTCAAGACTTTCCAAAATGAAGTAATCGTGGTGGGCCTTGCGGTTTTGAAGCGAAGGGGCTCGTTCAGGCATAAATCCTCGCGAGAGTCAATCGTTGAAAAACCATGTCGACGGTTAAAACTTGCACTTTTAACAAATCACCCATTTGGATTTTGGATCCTCTTTTACCTCTTAAGACCATTGACGGCGCATCCAACTGATAATCGTCATCCGTTAGGTTTTCCAGAGGAATAAAACCCTCTATTCCATAGGGGTTTAATTCCACATAGGCTCCATAGGGTGTTAAATGGCGGACAGGACCTTCGAACTTTTGATTAATCTTGTTTTCCATAAAGCGCAGTTGAAGGATTTTTTGGCTTTCTCTTTCGGCCTTTTCAGCGATTCTTTCCTGTTCGCTGCTATGCAGGGCTATTTTCTCCAGGGGCTTGGCTTGGCCAATGATTTTTTCAGTTTGAAGAGCTTTTTTTAAAGCTCGATGAACCATCAAATCCGGAAAACGGCGGATAGGGGAAGTGAAATGGCAGTACGATTTTAAGGCCAAGCCAAAATGGCCCGCGTTTCGGGTGGAATAAACCGCCAATTTGAGGGACCTCAAAGCCAGATTGGAAACAACCGCCTCATAAGGACCGCCTTTCACAGATTTGAGGAGTGTTTGAAGCCCCATCGGTGTGGTCAGGTCCAAGCCCTTGAAGGGAATGCGATAAGCTCCTAGGAAAGTAACTAATTCCTCCACGTCACTGTCATTGGGCGGTTCGTGAATGCGGTAAACGGCTGGTATTTTCAATCTTTCCAAATGGGTGGCCACTGCTTCATTGGCCGCCACCATGAAGTCCTCGATGAGTTTATGGGTTTCCAGCCGTTCTTTTTTGCGGACATCGATCGACTTTCCCATTTTGAAGAACGGCTCGAACCTCGGGAAAATCAAAATCGAGTGAACCACTGGCTTCCCGTTGTTTGCGGATCCAGCGTGAAATTTTGACCATATCGGCTAGTACTTGCTTAAAGGGAGCGTATTTAGCTTGGACGGCTTCGGAGGCGGTTCCATCCAAAAACTGTTGGACTTCCTCATAAATGCCCCGGCATCGGCTTTGAATGACGGACTGGGCAAAACCCGCCTTAATGAATTGCCCCGTGGGACTGTAAGTCAAAAAAGCACTAAGAGTGAGGCGGGGAACTCCTTCCCGAAGGGAACACAACCCGTCGGAAAGAGAATAGGGAAGCATTGGCAAGACTCTGTCCGCAAGGTAAAGGCTCGTGCCCCTGATCCTGAGCTTCCTCATTTAAAGGGGTGCCCTCCCGCACATAGTGAGACACATCAGCGATATGGACACCCAACTGGTAATTGCCGATGGAGTTAATCTCCAACGAAATGGCATCGTCAAAATCCTTGGCGTCGGCCCCGTCGATGGTCATGACCGAGCATGTTCCGGAGATCGAGCCTTCCTTGCCAATCGCTTTCGTTTGGGTTTTCAGGCAATCCCGCCACTTGGGATTCCACTGGTTTTGGGAAAGAATCTGGCCATTGGTACTTGCGGATAACGGATTTGATATCGACCCCGGGGTCTTCGGGAAAACCCAGGATTTCCACCAATTGCCCTTCCATTGGGCCGTCTCCTGGCCATTTGGTGATTTTAACTACGGCTTTTTGCCCGACCTGTCCCTTGAGCGATCCCCGCCTCAGAAGAATGGGTTGGGTTACTCGGAAATCATCAGGTTTTAGAGAGAAAATTCCGTTTTCTTTTATGAGGGTGCCCACCAATTCTTCGTGGGCTCTTTTAACGATTGAAACAATGGTGGCCGAAAATTTTCCTTCTTTAAAAAACGAATCCTTGCCCACTCGAGCTTTGACCGTATCCCCGTTCAAAATTCCTCGCATTTCCCGGGGAGGAACAAAGGCGTCGGGTGAGCCATCCTCGGGAACAAAAAACCCAAAACCTTTTTCGTTTGCCTGGACCTTACCGATCAGTTCCCGGGCACCGGGATCCGGATGAGGGCGTCTCTTTCCGGCTTTGGAGGAAGAGCGGTGATGTTGGGCGGGACCGGAACGACTATGAAAATGACTTTTTGAATGTTTATCTTTTTTTTGTTTTCTCTGACTGATGTTTCTTCGGCAATGAGAGATCCTTTAATCAAATGTTAATAAAAGATTTTTGAGGTTGGACCACCAGTTTTCATGGATCGAAATCATGTGATGGGTGACCGAAGTTAGGCGGGAAAGTTCCAAAAACCCTCAAAAGCGCGTTGCTTGACAGCAAATATGCCCTACTTTATACTACGGCCTCCCCTGAAACAAGTCCCTCAACCTTAGTGATTGTTGTAAGCGGAAGTGGCGAAATTGGCAGACGCACTAGATTCAGGTTCTAGCGGGGGCAACCTCATGGGGGTTCAACTCCCCCCTTCCGCACCACCCTTTTTGATGTTTTTGATAATTCCCTGAGTTCGCTACTTAAGTTGGACCAGAAGGTGTTTGATTCGATAATTGGGGTTTGAAATTCGGTTCGAACATGGGTGACTATTATTCTCGTCCTTAGGTTTTAAAAATGATCTCCAAATAAAAAAAACGTTCCCACCGAGGGGGTTAGTCGGTTTCGCTTGAAAAACGGCGCCACTCTAATTGTCAAAGAAGACATTTCCACCCCGGTCGTGTCACTCAATATTTGGATTGAAGCGGGTTCTATTGATGAACACCCCGATGAAAGGGGAATGGCCCATTTAATCGAACATATGATTTTTAAAGGCACATCTAACCGAGGTGTTGGCGAAATTTCCCGGCAAGTCGAGGCGGCCGGAGGTTATTTAAACGCGTTTACGAGTTTTGAACACACTTGTTTTTACGTCGTATTACCCAGCGCCCAAATTGAAAAGGCCCTTGAAATCGAATTTGACGCTTATCTTAACTCAACTTTTGATTCGAATGAGCTTGCCAAGGAAAAAGAAGTTGTTTTTGAAGAAATGCGAATGCGCCAGGACGACCCTTGGAGCTGGTCCTGGGAGATCCTATTTCAGGATTCTTTTCAAGAGAATCCCTACCACTGGCCGGTCATCGGGGACATGAAGATCCTGAAAGAAGTTCCGCGGGAAAGCCTCGTAAAGTATTACAAAAGACATTATGTCCCTTCCAATACGGTGATCGCGGTTGTCGGAAATGTCAAAGCCACCGAAAATTCTTGACTGGGTGAGAAAAAATTTCGAACCGAACTATTTTCCAAAAGCGCCGCAAAGGAAATTCCTATCCGATCCCGAGCCCCGAGAGATTCCAACTCCATGTCCAAAGCGGTGAAGTCCAGCAAATTTATTTGTCTCTTGGTTTTCCTTCAGTCCCGCTGAATCACCCTGACTCGGCTTCTTTAGAGATATTGGCCGCCCTACTGGGCGACGGCCCAGTAAGCCGGTTTAACCTTGCCCTGCGGGAAAAAAGTCAATCGGTCGACGATGTTGATGGCAGAAAATTTCTCGGGTAAATATGGGGGGGCGGTGGTTTTTCAGAGCTTTAACGGACAATGAACGTCTGGAATCCTGCGTTAGGGAAATGATGGCAGTTGCCAAAGGTACTTTTAGCAATGACATCCCCGGTGACGAGCTTCAGAAGGTTAAAAACAAAGTGAAGGCCTCCAAAATATTTGAAAAACAAAACATGGATGGGCAAGCGAAAAACCTTGGGATTTTGGGAACTCCAGGGTGATTTTGAGCTCGAGGAGAAGTTTATGAATGAACTCGACCTTGTCCAACCGGAAGACCTGAAAAGGGTGGGTGAAAAATACATTCAACCAAGCAGAGCTTCAATGGTCATCTATCATCCGAAAACCCAAAAAGTTAACGAAAAAGCTTTTTATTGGCAATCCATCCTTAAAAAGGGAATGGAATCCATTCAACCCGCAATCCCCTCCCGGACCATTTCCGGGAAGGCGATCAAAAAAATCACACTTCGTGACGGGTCCGCGTTGTGGGTAAAGGAAAGAAAAAGTCTCCCGTTGGTTTCTATTGGACTATTCGTCAAAGGGGGCTTTTCGGATGAATCCAGAGACCAATATGGGATTACTTCTTTGATGACCAGGTGCCTGCAAAAGGGAACTCTGAGAAAAAGCTATGAAAATTTCTCCAATGAGATAGAAAGTTATGCAGCCCATTTGGATACTTCCATGGAAAAAGATTACTGGTACATTAATCTGGATGTCCTGAAACAGCATTTTGAAAAGTCCCTTGATTTAATGCTGGAATCTTTTCGGGAGCCGGCTTTTTCATCGTTGGAGGTTGAAAAAGAGAAGAAGATGCAACTTTCGTCCATTGCCCGCCTAAAAGATGATCCGGCCGAATACGCACTGCTCCAATCCGATGTATTGACATTTGATCAAAGCCCTTACGCCCACATGCCGCTTGGAACCGCTAAAACCATTTCAAAACTTTCAGCCGTTGATATTCGGAAGTGGCACTATCGTTATCTTTCGGCGGGTAACTTTACCTTGGTTGCCGTTGGGGATATCGATCCTTTCCGCTTAAAAAGTATTTTGAATGAAAAGTTTAAAAATAGTACGCGTAATAAAAATGTCTCTCGGAAAATTAATAACCAATCGACGGCCATCCGGGCCAAGACGCTCCAATTGGAAAGCGATAACCAGCAAGCCCATTTAGTTATGGGATTTAGGGCCCCCGCGTTTCATTCAAAAGAGTATTTTTCTTTCCGTGTCTTAAATACACTTCTGAATGGAATGGGTGGAAGGTTATTCACCGAATTGCGTGAAAAGAGAAGTTTGGCCTATAGTGTTTTTGCCGCCCATGATGCGGGGATTTCGGGTGGTATTTATCAGATCTATATCGGCTGTGCCCCGGAAAAAGTGGAAGAAGCCAAAAAGGAAATGTTGAAGGTCATAGATTCCATAATTCATGGATCATTCACCAATAGTGAAATTGAAAGAGCGAAAACTTACATGATTGGTTTATACCAGGTAGGGCTCCAAGCCAATAGGTCCCAAGTTCATTCTTATGCTCGTTATGAATTGTCGGGTTTGGGCGCCCCTTGGGTTGAAAAACTCCCAGAACTTATCCAAAAAGTAACACTTCGCGATATCCAGAAAGTCGCTCAAAAATATCTTGAATCTGAAAATAAAACTTGGGTCTATTTGACTCCTCGGACGAAAGGAAACTAGCATGTTTGTCTTAACTAACTTTTTAGGGGCCTTTACAGATCTACTTGATTGGTTTTTGGGCGCGGCAATCATCCTTGTTATTGTTCGAGCGCTATTATCTTGGGTGAATCCGGACCCCTATAACGGTTTAGTCCGAGCTATCCACGCACTCTCCGAACCTATTCTAAAACCTTTTCGATATTTGTTGCCACCTTGGAAACTAAATGGTTTGGATTTATCGCCCGTTTTTGCCGTCTTGGCCTTAGAATTTGTAAGAAGATTCGCAATTGCTACCCTTTGGGATATTATCAGCAGCCTTAAGTCAAATTAAGAGCTTTTTAACCCTTCCCAGATGAATTATATTGACTCTGTAGTTTCACTTGGTTTTCAAACCACAACACTGCGGGAGTTTTGAGTTGTTTTTTAGTTTATTACGTTTCTTTCAACGCTATTGGCTCTGCATTCTCTTCTTCATTAGCCAACCTCTTTTTGCCCTTGACCCCCAATCGGAACAGGATGCTTATGGGTTGGGGATGGGGAGCGCAGTGGCTGCCATTGCGGGTGGGACGCATGCTATTGAGTGGAATCCCGCCGGGGTCGCGCGGGCAACCCTTCCCATGGCACAAATGGGGTTAGGTTTTGACACCTCCTCAATGGACTTCCAGATTAACACTAGCGTTTTATATCCAGTTCAAGACGGAACTGTGTTTGCTTTATCACAATTTTCTGATTTTCCAAAATCCCCGACTTCAACAACAACATATATCGGAACTATTGCTTTGCCCCTGAATTCTTCCAAGGATTTTTTCGTCGGCTTAAACCTTAAATATTTAACGCTATCAACCCTCAATGGATCCGCCGTTGAAAACGGCCAGGGTTTTGGTTTGGATTTTGGATTAACTTATGATCTTCGTCGACCCCAGGGAACCTTGGCTTCTTTTGCTATCGCCATCAAAGATCTTGATACCGAAGTCCGATTAAACGATACGTTGGACCAACCTGTCACACGCACATTTATTTTGGGAGCAGCGTATGAAAGCATACCGGACACTCGAATTGAGATGGATTACGATATCATTGACCAAACTTTGCAGGACAGCGATTTGCATAACCGGTTGCGATTAGGCGCGGAAAGATTCTTTGACGATAGGGTCTATTCATTTCGCTTGGGATATGACGACCTGTTTAACACCGATGGATATTTTTCTATGGGGGCCGGTTATCATCCCAATCAACCCTATGAAATCTCGTATTCCTTCAGGGTTTCAGCCAGCACCAGCCAATTTTCGAATTTTTTATCTTTAGTTTATCGTTTCGATGAAACCAATAAAAACGAAAGCGGTGGTGCGGCTCGCGCTTCCTCATCTACATCCGTAATCAACCTTGGAACCACATCAGATTTAACCGAGCCGCCGGCAACTGCGGGTAAACCTGTTTCCTCCGTTCCACTTCAAAAAATGTCAATTCTGGTAGACCCGGCTGTCTTTTCACCCTCCGGAAAACAAAAAACGACTTCCATTTCTTTTCCCGAAGATAATTCGTCTAATGTAGCCCGTTGGATTGTTACGATTGAATCCCCCGACAAAAGAGTTGTCCGACGATTGGGTGGGACCGGCCCTATCGAACCGTCTTTTATTTGGGAGGGTCTGGACGAAGAGGGGAAGCCCGTGCCGGAAGGGAATTATCGAATCGGGTTAAAAACATTTAACAAGAATAACGACCTTCTTTCGGATGATTTTGCCTTGGTTTCGATTCTTTCACCACGGTCTCATTTCGAAATCGAATCAAACGAAATGTATTTTTCAAGTCATTCTTTGAAAAACAAAAAAAATGAAGTTATATTTAATGTAAATGCTGGTGGTTCACCCGAAGTTCAAACCTGGAATTTTGAAATTTCCCAATCCCAGACCAACCAAGTTGTATTTGAAAAGTCTGGGAAATCCAAGTTACCCAAATCCATCAGGTGGAATGGAAGAAACTTGAGAGGTGAACAGGTCTCCGATGGGCCCTATTCGTGTCTTCTTACTGCGCAAGATAAGGCCGGAAATCCTCTCAAAACGGATGCGGTTCAAATCTTCGTTCATAATGCACCGCCAGAATTGTCATTGAAGGTCGAGGACAACTTGATGGATTTCTCATCCTTAAAAGAATTCCATTTCGATGTCAACGAGGCCGATTCAATAGGGATTGAAAGCTGGAAATTAGTTATTTTTGATGAAGATCATCAACCGCTTAAATTAATAGAAGGAACGGGTGAACCCTCCAAGGAACTCATTTGGGATGGAAAGGTCAGTAATGGCCACGAAGTTGAATCCGGTTCTTTTCTTGAAGGAGTTTTCTCGGCAACCGATAAGGCCGGAAACACAGCCGTTTCAAATCCTCTTCCTTTGCAAATTGATTATCATACCCCTTCAAACCAGGAACAATTGACGCTTAATTTAACCACCGTATATTTTGCCCCCTTGAGCTCGAATTTAACCGAATCGGGAAAAAACGAAATCGAAAAAACGGCAGATTCGATTAAGCCCTATATCCACAAGAGCGTTTTGATCGTTAAGGGTTATAGTTCTCCCGCGGAATCTGGTGATGCGCTTTCTTTGTCTCATGCCCGGGCCCTTGAAGTGAAGAAATACCTCATTAAAACCCTCAATATACCGGCTAACAATATTTATGCCGTTGGTTATTCCGACCGGGAGTCAATGAAATCTTCCGCAAATGTAATAACGGACGACCTCAAACGTAAAGCCGTTCTCACGTTAACTACTTTGCCTTGAGTCGTTTCCCGGTTTGGTAAAGCGATTCCAAAGCCCCCCCTAAATTTGATAATATGTCACTGAAAATTCTTTTTGGGATATCGTTATTTTCATGAAAAAACTGTTTTTTTTATTTTTATTCGCGATACTTTTTTTTGCCTTAGCCCAATTTTTACTGCAAAAAAATCACGAAATTTTAGACGATAAAAGCGTAATTCACCTCACGATGTGGAATGTTCCGCCGAAATCCTTGCCGCTGGATCGGCAACTTTGGGAAGAGACCGTTAGCCGGTTTGAAAAGGAAAATCCGGATATCAAGATTGATGGAGTCGAAAGGGAATATCAACCGGAAGAGTTCATCACGGTCATGGCCGGAGGAAAAGGCCCGGATTTAGTGAAGGTTTGGGCTGGTTCCATTCAAACTCTCGCCTCGCTTGGTTTTTTGGAGCCAATTGATTCCTACATACAAAATTGGACCCAACAGGATTTTATAAATCCTGTCCTTTGGCAAAGTACCCAAGTCGGAAGCCACTTATATGGCATTCCGGCGGACACTTATTTTTTATTTTTACTTTATCGCAAGGATCTCTTTGCAAAAGCCGGTTTGAATCCTGATACTCCGCCCGCCACTTGGGAAGATCTTGTGACCGATGCCAGAATTTTAACTCAAAGGGATAAAGGGCAATATGGACTTGGTCTCGTACCCAAAACATGGTATTTCCAGGATTTTGTTTGGCAAGCGGGGGGTGAAATGGTTCGCATGGTGGATGGAAGGCCCCATGCCGCCTTTTCAGAGGCTCCCGCCGTCCTAGCCTTGAAGTATTGGAAGGATTTAAGATGGAAATATAATGTTCTTCAACCCGATGTTCTCATTCAAGAACCCGAACTTTTGCATTTATTTGCCCTTGGGAAAGTTGCGATGATTTTGGGGGTGGCCAACGAATTGCCCGCACTAATCAGCCGATACAAAATCGATCCGCAGACTTTTGGAATCGCCCCATTGCCAGCTGGCCCCGCGGGCCACGCCGCTCATTTAGGGGGAAATATTTATGTCATCAATGCTTCCACATCGGAGGAAAAGAAAAAAGCGGCTTGGAAATGGATCGAGTTCGAACTCTCACCTCTGAACCAATTATGGAAATGGGAAAGGATGCATCAGCTTAATATGGTGATTTTTCCCGGTGCCTTTGGATCCTCAACGGAAGTCACTAATATCCCGGAATTTAAACTCGTCAAAGACGCTTTGGACACCGCCAAGTTCGAGCCCCATGTCAATGGATGGCCGCAAGTCCGGGATCTTTTGGATGAAGACCCTTTGCAAAATATCTTATTAGATCCGGAGGCGGATCCTCAAGAGCTTATTGACGGCTTTTGCTAAACGAAGCGGACCGGGATATACTTTTGAAAGCACCCTCGTCCCCTTAAACCAAGTTTGAGAGAACACCCGATTTAGATTCGACAAGGAGTTTGGTTTAATGCCGGAATACAAACCTTTTTCAATTTACGACGATGATGAAGAAAAAGATAAATCCATTGCGATTCCAAAAGAAATGGTGGATGGGGGAAGCGAACTCAACCTTGAAATAGAGGACGCTTTAACCTCTGAGGATGATAAAACCCGCAATGAATTGAATCGACAATTCGACGGAGCTACTTCGCTCGCCACGGAAAAAGCTTCCAGTTCTGAATCATCGCATTCCCTTGAACAAACACCTTTCCTTCAGGGTTTATCCTCGGAAAGCGTCGAGGACAGGGCCAAGGCGATAATCCGAAAACGCCAGGATACCGGAAAAATTCGAGACCGCCGGAAAGTTGCTTCGATCTTTGACCGGCCCATCGAACCGGACAAGGCCATTCGACAAGGCCGCGCGGCTTGGCATCCATTGAGTTACCGGGCGCAAGCTTTTTGGTTTTTGTTACCCGCGTTGATTTTTTTTGGCCTTTTTTATTTCTATCCAATGATCAAAGGGTTCCAAATCAGTTTGACCCATTACAGCCCCTTGGGACAGAGTGTGGACGTTGGCTGGGACAATTACAGCAGGGCTTTTGAGGATTCACGTTTTATTCAAACAGTTGTCAACGCGACTTTCTTCACCTTGTTTTCCCTGGCCCTTGGACTGTGGCCTCCAATATTACTGGCGGTATTTCTGAACGAAATAAAATTTGGGAAGGGGCTTTTCAAAGTGCTTTATCTGCTTCCCTTTGTTATCCCCGCCATTCCTGCAGCCAATCTTTGGAAATGGATGTTTGACGAGGGGTTTGGAGTTTTTAACTCGATTTTGGCTTGGATAGCGCCTTCCCTCACTCCCGTTGGATGGTTGACCGATCCCCGATGGGCTCTTATCTCCATTGTGATCATGTTTGTTTGGAAAAATACGGGATGGTTCATGTTGATTTATTACGCCTCTCTTCAAAATTTGCCCGAGGAATATTATGAAGCCGCGGAGTTGGATGGGGCCGGTCTTGTAAAAAAGTTTTTCAACATCACCATACCCCATTTAGGTCCCGTCATTGGAATCTTGTCAATTATCCAGGTCCTCACCGCATTTCAGATATTCACCGAAGTCTACGTTATGACGAACGGAGGCCCAATGCACGCGACTGAAGTGATAGGAACTTATATTTACAAGACGGCTTTTGGGGCGATGGATCTGGGCTATGCTTCGGCGATGGCAATGCTCATGTTCGCCGCATTACTTGTTTTTACGATGATTCGATTCCTTCAGATGAGACAATCAACCCGATAACCGAAAGAATAGGTTGGAATAATGGAAAATTTTGAAACCGTGATTCAAGAAAAAGGCAAGGCGAAACAAGTCCGGGGCCTGTTTTCCTCCCAAGACAGGAAAAAAAAGTCAATTCAGCTTCTTTTGGTGATCTCCTTTATTTTGCTAACCCTGGGGGCTTTGATCACTTTGGCCCCGATTTTGTGGATGATATTGGGTTCTTTTAAAACTCCATCCGAAATTTATTCCGTTCCCCAGTCCTATATTCCCGAGAACTTTAATTTTGATAATTTCCGGGAGGCCTTGCGATTGGTCGACTTCAAACAGTATTTCTTGAATAGTTTGTTCATGTGCGTTTGTGTTGTCCTGGGGCAACTTCTTATAAGTTCAATGGCGGCTTACTCCCTCACCAAACTGCGCATCCGCTTTGCGGGTGGTATATTGCTGCTTTTCATGACTAGTCTCATGGTTCCTTTTGAGGTTTTGGTCATACCGCTTTATTTGATCATGAAATTTTTCCCTTTTGGCCAGGATTTTCAAAACGTCAACCTGATTAATACTTATTGGGCCCTCATCCTACCGGGTGTATTTAACGCCTTTAGCATTATTGTACTTAAGGATTTTTTTGACTCCATCCCGAATGAGATTGTCTACGCCGCCCGAATCGATGGCTGCGGTGAAGTCAGGGTCTTTTTCCGTTTTATTCTTCCGATGACGAAACCTATCATGTCCATTCTTGGTATTTTTTCTTTTGTCACCACTTGGAACAGTTTTTTTTGGCCCTTGATTGTTTTAAACAACCCAAATTATTATCCCCTCGTTTTAGGCGTCCAAAAACTCATTGATACAGGGGAACCCTGGAATGTCGTTATGGCTGCTCTTGTTTTGAGCACTATTCCTTCGGTCCTTTTACTTTTTCTCTTTCAAAAAACAATCATTCGTGGGATCGCTTATACGGGTGTTTACGGTTGATGACAGCTTTGAAACTTTCGGAAATACGCAAATGGGTTCGGACGCAAGTGAGCGGTCCGCGTTTAAGGCATATTAAAGGGGTTGTTCAAACCTCGGAGAAGTTGGCGTCTTTTTATGGTTTGCCGGTTTCTAAAGTCCGGCTAGCCGCTTGGCTTCATGATTGCGCAAAGGAAAGGTCCAAAGCTGAAATGTTGGGTTGGATTAAAAAGTCCCACGGCCAATTGGATCGATGGGAAAAGAAAATGCCGGCACTTTGGCATCCGCTTGCGGCCGTAGGCATTGCTCTTCGCAAATGGGGAATTAAAGATCCCGGTATTCTAGAGGCTATTCGGTGTCATACATTGGGGAACCCGAAAATGAATCCGCTGGCCCAAGTGATTTTTATTGCTGATTTTATTGAACCTGGCCGGAGTTTTGATGGTGTTTCCCGGGCCCGAAAGTTGGCTTATGTGAGTTTAAGGAGTGGCGTTCTTACCAAGGCATCAATGACAATCGGATTTTTAATGGAGAATAAAATGAAAATCCACCCCCGGCTTCTCGAAACCTGGAATGCATTTTGTGACATAAAGACATGAAAAAATTCAAAACTATCATCCTTCTTGTTTTCGGTTTTACTCTTTTGGTCTTTTCCTTCACCTCTTTAAAGAGCCATCCAATAATTTTGTTTGTTTTAAAAGTACAGGGGGATACCGTTCAAGCCTATAAAGTGAACGCTTATTTAAATGGGGTTGAGCCAACGGTGGAGGCGATTGGCCTTACTAACGAACAGAAAAAAGAAGGCGGGAAAGTGCTCGACGAAAGAAACGAGAGCGATTTGGAAATGTTTTCCAAAAACTTCGGTTCTTTCTCTGCCGTAATAGGCATGCCTACCACGCAGGAAGACTGGCCTGAATATTTGGGAAACGGCCTGAAGTGGTTTAAGGATGGCATGGCGCAGGATGTTTTTGACAACTTGCAATGGACTGATCGGCTTTATTTAGCAATGTACTTGAAGTGTCCGCCCCTTAAGGAATTCTCCTCGACCGAATTCACGCCAGGGCAAGCGGTTGAAAGCAACCCGACTGCGTCTCCATCCTCTATCGCCCTCCAGCCCACTCCCGAAAATCCTTCGGGGATCGTCCGAGTGGAAATTCTAAATGGTTGTGGTATAACTAATGCCGCCGAATGGGCCGCCCGTCGGATGCAAGGCCAGGGAATTACCATTGTCGATTCAGGTAACGCAGATAATTTTAAATACCCTAAAACTATCGTCCGAATTTCTGGGGAAATGCCGGCGGCTTTGGAAGAAGCTTTGGGCCGGTTGGGCCTTTCAAAAGATTCGATCCAAAATACATTCGCTTCGACCTCCAAAGTGGACGCAGTCGTAATTGTCGGAAAAGATTTTCATCTGTTGAAAGGACACCGCCGTGAGCGAAATCATAACAGAGAGGAATAAGTTAAAAAAATTATTTTCCAACACGACCTCCAGGATACTTATGGGGGTTTGGCTCATTGTGAAGGGGTCCCGGTTTTCCATGAAGTCCATCGCGGAACTTATTTCCTTTCCGGAGGACGCGCTTGAAACCAAACTCCAGACCTTCGCCGGAATGGGCTTGGTTCATGTTACCTCCGATTCCGAAGGCGAAAGACAAGTGGAATTCTTGCCCGCTCCGACCCCGGAGATTGAGAAAATAATCTGGGAGTTGTTTGACGGCCGTAAAAGCGACTATGAAGCCGTCGAGCTCAAGATGCGCTCTTTGATTTATAAAAACTTACTATCGATGCCTCTTTAAATGGTGAGCCCGAATATCTTCAGCGTAATTCGGGAACTGGTTTCGGAAATCAAGGCCGCGGTCAATCCCTACGGTTTTGAGGAAATTCCAGTCCTCCTGGAAAGTCCCAAGGACAAATCCCACGGCGATTTTTCCACCCCGGTCGCGATGTTATTAGCCAAAAAAATAAAAAGATCTCCTCTGATCCTGGCTGAGGAAATCGTTCAAGCCCTCAAAACAAAAGAGAGTCTTGTCCTTGAAAAAAAGGCCGCCGCCCCTGGCTTTATCAATTTTAGGCTGAATCCCAGGATTTTTTATTCGCTTTTAGAATCCTGTATCGCTGAAGGCGTGCGATACGGACAAAATGCGGAATTGAAGGACCGAAAGATTCTGCTGGAATTCGTGAGCGCCAACCCCACGGGGCCCCTTAACGTGGTCAATGCCAGGGCGGCCGTTTTCGGCGATTCCATCGCCCACTTGATTAAAATTTCGGGTGGCATCGTTGATACGGAATATTACATCAACGATGCCGGCAACCAAGCACGTTTATTCGGCGAATCCCTCGAAGCGGCCATTGGTCGCGTTGAAGGCAGGCCGCAGGATGCCCCCGAGGGGGGATATCAAGGGGCTTATATGGAAGACCTTGCCAAAGAATACCTGACGGCCGAGGGCAAGAACACCCCTTTTAATATCTCCAGCGACCAATTGGGCGTGTGGGGGATGGACCGGGTTGTCCAATGGCACAAGGAATCCCTGGAACGCTATGGAGTCGCTTTCGATCAATGGTTTTCGGAACGACGGCTTTTGCACGACTCCGGGCTGGTCCGGGCGACCCTGGAAAAACTGAAGGGGATGGGATTGACCTACGAAAAGGACGGAGCCACCTGGATCAAAACTTCCGAGCATGGGGCTCCCAAGGATGAGGTCCTCATCAAGAGCAACGGAATACCAGCCTATATAACCGCCGATATTGCATACCACCTGCATAAGCTTAAACGTGGGTATACCCAAATTATCAATATCATGGGGCCGGATCATCATGGTCATATCCTCAGCATGAAAGCGGCGCACCAGGCACTTGGATTTCAAAAAGACCAATTTGAGGTCCTGGTCGCCCAACATGTGAGCCTGCTATCCGGGGGGGAAAAGGTCAAGATGTCAAAACGGGAAGGCAAATTCGTGACGATGGAGGAACTTCTGGGCCAAGTGGGGCGGGACGCGGCCCGATTTTTCTTTGTCATGCGGGGGGCCAATAGCCACTTGGATTTTGACCTGGAAGTCGCCAAAAAACACACGGAAGAAAATCCGGTATTTTACATCCAATATGCCCATGCCCGTATTTGCAGTCTTTTAAAAAAGTGTGCGGAAGCCGGATTGGGGCCTACCGATTCCCCAGAAGACTTGAGGACTTTAACCGAACCGGAGGCTTTTTTACTCTTGAAAGAGGTCATGGAATACCCACAATGGGTGGTTGAGAGTGGAAAGGTATTTGAACCGCATCGAATCGTCGTTTTTTTGCAGACATTAGCGGCTGATTTTCATCTTTTTTATACAAAACACCGGATTCTGGACGCTCCTAAAGAAACGGCCCGGGCCCGTCTCACATTGGCCTTAGGGGTTAAAACGGTTCTTCGAAATGCCCTTTCATTGCTTGGGGTTTCGGCACCGGAACAAATGTAATCGAGGCCTATTTGAAATTTCTATTATTTCTTTTTCTTGCGGTCTCATTTGAGCTACTGGGTTGCTCCCGGCCCAAACCTGTCGCGCCGGTGGACGACACGCCGATCAAGAAACTCCGGGTGGAAATAGTCCAGGGGGATTATGACACCGCCGTTAAGGATTCCAAGGATATCACCAGTCAGGTTCCGCCGGAGCCGTTTAACGAAGAAGCCCTATACCTTCATGGCTACGTCCTGGCTTTCGGAAAGTCGGACTTTCAAGACGCGCGTTCATCACTTAAACAACTTTTGGATTTATACCCCTCCGGGCGTTTCGCCGTAGAAGCCCAGCGTCTTTTGGCGGATTGCCAATATTGGCAAGGGCATTACCAAAGCGCTACAAAAGAATACCGGAAATTAATCGCGGATTATGGTGGGAAGGGTTACGACAGTTACGCCCTTGTCCAGATTGGAAATTGCCTTCTTTTGGATGATAAAGTGGGGGATGCCTTGGCGGACTACGAGGATGTGGTAACCAAGTTCCCCACAGACCCCATGGCGGATTCAGCCCAGTTAATGGTGGCAGATTCTTATCTGAAGCTTCAAAACTTTAAGCAGGCTAAAAAAGAACTTCAAAAGCTTGTCGCGATCGCCCATGATAAAGACATTCAAATGGAGGCCCAAAAGGCGATCCGACAATTGGAAGACGATGATTCCTTTAAACCCGGGGTAAGCGACACGGAATGACCCATTGCCTTTTCTGGTCGTTTTCGGGCCCACAAGCTGAAGGCCGGGGAACGGTTTCATTTTCGAAACGCGTAAAATAAATTTTTCGTTCTTTCCGGTTTCCGAAAGGCTGCTTATTCATTGATCATCCGGGGTGTAATCTTCTCAAAGGGCCCGGGGGAGGGGAGATAACAAATTTAGCCCCTTTCACCCGCCCAAGTGTAAAATGCCAACGTTCATTGAGGCTGAAGGCGGTAGGCAAGGTCTGGGTAAGTTTAAATTTTCGGAGCGTGACAATGAAAACCTCACGTGTTAATCATAAAGGTTTGCTGGCCCGCCTACGTGACCCCTCGATTAAAAAGGTGAAGGTCGCTGTCACTGACATTGACGGTATCCTCCGGGGCAAGTACCTCCACAAAGACAAGTTCCTTGCGGCAGCCGAGAAGGGCTTTGGTTTTTGCAACGTGGTTTTCGGCTGGGATTCCTCCGACGTTTGCTACGACAATTCCCAATATACCGGCTGGCACACGGGCTACCCGGATGCCCATGCGAAAATCGATCTGGCCACTTATCGACAAGTACCTTGGGACGACAAGGTTCCCTTCTTTTTGGGGGATTTCGAGGATCGGGTCGGGAAGCCCCTGGAGGTCTGCCCGCGACAATTGTTGAAAAAAATCATTTCCCGCTGTGTTCAGGCGGGATATCAGCCCATCGCCGGGATGGAATACGAATGGTTCAACTTCAAGGAAACGCCCCAGTCCCTCGCGGAAAAAAATTTCAGCCAACTCCAACCCTTAAGTCCCGGAATGTTCGGCTATTCCATCCTACGTGCCACCTTAAACCAGCCCTTCTTCAAGGCCCTGATGGAGGAAATTCCTGCCTTTGGCGTTCCAATCGAGGGACTGCACACGGAAACGGGACCAGGCGTTCTTGAAGCCGCCATTCTTTATTCGGGAGCCCTTGAGGCGGGGGATCGGGGCGTGCTTTTTAAGACCGCAGCAAAAGAGATCGGCTATCGTTTCGGCATTTTGCCTACCTTTATTGCCAAATGGAATTCAACCCTTCCGGGATGTGGGGGCCACGCGCACCAAAGCCTTTGGAATTCAAAAGGAGACAAAAACCTTTTTGACAGCGAGCAAGATCCTCATCGCATGAATGCCCTTTTCAAAAGCTACTTGGCGGGTCAAATTCGCTGTTTACCCGAAATTCTGCCTTTCTTCGCCCCTAATGTGAACAGCTATAAACGCCTAGTAGACGGCTATTGGGCACCGACCAAGCCTCTTTGGGGGGTGGACAACCGCACCGTGGCTTTTCGGGTGATCCCTGGCGGCCCCAAGTCCACCCGCCTGGAAACCCGGGTGGGAGGCTCCGACACCAACGCTTACCTGGTTCTGGCAGCCTGTTTTGCCAGTGGGCTTTACGGTATTCAAAAAAACCTATCATTAAAGGAAACAGCCGTAGAAGGTAGCGGCTACAAATCCGATACCCCGAGATTTCCCCGAAATCTTCAGGAGGCGACAGAAAAACTCGCGCAATCTAAAATCGCCCGTGAAATCTTCGGCGAGGCTTTTGTTGACCATTTCGTCCGCACCCGCCAATGGGAATGGCGCCAGTTCCAGGATTCGGTTACGGATTGGGAGCTAAAACGCTATTTCGAGATCGTGTGATGCCCACCGCCCGCTTCAGCTTTCCCACCCTTATTCATTTCGGTCCCGGCGTAAGGGCCAAGGTTGCCGGTTATCTTAAGGACCGGGGCCTCAAACGGCCCCTGCTCGTAAGCGACAAGGGCCTGGCCGCCCTGCCTGTGTTTTCACAACAGTTACAGGCCTTGAGCGCGGATGGGTTGGAGCCTGGAACTTTTTCAGGAATCTGGGGCAATCCGATGAAAACTCAGGTCACGGCGGGGGTGGAAGCCTATAGGGCGCATCGGGCAGATTGCTTGGTAGGTCTTGGCGGTGGGGCGGCACTGGATGTTTGCAAGGCCATTGCCTTGATGGTGAACCATCCTGGGGACCTTTTTGACTATGAAGACGAAAAACCAGGGGCGCTGCCTTTTAAGTATGAAATACCCTTTTGGGTGGCCCTGCCCACGACTTCAGGAACAGGCAGCGAAGTAGGCCGAAGTGCGGTAATTTCGGACGACCAGACCCACCTTAAAAAAATCATTTTCGACCCCAAGCTTTTGGCGAGGGTGGTTTTCGCCGATCCCGAACTGACCCTGGGGCTTCCCGCGCCTGTCACCGCGGCCACCGGAATGGACGCCCTGACCCATTGCGTCGAGGCCTACCTGGCCAAGGACTACCATCCCATCTGTGACGGAGTTGCCCTGGAGGGTCTGCGCTTGGCTTCGAAAAGTTTAGCCCAAAGCGTGGAAAAGCCATCTGACATTGAAGCTCGGGGGTCCATGATGATGGCCTCCATGATGGGGGCTATTGCTTTCCAAAAGGGCCTGGGTGTGGTACATTCCTGCGCCCACGCCCTTTCTACCTTCAAGGATCTACACCATGGCCTAGCCAACGGCATCATGATCTCCCACGCCCTTCCTTTTAACTTGAGCGCAGTTCCTGAGCGGTTCCGTTCCCTGGCCCAAGCCGTCGGCCTAAAGGATGAGAGTCCAGAAGCCTTTCTGGTTTGGTTGATAGCCCTCAAAAAGAAAATCGGGATCCCAGCCGGTCTTTCAGAAAAAGGAATACAAGCCGGTGACGCGAAGAGGCTTTCGGAACTTGCCTTTCAGGACAGCTGTCATCTGAATAATCCGCGTCCCTGCACCCAAGCCGACTTTGCGACAATCTTTTCTGAGGCAATAAAATGATGTTGAAAATCGGTCTTTCGGCATGTTTTTTTCACTCTGATCCCAAGAGGCCGATCTTCAAAGGCAAAACCCTTCTTTACCTGGAGCAGTCCCTCGTGCGCTGGGTCATGGCTGAAGGGGCCCTGGTTTATATGATTCCCTCGCCGGCCCCGGATTCCCCGGTGACAATGGCTGATCTAGTAAGTCCGCTGGATGGACTTGTACTTCAAGGCGGTTCGGATGTATCACCCAAAAGCTATGGGGAGCAGGCTTTGACGCCCGAGTGGGAGGGGGATTATATACGCGATCAATATGAGATCGCCCTCATTAGCGAGTTTCGAGCTCAAGACAAACCCGTCTTAGGCATCTGTCGGGGGGCTCAGCTTATTAACGTGGCTTTTGGCGGTACCCTCTACCAGGACATCAAGACCCAGGTTCCCGGCGCTCTGGAGCATCGTAATTGGGATATTTATGATCAGAATTTTCACGGGTTGAAAATGGAAAGCGGTAAGGTGACCCGAGTCAACAGTGTGCATCACCAGGCGATTAAAGACCTGGGAAAGGGTTTGCGAGCCGAAGCCTGGTCCCAACCCGACGGCTTGGTAGAGGCCATCCGCGTCGAAAAAGGTCCCTACTGTTTCGCGGTCCAGTGGCATCCCGAGTTCCAGGATTCAAAGGATGCATCTCTTTTGGACGGAAGGATTTTTTTGCGTGAATTTTTGAAGATGGCTGAGGCGAACCAAACTCATGCTTAAGATAATTAATCCCGCCAACGGAAAGTTACTAAAAGAGGTTCCCTCAGACGGTCCCTCCGAAATCGCTCAAAAGGCCAAGGATGCCCGAAAGACTCAAGGGATTTGGATGGCCAGGCCTCTTCAGGAGCGCCTTTCTATTCTTCGGAAATTCCGTGAATTAATCGTTGCAAAGAACGAAACCCTGGCCATCACTCTTACGGATGAAGTGGGGAAACCCATCGCCCAATCCCGAAACGAATTGAAGGGTCTGCTGGAAAGGCTAGATTTTTTCCTCGAAAACACGGCTGTGGAACTTGCCGAGGAAAGGGTCTTTTCAAATGGTGAAATGACCGAAAAAATCCAGCACGAGCCATTGGGGGTGGTGGCCAACATCTCGGCCTGGAATTATCCTTATTTTGTGGGGTCGAACATTTTCGTGCCCGCGCTTCTTGCGGGCAACGCGGTTCTTTATAAACCTTCGGAATTCGCAACCCTGACCGGTATGAACATCGGGAGCCTGCTTTATGAAGCAGGTGTTCCAAAGGAAATCTTTGCTTTAATCGTCGGGGGCGGAAGCACGGGCGCTAACTTGCTTGAACAGGACATTGACGGCGTCTTTTTCACGGGTTCCTACTCAACGGGCCTCAAGGTGGCCGAGGTCGCCTCGCGCCGCCTGATCAAGCTTCAATTGGAACTGGGAGGCAAGGATCCAGCCTATGTCTGCGAGGATGTGAACGTCCACAACGCGGCCTTAAGCCTGGCCGACGGCGCTTTTTATAATACCGGGCAAAGTTGTTGCTCTGTCGAGCGCATTTACGTGCATTCCAAAATCTTCGAACGATTCCTGGAAATCTTTGTAAACGAGGTCAAAGGGTATCCCCTTGGCGACCCGCGGGATCAAAAAACCTACATCGGAGCCATCACCCGTGAGGCTCAGTTGGATGTCCTGCAACGCCAGGTGGACGACGCTCTGACCAAGGGAGCCAAGCTTCATTGTGGGGGAAAACGCCTGCCGGGACCCGGAAATTTTTTCGAGGCGACTGTTCTTTCCAACGTCCACCATGGCATGGAGCTGATGCGCGAGGAGAGCTTCGGGCCCGTGATCGGCCTTCAAAAGGTATCGAGTGACGGGGAAGCGATAATGCTGATGAACGACACGGATTACGGGCTGACTGCGGGGGTTTACACAGGGGATCAGGTACGGGCCGAACGCTTGTTGGCTCAAGTGGACGCCGGCTCGGCCTATTGGAATTGTTGTGACCGAGTCAGTCCACGGCTTCCTTGGTCTGGAAGAAAACATTCGGGTCTGGGCAGCGTGCTTTCCCACTATGGCATCAAAAGCTTCACACGGCCCAAAGCCCTGCACCTGCGGCAACCCAGTTAAAAGGAGGTAGGATTGAAAAGAAAAGTAAACCAGATAAAGTCGAAAATCAATGTCATGGGTGGCGGAAACGGTATTTTAGGCTGTGAGAGAAAGGCATTTGAACTTGATCTTAAGGCGATCTGTTCGATTGACCACGAATGCACTGGCTGTTCCACGATTGAGAATTGTTGCTGCGCGAAATATGACGTCTGCGTTTCGGAGGCGGAAGTCGAGAGAATCATTCCCTTTCTTCCCGAAGCGGCCAAGTTCTGCCCCCACCTCAAAACGGAAGCGGGATACGACAATGTATTTGAAGAGGCGGATGAAAGCAGTTATTCAATTGAAACGCATGAAAATGATCTCTGTGTATTCGCGTATGAGTCCAATGGATTGTTCCGCTGTTCATTGCACACGGTCGAGTTGAGCCAAGGTCTTCCTCCGGGCAGCGTCAAACCCGCAGTCTGTATGCTTTACCCTCTGACCTTTTCCGAGAGGGGCGATGTTTTGACGCTTCATGACGATGCGCTTTTTTGTGCCTGTAGTTCATTGAGAAAGAAGTCTTCGAACGAAATTTCTCCCGCCCTATTGGAGACCATTAGGCATTTTGGCGGGTCGGCTTCAACTCAAGCAGGCTGATGGTCTATCCAATCGACTTTCGGGTTTTAAAATTTAGAGTTGTCCAACCCGAGAGGCCTTTGAAATATCTCAATAAAAAACATAGGCGTCCCCTAGCAGGCTGTAATTGGGTTCATTCGCCACAAAGGTTGGGTCCGTGCGCTGAAAGTCAATTTGTGTCTTTAAATTTCGCATAGGGTAACACCTGATACTCGCGACTTGACGGGTTTCGTCATAAGTACTTTCATTCAACGAATCATTAAACTTCTCGTCGACCAATCGAATGTAAATATCATCCCCCAAGTCCACTTCCGCGCTCACGTGATAAGCCATGAGTTTGTCTACCTCAATTCCATTCGGGACGAAACCCGGGAGATATTGGGTGGGTTCGGAGTAACCTTGATCATATTCGGCCAATATTACAACGGGGCCAATCCGTCCCCAGCCAAAGGCGTTGTAGAGCAATGTTTGGGCGCTGGAAGCCACGGTTGTTTGCGTTCCTCCCGGTTCATCTAGATTGGCGGCGCAAAGGGAACCGCCCAAAGTAAAGGGGGAAAAACTGACGCCCCCTTTCGCGGAAAAAATCTTTTCATTCATGACCACGCTTCCCAATGCGGTGGTCACGGGTCCCGCGTCACCATTGGTGAGGGCTGCGTTGAGAAAAAATGGATCCGGATAAATTCCGACTTCCACCGCCCCGATTTGGGGGCTATCGAACGAAAATCCGAGTGGGGAACGAATAAGGCTGGCGTCGTCCGAAAGGGTTAAGCCATAGGGTAATAAAAAATTTCCAAATTTGATGTAACCGTCCCCCGGCAAATTGGAGATTAATCCATAGGCTTCTTTGGTGGTGTTTTCATCCAACCGGTAGGTGAAAACCCCTGAAACTACTTCATTTGCCTTCACTTGGAATGAAAAATCCTGACGGCTCAGGGGTTGGGTAAAGGCGGTAAAGGAACTGTTGTTGGGATTTACGGAAGTATTGTAGTTTTGGGTCGTGTTGTAGCCCTCATGAATGTCGATTCCGATGGCGATCCAGGAAGGAGTCGCGTGTTGGACTTTCTGGGCCGCCTCGGAAATGCCCTGCCAATCGAAGGTCTGGAGGCCGTTTCCGTAGTTTTTTCCAAAATCGTTTCGCAGCCACCCGCCGGTCTGATTGACGTGGCAGGCGTTGCAGTTGACCCCTTTCCAGGCCGCCAGGTAGGGTTCGGACCAAGCACAGGTTGTTCCCAGGGATATAACCAACAAAGTGCCCAAAATCATAAGTTTTTTCATGTTTTCTCCTGGAAAAATGTTCTTTGAACCCGTAAAGAATCGGCTCAGATACTCCTCATCAAGGACTACTTAACTATGAGTAGTTTTCCCACCACTCTTTCGGACCCCTGGTTGATGACAATGTAATAAAGGCCATTCGCGAGGGTTTTGCCCCAATGGTCTTTTAACTCTATCGTAGCCATTTGATTCCCCGCCGGAAGATCGCCTAAGTCCTCTTCCTGAATCTTTCGGAAAGCCGCAGTGAAGATTTGAAGTTTCACGTCCTCCGAAGCTACTAAGTTGAAAACCGTTTGAACCGGACCAGTTCCATTACCTGGATTTGGAAAAATTAGAATTTTCTCGGGTTCCAGAGTGGGTGTCAGTGTGAAAGTTCGGGTGAAAACAGGGGAAGGCGAGAGGCTTACGGTAGGGGTTGAAGTCGGGCTGCTTGTTGCAGTGTTCGTGTCCGTACCTGTCAGTGTATTGATGGGGGTAAAAGTATAAGTTGCGCTTGCCGTAACTGTGGCCGTGGACGAAAAGGTGGAAGAAAGAGTGCTTGTAGCAGTCGGTGTCAGGGTAGAGGTAGGGGTCGATGTGACCGTTACAGTGGGTGTTGAGGTTACCGTAAAACTGGAAGTTGGAGTGGTTGTGTCGGTTGCTGAGGACGAGGCCGTACTCGTCGCGGTCGTGGTTCCGGTTGAGGAAGGCGTGGGGGTACCGCTGAAAGTAAGGGTTAGGGTTGGGCTGGAAGTGGGTGTTATCGAGTCCGTAAGTGTAGGGGTAGAGGTCACGGTGGAAGTTGGCGTAACGGTAGGTGTGGATGAGACCGTACTCGTTGCGGTCGTTGTTCCCGTCGAGGATGGGGTGGGGGTTCCAGTGGAAATGAAGGTAAAAGTCGGGGTGGAAGTAGGAGTTGAGGTGGCAGTTAGGGTAGCGGTAGAAGTTACCGTAGACGTCGGGGATCTTGTTGGCGACGGAGTTGGCGTTCCAGTGGGTGTGCCAGACGCCGTCAGGGTGGGGGTACCAGTAGGCGTGGATGTGATCAAATTAGTGTCGGTAGAAGTCGCGGTTGTGGTGAGGGTTGATGAAATCGTTGCGGTAGGGGATTTAGTCGCGGTGCTGGTTGCCGAATTCGTCGGAGTAGACGTTACAGTTGAAGTGTAAGTCGGGGTCGGGCTGGATGTCGCCGAATTGGTTCGCGTGGCTGTAAAACTTGAGGTTGGGGATAAAGTTGAAGTACCTGTCGGGGTTAAGGAGGGCGTCGATGAAACGGTTGAGGTTGCTGTGAAAGTTGCGCTGGAAGTTGAGGTCCCAGTTAAAGTGTTGGTGGCGGTTAAAGTAAAGGTGGATGTCGGGGTCCGAGTAAGGGTTGAGGTAAAGGTTCCAGATGGCGTTGAAGAAAGGGTAAGTGTGGGACTGTTGGTTGCTGTCAAAGTTGGTGTGGGCGTTTGGGTGCTGGAAAAGGTGGAAGTCATCGTTAAAGTGGCCGTGTTCGCGGGTGTCGGGGTGGGTGTTCCTGTTGTCGTTTGGCTGGGCGTGAAAGTGATAACGGCGGCATTGACAATGAGGGTACAAGCCATTCCCCCGCAGCCCGTGGCGGTACAAGTCGTATTGTTGGGGTCGCATCCTGTGGCGTGATTACTGCAGTGGAAGAAATAAGTTCCTGGAGCATTAAAAACTATGGTTAATCCGCTGGCAGGGTTTAAGCCATCCTCCATACAGGTCGTACCGCTATAGAGATAGAGTGGATGGATATTGGTATTGGTTGAATCCCAAGTCAAGGAATCGCCCGAGTTGATCGTAACGGCGGAAATAGCCGTCGTTGACCCTGTTGTAGTATATCGATATTGAGTTCCTGTAGGATTGATAACTCCAATGGAAACAATAGCGGCCCGCAAAGAGGAAACTGGTGCCAAGGTGAAAAACAAGAATAAAATAAATATCCGGGTCAACAGCATTTAATCGACTCCATATTGATGCCAAATTCCTTGAAACACTAATAACGCCGTAACATAACTAGTTCCTGGAAAGCCAAAATGTTACCGGGGAGTTATTTAATAAATTGGAAATAGGGCTTATATTTCCTGCAAAAACAGGGAGAATTTCACATTTGTGCCTAAACCCTGGGGTTTTCAACCTAACTGAATTCTGAAAAAGTCCTAAAATCGGACCTTTTCCCCTTTGCGAATGAGCCTTGGAGGTAAAAACCCAAAATCTGGGGGCCGTTCCATACCTTACCATTCAGTGCTGGGAAATATTATTAAAGCTCTGTGTTAAAGTAACTTTGTCGCTGGATGCCAACTATTGATAGTCAAGGAGTTTGTCTTTTGGATTTCAAAGACGACCAATGGCAAACTTGGACCCTGTTGATGAAGCAAACCCAGGGAGGGGATCAGAAAGCTTACGAACGCCTGCTGATGGAAATCAGCCCCTTGGTTTTTAATCTTGTCCGCAAAAGGGTCTTCAATAAGGAACACGTCGAGGATGTGTATCAGGAAGTGCTTTTGACCTTCCACAAGGCCAAGCACACTTACCGGACCGACTTGCCATTCGGTCCTTGGTTTTTTGCCGTGATCCGCAACTCCATATGGAACGCCTTGCAAAAGAACCGCAAGATTGCGCAACGCGAAGTCCCAATGGATGATTTAACTGAGTTCGCCGCATTGGAAGTGGCTGAAGATAAGATCGACGATCGTCTTCGCCGGGCCCTGGAATCCCTCCCGGAGATATATCGGGGTGCGGTGGACCGATTGAAGTTTAAGGGAATGACGGTGGAAGTAGCAGCGAAGGAACTTGGGATTTCGAAGATCGCCCTGCGGGTGAGGGCCCACAGGGGATACAGCCTTTTAAGGAAGTTTTTGACGGCGCAAAAGGAAAAAGCCAATGAATGAACGGATTCAACCTAATCCCAATTTAAAGGGGCTGCCTGATTTCCAACGGCGTCTGGTGGAACGGCTTGCCTCGGAGGCGAAACCCCACAAACCCATTCCAAGTGTCTTCCAACAATGGCTGGTTTGGTTTGGCTTTGCCCTGCTGGTGGTGGGAATCGCTTTGTCCTTAATCGGTCCCCAGTTCGAGATCGTGGAGAGACTTACCGATTTATCGTCGGGTGGTTTCTTGTTGCTGGCTTTTGCCTTGTCCGCGTTCATGGCCTGGATGGGCATCGCCTCTAGCATGCCCGACCATCGGCCCCGACCGGCGCCGCGGATTTTCGCCTGCGTTCTCGTCCTTTTTCTTTTCAGCATGCCTTTTCTATTTTTCGAAAAGGACAACCTTTCACAGGTATGGGCGCTCAATATGACCGACGGATGGTTTTGCGTGAGGACAGTGTTGTTAGTAGCCTTTCCTTCATGGGTAATGCTGGGCTGGATGGCTTCCCGTAACGCTTCTTTTCATCCCGGATGGACCGGAGCTTGGCTGGGAGCTTCGGCCTTTCTTTTGGGGACGGGAACTATTCAACTTCATTGCGCCCATTGGGAAACCTGCCACATGCTGGTGGACCACCTGCTTCCTCTCGTATTATTGATATTTCTGCCGATTTGGGTGGGGGGCTACTGGTTTTCGCGTTGGATGAAATAAAATTTTGGTTTGCCTTTCGGCCATCCCTCACTTGATATAAACATCTTCCTTCTTTTGGATTTTGTCGTTGATCACCGTCGAATCAAGGTTCTTCGCGTCAACCGCCTCGGGCGTTAAAAGCACTGACCGAACTTTTTCTTGGCCGTTTTCTACCTCCACGAACTGGCAATCAAACTGGGTGGCCTTGCGGGCCAGTTTAGCCGCCAGGTAGGCTGCTTCTTCAGCCAGCTTTTGGGGAGGATGGTAAACTGTCATCCATTGCGAGCCGGAGGCGATTCTTTGGCAGGTATAAAGGTCCTGGCCCAGGCCAGCCACCGCAACTTTCTGGATAATCTTCGCTTTTTCCAAAGCTTGGATAACCCCTTTGGCCATTTCATTGTCTGGAGTCAGGACTGCGTCCACTTTATTTTTCTGCAGGTTTAAAATGGTTTCCATTTCCTCTGCAGCTTCAGAATGGGGAGTCCAGTGAGCAGCCGCGATTTGGATATTACCCTGGTCAATGAGAGGTTGAAGCACTTTCATTTGTCCTACCCGGAGTTCCTTGGAAACTGTATCCGCCGAGTCTCCTCCTAGGAGGACATAACGTCCCTTGGGAATCTTCCGTACAAGCGCCTGGGCTTGCAATTCGCCTGCCTTCACGTTGTTGAATCCAATGAGGTAATCCAAGTCGCAATCCGGGATAGGCTGTTCCAGGGAGATCACTTTGATTCCGGCTTGGTGTGCGGCTTTTACCAAAGGCGCTGCTTTCGAGGGGTCATTCGGGAGAAGCACCAGGACAAGGATGCCCTGGTGAATCAATTCCTGAACCTGGCTTTCCTGAGCCGCGGGGTCATCCTTTGCGTCTTTGACCAATAGTTCAGCCCGGTTGTCTCCCATGGCCTCCCGCAACTTTTGAATCAAAACCTCACGACCCGCGAGGTGGTCCACAAAAAAGCCGATTTTGACGGTGGGACCCCAGTGGCCCCAGCCGGTTAAAAACAAAAAGGCGACACACACGATGAAGTAAATTCTAACACCCATGGTTTCCTCGGTTTGCGGGATGAGTCAAGAGCTGTTTATAATTTTATAATTATAGATTAGGAGAGGGAACGGATTGCAGTGAAATAGCAAGGGAAATAAGCTGAAACGCCGCCTAAAATTTTTACCCGGTTGCGGAACCCTGAGTTCGGCGCTAAAGTTTGACAGAGTGAAAACCATCCCGAAACGGGCTTTGAAAGGAAAGCGATCCTCGATGAAACGGATGAAAATTGGTTTATTTAAACGCGTCTTCCTGTTGGGGTTCGTTTATTGGGGTGCCCAGGCCTTTTCGCCTTCGATATCATTCGCGCAAGAAGACGACCCGGGGATCATCCGAACCCTGGAGATTGATTCGGCGCAGGTTGAAAACGCCTATTACCTCGAGGCGACTTTTGACAATGACAGTTCATCCCATCATTTGTTTTATTTGTATGGCGAGGGGTTATTCGAACTAACTAAAAATTTAGGTTTGGAGGCTGATTTTCCGACTCTGGATACCGAGGAACCTTTGGGACAGGGCCCGGCGATTTTGGGGCCTATCGGGCTCAATTTGCGATACGAGTTTTATCATTTCGGTGGATGGAGCAGCGAGACGGCGGGTGCTTTTTCCATTGAGGGAGGCGGAGCCTACGGTTTTAGCAATAAAACTTTCCCATGGATTGGAAGCAGTTGGACTTTGGAAGCATTAGGGGGCTACCGGGTTGGGAAGTTCTTCCTTCAAGGGAACTATAGTTACCAAGGGGCTATTGATCCCCAGGTTCCTGATGAGTGTCAGGCTAACACGGGCTTAGGTTACCGACTCGGTTCCGATTGGTATATCCAGGGGGAAGCGGATTTCACGGCTATAACCGGAACCATTAGCAATTCTTCCTGGGTCTTTATTCCTCAAATTGCCTTCCAGCCAGGAGAATGGCTATTTGAAGCAGGTGAATCCCTTAACCAAACGCCTGCGGGTTATACCGAATTGATGGTGGCCCGTACTTTTTAACCCCATTTCGGGTTTTATTGCATCAATCTCGTTTTCGGTTTTGATTTTGAGGTCGGAATTCCTGAACCCCCTATTTGTTTTCGAAAAAGAGTTCTTGCCAGGAAAATTAGGGAAACCTATTTAAAATCTGCATACAGATTTGTAAGAACCACTTTCCCGATCTGGGAGAAACAGCATCTTCATTCAGAAACCGTAATTATTAGCCTCGATTGAAGGTGTTTGCGGGAATCTTTTTTGTTTCCGAAAATCCAAAGGAAACGGTAAAGCTGATATTACAGAGTTTCGTGCCGTTCCGAAGCTTCGGAAATGAAGACGGCGATAAAATAAATATCACATGTGACCATGACACAACAATAGATTGTTATGACACAGGTGAAAAAATGATGTTGGTCCCATAATTCGTTCCAAGCTTGAGCGAGCGTATAGTTGGGGAGTTGGGAAAGGTTGAGTAAACTTGCGGCGAGGAAGACAATTCCAATTATGGTCAAAATGCCAAGGTAGGTTAGGATCTGTGATTTTTTTATGAGGAACACCCTCCACTTAAAAAATACTACTAAACGTACCGTACCATGGCCTAAAAATAAAAGATAGAGCCCGATTCTAATAGAGCCTCAAGTTTTTTTAGTTCAACCCTAGTCCACTTTTTTGTAGGCCAAGCATTAACAATTGTTAATTTTAAATACTTTCGTTTAACTTTTAATTTTTTCGTATTTTGTATTTCAATGAAGAAAAAGGTTGTTCGAGAACTTATTTCCTTGGCACGATGATTGCTCGTCCCTCTAACTGGATTCTCTCGCCCTTTGGATCGGAAGAAAATGAAGAAAAAAAATAAAAAAAATCGGCCTTTCCTGAAGCCGGTCAAGGCTGGACGCCGCCCCAAAAGTCGGAAGAACCCTAAAGCATCAAATTTTCTAAGGAGGGCTGGCATGACCACTAAAGAAGTCATGGAGTTAATCAAGCAAAAAGATGTGAAATACGTGGATTTTCGGTTTATTGACCTTCCCGGCATCTGGCAGCACACCACCTCACCGGTAAAGTTTTTCGACGAGGATGTTTTCAAGGACGGGAAAGGTTTTGACGGGTCATCCATTCGGGGATTCCAAGCCATCAACGAGTCTGATATGCTCTTGATTCCCGACCCAAACAGCGCCTTCATTGATCCCTTTTTCAAGGAGCCGACGCTGGTCATGACCTGTAACGTAATTGATCCGGTGACCCGGGAATCCTATTCACGAGATCCTCGTTATGTGGCTCAAAAAGCCGAGAAATACCTGGGAACCACTGGCATCGCAGACATTTCCTATTGGGGTCCAGAAGCGGAGTTCTTCATTTTCAACGATATGAAGTTCGACCAGAACATGCACAGCGGCTATTACTTCGTGGATTCTACCGAGGCCTTGTGGAACACGGGCAAGGACGAGGGTCCGAATTTGGCCTATAAAATCCGCAATAAGGAAGGGTATTTCCCGGTGCCGCCTGCGGACAGCCAGATGGACATCCGTTCCGAGATGGTGACCCTGATGCAGCAACTGGGAATCCCGATTGAAACCCACCATCACGAGGTAGCCACGGGAGGCCAGGCTGAGATTGACATGGTATTCGATTCACTGACTAACATGGCAGACAAGCTTTTGAAGTACAAATACGTAGTGAAAAGCGTTGCCCGTGAGCACAACATGGTGGCTACCTTCATGCCAAAACCCCTTTTCGGAGATAACGGAAGTGGCATGCACGTTCATCAGTCTATCTGGAAGGGAAGCACCAACGCTATGTACGACGAAAACGGTTACGCGGGCTTCTCGCAGACGGGCCTTTATTATATCGGGGGTCTTCTGAAGCATGCCCGGGCCCTCTGCGCCTTCATTTGCCCAACCGTCAACAGCTACAAGCGTTTGACTCCCGGTTTCGAGGCGCCTGTGAACCTGGTTTATAGCCAGCGCAACCGCTCGGCGGCTTGTCGAATTCCGCTTTATTCAAAGAGCCCGAAGGCCAAGCGGGTTGAGTTCCGTACTCCCGACCCATCTTGCAACCCTTATCTGGCCTTTTCGGCCATGTTGATGGCGGGATTGGACGGAATCCAGAACAAGATCGATCCTGGTCCTCCGCACGACATGAATCTTTACGAACTGGGAGCTAAGGAACTTAAGAAGGTAAAAAATGTGCCCAGTTCTCTGAACGAGTCTTTGGACGCTCTGGAGGAAGACCAAGAATTCCTGTTAAAGGGCGGGGTCTTTACGCCGGATTTAATCGAGGAGTGGATTAACTACAAGCGGAGCAAAGAAATCGACGCGATCCGTTTGCGGCCTCATCCTTATGAGTTTGTGCTTTACCACGATATTTAGATTTTGTTATTAAAACCTAGCCGCACCCAAGGCCCAATCTTTTGTGATTGGGCCTTTTTATTAATTTTTTTAAAAAAAGAGTTGAAGGATTTTTTAACCTCAAAAAGGCTGGTTTTAATCAATCCATTCGTGTCGTAATTGCCAATAATGTTGATTAATACAAATAATGTAGTGATGGTTTAAATCGGTTTTATTTTGCAGGGCTCGGAAAACTAACAATTTACTAACACATTTTAAATATTTAATAATTTTTTTTATGGCATGAGAGTTGCCTTTTAACCCCCGACATTAAGTTCAGTTATTCCACCACAGGAGGAAATTATGGCTAAGTCCGAAGCACCTCAGGCTCCAACCGAGATCGCCCGGGTACTCGATTGGAAAGGGGCGGCCACCAACGCTATGGCGCTGATCGCGCCGGGCGCGTTTTTGTGGATCACCTATCAAGCACAAGTCGGTCTCACGGTCCCCAGCGGGGCCTCTTCCGCCAACGACATGTGGGCCGGGATTCTGGTGGCCTTGGGATTGGCCCTCTTGACGGCCCTCTCCTACGCCGAATTGGCCAAGATTTATCCGGAGGCGGGATTCGCCGGCTGCGTTTATTTCGCCGAGAAGGCCTTTATCGACGACCAGAAGCTCAAAAGGCCGGGACCCCAATCCATGGCCCGTATTGCCAAGCTGATCACCGGCTGGGCCGCTCATTTGTTCTACTGGGTTTATCCCGGCGTCATGGTGGCCTTCATGGGTACCTTGGCTTCTTACGTCTACGGGGCCATCACCGGGGGGACCATGACAATCATGTGGGAATTGGTGATTGCCTGGGTCTTCGCATTCGGCGTGGGATATATCGCCTACAAGGGTGTGGCATGGTTCCACGGCGGCAAATATGTGGGGCAACATCATCCAATGGGTAACGCTGACGATCTTCAGCGTATTGGCTATCGCCTACCGGTGGATCAATCCGGATCACGCCACCAGTTGGGCCTTCAGCGGAGGGTTCGACATTGTGAAGTTTCACTCGGTAACAGGGGGTATTGGTGCAAGCGACCGTTGCCATCCTGATTCTCGTCGGATTCGAAAGCTGTACTTCCTTATCCGCCGAAACCAAGGAACCGGAGAAGAATATTCCGAAAGCCATCATTATCGCTTTGATCGTCCAGTGCGTATTCGCCTATATGTTCGAGTATTGGGCAGCCAACTACATGGTGAGTGAGAAGCTGACGGGGACCGTTCCAGTACCGGCTGTGGCCGCCGTTGCGGCCGTACCGGCAAGCGTGAGTGCCGCTGGAGTTACCACCGCCGCCGTCGCTGCGGTTGCCGCCGCGCCCGCGACCACCAAGATCGTCACGGGCTTTGATGCCATGGCCGCTTCCAGCGCTCCCATCGGGGATATGATGGTCCGCCTAGGAGACAGCTTTTTCGGGCATTTGGGTTTTATTATGATGATCATCATGGCGATCACGGTGGCTATCGCTGTCGTGGGAACCACCCTGGCCTGCTATAACACGGCTGTCCGCGTGACTGCCGGGATGGCCGAGGACCGGGAACTACCCGCCTTCCTGGGATTCATCCACTTGAAGAATAAATCGCCCCACACGGCGATCTGGCTTTTGGTTGCGGTTTCCTGCGTGATTGCCACCATCGGTTGCCAATCGGTGGACGGGTTGACCGGCATCACTCTGGCCTCCAACTTCGGGACCTTCGTTCTTTACGGCTCGGTCTGTATCTGGACCTTCATCGCCTACAAGAAACGCAAGGATTTCAACGCCTTCAAACACGCTTTAATCCCCTTGGGAGGGCTTATCCTGAACGTGCTGATGTGCTGGGGCGTCATCTACCTCTACACTATCGGAAACGCGGACTCGCAGCTTGAGGCGAAGATCTTCTTCTATATCGCCGGCGGCTGGTTCCTGGTTTGGTTCCTCTACTTGTTCTTCACGTCCACGTTGAAATCGCATGGGATGAAGATGATCTCGGTGATCATCCGGCCGGATTCATTGGAAAACTTGGCGGATGCCTTGAATAAGGAAGAACTGGTCCAAGGGATGACGGTATCCGAGGTGAAGGGCTTCGGCCGTACGAAAGGATCGAAGACCGACGACTCGCCCGCCAAAGTCAAGTTCCTGGACAAGGTCCGGGTGGATGTGGTGGTGAACACATGGGATGTGCCCCATGTTATCGACGTCATGAAGGAGATCTTATACACCGGTAACAAGGGCGATGGAAAGATCTTCGTCCTTGAAACGACCGAGGCCGTCCGTGTCCGCACCGGTGAGACGGGTGTCGTAGCGGTTTAGTTTTACTTCGCCAAAAGCCAAACCCTGAGCCCCTACGATCGATGATTGTGGGGGCTTTTTTTATGCCCTCATTCAGGAGTTATTCCTTTGAAAGCACCTAAAGCTTTGATTCTTTGCATTGATGGCAATTCCTCCATCCACATTTTTCTAAGGACTACCCTCGTTGCTAACGGTTACGCCTACCTGAAGGCTTCAACGGGAGAGGAGGGATTGATCACAGCCGTAATTCGTAATCCCGATTTGATTTTGTTGGAACTGGGGCTTCCCGACCTGGACGGCTTGGAAGTCATCTCCCGATTGCGGAAATCATGGAAAAAACCCATCATCGTCATTTCTGAACGCGACAGTGAAAAGGATAAGGTTGCGGCCCTTGAAATGGGAGTTGATGACTACCTCACCAAACCTTTTAGCGCGCCTGAGCTCATGGCCCGCATCAGTGCGGCTTTAAGACGGACTCAAAGCGCTTCCGGCCCGGAGAAAGGTCAAATTTATAAATATGGGGATTTGAAGGTGGATCTGGCCCATCGCCGGGTTTGGCGCGGGAAAGAAGAGGTATATTTGACCCGCCGGGAATACATCCTGTTCGCCACCCTTGTCCGGTATGCGGGTGAAGTGGTCACCCATCGAAATCTCCTGGCGGCGATTTGGGGAGAGGCTTTTGTCAATCAATCCCATAACCAGTCCGTGCGCATCAACTTGAGGGTGCTCATCAACCAATTGCGACAGAAGCTGGAAACAGACTCAGGCAAACCCCTCCATTTCCAAAGCCATTACGGTGAGGGTTACCGGTTGCAGATCGATTAAGAACCTCCGATGCAAATTTAAAATAAATAAAATTTAATCACCAAGAACCAGGGATACTAACAACTGCGGGAATAAAGATTTGATTTTCAGCTTTAATTAAACGGTTTTTTTAGTTTGTTTATTCAGTTCTTTAATCCGTTGCCATGCTGTTTAGTCCTCACTCGCCAAAACGCCAAAAAACGTTAAATGGCCCAGATATTTTTCTTCAAATAGTTCGATTTCTTAATAATTTCTTAACAAATAATGACTTTATTGCCTAAATATCTTAAGTTTATTAACAAAAAATAATGTTACAAAATTGTATAATAACCATATAAACGTAACTAAAGACGTTATTGATTTATTTATTAGTTATAAAAACGTTAGTTTTAGCCATTTTTAAGTTAGTTTTTTGTTAATAAATGGCACAAGGTTTGCTTTACATCCCCTATTGATTGTTCGGTTGCTGTTTTTGCGGAACCCCTTGTCCCTGACAAATGGTTCCGCCAACAGAAGTTAAAACTTTAAGGAGGATGTGATGAGAAAGAAATTCAAGCTGTTCAGTTTCTTGGCCTCGTTCGCTTTAGCCGGTAGTGTCGCTCCGGTGATGGCGCAAACGGCGGCTGCTACACCGGCGGCAACGGCCGCGGCGGCAACGCCAACCGCAGTTCCGACTCCGGTGGTGACGGTTGATGGGTTGGTGGATACGTACTTTTCTTACGATTTCAGCGATCCGAGTAAAGTACCAACAGCAGGAAATAATTCTTATTGGTATAACAGCGCTTCTGATTCCTATACTTTAGGATTGGCCGAGGCGAAGATTACCGCCACACAAGGCGCGGCCAGCGGCCATTTGGTTTTGGCTTATGGCGAGGAAAATGGAGGGTTAGGAATTGGAACCGGTACTTCAGGATTTGATGTGCTTCAAGCCTATGTGTCCTACAATCCTGGACAATGGACCTTCAATTTCGGGAAATTCGTCACCTGGATGGGATATGAGGTGATTGAAAGTGTCGGCAATGCGAACTACAGCCATTCGCTGTTATTTAATGCCCTGCCATACTGGCATACGGGTGTCAGCGTAAATTACGCTCCCACCACGGTCTTCAACGCCACTTTTTATGCCACGGATGGAATCAATACCACTGCAGTTGGAGGAACCGGAGAGACACTTGGATTGGAAGCTGTCGTTGCGCCTAATGCCATGTGGTCCTTCACCGGAAACGGCCTTTTCGCCCCGATAGGTGGTAGCCAGGAAGCAGTTGTTGGCGAGGGGATCATTGTATACAAACCTTCGGCTTGGAGCTTTGCCTTGGACGGCGAGTTCGGAACTTCTGGCGTTGCTGCCGGAACGGCTCCCAGCTATTTTGGTGTCGCTTTGTACGGCAAATACCAAATTCAAAGCGATTGGGATGTAGCACTTCGTTTGGAATACATTAACGATAGTGCTGATGATTTGCTTGATCTTTATGGGAATAATCCTCTTTCTACTCCGGGTAAGGCTTTCACTGGCGACGAAGTTACTTTGACCATTGAGCATGACTTTATGCCTAACCTGATCGCCCGCTTGGAAGGCCGTGTGGATATGGCCAGCTACAACGGCGCTTCGGCTGATGTATTTGATGCTGACACTAGTTCCAGCCAGGCTACTGCTACTGGCAGCATGGCCTACACGTTTTAAGGTTGGTTTGGGGGATCACCTTGCTCGGCTATGTGGCCAGGCAAGGAGTACGAGAGGGAAAATGATTTAGTAAAGAAGCCATAACTTCTCTCTCTCCTCCGGTTTGCAGCAGGGGGGCTGACCCGGCCAAGGTTAGCCCCCCAGGAACGGCTCGCGCCAGGTCCTTCATGAACGAGACGACGCCCTTGAGGATGATCGGAATATTGGCAATCCCCCGGCTGCCGGCGGTCAGGGCGACGGTCTGCTTCGGCTTGATCGTCTTGTTGAGGCCCAATTTCATAAGGGCCTCGCCGCCACGGCCAACGGAATGTTGTTGAGCGCGTGGGCGGGGGAATTGTTGCTTCAAACGAACCATGTGAGGATAAGCCATGAGAGTGTCCTTTTTTTTCAGCTAAGGCTAGTTGTTGTGGCACTTTCGGAAGGCGGTGGCGAGGACTGGCTATTCGGGGCGGGACCCCGCCCTCGACCATCTGAGGCGTGACGAATCGCGGCCCAATCGATGGCAGCTACCCAGCAGTGTTCTTCGTTGGAGTACGACACAATGCCGTCGACCAGCAATTCATCGAGGTGTGCCTTGTCATCAAGGTCCATCCGAGTACAAGGACAGCGACAAGCCCTCGCGCCAACTCGATGTGCTGCTGCCCAAATCTTCCATGGTGCCGACGCAATTCAAGCGGCAGACGGCCCTGAGAATCAGCGTTGTGGAAGTCCGCGTATACTTTTTGCTTTACCATGCTGCCGCTCACTTTCCATCATGTCTTTCTGGCAGGATTGGGAATGGTCGGCGTGAAAAGACGGCTTGCGTGATCGGGGCTCAGACTAATACGACTTTAAACAAGCGAAGTCCACGGTTGCCCCGTTAGGGGCATTTGATGGTAGCCCAGCGATTTATCGCTGGGGTTGGGGCCGCAGCGAGATCCCAGTCGCGTAGCGACGGCCGATTCCGAGTGCCACGGCTCAAGCGTCGCTACGCGACGCCCTTGGACCGGCATGCCTTTGTCCCCAGCGATAAATCGCTGGGCTACCATCAAATGCCCCTAACGGGGCAACAAACCTCGCTTGTTTTAGGACGAGTAGAGTAGCGTGATGAGGACTCGCGTCCAGAGGTTCTGACCACATCCCCCACCCGCCGCTCTGAATTACCCCAACAGTGGTCACACCAATGTAACTGTGGGGAATGGATGCGGCCAAATCTTCCACAGATACTCCCTCCGTACATTCCACCGATGCTCCCGTTATGCCGCTGGGATGGGTTTGCGTTCCGGCGCCGCAAGTCCGCTGGGAGGTTTGCGCCCACCTCGGACAACCACGGCTTCATCCGGAATCCGGTCGACCGCTCCGCTCCTTTAGACATCTTATCCGATGTTGTTTTGTCGAAGTTCGACGTGACGTCAGGGAGCGGCGAGCCGCGTCGCCGGATCCGACGCCCCCTCACCGGAAAACGCGTCGGCGAAGAGCTTGGTGAAGCTGTTGACGAGCGTCAGATTTCGGGTCCCCCTCTTCGATGAGGACTTTCTCGCACACTGTCAAACCGAGGGCGATGGGGTGCGGGACCATTAATCTGGATGCCCTGAAAGGGAAACTGCACGCCAGCAACACCGCCGCCCGCCGCTGATAAACCGCGATTAGTCACACTGCTAACGACATTGCGTGTATTTCGCCTATTTTGCAAACAACCGTTTGAACGGTTCCCGCAAAAAAGCACCCGTCTTGTATGCCCAGTTGCGGTGAACGGAGCGTCGATTTGGCGGCAACTGACGGCTCCGGATAACGGCGGTCCAACTTTCAGAGGACTTCACCAAAAGCCATAAATAATCCCCTGGCGTAATCGTCTCTGACCCGCTAGCTTCTCCAGAGTTTCCAGCAGCTGGCCTTCAGGGAAAGGACCCATGTCCACCTCAACCTTCGACTCTCCCATTCCTTTCATGAACATCAGGGTCCGCTGCGATATAACCGACAGGGGCACAGACCTTCCCTTCGTCGCAGATAGTCAACACGTTCTTGGTTGAGGGCCTTATCAAACCACAGCAAATGACCGCAATTAGGGCACGGTGCATCATGTGTGTCGATCGATGGTTCCAGGCGGAAGTCATGGCCGCAAAAAACACAACGATTCGGCGTTCCCTCGGGTGTGCGCAAGAGATTGTCATTGATGCCCTCCGCGGCAGAACACAGATTTGCGAACCCCCCGGTGCAGTGTCAAAACCCAAAGCTCGAGATGGGACGTTCAGGCGGTTGCGGGTTCTCCGGGGTTTCGGAGTACCTCAACCCCGGCCACGACTCCCAAATCACGCAAACAACTGCCGGATCGGCTCCGCTTCGACCAAGCCGCACCGGCCGTCCGCCGGGGCCGGGCATCATGGTCGTGATCGAGGTCGATGCCCATGCCGTGGTAGATCGACGCCAGCACCTGCGGCGGCTCGATGGGGTTGTCGATCGGGGCGCGAGCCGATGCGGTCGGTCGAGCCGATGACCTGGCCGCCGCGGATGTTGCCGCCGCACAGGAAATTGGTCCACGCCGCCGGGATAATGATCGCGGCCGCCGCGGCCGTTCAGCCGCGGCGTGCGGCCGAACTCGCTCAGCACGGCGACCACCGTTTCCTGCAGCAAGCCGCGTTGCTCCAGATCGTCGATCAGGGCGGTGAAGGCCAGGTCGAACTGCGGGCACAGATGGCGTTCGTAATCGAGGTAGGTGTTGTTCAGGCCGCCGCCGTCGGCGTGCATGTCCCAGCAGGTCTGGCCGAAGACCGTGTCGAAGTGGTTGACCGTGACGTAGCGGACGCCGCCTTCGATCAGCCGGCGGGCCATCAGGCAGCTTTGGCCGAACGTGTTGCGGCCATAGCGGTCGCGGAGCCGGTCGTCTTCCGTGATCGAGGTCGAACGCTTCCTTGGCCCGCTGCGAGGTGAGCAGGCGGAAGGCGCGGTCGTAGGAGCTGTCGTGCATCTGCGTGCGTGCTGCGTTTCGGTGCGGCGCTGCAGTTCGTCGAGCTGGTCCAGCAGATCGCCGGCGGGCGTCGAGGCGGGCGGCCGACGATGCCGGCGGGGACTTCCAGATCGGCGACGCGGAAGTCGGCGGCGGGCCGGGTCGGCGTTCAGGAAGAACGGCTCGTGGGCGCTGCCGAGGTAGCCCGGCCGTCTGGCCGTGCAGAGGGCCGGCGCCGGTGTTGCCGATCGGGCCGGGCAGGATGACGTTGGCGGGCAGTTCGCTCTTCTGGCCGAACACGCGCGAGATCACGCTGCCGGCAGTGCGGCTTGATGCTGTCGGCGTTGAAATCGTGGCCGGTCATCATCCAGCGCTGGCCGTTTTCGTGCGTCGCGCCGGTGCGATGGTGCAGGCTGCGGATCAGCGAAATCTTGTCCATCCGCCGGGCCATCAGCGGGAAGTGCTCGCAGATCTGGATGCCGTTGACGTTGGTCTGCGATCGGCTTGAACTTGCCGCGCACTTCGGCCGGGGCGTCGGGCTTCATGTCCCAGGTATCGAGATGGCCGGGCGAGCCGACCAGGAAAATGGTGATGCAGTTGCTTGATGCGGGCCCGCGATTCGATCGACGGCGCCGGTCGCTTCCAGACGCATCAGATTCGGCAGGGCCAGCCCGGCCATGCCCGCGGCGCCGCCGTGCAGGAAGCTGCGCCGCGAGGCCGTGACCAGCGCAAAGCGGAAGTTTCTCGTTGCCGATATTCAGCATGAGCGCAACTCCTTAATTTTCGGCGGGTGTGTGCGGTAGGTGAGCATCGTGTGCAGTGTTCAGTTCTCAAATCAGCTTGAATCGCTGCAAACTGACACTGAAAACTCAGATCGTAGGTCACGTGGTTGGAAACATCGATGAAACGGCTGTTGACGAATTCGCCCGGCGGGATTCTTGGGGTAATCGACGTAATTCCACATTTGCAGCACGACTTCGTAGTTGCCCGGCGTGGCATCGGGATGTTCGTAGGCATGGTCGGCGCGGGCGTTCGCCGTGGCGACCACCTGGCCGTTGCGGCGGATTTCCCACTGCAGCGCAGGCCCCAGTCGTTGGTCACCTCGCTGCGCGTCACCCGGCGGCCTTGCAAGGTTCAGCACGGCGCTCGGCGTTCCCTCGAATCGTTGTTCCATGGCAATCCCCCCTTAACAAGCGGCATTATTCACAAACCATTCCACCAATGTAACATTTGTGAGAATTTACTCAAGAAGATTCTACACAATTTTTCGAATTCGAAAATCCCGAATCGTCTCCCTACAATATCCCGGCTGCTTGAGTGCCGCCTATTCGGAGCGCATTCCCGAAGCGCCGGCGGGCGGAACTCCAGCACTGATGAAAACCTGTCACTCTTTATGAGGCATTTCCATGGCGGAACATCGCAAATTTTCCAGCGTGGCCCGGCTGCTCGGCCTGAATCTGACTCCGGGCAAGTTGCGCGGCTTGCAAAAGATCAGCAATCCCAACGGCACCTTGACCATGGTGGCCCTGGATCAGAACAGCTCCATGATTTCCATGATCAAGGACAGCCTGAAGAAGAAGGGCGAAGAACCGCGAGCCGACCTTCGATGAACTCGTCGAGGCCAAGGTCGCACCTGGCCCGCGCGCTGAGCCCGGCCGCCAGCGCCGTGCTGGTCGATGCCTATTACGGGGCCTGGAACACGCGTGGCCAGCTTCGCCTTGCCGCGCGATGTCGGCCTGCTGGTGCGCGTCGAGAAATCGGGCGGGGCCAAGAACTCCGCGGTGCTCCGATGGGCGAGATCGAGCCGGGCTGGAGCGTCGGCAAGATCAAGCGCATGGGGGCCGACGCCGTCAAGCTGCTGGCCCAGTTCGAGCCGACCGAGCCGGCCAGTGCCGAGCATCAGTTCGCCTTGATCCGCAAGGTCTACGAGGAGTGCCAGAAGCACGACATCCTGATGCTGCTCGAAACCGTGGCGTTTCCCATTCGACGGCGAGAAGAAGGACAGCAAGAGCCTGCTGGACCGCAAGGCCGAGACCGTGCTCGAAAGCGCCCGCTGGCTCAGCCGTTGGTGCGACGTCTACAAGGCTGAGTTTCCCGGCAACTTCGGCCATGAAAGCGACAGCCAGCTGCAGGAAAACCTGGTCAAGCTGAATGCAGCTATCGGAACGGCCCTGGGTGCTGCTCAGCGCCGGCGTCGATTTTCCGCAGTACAAGAAGCAGGTGGAAATGGCGATGAAGGCCGGGGCCAACGGCATTCTCGGCGGCCGGGCGTTCTGGAAGGAGTATTTCTTGCAGGAAGGCTTCGCAGGCCCGCGATCAATTTGCCCGCGGCGAATGCGTCAGCCGCGATCCGCCAGGTGGACGAAATCGTCAAGGCCAAGGGAACGCCGTGGTTCGCCCGCTACGGCTTGACGATGGAAGACCTGCACGGCTTCCGGGCCACGGAAAACTGGCACTTCCGCTACGGCGGCGACACGCAATCCAGCGGCGGCGGCACACGGCCGTCGAAGGGGATGTGTATTGACATACCAAGCCGGTCCGAAGCGGTCGGGTATATGCGGCGTTTACGCGGTTGACGGCCAGCAAACCTGTCTTGATCTAAACCCCGGCAACACACTATCCTATAGCGATCGCGTATTGCCCACCGAATGGATCGGTAATCGAAAGGTGCGACGCATGAGTTACGGCGGCGAAGGAGAAATCGGCTTTGCCACGGCCCGCGGCCGGGATTGGCCCAGCGTGCGCCAGTTCAACGTCTTTCTCGAAAATCGGCTCGGGGCCCTGCTCAACGTGGTGCGGCGCTTTGAGACCACCGACATCCGCATCGTCTCCCTGACCGTCGTCGATTCGGCCGACTGTGCCATCGTCCGCATCGTGCTGAACGATCCGGAGCGGGCCTACGAGATCTTCAAGGCGGCCAATCTGCCCATCACCGAAAGCGATCTGCTCGTCGTGCAGCTGCCCGATAGCCCGCAGCCGCTCCTGGAAATCTGCAAGGCCCTGCTCAAGGTCGAGATCGGCATCCACTACGCCTATCCGCTGCTGGTCGGCCCGATGGGCCATGCCGCCCTGGCCCTGCGCGTCGAGAACCACGAAACCGCGGCCCAGACCTTGCAAAGCCAGGGTTTCACGCTGCTGTCGGAAAATCTACTTCCTATGACAGTTTTCAGTTTTTCAGTGTTCCGGTACCGGCGAGCCGGGAAGCGTGAGCGACCGGGAATATCGCGCCACTGAAAACGGAATGTCTCTCGTTGCCCGGACCTCTCGTCATCGCCTATATCAACATCACGCACGATCGGGAAAACTAACTTTCAGCAGACGCGCGATTTTGGCGACGCTGCCAGGTACGTCCGTCATACTCACGAGGAAATACACATGAAAAAGTTTGCCGTCCTCTCGGCCATCGCCGCTGGGGACCTTGTCCCTGGCCCTGGCCAAGCCAAACCTTCCGCCGGCACAGAAACCGAAGGGGCCCGCCATCGACTTGCTGGCTCCCAAAATGGTCAAGTTGAACCTCACCAACGTCTCGGTGACGGCGGCCGTGGCGGAGTTCTCCCGGCAGAGCGGTTACGCCATCCAGCTCGTCGGCGACACGTCGCAGCTCAACAATCGCATGATCACTTTGCAAACGGGCGACGTCTCGTTCTTCCAGGCTTTCGATCAGCTCTGTGCCAAGGGCGGCCTGGTCGAGAAAAACCTGAACAGCACCGTCGGTCCTCGGCCGATTTTCCGGCCGCAACCGCTGCCGAAACCCTTGCCGCCGGGCGGCGCCCGGCCGCAACTCGAACCGCTGCCCCCGCCGAAAGGCGGAGTCCAGGCAGCCCCTGGAGCCCGCCCAGGCTGGAATTCAGGTCCAGGTTCAGCCCGCGCGCCCAGGTGCAGCCAGGATTCAGATCCAGATTCAGGGGGGCGCCAAATATCAGCCTGGCTTCCAGCCGGTTCCCGGTGGCGGCGTACGCGTTTTCCCTGGCAATCAGCAGTTCATGCTGGCAGATGGCAAACCGCTCGAAGTGCCGACCGTCTACGCCGGGGCCGTACGGATTCGCTTGCTGCCCGCCGCCACCTTCAACCTGGTCGCTCCGCCAGGCGAAGCTCTGCTGATTTTTGAAGTCACCGCCGAGCCGCGTCTGCAGTCCTTCAGCGTCATCGGCGACCCGCACATCACCAGGGCCATCGACGACATGGGCCAAACTTTGACCGTGGTCAACCAGCCGGCCGGGCCCAGGATCCAACCGGTCAACCCCGTGGCTCCGGCCCCAAACATCAAGGTTCCCATACAGGGCGCCCAACGTTCCGATCCAACCCAATGCCCCGCCGGCCGTACAGCCCGCCCCTCCGCGCCAGGGACAATTGCCCGCTCCGGCTCAGCCTCCTGTCGTTCAGCCCCCTGTCGGCCAGCCGGCATTCGTCCAACCCATGATCGTCCGGGGCTTCGGCTTGCGGCCGATCGTCACGGTTCGCCTGAAACTCGGTGCCAAACCGGCCAAGATGCTCAAGGAGCTGACGGGCACGCTAAACGTCCAGGTCCTGGGCCAGCCCGAGCCGGTGGTCACGATCGACAACGTGCTGC
>CAWJKT010000004.1:0-564527 GCA_963843375.1 uncultured Pseudomonadota bacterium
CGCCGAACACCGATTCCAGCTGGCAAGTTTGCTGCAACGCACCAGATATTTCATTGCCAACCGTAGCCGCGTGAACGAAGGCGATGTCGCGCGCCACGAGGTGATCTCGAGCCGCTTTTATGAGGGCGCCGCCGCCGGCACAGTGATGCTTGGAGAGGCACCCCGCTCTGAGGATTTCGAGGAACAGTTCGGCTGGCGGGACGCCGTCATTCCCCTGCCTTTCGATTCCCCCGACGTGGAGCGGACCTTGACTGAGCTCAACGCCGATCCTCTGCGGCTGGAGCGCGTGAGACGCGAGAATATCCGTCAATCCGCTCTCCGCCACGATTGGATCCACCGATTCCGAACGGTGCTGGAGACACTGGGCATTCCTCCTACGGAGGCATTGCTTGCGCGTGAGGAGCGCCTGCGGACGCTTGCAGATTCGGTCAACGATGCGGCGCTTGCTGGTGCGAAGAAGCCCGGCCCGGTTGCCTATGGCCCGGCGGGTGGGCTGCGCAAGACAGTCGAGAAGAAAGCCTGAGACCTATTGGGCTAAGCGCTCGGTCGGAGCATCGATGCGACGCTGTCCGAGAAGCGAAGCGTATTGCCCATCGAGTGCCTGCCGATACCTGTCAACCCCCGCTCGCACATAGGGCTTGAGCCGGTCCAGTTCGCTCTCAAGTTCCTTGAATCGCTCAATCAGAGTCTCAGCATTCAGGTCCGCAAGCGGAATACGGTAGCGTGCCAGGCCGAAGTCGCTGACCAGCGAGTCCAGCTTGGCGTGATCGGAAAGCGCCATGACGGGCTTGCCCTGAATAAGCGCCATGACGAGGTTGTGATAGCGAGCCGAAATTACCAGCTCCGTCTCGGCGATCTGGCGCAGGACATCCGCGACGGTAAGCGCCGGCTGGACCATCAACAGCGGCTCCTGCGTCGCGATACCAAGCCCTGCCAGCAGCCCCACAAATTCGTCGACCACCGGGTTGTCGTAGTGCATGTCGCCGATCAGCAGCCGAACGCTGTACCCATGGTCGTGCACCCATGAAATGAATTGCGCGATCGTGTGCAGGTACATCCGATGGGATTCCCGCATCCGGACTATCGGGCGATCCGAAGTAGTCCTTGAGTCCAAGTCCGATGATCCGCCGCTCGCCAGTGGATCCCGCGCGCGCAGGCAAACTACTCTGAGAAAGACCAAAAACCACGTCCGGATACACGAAATCTCGGCTGGTGTCAAAACCAATCCCCTCCAGGTAGTCTCGCGAAGCCTGATCGCGATAACTGCGGAAACTGGCGATGCCGAGGCTGCGCTTGATGAACCAGCGACTGAGTGGATGACGGATGGGACCGACTCCAACGCTGAGAAACACCACTTTGGTGCGAAGGATTCCGGCCAGCACCGAGAGTCGGAAGAAATCATATGGCCAACCCAGCGGCCCAGTCAGGTAGTCGTTGACAATGCCTGTGCCGGCAATGATGAAAACGTCCGAGTCCGGCCCAGCGGCCCAATGTTTCTGACCCATTGTGCCACCTCGAGCGGTATCCAGCGAAAAATATGCGCAAGAACCGCGCAGATAGGCCTCTGCCCCTGCGATCCCCTGCGAACCACTGCGGCAGGCAGGGCCTCGATGTGATGGCGCGCGCTGAACATCCTGAGGATTCGTGCAGAAACACAAGTAACTGCGCATCCGGCTCGTACTGCAACACCTTCTCGATGATCGCCTGAAGCGTGCACTCATTGCCGAGATTGCCGGCGCCAAAGTTTCCGTAAAAGCTAATTCTCATATGTCCATTTGGACCCGGCCCGGCGCCACGCTTGAGTTCCTGTCCTCAAAACAGAATAGCATTCACTTCAGTTGCCAAGCTACCGATCAGCGGCGGCAATTCCTGCGCGAAATCCCAGTTCCAAGGCATACTTCCGGTGCATTTCCAACCTGGCCGGCACCAATTTGTGACGCACGTACCGGCCACTGGTACGCATCTCGGTGGCCAGCCAAAGTACAGCGCCCGCTGTGCGCTCTTGATTGGATCGAGAGATCGAATTCGAACGCCGATGAGACCTGGTGGCGCGATCGCTGTTCGGATGCGGCGGCGCTGGTACTTGCTCAGCCCCACGCCGGTAAGGTACGCGTAAGCCCATGAGCAGGCGCAAGCGCCCGGTCCACGATGCGGCGTGCGCGTCTCATCGGTGTTTGGATTGCCGTGAAATGGCACCGGCTGAGCGTCGCGAATGGGGGCTCTGTGCCAGTCAGGCGGCGGGTCCGCCGAACGGCGGACCTTCGATTCCCACGGGGTCAGCGCAATCAGTGATAACGATAAGTATGTCATATTCCGGGCTTTTCCATTTCGAATATCATGACAATCCCCACACTCGATGCCTGACTTGAAGCCCAATTGAAACTCAAGGGTCCTCATCAGAGTGCGCTCCCATCGGAGTCGCATAATCAGGTTCCGCTCGCGCCTCGATCCACCGGCCATCGAGTCGGGAAGAAGGCCCTCGGCATCGTCATCGGAATTCTCATCCTGGCGTGCCTGCTGGTGGGACTTGAGTTCCGCTGGGCCGGACCCGTCGCCTTACGCAAACTCGTCGGCATGCTGCCCGAGGTGAGCTGGGCAGACCTCGCGGACATCGGCCGTCCACGTGCCGGGTTCCGGCTCACCACACTGTTGCGAACGGGTGACCCCTACCTTTCCATTCACAATCCCGCACTTTCGGCAGCTGACCGAGCCCGCGGCCAGGAACTCTTTGGCGGCATCTGCTCCCGGTGTCATGGGCACGACGCAACCGGTGGCATGGGACCCGCGCTGGTCGGACGCTCCCTGGTTCACGGCCATAGCGATTGGGCGATGTACCGTACCATCACGGGCGGAGTGCCCGGCACAGCAATGGTCGGCGGCCTGATTTCGCGCGCGGACACCTGGCGAGTGATCTCCTATCTACAGTACCTGAACTCCGCCCACGGTGTGTCCCACGCCGGCCCACCGAATGCAGGCACGGCAGCAATTGGCCCAGCACCGGAGGTCACTTATCGTGATCTGCTCAGTGCGGGCACGGACGCCGGTCGCTGGCTACTGCCCTCCGGGGCTTATGACTCGCAGCGGTTTTCGCCGGATAAGCAGATCGATACCAGTAATGTCTCGCGGCTGCGGGTCGGGTGGGTACACCAGTTTCCTACGGTTGCAGCAGCCAACGAATCGACTCCGGTGCTGGCCGGCAACTACCTGTATGTGACGGTCCCGCCAGGTTCGGTCTACGCACTCGACGCGAAATCCGGCACCGAGATCTGGCACTACACACGCCAAATCCCGGCGGACATCCGAGTCTGCTGTATCGCCACCACCCGCGGCGTGTCCGTGTTCGGCAAGCGGGTCTACTTCGCCACCCTGGATGCCCATGTCGTTGCTCTGGACTCCACCACCGGAGACCTCCTCTGGGATCGGGAAGTCATCGACTATTCAACCGGCTACAGCATCACCGCGGCGCCCCTACCCGTAGAGGACGTCGTGATCACGGGGATCGCCGGAAGTGAATTTCCCACGCGCGGGTTCATCAGCGCCTACGACGCAGCGACGGGCGCGCCGCGCTGGCGTTTCTATACGGTTCCGGCGCCAGGGGAGCCGGGGAACGAAACCTGGGGCGGGGAATCATGGAAAACTGGGGGCGCTGCCACCTGGGGGTCCGGAGCCTACGATCCACAGCTCGGTCTGCTGTATTGGGGAACAGCTACCGGGGCCCCAGACTTCGATCACAGCAGGCGCCCCGGCGACAATCTTTACGCCAATTCAATGCTGGCCCTGAATGTGAAGACCGGAAGGCTGGTCTGGTACTTTCAGTTCCTTCCCGGGGAGGATCACGATTGGGACTCCACGCAGACCCCTTCTTTGATCAATGTCACCGAGGACGGGGTGGACCGCAAGCTGCTCGTCGTGGCCAATCGCGGCGGGTTCTTCTATGTGCTCGACCGTGCAACCGGCAAGTACCTGCGCAGTGTGCCCTTTGTGAATCAAACCTGGGCTACTGGCATATCGGCCTCCGGCAGGCCGATTCGATCAGCGAATTCATCGCCGAGCAAGCAAGGCTCTTACGTTCTACCGAGCATGAACGGCGCGACCAATTGGTGGCCCTCGTCCTACAGTGAGGCTACGGGCTACTACTATGTCAATTCCGAAGAGCACGGCGGTTTGTTCTTCCTTACCGGTCCCGAGCGCGCCCGATCAGGACGCATGTACCTTGGCGGCACCCAGAACTATACGGAAGCGTTCGCGGCTTTTGTGTTGGCGATCGATCCCACTAGCGCGAGGATTGTCTGGAAGCATCCCAATGCCACCGTCAGCAGTCAGCCGCGCGGTGGCCTGTTATCCACCGCCGGGGGTTTGCTGTTCGGGTCTGACGGCCCGGTTTTCTATGCGATGGATGCCAGAGACGGGACGCGACTGTGGACATTCAACACCGGCGGCCACATCAGTGCTCCGCCCATTACCTTCCGCGATGGCGAGCGACAAATGGTGGCGGTAGTGGCAGGACAGGACCTTTTTACCTTCTCCCTTCCGCCGCAGTGAGAGTCGAAGGCTCTGCCGCTGGCGAGGGCCTCCGGAACCGATAACAGGAGTCTGCTGCCTATTCGACCGTACTGAGAGCGATCTCCGCGACGTGGACCTTGCTCGTCGACGGCTTGATCGCCTCGGTCAGCCAGTTCTCGCCCCTGAAGTGCGCATACTGCTCTGCCCGCAGCGTGTCCGCGATGCGTCCCGCCGGCAGTTCAACGTCCGCGTATCGCAGCGCCTGGTCCTTCGGTATATCGCGCTTGAGGCGGCAGCCTTCAACCAGACCTTCCGGCAGGTAGCGCTCGGAGCTCATCTCTTCCGCGTTTGCGGCCTCGCCATAGGTCATATACATGCCGTACTCATCGAGCACTTCGCCGGCCTTCAGGTCGCGTTTGGCGACTGCGCAGACTTCCACGACGGGTCCGCCGAGCGGTGGCGCAAGTTCGTCGTCAAACAGCACCACGCGGGCAATCGAGTTGGGAGCTTCGAAATGCACCAGGTGGTAGGGAATCCAGAATGGATAGAGCGGACCTTCGCCCATCTTGTAGAGATTGAGGTAGTGCCGCTGCTTGGGGTCGGAATGTTCGGCCAGCACGAACACCTTCACGCCCTGCGGCCCGACCGTGTAATCGATGATGCCGCCGATCTCACGGATGGCTTCCAGATCATACAATTTCTGGATCTCCAAGATGTTGCCGTCGTAGACGCGTCCGCGGGACATGCCGCGGTTGAGCACCTTGAATCCCGTCGCATTGGCCACGATCGACTGCTCAAAGCTGATCTTGGACCCATCCGCGAAGGAGGTAACCATCCCGGCATTCTGGCCCCAACGTTCCGCCCAGCCGCGCTGCGTCGTCGGATTGCGATACGGATCCTGAAGGCCCTTGACGTTGCCGATGACCCGCGGCGTGAGACCAAGCCCCTTCACCCAGCGCACGAGGTTCATCTGCACCCCGGGCTCGTCACCGTCGCAGGCGGACAGGATGGTTCCGTATTTCTTGGCATAGACGCGCAGGATCGGACCAAGAGTCGCATCCACCTCGGCATTCATCAGCACCACCGGCTTCTTGTGCTTGAATGCCTCCAGGATGATGCGCGCACCGAACTCCACCGAGCCGGTAACATCGACCACCACGTCGATATGCGGCGACCGGCAGATCGTATACGGATCCTCAGCGACAGCAGGCCGTCCCTTCAGTACCGCCTCATCCAGCTGTTGCTGGTTCGCGCAACCCACCACATCCGTGCAGCCGGCATATTGGTACACGCCGAATGCCCGTTCCGATCGCCTGTTGTAGATGGCAGACATCCGCATGCCCGGCACACTGTTGACGATCTGGTTGGTCAGGCCCTGCCCCATGAACCCGGCGCCGATCATGCCGACGCGGATAGGCTTGCCTGCTTCTTCCCGGGCCTTCAGGGCCCGATCTACGATAATCATTGCGAACTCCTCACAGCGTCATGCGGCGCTTCAGTTCAGATTCGATCTCGGAATACTGACGCCAGCTGGCGTCCTTATCGGACATAACACTGACAGGAAGGGGCCAGCGCAGGCCCAGACCTGGATCGTTGTACATCAATCCACCCTCGACCCCGGGCGTATAGAACTCTCCGACCTGATAACTTGTTTCCGTGTTGTCAGCGAGCGCCTGATAGCCATGCGCAAAGCGCTCGGGTATGTAGATGGCGCGTCCATTTTCGGCGCTCAGCTCGACCTCAACGTGCGTCAGGAACGTCGGACTTTCGGGCCGGAGGTCCACGATGATATCCAGTACGGCCCCGCGTGTTGCACGGACCAGCTTGGTCTCTGCCGACGGTGGATACTGAAAGTGCATGCCTCGAATCGTGCCTTTTAGCTTGTTAAAGCCGACGTTGGCCTGGGCGATGACCGGCTTAAGTCCGTGATCTGCGAATTCGTGCTGGCAGAAGGCCCGCGCGAAGTAGCCGCGCTTATCTTCGTTGCGCTGCAGGTCAAGGATAAACGCACCCTTGAGCTTAGTCTCGGTGAAAATCATTCACGCTCCCAGGAGCTTCAATTTGCCAGCGTGGTCGATGCGCCCATGCAGGCCACGTCGTTTCATTATAGTGATTGGCGGGGCCAAGTCCCAATTTACCCCAGACCTCGGCGGCATAGGAGATGACACGACTTATTCAGAGGACAGCGGTAGGACGATCTTGCGGGCAAAGAAACCTTCGGCATGACCGCTGGGGGCACGGCATTCCACCCCGCGAAGGCGCGTCATTGCCAGGATTGTCTCCGGCGTGAACCAGTCCTTGCTGCGCTGGCTGCCGTAGGTGCGCATCAGCACGTCGACTTTCCGGTCGATTACGTCCCTGTCCAGCGGCACATAGGTATTGGGAGTTGTCAGGCCGCCATCCCATTTCACAATCTCGTATTCCAGAATGAGATGGCTGCGGAATGCCCCCCACACCATTTCATTCACCAACCGATGATCCTGGTGAGCATCGTGTTTATCGTGGCAGAAGATCAGGTCCGGCTCAAAGCGCCCGCGCAGGGGGCCGAAGAAGTCCTTCAGTTCGCCATACACGGTGGGCAGCCTGGAATCCGGAAAACCGCCGAACACCAGTTCGCCGCGGCATCCCGGATCGATCAGCAACTCCATCGCAGCCCTGGTTTCGGCCCGACGCGACTCTTCGCCCGTCAGTACGACCCAATGTATGGTCAGATTGCTGCCGGTCTTCTGCAGCTGCAGCAGCGCACCACCACAGCCGATCTCGATGTCATCGCAGTGGGCACCGATACACAGGATGCGCCGCGGCTCAGGACCGGTCGAAAACGAAAAACCGATCATCAGTCCCGATCCTTGCCACCCTTTGTCGCATCATTCCAGAGCGTCCAGGGACACATCCCCTTGGCTTCCATGCGGTCGAAACTGATCTTGTCCTTGAAGGTGTCCATGCACTGCCAGAACCCTTCCCAGCGAAACGCAGTCAGGCGCTTCTGGGCGATCAGCCGGGAAAACGGCTTCTCCACCAGCTCCTCGCCTTCCTCAATGTTCGCGAAGATTTCCTTCCTCAAAACAAAGAAGCCACCGTTGATCAGCAGTGCCTGATCGGGCATTGCACCCATGCTCCTGACTCTTCCATCAGGGTCCATCTGCACCGCATGAAAGCTCTGCGAGCTGTGGACGGCGACGAAGCTGCCGATGGCGTTGCTGGCGGAGAACTCGGCAATCTGCCGGTCGATGGGCAGATTGGACAGGCCGTCGGCATAGTTGGCGAGGAACATCTCCTCGTTTTCCACGTACTTCTTCACGCGCAGCAGCCGCTGGCCGATGTTGCTGTGCAGGCCGGTGTCGACGAAGGTGATCTTCCAGCCGCTGATGTCCTCGGAACGCAGTTCCACCGACTGGTCGGAGCAATTGAGCGTGAAGTCGTTGGTCATCTCCTCCCGATACTTCAGGAAGTACTCACGTACCAGATCGCCGCGATAGCCGAGACAGAGGATGAATTCCTTGTGACCATAGTGCGCGTAGTAACGCATCAGGTGCCAGATGATCGGCCGATAGCCGATACTCACCAGGGGCTTCGGTATCGTGTCCGAATGCTCGCGCAAACGTGTGCCCAGACCACCGCAAAACAGTACGACTTTCATATCAGCACCAGTACAGCTCGGAGTCGACCTGCTTGGTCTTCTGCAGATACTGCAATTGTTTCAGGCGAGTGAATGCGCGGTACTTGTACATTTCATCGGTGAATCCTATGCGCTGGAACAGCTCGTGCAGCTGCTTGGCGCCGTCCTTCGCCGTGTAGCGGCAGCTGAAGCCCGGCAGCTTGGCGTGAATCTTGTCGAAGTTGACGCGGTAGCTGCGATTGTCGCCGCCGCTGGGTCCGGTCGTGACTTCGCAGCCCGGAAATTCTGCTGCGATGATTGCGGCGATTTCGCGCACGCGATAATTGTCCCCGTTCTGGCCGACGTTGAAGATCTGCCCGCGCACAGCATCTTCCGGGGCCAGCAGGCTACGATAGATTGCCTCGCACATGTCGTTGACATGCACAACCGGGCGCCATGGGCTCCCGTCGCTGACCATGGCAATGCGTTTGGTGGTCCATGCCAACGCCGACAGGTCGTTGATGACAATATCGAAGCGCATGCGCGGGGAAGGACCATACGCCGTGGCATTGCGCAGGAACACCGGACAAAAGTCATCACCGGCCATCTTGCCGACATCGCGTTCCACCAGGGTCTTACATTTGGCGTACGCCGTTTGCGGGTTCGGGGGCGAGGTCTCGTCCAGGAAATCGCCCGTGCCCGCGCCGTAGACGCTGCACGACGAGGTATACACGAAGCGCGGGATACCAGACTTGCGTGCCAGCTCGGCGAGCCGCACCGAGCCCTTATGATTGATCTCGAAGGTTATATTCGGGTCGTTCTGGCCGAGTGGATCGTTGGAAAGCTCGGCCAGATGGGCCACTGCGTCCACGCCCTTCAGATCGTCAACGGTTATATGACGCAAGTCCTTGTTGATCGTTAACGGAGTGCGCGCATGGGACTTGTTGTCGCTGTATAGCCAGCCATCGCGATAGAAACCGGTATCAAGGCCGATGACTTCGATGCCGCGTTCTAACAGATAGGGACCGAGGATGCTGCCCACATACCCATTGGTGCCCGTTACGAATACTTTCACGTCGCACTCCTAGCGAATCGATAACAGTGAGGGTCCAGATCGGCATGACAAAGTGGCAACCCAGCCGCAGGGCACGATCCGGGAGATACCGACCTCCTGGATTGCCATTTTGCGCACAGGTCTCTTCGCTCTTGCTCGCAAAGTCCACAATAGCGAGCCCATGTGGGGAAATATGCCAAATCTATCGCAAAAAGATACCTTCAGCGGCAACTTCGGCCTCCCTTGCGCCATTTGCCGTGATCGGACCGCAGACCGTCCCCGTCCAGGGCGGAAGCCTTGGTTTTACCGCAGCCTAATTGGCGGTCTGACCGGGCAATCTCACCGGCGCCGGCCCCGGCGGAACCTGCGCGGCACGGCCGTAGCCGACCGACAGCCACAGGCGATTCTCGGTATATTTGTCCACCTGCAGATCGCTGATGCCCTTGGCCAAATAATAGGCGAAAACAACCGAGAGGCTTTTCCCCGCGCGCCAGGTCAGTTGCAGCCCTGTGTCGGCTTCCGTGACGCTGTCACCTCCGGTGCTGAAATGCTCGCGGTCCAGATACTCGGTCAGCGCCAGTTGCAGAACCGGACTGATCTCCCGCGCCGCGCGTATGCTGGCCAGCGTCATGTCGTTGTTCAGCGTTTCCGCATTCGGGTACTCATCCCGGAAGTAGGATGCGGTCAGACCCAAAGTGGTGCGATCCCGCTGGAAGTTCCATGCCAGCGTTCCGTAGGTGATCAGGAACGGAGCACCGGCTTGCACCATGTTATGGGTGATGAATCCTGCTCCGCCCGCTTCCTGGACGAGTAGAAACGAATCGGCGCCGTCGGAGTAGTCGTGCCCGAAGGACAACCCTACGGTTGAGGAGGGGGTCACCCGCCGGGTGATATCCACTCGTGCGATGAAGGTGTTGTCATTGGTGCCGGTCAACTGTAGGTGACCATATCCCAGATCGATTCCAAGTTCGGTGCGACTGCCCTTGGTATCGAGACGTGCAAAGGCCTCTTGCGTGTCATAGTCGGGATTGAGCTGTTCATCCTCGAAAATTATTCGCTCATCCTTGGCGTTGATGGAGACATTGGTGGTCGGGGACATCTCGTGAAGGAGGCCGACGATACCCGTCAGGCGGTTGCTGTTGAGCGGGGTTTGCTGGTAGTCCACCCGCCCGTACTGACCTGAAGCTAGCAGCTCCAACTCCCGTCCGAGAAGCGGCAGGGTCAGCACCGGACCCGTGCTCAGGTAGTTGATGTTCTCGCGATTGCCGGGCGTGATCGGTGCCAGCGGATCCAATGGGGTTTGTCCGAAGTTATCGTTGAGATCCCAGGACAACACATCCGTCATGAGTTTGATCTTGGAGCTCCCGATGAAATTCCCGACGAACTCATTGCCGTAGGTGTTCTGAAGAAAGTTCAGATGGCTGAGGTCGGCATCGATGTCGGCGTCGAACCACGGCCGTTTGTCGTGCCAGGTCGAGATCCAACTCCTCCAAGGCGATTGTTTCATCGGTTCCGCCAGAGGGCAGACGCTGAATGTTGTCTGACTCCATGACCCCAACCTGGATCTCGTAACCCGGGTCCGCGGCCTGCGCCCAGCGCGGGCCCATGCAGGCCACTGCAGCCAAGAGCGCAATCGTTGCTCCCGCTCGAAGCGGCATTATCGAGTGGCATGATGACTCCCTGCCATTATTGTTTCCTGAGTTGTTTAGTGAAGCACGGGTTGCCGCCCAAACCGGCACCTTGGATTTTGACCTAGTGTAACGCGCAAAAGCTCGAGCTTTCTCGTGTCAATGTCTGTCAGCCGACGGCGGTACTTGATGTCTTCCGGTACGGCAAGCCGGATGCATTAACATATTTCAGGCTGCTGCCCAGTGAGGTTCTGGCCTACGGTGTGGCGGAATCGGACAGTCTGTGCACACGCATCGCTAGTTTTCCGGCAAAGGTGCGTATGCGCTTGCCTGCCACGGACGTTATAGCCACACTAAGCGCACCGATCGGCTGGTTTGCCACAAGCAATTCTAATCCCAGCCCGCTTCGGAGTGAAATGCGTTTGCTTTGGGCGCGATGCGCCCGGGGTCTTTATCGATAATGGCGAGTGCAGCGGAATCCTTTGCACATCGGCGCGTCCGGCTCGGCAACGTCGAGCCGGCCGCCGTTGCGCTGCTCCGGCAGCTCGACCCGCTCATCGTCCTGCTGTGTCTGTTCGTCTGCGAGTTCGCCTATCGGGATCGCTACACGCCGGCGCTGGGCGCATATGCGACGCTGGCCTTCGTCGTCGTCCGCCACTTATTCAATCTGCTCGACATCCACTCGGCCAACGAGACGTTTTCGGACTTCTCCCGCACCTACGCGCGCGTACTGGTGCAATGGGCTGCGGTGGTGGCCATTCTGCTGTTTGGCGCATTTGCCTTCAAGGTGAGCTCGGACCTGTCGCGCCGCGTGGTGCTGACCTGGTTCATCGCCACTCCCATTGCGCTGTCGACCGCCCAAGCCGTGCGGCGGCGCGCCAATTGGTTCGCCGCACATGGCGCGAAGGCGCCGCGCCATATCATCGTCGGTGTCAATCAAGTCGGTTTCGAGCTCGCGAAGCGCTTGCCGCCCCATGGCTTTCTCGGCTACTTCGACTTCCGCAGCGTCGATCGTCTGGCCCAAACACTTGAGCCGGATGGCCTGCGTGGGCATTGCAAGGACGTCGCCGACTTCGTGCGCGCTCATGGCGTCAATGTCGTCTACATCGCACTGCCTATTTCCAACGTGCCGCGCATGAGCGAGCTGATCAATGCGCTCGCGTGACACGACCGCTTCGGTGTACTTCGTGCCGGATGCCTTCGCGTTCGATCTGATCCAGGGACGCCTGGTGGAGATCGACGGCATGCCGGCGCTGTCGATTTGCGACACCCCCTTCCATGGCATGGACGCAGTGCTCAAGCGTACGATGGATCTGGTGCTCGCGGGCCTCGCGGTGGTCGTCGTCAGCCCGGTCATGCTGACGGTCGCGGCCGCCGTGAAGCTGACCTCCAAGGGCCCGGCCATCTTTCGTCAGCGACGCTACGGCCTGAATGGCGAGGAGATTCTGGTCTACAAGTTCCGCTCCATGATCACCACGGAGGATGGGGCAGTGATCCGGCAGGCCACGCGCTCGGACTCGCGCATCACGCCGGTGGGACGCTTCATCCGCAAAACCTCGCTCGATGAACTGCCGCAGCTGTTCAACGTGCTCACGGGCAAGATGAGCCTGGTGGGTCCCAGGCCCCATGCGGTCGCGCACAATGAGGAGTACCGCAAACTGATCAGCGGCTACATGATTCGCCACAAGGTGCGCCCCGGGATCACCGGTTTGGCGCAGGTAAACGGCCAGCGCGGTGAGACCGATACGCTGGAGAAAATGGCCGAGCGCGTGCGCATTGATCTGGAGTACCTGCGCCACTGGTCCCCGTGGCTGGACATCGTCATTCTCTTCAAGACAGTTTGGATGCTGGTGCGCGGCAGTAAGAACGCCTACTAGCGTTGTCCGAGTTGCGCGCCACGTGTACTCTTCCCGGCCCCTCTTGCGTCCCCATCGTCTAGAGGCCTAGGACATCGCCCTTTCACGGCGGTAACACGAGTTCGAATCTCGTTGGGGACGCCAATTAAATCAATAAGTTACGGACATGCTCGGCGATGGCCAGCGAGGCCGTCAGGCCCGGCGATTCAATTCCAAACAGGTTGACCAGCGGCACATCCGGCGCAGGGGGTCCATCGATGCGGAAGTCGGCCGCCGGTTCGCCCGGTCCGGAGATCTTGGGACGCACCCCCGCATAGGCGGCACGCAGGCTGCCATCCGGCAGCCCGGGCCAGTAGCGGCGCACGGCGGCATAGAACTTGTCACCGCGGCGCTGATCCACCGCGTAGTCCAGAGTCTGGATCCACTCCACGTCGGGCCCGAAGCGGGCGCGCCCGGCCAGATCCAGCGTCAGATGGATGCCCAGGCCACCCGGCTCGGGAATCGGATAAACCAGATGCGTGAAGGGCGCGCGGCCATCGACGGTAAAGTAGTTGCCCTTGGCGAGATACGGGGTCGGCAATCCCGCCTGCGGGCAGCCCTCAACCGCGGCGGCCACGGCGATGGCGGCCAAACCGGCGCAATTGACGACCGCACCGGCCACCAATTCCGGAGGCTCGCCGTTCACACTGATGGCAATGCCATTCTCCTGCAGCCACATGCGCGTGACGCGGCTGCCATAGACCACGGTGCCGCCGTGGTTTTCTAGCAGGCCGATCAGGGCAAACATATAGGCATGCGAGTCGATGATGCCGGTCAGCGGCGAGAATAGTCCGGCCACCGCCGCCACCTCGGGCTCCAAAGCCAGGACGGCTCGGCGATCCAGCGGCCTGAGCTCCACGCCATTGGCCGCCGCAGCGCGCTGAATGGCCTGAAGATTCGGCTCCTGCGCCGCAGACGTTGCCACAATGAGCTTGCCGCACCGGCGGTGGGGCACTCCGTAGCGGGCGCAAAACTCGTACAGCAGATCGCGGCCCGCCGTGCAGAACCGCGCCTTCAGTGAGCCCTGCTCATAGTAGATGCCGGCGTGGATCACTTCGCTGTTGCGCGAACTGATGCCGGTACCGAAGGACTCTTCAGCCTCCAGTACCAGGGTCTGCAATCCCTCGCGGGCGAGCGCCGCAGCGATTGCCAGGCCCACCACGCCCGCACCTATGACGACCCGGTCAATCCTCTCCACACGCCACCTGACTGTTCACGGCGAATAGTTCTGCTTGATCCAGTTTCGATAGCTGCCGTCCATGACGGCCTGCCACCAGGCGGGATGGGCCAGGTACCAGTCGAGCGTGGCCCGCAACCCGGTCTCCAGCCTGATGGCTGCGTCGTAGCCTAGCTCGGCCTTGATCTTGCGGCAATCGATGGCATACCGACGATCATGCCCGGCGCGATCCGTGACATGGGTGATCAGGGTCGCGGCAGCGGCGCCGCGCGATGCCGGGCAGTTCGGGTACTGGGCGCGCAACTGGTGGATCGACTCAAACACCTCATCGGCGATGCGGCACAGGGATTGCACCAGGCGGATATTTTCGCATTCGACCCCGCCGCCGATGTTGTAGACCTCGCCCACGCGGCCCCTGTGCCAGGATCAGCTCGATGCCGCGGCAATGATCGCTGACATGCAGCCAGTCGCGGACATTGCGGCCGTCTCCATAAACCGGCAGCGGGCGCCCGTGCAGGATGTTGACGATCATCAGCGGGATCAGTTTCTCGGGGAAATGGTACGGCCCGTAATTGTTGGAGCAATTGCTGGTCGTCACCTGCAGGCCGTAGGTGTGATGATAGGCGCGAACCAGATGATCCGATGCCGCCTTGCTGGCCGAATACGGTGAATTGGGCGCGTAGGCGGTGGTTTCGGTAAAGGCCGGATCGTGCGGCCCGAGCGAGCCATAAACCTCATCGGTCGAAACATGGTGGAAGCGGTGCTGCGGCGCTGCGCCTTCGAGCATCCACACTTTGCGGGCCGCCTTCAGCAAGGCGTGGGTGCCCACCACATTGGTCGCGATGAAGGCATCCGGCCCATGAATGGACCGATCGACGTGCGACTCGGCGGCGAAATGCACCACGGTGTCAAGCCGCTCGCGGCGCAATAGATCCTCGACCAGCGCGGTGTCGGCGATGTCGCCGACCACGAAGTGAGCCGCGGATTGCTCTGCACCGCATCGAGGTTGGCCCGGTTACCCGCATAGGTCAGTGCATCCAGCACGACGACCGTGTCGCCGGGGTGATGCCGCAGCCAGTAGTGCACGAAGTTCGAACCGATGAACCCGGCGCCACCGGTGACCAGGAGCCTGCTCACCAAGGTCTCATTCCACCGTGACGCTCTTCGCCAGATTCCTGGGCTGATCCACATCAGTGCCCTTGAGAATGGCGACATGGTACGCCAGCAGCTGCAGGGGAATGGTGTAGATGATGGGCTCCTGGAAGTAGGTGACATGCCGGGGCATGTTGATCACCGTGACCCCATCGCCGTCCTGCAGTCCCGCCTCCGGGTCGGCGAACACGATCAACTCACCGCCGCGTGCCCGCACCTCCATGAGATTGGACTTGACCTTGCCCAGCAAATCGTTGCTGGGGGCGACGGCAATCACCGGCATTTCGGTCGTCGACCAATGCCAGGGGGCCGTGCTTGAGCTCACCCGCCGGGATAGGCCTCGGCATGAATGTAGGAGATCTCCTTGAGCTTCAGCGCGCCTTCCATGGCGATGGGATAGGTGGGCCCGCGACCCAGGAACAAGGCGTGCTGCTTGTCGGCGAATCGCTCCGCCAGCTTGTGGATCACCGGATCCAGGGTGCAGGGTCTTCTCAATCAGCGACGGCAGCTCGACCAGCCGCGTCACCAGGCCGCGCTCGCGTTCGGCGTCGGCGCCGTGATGCTTGGCCAGCGCCACGACCAGCATGCCCAGCGCCGTCAGCTGGGTGGTGAAGGCCTTGGTCGAGGCCACACCGATCTCCGGGCCCGCGCGCGTCAGCATCACCAGTGAGGAGTCGCGCACCAGGGAGCTTTCCGGCGCGTTGCAGATCGCCAGCGTGGACAGATAGCCCGGCCTGTCCGCGCCAGGCTCAGCGCCGCCAGGGTATCGGCCGTCTCACCGGACTGCGAGAGGGTCACGAACAGCGAACCGCGCGGTACCACCGGATTGCGGTAGCGGTATTCGCTGGCGACTTCCACAGTGCAGGGGATTTTGCAGATCTGCTCGATCAGATAGCGGGCCACCAGGCCCGCATGAAAGCTGGTGCCACAGGCGACGATGTGCACATGCTCGGTGCGCTTGAACACCTCGGTTGCGGCCACGCCGAACGCGGCTTCGAGCAACCTGCCGTTCCCGACGCGCTCCTGCAGCGTATCCGCCACGGCGCGCGGCTGCTCGTGGATCTCCTTGAGCATGAAGTGCCGGTACTGTCCCTTGTCGGCGGCGTCCGCCGACAGCTCGCTGTCACGGGCCGGGCGCTCGACACTGTTGCCCGCGCGGTCCAGCACCCGGTAGCCGTTGCGCCGCACTTCGGCAACGTCGCCCTCCTCCAGGAACGCGAATCGTCGTGTCACCGGCAGCAGTGCCGCAACATCCGAGGCGACGAAGTTTTCTTCCACGCCCAGTCCCAGCACCACCGGGCAACCCTCGCGCGCCACGATCAGGCGCTCCGGGTCCTGCTCGCTCACCACCGCGAGGGCGTAGGCGCCCTCCAGCTCCGCGACCGTGGCGCGCACGGCCTTGAACAGATCCTTGACCGTGCGCAGGTGGTAGTGGATACGATGCGCGATCACTTCAGTGTCCGTTTCGGACATGAACTTGTAGCCCGCCTGGATCAGCTCCTCGCGCAGCTCGGCATGGTTTTCAATGATGCCGTTGTGAACGATGGCCAGGCCGTCATGGGAGACATGTGGGTGAGCATTGCGCTCGCTGGGAACTCCATGGGTGGCCCAGCGCGTGTGCGCGATGCCCACCTTGCCGCGCGTCGGGGTCTGCTCAATGGCCTCCTCCAGCACCCGCACCTTGCCCACGGCTCGCAGGCGCACCAAGCCGCCGGAGCCATTCAGGACGGCGATGCCGGCAGAGTCGTAGCCCCGGTATTCCAGGCGCCGCAGGCCCTCCATCAGTATGGGAACGACGTTCCGCTCGGCAATAGCCCCGACGATTCCGCACATGGCAACCAAGCCCTCCTGAAGGGCCTTTAGTTTGCCTGATTACACGAAGCCATGCGCGAGTGTGAGGCCGATCACATTTTCCCGATTCGCCCTACGGCAGCAACCGGAACACCCCCACACCGGTGGTGCTGGCGATGAACACTTTGCCGTCCGCCGCCATGGGCGCAATGAACCTATTGCCCGCACCAAACTGGTCCCGGCCATTGGCCGAATCGGCGACGCCATTCCTCAAGGCAAAGTAATCGGCCCCCGCCAGCGCGCCCCCGCTGGCGGAGATCTTCACGAACGAGTTCCCATAGTCGCCGCCATTGGACCTGCCACAGGCTCGCGTCGGTATCGGCGTCAATGGCGTACACCGAATTACTCTCGGTCGCGATGAACACCACATTGTGGCTGGCGCCGGCCACGGTGAGCTTGGAGAGGTACGGCGGCTGGGCGTCCACATTGCCGTCCACCGGGAGAGTGCGCAGCACATCGTTCTTGTAGGTGGTTCCATCGGTGCCGTCGGTAGGCATCGGCGAGCTGGAGGGGCTGGACGAGGTGCCGCTGGGTGAGGAGGACCCCCCGCCTGTGGTGGTGGTGGTGGAGGCGGACCCGCCGCCACCACCACAGGCAGACAGGGTCGCGAACAGCGCAAGGATGGGCAGGGTCAGCAATCTGACAGCAGTCGCTCGAAAGCCGCGGTCGGACATCATGGAGTCACCAGCAATGAATCGGGGCCAAGATTGCAGAGCTCAGCGCGTCTGGATAGCAGTCCTCGGTGGGCGACGAAATTGCATCGAACGATGCTCGGGCGGTAGGTCCGTCCTGACCTTTCAGCTAGCGAATGTCACAGGTTAGTGGTCCAATGCGCGGCTGTTTGCGGGACGAACCTGCGCGATGAAGAGAATCGAACCCTTTGCGTTTGTACGCGACCTGGCCACGCGCTGGGACGCGGTCGCGCTCGTCATCGTGCTGGGCCTGGTGGTCGCGCTCGGGGAGGCCAGCCGCGGTCTGCTCGAGCCTCTGGCCAAGCTCAAGTCTACGCCGCTGTCGTTGGACCCCTGGCAGCTGCCTTTCTATGCCGCCCGCACCACCTTGCGGATGTTCGCCGCCCTGGGCGTTTCCCTGGTGTTCACCTTCACCTACGCCACCTGGGCGGCCAAGAGCCCGCGTGCCGGTAAGCTCCTGGTGCCCATCCTGGACATCCTCCAGTCGGTACCGATCCTCAGCTTCATCTCCATCACCGTGGTGTTCTTCATGTCGCTGGCGCCCGGGACGGGTGGTCGGCGCCGAGTTCGCGGCCATTTTCGCGATCTTCACCAGTCAGGCCTGGAACATGGCCTTCAGCTTCTACCAGTCGCTGCGCACCGTACCGATGAACTGCGCGAAGCCGCCCGCTCGTTCCATCTCACCGGCTGGATGACGTTCTGGCAGGTCGAAGTGCCCTTCGCCCTGCCCGGACTGATCTGGAACACCATGATGTCCATGTCGGGCGGCTGGTTCTTCGTGGTGGCCTCGGAGGCCCTGCAGGTGGGACACACCTCCCTGGCCCTGCCCGGCATCGGCTCCTACATCGCGGTCGCCAGCGCACAGGGCAATCTGCTCGCCATCGGCTGGGCCATCGCCGCCATGCTCGTGGTGATCCTGCTGTATGACCAGCTGCTGTTCCGGCCGCTGGTGGCGTGGGCGGACCGGCTGAAATTCGAACAGGACGCCACCGGCCGGCCACCCTCCTCCTGGGCGCTGACGGTGATGCAGCGCTCGCGACTGCTGTCCCTGATCACGGACGGGTTCTTCAGCCGCCGTGCGCTGGAGCAGCTCCAAGCTGCCGGTCGCCAAGCCGCGCGCCCCGCGCCGCGGCAAGCCGCGGGACAATACCCTGCGTGACCGGCTGTTCATCGTCCTGGTCATCGCCGATCGTGGTGCTGGGACTGTGGCACATCGCCGCCAATCTCATTGCCAACACCACCGTGAAGGAGGCGCTTCAAGGTGTGCGGCCTGTCCCTGATCACCATGGTGCGGGTGTTCGTGTTCATCGCCCTCGCCAGCCTGATCTGGGTACCGATCGGGGTGTGGGTGGGCCTGCGGCCGCGGGTGATGGCCATCGCGCAACCGGTGGCGCAGTTCATGGCCGCGTTCCCCACCAACCTGCTGTTCCCATTGGTGGTGTACTCCATCGTGCGCTGGAAGCTGACCCCGGACATCTGGCTGAGCCCGCTGATGATTCTGGGCACCCAGTGGTACATCCTGTTCAATGTGATCGCCGGGGCCTCGGCCATCCCCGGGGAACTGCGCTATGCCGCCGAGAACTTCAATCTGCGCGGCTGGCAATGGTGGAAGACCCTGGCCCTGCCGGCCGTCTTCCCCTATTACGTGACGGGCGCCATCACCGCCTCGGGTGGCTCCTGGAACGCGGCCTTCGTGGCCGAATACATCAGCTGGGGTTCGACCCAGGTGCAGGCCCACGGCATCGGGGCGTACCTCGCCGAGGCCAGCGCCGCCGGCAACTTCCACGGCATCGTGCTCGGCACCGTGGCCATGTGTCTGTTCGTGGTCGTCATCAACCGCTTCTTCTGGCGGCCCTTGTACTATTACGCCGAGCGACGCTTCCGGCTGGCTTAGGGAACTGCGATGAATACCGCGCCACTGCTGCAGGTTAAGGACGTGTGCAAGGCCTTTCCCAAGCCCGATGGCGAGGGACAGCACATCGTGCTGGAGGGGGTGAACCTCACCATCAACGAGGGCGAAGTGGTGGGCCTGCTCGGCCGTTCCGGCTCTGGCAAGTCGACGCTGCTGCGCTGTATCGCGGGCCTGTCCGACCCTTCAGGCGGAACCCTGTCGTATCTGGGCGAACCCATCGATGGGCCCGCCCACGGCATCTCGATGGTGTTCCAGAGCTTCGCGATCTTCCCCTGGCTGACGGTGTACGAAAATGTGGCACTGGGGCTTGAGGCCCTGCACGTCTCGCCGCCGGAGATCCGCCGCCGGGCGCTGGCCGCCATCGACCTCATCGGACTGGACGGCTTCGAATCCGCGTATCCGCGCGAGCTCTCCGGCGGCATGCGCCAGCGCGTGGGCTTTGCGCGCGCGCTGGTGGTGCATCCGAACATCCTGCTGATGGATGAGCCGTTCTCGGCGCTGGACGTGCTGACGGCGGAGACCCTGCGCACCGACTTTCTGGATCTGTGGACGGAAGGCCGCATGCCCATCAAGGGCGTGATCCTGGTGACGCACAATATCGAGGAGGCGGTGCTGATGTGCGACCGGATCCTGGTATTCGCCAGCAACCCGGGCCGTATCCTCACCGAGATCCGCGTCACCCTGCCGCAACCCCGCAACCGCCTGGATCCGAGCTTCCGCGCGCTGGTGGAAAGCATCTACGTGGTCATGACCACGCGTCTGGCCGGAGAGGCGCATACCCGCAACGAGCGCTTCCCGGGCCTAGGGATCGGCACGGTGCTGCCGCATGTGTCCTCGAACCTGCTGAGCCGGTCTGGTGGAAACCGTGGCAGGCGCGCCCTTCTACGGTACCGCCGATCTGCCCAAGATCGCCTCGGATCTGCAGATGGAGATCGACGAGCTGTTCCCGGTCGCCGAGACGCTGCAGATGATGCGCTTCGCCGAAGTCGCCGGCGGTGACATCCGCCTGACCGAAGTGGGCAATGTCTTCGCCAACTCCGAGTCCGATGAACGCAAGCGCATTTTCTCGCGCCAGCTGCTGAACTACGTGCCTCTGGCGGCCCATATCCGCCGGGTGCTGGATGAGCGGCCCACCCACGTGGCCCGCAAGAGCCGCTTCTCGGACGAACTCGAGGACTACATGAGCGAGGATGACGCCGAAGCACACCTTGCGGGCCATGATCAGCTGGGGCCGGTACGCCGAGGCGTTTGCCTACGACGACGAGAACGCCGCCTTCAGCCTCGAAAATCCGAGCTAGCCAGCCCCCCGCTGCGGGGCAGTCATTCCGTGGTGCAATGCACTCGCGATGATCACTGGCAGCACATCTCTTAAGCACCAGGGCATTTTGTGGCCTGTGAAGCCATCAATAGGCGCTGCAAGCATCAGCACTGCGCGGACGGCATTGCCTACCTGCTGATCGTTAGAGACGCCGCAGACGAAAGCGTGATCAAGTTCACGAACTGCAGCGCTCAACTGATTGATTGGACGTGATCGCGATCCGAGAGCGCGCGCCGCTTATTGCGCTGCGATCTGTCGGCAAATCCAGACGCTGTCGATACTTCAGTATTGCGGCTAGTGAAGATCCGTGTCGACGGCTTGCATAGCTTTCTTCAAAAAACCTGTCCCGCGTGGCGCCGCAAGCTGTCGGCAATAGCAGACGTTCCGAGTGCTGCCATGCGCGTTCTTGTGAAATTGTGTCGCCGATCGCCGAACCATTCATCCGAAAAATGTGCGCCCTGTATATCAATACGAATTGTCGGCAATTCCAGACGTTCTAAGGGCTTCCGTGCTTATGGTGTTTCGTGTTTTATACGCAGCGCCGCAGTCGAGAATGTCGCGCAATTTTTTCTCAAGCATGTGTCGGTCGGCGCGGCGGTCGGTCCAGTTTCCCAGGGCGTTTGATGCAGGAGCGTTAATGAAGATCCCCACCACAGCTGATCGCGGTTTTGCCTTGGCACTGGTTGCTTGTGCTCTCGTACTTTCGGGATGCGGCAGCTCCTCGAGCAGCAGCGGTAATGCCGGGACCTCATCGACGACATCTGGCGGGTCCTCCAGTACCTCATCCGGCGGAACCTCCGGTTCAACCGGCGGGAGCTCCGGTTCGTCGGGTAGTGGGACGTCTGGCACCACGGGCGGCACTTCTGGTTCAACCAGTGGGACCTCTGGTGGTTCAACCAGTGGGACCTCTGGTTCCTCGTCCGGCGGGACCTCTGGTGGAGGAACCTCAGGAGGAAGCTCCGGCGGAACATCTGGGACCAGTGGCTCGGGTTCGGGCAGCTCGGCGCCGACCGCAAGCATTCCCCCAGTGCCCACGGGCCTGACAGCCACGGGCGGCAATGCGCAGGTGACACTTTCATGGGGGGCAAGTTCAGGCGCCACCACTTATCTGGTGGAACGCGCCGCTGCGTCCAACGGACCGTTCACGCAAGTCGCGAGCGTCACATCGACCGCTTACGTGAATACCGGCCTGACGAATGGAGTCAGCTATTACTATGTCGTCGCCGCGGCCGACTCGGCCGGTACCAGCGCGGTTTCGGCGGTGCAGGGCGCCACACCCTCCATACCCTCCACTAGCTCTACCTATGAGCTGCCCGTCAACCGCACGACGCTGTGGCAGCCGGGGGTATCATACGCGCCGACGAGCGGCGCCTATGCACCGGCCAAACCACCGGCAGGCTGGACTGGGGGCATTCCGGCCCGCACGACCATCTGCAAGACGCTCAGTCCGAGCGGCGGCGATGACACCGCGGCGATCAATGCGGCGCTGGCAGCCTGCCCCGCAAACCAGACGGTGTTGCTGACCTTGGGAAGATTCGTCATCAGTGGTCAGGGCATCCAGATCACCAATTCCAACGTCACGCTGCGTGGATCGGGCCCCGGCCCCGGAATGCGAGGCGCGCTAAACACCTTCCCGAGCGCATCAGCAGCGACACTCTTGGTGAAGTCGGATGGCAAATCCAATGCCTATCCGGTGGTCACGATCGGCACCATCGTGTATCTCAATACCATGTGGCAAACAGCGGCGTTCGCGGCTGACGCCACCCAGGGTGCGAACTCAGTTACGCTAACGGGGGCGCCGCCAAGCGGGCTCGCGCCAGGAGAAATTGTCTATGTCGATGAGACGTACGACAGCACTCTGACGTGGTTCAACACCTACTATGGCGACCAGACCAAGAGTGGCTATGATGGTTGGGGCGAGGGTGAATATGGGGTTCCGGTCGCCCAGTCGCGACCGATTGGTCAGGCAATGGAGGTGGCGTCCATTTCCGGTGATACCGTTACCTTTACGACGCCCTTCCACCAAACTTATCGAGTAAACCATTCCGCCCATCTGGGTCGAATTCAGCTGAGCCAGCGGACCTCATGGGTCGGACTCGAGAACGTCTTTGTCACAGGTGGTGACGGCGGTGACGGCGGGGGCAACGTCGTGTTTGGTAACGCCAGTTATTCCTGGGCGAAGAACATCGAGTCGGCGGGCCACGGCCCGCAATATGGCGGTGGTCTCGTTCACTTCTTTTCGTCATTCCGCTGCGAACTGCGCGACTCGTATCTGCACAGCAACGCGGCCGATATCCCCAACATCGCTCCTGGCGGGGGCTACTACAACATTGTCATTGACTCTTACAATGCCGACAGTCTGGTCGAGAACAACATCAGTTGGATCGCCAACAAGGTCATGGTCATGCGTGGCACCGGCGGCGGCAACGTGATTGGCTATAACTACATGGACGACGGCTACGGCCAGAGCTATCCGAATCAAGGCGAGACCGCGCTCAATGCCGACCACATGACCACGTCACATCACGAGTTGCTGGAGGGCAATTACTCCTGGAACATGGGAACCGACAGCCGTTGGGGCAACTCGATCTACATCACGTGGTTTCGCAACTGGACGAGCGCCCAGCGTATCAGCGCCTGGCCTGGTATTGTTGCCACTTCCGTGGCAGCCGGCAATCCGCTCATAACCTTTGAATACAGCAGCGGCGGGCAGAATTTCTACTATGAAGACGAATATAACCGCAATCCGGTAAAGGTCGGCAGCCATCATTGGTGGTTCAACTATGTCGGCAATGTGCTCGGTACTGCCTCACTGCCGCTGCTCACCATTCCGCGTTCGTACTTCAACGTACCGCAGACCGGATACGACTATCAGTGGGTCGGATCGTCCATTCCGGCATCCATCAACACCGCTCAAGTGCCAATGTGGACGCTCGGGGTGCCCGATGGCGGCGAACCGGCATTTTCTGGCAATGGACTTGATCCGTCAGTGCTTCCGGTGACGCTGCGCGATGCGAACTTTGATTACGCGACCGGCGCGGTACACTGGCACGGCATCGGAGGATCAAGCGAGACTCAGACGACGCCTCCTGGGGCATCCCAAAGCGGTGGCTCGATACTGCCCAGCTCGCTTTATCTGCCTGGTAAGCCGGCGTTTTTCGGATCGAACCCATGGCCGTGGGTGGACGGCAGCAATGCGTCGAATCCCTTGCCAGGAACGCTACCGGCACAGACGCGCTTCAATCTCGGCACGCCAAACGTCGTGCAATAGATTGAAATCGAGCCGCGGCAGGTCCAGGGCGTGCCTGATCGAGCACGTCCCTGGGACCGCCTTTGGTGCCCGAGAGGGGACGCGGTTCGATCCTCACACACGTATCTCGGAGCAGGCTCTGAGCCACGGGAACCCATACTTGCGACTTAACATAAAATAAGCGAGTTTCGCCCACAAAGCACATGTTTGTCAGGGCCTAGCGGCCGATCTCGGTGCAGTGACAAGGTAGCTCGAAATCGCCAGTCTGCCGCCGCTGCTGTTGAATCCCGCGATAAGTCATCACGTTGCTGACCATTTCCCAAACGGTTCAATGCCGAGTTAAGGCGCGGCACAGTAGTTGCTGTGTCTCTGTGGACAAGTTGGACAGGGTCAGGAAAAGCCGCTTGAGGCCTTGCCTGGCTGCCCCTGCGGATGCGAAAGCTGCGGCCGTAGCCAAGCACGGCAGAGCGGGAGGACAGGATGACAGGCCAGCGACGGTTGATTGCTCATCCATGCCGAGGGGCAATTCGTCCGCGCAGCCTGAGAACGACATCACAATCTCATGCAGCCGTCGAATTCCTGAGACACAGTCATGCTGCAGTCACCCTTGCTGGCCATGATAATTGCCAACGCGACTCGCCCTGCCGCTGTGCCCAAGAGGTCAGTCCAATAAGTCGCCATGGCGGAGTGCCATTGATGAGGATCCGGGAAGCCTAAAGTGGCAGCGATAATCGGTTCGATTCCAGACTCGCCAAGGCGCTTGTCTTCCCAGAATTCAATGCGCGTCGGCAGCGTTGAGCCCGCAGTCCTGGCCGTGCTCAAGCATATCGACCCGTTGGTGGCAGTGCTGATGCTGGGCGCGTGCGGCGCCATCTGGGGCGAACACTTCACCACGGCGCTGGGCGCGGTTGCGGTAGTGACCTTCATCGCCGTAAGCCGGATCTTCGGCCAGTCGGACCGCCAAAATGAGGGCAACACCCAGCGGCTGACCATCACATTCTCCCGAATCCTATTTCAATGGATCGGGGTCGTCGCGGTTCTGCTTTTCGTCGGCTTTGCTTTCAAAGTCAGTGCGCAGTTCTCGCGTGCCATGATGCTGACCTGGTTCGTTTCGACGCCTGTGGCACTTTATGCCGCCCATGCCATGCGCGAACGGGCACGCCGACACATCTCCAACAGTGCCGATGCCCCGCGTTACATCATTGTGGGCGCCAATAATGCCGGCTTCGAGCTCTTCAAACGCCTGCCCAAAAGTGGATTCTTGGGATTCTTCGACTTCCGCAGTTCAGATCGGCTCTCCGCACTCATCGATCCGAGCCAACTCGCCGGTCACTGCAAGGACATCGCCGATTTTGCCCGAACGCATGGCGTGACATCCATATACATTGCGTTGCCTTTGAGCAACGTACCGCGCATCGGTGAAATGGTTCGGGAACTGCGCGACACCACTGCCTCGATCTACTTTGTTCCAGATGTGTTTGCCTTTGACCTGGTGCAAGGACGGCTCGTGGAGATCAATGGCATGCCGGCCCTGGCGGTTTGCGATACACCCTTTTACGGCATGGACGCCGTGCGCAAACGCATGACCGACCTGGTATTGGCCGGTGGCGCACTGCTGGTGCTCGCCATCCCCATGCTTCTCATCGCGATGGCTGTCAAACTCACTTCCAAAGGTCCGGTACTTTTCCGCCAGCGGCGCTACGGATTGAACGGCGAGGAAATTCTCGTCTATAAATTCCGCAGCATGACCGTCTGCGAGGATGGCGCCGAGGTCACCCAGGCAACCAAGGGCGACCAGCGCATCTCGCGACTGGGCCGTATTTTGCGTAGCACTTCCCTGGATGAACTGCCGCAGCTCTTCAACGTCCTCGAGGGCAAGATGAGCGTCGTGGGTCCCCGACCGCACGCGGTGGCACACAACGAGCTATATCGCAAACTCATCAGTGGCTATATGATTCGCCACAAAGTCCGCCCGGGCATTACCGGCTTGGCGCAGGTCAATGGATTGCGCGGCGAGACGGAGACCATCGAGAAGATGAGCGAGCGAGTACGCTTTGACCTGGAGTACCTGAGCCACTGGTCGCCGTGGCTCGACCTGAAGATTATCTGCCAGACCATTCTGGTGATCGCGCGCGACAAGAACGCCTACTAGCATTGGTCCAGTCGTGACTGCGCCAGTGTCTGTAGCACCCCCTGAGCGTATCACGCTTTTTCTGGACGACTACGACCTGCCGCAATTTGTCGCGGAGGCCGCCAGATTCGGGCAGCACCGTTTCGGGTTCGTTGTCACTCCCAACGTGGATCACATCGTCCGCTACCACGATGATGCGACCTTCCGCGATTCGTATGCTGCGGCTGCATACGTGCTTCTTGACAGCAGACTCCTTGCGCGCGTGCTGTGGTTGATGAAGGGCCTGACGCTGCGCGTTTGCACGGGTTCCGACCTGACCGCCTCCCTGTTCGCCACCGTTATCACCCCGCCAGATCGCATAGTCCTGATTGGCGGCACTGTTACCCAGGCACGACAGCTTGCGGGGCTCTACGGCCTCGCCAATGTCCAGCATTTTGACCCGCCGATGGGATTCATCAAGGATCCTGCGGCGGTACGGGAGTGCCTGGAGTTCGTGGAAGCGCACAGCCCGTTTCGCTTCTGCTTCATTGCGGTGGGCTCACCCCAGCAGGAGGCTCTGGCGGTGCAGCTGCAATCGCGGGCCCGTGCACGGGGCCTGGCGCTGTGCATTGGCGCTTCGCTGAACTTTATCACCGGATCTGAAAGGCGCGCTCCAAAGTGGGTCCAGCGTCTCACCCTGGAATGGCTGTATCGGCTCTTGCAGGACCCGCGGCGCCTCGCGCGGCGCTATCTGATTCGAGGTCCGCGGATCCTTGCCTGCCTGTGGCGGGATCGCATTGTGGTGCGACCTCGCGCCGCAATCGCCCGCGCTCTGCGCTAGATCCCAGGGCCCGGAAACGTGCGCGCCGCAGGGGCCGCGGGGGCCGCCGGCGCCGCCGGCGTTTCTGGAGTCGGGGGAGCCGCCGGAACCGCGGGCGCCGCTGGCGGGCCACCATTGCCGATGACCCCTGGCATGTTGGGCACGCCCATATGGCCCTGCAGCTGGCGCAGCTGATCCAGATTGATCTTGCCCGCGATGTTGACGATGGTGAGCTCCTTGGGCTCTTCACTGACGATCAGCAGGCCGCCGTCGGCGGAGTTTTCCCGCATGTGGATCTCCACATGCTCACCCTTCTCATGAACCGAAATGATCCGCTTCCAGCCCGGGGCATTGACCTGGGCCAGCACGCCGGAGACTTCCTGCTCGGAGTACATGTCGGGCTTATCGAAAGTGAAACTGCGCACCGTGATCGCCTTCAGACCGTCCACCAGGTTGGTCATATCCCCGGCCGCCGGACCATGGTGGGCGCCAGCCCCCATCATGCCGCTGACCGATTTGAGCATGTCACTGTCCAGGGTGATGTCCACCGACTCGGTGGCCTTCTTGGCCAGATCCCCGAAATCCGGTATCACCAGTTTCCCCGCCTGTGCCACCGCCAGAACCGGCAGCAGACCGCCCATGATCCAGGCGCAACGCACGGCTGAAAGACTCATAGATTCTTCTCCTGTGATTGGAACTGTTCGATTCGCTGCTGCGCCAGACCCAAGCGCTCGCTGGTGATCTCCAGCGCCAGCAGCAATTGCGAGTGAATGCGATCCTGCTCGGCGCGCTGCGCCGCCCGCACATCCAGCAGCTGCCAGCTCACGGTCAGCGCCACGACCACCGACGCGGCGAGCGCCAGGGATGCCGAGTGCCAGCGCCGCTGATGTGCCGCGGGGACCGTGACCGGACGCGCCGCATCCGCAGGCGCCGTGGCGAGCCGCGCCATAAGGGCCGCCGTGAAATCCGCACCCGGATCGATCGGCCGCAGGCTCGCCTGCAGCGCGCGCTCGAGGCGGTCCGAGGTCTTGGCATCACCGACAGTCATGGGGACATCTCCAGTCCTTGAGCGCGCAGCCAGTCCAATGAGCGGCGCAGATGGCTTTTGACAGTGTTGAGTGGCAGATCCAGGGTGATCGCAATGTCCTTCGGATCCAGGTCCTCCTGGAAGCGCAGCACGACGACGGCGCGCGGGACCTCCGGCAGGCGCAGCAGCAGCGCGCGCAGCGTCCGGTGCAGCAGCGGATCCCCACTGCTGTCTTCCACCGGAACTTCCAGCATCAAGGGGTCGCTGCCCAGTGCGGGCGGTCGGCGCGCGCGGGCGCGCAGCAGATCAATGGCACGGTGGGTCACGGTGCGGCAGACCCAATGCCGGGCGTGCAGCGCCGACTCCAGATGACCCAGCTGCCGGTGAAGACCCAAAAAAGTATCCTGGGCCAGCTCTTCGGCATCCTCGCGCCGGCCGGTCAGGCGCAAGGCCAGACTGTAGACCCGGGCCTGGTGCAGGCGAACCAAGCGTACGAAGGCGCTCGAGTCGCCGGCGCGCGCCGCGACGAGGTCGCCATCGGCCTCATCGCCAGGCACCGCATCGGCCGGCAGGGCGGAGAATTCCAGCGGTACGGATGTCAGGCTCACAACCCTATATACGCCAGGGACCCGGCGCTCGGGTGCAACCTGGGGCTCGGCTACCGGCCGCTGCGGTGCGCCAGTTTCACGGGTGCGCTCTCGGGCATGAGCAACAGCGCGACCTGGCCGATCGTCACCGCGCCGATCAGGTACCACGCCGGTGCGATTGGGTTGCCGGTGAAATCAAGCAGCCATTTCACGATCAGCTGCGTCGTGCCGCCGAACACTGCAATGGCGATCGAATACGTCATCCCAAACCCGCTGCCACGAATGGCACCCGGCAGGCTCTCGGCCAGGGCCGCGTAGAAAGCTCCCGTCGAAATCCCGGACACTGCGTTCAGATAGATCATGCCGGTGATGAAAGCGAATTCGCTGCGCGTGGCCGCAATCCAGGCGAATGTGGGATAGATCAGCACCAGGAATAGCAAATTGCCCCCGATCGTAATCGGCCGTCGTCCGTGACGGTCCGACCACCAGGCACCCAGGAGCGTGACGGGAATCCCGAGCAGGGTGCCTCCGGTCGAGGCCACGAAGCCGACCCGGGCGGAAAGGTGCATCGTGTCCTGAGCATAGGTGACGATGTAGGTGAAAATGTAGTTGCCGATGGTGCCCGAGCCCAGGTAGGCCAGGCCGCAAGCGAAAATCAGCCAGTGCCGGCGCGCCAGCGCCAGACGTGTTTCAACCTGAACGGCGTCTGTGGCGACCTTGGATGTTGCCGAGCGATTCAGAGTTTCCGGCAGGCGCATCCGCAGCCACAAGCCGAAGGGCACCGTCACGGCGCCCAGCAGGAAGGCGATGCGCCAGCCGTAGGCATCGAGCGAAGCCGCGGGAAGCACGCTGGTGAGTAGCACGCCCACCAGCCCGCCGACGGTGACCGCGACGCCCTGGCTGGCGCCCTGCCAGGACACCACAAAACCGCGTTTCTCGGGTGACGCCGCCTCAGACAGATACGCGGTGTTGGAGCCGATCTCACCCCCCAGGGAAAATCCCTGCGTCATGCGGGCGATGACCGCAAGAATCGGCGCGGCGACGCCAATTGTGGCGTAGCTGGGAATCACGGCCATGCCCACGATCGCGCAGCCCATGAGCAGGAAACACAGCATCATGGCGGGCCGGCGGCCGGCCCGATCGGCGTAGTTGCCGATCACGAAGGCGCCGATCGGCCGGGTCACGAAGCCGACGCCGAAGGTCGCCAGCGACAGCATCAGGCTGCCGTTGGCACTCTGGTGGGGGAAAAACGCGTGACCGATCTGGATGGAAAAGAATGCGTAGGTGACGAAATCGTAGAATTCCAGGGCGTTGCCCAGGGTGACCGCGACGATGTGCCGGCGCTGCAGCCGCTCGGGCGACTGACTCACAGGTGCCGTGCCACCACGATATAGGCCGGCACATCCTTACCCGTCTGCTTGCGCGTGCTTTGCTGCGCGATCGAATCCACCGTGAACCCGATCTCAGCGAGTACGCAGCGCAGATAGCTTTGGCTATGTTGGTAGCGCCCCGACACACCCAGACGGTGACCGGCCGAATTGCTCTCCAGCAACGCCTCCACCGTGAATACCAACACACCCCCCGCGCGCAGGGCCGCGTGGGCCGCGGCCAGCGGCTCGGCCAGTGCGCCAAAGTACACCAGGGTATCGGCGCAGACGATGGCATCGAAACTGACGGGCCGGGAGCGCATGAAGGCCACCAGCTCCGCCGTCACGAGCTCATCGTAACCGCCACGCTGTTGCGCGTAGTGAAGCATCTTCGGCGACAGATCGACGCCGACCAGCCGGCCACCGAGCTCGCGCAGCAGCGGTCCGCACAGGCCGGTGCCGCAGCCGGCATCGAGGATGGCGGCGAAGGCAGGCCGGGACGAGTGCGGAGCCGCGGCCCGCAAGGCCGTGGCCACCAGAACCGGTCCCCGGTAATCGAGCGTCTTGAGTACCGCATCGAAGCTGTCCGCGAAATCATCAAAATAGGTCCGGACATACTCATCCGGGGCGCGAGGGGGTGATTCCTGACCGCTCAGGCCGGCCGCAAGGTGGCGCGCGATCGGGTTGTTCGGTTCGCGCGTCATCCACTCGGTGGCCACCTGCGCCGCCTCCGACATGCGCTCCCGCCGGCACAGCAGGTTGGTCAGCGCTTCGTAGGCCCTGGTCGTCGGCTGCGGGCAGGTGAGAGCCCGACGCAGCAATTGCGCGGCAGCATCCGGATCGCCCTCGCGTGTCAGACAGCCCGCGAGGTTGCACCAGAATTCACACTCCTCGGGTGACACCTGGGTCGCGCGCTGGAACGCGGCCTTGCCCTCCACCGGCCGGCCTGTCTCGCAGTAAAGGGTCCCGAGCCAGTTCCAGCTCTGGCCGACATACGGTTCGAACTTCAGGCTGCGCAGGACGTAGTCAATGGCCTGTTCTTTTTCACCGGCCTGATAGCTGAGCAGGGCCAAGCCGTAGAAAGCCAGGTGGTCGGTGGGTCGTTCGCGCAGCACCCGGCGGTAGCCCGCCTCGGCTTCGGAGAACTGGCCGGCCTGATAGGCCGCCACCGCGTCGCGCAGCATTTGCTGGGGGGAACTCATTGGTCTAAGTTATTGATTTTTATGGTGGAGCCAGACGGGATCGAACCGTCGACCTCTTGCATGCCATGCAAGCGCTCTCCCAGCTGAGCTATGGCCCCGTACCCGAACCCCCACCCGAGCGGGCGCGCAGAATACCAGAAAATCCCCGGAACGCACGCGTTTTGGCCTGCACGGTGAGACGTGCTTCCTGAAGCGCACGGGCTCAGCTGAGGGCGGCCGACCCACGCCAGCGCCTGATCCAGGCGGCGCCAGCACCCGCTCCGGCCAATCAGTGCAGCGGTCGCATCGATGGGCGGCGACACCGCGGTACCCGTCAGCGCCACGCGCAGCGGCTGCGCCACTTTGCCCAGGCCCACGCCCGATTCGCGCGGCGATGTCCGTCAGCACGCCATGGACGCCGGTCGCGGACCAGTCGGTGAGCGACCCAAAGCCGGTGCGCAGGCGCCCGAGCATCGCCGCACCCTCCCCGTCCGAGGTGCTTGCGCCCGGCCTTCTCATCGATCACGACGTCGCGTGCACGAAGAAATAGCGGCTGCGACTCGGCCATTTCCTTCATGGTCTTGGAGCGCTCGCGCTGCCCGGCCACGATGCCCTCGAGCAGCGCCTGGTCCTGGGTCTCGATGCCCAGCCGCTGCAGCTGCTCGCGCAGCACGCCGGCCAGATACGGCAGCGGCGCGCGCATCATGTGCTGCTGGTTCACCCACAGCAGCTTCTCCGGATTGAACGCCGACGCCGCCTTGTTGACATCTTGAATGTCGAAGAGCCGCACCAGTTCCTCGAGGCTGAAGATCTCCTGGTCCCCATGCGACCAGCCCAGGCGCACCAGGTAGTTGAGCAAGCGCCTCGGGCAGGTAGCCCTCCTCCCGATAATACAGCACGCTCACGGCGCCATGGCGCTTGGAAAGCTTGGCGCCATCGGCCCGAGGATCATGGCCACGTGGGCATAGACGGGCGGCGTGAAACCGATCGCGCGCAGCATGTTGATCTGGCGCGGCGTGTTGTTCAGATGATCATCACCGCGGATCACGTGGGTGATGTGCATGTCGCTGTCGTCGACCACCACGCAGAAATTGTAGGTGGGCGTGCCATCGGAGCGCGCAATGATCAGGTCATCCAGCTCCGCGTTCTGGAACACCACCGGTCCGTGGACCAGATCCTCCACGATGACTTCGCCATCCAGCGGGTTCTTGAAGCGGACCACGGGCTGTATCCCGCCACGGGTGCGGTGCGCTGCCGGCAGCGTCCGTCATAGCGCGGCTTCTCCTTGCGCGCCAGCTGGCGCGTTGCGCATCTCCTCGAGCTCGTCCTTGCTGCAGTAGCAGTGGTAGGCCTTGCCCTGGCCAGCAGCTGCTGAGCACCTGCGGCGTAACGGTCGAAGCGGCGGGTCTGGTAGTACGGGCCCTCATCATGAGTGAGGCCCAGCCACTGCATCCCATCCAGAATGACCTGGACGGCCTCCTGCGTGGAGCGCTCGCGATCGGTGTCCTCCACTCGCAGGATGAAGCGGCCGGCGTGACGCCGGGCGTACAGCCAGCTGAACAGCGCCGTGCGGACGCCACCAATGTGCAGCAGCCCCGTGGGGCTGGGCGCGAAGCGGGTAACGATAGTCATGGAGGGCGCGATGTTAGCAGCTCTGACCGTCGGCATTGCCACGCGGGCGCGGGATGCTTACACTTGCGCGCTCATTTTGGCGGGCGGTTAGCTCAGCGGTAGAGCACTGCTTTCACACGGCAGGGGTCACAGGTTCAAGCCCTGTACCGCCCACCATCCAGAAACATGGTTAAAACAAGGGCTTAGGAAGTTTCCTAAGTTCCTGTTTCTTTCTGCATGTTCGGATTTTGGTCATTTTGGGACAGTTCTGGGACAGCACCTGTGGCGCGTGCGTGTGCGACGCCAACACGGAGACTGTCCTGTGGCGACAATCGAAAAACGCGGCAAGTTCTGGCGGGCGAAAATCCGTCGCCAGGGCGCCCCTGCACAAACCCGGACTTTTGAAAACAAGACCGTGGCCCAGCAATGGGCCCGTAGCATCGAGACCGAGCTCGATAGCGGCATTGTCATCGATCGGCGCCCGGCCGAGCGCACCACCCTGGCCGAGGTCCTGGAGCGCTATCGGCGCGATGTAACGCCGACCAAGCGCGGCGCGCGGGACGAGAACCTGCGCCTCAAGGCCATGGCGCTGCGCCCCTTCGCCCGCATCCGCATGGCCGCGCTCACGAGCTCCTACCTCGCCGCCTACCGTGATCAACGGCTCAAGGTGGTGTCCGGGGCGACCGTGAATCGCGAGTTCAACGTCCTCTCCCACGCCATCGATACGTCCCGTCGGGAATGGGATATCCATATCCCATTCAACCCCTGCACCCTGGTGCGGAGACCGCCCCAAGGACGCCCACGGAGCCGACGGCTACAGGGCGATGAGGAACAGCGGCTGCTCGCTCACTGCCGGGCTGCGCGCAATCCCTGGCTCGTGCATTTCGTGATACTTGCGCTCGAAACGGGCATGCGGCGCGGAGAGCTGCTGTCCCTAGAATGGGTCAACGTCGACCTGAATAGGCGCACAGCGCTGTTGCCCATCACCAAGAACGGCGACAGCCGAGGCGTACCGCTGTCCAGCCGGGCCCTGACTGTCCTGCGCTCGCTTCCGCCCTCGACCACGGGCCGCGTCTTCGGGGATCTCACCGCTGATGCTGTCAAGCTCTCGTTTCGGCGGGCGACGGTTCGGGCCAGTATCACGGGCCTGCGATTCCATGATCTGCGCCACGAGGCGACCAGTCGCCTTTTCGAGAAGGGCTTGAACGTCATGGAGGTCGCCTCCGTGACGGGGCATAAGACCCTGCAGATGCTCAAGCGCTATACCCACCTGAATGCGGTGGATCTTGCCCCCCGGCTCGGTTGAGCCGGTGACAATAACCCAAGCGTTAGGTTACACTATGCCGACGATTCTGCGATTTCGGGGTTTGCGGGTGATGATTTACACCCATGATCATTGGCCACCCCATGTGCACGTCATTGCGCCCGAAGCACAGGCCAAGATTGCACTGGGTGAAGCACGACAACGTCCTCATGTGCTAGTCAATGATGGACTAACACCGCGACAACTGAACTGGGCCCTGACTGAGATTGATCGCAATCGCGAATTGCTGCTGACGCGCTGGAGAGAAATTTATGGCGACGCCTGAGTGGATCAAGAAGGAGCTGCGCGCAAACTTCGCCAAGGCATCCCGTGCCGGGCGACTGGCTGCGAAGACGGAACCACGTGCAGCGACCGCGGCGTATCGCGGCCGAGAGCAAGCCCTGCACGTAGAGCTCACGAACGGCGCCAAATTCATCATCCCGGTGAAGCTCATTCCGGAGCTGCAGAAAGCATCGGTCCGAGATATTTGCAAGGTGGAAGTACTTGGCCGGGGTGGTGGGCTCCATTGGGAGACACTGGATGTGGACATCAGTGTTCCGGGGCTCATAGCCTCCGTCTTCGAAGGACCGACGTGGCTTGCTGAACTCGGGCGCGTCGGCGGTCAACGGTCCTCAGCCGCAAAAGCGGCAGCGGCACGGAAGAACGGACGCAAGGGTGGCCGCCCGCGCCTACGAGATTCTGCGGATTCCAGGGCATAGACCCGACGAACCTGTGACCACCTCCAGCTACTTGTCGCAACCCCACGCGATGGTGTCGCGATCACGGACGGTCGCCGGCATCATTCTCTGGTGTATGTGGCAGACGATCCGAATCCCCGCCTATCTCTTTCTGTCCATCCTTGCGCCCGTGGTTCGTGTCGTGCTGAGCGCGGTTGCGCTGCTCGGCATTCTGACAACGCTACTGTGGGAGTGCGTTCATCCGCAGCACTTCCCGTTCGCCTTAATGCTAGGGATGTCCTTAGGCTTCGGGTTGCTGCTGTACGTCTACGAGTGGCTGCTGAGTTCTCTCAGCCGATAGGCCCGAGAAGGCCGGCCCATCAGCGAGTTCGCTCCGGCACTCGAACCGGATCTGGCTTCTTTGGAGCAATTCGGTCTTTGAACGACTGGACGATCTGGTAGGCCAGCTGTTCCTTGTCCGTCATGACGGGGGGCATCTCCTGCACAAATTTTCGCACATCGGCCACCAGCTTCGTTTCGCCCTGGCGATCGAGAGTCTTTGCAACTGCGAGCCACCCTGCGACCACCGCCTTGCGGGTTTCGACAAGCTTCGCGCGCCCGGGCTCGTTAAACACCGACCCATTGGCGATCCGCTGGGCGACCTCGTCTACCTTCTGGCGCATGGCCCAGGAGGCTCCGCGCCGCTGTGCCCTCAGCATAGGGTCAAGTGTCTTTCTGCGGTTGGCACCGCGCACCGCTCGCGGAGTCGCGTTGGCGGGAACGCCCTGCTCCCGCATGCACTGTGCGAAATCCTCTCGCCACAGGCGCAGGGTGCGCTTGTCGATGCGGAGCCGACGACCGTGCAGGCCCTCGGACTTAACGACGAGGTGGGTATGGGGATGGGGTTGGTCCGTATGCAGCACCATGGCATAGCGGTGTTCTAAGCCGAACCGCTCACGCGCGAACTTCCTCGCCGCCGCCAGGACCTTCTCGGGTGGCGTCGGTGTCGGCATGGACAGCACAATGTGATGCACCAATTTCACCGATCTGGGCGGTGGCTTGCCTGATCGCGCACGGCGGTACTGACCTGATGATAAATCCAGGTGCCAATCGTCTATCAGGCTCTCAAGGCTCTCCCTCCCCTTCAGGGACTCGCCGCCGTCTGTTTCCACCGGCTGCACACCGTTGCGGCTGATGTATTTTAGGTGCGCGCTGACCGCCCCGAGGTTCGTCGCTCCGCCAGTCACTTTCACCATGACCTCCGGTACCCTGCTGACGGTCCGGGCGACCTGGGAGACATGGCTGGGCGCCAGGTGGTCTCTGGATTGGGGGCGGGGCCGTGCCGCACTGAAGATGTCGAGCCAGGGTTCGGCGTCAGGCCGAATCTGGACGAGTCGCTTACCCATAGTTGGTCTCCCAGGTAATGAGCGCGGCGCGAGTGAAGTCGCGCGTGGCCTGCTCAAGGCCCTTGATGGCGGCTCCCATACTGCTAAGCTCATGCTGTAGTTCGGTCGGCAACTGACCCGTCGCCAGCGTGTTTCGAGCGAGTTGGTGCGTCACACGAACTGAAACAGCCAGCACCGCAACGGACCCTTTGAGGGCCTGGAGCTCCTGCTTCATCAAGGGCGGCCCCCCGGCCACATGGGCCCTGACGAGCCCGGCGATATAGTTGGACGCGGCCGTTCCCCGATTCGAGGCGCGCCAGCCAATGGCCTGCCGGTCTCCCGGTCGCAACCGGATGGTGATTCGGTCGGTGGCCGGTTCAGTGACCACCTTGGCGAGCAACGGTGGCCCGTACCGCGCCAGTTCGAGATAGGTGCGGATGGCGAGTATGGCGAGCTGGGATTCGGACAAGCCGCGCGCCTTCGCCAATTCCCCGAAGCGTTTCTTTTCATCCGGCGTCGGTCGCGCCGTGATTGAAATGAAGCGCCGTTTGCGCAGCTGGGGAGTCATGGCGCGCCCCGCCCGTGTGCCGCACAACGCGGACACCTCGCTATCCTGCCATCCAAATCAATCGACGCCCCTGTGTGACATGCCCAAAGGGGTTGCGCAGCAAGCAAACTCCGTCGCGTCCGCATATGTGAGTCTCAGGTTTGGACAGCAGTGGACAGCCGTGGACGGTCTGTCACACCAAATTTGCGTTGGGCTGAATCGCGAGCTATTGATGTAGGCGCATTCAGCACTTCGCGCGACTTCAGCCATGCGTCGATCTGCTCCTGGGAGAACAGTCGGCGCCTGCCAACTCGAATGCTGGGAGGCAGATCCGCTCCGCGGGCAAGATTGTTGCGGATGGTTCCGGGGGTCAGGCGAAGTGCTTGGGCAAGCTCATTGATCGTGATGAGGCGAGTCATATGCGGCGGTCCTATGAAGGGGCGAGGACTTGCAAGACTGCCGCACAGATTCCGGCCTGCGAATTCAGAAAGAGGCAACTAGGGCGAGGACTTTCTGTATGCGACCTCTTGTACTGGATCGAGTTGAAAAAGGACGGAACTGGCCGGGGATGCGAACCGGCCGGCCCTCCCAGGATTCTGCGCCTCGTCCGCGCGGCCCAAAGGCCAGGCCGACTTTACAACTTTGGGAACATGCAACCTGGCGGGCACGCATGCGGGCGTGGTGCAACCAACTGAAGTCAGTGCTACTCGGGACAGACCATGACCCGGGACTCTCACAGGCCTACCGGGTTGTGCAGTCGGTCGATTGCCCAATCGATAGCCCCGCCACGTGGCTTAGTTGGTGGGACGGAGAGGCGGTACCTCGCCCGACTCACATAGCGGCGGCGAATTTGATTTCACCGGGGTCCGTGGAACTTCTCGACCTAACGGAAATGCGCACCCCCGTCTCCAGACACTTTCTCGCGCTCGACATCGTCAACACCCTTTTCCGGCGGATCGGACGCCCCAGCGACTATCGCCGAGAGCAGGCCAATCGACTCCTGCACGGATTGAACGATGCATGGGTGTCCTTCTTGGACACCTCACCACCCGGGAAGACGAATCGCTACAACGTCGAGAATCAGATTGGCAAGTCCACGTTGACACTGCTTGGGACCGTCGAGTTGACGCTAGATCAATTCATCGCGCTGGAGCGCCTGGGAAACAATCCAGGGCGGTGGGCGATGCCGAGTGAGGCGTTGCTTGAGTACAACTGGCTCGAACCGCTCAGCATCTTTCGATTCCTAGTGCGACTTGCGGGCTCCAATAAACTATCGCATCCAAAGCTTCTAGAAATGTGGGCCCACGATCTCGCAACAGCGACGATTCTCGTTCGCACGCTCGCCGAGGTAGCAGATCGGAGACTTCCTCAGTTCCCGCTCCTCCGAATGGGCGTCGCTGGAGCAATGCACATTTTGGCTTCCATGACATTCTCAACACCGCCAAATATGATCGCCAGCGAGGATGCCTGCGGAATTGCCATCAATCTCTTTGCCGGCGACGCCCAGTTGGCATTGGCCAATCTGCATGCGGCTCGCGCTTGTTACTACGGCGCGTTTGCCGACCTCGGGATTTCCGAGCGAGCGCTTCAATCACTCAATGGCACGCATTGGGAGAAGACTTGGGACGGCGCATTCGCAGCTGCACGAGCGAGAATCTAGCGCAACGCGAATCGCCTACGGCGCGGTGGCTAAGTCCAGCAGGAGGGACTCTGTCAGGAGACCATGGAAGTGAATTTCGAATGGCAATGCGGGGATGAAGGCCATGTCTATACTTAAAGCAATACTCACTCGGACCCAAACATCGTGTAATTTCGGCGTCGGGGCCTACTGGAATTATACCGGTGTTCTGAGGATAGGAAAGTCCTGGGGAAACGAAGTGCATCGCTGCGTATTTCGACTTTCCAGGAAGGTCATATTGATAAGTCCGTCCACCCAGGTATTTCTGACGAACGGTAACGTGTAGTTGATCGCCAATACATGTTGAGGATCTGCCAATGGATGCCGTTGCTCGGTCTGTGCCCGTGGGAATTCACGCGGATGCTTCCCTTCGAGAGAAGCTGTTCAGCTTCTTCTTGGAGACGCAGACGGGTCCGGAGCTCGGAGATTGGCTGAAAGACATCGGCCAAGACTCTCGCGGATCAGTGTCGGAACGGCAGACTCGGATTAGGGCGCACAGCAAATATCCGACGATGCTGCCCGCCGAGTTTCCCGCACAAACGGAAGCATATCTCCAGCACTATACGGCAGGCGATCTGGCCGACCTTTGCGATGACATCGGCGTGTTGAATGAGGGCAATAAGGATACGTTGTATCGCCGTGTCATGCGGGAGGTGCACTACCGGGAAGGGTGGTTGCCTCGGGTCGAACCGGGATCAGTAACCCCACGTGCTGACGTGGTAATGCAGTTCTTGGCGTGGTTTCCAATAACGAAAAGCGGTAAGTACGAGAAGGACTATTACGCGGTTATTCACGATGAGTTAAATGAGGTATTCAGTGGCGTTGTCTACGAGCAGCAGCCCATAGCTCACGGAACGACGCTGAAAATCGATTTCCATGTGGGGAGTCCGCAAGGCCTTGGAGTTGGCATCGAAGTAAAAATGCCGACCAGTAATTCTGAGATTCAGAAGGCGCTGGGGCAGGTAGATCAGTACCAACGCTGCTACGGCGACGAGTTGATTCTGTTTGTCCTGATAGATTTCCTGAAAAAGGCCGAGATCCATTTCTTTCGGGAAGAATTGGTACGTAAGCGCATACGAGCAGTTTTCCGATAGTTGCCGGTCTACACAGCCTTGATCTTCGCTGTGCTCCGCGCGATGTTCCACTGGTTCAAGATCGCGACGGCCGTAGGTGATTCATCGGAGGGCTCAAGTTGCCCATAGCGTAGGGTAAGCACATATGAACCGACTGAAGCAGAACGCAAATCATCGTGTCACCCAAGGCAACTGTTCGTAGTACTGCAGGACCGCGGAGTAGGCGCTCGTGAAGTCAGGCAATTGGCTTGCGATTTCGTCTTGCAGCAAATCGTAGTCCTTCTCCGACCGGCGTCGGACTTCAGGGTCTGAAATGGACTGCTGAGTGGCACTGAGACCGCGGGCCACGCATTTCGCGCGAATCGCTTGGAGCACGCTTTGCTGGAACTCGGGGCCTTGTACTTCAGGTCGAGAGAGCAGTCGATACAGATCATAGACGTTTTGCCTACGGTCACGGTGTCGCACTGGTTGCTGAAGCATGGCTCGGTATTTCTCGGCCATTAGATCAGTTAGGGCGGATGCCTGAACGCTGCCTCCTCCAGGTACCGGGACCAACTCAATGGCAGTTATGACTTCGTTGTAGCTCAGATCCAGCGCGACGGTGCTTGAGGAACGACCTCGCAATAGAGATCGATGACGTGGACCGTCAGCCTTTGGGGCGTAGCCGATTCGGATCTTGAGGGTCTGCCAGTTTCGACCTTCTCCCGGAGGACGAAGTTCCTGGCTTTGGATTCGGCAATCCAATCCATAGTCCAGTTCTTCTACAAGTTGCTGGAGGGCTATTCGCAATTCTTCGATTACGCCATCGACGGCGACTTCGCGCGTGCTTTCCTTCACGGAGAAGTCGATATCGCGAGTGAAGCGGTCACCATTGTATTCAAGGGCCAAGAGAATACCGCCCTTTAACACAACCAACTTGGGGAGGCGCGGTGCTTTTGAGACTGCAGCTATGACGGTATGCACGGCCATTCGCAGTTCCCGCGTGGCTACATCCGGCGTGTTGCTGACCCATGCCTCGAGGACTTTCGCCTCCACCTGACGCTAATCCGAATTCAGCGAAAGGCACCACTTCTCAGAGTATGTGGAGCTGTAAGGTTGATTGGGCACCAGCTTGCGCGAGCCACCGCGCTTTGCGTGCCGCCGCCATTCCGCGAAGGATGGGGAACTGAGACCGCATCGCTCTTCAAGCACGTACCCCGCCCGCACTTTGTCAATGTCCGTGCCGTGCTGATCGACTTCGGCGATTATCAACGATAAGTACTCACGGGCATGTGCTTCATATGTATCAATCACATGCTGGATTCCCCCGCACAGGTCTGCGTCTCTTAGCATATCCAAGAAGGTTCGCCCGAGCGTGGAAACACGGATTCCATGGGGCTCCAATTTCTTGAATGCCCCGTGGTGACTACTCCGCGCGAAATGCACCGGCTGCCCCAAGATCTTTTCGAATTTCGAACGCCTCAGTGTCGGGAATCCGGCCTCCACGTACGCTTGGGTATCCGCCCCAAGATCCTTCTCCATCTGCTCCATTGCAAATCCGCGCCACTGCCGAGGTGCGGGTGATGACGCGAATATCGTATGCGGTATGCGATCAGTCAAACCATGAATCGCCATAGCGCTGAGATGCGATAGGTAAGCAAATGGGTCCGCAACACACAGTAGGTCGTGCGCTTCGGGGTCGGTCGTGCCAAGGAGAGTATAGAGAGATCCGGCCGGAAACCCGCGGACCGGACGAATGACGCCGTGGGCGTCGAGGAAGTTCAGTACCTCGACGAAATGCCGTCGCTCTGGTTCTGGCTTACGAACCTCAAGGCGCCTGCCATTAATTCCGCCGGCTCGGTAGACGCCGAAAATCTTCTTACCCAATTCGTACGCGGTAATGGCGCGAGCCTTGAGATCGGAGAGGGCGAGCGAAGCCGCTTGGGGGAGAGAAATGGTGGATCTGGATGTCATCTGCTATATGTCCTGAGGACATATAGCAGATGACTTCAAACTCTGTCAAGCTCCTAGTCGGAATCAGGTCATTGACTTGGGGTTCCCGCACCCCTTACAATGCGTCCTAAGGACGCATTGTAAGGGGTGCGTAGACCCGAGCTTGAACTCCTCTCGAGTACTCATAAGCCTTGCGCAAATCATCCTTGTAGGCAACTTCGAAGCTCTAAACCCGCTTCCGCACAGCCGCGTTCGCGGGTTCACATCGCACAAATTATCAATTAATTCATGGTATTAGATTACAATACTGCTACGCTTTAGCTCCCGTAACAACTGCGCTACAGATTCTTTTTCTGTGATGAAACCTAACCCAAAAACTCTGTACGGACGCTGGTACGGGTTCCGACGAGATTCTTTTCAAGCCCTGGTTGGGAACATTGATGATTTCCCGTTCAATTACCGCCGCTGATATTACTCAGTACCTTCAGGACCGGGATGATTTCGATCTTGAACTGTTCGCTCACCGATCATTGCGCGAAAGGGGGTGGGTAACCGCGCTTGGTGGAAGTTACCTTGATCCGTTGCAGCCAGGGAAACTGCGGCAATTCGACGTGCGGGGACGACAACAGTTCAACGCCCGCGAGCGCGTGAAAATATTGCGAGAAGTTTATCTTGCCGTCGAGTGCAAGAGCCTTTCGCCAGAGTTTCCACTTGTAGTTTCGCGAGTTCCCCGGTCGGATATGGAGAATTCCCACGACGTCATCAAGCGTTGGCATCGTGAGGTACTAAACGATACGGCGTTTGGTGTGCTGAGCACCGGCCCCGAGACGATCCAGCTCTACGCGGCTTCGCAAATGGTGGGCAAATCTGCCACGCAGATTCGTTGGCACGAGAACGGAAAGAAGTTAATAGCCTCCGATGCGGAGGGGTACGATAAGTGGTCCCAGGCGATGGCTTCTGCGTCAGAACTTGTGGATTCAGCTGCTAAGAACCCGCCGGACCCATCAGACCCTACCTTTGCCTTTGTTATGCCGGTGCTCCTTGTAAACGACGGCACGCTATGGGTTGTTGACTATGCCGATGATGGCGTACGTCAGGAACCCACTATGGTGAACGATGCGCTTTTGTGGGTAGATCGAGAAGTCAAAATTGCAGGTAGGTACGAGACGAGCAGCTATCACCTGAGCCATCTGCACATTTACACGCGAAAGGGTTTCACAACTTTCCTAGATCAAATCGGGTCGCCGGGATCGATGCTATTGGAACGCATCTTCGGGTCGGTTGTTGCTAGAGAACTTAGTTAGACTAACTTCTCGCGAGAACCGCGACGGCTCCATGACTCGATAATCGCGTTTAATCAGCCCTCGAGTACCCGCCCTGTCAGGGCTTGGGCGTCATCGACAATGGCGTCGGACACTTCCGGGAATTCGCACACCTCCACGCGTCTTTCGCCTCCCTCAATCTTGGAGATGTAGGACCGGCTGCGGTTGAGTTTTGCGGATAGCTCCCACCGTGAGAGCCTAGCAGGCTTCCGGGCAAGTGATCCTCGAATTGGATCTCGTGCGAGATACCGGCGAATTGCGGCAAAGTAGTCGTCGCTGGACCGTTGGCCACCCTTACCTGCCCTTTTGCGCATCCTGCGGTGAGGTGGCACTCCATTATTTTTCTATTCTTCGGAGCGCCGAAATGGGCGCAATCCCGATGTCGATTATTAATCGACTCCAAAAAGTGGAAGATGGTGTCACCTGGCACAGTTACGGGCAGCCGCCACGGACCCTTGCGCATAGATGTCGGTTTGCTACCTTCAGCGCGTATCCGACAACTGAGGCAAATATCATGAATGCGATCAGCGCCAAGTGCGGCCACGTGAAGCGTCGGCTCAACAAGAATTGGCCACTGACCGAAGAGCTCCTGGCGTTCGCGCTCTCTGTCGTCGAACCGGCTGCAGTGAACGACGAATTCTCAAAGTTCTGCGCCGGCATTGCGGGCAAGTTGAGAAAGGGAACACCGCTCGGCAACTACGAACACCACATCATGGTCAACGTCCTGCTGCTGCACGTACGCCTGAGTAGCGGCGGAGCCGGCGCGCATCCATCCGTAGATCGCGGGAAAGATGTCACCGGGCCCGCAGACTCCGGGGCTACCAAACCTGCCTAGAATCGTCCGTCTCACTCACCGATAGGGAGAGCTCTTTAGGTAATGTTCAGTTGCCCTCGGTTTTCGTTGATTTGTAAGGGCTATCAACCCCTTTTCTCACGGCAGGAATCTTTTTGGCGACCCCTGCTCTCGGACGGCAGGGTCGGCTCACCGGGTCGGGCAGCCTGAGCCTAATTACCTGCGCTTCCTTAATTTCCGACTTTTGTCCCTATGTTCCTTCGCATCACCTTGCGCGGCGGACCTAGCCGAAGCTGACATCACCGCCTCAGACATTCCAAGTGCTCGGGCAATCAATTCCCGCATCGCGTACAAGCGCGCCGCTTTCTCCTTCTGCGTCCAATTGAAAATCCCTTCTCCAAACAGAAAAAGAGATCCGGCCATGATGAATTGCACCGTCGAAAGCGCGTCCTTCACGTTGAAGACTCCTGCCTCTCGACCTTCCTCAACGATTCCAGCAAAAATCGGCCCCAGCACACGCACGGTTTCCACGTTGCTCCGATCATGCAACTCGCGATTGACAGATGAGTGCAGATCCTCCACCACGCCCGCATTGCTATTCGCTAAACGCGAAAGCTCCGCAAAGATAGACTGGAACTTTTCGACCGGTCCCAGCTTTTGATCGCTGGCAATCGAACGAGACCGTTCTGCCATCGCTTCTACCAACTGCGTGGCGAGCGCTTCAAGGACCGCCTCCTTGGTGCGAAAGTAGTAATAGAACGTCCCCTTCGCGACTCCAGCCTCACGTACTATCTCTTCGACAGAGGTGTTCGAGTAACCAAGACGGCGAAAGAGCATATTTGCGATTTCCAGAATTTCGGCCCGCCGCACCGCTGGAGCTTTGACCGTTCTGCTCATGGCCTAGCGAGTTCCCGAGAGCCGAGGAGGATTCGCCGTATGCAGGCTCGAAGTCTCGGAGAAAAACAGTTGGCGATTCTTCATGACGACGACTGCTGCGACGATGATCAAAATGCCTGTCTGAATTAGCTTAGTGCGAGGATGAGGAGAAAACAGCTCGTTGAAGAACCCGGAGGTCACGTGAAACAGTGCCGCAATCCATATGTTCCTTGCGGCCCGGGTGTAAAGCCAATTCATCAGAAAGACGACGGGAAAAATGCTGACCGGGAAGTTAACCAGCTCCCAAATTCCGGTCTTCATCAAATTGCTATGGTAGTAGCCATCGACCAGCACTAAGGGTGCATGCCAGATACCCCAAAACGTGGAGAAAATTATGCAGGTGGCAAAGAGAGTGAACCGGCGGCGGAGAGTATCGGTGCCGTAGGTATGCCAGGCCATCTCCTCGATGACGGGTACGACGAGCAGAACTGCCCATGTCGACACCACTCCCGAAGTAAAGGACGGCGTAGTCGCGATGCGAAACTGCGAAGCGTCGTAACCAAAGAGTAGCGAGATAAAGATGGCGAGTAGGATACTTGCCGGCATGAGCCCCAGAGCCAATAGCCAATACACCGGCTTTGCGGCAGAGATATTGCGGAGACGGCGGCAACAGTCAGACCTGAGATGCCGATCTGCACCTATCATGGTGAAGGCCACGAACATCGGCGCAACGATTCCGAGAAGTCCGAAAAGACTCAATAGAGCCGCGAGCCGCGGCGAAGGCGCCACCCGATGACTGATCCATATGGCCCCGAGCCAAAAGGCCCAAGGAATGGCGGTGGATAGGCCATAAAAGAGCCACGGTCGACGGTAATGATCCAAAGGAGCCATCTGTGAACGTCATAAGCATGGCGCTACGGCCAGCAGCCACCCTATCAACTGACCGACGGTCAGTCAATTCTGCGGCGCGATTGGATGATTATTTGCAATGCCAGGAGTGGGCCGGCGATTAACCATTCGGTCTCACCGCATTGACTTCCCGGGCGCTATCCAGGCGGGCGCAGTCGATAAAGTTACTTGTATGGCTGCCCGATCATCAGGCTAGGGTGATAGGGATCAATTGAAACCGAACCCGCTTCGAGATCGAGTTCAAGAATGTAATGAGACCCCGACTTTGCATTGAAGGCACCTATTTTTCTCCAGGTCGTTCCTTCCTCGTTCGCATTGCGCGCCCAGTCCCACGCACCAGCGGGCGCAGATCCGGTGTCGACCAGCCGACCCGACTGCCGCAATTTCCATTTGACTGCGCCGAGCGGGGGCGCTGCGGCTCTGCAGCGTTCGGCCGTCACGGGCGCTGAGGTGAGAGCCAAGCAGGTCGAACCGTCTAATCGCCGGGTCCCTACACCGATCATGATTCGATAATCTTGCGTATCTGGAATTTGAAATTCGCGAGTCTGAAAATATCCGGTAGACGGCGACAGCGGTACCTGAAATGGTGCATAGAAGCGACGTTCTTGATACGTCATGGCGGCGGTCACGGCTGCGATGGCAGCCACGGCGATGAGGGCGCGTGTGATAGGGGTCTTATGGTTCAGGGCCCGGTCAATTAATGACATGCGATGTGTGCCTCTTAGGACGCCATCCAGGTGACGAAGTTTGGGTCAAAATTGCTCGTTGTCTAAGTGCTGACGGGCGTCATGGCCGTCTCCGTCCGAGATGCTCGCTCTTGCCTGTCATTGATCAGGCACGGTCAGTCGACGTTGACGGGACTAAAAGCACGCACCCGCAAGTCCGCAACCTGCCGCAAGCAGCGCGAATGGGCATAGGCACGAGATCACCATGCCGCTGGCGAAGGAGAGCCAACGACCCGCCCGGGCGTTGATCACGAAATGTCGTGATATCTGTGCGACCGCAGCGCAGGCAAGAAAGGGCCAGACAAGGAAACCTAGGAGCAGGATAGATCCCCGATACGCGAGAAACCGCTGTAAGGCAGATTCCGGCGGACCTCCGGTCCGAACAAGCGCATAAACCAAAAGACCGACGCAAACTAATGTGAGGATCGCAGCGATCAGGAGCACGCCGCCGTGCAGCCGTCGTCGAGCAGCCCACTGTGCCAGTACCCAGAGGACGCCGGCGCTGGCCGCCACCCAAACTGTATAGAACCAAGCAAGCTGCGTCAGGCTGGTCATCGTTAGGAGGCCAGATCTGTCCGTATCAACGATCTGTTTGGTGCCGGTTCAAATTGGCGATCGGTGCTGCTATTCTACTAATTAGAACATCGATTCTGTTTTCTCGTCAAGATGTGTGATGGGTGATTACCCATGATTGATCCCCTGCCGCTTTTTCCACCAATGCAACACCTGCGGTCAACGTGCGAACTCTCTCCATAGCATCGATGTCGTTGACGATCTTGATCGCGACCGGGTCAATCGCGGCGAGCGTGACCAGCGTCAAAACGGAGCCTTCTGGGACTTTCAACAGAAAGACGCAGTATAGAGTCGAGTGCGCGGCTGAGGATGAAACGAGGGCTCCGTGCAAGGCTGCACTCACGAATACGTGCCCCAATGGACACACGATGACCGGTTATGACGACCAAGTGGTACTAACCGGTCCCCCGAATGGTCCGTATAAGGTCGCCCCGCGATATCTTTACTTCGTCTGCACGCGGTAGCTGGTCCGCCGACCGAAAAAGGCGCTCAGCGATGGAAGATACCTGGCGGGAGAAGCGGTGATTGAGGTCATACGACTTGCTGATCCGGCGCGGACGCAGACGTTACTTGCGCCGAATCGCCGCTTGTCGTGTGAGGTTCCTGAAGTGGCAATTGACCACCGACGACGGAACAGTTGGTAGGGGAATAGAATGGCGATGACGCAGCAAGCGCGGCTTATATTTCTGGTGCTGATGCTGGGTCCCCCTACGCAGGCCACATTCGCACAAGGCAATTCGGCATTCGCCAGAGTGGTTTCTGATCCTCGCGAACAAGAGATGGTTATTAGCGCCGCTAAACGCTCGAACGTTGTCGTCGAGAGTCCGTGCGATGATGCACATTACAGCATCGCCAATCAGTTCTCGATCTTCGAGCCGCTCATGTTTGACGACGCTGGGACTCTGCGCTCCGGTATTTGGAAGCAGGTGATCAATTATGCAGGTTGCGGAGCTACGCGAATTTTGAACGTACTGGTGTCGGTAGCAGCTGGATCGCGTCCGAATGCCCGTCCATTGTTGCCGGGCACTACGCACGCCGACCCCCAATTGCAGATCGACGTGTTCAGATCGCCAGCCATGCAGATACAAATACAGCGCTGGCGCGACCCCACTTGTACCAAGGTCTACGTCGCGGACACCGCGTTCGTGAATCGGGAGGCCGAAACTCTTCCGGGAGCAAAAGAATCGAGCTGGCGCGAGGTGTGGACCGTGGCTGCGTGCGATCGCAAGGAATCCATGCCGGTAACTTTTGCGCCTGATTCGACTGGCTCGTCCTTTACGCTAACGCCAGGCTCGACGGACCAGGATAAGCCTGGCAACTCTGTAGGTCGGCCCTAACAAGGGATCTACTGCTTTTCTGAAGGCGGACGCTGGCGACTGGGGTCACGGTCTATGTCGTTGGGACAATCTGGGACAGTCAGCCCATGACGCCAAATGACATCGAATGACATCCCGTGACGCCAAGTGACTGTTGCGCTTGGCCCTACGCCTCGCATATGGTTGATCTGTAAGGCCCTGACCACCGTTTCACACGGCAGGGGTCACAGGTTCAAGCCCTGTACCGCCCACCATCCAACACTTTGAAAACAAATGGTTTTCCGCGTTTGTGGGCCAAAACCTTGAACCCAGAAACAGGGATTTGCGAGAATTCCAAGGTCAACCACGTACCGCAACTCTCTGGTAGGTGCTTCGGCATTCGAGCACGTCCCACTACTCCCGACGGGATTCGGTTCGCGATCCTCAGGACACTCCTGGCAGGTGAACTCCCGCCAAAACAGGCGATCACGCGAACACTCTCACCGAAAGAAGTTGCCTTTCATTCTCCTCGATGCATACTGAATGCATATGGAGATCGAGTGGGATGCAGCCAAGGCAGCCACCAACTTTACGAAGCATGGCGTCCGCTTCGAGGAAGCCGCAACTACACTCCTTGACCCAATGGCACTCGCCCAAGAAGACACGATCTCTCGAGGCGAGGCCCGCTGGATACTGATCGGCATGAGCGCCAGCACGCGATTGTTGACCGTCGTTTACACATTGCGGAAAGAGGACACGATTCGTCTCATCTCCGCCCGTAAGACCACACGCAAAGAGGCCGCTGACTATGCGCAAGCAGTATGATTTCTCGAAGGCGAAGCGCGCCAAGGATGTCCCACACCTCGCGCGCCTCCAGGCACAGGCCAAGGGTAAGACCCGCATCACCATCATGCTGGACAACGACCTGCTGATGACTTTTCGCGCCAAGGCGGAATCAGAGGGAACGGGATACCAGACACTAATCAATCAGGCATTGCGTCGGGCTACCGGACCTGACTCGGTGGATGAGGCAACCTTGCGCCGTATTCTCCGCGAGGAATTAAAGGCTGGCTGAGTCAGTGCGCCATCGATACGCCCGGTGCTTTGTGATGGCCGCTTGCCTCGGGGCGGCCCCGATAATCCAAAGTGGACATGGAGCGGGTAATGACGACTCGCGACTCGTCGAGATGAAACCTGAGTAGCTGGCGCCTGCGAGTCAGAAACGTACCTTGGCATGCCATAACTTTCACACAGCCGGAATCGGTTTACGACCCCTGCTCTCGGACGGCAGGGGCGGCCCAACCGAGAAACTTGCGATTGTTACTGGCGCTCGGAAAGAATAGCCTCAACCCGTCACTCAGACAGTCACAATTGATTCCACGCGCAGGTCATTCAAGGATCGCATGAAGTCGCTTCTGGCAATCGGACTGGCGGTGCTCGCCTCAGGAGCTCAGGTCAGCCTAGCGACGACTCCCGAGTGCGAGGGCTCGCCGTTCACTCTGCAGGGTCAGTACTTAGAAATCGTGAAAAGCGCCGTCGCGCAATCCCCGATCGCATTTCAGCGCGAAGTAGTCGCCGTAGATCCACCAATTCCGAGTGCAGCCACACCTCTGCCGAGCGTCATGCAGTGGTCAAAATTTGCAGTTGATCAGAACATTTCCTTTAGAGTGCTGCGTCAGTGGAAGGGACCATATCACGTCGGTGAAGTCGTAAATCTCACTGTTAGAGTCGCGCAAGTGTGTGGTGGCATTCCTTGCATACCTACATTTAAGATTGGCGATGTCACGCTTTTGCTATCTCTCAAATCTTTGCCAAGTTATTCTGAAGGCTGCTGGGTGTACGAAGGTGTGGCGATTAACAGCGTGCTATCAGTGCCCACGGCTCTGACATCCGGAAGCCGCCACTGAGGGGACGCGGCTTAAGTAGGCTGCCGCCGGAGTTCCACCATACCGTTCTCAACGAATAGTGCTTATCACCAGTCGCCGCTTGAAGTGAGATTGCCGTAAAGGGTTGAGTTTCCACAACGCAGGGACCGCTGCCATGCCGTCACGCTCGATCCAATGGACGCTCCTTCTCTGGCTCTACGTCATCATCCCTGGGTACGCCGCAGCAATCGAACCTGTCCGTGCTGGACAAGATTCCTTCGTATCACGAGCAATCTTCTTCAATTCGCAGTTGTGGATCCTAACCGACGCCGGGCTGCTTTCGAGCATCACGGAGGGCGCCGACCAACAAGTCGACGTTCCTCTTCCTGCGCCCGCTCTCGATCTGTGGACTCAGGATGGCGCACCTGCGGTTCTTACCGGCGTGCGCAACGGTTCATCGTGGACTGTGCGTCAATGGAGTCATGGTGAGTGGAGCGCTACCGCCACCGTTTCAGTGAATGCAGACAGATTTATCGGCGTTGCTCCCTCACCAGGAGCCGTCACGATCCTTACCTCGAATCGGCTGATCGAAATTGTCGGTGGAAGTCAACGAAGCCTGGCACTGGTATGGCCCGCCAAGCCACTTGGTGCAGTCACGTCCGTCGCAGCAATCCGCGGCAGCCTGCTCGTTGGATTCAATGCGGGTGAGTGGGGCGGTGGTTTGAGGCGGATTGGCAGACCAAACAATCAGATCTCCATTGTCGAAAACAGGAGCGGAGATTCAATCTGCGGTGGACTGTTGAACACAGACTGCGACCCGGTAAATGGAATCGCCGTTGAACCATGGCAGAAGGATTGTGCGGCGATCACCATTGGCCTTGTTCATTTCATGACCCGCGGCGGCATCGTTGAGGTTTGCGGAGATACGGTGAAGCGCCTGTACAGCCGCTCGTCCGGGGGCGACCGGATCTCCACCGTACCGTTCTTCGGAATCGTGACAGCGAATTCCAATCTCGCGGCCGTGGGTGCCGATGGCATTTATAAGGTCGCGCCTGACGGCGTTGAAAAGTGAGTCCACTTCCCCAGTTTCAGCGAATTGGGCACGTGTCAGTAAGCTTCGCGGTACCTCACGTGGTTTTGCTCCTGACTGACGTCAATCAGCGGCGTAGTGTCAGCGGCAGCGTCCCAATGATTGTGGCCAGGTAAAGCGCGCGTCTTCGTCGCAGCAGAGCCGACGTTCTTAGCCGATGATTTTGGTTCAAGAGCCATCTTTGTCGCTGGGACAATTTGGGACAGTCAGCTCGTGACGCCGAATGACATCGAATTACATCGCGTGACGCCAAGTGACTGTTGCGCTTGGCCCACGCCTCGCATATGGTTGATCTGTAAGGCCCCGACCACCGTTTCACACGGCAGGGGTCACAGGTTCAAGCCCTGTACCGCCCACCATAAAAAATCCCTTGATTGTCAGGTAATTGCCGCGCAATTGGGGCAGCATAGGCCCGCCTCGGTTTTGGCCGTACGGACACCAGTACGAATTTTTTCGGGCAATTCGTAGAGTTCCGCGCCCCAAAATTGAGCGAGCCAGTGGCGCCAATGCGGACGCGCTCACCGTCCCCACGGGGACCCATGAACTCGCGCGCACGTCCCTGCCTAGAGATCGATCGATTCGGTTTCGATTCTCGCGCAAGCGAGAAGCCCGCCCAGAGGCGACCCGAGGGGCGAAATTAGTTCGCCAATCTATAGTTGCCATTCATAGCCTGGGATAATTCTCCGCATAAATTCATCGAATAACGGAACGGTAAAAGCTGTATCACCGTGGTTCGGACTAAAAACCATGCCCTTTGAAATTAACTGATTTCGCGTGGGCCCGAGTGATGTGACTTCGCGCTTTAGAAGTCTGGCGATATCTCCTGACCTATGCGGCCCTGTACCAAGTTCAGCCATTGCGCGAAGGTACTTCTTCTCACTGGGGGTGAGTCGATCGAATCGAACCCGAAAGAAGCTCTCATCTAGCGCCGCAACTGCTGACGCCGAGGCGACATTGACGTCGTTCAGAGTAATTGGGGAAGTGCCAGCGGTATCCCAAGCGTGCTTGCCCCATTCTTGCAAAAAATATGGGTATCCATGAGTTACGCGGACAATATGCAAAAGCGCGTCGTCGTTAATCGCAATGTTTTGAGCTTGAACGGGTCTTGAAATGGCAATCTTGGCTTCTGGATCACGTAATGCGCCAATCTCGGGAAAGTCGAAAAGCCTTTCCGCATACGATTTTGCACGGCCCATGCGTCCTCGCAGCTGGGGCAATCCAGCACCCACCAGCATGACGGGTAGGCGCCGCTGGGCCGTACGGTGAAGAGCAGTTACCAGCGCCGCGAGTTGGTCCTCATCAACGTACTGGAGCTCGTCAATAAAGATCGCGAGCGCGGTGCCGGCCTCTTTGGCGGCATCGCCGACAACTTCAAGAAGTGCGGCGAGATCGTGCTCCAGGTCGCCATTGTCAGCGAGTCCGGGCTCTGGCTCGAAGTCGAACCCGACTTCGATGTCCGCATACTTTACTTTCAGCGCACGGGCGAAGCCCGCCAAGCCTCTGAGAGCGCGTTTCGCGATGTCCTTCGTTTGCTCATTTCTCGACAGTCGAAGCAATGCCTGCCGCAATTCAGGAGCGAGGAGAGCGGGTAACGACCTCTCTTCCGGCGCTTCGATGCGTATGGTGTGGATGCCGATAGACTCTGCGTCGTCGCGCATTCGATCGAGCAGCACAGTCTTTCCAACACCCCTAAGGCCAACCATAAGGATGCTTTTTGTTGGCAGTCCCCGGCGCGACCGCTCAACGGCAATTCGAATCGTCTCGCGAAGTTCATCGCGGCCAGCGAGCTCGGGCGGAGGAGTACCGGCCCCAGGAGCGAAAGGGTTGTCGATAGGATTCATGGGGCGATATTATGCATCTATTACGGAGTTTACAAGAAAACCCTAAACTCACTAATATCCGTACCTTCGACTACCGAGCGTAACCTACGTCTTCTCTGTTGCGCATAGTAGTTAAACGGGCGCCCCGGCGTGCAGGCGGCGCCCGATGCAGACGGGCGCAAAACCGAGATCCTTATCAGTTACTGCTCATTATGGTTTGCCTCGGTGGGACAATCTGGGACAGCCAGCCGATGACGCCAAATGACCTAGAATTACGTCGCGTGACGCTAAGTGACTGTTGCTCTTGGCACTCCCCTCGCATATCGTTGATTGGTAACGCCCTGACCACCGTTTCACACGGCAGGGGTCACAGGTTCAAGCCCTGTACCGCCCACCATAGATTCAAGCGCTTATAGGCGCTTCTTCATAGCTCTTCACGCTCTTCGATCGAATTTGGGACAGTCTGCCGCACATGCCGCAGACGATTCGAACGGCCATGGACAGTCGCAAGGGATGATGGGCAGTGATTCGGACCCCGGTACCAAGGTGGATCAGCAACGAATTGTGCCGTAACTTTGCCAGGGCTTCGCGCGCCGGCCAGCGAGCCGCCATGCAAGAGCCCAGAGCTGCGACCGCGCGGTACCAATCTCGCATCGGCGCACTTGAACTTCAGCTGACGAGCGGAGTCACGCTGACAATTCCCATCCGGCTGATCCCGGAACTCAGGCGCGTTGCGGCACGCGATATCCGTGCTGTCGAAGTCCTCGGCCGCGGAGGCGGCTTGCACTGGGAGCGACCCAACGTCGATTTGAGCGTTCCAGGGCTTGTTGCCTTCGTTCTGCGACTCGAGCAAACGGCAGACCGCGACCAGGTGTTGATTTGCCGCGACCCACAGTCGTCGCGGCTCAGCGGTCGCTCGCGCGGCCTTCTATAACCCCAAGCGACGCCGCAGGTTGGTGAACACCGTCGAGTCCGGTGGGACGGGCATCATGGAGCTGTCGCGCTCGAACTGCGCAATGAGGGCCTCAACCATTTCACGCCCATCAGCGTTTCCAACCGCCTCGAGCGGCGTTTTGTTATTGAGGGCTGGCAATGCCACCTCCGGCCAGTTCTCATAGTGACGACGTTGGAGTTGCTCAAGCTTTGCGCGCACCTCGGGCTGCTTAAGAAGCTCTTCCTGTTCGGCATTACGGGGCGTGAATCCGGCGCCAGCCCCAGGGAGGCTTGCCGCGCGCGTGACATCGACGGGGTGCTTGCGCGTTCTCAAATAGCGCGCTTTCAAACCGGAAGTTTTCTCCAGTAGCTTGCGGAACGTGCTCGCACGGGCCGCGGAATTGACCTCCACTTTCAGTTTACCCTCCACAATGTGAAGTTGTCCGAGCACGACTGTTTCAAGTTCGTGCTTCGGATGGTTGTGCCGGATCCAGGGGATCTGCGCCTCGATCACGGCACCCTTGGCACTGAACTTCGCTTCCGCCAGAAGTTCCTCGCGGGTGCTGCCAAGCGCGAGGGAACTGAGTGCATCGAAGGCCGCTTGCGCGGAATCGATCTCGAAGTACAGCGTGCGCGGCTCGATCGGTTCACCATCGGTGTTGTGGAGCTTGGGCAGCGGTGGATTGAGGTAGGCGTCCGCGAGAGAGAAGTACAACGTGCGTAGCGCGAGGTCGCTCGAGTGCTCGAGCTCCGGACGGGTGCGGACCTGGATTAGGTGGATCTTGTAGCTCGGGGGAAAACTGAAAGGGGCAAGACCCTCGACCATCGCGATCCCGGAGAGCGCTACGATCTGCCCGAAAATGATGTCGCCCCGGGCGAGTGTGGCTGAAGCCGAGCGTTCACGCACGTTGAACTTGGCGCAGGTCAGGACGTCTCGCGTGGTGAAGCCCACTCCGGGTTCGCATTCGCAGATCTCATGGAAGCCAAAGGGTGCTATGAGGCAGGCTTCGAGATAGCGCTGCAGCAGTGGATGAAGGCGCCCGGCTCTGCGGTCGAGATAGGCGCGCGAGGGCGGGACAGCGTAGAGCGTCGCGTCGGAGATGACGTTGCCTTTGAGCTTCTGCGGCGACCAGACGTGGAAGAGCCATGCGAAGAAAAGCTCGGCGTTGGGCTCGCTTTGGACGAACTCCTCGCTCTTGCCCATCGTGAATTCGAACCATGCCTGCTGGATGGCGTCCACGCCGTAGCACTTCGCGATGAAGTGCAGCATGTCGCCCGCGTAGCCGTCGATGGCCGCGCGTACGCGTCGCCAGGTCTGTTCGCCGAGTTCGGCCACCGTGGCCGACTCTGAGAGACAACAATACTTGTACTTCTTGCCGCTGCCGCAAGGGCACGCATCGTTGCGTCCGGGCTTCATGAGGGCATTGTGGCACGAGCAGCGGGCTTGGCGCGCGCAGCTCGCGCGGTGCGCAATGCGCCACAGAGCATGCCCGCCTTCGACCTCAGGGTTTGTGAGGGCGTTCCCGCCGAGTGATTGACAGCCACTGGGCAACTGGTAATACTATTGGTATGAAAGTCGCCGTCTCCATACCCGACGAAGTCTTCAGCGAAGCCGAGGATCTGGCGAAACGGCTAAAGGCTTCGCGCAGCGAGATCTACAGCCGTGCACTCGGTGAGTTTCTGGGCCGGCATGCGCCCGATCGCGTGACGGCCGCCATGAACAACGTCATCGCCAACGTCGGCGAGAAATCCGAGGCCTTCAACCGGCGCGCGGCGCGCGGTGTGCTGCGGAAGGTGGAGTGGTAATCGAACAGGCGGAAGTTTGGTGGGCCGACCTCGATGAGCCCACTGGGTCCGAACCCGGATACCGCCGGCCCGTCGTCGTCGTCCAGGGCAACGCGCTTAACCGCAGTCGCATCGGCACCGCCGTGTGCGTTCCGCTGACCAGTAATCTCAGATGGGCCGATGCCCCCGGCAACGTCCTGTTGCCAAGTCACGAAACGGGGTTAGCGCAGGACTCGGTCGCAAACGTGTCGCTGATCGTCGCCCTGGACAAGCAGCAGCTCACCGAGCGCGTGCGCAAGATCCCACGCCGCCGATTTGAACTCATTCTCGCGGGAATCGATACGATCCTCGGGCGGTAGGCCGCCATGAAAGCGAAAACGCGAGCTAAGTCGGAGCGACCTCAAAGCTTCACCGAAGGCATTGAACGGGCACTGCGGCGCGCTGCCAGAGATGCGCGCAAGACTGCTCGCATATACGGCACACCCCTTTACGTTTGGCAGAACGGCAAGGTGGTCGCCAAGAAACCATAAAGACGACCCTACCCGTCACGGTTCGATCGCTGGGACAATCTGGGACAGTCAGACCATGACGCCAAATGACATCGAATGACATCGCGTGACGCTAAGTGACTGTTGCGCTTGACCCTGCCCTCGCATATCGTTGATCTGTAAGGCCCTGACATCCGTTTCACACGGCAGGGGTCACAGGTTCAAGCCCTGTACCGCCCACCATCTAAAAGCCAGCTAGAACAATCACTTATAGTGTGACCCCGAGCTAGCTGAATTGGCCTTTCGGAGGGGTTTTGGGACAGTACCCAAATCGGGTATGATTCTACCCAATATGGGTAAGAGCCAAGCCAAGCCCCGCCCCACTGATGGCGCAGCCAGTCTGGTGGATGCGCTGTTTTCGACAGTAAAGCAGCGCGTGCTGGGGCTGCTATTCGGCCAACCGGATCGCAGCTTCTATACCGGCGAACTCATCCACCTTGTCGATGCTGGATCCGGAGCGGTGCAGCGTGAGATTGCCCGCTTGGAAAAAAGCGGCCTTATCACCATGCGCCGCGTGGGAACTCAGAAGCACTACCAAGCGAATCCTGGTTCTCCACTTTTCGAAGAACTGCGAAGCATCACCCGCAAGACGGTGGGGCTTGCCGATCCACTGCGCGTTGCGTTGACCCCGCTGACGAAGCAGATCTCCGCCGCATTCGTCTATGGGTCAGTTGCAAAGCGTCGCGACGCCGCAGCCAGCGATATCGACTTGATGGTCTTGAGCGATAGCCTTGCGTACAGTGAAATCTACAGCCTTCTTGAACCTGTAAGTGAACAACTGGGCCGCACCGTAAATCCGACGGTCTACAGCGCCGCGGATTGGTCCAAGCGCGCGCGAAACGGGAATGCCTTTGTGAGCCGAGTGCTGGCGCAACCCAAGCTATGGATCATCGGGTCCGAGAATGACCTCCCTCCTTGAACGGCTAACAGGTGCTGGAAAGCCCTGGGCGGCGGAGCCGCCGGACGCGAAGGAATTCGAGGGGCTCAAGCACTCAGCGCTCGCACGCTTGAAGGATGCGGCGAACCCAGTAAACGCGCTGGAGAGCCGCTTTGATCTCGCCTACAACGCCGCCCACGGACTGTGTTTGGCCGCACTCCGTCACAAAGGATTTCGGGCGCATCACCGTTACATCGTCTTTCAGGCGTTGCCACACGCTTTGGGATTAGGTCCGGAGGTCTGGCGCGTGCTCGACAAGAGTCATCAGATCCGCAATCTCGGAGAATATGAAGGCGATCTGAACATCGATGAGCGGCTTGTTGCCGATCTCATCACCGCGTGCCGTGTCGTCGCCGAAAAGGTCGAAGGTCTCCAACGCCCCCCGTGACTACTGAACTGATCGCATCAGCCCTTCTCCGGTCGACAAGCTAATGTTCCCTGCTCTCGGACGGCGGGGGCGGCTCATCCAAGGATGCCTCCTTTTCGGTGCTTGCCGGTGCCTGCTCTGGATATCTTGGCAGATTGCCGGCGATGGGTGTCATGGTGCTCTCAGCAGCGTCGGGGTGTTACGCGCACGCATCAGCTGCTCGACGTTCGGCGCGTTCAAGCCGTCGGACCGGCCTTTGAAATAGGTCCGTTGTGCAAGTTCCGGCGAAAAGTGCTCCGTCTCGGCAAAGCCGGCGGTGCGCAACATGGCCGCCATCTCCTCGGGCGTGAAGAAGGTGGCAAAGTGGGCGCCGGTCGCGGTGGAGATTCGCTTGCCTGTCTCGATCATTTCGGGCGACGGCGGGACGAATGTCAGTACAAGCTCTGAGCCGGGTGCGAGGTGTGCGGCCCAATTCAACGTCGCGTCGATCGCTTCGCGCGTCAAATACTGGGTGACGCCGAGCCAAGACAGGAACGCCCTCTCATCGGACCGAAACTTTGCGCCCGCAAGCGCAGTCTCAATCGACGTAGTCTCGAAGTCGCAAGCCGCGAAGCGTAGGTTCTTGGGCGCCTTGATCCCGAGTTCGGCAAGGCGCTTACGCTTCCACTCTTGTGCGCGCGCGGTATCCACCTCGAAAACAGTAAGGTTGAGTGGAGTCGCCGCATGCCGAAGCGCAAAACTGTCGAGGCCGGCGCCGAGAATTACCTATTGCCTGATTCCGCGCTCGCGGGCGGCCTCGAGACAATCTTCCGTATAGCGGCTCCTAAGGGCCCATGCGGCCGAGATGGCCTTGTTTCGGGTCGGCACTGGTACTCCAGGCATGGGCCCGCGTACGATGCCCTCGGTGACGCCCAACAATCGCGCGGCGAAATCGTCCTTGAATACCTTGGGTTCACCGTCCACTAATAGGTGACGGGCGCGCATGAGCGCTGCACCGACCGCCGTCATGTCAACGCCCTCGGGCGGCGACCAAATGGGTTGCTCCATGTGCGTGAACATCAATAACTGCCCCAGTGAGCCAGCTGCTTCGCCTCGATGCGGGGACTCAGCGCGTGCGCGCGATGACTTCGCGGAAACGAACCTCCTCCAGGCGCATCAGCGCATTGAGGCCGGGCATCCCCTCGGGGCCGAAGGTTCGCAGGTACGCCGGTAACAGCTGCGGCGTGGTGAACTCGACGAGCTGCGTTCCTTCGAGCCAAACGTTGATCACTTCGAACTGGCCATTGTCGCAGTGCCCGCTCGGCCAGCCTTCGCGGCGCGCGATTTCGTGGATGTGTTCCTCGGGCAGTTTGGCCATGAAGAGCCCATGGAAGCCGTTGCGCTCCGGTGCCGACTCCGCGTGCGGCATTTCCGTGTAAGCACCTGGGCCCGGCGCGTATGTGATGCCCCACGGCTCGAGCGAGATCATGGTGCCACGATCGTCGCCGCAACAAACGAAGAGCGCGCCTTTGTTGAACGGCGGAGATGGAGCCGCGACGACGATGGCGTCCAAGATCTTTGCCAAGACACGGGCCACGCGCTCGGGATCGTGTGCATTGAATGAAAGGTGATATAGCATCTCTTTCTCCCTGCTCGTTGCAGCCTCAGCGTATCTTCTGCGTCCGGCGGCGGAGGCCTTCGGCGAGCGCCGAGAGAGCCTGCTCGACGACAGCCGAGGCCTCGGCGGCATCCATCCCCCAGAACGTGCGCAGCATCTGCCACGAGGGAGCCGAATAGAGGACCTGCGCCGCGGCGGCGGCACGGTGCAAGATGCGCGCATCAAGCCCGGGCACGGCAGCGTCGACGCAGCGGAGCATCATCTTGCGGCGTGCGTCGTTCCCGCGCAGGCGCAGCCGCATACCCTGGCGCGACGACAACATCGCATCCACCATCGCAGTATTTGCCTCGAATCCGGCAAAGGACCTCTTCATGTTTGCCACGAGCTCAGCAAGCGTCTGCGCGTCGAACGTGCCCGGACCGGAGACGTGCTCCTCGTGCGACCACCAGAAGGCGTCCTCCAGATCCTCCTTCGTCGCGAAGTTGCGGTAGACCGTCCGCTCTTGTACCCCTGCGGCGTGCGCGACCGCGGCGAACGTGAGCTCCTTCCCCACGGCCACGAGATCGCTGCATGCGTCGAGAATGCGCTCCCTCGTGTCGGAGCGCTGCTGGTCGCGAAGCGGCGAGTGATAACTGCGCTTAACGGCGGCCCTAGCGCGCTTCGAATTCATGGCAGTAATAATGACATGAATTGGAGTGACAGGCAAGCGTGCGCTGCGTAGTCCTTCGCAGTTCGAGTGATCGACTGTGACCAACGTCCATTGCTTCTGGCCGAAGGTCGCCGTTTCAGGTCTACCGTTGGAACGACGCAAAGGTTGACTGAGAGTCGACCGGTAGCAGCCATCCTTGCCATTCGGCCCAGGCCCAACCGAATGACGGATTTCGGAAGACCCATCTGACAGCAGGCCGCCACCTTAAGGCCCGCCACCGAGGTCCTGGCCCTTTCCCTTCAAACAGTCTATTTAAACCCAACCGTGGTTAGGTTATTATAGTCTTTGCCAACGGTTCTTCGCTTCGGCCGTGTTCGAGTCATGATCTACACGAACGATCATCGTCCCGCGCATGTCCACGTTTGGGAGGGCTCACGGCAGGCGGTGTTCAATTTGAACTGTCCAAGCGGACCGATCGAACTGCGGGAGAACTTTGGGTTTTCCTGGCCGGATGTAAACCGCTTGGCCAGATCGCTGAAAGTCCACGTGCAAACGTTGTGTGCAGCCTGGAGGACGATTCATGGCAATTACTAAGGAGCAATTTAAGGCGGCAAACGAGCGCGGTGCGGCGGCGATCAGTCGCGGACCGATTGCGCGAGCGGCTCGCTATGATTCACGACGTGGTCTGATCGTGATTACGCTCAACGGCGGTTGCGAGTTTGCCTTCCCGGTGGCGCTGGCCGAAGGGCTGGCAGGCGCGCCCCGATCCAAGTTGACGAAAATCAAGATTAGCCCGAACGGGCTAGGTCTGCGTTGGCCGCTGCTGGATGCGGATTTGTATGTGCCAGGGCTCATAGAAGGCGCCTTCGGTTCACATCGGTGGATGCAACAGATCGGCAAACTCGGTGGTGCGAGCCGCAGTTCGATCAAGGCGAAAGCTTCTCGCGAAAACGGGAAGCGCGGCGGGCGTCCCAAAGAAGGAGTAGCCGCTTAGCGCATCGATTGGAATGAAACGCGCCCGTATGTCCTGCCCGTCAGCTTTGGAGCCATTTCCCAGCAGCCATAGTGGGTCACAACCGGTCCACGAGATTTCGCGGGTCTTCTGGGACAATCTGGGACAGTCAGCCCATGACGCCGAATGACACAGAATTACGACGCGTGACGCCAAGTGACTGTTGCGAATGGCCCGCGCCCCTCGCATATCGTTGATCTGTAAGGCCCTGACAACCGTTTCACACGGCAGGGGTCACAGGTTCAAGCCCGGTACCGCCCACCATATCAACCGCTTACGGTCTGCGTTGCCGGTGCCTTGCTTCAAGGGTCGTCGCGCTCTTGCTACGATGTGCTACAAGTGCTACCGTCGCGGCCATGAAGAGCAGAGTCATCACACAGCGGGAGCTTCGCAATCAATCCGCAGCTGTGCTTCGCGAGGTGGAAGCGGGCCGAACGATTGTCGTGACACGCAACGGTACGCCCGTCGGGGAATTGCGGCCGATCCGCAGGCACCGCTTTGTGGCTCGCGCCGCCATTGCTGACGCAGCAGCGCGCGCACCTCGGATTGACGCCGGTCGCTTTCGTGCAGACTTGGACGCAGTGATCAATCCGCATGTCGATGACTGAACCGACTCGCGGCGTTCTCGATACTTCAGTCGTGATCGATCACGATGCAATCGATCCCAGTCTGCTACCGGACGAATCGGCGATTTCCGCCGTAACACTCGCAGAACTCGCCGCTGGTCCCCACGCTACCGAAAACAAGGATGAACGAGCTCGACGCCAGGACCGATTGCAGTGGGCTACTGCAACTTGGGATCCGCTGCCATTTGATGCGGAATCGGCTCGCATGTACGGCAGGATGTTCGCGGCTGCGCGAGCCGCAGGCCAGTCAAGCCGTACGCGCCTTGCAGACTTGCTCATTGCTTCCACAGCCGCTGCCAATGGACTGCCGGTTTACACGCGCAACCCTTCGGATTTTGAGGCGCTGAAGCGCATCCTGAAGATCATCAGCATCTAGAGCGAATCGCCCTCCAAGCCCTGCTCTCGGACGGCAGAGTTGGCTCACCGACGCACGTGGGATCGCTAGTGGCAACCGGGCGAGAACGGCCAACGGCGGAGCGTTTTGTAAAGCGGCAGCGGTAAGACAATTAGCGGCTCGAAGACGGCCACGGGAACTGCGGCGAACACGCCCTGCAATTGCGCCGGCGAGAGGTGACCGGCATGCGCAAATGCCTTGTGGCGAATTGTCACAAACTTCTGCTCGCCCTTCATGGCAGTTTCCACCAACTGCGCCAAAGCGGCATCGACGAAGGACGCCATCTGCGCGCCTTAATGCGCGAGGCCGACGGGCGCATCGCCGTGCAGATGGCTCTGCCGAGCGGGACCTATCTGGAATTCACGGGAACTCGCGGCGGATCAATAGTTATCTCAAACCATAAGGACTTTTCTAATTTGATACTAATCTGGCATTGTTATTGTTGCGAAAATTGACGGTCACTGAGAGCCCTTATGGACGCGAATCGCGCACTGAAATTCCTTGCAATTGTGCTGCTTGTACAATTTCCGTGTCTCGCGCAGGCACAATGGTCCGATAGGTCAGCCAATTTCGCGTTCGCGGCAGGCTACAGCGGAACGGTGGGTAGCACCTCAACCTACCTTGACGGCGGTTTCGTGCTCGGTGGCGCAGTAGAGCTGTCGCCCGAGTTGCTGAATCCGTTTGTGTTCCGCTTCAATCTTAACTACAGCCAGTACAACGCGACCATCGGTTATCTCAATCAGGCGGCGCAGACACTGAGTCAGGAGGTAGATTCTGGAACGGGAAGCGTCGTTTCCGGAACCGCCAATATCCTGTATCGCATCCCCATCGCGTATGGCATACGCGCCTATGGTCTTGCCGGCATTGGAGCGTATTACACGCGCATCGAGCTTGATCAGGCGTTACCGTTCAACGGCGGCTACGGTTGTGGTTATGGCTGTGGATACGGGTACGGATATGGATACGGGTACGGCTACGGCTACGGCTACGGCTACGGATATGGATATGGTTATTCCGAGGCGCAGGTCGCGGCTCACGGCGTGACGAATTTCGGCTGGGACGCGGGAATTGGCGTGGAGTTCGCGCTTCCCGACCGTCGGTCCTGGTTCATTGAGGGGCGCTATGAGCACATCAACGCGCAGGGCCCGCTTTCCTATGTGCCAATAGAGGTGGGCTTTCGCTTCTAAGAGCCGTGGCAAGCTCAGTGAGACTGCTGCTTTGCGCATGGCTGCTCCTTCTCGATGGCTGCGGAGGCTCGGGCACGCCGACACCTCCTCCCTCGGCCGCAGATAGCGGCAATAGCGTCCCGGTTCCGACGAGCATGGGCGCGATCACGATGGCGCCTCAGTACGCGGCCCTCGGCAATGCACAGCAGCAGCGCTTCATTGCCGCTGGGAGTGCCGGATCGGTGACCTGGTCAGTCAACGGGATCGCAGGTGGCAATGCCAATGTCGGGACTATTGATGGCGCGGGCGTCTATGTCGCCCCCCAAATTGCGCAAAGCATCAATGTGGTAATACGGGTGGCGGCGTCCGCAACACCCCAGACCCAGTTCGCCACGGCCGTCGTTGCGCTGATCGCACCGGGCAAAGTTACGCAAACCGCCAATCCGCAGGTGGCGAATTTCCAGATTAATTTGCCCCAGGCCGGCACGGTGACGGTCCAGTTCGGCACTGATACCACCTACGGCCTTAAGACCTGGGCACAAGGAACCGACGCCGCCAGCGCTCAGGGAGGTCCGGTTGCAATCCAGGTCGCCGGCATGCGGGGCAGTACCAGCTACCATCTGCAGGGCATTGTTGCATTGGCAAATGGCGCGACCTATCAGGATGCGGATCAAACCTTCACAACCGGCACGCCGATTCCAACACCCTCTCTGACGATCACGAATCCAAACAATCTGCGGCCGCAGGCAGGCGTTGAGCTTTTCGATGCCGTGCTATTCGGTTCGACGCACTACGATCCGTCCCTGGCACAGGCTTTTGTGACTGACCTGCAGGGCAATGTGCTGTGGACCTATCGGTACCAGGGCACCCCGGCAAATGTCATCACACCTATCAAGCTTCTTCCCAACGGCCACTTCCTTCTGAACTTGACTGTAACGACGCCCGCGAATGGTCCCGCGATCCCCGCAGGAACCTTGAATGAGCTGCGGGAAGTGGATCTAGCGGGCACGACCATCCGCGAGCTGACAGTCGGTGCATTCAACCAATCGTTGGCTGCTGCGGGCTTCACGGGCATTCAGCTCTTTGCATTCAGCCATGACGTACTCGCGCTGCCGAACGGTCATTACGTGCTGCTGGCAGCCGTGGCAAGAGAGGTCAGTGGGGTGGTGGGATACTCCGGTACCGTCAATGTCGCCGGGGATGTGATCATCGACGTTGACAGCAACTTCAAGCCCGACTGGGTCTGGAGCACCTTTGACCACCTGGACATCAACCGCCATCCGTTCCAGTTTCCGGATTGGACTCACAGCGACGCCATGCTGTACTCCCCGGATGACCACGCGCTGCTGCTGTCGGTTCGGAATCAGAACTGGATCATCAAGATTGATTTCCAGGACGCCACGGGATCGGGCAATGTGCTGTGGAGACTGGGTGAGGGTGGAGATTTCCAGCTGATGGGCGGCACGGATCCCACGGACTGGTTCTATGCTCAGCACGGAATCAATTTCTTCAGTATCAACTCCAGCGGTGTTTTCGACCTGGGGGTGTTGGATGACGGGGACGATCGGCAGTATCTGGCCGGCGCATCGTGTGCCGGGTCATCTCAGCCGCAATGTCTGTACTCGACGGGGGAGGTCTTGAGCATCGATGAATCGGCCATGACGGCAACTTTGGTCCATCAATATCTTGCCCCCGCGAGCCTATACAGCTTTTTCGGAGGAGATGTCACAGCGCTGGCCAACAGTGATGCTGAAGTGGATTTTGCTTCGCCCGTTGCCGGCGCGCTCATTCAAGAAATCCAGTTCGGCACATCCGTTCATGAAACTGCTCCGACCGTTGTCTGGCAAGCTACGACCCCAGGCGTGGACGTGTATCGCTCACAGCGTCTGCCGAGCCTGTACCCGGGTGTCCAATGGTGAGGGTGTCCATTCGTGTTCCAGCCCGCGCGTATAGACCGCGGCGTCCCTGAATTGATCGCATCAGTCCTGCGCCGCGCGCCAACGTGATCCGGCGATTTTCAAGAAGCTGGAAGAATTTTGTTCGCCGCTACCGGTTGTTGGCGCACGGCTGGGCTGTGTACGACAATTCAGGCGGCCGCCCGCGGTTGCTGCAGAGAAGTCCATGAAAGCGAAAGCGCGAGCTAAGACGAGTCGACCGTAGAGCTTCACCGCTGGTAATGGACGGCATTGCGGCGTGCCGCGAAAGATGCGCGCAAGAATGCTCCTATGTGCGGCACAGCCCTTTTGCGTTTTGGCAGAACGGGCTGATGTCCCATTCCGTGGTGTACGAGTGAGTGGCTAAGGAGCGCTGAACGAAGTGAGGGCCGGAGGCCCGAACGGAGTTCAGCGCCGGCGGCCAGCCGGCTGCCCCCCCGAAGGGGGCGGCCATCGTGATTTTCCGGTTAAGGTTGGGGTTACCACACCTTTCAACGTCGACCGAGGACACCACGATGACCACCAAGAGCAATATCGCACTCGCCGAGCTCACCGAAAAGGGTGCAGATGCGGATCTGCTGCGGGACATGATCCAGTTCGTCGCCCAGCGGATGATGGAGATGGACACGCAGAGCCTGTGCACCGCGGCGTACGGGGAACGCAGCCCGGAGCGGTCCAACAGCCGCAACGGCTACCGGGAGCGGCTGTGGGAGACACGCGCCGGATCTGTGGACCTGAAGATCCCTAAGCTGCGCAAAGGCAGCTATTTCCCCGGCTTTCTGGAGCCCCGCCGGACGGCTGAGAAGGCTCTGACCGCCGTCGTGCAGGAAGCCTACATCCAAGGCGTATCGACCCGCTCGGTGGACGAGCTGGTGAAGGCGATGGGCATGAGCGGGATCTCCAAGAGCCAGGTCTCGCGCCTGTGCGAGGAGATCGACGAGCGGGTGCATGCTTTCCTGGGCCGCCCGATCGAGGGGGACTGGCCGTACCTGTGGATCGATGCCACCTACATCAAGGTACGGGAGGCTGGGAGGATCGTCTCGGTGGCCGTAATAATCGCCGTTGCCGTGAACACCGATGGGGTCCGCGAGGTGCTGGGCATGGCCATCGGTCCCTCGGAGGCGGAGCCGTTCTGGACCGCGTTCCTGCGCTCCCTCACGCGCCGGGGACTGCGCGGGGTGAAGCTGGTGATATCGGATGCCCACGAGGGCCTCAAAGCTGCCGCCGCCAAGGTGCTTAAGGCCACTTGGCAGCGCTGCAAGGTTCACTTCCTGCGAAACGCCCTGGCGCATGCCGGCAAGGGCCAGCGGCAGATGGTGCTGGCGATGATCAACACCGTCTTTGCCCAAGAAACCCATGAGGCGGCAATCACCCAATGGCGTACCGTGGCCGATCAGCTGCGCGCGAAGTTCCCGAAACTCGCCAAGCTGATGGATGGCGCGGAGTCCGATGTCCTCGCCTATATGGGCTTCCCGAAGGCGCACACCAAGCAGATCCACTCGACCAATCCGCTGGAGAGGCTCAACGCCGAGATAAAACGGCGTACAGATGTCGTGGGCATCTTCCCCAACGAGGCCGCCATCACACGGCTCGTCGGCGCCTTGCTCCTGGAGCAGAGCGACGAGTGGGCGCTGCAGCGTCGCTACATGCAACTTGAAGGCTTGCAAACCTTGACCGACAATCAATCCGCTCGGCTGTCCGCAGTGGTCAGCTGAGCACGAGTCCAACCTGACCAGGAATCACGACTCGTACACCACGTCCAGGGACACGATCCAGAACGGTAAAGTGGCCGCCAAGAAACCACGAGGACGACCCCCATCTTTCACAGATAGATCGCTGGGACAATCTGGGACAGCCAGCCACACAACCCCAGGCGGCGCGAATCCATCACGGCAGCCGCAAAGGAAGATCACCGTGATTCGGACGCCAGTACCGGCATGGATCCGTAGCGAGTTGCGCCGAAACTTCGCGCGGGTTTCACTCGCTGGTCGCTGGGCTGCCAGCCAAGAACCCAGAGCGGGCAGCGCACGCTACCAGTCTCGAATACGCGCCCTTGAGGTCGGGCTCACGAGCGCAGTGACGCTGAAAATTCCAATCCAGCTCATTGCGGAACTCAAGCATGCTAGCCCCCGCGAAATCCGGGCCGTTGAGGTCCTTGGCCGCGCAGGCGGACTTCACCGGGAACGTTTGAATGTCGATTTGAGCGTCCCAGGGCTCGTTGCCAGTGTTCTGCAACTCGGACAGTTGACCGGCCACGACTAGGGACCAATCGCTCAAGCGCTAAAAACACGACAATGAGCCGCGGTTGATCACCGCCGCCATCCCCGCCGGCCACGTTTCGCCGAACCAGCCAGGGCAATCTCGCGGCCAAAATACTACCGAGTTTTTCAACGAAATAGGTCAGGACCGCCATCTCAGGGGAGATCTTCCCGACTGGCGGCTTTCGGGAGCCGGATCCGGCGCTTCCGGCCACTACCGGTCAGTGCCGGCCGGCGACTCTCCGTCATAGAGCGGTTATTCCCAATGAGGTCGCGGCATTCGCTATCATTTCATGTTGTTGTATCCGCCTGAGGAACTCCGCGCCGGAGGCGCAAGTGCACGGGAAACATCTCATCGCAGCTGTCCTATTGATGTTGACTGCGGCGCGTGGCGTGACGCAAGAGCATGAGCATGGGAATGGCGAGAAGCTGGGGGAGGTTCATTTCGCCACATCGTGCATCGAACCGGCGCAGAACGATTTTAATCGCGCCGTAGGCCTGCTCCATTCTTTCCAGTTCAGCCGTGCCATCGACGGATTCAACGCCGTTCTCCGAAAAGATCCTACGTGCGCAATTGCGTACTGGGGAATCGCTCTAAGCGATTGGAGCAATCCATTCGCACCGGGACAAAAAGACAAGGGTCAGTTGCAACTCGGGCGGCAGAGCGCCGAACGAGGCAAGGAGTTGGGCGCAAAGACAGACCGCGAACGCGCCTATCTCGCGGCAGTCGGCAAGCTGTACGGCAACTTTGAAAGCACACCGCAGCAAGCGCGCCTGCTCGCCTATCGCGATGCCATGGGAGACCTTGCCGGCAAAATATCCGCAAGACCCCGAAGCGCAGATTTTCTACGCATTGGCGCTCGCGGTCGCGGAGGATCCCGGCGACAAGACCTACGCAGACCGCCTCAAGGCGGGAGCAATTCTTGAGAAATTGTTTGCACAGCAGCCAACGCATCCCGGACTCGCGCATTACTTGATCCATGCCTACGACGTGCCGGCCTTGGCGGGGCGTGCGCTGGTTGCGGCGCAGCGCTACGCGGAAATTGCACCCGATGCGCCTCACGCGCTGCACATGCCCTCGCACACATTTACCCGCCTGGGTTACTGGCAGGAGTCGATTGACAGCAACGTGGCGGCGGCGGCGGCCGCGCGGCGCCAGGGACAAACGGCCGAAGAGCTGCATGCCAGCGACTACGAGACTTATGCCTACTTGCAAACAGGGCAGGACGAGGCGGCAGCCCGGATTGTAAGTGGCCTGCCGGAAATGGCAGCACGCTTCGATCCAAAGGCGTTGCTGATCGGCGCCGGCCCACCCTCGGCCGGCTATTTTGCGCTCGCGGCAATCCCGGCACGATACGCCTTGGAGCGCCAGCGACTGGCAGCAGGCTGAGCGGCTGGCGCTAGTCGCGAGACGCCGTTTCCGTACGCCGATGCGATCACATGGTTCGCCCGAGGATTGGGCGCGGCGCGATTGGGACACGCTGCGGCGGCAAACAAAGCAGCGGCAGCGCTGAAGCAGATCCAGGAGCGCCTTTCGAAGGCCAACGAGCGTTACTGGGCGCAGCAGGTGGAAATTCAGGCCACTGCGGTCTCGGCATGGACTGCGCTGACGGCGGGCAAGAACGAGGAAGCCGTGCGGCAGATGGAACTGGCAGCGGCATATGGAAGATGGGACGGAAAAAAGTGTGTTGACACCGGGTCCACTGTCCCCAGCGCGGGAACTGCTCGGCGAGATGTTGTTGGAGATGAATGAACCTGCTGAGGCATTGGTGCAATTTGAAGCAACGCTTAAGAAGGAGCCACGGCGCTTCCGATCATTATATGGAGCGGCGCACGCTGCGCAGCTCAGCGGGAGCAGAGATCTGAGTCAAAGATATTTTGGCGAACTGCTGACGGTTTGTGCGCACTCCGACAAGCCTGGAAGACCCGAGATCAAGGAAGCGCGTGAGGCGTTGGCGAAACAGAAGAGCTGACTCGACTGCTCGAAAGCGGCCGTTCCCGACCGTCAGCAACGAGTCACGACCGCCATCTCGGCGGAGCTTTCTCCGACTGACGGGTTTCCGGAGGTGAATCCGGCTCTTCCGACCAGAGGCAGTCTGTACCGCTGGGACAATCTGGGACAGTGCGGCCATGACGCCGAATGACAGCGAATTACATCGCGTGACGCTAAGTGACTGTTGCCCTTGGCCCTGCCCTCGCATATCGTTGATCTGTAAGGCGCTGACCACCGTTTCATACGGCAGGGCTCACAGGTTCAAGCCGTGTACGCCCACCATCGAATCCAAGACTTACGACAAATCAGCTCCGGAAGTACGGCAAAAGTACGGCATGTTCGGTCCCAGACTGCCTTGGACAAGCATGGACGGGCCTCGACACGAGGTGGTTCGGCGTTATCGCACGCTCAAGGCCTGGTCGGAAAAGAATCCGGACCTTGCCGGTCGCTGACGGACGGAAGCTAGCCCCGATTGCGGATTCACGGCGTGTAGTAGGACATCGCGTAGCCGCGTTCCTGCGCGCGGTTCACGGTGACGATTCCGGCCGCCACCATGCGGCCGTTCGGAACCAGATGCGACTCGAATTCCTGGCGGACCCCCTCCGCGTCGTCCTTAGTCTGCGCGGCCACCATCGCAGCGATTCGCTGCGTCGCCGCCCCGCACACCGCGAAGTGCACGCCCTGGCCGGCCAGATCGGTCAGCGTGGCGTCGGCATTCGCGAGGCCGGGCCCGTAACCCTTCACGTCGTAAAGATTTCGAGTCGGGGCTTCCTGCGTCTTCGGGTCCGTGAACTTTGACATGTTCGACAGGATCTTGCCGTACTTCGACCAGATCGCGTCGTCGTATCCGAAAACCGTCGCCATGTGGCGCAGGATGATGATGATTGCGAGCTGCGATGATTCGATTCCATAGGCGCTCTTGTTGACGCCGATGTAGTTCCGCGCAAAGAACAGCGCGTGCGCAGTACCGTCCGCGGACGTCGCATCGAACACCAGGCGGTGGCGACTCGGCAGCTCCATCCAGTCGTCGTCCTTTTCGAACACCGGCTGCCAGCGCGCAGGCTTCGCGGACGCCTGTGTTGGCAGAACAGCCGCGCCGAGCACGACGGCCCCGGTGCTAAGGGCAGCGACCACCCTGCGACGCCCGATCGCGCGCCGATCCACTTCCGTCATATTCCTTCCTCCGTGCGGGGTGTTATGCGCAGTGTGTGCGAGCGGCGCGCGGAGATCAATGCGCGGCACCGGGGCTCGCCGGGGACCGGACGCTCGCGAGGAGCCCCTGTACATACGCCCCGGCGAACATCCCCAGAATCGCGATCAGCAACGGCCAATTACCGACGCCCAGGCCCGCGATCGCCGGTCCCGGGCAGACGCCGCTCAGACCCCAGCCCACGCCGAACAGCGCCGCGCCACCCATCGTGCGTCTGGTCATCTCGGACGGATGCGTGCCGAATGCGCCGCCGAGCACGGGCCCCGCCAGGATTCGCGGCAGCACCCGATACGCGATGGCGGTCACGACCACGGCGCCGCCGAGAACGAGGAGCAGGCCGAAGTCCTGAAACCGCAGGAACGAAAGCACGACCTCGGGCTTCACCATCGCCGAATACGCCAACCCGAAGCCGAACAGCACGCCGGTGAACAGCGCGACAATCACCGTGGAGGCCTTCATCACGCACCCCCGAAAGCGGCGACGAGCTGCGCCGTGACGATCGCGGTCACGAGGAAGATCACGACCGCGAGAATCGACGGCATCTGGAACGAGCCGACACCGCAGATGCCGTGCCCCGACGTGCAGCCGTTGCTCATCCGTGCACCGAAGCCCGCGATGAACCCGCCAACTGCCAGTCGCCACCAGGGTACCTGCGTCTGGAACGTCGTGCCATGGGCGGCCGTAAGCAGGAACAGTGCACCGCCGAGCACGAGGCCGATGGAGAGCGCGAGCCGCCAGCCGCGGCTCGACACGAATCGATCCTGCCGGAAGAATGCAAGCCGTGATACGAACGACCAGGTCGAACTGAAAACCGTACTCATGCCGGGCACGAGCCCGGACATCGCGAACGCGAAGCTCACGGCCACACCCATCAGAAGCCCACCGACGAGGTAGGTCTCGATACCGTTCGGGAAGAACTGCTGCATGGTCATTTACCCCGTGAGCGGAGTCGTCGCTCGCCGTCTTCAGTGGACTGTAACATCTAACCCGGGAGTATGATTGTGCGCATGAGCAGCACGATCAAACTGTCTGAGGTGGAGCGCGCGGAGCTATTAATTCAGTCATTTGCGTGGGCCGTGATGGGGCGATTGATGCCGACCTGCGGCAGCATGTGAGCCCTCAGTGTGTCACTGGACGGGCTACGGCTATGCAAACCCTGGGTCGGCTTGCATACACTGCGAAGTTCAGAACCTCTATTCCGCACAGGAGCGATACGAATGGTGCAGCGACCGACGACCGACAGCCTTCCGGCCGAGGAGTGGGCCGGTGAAATGGGCGAACGATGGCTAGCGCACCTGCAACAGTTCGAGGGCATGATCGCTCCGATCGGGCGGGCACTGATCACCCGTGCCGGTTTTCGCCACGGCGAGCGGGTCGTCGACCTGGGATGCGGAGCCGGTGGCACGAGCCTCGATATTGCGCGTGAGATCGGCGCGCAGGGCGAGGTTCTGGGCATCGATATCTCATTGCGGCTGGTTGCAGCCGCGCAACAGCGGGCGCGGGCTGCACACGCTGGGAATGTGAGGTTCCAATGTGCCGATGCTGCGACCGTGCGGCTGGGGCCGCCCCTATTTGATCGACTGTTCTCGCGCTTCGGTCTGATGTTCTTTCCGGATCCAGCTACAGCCTTCAGGAATCTGCGCACGCTGGTTCGCCAAGGCGGACGCATGGATTTTTGCGTGTGGGCACCCGCGCGGGAGAATGGTTGGGTCGCGCAGATGATGGAGATCGTCGGGCGCTGTGTGCAGCTTCCAGCACCCGTCCCTCGGGCGCCCGGCCCGTTTGCGCTCGATGATCCGACCTACGTCCGCGAGCTGCTGGAGCATGCCGGATTTGCGGCGATGACATTTGATACGTGGACGGGGGACCAGTTGGTCGCCGGTGCGGGCGCAAGCCCTCGAGAGGCAACGGATTTCGTGTTCAACGCAATGTCCTTTGGAAGGCTGCTCGAGGCATCGTCGCCGACGGTTCGGGAAGGTGTGCAAACCGAGCTAACAGAGCTGTTCGAAAGGCGGCACGGAGTTGACGGCGTACGGATGCCGGGTAAGGCCTACCTGGTGAGCGCGATGGCAGGAGGATGATCCGCATCGCCGGTGCGGGTCCAGTCCACTGACCCCGATGCTCGGACCGCAGCAAGCACCGCGCGTGCTGGCCGTGTATTTCGAGTATCACTGTCCGTACTGCCGCGCGACAGACAAACTGCTACGGCCGCTCGCCGAGCGCAACGCTGACCTGCAGATCCTGTACCGGGAATATCCGATACTCCGCGAGGATTCGCAGCTCGCGGCGCGCATTGCACTTTCTGCGCAGATACACGGGCGCTTCTTCGAGACACACGATCGGCTCACGCATCTCTCCGGAGAGTTCACGGGAGCCGTGGCGACACAAATCGCACGGTCGCTTGGCATTGAGGCATCGACTTCTTGACATGACATGGGAAACGAGCGAGTCAGTGCCGAACTGCGCAAGAATCTCGCGGACGGGGCCGCTTTGGGACTTGATGCCACGCCGGCGTATGTTACGGCGCAGGGCGTGCATCAGGGCGAGATCGGCATGAAGCGGCTTCAATCGATGGTGGACGCCGCCTGAGGATCAAACGCGATAGGCAAGTCCCCCCGCTTCGGCTACTCGGCGAGCGAGAGCTCGTGAGTCATTCGTCTCTCGAGCGGGCCATATCAAGGAAATTACCGCATCGCCCGTTGCCAGTGTGTCGACTCAATTCGACGCTCGCTGGCGGACGCAACGCCGTCGGCGCTGTTTTCGTGCGACACCTCATGCTCAATGCGGAATTCCGGTCCGCAATAGCATGTAGAGGGCAACACTGACTATGAGGGTGGCAAAGACGTACGTAAGCATTCGCCGCTGGCGTGCCAGCCGGAGCGCACAACGCAGCCCGAGCATGCCACCCAGCACACCTCCGAGGATGAACGGCAGGGCGATGCGCCACTCGATCAAGCCTGACAGCGCGTAATTGATACCTGCCGTCAGACCAAAGGCGCCGACAGAAAGCAATGAGGAGCCGATGGCGTTGAGAATCGGCATGCCGCTGCCGAACATCAGTCCCGGCACAATGAGAAATCCACCGCCGATGCCGAAGAACCCGGATAACAGACCCACCAGGAGGCCGATACCGCTGAGCCGTGCCGCGACCCGCGCGGTCAGCCTGACCTGCGGATCACCGGTCCCGGTGCGCGGCCAGAGCATGGCGGCGGCGACGCCGACCATGACCCAGGCGAACAGGAACAGCAGACTTTGGCCGTTGAGGAGCTTGCCGAGCGAGGATCCGACCGCCGCGCCGACGATGCCGGCGGTGGCAAAGACGCTGGCGCAGGGCCATTTGACGGTGCCGGCACGCCAATGGCCGGTAAGATTTGCGAGGGCATTGGTGCCAACCGCAAGCGCGCTGGTACCGATGGCAACGTGCGGATCGCGCACTCCGACCACGTACAACAGCAGCGGTACCGCAAGAATCGAACCGCCCCCACCGACCAGGCCAAGGGAGAATCCCACGCAACCGCCGCACAGGCTGGCCAGTGCGGCCTGTATCCCAAAGGTCGTCACGCTAGCCGCATCGAACGCGGTCCCACCGACCGTTACGACCGGCAGCCGGCGCCCGACCAGGGAAGACTTCGGTCGGCGTATCCACGGCTGCAGCTCCTTCCTATACCGTTGGCGCGCCTCGTGCGCCGAGAGGCATACTAACCGAATGACTCGCAAGGAGAACTGATCATGCGCCATCTTGCATCCCTGCTCGCTGCAACGGTATTTCTGGCCTCCGCCGCCGCAGCGGCCGAAGCGGACTTCTGGACGACGCCGGCGATCCCTGGCTACGGTAAGATTCATGCACTGCCGGACGCGGCTTACAGGCCCGACCCGCACAGCAGCTACCGGATCGTCTTCTCAGTGACTGCCGCGGGCAAGAGCCCCTCCGATGTCAATCCGGGACTGGACCATGTGGCGCGTGCGGTCAATCTGTACGTGGCCTCTGGGGTGCCGCTGTCGCACCTGAAGTTCGTTGCAGTGGCATCCGGTGCGGCTACCGCCCTGGCGCTGGACGATGAGCACTATCGTGCGCAGTTCGCCACGACAAATCCCAACCTGCCCCTGATCGCCGAGCTGCGCAAGGCCGGCGTTGATATCGCCGTCTGCGGCCAGGCCGTTGCCGAGCATCAGTACGACTATGCGTGGTTGGACAAGTCGGTGACACTGAGTCTGTCGGCGCTGACGACGATCACGACGCTGGAACACGCCGGCTATGCGCTGGTGACTTTTTGATCCGCCGCGCGGTTTGAAGCACATGCGATTGAGATCTGCAGCTGCTGGTGCGGGCCTGCGCCTGATATGCATGATCGGCGCGCTTGCGCTGGGCCTGGGAGATTTTGCGGCACCGGCACTGGCGGCGGAGGTTTCGGGCTCACCCGACGATGGAGTCTCACCGCCGTGGCAGCACGGTAGCAATAATGATGTGACCTCGCGCGGCGTCGAGTTCACCGTGCCGGATGCGGACAATCTGGCCGACTTCCATGGCGACCCGCAGCATCCGCTGCTGGTGCTGTATGTCGGAGGCAATTACTTTTTTGCCATAGCACCGCTGGTGCACGAGTTTGAGCGCCTGCACCACGAATACCTTGGCCATCTGTATTGGGAGACGCTTCCACCCGGGGTGCTGCTGGAGCAGCTGAAGGCAGGCGGCACCATTACCGTCGGAAATATGAGCTGGACGATCAAACCTGACGTGTATCTGGCGGGCATGGAGGCGGTTCAGGGGTCAGTGGCCGAGGGAACGCTCGAGGCACCGGCAATGCCATATGTCACCAATACGCTCACCATTATGGTCGCCCGTGGCAACCCTGCCCACATCCAGCGGCTGGCAGATCTGGCCAGCCCCGGCCTCAAGCTGGCCATGCCCAATCCGCAGTTCGAGGGCATCGCGCGACAGATCAAGCAGGCTCTGACGAAGGCTGGTGGGGTGAAGTTGGTGCAGGCGGTGTATGAGGACAAGGTTCGGGATGGCAGTACGCTTTTGACCCGGATCCATCACCGGCAGACGCCGCTTTGGATCATGCAGGGGCGTGTGCAGGCCGGCGTCACCTGGCAATCCGAGGCGCTGTTCCAGGCGCAGGCCGGATACCCTATCGACCAAGTCGAGATCCCGGCCTCCGATAACAGCACCGGTGTCTATGCCGGCGCACTCGTCAAAGGCGCTGCGCATCCGCGCGCCGCGCTGCTGTGGCTACAATTCCTGCAGTCGGCACCAGCCTTGGCAATCTTCGAGCGATATGGCTTCAAACCCTATGCGAGCTCCCGCTAACTGCCTGCGCTCAAGGTTTCGGTGCCGAGCCACACTGATCGGGGCATGGGCGACCGCGCTGCTGGGTGTGGCGGCGGGTCATGCGGCTACCCCAAGCGGCGCTCGAATCGCTGCTATCGGAAATGGCCGCACGGTGCCGGCCTGTGCAACCTGTCACGGCCCCTCCGGCGCTGGCAATGCCGTATTGGCATCCCCCCGACTGGCGGGATTGCCAGCGACCTACCTGGAGGCGCAACTGCAGGCATTTGCCCGCGGCCGGCGCACGAACCCGGTGATGCAGCCGATCGCCCGGGCGCTTTCCGCCCGGGAAGCGCAGGCGGTATCAACATTTTATTCGCGTGAACCCGATACGGCAGCGGCTGCGAACGTCGGCATAGAAGCGACGACAATGAATCGCGGCGAGCAGCTGGCGAATCGCGGCCGCTGGGCGCAGGAACTTCCGGCCTGCTTTCAATGTCACGGCCCCGGCGGCCTTGGGGTCGGCGCCGCCTTTCCACCCCTGGGACGACAGCCCGCCAGCTATCTTCAGGCGCAGCTGCATGCATGGCAGCGCGGCCTGCGGGATCCGGGACCCATGGGTTTGATGGCGGCGATTGCCAGGCGGCTGTCCGAGACCGACGTCCAGGCTGTAGCGGCCTATTTCAGTGTAGGTGCGCCAACGCGTGCGGACATGCCGTTGTCGCGGGGATCGAACCCGCCACCGGAGGTGGGCGCGGTGTCGCCGCCCGGCCCGCAGCGAATCTTCAGTCCCCCTCCGGAGTCGACGATTCCGCCCGATGAATTCGGCGAGGTGGTTCGACGCGGCCGAGGCATCTTCGATGACCCGGGGCGCAACGCCGCCGCGTACGTTGGCAATAGACTGCGCTGCAGCAACTGTCACCTGGATTCCGGACGCAAGGCGAATTCCAGTCCAATGTGGGCGGCCTACGTGGCCTATCCGGCGTACCGCGCCAAGAACCGGCACGTGAACACCTTCGCCGAACGCCTGCAGGGTTGCTTTGCCTACAGCATGAACGGCAAGGCACCACCCCTAGGCGATCCGGTGCTGGTGGCTCTGGAGTCGTACGCATACTGGCTTGCAACGGGGGCGCCTATTGGTCCGAATCTCACCGGTCGCGGCTATCCAAAACCGTTGCGACCCGCTGTGCCGGCGGATTACATCCGCGGCCAACGGGTCTACGGCCAATACTGCGCGCTGTGCCACGGTGCCGAAGGCGGTGGGCAGGACGCAGCGGATGGCAGCATGGTCTTTCCGGCACTTTGGGGTGATGGTTCATTTAACTGGGGTGCGGGCATGGGCGACATCGGCACCGCAGCCGCTTTCATCCAGGCCAACATGCCGCTCAGCCAGGCCGGCTCCCTCAGCGACCAGAACGCTTGGGATGTGGCCACATTCATGGACAGTCACGATCGTCCACAGGATCCGCGCTTCAACGGTTCCGTCGAGTCGACACGCGCACAGTTTCACGACTCACCGGATTCGATGTACGGCCACCAGGTGGCCGGAAAGGTACTAGGGGAATCCTCGCCCGCATCGGGCAGCCGCTTGTCGCCAAAACCTGCTGAATGAACGACTCGCCCGCAGCAGCACGCGCGCCACTCAACCTGCAAGTTGCTTGCGGACAGACAACAACTCCCGGCGACGGCTGGCGGTCGACTTCGGGTAGCTCATATTCAGCGCGTCGAACGCATCGAGTACGATTCTCGATACATTGAGCCTCGCGTTCCTTTTGTCATCCGCTGGCACGATGTACCAGGGCGCGTCCCGCGTACTCGTGGCACTCAGGCGCGCCTCGTACGCCTTCATGTAGTGCTCCCAATAGCTCCTCTCCTTGATGTCCGCAAGGCTGAATTTCCAATTCTTCTCCGGTTCATCGACACGGCTTTGTAAGCAGCGTGGATCAGCCGCGGACTGTACCAGCGCATTAGCGCTTCGAGCGCGACGCGGGCGCAGCCGCTCCGAGCATCTGCGCTTGGTAAGCAAAGTGCTGGGCCATCTGACCGCAGACCAGGTCACACAGCTGATAGACCCGCGGATCCGCGATCCGATAATAAGCATTAGTGCCTATCGCCGTACGCTCCACAAAGCCGTAACGTGCAAGAGTCGCCAAGTGCTTGGAAACATTGGCCTGACTGCATTCCAGCAGCTCGGTGAGTTCCCCGACATTGTGTGCCTTATCACGCAACGCGTTCAGGATCTTCAGTCGCAAAGGTTCTGAGAGCGCCCGAAAGTATTCAGCGACGTGGCCCAAAGCTTGATCATCCAGCACTTTCAATGGCATGCACCCCCGCTTGCGAGCATCGACCATAGGTTACCTTTGATTTCTGTTTGCGTCCATCACTATATAGCGATATATTAATCAATAAATGGAGCGGGTGCAATGAAAGCTGCGTTAGCATTCCTTATTGCGGGAATCCTAGGATCCATGGCGGCGGCAGCGGAAGGGTTCGCAACCTATCCCGTGAGCTCCCGGTCGGAAGGTGCCTCCTTTACCGCGACTGGTACCGTGGAGGCCGTTCGCCAGGGGACTCTCGCCTCCCAAGTGTCGGGCCGTATCACTGAGGTGCGGGTCCGAAATGGGGATGAGGTTGAAGCCGGCCAACCACTCATCCAGATCGAGGTGGGTGACTCTGCGGATACCGTCGCTGCGAGCGCAGCGGCCGCGAGTGGCGCCGCCGCGCGGCTCGTCAGTGCGCGTGCGGACTTTGAACGGGCACAGCGTCTTCAAGCGCAGGATTACCTGAGCGTGGCTGCGCTGCAGCGCGCGCACGCCGTACTGCGTTCGGCCGAGGCGGAGGCAGCAGCCGCCGAGGCGCAGGCGAGGGCCGCGCGGACCCGTGCCGCCTGGCACTCGGTGCAGGCCCCGTATGCGGGCCGAGTGACGGATCTGTGGGTGAGCGCCGGGGATCTGGCCACACCCGGCAAGCCACTGCTCGGTCTTTACAATCCGACGGCGCTGCGAGTCGTTGCACAGGTACCGGAATCAATGGCCACGCAGGTGCAGACCAGCATGCCGGCGCAACTGCGGGTCGGTGAATCCGCGCTCATCACGATTGCCACGTGGCGGCTGATTCCCGCCGTGGATCCCGTGACGCACAGCGTGGAGGTCCGGGCGGAATTGCCGCCCGGCAGCGGCCTCGAACCCGGCCAATTCGTCAATCTTCTGCTCCCGCTACACGGCGCCACCGCGGAGATTCGAATCCCACTGAGCGCGGTCCTGCGGCGCAGCGAACTTGTCGGGGTCTATGTCATTGATGCCCAGGGTGTAGCACACCTGCGGCAAGTGCGCCTCGGCCCGGTGACGGGAAATGCCGTGACCGTCCTTTCAGGTCTAAAAAGCGGGGAGCGGGTGGCGCTCGATCCCGTGACGGCCGGGAGGCAGTAGGTCACATCATGGGAGTTGCCGGTCGCCTCGCTCAGTATTTTCAGAGTGCACGCATCACGCCGCTCCTGGCGCTGGTCGCCTTGCTGATGGGGGTGTTCGCCGCCTTGGTGACCCCGCGAGAGGAAGAACCGCAGATCAACGTGACAATGGCCAATGTACTGATCCCCTTCCCGGGAGCCTCAGCACAGCAGGTTGAGCAATCGGTCGCGGGGCCGGCCGAGCAGGTCTTAGGTCAAATGGCCGGCCTCGAACACGTGATGTCGGTATCCAGGCCCGGGATGGCCGTCATCACGGTCCAGTTCAAGGTCGGAGTGCCCCGGATCGAGGCACTCGTTCGACTCTACGACACGCTCAATTCCCATCACGACTGGCTGCCTGCGGGCTTGGGTGTCGGTGAACCCATTGTCAAACCCAAGGGCATTGATGATGTCCCGATTCTGACGGCCACGCTCTACGACCGGCGGCCCGGCAGCGGCGCGTTTGAGTTGGAACGCATCGCCCATGCCATGGAGGCAGAGCTTAAGCGGGTGCCGGGCACGCGGGAAGTGGTGACGATTGGCGGTCCCAGCCGCGCCATCAACATCGTGCTCAATCCACAAGCGCTGCGCGCTGTCGACCTCACCATTCCTGACCTGCGCCGAACCTTGCAGTCCATCAACTCCGGATTACCTGCCGGCAGCATTGTGCAAGGTGACGAGGCCGTCACCATCGACGGCGGTGGGATGCTAGAGAACGCCGAGGCCGTGGCCGACCTCGTCGTCGGCGTCCATGCGGGCCGCCCGGTGTTTTTGCGGGACGTCGCGCGTGTGAGTGATGGGCCCCCGCCCCCGGAACACTACGTATGGTATGGCACCGCTGGCAAACAGGCCGCGGAATTCCCCGCGGTGACCCTGAGCGTCACCAAGAAGCCCGGTGAGAATGCAGTGAACGTGACCTCGCGACTGCGGGCACGCATCGCTGAGCTTAAGAACACCCTCATCCCCGACGGCGTGGGGGTCGAGATCACTCGGGATTACGGTGTGACCGCCAATGAGAAGGCGCTAAAACTGATTGAAAAGCTGGTGTTTGCCACCGCCTGCGTGGTGGCCCTGGTGTTCTTCGCGATGGGCCGGCGCGAGGCGGCCATCGTGGGCATCGCCGTGGCCTTGACACTGACGGCCACCCTGTTCGCTTCCTGGGCATGGGGATTTACGCTCAACCGCGTGAGCCTCTTTGCGCTCATATTCTCCATCGGCATCCTGGTGGATGATGCGATCGTGGTGGTGGAGAACATCCATCGTCATCTGCAGCTCACCCCAGAGCGGACGCTAACGGCGATTATTCCGCAGGCGGTGGATGAGGTGGGCGGACCCACCATTCTCGCAACGTTGACCGTGATAGCGGCGCTCCTGCCCATGGCCTTCGTCAGTGGCCTGATGGGACCCTACATGGGGCCCATTCCGATCAACGCGTCCATGGGCATGCTGATATCGCTCGCCGTCGCTTTCACCTTGACGCCGTGGCTCGCGCGGCACTGGTTGCAACCGGATACCAAGGGAGCGCACATGAGCTGGTCCGCGCGCCTAGAGCCCCGCTTCCGCCGCTTGTTTATGCCATTTCTCGATGAGGCGCGAGGGCAGCGTAATCGCCGGCGACTGTGGACGGGCGTGGGACTGATGATCCTGATGGCCGTTGCGCTGCCCGCAATTGAGTGGGTGGTGCTGAAAATGCTCCCCTTCGACAACAAGTCCGAGTTTCAGCTGGTCCTCGACATGCCTGCCGGCACGCCGGTCGAGCGCACTGCCGCGACGCTGGCCGACTTGAGCCGCTACCTTGCTCAAGTTCCGGAAGTGCGCAACTACCAGGTCTACGTGGGGCTTTCGGCACCGATCAACTTCAATGGCCTGGTGCGGCAGTACTACTTGCGGTCGGGCGCTGCGCTGGGTGACATCCAGGTGAACCTGGTGGACAAGAGCGAACGGAGCGAGCAGAGCCATAAGATCGCCGAGCGACTGCGACCGGCGCTGGCCGCGATCGCGCGCGAGCACGGCGGCGTCGTAAAAGTCGTCGAAGTACCCCCAGGCCCCCCGGTCCTCGCCCCGATCGTCGCGGAGGTTTACGGCCCGGAGGAGACCGGACGGCTGAAGGTGGCAGCCGAGGTGCGTAGCGCCTTTAATCGCGCCGCTGGCGTGGTGGACGTTGATGCTTCGTATATTGCCGCCGCTCCGCGGCAGGTGTTATCGGTCGACCGGCCGAAGGCCGCAAGGCTCGGTGTCAGTGATGCCGACATCGTCACGACACTGCGAGCGGGCATCGCGGGCGAGGATGCGACGTATCTGCAGGACGCGAGCAAAGTATCCGGCGCCGCTGCGCCTGCAACTTCCCGACAGTACGCACGGGAGCCTCGATGCGGCCTTGAGCCTCGGCGTGCGTTCCGCCAACTGGTGCCCTCGTTCCTCTTGGCTCACTGGTCAAGGTGCAGGACAGCACCGTCGAGCAGCCCCGCTATCACAAGGATCTGCTGCCGGTGGTGTATGTCACCGGTGACATGGCCGGCCGGATCGACAGCCCGCTGTACGGCATGTTTGGCATGCGAGCGAGCGATCGGCCGAATCGTTGCACCAGATGGCGGCGGCATCACCGAGTACTTCATCCACCAGCCCTCCGATCCCTATCGGGGCTATTCCCTGAAATGGGACGGCGAGTGGCAGATCACCTACGAGACCTTCCGCGACATGGGTGCCGCCTACGCGGTCGGCCTGATCCTGATCTATCTGCTGGTGGTGGCGCAGTTCGGCTCCTACCTGACGCCGCTGATCATCATGGCGCCCATCCCGCTCACCATCATCGGCGTGATGCCCGGCCATGCGCTGCTGCGCGCGCAGTTCACCGCCACCTCGATGATCGGCATGATCGCGCTGGCCGGCATCATCGTGCGCAACTCCATCCTGCTGGTGGATTTCATCAATCTGCAGGTCGCGGCCGGCGTGGAATTTCGTGAAGCCGTGATTCGCTCGGCCGCCACGCGCGCGCAACCGATCGCGCTCACCGCCCTCGCCGCGATGCTGGGCGCGCTGTTCATCCTGGACGATCCGATCTTCAACGGCCTCGCGATCTCCTGATCTTCGGCATATGGTCTCAACCGTGCTGACTCTGGTCGTGATTCCGTTGCTCTATTACGCGGTTTATCGCGACATACATCTCACCGCCTTACCTGAGGCGCCCTTACAGGAGCAATCATCGTGACATCGTGGCAACTGACTCGAGTTATGGCCGGATCCTTTATCTTGCTTTCGCTCGCTTTGGGCGTGCGCGGGAGTCCGATTTATCAAAGCACCTATTGGCTGTGGTTCACTGCGTTTGTTGGCGTGAACCTCCTGCAAAGCGGTCTGACGCGCTGGTGTCTGATGGAGCGGATTCTGCGCGGCTTTGGACTCAAAGCCAGCACCGAATGATCGAGGCACAGAGTACTCCAGCATGAAACTCCTCTGTCCCGTCATCCTTGATCTCCCATTGCGCAGCGGCGGCGCGGTCTGCGGGCGTATTCGCATGCCCCGGGAGTCGCGCGGATCGCGCAGAATGAGGTTGCCGATTCTCGCAGCCCTGTTGATGATCTGCACAGCAGCCTCGGCGGGTGCCCTGACTGTCACGGATGCTTGGCGTGCGGCAATGGCGCACGATCCGAAGTTCGCAGCGGCTCAAGCCGAACGGGATGTCGGGCGCGCGCGTAGGTCGGAGGGCAAGGCACTGTGGCTGCCCACGCTTTCGGCAACCGGGGGCGTCGGGACGCGAGCACTCAGGACAACCGTACCCAAGGGGCGTTCTTCGCGGCCCCTGGTTTTGGCAGTACGAACGGCGTTGATTTTCAAACCAGCGTGAATGGCGGCGCTGCGACGCATTGGGCACTTATCGCCGAGCAGCCGCTGTTCGACTCTGCTCGATTGGCCGATTCCACCGTCCAGAAGAATGCGGCGCAAATGGCGGAGGCTCAGTTCCGGGCGGCTCAGCAAGATCTCATGTTACGCAGTGCGAAGGCGTATTTCGAGGTGCTCAACGCGCGCGTCCAGCTGCAGACTCTGGTGCATCTGCGAGCCGCGGCAGAGAAGGCACGCTTGGAAGCCCAGGCACGCTACGATTCGGGCGACATACCGGTTACGGACATGCGTGAAGCGCAGGCCAACGCGGACACGATCGACGTACAGGAGCTCGACGCCCGCAGTGCTGTGACCTTGAGCGAGGCCGCCTTTTCCGATCTGACGGGCCTCGATACGACGGATCTTGCCGCGCTCACCGATGCGGCCACCGCGCAGATGCCGGCGCCCGACCCATTGGACTCCTGGACGCAGCGTGCCGTTCGCGGCAGCCCGCAGCTCGCAATCCAGCAGCTGGCGGTAACGACTGCGACCGCACAAGTGGACCGCTATAGCGCGCTGACCTCGCCCCGCGTGAGCCTGGTCGCACAAATTGGCGAGGACTCCTTGCACGGCAATGGGGACTTCGGTTCCACGGATATCACGGGCCGTCAGACAATGATCGGCCTCCAGGCGACGATCCCCCTGTACACCGGTGGTATGCGCAGCGCGCAACGTCATGAGGCGAAGGCGCTGGAACACCAAGCCGAGGCACAGCTCGATGGTGCCGACCAGCAGGTGCGCCAGCAAGCCCGCACGGCCTGGTTGTCCCTCACGACAGCGGCGGCGCGTGTCCAGGCGCTGCAGCGGCTACGAATCTCTGCTGCGAGCCGGCGCGATGCTACGCAACTTGGAGCGCAGATTGGGGACCGTACGGCCCTGCAATTGCTTAGCGCGGAGGCCGACTACCAGCGCGCTGGCGCCGAGTTCCAACGCGCCCAAAGTGACTGGTTCCTGGCGGGACTGCAGCTCAAGGCAATTGCAGGCGAGCTGACGGTCGTGGATCTCGAACAAATTGATTCCCGGCTCACGCAAGCCCCCACGGGCGCGCAATGAGCCCGCAACAATTCCAAAGACGCGGAGAACAGAGATGGCACATATCGTAATCCTGGGGGCGGGGACCGGCGGCATGCCGGCGGCCTACGAAATTCGCGCAGAGTTGGGCTCCGCGCATCGCATCACAGTGGTGAACGCGGTGGACTATTTTCAGTTTGTGCCCTCCAACCCCTGGTTGGCCGTCGGCTGGCGCAAACGACCGGCGATCACATTCCCAATCGCCCCGGCGCTGAAACGCCGCAAGATTGACTTCATTGCCCAATCCGTGGCGAAGATCGACGCGGCGCAGAATCAGCTCCAGTTGGCCGACGGGACGACGCTGGCGTATGACTACTTGGTGATTACGACCGGGCCCAAACTGTCCTTTGCGGAAGTACCCGGATCAGGACCCGACGGCGGGTATTCGCACTCCGTCTGTACCGTTGATCACGCCGAGAGGACCTGGGCGGCCTATCAGGCACTCTTGAAGGATCCCGGCCCCGTCATTATCGGTGCAATGCCCATGGCCAGTTGTTTCGGACCCGCCTATGAGTTCAGTTTCATCATGAACACGGATTTGCGGCGACGCCGGATCCGCCACCAGGTGCCGATGACATACGTCACGAGCGAACCTTACATCGGGCATCTGGGACTCGGGGGCGTTGGGGATTCGAAGACCATCCTGGAATCGGAGCTGCGCAACAGCGATGTCAAATGGATCACGAATGCCAAAGTGACCAGGATCGAGCCGGGCAAGATGTACGTAACCGAAGTGGATGCCAACGGCCAGACCGTCAAAGAACACGAGCTGCCGTTCAAGTTCTCCATGATGCTGCCGGCATTCAAAGGTGTCGATGCCGTCGCGGCGGTCGAGGGGCTGTGCAACCCCCGTGGCTTTGTGATCATCGATGAGCATCAGCGCAGCAAGAAGTATCCGAATATCTATTCTGCCGGCGTGTGCATTGCGATTCCCCCTGTCGAAGTGACACCCGTACCGACTGGCGCGCCGAAAACCGGCTACATGATTGAGACCATGATCACCGCGATCGTCAAGAACCTGGCCGCCGATATTGCCGGCAAGCCCGCCACCGCCAAGGGAACTTGGAATGCTATTTGTCTCGCGGACATGGGCAACACCGGCGCGGCGTTCGTGGCGATTCCGCAGCTGGCTCCCCGCAATGTCAATTGGTTCAAGAAGGGTCGCTGGGTCCACTGGGCAAAGGTAGGCTTCGAGAAGTACTTCATCTACAAAATGAAGCGGGGCCAGTCTGAGCCGCTGTATGAAAAGTACATGCTCAAGGCGCTTGGCATCCGACGCCTGCAAGGCTGAGGCGGGTGGCCTGTCATGCGATGGCTGCAAATAATTCGCGCGACCTTGATCAAGGGCGTACAGGTCAGGCAATGAAAGTAGTTCAGGAAAAGGGTGGGCGAGCTTTGAAAAGCCGGTACGCGCGCGACATCACGCTGGCTTTGGGCATCAAGCTTGCGCTGCTCACGGCTTTGGTGGCGCTGTTTTCCCGCGCTGCTTCTCATCCGGCCAGTGATGCTGCAGCGACGGCCGCAGCGGTGGCGGGCGTTGCCCGGGATGGAGGGTCGAGCCCATGACTGACACCACGCTGCTCGAGCTGTCGCGCTGGCAATTCGGCGTGACGGCAATGTATCACTTCCTGTTTGTTCCCTTGACCCTCGGACTGTCGATCCTGATCGCAATCATGGAGAGCGTGTTTGTCATGACCGGCCGCCCTATCTGGCGGGACATGACGAAATTCTGGGGCACGCTGTTTGGCATCAACTTTGCGATGGGCGTGGCCACCGGCATCACGATGGAGTTTCAGTTTGGCACCAACTGGGCGTATTACTCGCACTACGTGGGGGATATCTTCGGCGTGCCGCTGGCCATTGAAGGTTTGATGGCATTCTTCCTGGAAGCGACGTTTATCGGTCTGTTCTTCTTCGGGTGGGATCGGCTCTCGCGTCTGCAACACCTGGTAGTCACCTGGCTGGTCGCCATAGGCAGCAATTTGTCGGCGTTGTGGATATTGATCGCCAACGCCTGGATGCAAAACCCCGTAGGCGCGAAGTTCAACCCGGATTCGATGCGCATGGAATTGCAGTCCATCTCCGCGGTCATTTTCAACCCGGTGGCTCAGTCGAAGTTTGTGCATACCGTGAGTGCCGGCTACGTCACCGGTGCGATGTTCGTGCTCGCGATCAGCGCCTGGTTTCTGCTGAAGGGGCGCCATAAGGAGCTGGCCCGCCGATCCGCGACTGTGGCCTTGAGCTTTGGTCTCGCCTCGGCGCTGTCGGTGGTCGTGCTCGGGGATGAGAGCGGGTATACCGCCAACCAGCACCAGAAAATGAAGATCGCGGCCATGGAGAGTATGTGGCACACGGAGGCGGCCCCCGCGCCCTTCGTGTTGTTTGGGCTGCCCGATGAGCGCAACCGGACCACGAGCGCCGAGCTCAAGGTGCCGTGGATGTTGGGGTTGATTGCCACCCGGTCAGTCGACAAGGAAGTGTCGGGTATCTACGAGTTGGTGGCCATTGCCCGCCAGCGCATCGAGAATGGCATTCCAGCGTATACCGCCTTGCGCACCTTGCGCGCCGATCCAGGCAATGCCGCGGCACGGACCCTGTTGGAGGCCCATGCCGCGGATCTGGGCTACGCCCTATTGCTGCGTCGATATGTGGCGGACCCCGCACAGGCAACCTCGGCGCAGAAAGACCAGGCGGCCTGGGATACTGTCCCGTCGGTGGGCTTGCTGTTCTGGTCCTTCCGAATCATGGTGGGCCTGGGGTTCTTCTTCATTGCACTCTTTGCCTTTGGCTTCTATCAGGCCTCCCGCCGCCGCTGCGAGCAGCATAGGTGGTTCCTGAAGCTCGCGTTGTGGAGTCTGCCTCTGCCGTGGGTCGCCGCGGAAGTCGGCTGGTTCGTGGCCGAACACGGGCGGCAGCCGTGGGCCATCGAGGGTGTGCTGCCGACCTTCCTGGCCGTCTCCCCCATCGCGACATCCAATGTCGTACTGAGTCTGTGCGGTTTCGTGCTCTTCTACTCGGTGCTCGCGGTCATCGATGTGTTTCTGATCGTCAAGTACATCCGACGGGGTCCCGCCGAGGAGTTGCAGGGGGTGCGTCATGGGACTTGAGTTCGCGACCCTCAAGGTCATCTGGTGGTTGCTGCTGGGGGTGCTGCTCATCGGCTTCGCCGTGATGGATGGATTTGATCTCGGAGTGGGCATGCTGCTGCCATTCCTCGGGCGTAACGATTCTGAACGACGGGTCATCATCAATACCGTGGGGCCTGTGTGGGAAGGCAACCAGGTCTGGTTGATACTGGGCGGGGGAGCGATCTTTGCGGCCTGGCCCGCCCTTTATGCGGCGAGTTTCTCAGGTTTTTATCTGGCAATGCTGCTGGTGCTCGCGGCGCTCATCCTGAGGCCGGTGGGCTTCAAGTTCCGCAGCAAGATGCCGCAGGCCCGCTGGCGCAGTATTTGGGATTGGGCGCTGTTTGTCAGTGGGCTGGTCCCAAGCCTCGTCTTTGGAGTCGCGATGGGAAATCTCCTGGAAGGCGTCCCGTTCACCTTCGATTCCGAACTGCGTGCCACCTATGCCTTTGGGCTCTTTGACCTGCTCAACCCATTTGCGGTGCTGTGCGGCCTCGTCAGCGTCGTCATGTTGGCGAGTCACGGTGCGACCTACCTTGCGATCAAAACGCAAGGGGACATTGCTGCGAGGGCCAAGGCGGCCTCCCGCCTCTTGGCGCTGTTGTGGACGGGTTTGTTTGCTCTCGCCGGGCTCTGGCTATGGAAGAGCGGCTTCGGATTCGCCATTACGGCTGGAGCACTGCCGCAGGGTATCCCCAATCCCCTGGGCAAGACGGCGGTTCAGGCCGTCGGCGCGTGGCTGATGAACTATCAGCGCTGGCCCCTCACTCGGCTGCTGCCCGCGATCGGTCTCGCGGCTCCCCTGCTGGTCGCTGCGCTGGCCGGTATGCGCCAGCGACTCATCGTCTTCGTCGTGAGTGGTCTGGGCATCGCCGGCGTGATTGGGACGATGGGCGTGAGTCTGTTTCCATTCCTGCTCCCGTCGTCCACATATCCTGGCAGCAGTTTGACGGTCTGGGACGCGTCGAGCAGTCAGCGCACGTTGGGCATCATGCTGATCGCCGTGATCATCCTTCTGCCAATCGTGCTCGCCTATACGTCGTGGGTGTATCACGTGCTGCGCGGGCCCGTCACGGCGGCGCAAATTCACTCCAATCCGGACGGCAACTATTAAGGAGGCAAGATGTGGTATTTCACTTGGATATTGGGACTCGGATTGGCATGTACCTTTGCGATCCTGAATGCCATGTGGTTCGAGTTGGATGCGGATCAGCGTGCCCTTGAACGACCCGCCGATGCGAAGAACGTTTCCTAGCTCTGTGCGACTGCGCTTAACCGAGCTCGTGACTATGAGTCACCACCCAAGCCCCGTGAAAACACTCGCAGCGGGTCAAAGTCATCCCGCACATAGGGAAGGAGGTATCGCGGCCTGGAAGACCGCGGACCTGCCCCTCATTGTGCACGGTACAGCATGAAACCTTATCCGCACACGTACCGCGTCAGCGCACGCGGAGCAACCGCCGGCTCGGTTGTTGTGGCGTCCCAGGCAGTGCCCGATATTCAATCCGCGCCACCCCCGGACTTTGACGGACCCGGTGATGTGTGGCCGCCGGAAACACTGCTCGTTGCAGCCGTCGCGGACTGCTTCATTCTCACATTTCGAGGTGTGGCGCGGGCAGCCCATCTCGACTGGGAGCAACTCGAGTGCCACGTGGAGGGCATTCTTGAGCGGGTATCAGGTGTGACGCAGTTTTCCAACTTCTCAACGCGCGCTAAACTCACAGTCAAGGCAGGCTCGGATAGTGCGAAGGCGCAGGAAGTCTTGCAGCGCGCGGAAAAGGGTTGCCTGATCGTCAATTCGCTGCGCGGCGAGCGACACCTGCAGGCCGAGCTCATCGAGTCGGCGACTTGAGTGGACCAGGGGCGTGCACAAAATTGCGAGGCGCTAAGTACTGAATCGCGAAAAACAGCATTCCGCCGTGGAATCGACAGAATATGGACGCATCAATTCAGGTGGAAGTCTTTGGTGTTGCCGCGATTGTGGGGTGGATTCTCGGCGGTTAGGCACCCCAAAGTGGTTAATTCCGGATTCCTGGCGCTTAACAATCGCGACGGTCTTGGTGGCACTGGGCATTGCACTGGTGCTGATGTAGCCAGCCCGGGCTTAGGAAAGTACGTGAAAATTATAGGCCTCATCGGCGGCATGAGTTGGGAATCGACCGCTCTGTACTACCGTCAAATCAACGAGACGATCAAGGAACGCTTGGGCGGCCTGCATTCGGCCAAGATCATCTTGTACAGCGTGGACTTCCACGACATCGAGCGACTTCAGCATGCGGGTGATTGGGAGGCTGCGGGAGCCATATTGGCACAAGCGGCTCGTGCGCTAGAAGCTGCAGGCGCCGCTTTCTTGGTTCTGTGCACTAATACGATGCACAAAGTAGCCGCTCGTATCGAGGCTGCAGTCGCGATCCCGCTTTTGCACATAGTCGACGCAACCGCCGTTGAGATCAAGCAGTCCGGGTACTCAACCGTCGGCTTACTCGGTACGCGAATCACTATGGAGCAAGATTTCTATCGCGCCCGACTCACACAACGTCACGGCCTTCGAGTCATCGTTCCGGGGCCGGAAGACCGTGAGTCCATTCACCGCATCATCTTCGAAGAACTGTGCCTCGGCATCGTCACGGCTGAGTCGCGCGCAGCCTATCGAAAAATCATCGGGACTGTAGCCTCACAAGGCGCGCAGGCGATCATTCTTGGGTGCACAGAGATATCGCTTCTGGTTGATCAACAGGACTGTGAAGTTCCGCTGCTTGACACTACTTCGATACACGCTCGCGCCGCCGCCGAAGCTGCGCTCATGAAGTGACCCAAAACCCTTCGATCCAGCCTGAGATCATCGGGTCCGAAAATGAGCTCCCTGCTTGAACGCCGAACACGTGCCGCCGCCGTGCACCCCACCACCCTCGACCCAAACCGCAGCGCCCGAAGCTGCTGAGGGCAGTTGGGAATCTAGTATTAATCCTATTATTATAAATGTTGAAAAGGATAATGGATTTGGTATCATCCCTTCCGATCCGTAGAACGGACAAATGACCCGCCACATGAGCCACTACGCCCCGGCACCGAAAAAGACCACCAGCGTATCGGTGGCTGAGCCCCTTTTGGCTGAGGCTAAGGCTCTGGGCATCAATGTTTCGCAGGCGGCCGAAGAAGGCCTCGCGAAGGCCGTCTCCACGAAGCGCGCCGAGCAGTGGATCCAGGACAACTGGGACGCAATCCAAAGCTCGAATGAGTACGCGGAGAAGCACGGACTACCGCTCGCCAAGTACCGGATGTTCTAAATGGCGAGATTCAGTGTCTACCCTAATCCTGAGGGCGACGGCTACCTGCTTGATGTTCAGGCAGACATTGTGAGGCATCTCAACACGCGAGCAGTTGTGCCCCTGATGCCCCTGGGGAAGGCACCGAAGCCGGCCACACGTCTCAACCCGCTGCTCGTAATCGACGACATCGAGCATACGATGCTCACGCAGTACCTGGCAGCAGTTCCAATCAGTGTTCTCAAGCGCGAGACCCTGAATGTGGCGGATCGCAGGGACGACATCGCCAACGCGATCGATTTGCTACTGCAAGGCTCCTAAGTCCATGCCGTAGAACTTCGCTCTGTGACGCGAAGTGCCATCGAATGACACTACCTGATGCCAATGGACTGTTGTGCATGGCCCTCCCCTCGCATAGCGTTGATCTGTAATGCCCTGACCACCGTTTCACACGGCAGGGGTCACAGGTTCAAGCCCTGTACCGCTCCCCAAAGGTCCTCACTACGACGCCTTCGCGGCAGTCAGATATACGGTTCGACCCACCGAGAGCGCCTGACCGGATTCCACCAAAGGCCGCATGACCTTTTCGAAGGTCTGGCGCTCCTCTGGGGTGAATCTTTCGGCCAGGATGGCGCTCAGCGTCGGTGCCCACGGATGCGGTGAGCTTTCGATAAATACCTGCCACGACGGAATGATGGATGGCCGCAGGTCCATGTGAAGTTCCATGTGTAGGTTTGTGAAGCCGCAGGCCCGAATCGACTCAAACAGCGTGCGCTCTGAGAAGTTGGTTATCGGACTGGCGGCAAGCTTCTCCAAGGTGTCGGGGAACTGCGCCGCCTTCCAGCGATACAGCAGCGGCAGAAAGGGATCTTGAGGCCCGGTACTGGGTTTTTCGACCATGCTTTTCAGCATACATGTCACATAGGCCTCCTCCTGAAGTATCGGCTCGGCTACCGAGATGCGGCCACCGGGTTTCAGTACGCGATGGAATTCCGCCAATGCGGCCTTCTTGTCTGCCACGTAGGTCAGAGCAGCCCGAGTCGTGATGGCATCGAGGCTGGTGTCGGCAACTCCGGAGAGTTTTCGGCAGCACTCGTGGAAGGAGCATTGCGGCAGGACCCCTCGTTCGGTCGCCTGAACTTGAGCACCCTGCAGGAGCGGTGCCGATGTCACCGAGAGTCATTCCCGGTTGCAGTTTCGCGCCCTCCAGTACCCGGTCCGCGATTGCTTCAACTTCGGCGCGCAGTGTCGCCTGAAAGATCGGGTCGCCGCCGTTGCGCAATTGAAGAAGCCATGTGGACCAGGTATCGGTGAGACGCGGATCTTGGTGGGCAGTCATGCAAATACTCTACACTTTAGCCCGGCAATGTATCGCTACTGAGCCGATGGTTTTAAAGCCAGAGTCCGGATATTCTCGCTCAAAGCAGATCGAAGGTTTCCTGTCATGCGCTGCTGCGGTTTGCAAATTTGCCTATTGCTGTTGTGCTTCGGCGGTGCGCACGCCGGAGAAGTGCCGCTCGGACAACAGCTGCCAAGCATGACGCTGCACGGCCTGAACGGGCCGGCCCAGACCCTCGGGACCTTTCGTGGCCGGCCGTTGCTCATCAATGTCTGGGCCAGCTGGTGCGGGCCATGCCGGCAGGAAATGGCCTCCCTGGAGCGACTCGCCTGGCGCGACTCGGACCCGCACCTGGCCATCATCGGGATATCCACTGACGATGATCCGCAGGCGGCTGTGGCGCTCCTTCGCAGCACCGGCGCGACGATCAGTCAATTCATTGATGCGCGCCGGCAAATGGAAACCCTGCTGGGCGCCTCCAGCATACCCTTGACGGTGCTGGTGGATGCCCAGGGTCGGGTGCGGGCGCGCTACTACGGCTCGCGTGAATGGGACAGCCCGGCGGCGCTGCAGCTACTTCGCACTGCCTTGGGCGCGCACGAATTGGGCGAGACTCGCGCGCCCGTCCGCCCATAGACCAAAAGGCGTCGCGAGCGCGTCCTGCGGCAGTCGCAGCAGGATGTGGTGGCTCAGGGCGATGAAGCGCAGCGTCGCCAGGTCGATGGGATAGGCGTAAGTCACCACATCGGCATGCGGCGGATAGTGCAGCGCGCCCCGATCCGCCACGACAACCGGCAGCTGCTCGAGAGCCTGCAGCACGATCGCGCGGTCGTCGGCTTCGATCTGCAGCGTTCCACTGCTCGCCGGCGGTGGCGTCGACATGCGCTTATCGACGGTTGACCAGCGGTACAGCAGCAGATAGTCATGGTAATGGCCGGCCTCGTCCAACTCCAGCGCCACCATGGTCGCGTAGTCGCGGGCATAGGCGGCCACGTCGGTGCGCTCACGCGCAAACACCAGTGGGTGTGTGACCAGCAGCAGCGTGTTACCGCTTTGCGGATCCAGGATGGCGCGCGAGTCGGGGGACGGCGCATGAACGCAGCCTGAGCCCAGCAGCAGTGCGGTAAGCAGCAAGGTCCAGCGGCTGTTCATGGGTCTCTTAGAAGCGCAGCCGGTAGGATGCGGACAGGTACAGGGAGCGCTGCTGCAGCGTGCTGGGCTCGATGGCGCCGTTCAGGCTCTGCGGCTGCAGGGATTGCTGTTGCTGCTGCATCTGGTAGCCCGCCGTCAGCTCGAAAATGGAACGCCGGCCGGTCCAGTCGGCGCGCAGCTGCGGCAGGTACAGAAGTTGCCGCCCGCCGAGCATGGGATCGGTCAGTTCCTCGACGCTCAGTCGGGGCCCCAAGCGCCAGGCACCATACACCACAAAGCGGGCGTCCCAGGAGAGCGTGGCGCTGCGCGCCTGAGGTGAATCATCCACCCGCACGCCGAAGATGTGCAGGTCGCTGGCCTGCAGCAGGCTGGCGCCGGATAACTGGAGCGAGATGTTCTTGTCCAGCCCCATGGAGCCGATGGCCTCGACACCGCCGGAGGCCGGCGTGCCGCCCAGCTGCAGGGCCGACAGGCTGGCCATGAATTGCCAGCGCGCCCCCAGCGAGCGGCTCGCCGACAGCACGAAGGTTTCGCTGGTGGCGGCCCGATCCAGCGCGAGCTGCTTGAGCTGCGAGGGGGTGTACTCGCTCGCCAATGCATTCAGATCCGCTGCGGCCTGGCCAATCAGGGCGTCGTTGAGTTCCAACAGCGGGCTGCGACGATAGTCCGCATCAAATCCCAGTACCCAGGATTGCCCGACGCGGGCATTGCCGATGAGAGTGGCCGAGTTGAGCTCCTGGAAGTCGACATCGTAGTCCACGAGCACCACTGCGGTACGGCCGGACTGGGTGTAGCGGGTTTGCAGGCCGACCGAGCGCCGATCGGTGAAGCCCTCGATGGTCTCGTTGAACAGGTAGCCGTCCAGGGACCACGCGGCACTGGGATCCCATTCCGCGCTCACGGTCGCGAAATTCTGCTGGGTGGAAAAATCGGAATACGAGGAATAGGCCGGCAGCCCGGCCGCGGCGCTGATCAGCAGATGCGGATTGAGCTGGTAGCCCAGGTACACCCCATCGAACAGACCGATGTTACCCTGCACCGCCAATGACTGGCGACCGATGCGGCCGGTCCAGCCCAGGATACGATCGGTCAGTTCGACGTAGGCGGCGGTGGTGCGATCCTGGCTGCCACCAAAGGTGGTCACGAGGTTCTGGGTGTAGCCCGCGTCCACCCGTGCCGTAAAGTCATAGCGATCGCCGCGATCACGCAGCAGCAGGTCGGTATACACCAGCGCCGCGTTGGCCGAGGTGGTGGTGGTGGTGACGCCTGCCGCCACGCTCTGATCCGTCCCGTACTGATAGGTGATCGAGGCGCTCCCGGCCATGCTCCAGTGGCTCGGGGTCGCGCGTGCGAATTCACCCGTGGAATTGGGTGCCAGGGAGGCGGCCAGCAGACTTTGCAGGCGCGCGCGCACCCGCACCGCCCCCGGCCGGTCCGGATAGCGGCGCAGGTACTCCTCGCACTCCGCTTTGGCCTGCGCCAGCTGCCCGGCGCGCTCGCGCACCAGCCCGAGCAGTTCCTGGGCATCGGCGCGGGCCGGATATTCGGGCTGGCGCAGCAATCGGGTGAGCAGCTCCACGGCTTCCGGAAAGCGTTGCCCCGCCAATGCCGTGCGCGCATCGCGCAGCAGCTGCGCGCGCGTCTCATCGGGCAACGGCGCATCGGTCGTGACGGGCGCGGCCGCGGCCGGCACGCCGGCGCGCTCCACCACCGTCAGATCAGTCTGCTCATCGTTGATGGCCAGCCAGGCGCGCGGATAGACGGACAGTGCCGCCTGCAGCACGCGTTGCGCCTCCTGCTCGCCCGCAAAAGGCCCGACCCGCAACCGATACCAGTGCTGGTCTTCGAGGTTGATCTCGGACACGTAGGCCTGGGTTTGCAGGGCCTTGGCGGCGGCTTCCACCGCGGCTGGCGCGAAGGGCTGCTGCGAGGAGTCGAGGTTGACCGCGTAGCCCGCCGCCGCATCCGGCTGCGTCAGTAACACCCCGGGCTGGTGGTGCCGGGTGCCGATGAGGCGCACGCGCAGGCCCAGCCCGGAGGCCATGGGCGCCATGACGAAGTCCAGCTCCCCGGTCCAGTTCAGCGTCAGGGTGACCTCGCCGGGAACCACGCCATCCACGCGCGCCCCGGTCACCAGCTCCCCGCCACCGCCGACCAGCGGCAGCTCGGGCACAAAGGCATTGAGCAGGTTGCCGCAATCCGGTCCGAGCCGCAGCGTGATGCTCGTGCTGCTGCCGTGATCGGCGGGGGAACTGGAGATGTAGTGCACGCTGCAGGCGAACTGCACCGTCACGTCCGCATAGTCATCATGCTCGGTGGTGTCCACGAACTGCACCAGCGTGCCCGGCGTACGCACCGGCGGTGCCGCCGCCGCGCTGGGCGCGGCGCTGAGCAGCCCGGCAAGACCCAGCGCACACCCCCACCACCACAGCGCCCGCCCCGGCCCTGCACGGCGCCTACTCGGGGCACTCACTGTCGTGGACCACCGCTGGTGACCGGCCGGCGCAGCAGCGGCCGCAGCGGCTTGACCGCCGGTGCGATCGTCCAGGTCAAAGTGTTGTGGCAGGTACCGCAGTCGGCGCTGGTCAGCGGGTGCGGCACCTGCTTGCCGGTGGCGAGGCTGCCGTTGTGGCAGCTGGCGCAGGTTGCCGTCAGCTCCAGGTGGCTGAACCTCACGGGCAGCCAGCCAATCGTGCCGTGGCAGCTGTCGCATTCAGCGTGCGTCGCGACATGCTGGGCGGGCAGGCCTGCTGCGATCACGGCGTTGTGGCAGCTGCTGCAGCGGGCCGTGATGCTGCGGTGATCAAAGCGCGCCGGCAGCCAGGCGAGCGTCGTGTGGCAGTCCTGACACAGACCCGTGGTGCGGATATGGCCCGGGACCATGCCGGTGGCCAGCACGCCATTGTGGCAGCCGGCACAGTTGCTGGTCACACCCGCGTGGGACATCGGTTGCATGCGCCCCAGGGGCCTCATGCCGGCTTGGGTCGTTCTCGGCGCGGCCACGACCGCGCTCACCACACTGGGCGACTTGGCCTTCACGACCACATTGCGCACCAGGTTGCCCCCGTCCCAGTTGTTGGTGTTGTGGCAGCTGCTGCAGTCTGAAGTGAGCTTGCTGCCGGAGTTGTGATCGCTCGGCCGCGTCGTCAGACCGGTGACACCATAGAAGCTCAAGGCCGGGGTGACCTTGTTGTGACAGGCGTCGCAGGTCTTGCCGATGACCGCGAACATCAAGGTGTGCTTCGCCGAGGTCATGGTGGTGCCACTGAAGGAGGTGAATACCGTGCTCGTATGGCAGTCCTCACAGGGGGTGGTGCTGGTGGGGATGTGCACCGGGGACAGCACGGCGTCCTTGGGCGTGTAGTTGTTGTAGAACACCGGCGGCGTCGCATTCGGCGCCCCATGACAGCTAATGCAGCCGCTGGTGATGCCGGTATGCAGCACTGGATTGGCGGCCAGCGTGGTCGTGGAATAGTCCGCCGGTGCCGTCGTGTGGCAGACGGTGCAGGCCTGATTGCCGGGATTGGGCATGTGCCCCGCCGGCAGGGCCGTGGAATTCCAGTTGGCGGTCGTATGGCAGATGCTGCAGTCATTCGGTGCCACCATCTGGCCCGCGTTGTGGTCGGCGGGTCGGCCCTGCAGTGCAGGACTCGCTGCGCCCAGGTAGAAGCTCAGCCCGGCTTCATGGCAGGTATCGCAGGTGGTGGCCACGAAGGCATGCGTGGCTTGGGTCATGTTCATGGGCCCGAAACTGCCCACCGCATAACTCGTGGTGGTATGGCAGGAGCCACAGCTGGTGCCGCCCAGATACGGGATGTGCGCAGGCGTCAGTACCGCATCCTTGGGGGTGAAGTTGTTGTACCAGGTCAGCGCCGTGGTGCCCCCGTGGCACTGCGCACACTCACTGCTGGTGATGCCGGTGTGCAGCACCGAGTTCGCGGCCAGCGTCGCCGTCGAATAATCCGCCGGAGCCGTGGTGTGGCAGAGGGTGCAGGCTTGATTGGCCGGATTGGGCATGTGGCCGGCCGGCAATGCGGTGCTGTTCCAGTTGGCGGTGGTGTGGCACAGGCTACAGTCGTTGGGCGCCACCATCTGCCCGGTGGTGTGATCGGCCGGCCGTCCCTGCAGGCCCGGGCTCGCCGCGCCCATGTAGAAAGTCAGACCCGCTTCGTGACAGCCATTGCAGGTGCTGCCAAGTCCCGCATGCGTCGCCTGCGTCATGTTCATCGGGTCCGAAGGTGCCGGCCGCAAAGGTGCTGGTCACATGGCAGTTGCTGCAGTCCGTGCCGGTGAATGCCGGAATGTGCGCCGGGGATCAGCACGGCCGATTTCGGATTGTCGTTGTTGTTGTAGAAGGTCAACGCGGTGGACCCGCCGTGACATTGCGCGCAACCGGTGCTGATACCGGTGTGCAGCACGGCATTGCTGGCCAAGGTGGCGTAGCTGGCGGTCGTACCGTTGATGGCGATATGGCACACCGCGCAGGCCTGGTTGCCGGGGTTGGGCATGTGGCCGGCCGGCAGCGCCGTGGTGTTCCAGTCCGTGGTCTCATGGCACCCGGAGCAGTCGCCGGTGGCCTGCTGCGGCGTACCGCCCGAGAGGTGATCGGCCGGGCGACCCTGCAAGGCCGGGGTCGAGGCGCCCAGGTAGAAGCTCAGGCCCGCCTCATGGCAGGTGTCGCAGGTGGTGGCAACGAAGGCATGCTTGGCCGCACTCATGCCGGTCGGACCGAAGCCGCCGACGAGATAGTTGGCCGCATGGCAGGCACTGCAGTCCGTCCCGGACAGGAACGGGATGTGTGAGGGTGTGAGGACGTCCGATAAGGGGTTGTCGTTGTTGTTGTAGAAGGTCAGTGGCGCGCCGGCGCCGTGGCACTGGGCACACCCGGCGCTGATCCCGGTGTGCAGCACCGCGACGCTGGCCAGCGTGGCGTAGCTGGCCGCGGTGCTGCCGATGGCAATGTGGCAGACGGCGCAGGACTGATTGCCAGGATTGGGCATGTGTCCGGCCGGCAGCAGGTTGGTATTCCAGTCGGTGGTCTCATGGCACAGCGAGCAGTCGCCGGTCGCCTGCTGCGGCGTACCGCCCGAGAGGTGATCGGCCGGCCGGCCCTGCAAGGCCGGGGTCGAGGCGCCCATATAGAAGCTCAGGCCCGCCTCGTGACAGGTATCGCAGGTGCCGGACACGAAAACGTGCTTGGCCGCACTCATGGCGGTGGGACCGAAGCCCCCGGTGGTGTAATTGGCGCTATGACAGGCGGCGCAGTCGGTGCCGGACAGATACGGAATGTGCGACGGCGTGAGCACGCCATCGACGGGCGTGTAATTGTTGAACCAGGTGAGTGGCGTGGTGCTGCCATGGCACAGGCCGCAGTTGCTGCTGATGCCGGTGTGCAGCGTGGCAATGGCCGCCAGCGTCGCCGGCGTGTAGTCGCTGGGCGCCGAGGCGTGGCATTGTGCGCAACTGAGATTGCTCGGATTGGGCATGTGACCGAGCGGCAACGCGGTGCTGGTCCAGTCCGTGGTCTCGTGGCACACCGAACAGTCACTGCTGGCCATGCGCGTATCGGTACTGGCCAGGTGGTCCGCGGGCCGCAGCTGCAGCGGCGTGCCACTGCCCACGTAGAAGCTCTTCCCGGTGTCATGGCAGGTGTCACAGGTGCCGGAGACAAAGGCGTGCTTCGCGGCACTCATGGCGGTTGACGGGCCGAAGCCCCCGGCTTGATAGGCAGCGCCATGACAGGCACTGCAGTCCGTGCCGGCCAGCACCGGAATGTGCGGCGGCGCCAGCGGTGTGGCATGCGTCGGCGACACGCCCGAAACGGACATGGGGATATACGGGGCCGGTACCCCGGCGAAGGTCTGGCCGGCATGGCACATGAGGCAGTTGCTCACGGACAGGCCTGCATGCAGGGTCGGAATGCTGGCCACGAGCATCGTCCAGGTCTCAGCACTGGGCACATTGCCGTGGCAGATGCCGCAGTCCACCAGCGAGGGAATCGGCGGCACGTGGTTGGTGGGCTGCCCCGACACAAAACCGCTGGAGATCTTCACCGTGCCGCTGTGACAGGTCTGGCAGGTCTGCACCGTCATCTGGGTGTGATCGAAAGCCGAGGGCACCCAGCTGGGGGTCGCGGTGCCGATACCGGTCGTGTGGCAGTTCTCGCACAAGTTGCTGGTCGGCATGTGCGTACCCTGTTTGCCCACCGCCTTGGTGCCGTTGTGGCAGCTGTAGCAGCCGCTGGTAATGCCCGTATGGTCGAAGGTCGCGTTTGCCCAGGTGCTGGTCAGGTGGCAGTCGCCGCACTCCAGGCTGGTGGCGATGTGATTGGCGGGCTTGCCCGAAGCCTGCACGCCGTTGTGGCAGATGATGCAGAACCCGGCCGCCGCCAGCGGAATCTGGCTGTGATCAACGATGGTGGGCGGATTCCAGCTGACGACACTGTGGCAGCTCGCACAGTTCTGGGTGGTGGCAGGATGGGTCGGGCCTTCGCCCTGGGCGGTGGTGCCGTTGTGGCAGCTGACGCAGCTGCCCAGCACCTCGACATGATCGAAGTGCACCTGCGGACGAAAGGAATTGGTGTCATGGCAGGCGACGCAGTTGTTGGAACTGGCGATGTGACTGCGGCTCTTCGGTGTGGCGTTGAACTGCGAGCCGCTCGTGTGGCAGGTGAGCGCAGTCCCGTGGCGTGCCCTTGAAAATGGCATTGAGGTGGCAGGATTCGCACGGCAGGTCGCGATGCACACCGTCGAGTTCGAAACCGGTCGTCAGATGATCGAAGGGCACCGTGATGGGTGGCGCGCCGCCCGCCGCCCGCAGCGGCGGTGCCGCCAGCAGCGCCACCACCAGCAGCACCGTCGCGATCCATCCGCTCCTGATGGTGCGATGTCATCATCTGGGCCTACTGGATCCGCGCGCCCTTCCAGGAATCGCGTCGAATGGCAGCGCTCGCAGTGCACACCGTACTGTCCGAGATGCCGGTCATCCTTCTGATGGCAGGCGTCGCACTGCTGCGACATCTTGACCGTGCCCGGCGGGTCGCGGTGGCAGTCCGCGCATTGCAGCTTGGCGTGCGCTCCGAGCAGCGGGAAATGTGCCTCCCTGGCGTGATCGAAGCTCCACAGCGCCCAGCCGTTCGCCGAATGGCAGCCTTCGCACTTGTTGCCCAGGCCGCCCTTGTGCACGTCATCGTGTGCGTGGCAGGCGACGCAGGCGGAGGCCGCGGCGCTGAAGGCCAGCGTGGCATGGCACTGCGCACAGCTGACGATGCGGTGCAGACCCAGCAACGGGAAGCTGGTCACATCGTGATCGAATACCACATCGGCTCGCCAGCCGTTCTGCCCGTGACAGTCACCGCAGCCGCCCTTGAGCTTGGCGCCGTGCGGATCCTCGCTGCGATGGCAGTCGGCGCAGTCCTGGCCGAGCTTCTGGGTCGCGACGGCCGCGGTATGGCAGGCTGTCGCAGGCGAGGTGCGCGTGCGCGCCCAGCAACGCAAATTGGTGCCGCCCGGTGTGATCGTAGTTGTCCACCTGCCAGTGACTGTTGTCGTGGCAGGTCCTCGCACTGGCTGCCGAAGCGCAGCGCATGCGCATCGTCGGCGCGATGGCAGCCCGCGCAGTCCTTCGGGATCTTGTCCTTGTAGTTGCCGCTGCGGTGACAGGCCAGGCAGTCGATCTGCGCAGTGCGCACCCAGCAGCGCATAGCCGGTCTCCTTCAGGTGATCGAACTTCGCCGCTCTTCCACTGCTTGGTCACATGACAGCGTCCGCAATCCGAGCCGCGGCTGCCACGATGCACATCATCGGTGGCGTGGCAGCCGACGCAGCTCGCTCGGTGTCGGCTTGTAGCGTCCGCCGATATGGCAGGCATCGCACGTCAGGGCCGTGTGGGCGCCGGTCAGTGCGAAGCGGGTCTTGCCGTGATCAAATGTGCCGCCGCTCCAGTCATTGCTCGAATGGCACTCGCTGCAGGACTGGGTGAACTGTCCACGATGCGACATCGTCCGCCTTGTGGCAGCCGGCGCAGGTGTCGGCCACGGCGCGCCAGGCCGCCTGCGGCTTGTGGCAGCTCTCGCAGGGCAGCGCGGCATGCGCACCTTGCAGGCGAAAAGTCAGTCAGCTGGTGATCGAAGTGCGCACGATCCAGCTGCACGATGTCGGCGGTGCGCCCCTTGTGCTCGGTGTGGCAGGCGCGGCATTCGCCGGCGCCGGCATTCGCCATGCGGCCATGGTAGCCGCGGTGCGTACGCAACATCGGCGGCAATCTGCTTGTGGCAGTCCAGGCACAGGGAGGTCTGAGTGCGCGCGTTGGTGCGGTCATGGCAAGCTGGCGCAGGTGGTCTCCAGCTTTGCGTGAGCGCTTGCGCACCTTCCCCGGCATCAGCAAGGTCTCCACCGATGCCGCACCCGCAGCGCCCGCACCCAGGCACAACAGCAGTAATCCACCCGGCTCCCAGCATCTTGAGAATCGAGCCGCGCCGCATGTTTGGCCGTCAGTAGATGTTGACCGCGACCACATGCACGATTCCTGCAACCAGGAGCATGAAGAACAGCGGGATGTGAAGGACGTGCCAGAAGGAGAACAGGCGCGCATAGAGACGGTACTCGGCGGTGCGGCGCCCCGCCTCCAGGCGCCGGTCGGCATAGCGGCGCGCCAGGGCCGCCAGGCGGTCCGCATGGCGCACGACGATGCGCCCCTCCTGGGCTTTGCGCCACCCGCAACGCCCGGGCGATCTCCCGGTACACCAGCCAGCGGGCAATGAGGATCCGCAAGGCGCCGGTGAACAGGTGCGGCACGCGCGCCAGCGGCGCCCGCGGTGGCTCGATGTACCGCTTGCTCGACGCGCGCGATGACATCCAGCACCCCGGGCAGGAAGGCGATGGAGGTGCTTTGCGCGCGCAGCCGTTCGCCCACCGATCTGAGCTGCTCCAGGGTGCTCTCATGGCCGTCCATGTGGGCGTGCAGGCGGGTATAGATGTAGCGGCCCACCACGCCGCTGCCGGCGACCAGTAACATGCAAATCAGGGCGACATTGCTGTTGGTGGCGCCGAAACTGAAGTTGGCGTGAAACAGCACCAGCAGCGGACCGGTCACGCCGAGCACCATGTGGATCTGGAACCAGCGCCGGAATGGTTCCGATCCAGCGCAGCCAGGCAGCCCGCTTGCGGGCCGAATAGATCAGCAGCGCCAGCATCATGCAGCCACCGGCGATGCCAAGCGCATAGCCCACACCGTGCTGCGGGGAGATGTAGCGCTCCAGGTGGGCATGCCACCCCAAGTAGACCAGCCCGGCGACCACCGCACACCAGATCAACGGCCAGTGCAGCCGCAGGCGCGACGGCTGAGGCCCGCCAGGCTGGCGGCTTCGACGCTCACGGGATCACCTTGTCGATCACGATCTTCACACGGCGGCGATCGTGCGGATTGATGACGGCACTCGTGCCCTGCAGGTCCCCTGCGGTGGCCAGCGGCTGGCCGCTCGGCGAGATGCGCGCCTCGATCGTGACCCGTCCGGCGTTCGAGAGCGTGCGTCCCGGCAGCATCGACTCGCTGTCGTCCAGAGCAAAGCTCAAAGGCCAGGTGCCGACACTGCCGCGGTACACGGCGACCGGTGCCCCCGGGCTGTCCACTGACTTCGCCACGATGAATATCGTCGTGCCGGCGGGGGCACGCGACGCCAGGGCCGGAGCCAGCGCCACCTCGCCCGTGACACCGGTTGCCGCAGGCGCACTCGAGTCACCCGGCGCGCCGGCCGGCGGCGCCTTCAGCGCGGGCAGCTGATGCGCCCGCGCCTGCGCGGCCTGCTGCGGCCGGCCCAGAAAATCATAGGACTTGGCGAGCAGCTCCCAGTCATCGTCGCTGCCGCCGCTTTTGGCCAGCCGGGCTTGCAGCGCCGCAATCGCCGCGTCCATGGAACCAGCACGCCCCGCATCCTTGGCGCTGCCCGCGGCGGCAGGCGCCGCAACACCGCGGCCCATGGCATCAGCCAAGTCGGCCCAGGAGTCACCCGTCGCTGCGCTGCTGACCGCGGCCGCAGCGGACGGCGGCGGCGCGGGTGTGCCGCCGTAGTTGAGACCCAAGTCTATGGCCATGACGATGAGCGCCGCCGCCCCGGCGGGCCACGGCAGCGCCGGAAGGGTCGCCAGTCGCGGAATCGTCCGTAGCCAGGGCAGCAGCAAAATGACGGCCGCCAGCGTGAATACCCCGCCGGATATGAAGGACAGTACCGACACTCGATGCGCTCCTCAGCAGACCGTGCGCCACGGTCCCGATTCCAGGATCCGGATGCAAACAACGCGCTCGTGCGCTTTGCTAAGTAAAGTTGATTCTAATGATCGCCCAACAATTTGACACATGTATGTGAATCACGACACTGATCCTGGATGCAGCGGCCGGCGGTATGTGATTTGATTCGCAGTATCCTGGCGACCCGGTTTTTACTCTAATAGGCCCGCCCTCACGGTCCGAATGAGCCCGCACATGGACTTCTGGTCATTGGTCCTTTACGGACTACCCCTGGCGGCCATCCTGGCTGTCTACATTTGGCGACAGCAGCGCACGCATCACCAGAATCGGCGTGTGCACGAAGAAACGGTAGCGGCCGGCTTGACCGAGCCTGCCTCCTTGCATCCAAGCATTGATCCGAGCAAATGTCTGGGCTGCGGCGCCTGCGTGAAGGCGTGCCCCGAGCAGCCGCATCACACGGTGCTCGGGCTGATCGATGGCAAGGCGGTGTTGGTAGGCCCGACCGATTGCATCGGTCACGGCGCCTGCAAGACCGTGTGCCCCTTCGATGCCATCACCCTGGTGCTGGGCACCGAGCGGCGCGGCGTGGATATTCCCGTTCTCAAGCCCAACTTTGAATCCAATGTGCCGGGGATTTATGTCGCCGGTGAACTCGGCGGCATGGGTCTGATCAAGAACGCGCTGACGCAGGGCCGTCAGGCGCTGGAGTCGATCGCCAAGGAGCTGAAGCCCCAGCCCGGGGTGCTGGACGTACTCATCGTGGGCGCCGGCCCCGCGGGCCTGGCTGCGTCCCTGGCTGCCAAGCAACTGGGACTGAATTATCGGACCGTTGAGCAGGAAGCCCTGGGCGGCGCGGTCTTCCAGTATCCGCGCGGCAAGCTGGTGATGACCGCGCCGGTGGAGCTGCCGATCATCGGCAAGATTCAGTTCCGCAATACGACCAAGGAGGAACTGCTGAAGTTCTGGACCCAGGCCTGCCAGGGCAATGGCCTGAACATCCGCTACAAGGAGCGCGTGGAGACCGTCCAGCAGCGCGATGGGTGTTCCAGGTGAAGACCACGCGGCGAGCGTACCAGGCTTCACGCGTCCTGCTGGCCATCGGCCGGCGCGGCACACCGCGCAAGCTGGGCGTACCCGGCGAGGAGCTGCCCAAAGTGGTGTACCGGCTTGATTGACCCGGAGCAGTACCAGGGACGACGTGTCGTGGTGGTCGGTGGCGGTGACAGTGCGCTGGAGGCCGCGGCCAGCATCGCCGAGCTGGGCACCTGTGCGGTGATCCTGTCGTATCGTGGCGAAGCCTTCCAGCGCGCCAAGCAGCGCAATCGCCAGCGCGTGCAGGAGGCCAGCGCCCTGGGCCGACCTCAAGGTACTGATGGGTTCGGCCATCCAGGAGATCCAGCCGCAGGCCGTGGTACTCAAACAGGCCGAAAAGTCATGGCCGTCGCCAACGATGCCGTGATCGTGAGCGCCGGGGGAGTATTGCCGAACGACTTCCTGCGCGCCATCGGCATCGAAGTGGAAACCAAGTACGGCACGGCATGATGAACCCGCGCCTGCACCGGACCGTCCGTGATGCCCGCCTCGGCCTGCTGCTGGGCCTCATCATGGGGCTGGGAAACCCGGGCGCCCGCGCAGCGACACCGCGCGCGCGTGGATCCGCTGGAGCCGGCGCGCAGCGCCCTGCGCACCCTGCAGTTCAGCCGCGCCATGCAGCTGCTGAGGCCGCCGGCACGGCGGGCAATCCCGAGGCGCAATACCTGCTCGGTCTCATGTATCTGAATGGCGTGGGCATCGCGGCCGATCCCGCGCGATCACGCGCGCTGCTGCAGTCCGCCGCCGAACACGGTCAGGGCGCGGCCGCCTACGTGCTGGCCAGTGAACTGGCGCGCGATCCCGCGCGCACCGCCCGAGGCGGCGCGGCGCTGGCTGGAACACTCGGCGCAGCTGGGCTACGGGCGTGCCGTAGAGGTGTTGAAGGCAGGCGGCGTACTGCTCGCCCGTGAAGACCTGGGTGTCTCGGATCCGGCGCTGCGCCCGGCGTGGGTGATCGCCTGCATCCGCCGCAATGACACGGCGGAGCTCAAGCGCCTGGGCACCGACAGCCTCTCGGCGCGGGATGCGTTCGGACGCGGATCGCTCGATTACGCCGTCCAAGCCGACGCAGTGGCCGCGGCGACCATGCTGCTGCAGCTGGGTGCGGACGTTCACGCAGCGGACAGCTTCGGCACGACGGCGCTGATGCTCGCCGCCGAACGCTCCGACACGCCCTGCTGGACCTGCTGCTGCAGCATGGTGCGGACCTGCAGGCCGTGGATGCCGAACATCGCACCGCGCTGTTCTATGCCGCGCGCGCCAATCAGCCCCAGGCGATCACGGCGCTGCATGCGGCCGGCGCGGCGCTGGACGCCCGCGACGAACGTGGCTACAACGCACTGGATGCCGCACTGGCGGTCGGGCGCCACGGGCGCCGCCCAGGCCCTGCGCGATGACGGCCTGCAGGCGCATGTGGCCGCGACGGCGCCCGCGCGCAGCGGCAAATTTGATCCTACCCGTCCGGGTGACATCTATCCGAATTGGCCCGTGCTGGCCCTCGCCGTTGCCCGCAACGACACCAGCGCCATCCGGCAGCTGCTGGATACCGGCGCCCTGCCAACCTGCGACTGCCGGCAGGGCGAGTCGCTGCTGCAGATCGCCGTGGATGCACGCGCCTTGAACGCCCTGCCGTTGCTGGGCACACGGGGCTCCATCACGGCTACCGATCACGCCGGGCACACCGCGCTGTGGCTGGCGGCCGCCCGTGGCGATCTCGCCGTGATTCGGGCCCTGCTCGCCTCAGGCGTGGCCGCCGACACGCACGGTGCCGAGGAAACCACCCCGTTGCTCGCGGCGTTGCACAGCTCCCACGCCGAGGCGGCGCAGGCCTTGCTGGAGGCCGGTGCCAATCAGGAGGCCATCGATTCGCAAGGCCGCCGGCCGCTGATGATCGCCTGCGCAACCCGGCAGCTGGCGCTGGTGCAGTGGCTGCTGGCCCATCACGTCCAGGTGGATGCGCAGGATGCCCAGCGTCGCACCGCGCTGTGGCATTCCGTCATCTTCGGCTCCGCGGCCGAGGTGAATGCACTGCTGACGGCCGGTGCGCGGGAGGACGTCGGCGGACGCACAGGGCCTGACGGTGCTGCACGCTGCCGCCGCTCAAAGTGACGCCGCGGTCGTACAAGCGCTGCTGGCCCCCAACACCAGCCTGAATCAGCGCAGCGTCAGCGGCGATACGCCGCTGCTGATCGCCGCGGCCAGGGGCCACGCCGAACTGGTGCAAGAACTGCTGAAAATGCGTCCGGACCTGGATGTCCAGAACCGCGCCGGTGATACCGCGCTGATCGCCGCTGCGCGCGGGGGCTATGCAGCCGTGTGCCAGCTGTTGCTCGCGGCGGGAACCAATACTGCCCTGCGAAACGCTGCTGGCGTCACCGCCGCCGAGGTGGCTCAGGGCCGAGGCTTCACGTCGCTGGCCCGCGATCTCACCAGCAAGACTCTCTAACGCTGCGCCCGCGACTCAATAGGCCAAGAACGGTCCGGTATAAAGGCCGGCCGTGCGCTGTTCGAAGCCAACGTAGACAGGCCGGCCGTAGAAGAAGGGCATGCCCCAGGTGAAGTTGGTCGAACCACCTCCGCCGGCGAGGTCGATGAAGGCGGCGGCACCGGCGACAAAGGTATTCGGGTCGGCGATGGCAAAGTTCACGGTGCTGGAGGCATTGTTGACGCCAACTCCGGTGTTCACGGCAAAGACGCTCTGCGGCGCCACGGCCGGACAGTAGTAGCCCACGAACGGGCCAGTGCCGCACACGCCCAGCGTGGGATCATCAAACAGATAGGAGTCGGCCCCGGAATCAATCAGTGACGGAAGGGCCGTCGCGCCGCCATTATAGGTGGCGGTGAAGTCGCCATTGGCATTGGTGCCCAACACGGCCAGCCCGGTGGCGGGCAGCGCATTGTCGCTCTGGGTTCCCAGGCCGAAGATCACCTCGCCCGCCACGCTGGCATCGCCGTTGGCATTCTGCAGATTGGGCAGGTTCACGATCAACCCATTGTTATCCGCCGCGAACAGCGTCGCCGGATTGGTCACCTGGGTGCCAAGCGCAGCATTTTCTGCCGTGCAGACGCCGGCGGCGCTGCAGCCGTAGTAGACCGGAAGCGGTGACGCAGCGCCCGCACAGGCATTGCCGCAATCCTGTGCAAAGACACCGATGCCCAGTACACCGTTGGCACCGAAGCCGGAAATGCCATTGATCAGCGTCCCGTTGGCGCCGCACGTTGCTGGCGGCGGTGCGCTGCTGCCCGTATCATCCATGATCTGGATGGGAACCTTCGATGCGGCCTCCCCGGCCAAGGTGACGTCAGTGAGGGCCACGGGCCCCCACGTCTGTCCGCCACCGAACGTGACGCACTCCTCCAGCGTCTGCCCCTGGGCATCGGTTTCGGGGCTGAGTTTGACACTCGCCGAGAGCACCGAACCGACCAGTCGCAGGCCGGACGATCCGGTATCCAGCAGCACATGGTCGATATTCAGGCACTGAGTCTGGCTGCCCGGTACGCACACCGTCACAGTCACGTAGGCATGGTTGATTTGACCGCTGGCGCCCGCTGGCCCGGAATCCACGATGACCGTCAGGCGGTTTTGCACCGGCGGCGGCGATTTCGCGCCGGCGCCCGTGCTGCTGTTGCCCACACAGGCGCCCAGCAATGTCGGAAGCATGACGCTTGCAATGAAGGCTACAGCACATCGCATGCGTTCCTCCTGCCTCCGCGCCGTCAGCGCAGGGTATCCAGTGCTACGCCGGCCGGGACGGCCGCGGGCAGATACGCCCGCCCAGAGTAGGCGCGCAGGTGCCCACCGGTATCCACCACCAGGTCTGCCGTCACAACATGAATGGCGCGCTGACGGCCCGCATTCTGCAGTAACCAAAGGGCACTGGCGTACTGCCCGAAGTACGCACCCAGCACGGCCGCCAGATCCGGTACTGCAGGTCCACTCCAGCTCACCGCAAACACGGTGCCGCCAGAATCCAGGAACTCGCGCACGGTCATGCCGTTGTCAGTCCGGATGCTCACCGTATCGCCCGGCGCTGGCTGCACCGGTTGCACCTGGCCGTGCAGTTGCGTTGCATCCGCGAGAATACTGGCCGAATCCCCACCCAAGGTAGCCTGCGCACTGATCGACCAGGCGCACAGCGCGCTCGATATGACAATCCGCGGGACAACGCGAGCAACTGAACGATGCATTCGAGTATTGTGCAGCATCAGCAGCGGCGCTGGCACCGTCTCAGAATGCCGACAGGTCCACGCGTCCGACCGCGCTGCGGCTGAACTGTGGCGAGACAAAAATCCCTTTGACAGTGAAGTGCGCCGATTCGCAAATCGTATTGTCTCAAAAATCATAGCGCAGCTGCCGGGTGGCGCCTCCGGGCACAGGAACGACAACAATGGAAGCCCGAGTCCACGCGCGCCCAGGTCGATGCCTTGCGGTCCCAGCCATCAATCTGGAAGATGGCCGCGGCCGCAGGCGGCCCCCAGAAACGCGGACTTTGCACCGCCTTGAGCGCTGAGGCACCCACTCGCGACCAGCCCGGCGCAACTGTCACATCCTCGCCCCAAGGGCGGCCCTCCTGAACGGTCGCGCAGTCGCTTAACGCCAGGCCAAGCAACCCCAACCACACCCTTCCAGGCACTGCCCGAAAGGCCAAAGTCCGCCGTCGTCTCGCTGCGTGCACTGTACTTTGCCACACGAACTCGGTACTTTGCAGCGTAAAGTGATTGCCGGCTCGGTGCAACTTCCGACGCGGCGCGGCGCTCAGCCGCATCAGCGCACCGGGGCGGTTGATTCTCACAGTCGAGTACGTCCAAGCATAGTTGCACCCCGAAAAGCGAACGCCACCCGGTAATCCCGTGATTTCCTTGCGCACACTCGAACGAAGTGTCAAACGTTGGCTGAACCTCCGGCTCTCGGCTTGCATGACGCCGCGGCAGCAGCGGATGATGCCCCTCGCGCTGCTCGTGGCGCTCATCACGACTCCAGATATCGCCCGCGCTGGCGGCGGTCCGCTGGGAATCGATTCGCGTCTGACGTACGACAACCGCGGCATCTGGGCCCGGGGCAATCAGGAGGCCTTGATCGACAGCATGATCGGTGTCGTGGCAGCGGGCGCGTTGTGGGAAGGCGGCGAAGACCGTTTGGGCAAGACCTTCTGGCAATCCGTGGACGCGGGGGCAATCAGCGGACTGGCCTCCACCGCGCTCAAATACGCGTTTTCGCGCGAGCGCCCGTCCCAGACCTCCAACCCAAATGAGTGGTTCACGGGGCACGGTCAGAGCTTTCCGAGCGGGGAGGTCACCACGACGAGCTCACTGGTCACGCCTTTCGTTCTTGAATACGGCAGGGACCACCCGGCCGTGTATGCGCTGGAGCTGCTACCGATCTATGATGCCATTGCCCGCATGAAGACTTGGGGGCATTGGCAAAGCGATGTGCTCGCCGGCTACGCATTAGGGACCGCGAGCGGCTACTTCCTGCACCGCAGCGGTTCCCCGCTCGTTTTCAGTGTCATGCCACACGGGGTTCAAGTCGGGTTCAAAATGCAATTCTGACGCCTTACATTGGCTACAAGACAGGTCCGCCAGGCTCGGTTGCAGGCTGCCCACGTTCAATCATGGTTAGACTTCGGGCCGCCCGGCATTCTCGCATCGACAATGCTTTCGACGCTCGAGGGCCTCTCATGGGAGCATCAAGTGTTACACGCCCAACTGAACGCAACATAGGTAAGCGATGACCATCGATGCAGCAGACGCGGCGCTTGCGCAGAATCCCCCCGGGCGCTATGGACCGGGCGCGATCGGGTTTCACTGGGCCACGGTGCTGCTCGTGGTGTGGGTGGGGGTACTGGGCCTGCTGCATGATTCCTGGCCTCGAGCAACGCAAGCGTTCTGGATAAACGTTCACGCGCTTTGCGGACTTTTCCTTTGGGCGGTGGTCATTGCGCGGTTGTGGTGGCGGACGCGCCATCCACCGCCGGGCTTGCCTGCCGGCGTCAGCGAACTTTCGCGTCGACTCTCCGGGCCTGTCCACCTGTTGCTTTATGCATTACTGCTGATCATTCCCATTATTGGCATAGTGACATTCATCTGGCACGGCCGCGTCTTCGACTTCGGCCTATTCCGGATCAATCCGGGCGTTCGGTCGAACCGCGCAATATTTCATCCCACCGAAAATATTCATGGCTATCTGGCCTACGCCCTGTTCGCGCTCGCCGGCCTTCATGCCGCTGCGGCGCTCTACCACCATCTGATCAGAGGTGACGACATCTTGAGACGCATGTGGCCGCGCTCTGGCAGTAACCACTCAACTCGCTGATCCTTAGTGCCAGACAGCGACCCTCGCAACGCGCAATATTGCCATGAGAACGATTAGCGGCGATGCGGCCCCGAGATCATGGAGCCGCGCGCGCCCGCCGCCTGGCACCAAGCTCATCGGACACACCAGGCCCGTACCTTCTCCTGGCGCAGGAAGTCTTCCGCGTCGGCGCCGCGCAGGAGCGCTAGCTTCGCCAGCAATCCCGCCTCGGTGCATGTGGGAGCGTGAACTGTCACGGACCGTGGTGCGTCGGGTATTGGCCAGCCGGTTCGAGGATCCAGAACATGACCATATCGCGTACCTCGGTCATTCACATAGCGGTACGTATCGCCGCTGGTGGCGAGGGCGCCGTGGGTGAGGTCCAGCAGGCCCGAAGTAACGCCCGCCTGATCCACGTCCTCTATTGCCACATGCCAGTGGCCACCGTCCCGCCTTGGCCCAGAGACCCTAAGATCTCCTCCAAAATTGACCAGCACGGGCGCATCAGTGGCGTCTTGGGCCAGGAGCAGTGCCCGATCGACGGCATACTCCTTACCGATGCCACCTAAATCGATCTCCATTCCCGCAGGCAGCTGCAGCACCGGGCGACGCCAGGAGACGCGGTGCCAGCCTACAAAGGGGAGGATCTGCAACACTGCTGAGGCGTCCGGAACCGTGCCCGTACCATCAAAGCGCCATACCCGCCGCAACACCCCGGAAGTGATGTCGAAGCGACCTTCACTCAATTGATAGCACGTTTCCGCATAGTCAATGAGATCGGCGGATTCGGCGTCCAATAAGACTTCATGGCCGGCGCTCTGATTGATCGTTGTGACCACACTGGGACGGTAGCGCGAAAACTTCGCCTCGACGCGCAGCGCTTCCTGTTTGACTGCCTCTCCCACTCCAGCCCCGATCTCAGCGTCGGCGGTGTCAACCAGGACAATGCAGGGGCTGCCCATGGCCAGGAACTGAGTGACGTGGTGCTGATTTTGTGTGCCCTGCGCCATGACTTAGAAAGCATAGCTGTATCCGAGGAGGACTGTTACGGCGGTGAGGGCCGGAAACAGATTCTGTTGTCGCAATTGACCGATGGCGAAGCCCGGGGAGCCGTCACCGCGCTGATCATAGTATTCGATCCGGACGCTGAACTCGGAACCTTCATCCACGGGCAAGCCGAATTTCAAGCCGTAAGTCGCAGCGTGGAACTTGGCCAAACGAGTGTCCGCCGAGGCGAATTCCGGCAATGGCTGGCCGCCCACCAGGTAGTAGTCGAAGAAATTGGCTGCACCTTGCTGGTAGTAGCGTGCATGCGGTTCAAGATACGCGCTGCCGGGGAGCATGTATCGATAGCGCAGATCCGCAGTGACAGATTTGATACCCCAATCGTCCTTGTAGCCGCGCACGTCAAATTCGACGATATCTTGGGATAAGTGGACCTTGTTTTCCAGGAACAGACTCTGCTTGTGCCGCGAATCCGGACGGCTCTCATACAGCTGCGAAACGGGCTGCCCACTCACAGGGTCGACCACTGAGATGATCTTGTAGGGATCGTTTTGGTAACCGTGGCTCGTTGAGTAGGAGTAGCTCAGGGATGAGAGCCACCGCCGGGTCATGACCTGAGTCAGTCCGAGGACGGCATCGACCTCACTGCGGCGGGCATCCGGACCCTTCCAGTCCCCACTCATGACACTCAGGGGCGTCGGGGTGCCTCCGATCGGAAACGAGAGATCCGACTCGTAGTTCACCCCGGCGTTGAGCGTGGTGTTGTGCTGGTTGAGATCCTTGGAGACGCCGAAATTGACGCTCTCTGCACGATAGTCGTGTTCCTTCGAATAGGCCAGACCGCCATTGACAGTCACCCCCGCACCCAGGATCTGCTGCCAACCCGCGTTCGCAGCGTAGCGCAGATCCTTGAAGCTGGTGTCCAGAGGATAGGTATCCGCCGGTACAGTTCGGGTCGCCGAGAGCGTCTGTGTTGTCGCCCCGGTTGCCGGAGGCACCAGGGTCACGACGGAGCCACCCGATGCCGTTGTGACCGTCACGGGCGTCCCAAGCGGAATGATCTTGTAGGGGCGCACATAGTTCTGGGGCAGCGTCGATGGCACCGCGCCAAGTGGCGTCGGCCCCGTCACCGAGTCCACGGTGAAGCCGAGCGTCAGTATGCTGTTTTCATCGATCTGTTGCGTCAGATTCAGGTCCGGCTCAATCGCGTGCACCCGACCATTCTCATGGTAATAGAGAAGCCCGGTGTCAATCGTGGTTGTCGGCACGATCGGCCGGCGCTTCCTGCGCATTCGCATGAACTCCCGCAAGCAGGCCTGTTGCGGCCGTTGCGAGCATGCGCCGCAATGCGGACCTGGTCGGCGACACCTTCGGCTTCAATTGCATCCGCAGCCACCACCCGCGTAACTGCGGCCGCCACTGGATCCTTCCTTGCTGAAGTAGATGTGGTCATCAACTGCCGCCTGGAGCGGATCGGAATTCAGGCGCATCGCGGGCTCTGCCATCAGATCGTGCTGCCAGGGCTTTGGGCCCAGGGACGCACAGCCACTCAAGCATGTGAGCGCACACGAGAGCACCGCCAGCATCAACAACTCAGTGCGCTGTTTCCGCGAGCAGTTGGCGAACGTCATTTTCATATTCATCCTTTGTGATGTCGGAAAAACCGACATGTTGGAAGCGGACCTGCCCAGTGCGGTCGATGAGCACGGCGCTGGGCATGCCGATGATCTTGTACGTTGTGGCAATGGTGCCTTGGGGGTCGTAGACGATTGGGAAATCAGCGGGCGTGTCGTCAAGGAACTTCCTGGCGAGCTCGTTGCTCTGGTCCACGTTGACACCGATGACCACCAGGTTGTACTTCCCGAACTGCCTTACAAGCTCGTCCAGCCACGGGAAGGAGCGTCTGCAGGGAGTACACCAGGAGGCCCAGAAGTCCAGATAGACGACCTTGCCACGGTAGGCGCTCAAATCCAGCCCATCTGCGAGCGCCGGAGTGCCGCTCACGATGGCCACGGCAATGCCAAGTACGCCCCACGAAGTCTTCTTCATCGGTTGCTCCTGCGTTGGTTCTGTGTACCGCTCTTAGCGCGCGGTAGGTTTATAAGAGAACCCCATGCCTTGAGGTGCAAGGCTCCCAGCGAAATGATCAAGCGAACTTTCCCGCGCAAAGTAAACCATTACGACCGGAGGCTATTGAAGAAGTTCGATTGGACAAGCAATTTATTGCCCTCAGCGATCGCGCCGATGATCCATACTTGTCGTAAGTTGATTCCATAGGCCGCGATTTGTTGTTCCGGAAAGCAAACGCCATGACGGCTGGAGTCTCGAGGCCTTCGTTGTAGCGCACCTTGCCGCCTGTACCATTCATGTCCCCACGGCAAATCCGGTCCGGTCCGCCACGACCTCGGACCTCTGGACGACAATTGGCTTCCCTCGCGCCGTTACTACGGCGCACTGCTCCTGCATGGCCTTGAGACGTCAGGCAGGCGAGAAATCAATCGCACTGAGCCGTTAAGTCGGACTACTCATGATCCTGCGGTCATGGAGACGGTGACCGCGAGGGATGCCCGTATAGGGGAAAGGACTGCTTATTGACTGCTCTGTAGCCGCCAGGAGAATCCAAGGGTGACGCTGCGTCTGGGCCAGGAATCTGTTGACCAGGAAGGCGTTGCGCCAACAATGGGGGAAAGCTCCGCGCAACAATTGTTACTGCGATTGGCAGCATTCGTGATCTCCAGCCACACTGAGACCTCTCCAAGGCGAGTGAAGAGGCTGCGCGAGAGATGCGCGTCGAGGCTGAGATATCCTCCCCAGCGCAAACTGTTCTCTGGGCCCAGCAGTAAATAGGGGGCACTGCCAGGTGTTGCGGCGACAAGGTCGATCGGCGTGCCTGGCCAGCCACTGTGCCAGCCGACCAGGAGCGATGCCATCGTACGCGGGGTCTTCCAGGCTACGCCTAGATTGAGCGCGTGGCGCTGATCCCAACTGCGCGGCACATCGCCACCCGGCAGTTCATCCAAGGCCTGCGACAGGGTATACGTGCCCCATAAGGTCAGGTGAGAGCCGATGGACTGCCTCGCGCTCAGCTCAATTCCGTCGCTTTCGGCGCCCAGTGGTGCGATCAGCATCCGATCAGGTTGCAACTCAGGCAGCAGCGTCACAACCCCGAGCGCGTTGTCATAGTAGGGACTGATACTCGACCAATGATCGCGGTAGATCTCGACCCGCCATCGCAAGGCGTCGTCCGGTTCGTGCGCGAGCCCGACTACTGAGTGGACGGCCCGGTTGGCGGAATCCGGAGTGGACTGATTTTCTGCTGCGCGATATTCATCAACGCGCTGAGCTTGGCTGAACTCGCCCCAGGAACCATACACATGCCAATCCGGTGCCGGGTCATAGCGCACATTCAGCCGCGGCGTGAGCTGCGTGCGCTCACCGAAACCCCGGTAGTCCTGGCTGTCCACGCGAGCACCGATCTCCGCCTCGAAGTCTCGCCACTGTCGGCGCGCCGAGGCGAACAGGCCGAAGCTCGATGCGTGCGGGGACTGGTCCGAGTTGACACTGACGAGCGGCTGCAGGCTAAAACCGGGCCCCAGCACGCTCGTGAAGGTTTCATTTTGGCGGTAGTGCGATGTGGCGCCCTCCGTCGCGAACTCCGCGCCCGCATTCCAGAGCAGCCCGGAGTTCGAAAGGTATGTCCATTCACTCTGGCCGGCATAGGTGGCGAAGTCGTGCTGCTCATCGAGTGCTCCGTCCACGACACCGGTCAGATCGAGATTGCCAGAATGCCTGCTCTGGGACTGTGTATAGGAGAATGATGTATGGGATTGCAACGCGGAGGTCGGTGCCCAGTCCCAGGCGAGCCAGACGTACTCGTCACGCGAATGTGCGTTCGCCAACTCATCGCGTGATCCTTCGCTCGCGCTCGCCTGGTCATCGAGCAGGAGCCATCCCACCGTAGCGCTCGAGCCCGGGCTGATGATCCAGCGGGCTCGTGTGAGCGCATCGAAGAACACAGGATTGATAGGGTTGGCGTCGATAGGTTGCAACGCGTTGGTTTCATCGGGACTGCGTCGGACCGAGGCCAGCCACTCAATGGGCCATCGATCCAGGCGTCCCGCGCCGGAAAAGTCGACACCCAGGCGGCTCGCATCGGCCTGCAAGTCGTAGCCCGAGGGAACGGTTTTGGGTGCGACATCGATCACGCCGGCTGTGCTGCCTCCAAATCGCACAGGGAAGCCGCCAGAATATATGTCGATACGCTCCACGTCGGCAGGGAGGAATGGGCTCAGCAAACTTTCAAATGCACGGAAATGATACGGATTGGTCAACGTCACATCATCGAAGCGAAACAACACTTCGTCTGCCTTGCCACCGCGGATGTACGGGCGGGTGGAATAGGTGCTCGCCACGCCTGGTGCCGCGCGCGCCGCGCGCAAGGCGTCATTCTGCGTGCCCGGCACCTGCTCAATAGCGCGCTGGTCCAGGGCATTTGGTTCGCCATCGCCGGCACTTTCAAAGGCGTAGTGGCTGGCGAATACGACTACCTCTTCGGTTGCGGATGGCCCAGCGGCCGTTGACGCAACACCGCTATTTGTGGTCGCTACCGGATTGTGAACAGGCGCTGCGCGAGTTACCACAAAATGGTGATCGTCGGTCTTCTTCAGCTGCAAGTCATTGGCAGCAAGTGCCGCTTCAACCTGGGTAATCAGGGGCTCAGCTTGGGTTGCTGCCGGCGCGATCAATGTGGGTGGCACCAGGTCCGAGCTGAAGAGCACGCTCACACCGGTGGCACTCAGGGCGCGAAGCAATTCGGCGACGGCGACGTGCGGCGTTGGCGCACCGGCCGCCACCGCCGCATAGGCGGCCAGCACGAGTACGAGCGGCCTAAGGCGCCGACCCGTCAGCGGCGGCACTGCTCAGGTGCGCACTCGGAAAACCCCTCCGATTCATTGGCTAGAGTGTACCCGAATGACCCCATCCGCCAACTCATAAGTCAGCGAGGTGCTGGAGAGGATCTCTGCCAGCCCATCCAGTGTGGCGGCGCTGCGCATAGATCCGTGCAAGATCGTGCGCTGCGCACTCTCCCGGGCCCGCGCGTCGGCGAACACCACCTGTCGCCCCAATTCACGGCTGATCCACTGCAAGTATTCATCGAGTGAGCGACCTTCAACGGCAAATTCGGGCGCTAGCGCCATCGTCCATTGCCAGTCACTTCCATAGGTGGGTACCGACTGCCGCGTGACTTGGCCATCCGAGGTGGCCAGCAATTCCGTACCGGCGGCGGCGAACTGTACGCCGATGGGGCCAGAAAAGCGCACTTGGCCTTCCCGGACCCGAATGCGTACGACACGATCGTCGCTGAAGACCTCAAATTCGGTGCCGACGTGTTCGACAAGCCCCGCGCGGGTTGCCACGCGCAGCTTGCTGGAATTGGCCAAACCAGCGGGTTTGTCCACATAGATGGCACCACGCTCGAGCTGCAGTTGCGAAGCAGTTGCCACCTCAATCACACTGCCTTCAGCGATACGCAGCGTACCACCTTGTGCCAGTAGGATCAGGGCCGAACCGCGTGCCGTGAAGGCATCCCCCACACGCACAGCTTCGCCCATCGAGAGGGTATGGTGCCGAAGGAACCGTTCTCCAACCTCGATGCTCCCGTCGCGGGTGCGAGCCAGTGAACCGATCATTTCCCTATCATCTGACGGCTTCCCGACCACAAACAGGCCGACCACTATCGCGAGCGCACACGCCGCGGTAGCGACCCCCGCCCACCACACCCCATGACGGACCAACCGTCGTGTCCGGGCCGCCCGCGCGGGCTTGGCTGTTTCCTCCCAAGCGTCCCGCACGGCAGCGCGCACCCGCCTGACTGCTTCGGCATCCAGAGGTTGGGTCGCAAGGCGTCTCACCAACAGTTGCTCCAGGGCGCCATCACCAGCGTCGGAGTTCGATTCTCGGGTATCGCTCATAGCGGTATGACTCCGCTTGAGGCACCGACGTTGGCGGTTTCCTCGGTCCATCGCTCACGAAAGGCCTTGCGCGCGCGCGCCAACAATGACTGCGTAGCTATGATCGAAAGCCCGAGCAGGCGCGCAATCTCCTCAACCGAGAGACCGTCGGCGTACTTGGCTTCCAGTGCCTGTGCATAACTCTTTGGCAAGGCGTCCAGCAATCGGATTACCTCGGCACGGCGCTGCGTAGACTCCAGTTGCGCCAACGGTTCCAAGTGTCCGGGCGCGGGCAACTCCGCCACCGCCGCCCGCGCGCCGGCTTCGAACAGACTCACATGTGCCGGTCGGCGCGTCGACTTGCGACTGACGTCGGCCAGCTCATGGCGGCAGATCTCGCATAGCCAGGTGAATAGGGCTGATTCGCCGCGGTAGCTGGCCAAATGGCGAACCGCTTTAATCAAGGAGTTCTGCACAACATCTTCCAGGCTTGCCCCGTCGAGTCCAGAGCGGCGCGAAGCGAACGCCGCCAGACGCTGCGCGCAAGCGTCAAAAAAGGCGTCGAAGGCACGCTGATCTCCGGCAAGCATACGAGATACCAAATCTAGATCCGCCTCGTACACCCTGCCTTCTCCCGACCCAGCCGCGGCCTGACAAGGTCTGGAGGTTAGACGCCCGGCGGGCCGCAAATCAATTGCCAAAAGACCCAAGCACATCGGATTTCTCGTGCCGAGTGAGCGATTGATTCAACCGGCTGCCAACGTCTAACGACGTTAAGACTGAGCAAAGACCGCTTGATCTACCGTCCTACATATGCGGGCAAGCCGATGAATCCACTTGTACTTATGGGCTGCAAGATGCTGGGGATGTCCATGCCTCTCAAGCCCGTTTTTCAGTCTCCCCTTGATTGAGGATTGCGAATGAGCATGCAAGCCGGCACTTTCAAACCAGCGTTCACGGTCTTCATGCTGGTTAAAGCCGCTCCAGACTGGCTGATTTTCACGGTTGCCCATCGTCGCCAACTCACCCAGGCACAGCTCACACCAATCCTCGAGAAGCACCATCTCCATGCGTCACTCCACTTTCTCGATCTGGAACTTTACTCGACCCGCGTGACCGACATCTGGATATGGCGCACCCGAGATGTCCCTGGTTACCAGCACCTGATGCAGGATCTTCGGAAATCTCCGTTCTGGAACCGTTTTTTCAACGTGGTCGAAATTTTGGCGGGCGTGGATGAGGCCCGTGGCCGACAATACTATCGCGAGCTCGTCCCCACGTGGGGTGATCCCAGCTGCGTTGGCGCCAAGCTGGCCCCGCTGATGCAGAATGTCGCCTGAGCTTAGGCACGGGACACGCCGCCAGTGTCCCGGGCGACTTGCGCCGCCGCGCGCTAGTTTTGACCCATGAACAAGATATTTAACCCGTGATCGCCTTCCGAAGTCGGCGATGCGTAGAATCGGCAGAGCATTAGTCGACCGGACTCTGAAGCTCGAGCCCCCGCCACGCCGGGACATTTCCTTAACGAGCAAAATGTCAATGCACTTCATCGTTGATCACTGTCCAGGAAGTCCATCTGAAGAAGACGCTACAAGCCCCAATATATGACGACTCACCAAGACTCACCTCTCTCCGATAATTGGTCCAGATGGCTCCTTCAGCTACGCAATGGCGGCGATCCAACGTTCGAGACGACGCTGCGCACCGAGGTAGAGGCCTATGCGGATCGGGTACGAGTAACGACCCCCCACAGCCAGGAATCATTCCAGTATGAGTCACGAGGGTTAGATAAAAATGCTTGAAAGGGTTATATTTCTTCCATGAAAAAGCTAGCGAAGACGAAAGTCACGATTGAGATGGCAATTATGTCCTTCGAGACGGACTTCCAGGGCATCGTGAACAATACGGAATTCATACGGTTCGTGGAACGAGTGCGCTACGCCCTTTCGAAAAAGCTGGGATTTTCCTTTAAGCAGGTCCGAAACGCCAAGCTTTGGACCGTGATGGCCCACGTGGAAATCAACTACCACACTCCAGGACGCTTTGAGGACATCATGTTGGGCACGGGGTGGGTCGAGAGGGTCGGTAATACCTCCCTGACGCTGGGCTATGAGTTCAGGCTCAAGGGCGTGAAGAGGTTGATCGCGGACGCAAAACAAGTGGTAGTTTTCGTCAACTCCGACTTAAAACCAACCCCTATTCCCGCTCACCTTCGCAAAAAATTATAACGGGCCCCAAAAGAGGCCTGTAGAATGGGCTTATAGGCCCTTGTATTGAAACTGGTTCAAGGGTAATTTAACTATCTGCTTCAAAGTGTTTTTAAGGATCATTTATGCCGACCCAAATGAACGCGCGCGGCCTTCAAGAACAATTGCTAACCCTGAATAAAATCGGGATTGCCCTTTCCAAAGAACAAGATCTCAACCAGCTTTTGACCCTTATCCTCACCGAAAGCCGCCAATTCACCAATGCTGAAGCGGGAAGCCTATACGTGCGTGAAGGCCAGCAATTGCGTTTCTCCGTTTCCCAAAACAAAGTTCTGGAAGCCCGTAAAAAGGCGGAGCTGAAGGCCCACAAGAAGCTGTTGGAAGTTGTGCCTTCCACCTTCACTGGTTTTTACGTCTCCCTTGATAAAGCCTCTTTAGCCGGTTACGTGGGCGTGACCGGTAAGGTTCTCAATCTCCCCGACGCCTATAAAATTGCCCCGGGTAAGGAGTACAAGTTCAACCGTTCCTTCGACGAAAAGAACAACTACCGAACCAAGAGCATGCTCATTGTTCCCATGAAGGACGCCTCGGGCAATGTGGTGGGAGTCATCCAGCTCATTAACGCCCATAGGGGAAAAAGCATCGTTCCCTTCGACAAACATTTCGAGAACCTGGTTTCGTCCCTGGCCAGCCAGGCGGCCATTGCCATCAAGAACACCATGCTCACCCAAGAACTGAAGGAAGCCTACCTCGATACGATTTTCCGCCTATCGATCGCGGCGGAATATAAGGATGACGACACTGCAGTCCACATCCATCGCATGAGCCGTTACTCGGCTATCCTCGCGGAAGGATTGGGGCTTTCGGCGGAGGAAGTGGAAAGCATCCGTTACGCCTCGCCCATGCATGACATCGGCAAGTTGGGAGTGCCCGACTCCATTCTTATGAAACCCGGCAAGCTTACGCCAGCGGAATTCAAGGAGATGCAGAACCACACGGTCTTCGGTGCGAAAATTTTGGAAAACGCGAAGGCGGAACTTTTGAGGGTTTCCGAAATTATCGCCCTGACCCACCATGAGAAATGGGACGGATCAGGTTACCCCCGCGGGCTCAAAGGCGAGAATATCCCCCTCTCTGGCCGCGTGGTAGCCTTGGCCGATGTGTTCGATGCCCTTACCACCAAGCGCTGCTACAAACCGGCATTCTCCTTGGAAGAATCGATGAAAATTATTAAGGAAGGCACCGGCCGCCACTTTGATCCCAAAGTAGTTCAGGCTTTTGACAACAGCATCGAGAAGATCCTTGCCGTTAAGTCCCAATTCAGCGCTTAACCTTGCATTAAAATGTTTTGCGGCCCCATCGATTACCGGGAATAAAGTGATTCGCGGGAATGAAAAGTCGACATAAGTCTTTCCAACAACCCGTAAATGAAGCTTTATTCTCTCCTTTTACGACCTTCGTCATGTTTCCAGTATTTTTACCCCTTAAAATGATGTAATTTCAATATCAGTTCTTTTTTGATGAGGACATGCCCGATGTTCGTTCCTAAATCCATTGTTTGCTTGCGCGATTATTCCTGGAAACAACTTCCAAGCCGACTCCGTGGCCGGTCTGGTGGTGGGCTTGGTCGCCCTTCCCTTGGCGATGGCTTTTTCCATTGCGTGCGGATTGGGGCCGGAGAGAGGCCTTTATACGGCGGTAGTGGCGGGATTCCTCATTTCCGCGCTCGGAGGCAGCCGGGTTTCGATCGGGGGGCCCACAGGGGCTTTCGTGGTGATCGTGGCTGGTATCGTGGCGAAGTTTGGTTACGACGGTCTGGCGGTAGCCACCGGCTTGGCGGGTCTGATCCTCATCGTTATGGGCCTCACCCGAATGGGGACTCTGGTGAAATATATCCCTTATCCCGTCACCACCGGGTTTACCAGTGGTATCGCGGTAATCATTTTCTCAGGCCAAGTGAAGGACTATTTGGGACTATCCATGAAGGCGGTTCCCTCGGATTTTCTCGAAAAATGGGGGGCTTATTTCCAGAATCTTTCCACTTGGAATCCCTATGCCCTGGGGATCGGTTTATTCACCATGGTGGTCATCGGCGCATGGCCAAAGAATTGGAAAGTACCCGGGACCATCGTCGCCCTCATTCTCGTTTCCTTCGCGGCCACTTGGGGCAATTGGCCCGTGGAAACCATCGGAACCCGTTTCGGGGGTATCCCCACGTCTATTGCCCCACCCTCAATTCTTCCTCCAATCTTGGCCCCAAATTAAACTTCTCCTGCCTTCGGCTCTGACCATCGCCATGCTGGCTTCCATCGAGTCTCTTCTTTGCGCGGTAGTGGCGGATGGGATGATCGGGGGAAGACACAAGTCCAACATGGAACTGGTAGCCCAGGGCGTGGCCAATTGTTTCTCGCCTATATTTGGTGGCATCCCCGCCACCGGGGCCATCGCCCGGACAGCGGTCAACGTAAAAAATGGCGGCCGGACTCCCGTGGCCGGTATGGTCCACGCCTTGGTGCTTTTCATCATTCTCATCGTGGCGGGTCCCTTGGCCGCCCATATTCCTTTAGCGGCGCTGTCAGGCGTTCTGGTGGTGGTGGCCTATCACATGTCCGAATGGCGTTCATTCCGATCCATTTTCGCGGGACCCCGCAGCGACATCGCCGTGCTGATGACCACGTTCCTCCTCACGGTTCTGGTGGACCTGACGATGGCCGTAGGCGTGGGTTTGGTGCTGGCTTCCTTCCTTTTTATGCGCAAGATGGCGGACCTGACGCAAGTGCGCACCTTGACCCACGAACGCGACGGGGGGCTGTTGAACGGCTTGACGGTTCCCAAGGATGTGGAGGTTTACGCCATCAACGGAAGTTTCTTTTTCGGTGCCGCCAACAAAGTAATGGAAGTAGAGAGGTCTTTCTTCAAAAAGCCCCGGGCGCTGGTATTGGAAATGAAAGGGGTTTTGCACCTGGATTCATCGGGAATTAGGGTGCTTGAGCAAATTTACCACCAATGCCAAAACCGCGGAACCCGGCTGGTCCTTGTGGGAATCCACGCCCAGCCCATGATGGCCATGCAGATGGCGAATAAATATGAAGAATTCGGCGAGGACAATTTTAAGGGCGACTTGGCCGAGGCTTTTAAAGAGTTTCAATAAGCTTTAGGGGGATCGATTTTTTGAACAAATCCCGTCTAAAGTTTCCCAATCCAAGGAAGTGGAGCGGACAAGCGGGGGAGTGTCGGATGAAAGAGTTCTTTCCTGTGATCATTGCGGTCTTGCTTTGGACGCCGGCTTGGGTCCAGGCGCAGGAAGGTTCGGTGGTACCCCTTTCCCAAATTGAAGGGGCTCTTTCGAAGGATTGGTGGCTGAAAGTTTACGCGGGCTATGATTATTCCATGATGGGTGACGTTATTAACGGGGTGAAAGCCTGGGAAGCATACCTCGAACCGGCTGTCACCCCCACGCTTTCCCTCGGCCACGGCGGTTTCGTGGATGGGACGGAAATTGGCTTTACCTTGGACCCGAACCATTCTATTTCGATTGAAGCTGAAAATATTGCCACTCAAAACGAAAATTTAAACTACACCAACGGAGGTACGACTACCTGGAAAACGATCGGGCCTAGTCTGGAGGACATCAACCTGAATTATTACCGGACCCTCTTCCGGTCGAAGGGGAACGGAACCTATTTGATGATCGGCGCCGGTTATTATCACACCAACGTGAATTACTATGATGGCTCCGGACCGTCCACGAGCCAGTCGGCCACCTTTACGGGGGATGTCATCGGGGGGGTATTGGGTGTAACGCAGAAATGGGAAATTGCCAAAAACTTCACTTGTGGTCTGTCGGTCAAGGGCCGTCTGGCTGCCTTCAGCGAAGTGAAATCCTCAAGCATCTTCGGGAATGGTACCACTCAAACGGTTAACGCTCCTTACGCTCTGATGATTTACAATCAGGGCCTGACGGGAGCCATCACTGCGGATTCCCCCAATTATGCGGGGAGCAGCGCCCATTACGCAGTCGTGGATTATTCCGGGTTTCTAGGAGATTTCTTTTTAGCATTTCACTTTTGATTTTGACGAGGAAAAGATGAAGATTAAGAACATCAACGGTTCTGGCGAAGTGCCCTGCAACTGTGATAGCTGGCTGGATCATTGGGACCGCTTTAGCGACCAATCGCCCACCTATTGCCCCGTCGAGGAATGTATGAATCGCATCGAAATAGGCGCCCGCGTCCAAAAGGACAATCCCGCAGACGGCGGCTGGTACATTGTTCCGCTTTGCCAAAAACACAACGCCCAGACGGGGAAAACCCTCCGGGTGAACGACCACGTGAATATGGTTTCGGCCGACGCGAGGGAAACCTGCGGCTAATGGCAGAGCTTGGGATCCTCCTCTGGCGCCGTCTTTTATCCCCTTAAAATAAGCCTTTTCTCCCTTTCCAAAAAAAAATTGGATTAAACCAAACCTTTTCCGTCTAGAGGTTGGCGAATATGACGCTTGTCCTTTTTCCCTGAATGCCCATTGGAGATGATGTTTTCGACAGGAGAACGTATGGAACGAAAATTTTATTTTGAGACGGTGGGATTTGGGATGATTTTGGCGGGGATGGTTCTCACCAGCTGTTCGAGCCACTCCATGTTTCCTACCGCTCCTCCCCCCCCTTCCATTACCACTCCCACGTTCAGCTCAACTTTCGTCGCATCATTGACACCCTCTGGAACCCCTTCGACAGCCACACCCGTGCCTTGCGTTACCAATACGCCCACCGGCACGTCCACATTCACCGTGACGAACACACCCTTTAACACCCCGGCGGTTGACCCGACGCCAACCATTCCAACCGCTACACCGACGCCTTGTGTTACCAATACTCCGACCAGCACGGCCACATTCACCGTAACGAATACACCTATTAACACCCCCACGATTGACCCGACGCCAACCATTTCAACCGCTACGTCGACGCCCTGCGTCACCAACACGCCTTCCGAGACCAACACGTCAACTCCGACGAATACCATCTCTATTCAGACGTCCACCAACACACCCACCTGCACAATCACGCCCTGCGTTACCGATACCCCTTCACGTACCAACACTGCCACCCCGACGAATACTATCTCTATTCAGACACCCACCAACACACCAACCTGTACAATCACGCCCTGCGTCACTAACACGCCTTCCCGGACCAACACACTCACCCCGACAAATACCACTTCTATCCTGACCTTTACGCCTACCGTCACCTTCACGCCCACGCTTCATTTCACTAACACTTTTACCGTGACACCAACTTTCAATCCACCCACCTCCACCGCCACCAACACCCCGACCAATAGCCCCTCACCCACTGGAACCTGGTACACCTCTACCCCCACGAATTCTCCCACCCTGACCAGCACGGGGTCTCCCACCAACACTGCCACGGTCACCCCCACCCCCACCGTAACGAACAGCCCTTCCAACACGCCTACTTCCACCGCAACGGATACCGCTACCTCGACTCCGGTCGGGACTTGGTACACCAGCACCCCTACCAATACCCCCACTAACACGGCCACTCCAACGATCACTTATACGCCTACTCCAACACCCACTTGATTCCGGGGTCACACCCTAAGGGTCAAGAATCGATTAAGCTTTAAGATTCGAGTTTCCCGCTTAGAATCATCTCGCAATCCCGCTAGAAGTCGTTTATCCAAAAACTTCATTTTATTTGTGAGCCGTTGATTCTAAATCACTTAATCGGCTTTATACTTACCGGAGTAAAAAGAGAAAAAAATTTCTCCCCTCCGGGAAGTTTTTTGAAGGAGCCGAAATTGCCGGACGCCAACTTATTTATGGAAAAACGCGTTTCCCCCCGAATCAAGGTCAATATTCCTGTCAAGTACCGCTTGGTCGAGGATACGAAGGAAATCGAAGCGGTCTTGCAGCAAAGAAAAGCGGACCGGAATGCCCATGCCATGGACCTCAGTCTGGGCGGCATGCATATCTTTGCGGACGAGGTTTTGAAAGAAGGGGATATTCTGAATTTCGAGATATCGCTTCCGGGACTCTCCGAGATTTTATCGGCCTTCGCCGAAGTGGTTTGGGTGAACAAAACCGAGGGAGGCCTCCACTTTTTGGAAATGAAAGAAGAAGATTTGATGGTCCTAAAGGCTTATTTAAGAAGAGCCTCTTCGACCCGGTAATGTTTCTTTGGAACAAAGAAGCAAATTCAAACGGCAGGCCGAAGGCCTTGGCTTCCCGCGTGCCTTAAAATACTTTAACCCCTATGGGATTCCATAGGGAATTCGGGAATGGGAGTGGAATCTAAGTTGCGGTTTTTTCCAATCGGGTTCTATTGAAGAAAAATGAAAAACACTCTTAAAAGATTTCGACCATTCATGGTTTTGGTTTTCCTTTTTTGTGCTGCGCTAGTGCTAGGCTCGGGCGGTTGTGTGAGCCTTTATGATTCCCCAGCGGTGGCCAAAAAATGGGATGACCAGTTTTCCTATCCCGCCCTGCGATCCAATGAGGTCTATTTCTTCCTTTCCAAGGATGCTTTCCCCGCCGACCTTCAATCGACCCCGGTGGGAACGCTCTTTACTCCACAGTACAGCCAATGGACCGCACAAAAACTCGTGGGGAAATTTCAAATGAAAGCCGCTGAAATCGGAGCCAATGCGGTCGTGTTTGAGAGCCTCCAAAAGAACAAATTGCTTTTTGGCTTCCTGTATTACACGGGCTACGCCACCGCTTACCGGATTTATAAAGACAACCCGGCGGAGGGCGCTGATTTGAGTAACACCCAGTACGGAACCCAAAACCCCGACTTGCAAAAGGTAAAATAAGCGGATTCTTCCAACCTCAAAAGTGGAAATAAAAGTGGTTCACAACAAGAACCCAACGGACGGGAAAAAGTGGATAATCAAACCAATTTCTTATATTCTCTGCGTCTTTATGAATAATGGATCGTTAGGGATCGGATGGAGATCGTAAAAGCCAAGCTCCAGGACAGCGCTAAACTCGCCCAAATGAACTATTGGCTCATCCGAGATGAAGGCCACCGGAACCCGATGAACCAGGCCCAACTTAACCGCCGGATGAGGAATTGGTTGAAAAGTGATTACCACGCCTGTCTTTTCAAGGAACAAAGTAAGATTATCGGCTATTGCCTTTACCGGAAGGAAGAAGGCGCCACCTACATCCGGCAGTTTTACATTGACCGGGTTTTCCGGAGGCAGGGATGGGGCCGAATGGCTTTTGACCTTTTGCTACAGGGCGTCTGGAAGAAAACATTTAGACTTCGTCTGGACGTGCTGACGGGAAATAAAAACGGCATCGGATTTTGGAGAAACGCGGGCTTTAAGGACTATTGCTTGACGATGGAACGGAAAACAAATTAGGGCTTGTCCACAAAGGAAAGGGTTTATGCGTCGGTGGAGAATAATGATTTTCGCGTTGGTGGCCATTGTGGTCGAGCCATTGGCGGCGTCAGAGAGGGTCCAGACGGACAAAGGCATCGTGGAGGGAACCATCAGCATGGATTCCAAGATTCTCATTTTCAAGGGCATTCCCTATGCGGCGCCCCCAGTTGGGAATCTGCGGTGGAAGGCTCCCCAGCCTGTGCCAGCCTGGACTGGCCACCGGAAGGCGACAGAATTCGGGCCCCATCCCATGCAAGGACGCATTTTCGACGACATCTACTTCCGCGATGAGGGCCCCAATGAGGACTGTTTGTACCTGAACGTATGGGCGCCCGCAGCTTCCGGTGCGAAGCTTCCGGTTATGGTATGGATCTATGGCGGCGGTTTCGAGGTCGGAGCCTCGTCCGAACCTCGCCAGGACGGGGAAAACTTGGCCCGGAGGGGCGTGGTGGTTGTCAGTTTCAACTACCGTCTGGGCATCTTCGGCTTTTTCGCTCATCCGGAACTCTCCAAGGAATCAGGCAGCGGCTCCTCGGGTAATTATGGCCTATTGGACCAGGTAGCGGCTTTGCGGTGGGTTCAAAAAAACATCGCCGCTTTTGGTGGCGACCCGGATAACGTGACTCTCTTCGGGGAGTCAGCTGGGTCACTCTCAGTGTCCGCGCTCATGGCGTCGCCGATGGCCCAAGGTCTGTTCCGGCGGGCTATAGGAGAAAGCGGATCCTTTTTCGGAAAATCGCTTGGTTTGAAGCCGCTCGCGATGGCGGAAGATGATGGCGCCAATTTCGCCGAATTCTTGGGCGCGCCCTCACTCGCTGAACTTCGATCCATGTCAGCGGACGATTTACTGAAAGCCGCTTTGAAAACGGACGCGCCCCACTTCTGGCCGGTCATCGACGGGCGCTTCCTGCCTCAGGGAGTTGAAACGGTCTATGCGGAGGGAAAACAAAGCCCTATTCCGCTCTTAGCCGGTTGGAACCGAGACGAAGGAAACTTCCAGAACTTTTTCAAGGACGACCCGCCAACTGCTGCGAATTTCACCAAGCGCGCACGAGAATTATTCGGGGACAAGGCTCAGATCTTTCTCAAACTCTATCCGGGGGGAACCGACGAGCAGGCCAAGCGCTCTGCCCAGGATCTGGCGGGGGATCAATTCATCGCCTACTCTACCTGGAAATGGATCGAGAGGCAGGCCACCAATTCCCCCGTCTATCGCTATCAGTTCGACCAAGCCCCGCCCGAACCGGCCCCAGCGGCCCAGCGGGGGGCTTATCACTCAGCTGAAATCGAGTACGTTTTCGGGACTCTGGCTTCGAAGGATCTTCCCTGGCGGCCGGAGGACGAAGAACTATCGAACCTCATGTCTGCCTATTGGACTAATTTTGCGAAGACTGGCAATCCCAACGGCCCGGGCTTGCCCCCCTGGCCGGCCTATGATGCCAAGGACCGGTACCAAGTCATGCACCTGGGTGCCGAGTCGCACGCCGAAGAGGATAAACACCGAGAACGGTATCAATTCCTAGATGGCTTGTTGCCGTCTTCACCTTAGCTGGAAGCGCCCGAAACAAAAAATATGCACTTACCTTTAAAATTGAAACCCAACCCGAATTCCTTTTGATGAATTATGATGGCTTTTATGAATCTTCCTTGGCGGATGAGTTCACCGTTTAAATATTGGATTCCTGGCTTGAAGTGGAACCGCCGGGGAAATAAACAAAAAAACGGAGTGAAGGAGACTGGCTTTGAGAGGAGTTAAGAAATGAAATTAACAGCTAAAGACAAAAAGCTAATCGAAGAAGCCAAAAAAATCATTGCCAAATCCCAGCCGGTTAAATTAAAGGATACGAGCGATGTCGGAGCCGCGCTTTTCACCTCAAAGGGAAATCTTTATCGCGGTGTATGTGTTGGCTTCCATTGCGGAATCGATTCTTGTGGGGAATACCAGGCCATCGGTTCGATGATTTCCAATGGCGAAAAAGAAATCCGAACTATTGTCGCCGTTAAGCTTGATGCAAAATCAAATAAACACCGGGTCATCCCTCCCTGCGGGAAATGCAGAGAAATGATTTGGCAGGCCTGCAAAAAAAATCACCATACCGAAGTCATAGTGTCCGAATCGAAAAAAGTTAAACTGAAGAAACTGCTTCCCCATGCTTGGGGCGGTTCTATCGAAAGAGAATAGGCGGCCTAGCTTGTGGGTAGCCGAATTTGATCCACTTCTTAAAAGTTCGCAATGGACTTTGCCCATGACGAGGAGGTGAATTGGACAATCGTAAAAAAAGTAATCTTGTTTTGAATTTTAACTGTAACCGTGCGATGGAGGAAGGTTTTATGATCCGTATTTTTGTTACATTATCCCTCGTTACGTTTTTTGTTTTTGGTTGTGTTTCCGTCAACTACACCAAGTTAGGCAATAACGATTACAACCCCATAGAGCCTTCCACCGTCATCGTTTATATGGACCCTTCCGATGTTCCCGTTAAATTTGAAAAAATTGGTTTGTTGAATTCCACGGGAAGTTCCACCTTTACGAATGAGAAATCCCTAATCGACGCCATGAAGGAAAAGGCCGGTCAAATGGGGGCGGATGCGATAATTTTGGGGACTATGGAGGACGCGGACTGGTTTCAAAAAGCCGTTGGGGCTTACTTGAATGTTCCGACAAAAAGGCACGGCCAAGCGTTGGCAATCCGGTTCTTAAATCCTCTGGGCGCCTATGGAAGTGGTCCTTCGGGCAGTTCGCCGAGTTCCACTATTCCTATTTACATCAGCACGGATGGGACACGCGAAGTCAAAATATTTAATAGCCAGGCTTTCCTTTACGACATGGTTCCCGTTGACAACAACCATCGAGCGACTTTTCTTTCCGATAACGTAAAACTAGTAAAGTTCTTACCCGATCTCAATGGTAATCCCCCCCAGGTGTGGACTTTGCTGAACGATGGAAACACCCAGATTTTTGATTCGAAAGGCAACCCAATGAAGGGTTCAGGAAATTAAAATAAATCGTTTTATCGAACCAACAAAATCCTTGTCTGGTGGACACCGGTCGGCTCGACTAGCCGAATGATATAGGTGCCGCTGGCTACCTCATCTTCGTACTTATTTTTTCCGTCCCAGGTGACCTGAAAGGATCCCGCTGGCTGGTTAGAATTGTTTAATAGGGTCCGGATATATTCCCCCGCAGTGTTGTAAATCATTACCGAACAGGCGCCCGGATAACAAAGGAAGGCGTTTAAAGTCAAGGCTTGGTTGGTTTGGGGGGTGAAGAGGTTCAGCGAAACGGAAAGAACGCTTTGGCAAATGGGTGTGGGGCTGGAAGAGGGTGTAAAGGTAACGGTTGGCGTGGCAGTGATGGTGGGAGTCGGCGTATTCACTGCGAACTTGGTGACGAAAGCGTCCTCGGCCCCGCCCTCGTAATTCATTTGGAAGGCCCCGGACGTGGTCGGAAAGTTTCCGGTGGAAAATCCGGTTAGATAAATGTTCCCAATAGAGTCCAAGGCAACTTTGAAACTGGAGTCGCCCCCCGAACCACCCAGGTAGGTCGAATAGACCAAGGCCGTTCCCTGCGGATTGAGAATGGCCATGAATCCGTCTGAGGCCCCGCCTCCGTAAACCGTCTGATAGGCTCCAGCAGTGGTCGGGAAGGCACCCGCAGTGTCACCGGTAGCATAGGCGTTTCCAGAACCGTCCACGGCGATGCCGCCGCCATGGGTATTGCCTATGCCTCCCAAATAGGTCGAATAAATGAGGGCCGTCCCAGTGGGGTTCAATTTGGTTACGAAGGCATCCCCAATGTCACCGGGGTAGGCTGTCTCCAAGGATCCGGCGGTGGTGGGGAAATTTCCACCGGTGGAGCCGATGACATAAGCGTCTCCCGTGGCGTCTAAGGCAATGCCATAAGCTGCATCATTGTTGTTTTCCCCTACGTATGTCGCGTAGACCAGGGCGCTTCCGGCCGGATTCAACTCGGTGACAAAAACGTCCCAACTGCTCGTGGCTCCATAAACGGTTTGATAGGCTCCCGGTGTGACCGGGTAGTTCGGACTGGTCGTGGCCCCTGTGATAAAGGCGTTTCCTGCGGCGTTTACGGCAATGGCTTCCGCCATATCGTTTCCGCTTCCGCCCACATAGGTTGAATAAAGCAGAGAGCTTCCAGTGGGGTTCAATTTGGTCACAAAGGAGTTCCCCGCTCCCGAGAGCAGGGTGGTTTGAAATGCCCCAGGAGTCACCGGAAAATTGGTGGAAGAGGTATGACCCGTGGCATAAGCGTTTCCCGCTCCATCCACCATGATACCGTTACCTTGATCCTCGCCGTTTCCTCCCAGGTACGTCGAATAAACCAGGGTGCTTCCGGAAGGATTCAATTTGGCCATAAAGGCGTTTGAGCCCCCTCCGCCATAAACCGTTTGATAGGCTCCGCCCGTGATGGGGAAGTTGAGGCTGTCCGTTTCGCCCGTCACATAGGCGTTCCCAGCGCCATCGATGGCGATGCCAAAACCCCCATCCTCTCCGTTTCCTCCGATATAGGTGGAGTAAACCGCGGCGCTTCCCGTGGGATTTATTTTCGTCACGAAGGTGTTGGAAATTCCGCCCCCGAAAGTGGTTTGAAAGGCACCGCCTGTGGCGGGAAAATTGGGGCTGTCGGTTGTCCCAGTGACATAAGCGTTGCCCAGAGCGTCGGCCACGATATCCATGCCGTTATCCTCCCCACTGCCTCCCAGGTAGGTGGAATAAGACAGGATTGGATCGATTACAAGGGGTTTGGCCTGGTCGTAATGGGGGACCTCAAAGCCCGCCTCGTTCGGGCCTAACCTCACGAATCTTCCTTCGACTTTCGTTTTTTCGTTTTCTTCACCCTGGTAAACCGCCGGAACTTCAAGGGTGAGCCTACCGGATTTGGTTTGGAGCGCCAAACCGCCCCCCGCGCCAGCCTTTACGATTACCCCGCCGGAGAATTTAAGCCGGATGGCGTTGGGATCCGCCCCCGGTTTCATTAAGAAGTCGTACTCCAGCTTTCCTTGGTCGCCGTAATAGACCATATCGATGCCGGGATAAAGGCCCTCAATTTTGATCCGAGAATATTGGGGCAAGTCTCTTCGCCATTGGTCCGGGTTATTGCCGATAAAATAGTTTGATCGACTTTTCAGTTCCTCTAGCCCCTCCATGCGGCACAAGCGGTTTCCGCCTTGAAAGCGCATCCGAATGATATCGGGGGGGGAAGTTCTCAAACGGGGGCTGGTAGGCGGGTTCTGATTCGCAATTGAATCGAGAAGGGAAGCGGAGCGAAAAGAGAAAACGGCCTCCGCCGGAGTCAAGAACAGATGATAACTCTGGCCCTTGGCAAGGAACCGCACCGAGGGATCAGTTTGTCCCTCGTTTTTCTCAAAGCTCATCGGCAAGCTGTCATAGGCCCGGAAAATTTTCTGTCGGGTCTGGGTGTAGGGCTTGAATGTCCAAGTTTGGGGAATGGGGGACGAGGAACCCAGTGGGTGGTCCAGGGAAAAAGCAAGCAAACCGACGAGGTAGACCAGAAACAAGGACAGCAGGCAGCATCCTAAAAGTTGGAAAGGTTTGTGGGGAGTCCTTAGAAAAAAGGGGGTTACGTCCTGTGGCATTCAAATATCCTTGCAGGGAATAAATGAAAAAAATAGCGCTTTCAAAAAATATAGAGCCCAGTATAGCATTCACTTATTTGACCATGAATTTCAAATCCTTTACCAGCATCCGGCCCGAACCCTGACTTTGGGGAAGGTAAAACTCCACATCCTGTAATGCCTGTAGGTCCAAAATGTTATTTCCGTGTTGGTTACCCCAGACCGTGCGGCGCTCCAGTTCCGAAAGGTCCACCCGGTAATCCTCCCATTTGCCAGTGCCGGTGAAGGGGGGGAAAGAGTAGGATTCGCCGTCCGCTCCGTTCTTTCCATCGTATTGGGCTTGGCCAGGTGCAGCGCTTCCCGATTCGCTCATATAAATGGTGAAGCTGAGATTCTTGGGAACGAAAGCTTTAAACTGGAAAAAGTTATAGCCCCGCAAGTCAACGGTGCCGCCATCGCCCAACGGCAGGACATTGCAAGCCATCGAAGCCCCACAGCCCCAGCCGGTTCCGGTTTCGTAATCCAAAGCGATGACGCCGGTCGTCGTATTTGCGACCGCCTTTCCGCCCGTGGCGGCATCACCCCAGGTATCCACATGGGCGCTATTGTCGATTCTCAGGAAATTCCTTGTCGAAGGAACATTTACCCCCGCATCGGCTTTGCGGTAATCCGCCCCCAAGTTTTCCTTAAATTCCGTGGGCAAAGGAACCAGGGACTTCAGATGGAGGGGCGCCGCGACTAAATTCAATTTCGCGTGTTCCTGGGTAATAAGAGGATAGGCATGGTCGGTAATGTCCACCAAGCCGTAATCGCAGTCCTCGCCGTCGAAGCGTCCCTCGGGGGACTCGTCGGCCCACTCGTACCAATGCAGGCCCACGACATATGGGAGGCTCAGCAGCTGCCGGGCGAAGTTATCCAAATGAACAGCCCTTTCCTTTTGGGTGGGGACGATTACATCGGCGCCGTGGGTGTTGGGGTCGCCGCTTTGGTTTTCCATTGCGCTGAAGGAATATTCCGAAATAAGGATGGGCTTTTTGGTCTGGGCGTAAAAATCATCCAGAAGTGCTTGGTTGATATTGCCCGACTTCTCATAGGTGTTCACCGAAACTACGTCGCAATAGTTGGCGCAGGCTTCCACCGCCTCCCAGGGGCTTTCTCCGGCGAAGCGGACGCCCAGGATCAAATGGTTCGGGTCCACCGCCTTGAGGGCTTGGGTGGTCACCGAGAAATAACGGTCGGCCACCACGCCCACCCAGGCTTCGGCGTCGGCCTTTTGCCTTTTGGTTTTGGCTGACAGGGTCACGGGTGCGTCCAGACCCTCAAAAGATTGAAGCTGGAGGCCCCAAGCCTCATCGAACTTCTGAACGTCTTGGTCGTAACGTTCCTCAAAAAATTTTTCCAAGGCTTGCTTGTTGGCGTCGTCCAGGCCCTTGAGAGCGTATTTCTCAAGCAGGGTTTTTTGACCGTCAGCATGCCAGCCCACATCCCCCCACCATGGCAATTCGTTATCCAGGAAATAGCCGATCAGGAAAGGGTCGTTTTTATACTTGGCGGCTTTTTGCGCGTTCTCTTTCGCGCGGGCGACGAAATCATCCGTGAATACGGACAAGAGCACTTCATCCCAGGGATTCCCGCGCCCTAGGTAAAGCATATAGGTGTATGGAAACTTCTGGCCCAGCAAGGCCTCGTCCGCCCAAGAGCCGATGGTGTTGAAATGCCACCTTCTCAATCGGGTGAAGACCCCTTTTAGCCATGTTTTCTTATTGCCGTCATATTGGTTTTTAACGGGATTGTAGTAATGGTCGTTAGGCGCCCGGTAGGACTGGTCTCCGATAGCGTTCACTCCCATGGAAAGGAAGGGCTTGCCTGATGGAGTCGTAAACCAGGCTTTGCCCTCTTTCCAATCCACCGTGAAAAATGGCTGGGTTTTCGCCTGCAGGGGGGGCAACGGAAGAGGTGAAAGGGCAAAAAGTAAAAAGAAAGTTAAAAACTTCATAATCCAAGGGCCTCCGAGATGTGTAAATCTTCCAAATAGTATAGTCCTCGAAGGTTTAAATAGAAAAACCCGGAAGATCGATTTTAGCAAGTTGACGATGTTGGAACCCCTGGAGATAATGTGCCGATTTTCCATCAATCGTTCTTGTATGGAAATCGGCACTATACTGATCTCCTTGAAAAATATTCATTTGTTAGGTGGATCAGCAAGTGCCTTCTTCCGGACCGCCACATTATTTCAGGCTTGTTAAGACGCCGGAATCAAATTAAGGAGATGAAACGATGAAGAAGTTATTTACCGCTGCTGTCAGCCTGTTGTTGCTGTTCGCTGCTCCTCTTTTCGCCGATGACCAAGCCGCTGCTCCAGCTCCAGCGGCTGCACCCGCAGCCGGAACCCCGATGAAAGCCAAAAAAGCGGGTGGGGACGAAGCCGGTGTCAAAACCGCTTTTAGTAAATTCTCGGAGGCATGGACTAACGGGGACGCCAAAGCTCGCGCGGCCTGTTTCACCTCGGATGCCACCCTCATCAATCCTTTCGGTGTGGCGGCCAATGGCCGGGCGGAGATCGAGAAGCTTTTCGAGGATGAAAACCAAACGATCGCCAAAGGCACCACGCAAACATTCGACAACTTCAAAATTCATTTCGTGATGTCCAATTTTGCCCTGGTGGATTGCGATGGAACTATTTCGGGAATCAAGACCCCGGCAGGCACCGACGCGCCGGACGTGAAAGTGCATGTGTACGGTGTCGTCGTCAACCGAGGCAAGAGCTGGCAGATGTTCGCAGCCCGTCCGTCGATTTACGCGGCAATGCCCGGTGCAGCTTCCGCCGATATGGCTTCCCCGGCCGCCGCGGCTCCTGATGCAGCCGCTCCAGCCGGCACTCCTAACGCGGCCCCGCCAGCCGCTCCCCCGGATTCAACGACTCCACCCTCGGCCGCTAAATAAATTAAACAAAACGGACGAATAAAAGCCAACCAGTTGATGGGAATTTTTCAAAGCCTTCCTCCCCTTTGGGGGAAGGCTTTTTTATTTTCCAAAAAAAGAAGATAATCGTTTTTCATTCCAGTTCGGGGGGGCTCGGTGGGAAGCAAGCGGATCATCATCGTGGGCGGTGGCCTTATTGGACTTTCCATCGCCGAGCATTGCCTTCGCAAAGGCCTTCAGCCGGTGGTTCTGGACAAGGGGCCTTTCGGGAAAGAGGCCTCCTGGGCGGGTGCGGGCTATTTGGACTTGAGGGACGCCTCCCGCCTTGGCGGGGACTTCCTGGAACTTTCTCGCTTTTCCTACAGCCTCTTTCCTGAATGGACGGATCGCTTGAAGAAGGAAAGCGGAATCGACCCCGAATTTCATCTTTGCGGCAGCCTGGGCTTGGTCTTCAACCCGGAAGAAGAAACGGCGATCCGCAAAATCGAATCCCAAACCACTTCAAACGGCCTCAAGAGTGAATGGCTTTCTCCCGCCGATGCGCGCCGGAAGGAATCCCATCTTTCGGACAAACTCCAATTAGCTTGGTACCTTCCCCAAACCTGCCAAGTGCGTCCTCCGCGACTGGTCCAAGCTTTACTTAAGGTGCTCGAAAAGGGAAAGGCCATTCTTCGGGAAGGGGAGGAGGTTCGGGGATTCATAAGGCAAGGTTCCCGGATTATCGGGGTGGAGACTACGGACGCGAAATATGAAGCCGAGCAGGTTTTGCTAGCTGGGGGCGCCTGGACGGGGGGGCTCCTGGACATTCTGGGGATTTCCATTCCTATGAGGCCCGTCCGGGGGCAGGTGGTCCTGTTTAAAGCTGAACCCGGTTTGTTAAGGCATGTGCTTTTCTCCTCCACTGCTTACTTGGTTCCCCGGCTGGACGGGCATGTGTATGTCGGAAGCACTTTAGAAGAAGCGGGATTCGATAAATCCGTCACGAAAGAGGCCATCTCGAACTTGACGCAAGGGGCCTACCGGGCCCTGCCGCCACTGGAAAAAGCTACGGTGGAAGCCACCTGGGCGGGTTTGAGGCCCAAAGCCGTGGATGACAAACCCACATTAGGGCTTGTTCCGGGCCTGGAAAACCTCTGGATCGCGTCGGGACACTATACTCACGGCATTCTTCTCTCGGCGGCTACCGGCTATTTGATGGCCCAAGCCCTGACGGGGGGAGGCACCAAAATTCCCTTGGAGTCTTTCCGATTGGACCGTGCGCCTTATGCGCCGATGGGATGAGATTGATTCGATGCCTTTTCAGGCCGGAATGCTTTTATAATATCGCCGTTCAATTTCAGCTCACGTGAAGGAAATTCATGAGTCTTCTGCTTACAGGCGCCTACGGCTTCATTGGAGCCCGCTTAGCTCACACCCTCTTGGAAAAAGACCAAGAGAGTCTTGTTCTCGCCGACAGGCCCGATTATCGGGCCAGCCGATCCTGCGTTAAGGGGTTGGAAAACCTTCCCGTCATCGACCGGGAAAAGCTACTGGATGAACTGCCCAAGCTGAAGAAGATCAGTGCGGTGATTCACTTGGGGGCCTGCACCGACACGGGAAACCATGATCAGGCTTATATGTGGAAAATGAACACCGATTACACCAAAGCGCTGTGGCAATGGTGCTCCGAAAGCAAAATTCCATTTATCTACGCCTCAAGTGGAGCCACCTATGGCCGGGGAGACGAGGGTTACTCTGACGATCACCGGGATATTCCCAAATACAAGCCTTTGAATGTCTACGGCCGAAGCAAGCATGAATTTGATCTTTGGGCGCTGAAACAAAAGGCCGCCCCGCCCCGCTGGTACGGGCTCAAGTTTTTCAACGTTTATGGTATGGATGAAAGCCACAAGGGCCGCATGGCTTCGCCGATTTTCCATGGATACAACGAAATCCAGAAAGCCGGAAAGCAAACTTTGTTTCGCTCCCATAAAGAAGGCGTGTTGGACGGGGAACAAAAGAGGGATTTTATTTTTGTCGACGATATCGTGAAGCTTTGTTTGTTCTTCCTGGAGAAAAACCCGCCAGCGGGAATTTATAATTGCGGGACAGGACAAGCCCGGACTTTTCTGGATATGTCTAAGGCGCTTTTTACTGCCTTAGGGATGGAACAGAAGATCGAGTGGATCGACACGCCTGAAAAATTTCGAGATGGATACCAGTACTTCACGCAAGCGGATATGGGGAAGATAAAGAAGGCGGGTTTTAGTGAATCCTTTTTGCCCATCGAAGAAGGCGTGGCTCGTTATGTCCAATGGTTGCAAACTAAATGATAGGAGGCTTGAAAAGACAATGACCTTTTCTCCCGTTGTGCTTCAAACCAACATACCCGGAGTTCCCACTCCAAAACGCGGCAAGGTGCGGGATATTTACGACTTGGGAGACAAGCTCTTGATTGTCGTGACCGACCGCATTTCGGCTTTCGATGTCATCATGCCCAATGGCATTCCGGACAAAGGCGTCGTTTTAAACCAAATTTCTCATTTTTGGTTCAAACAAGTCGAAACGATCATCCCGAACCATGTCATTTCCACTGAACTTTCCGCCCTTTCCGAACCCTTCCAGAAGGCCAAGGACCAGTTTTTGAACCGATCGATGATCGTTAAGAAGGCCAAGCCCCTTCCCGTTGAATGCATTGTGCGGGGTTACCTGACGGGTTCGGGCTTGAAGGAGTACCAAAAGACAGGCAGGGTTTGCGGCATCGAGCTACCCAAGGGTTTGGTGGAGTCCTCCCGCATAGCTGAGCCTATCTTTACCCCTTCCACCAAGGCGGAAGAAGGACATGACCTTAATATTTCATTTGAAGAAATGAAAAGGATTCTTCGAGATGATCGTCTAGCTGAAAAGGTGAAAGACACCAGTCTAGCCATCTATAAAAAGGGACGTGATGTTGCGGATGGCAAGGGGATTATCATCGCCGATACCAAATTCGAGTTCGGACTATTGGATGGGGAATTAATCCTTATTGATGAGGTCATGACCCCTGATTCTTCCCGTTTCTGGCCAAAGGACGATTATAAAGAAGGTGTTTCCCAAAAGAGTTTCGATAAGCAATTCGTTCGGGATTATTTGGAGACTTTGAAGGGCTGGAATAAGACTCCCCCGGGGCCGGTCTTGCCCGAAGAAATAGTGATTAAAACCCGTGAAAAATACGTGGATGCTTATGAACGAATTACCGGCAAAAAATTCGGAGATTTCCGGATTTAAGGGGCTTCCGAAAAAAATAAAAGCCGGGCTTTACCCCATCCAAGTCCCCGGTACAATAGGGTGGCATTTTAACTAAGGAGGATCCCTTGAACCAAAATGGGACGCCATTCGATTTTAAATTATTCTTTGCCCAAATAGTTCACTTACTCTTTTCCAATCTTTGGTCCTGGTGGGCGGCAGGCATTGGAATCGGCCTGACAGCCTTGGGGTTGGCTTGGTTTACCGGAAAGCGTTTGGGCGTAACCGGAGGGTTTGTGGAAGCCACTTCCTTCCAAGATTCTTCGGCAAAATCTAACGGCTTCCCTTGGAAGCTATGGTTCATCATTGGAATTGTTTTTGGGGGGGCCCTTGCCAATTTAGGGCATTGGAGTTGGACTTGGCTTTATGGTCGCTTGGATGCGCTTACCTATGGAAGTCTTTTCTTCAAAATTATCTGGCTGCTGGTGGGGGGATTTCTGGTGGGACTTGGCGCCCGTTGGGCGGGAGGTTGTGTGAGCGGAAACAGCATCATGGGAATATCCACCGGCAATAAGATGTCCATACTGGTGACCGTCGGTTTTTTAGCGGCAGGCATTTTGGTGACCAACCTTGTTTATTCATTGTTCAGGGTGATGTAAATGGCCCTGAAAAAAAAACCGATAACGATACGGAAAACAGTTAGGAATTCGCCCATGAATCAAAAGATTTCCCCGAGTCAACCCGTGAATAAAAAGAATGGGATTTTTCCCTATCTGGGTTTCGGAGTTCTTTTCGGCTATTTTCTTTCCAAGGCCGGAGCTACGGATTATGACACCGTGATTAATATGTTCCGACCGACTGATGTACATATCGACAGGGTACCCAAAGGATTCGCCTTTCACCTGGACTCCTTACGTCTTTACGGTGTTATCGGCGTGGCGATCGCGGTGATCGCATTGGGTCTTTTTCTTTTGGAAAATAGTCAGAAGCCCACCTTGTCCGGAAAAAAGCTGGATTGGGAGCCTTTGAAATGGGATCCGGATCGACTCATTGGCGCTTTTATATTCGGCGCAGGATGGGCTTTGACGGGGACTTGTCCGGGAACTTCGTTGGCCCAAATCGGCGAAGGGAAACTGGTGGCGATTTTTACCGTCATCGGGATCGCGGCCGGAGTTTGGGTTTACCCGAAAATTAAAACCACTTCCTCCAAAGAAACGGTTTGTTAAAACTTTCGGGGCTGCTTTTTTTCCTTACGCTTGGAATATTATTCACCCCGGCTGTTTCCCAAGCGGATGAGGCCTGGCAATCCCCCGATTCCGATACCTCCCTGGGGCATTTCGCCTCGAAATTTTTTGCCGATATACCCCATCTTTTTATTCCGGACAACGCCGTTCCTTTCTTCGCTGGAAGCTTATTAACCGCTTCCGATTGGGTTTTTTTTGACCGGCAAGATGATTTGGAGCCCAGTTTAAAAAGTTTGAATATCCAACCGGTATTTGATTTCGGGAATTTTTATGGGGGGGGATGGTTGGAAGAGGGAGCCGCTTTGGGAAGTTGGTCCCTGGGTGCTCTTACCCAGAACCTTCAGTTTCAAGAATTCGGTCGGGACGCCTGCGAAACGTTGGCCGCATCCTTTATTGTTTTGGAAAGCCTGAAAATAGCAGTTAATCGGACCCGCCCGGATGGAAACCCTGATTCTTTTCCTTCGGGCCATTCCATCACGGCTTTTTGCTTGGCGCCCGTGGTAAACAGATATTTTGGCTGGCAGGTGGGTGTACCCGCCTATATTTTGGCTACGGTAACGGGTTTTGCCCGGGTGGAGGGCGGTTATCATTACCTGTCCGACGTCATTGCCGGAGCTACTCTGGGGATCGTCATCGGCAACGCGGTGGTTTACGCGCCTAAGGATGTTTCGGTTTCAGCGGGAATCGGACAAATGAACTTGAAAGTCTGGCTTTTAACTAACCTTTTCCAAGCGGTCCAGCTCCTTTTCGACTTCTTCCATTAGGGGTTCGATCATTTTTAGGCTGAAATCAAACCGGATGCCCGCGGATTTAAAAATCTCCGGTAAGGGTTGGCTTCCCCCGACGGATAGCCCTTGTTTGTAAAGGCGAACACCCTCGGCCTTATCTTTCCTAAAATTCTTCCATACTTGAAGAGCCCTAAGTTGGGCGATTCCATATTCGATGTAATAAAAGGGATACTCAAATATATGAAGCTGGCGGTGCCAAAGATAGGCTTGTACTTCCTCCAAACCATTCCAATCCTCAATACCTCCCAAGCGATGGCGTAAATTCAGCCAATAATCAGACCTTTCTTTTCGGCTATGGTCGGGATGGGTATAAATCCAATGTTGGAAGGCATCCACGGTGGCGATCCAAGGGAAGTAGGGTAATCACATCTTCCAGGTGGCGGATGGTGGAGCGGGCCGCTTCCGGGGATTGCATAAAACTCATCCAGGTAAGGATCCGCCATCAATTCCATGCTCATGGAAGCCACCTCACAGAATTCCATGGGTGCGTGGCGGTAAGGGGAAAAGGAAATATTCCTCCAGGCGAAACTATGCATGGCATGGCCACTCTCATGAAGCAAGGTGCGAACATCGTGATCGAGTCCCACCGAATTGGCAAAAATAAAGGGGATTCGGGCCTCTTCCAAATCCACTTGGTAACCTCCAGGGGCTTTTCCTTTGCGGGATTCCAAGTCCAGCAGGCTTAATTCCTTCATCCGTTTAAAGTTATCCGCCAAAGTCGGGATCAATTTTCGATAATATTTGTTCACATCCATCGACTAGTTTTTCAGTATTTTCAAAAGGTTTTAAGGGGGCTAATCCAGCCGGATCGACCAAGAGGTCCCATGGCCGTAAAGCGGGTAATCCCATTTTCTTTTTCCGCTTTTCCTGGATTTTGACGACCAAGGGCCGGATGGCTTTTTCGGCGCTTTCATGAAAAGCTTCACAATCTTTTGGACCGTAATCAAAACGTTCCTTGCGTCGAAAAATATAATTCCGGTAATCGGGAAACCCGCGTTTTTGGCGGCTTGGGCACGAATTTTAAGCATCTTGTCGAAGAGTTCTTCAAGGGAATTTTTTTCTTTCAAACGGCGTTCCGCTATCAACTTCCAGGCTTCTTCCCGTTGAGCCCGGTTGGTGGATTCCAAATAGCGCCCCATTTGTTGAAGGGTTTGCTCTTTGCCCTCGTATTTCACGGTTAAAGCGCCATTTCGTTTCTGGTATTCCTGGGATAGTTTTTCTAATTCCGTTTCCAACGGGATGTTTTCCTCCCGGTACAAATTTAAATCATTTCCAATAGAGCGGTTGTAAAGAAAGTAATCTTTCTCCGGAAGTGAAGGGACGGTAAGGGCATTCCCAGTATTTTTTGGAAAGGGCGAAGAATTTGGGTTTGCTTGGCTCCGAGATTTTTTCAAGGAAATCCAGATAGCTTTTCTCGATATCCGGATCGTCGGTTTTACAGGTCATGCGAACATAGCGGACCGAACCCTCCTCATTCAGGCAATCCTGGAATTCTCCTAGGTCCTTCAACCATTTTTCCAAATCTGCGGGATGATAAAAGATTCCGGTTTTGAAGATCCTCAAAAATTTTTTCGACCGTTTCCCAATTTCCAAGATGGGCTTCCGGCGGAACAAACCGGCGGGGATAGGGATGAGGAAGCGTTTTGGCATTCAAGAGGGTCATTTCATTTTCCTTTAAGTTATTTGGGAGCGGGGCACTTTATCAAAAGCTCGTGGGGAAAAAAAGCTGTATGATAAAACCATTATCGGAGGATGATTCCATGCGTTGGGTAACGGTTTTATATATTTTGGCGTCACTGGTCGGTTGCAATCTTAAGCGACCGGGGCCTTTCCAAGCTCCAAGTCGCGGAAGATCTGGTGTTGGGCATTAATTTGGAAGACATCAAACAGCAATGGTTTCTCTATTCCACCAAGGAACTCGTGGTAGACCAATCCATGAGTACCGACTCCGATATCGTCTATCGTGGCGTCAGTCGGGATCCTGCGGTTACGAGTTTTTATTTTTTTTTCAATTCCAAACAAAGATTCTCCATCAAGTTGAATGGCGGTACCAATCCAGCATGACCGAAGCGAAGGAAAAGGAACTTTTAGACTATTGGACCCAAAAACTTTGGAGTCCCTCTTGTCACCAGCGGTGGGATGGCAAGGTTTACGTTTGGGATGATCGAAAAGCCCAATTACAACTTTACTTGGCGGATGGTATTTGCCATTTGATCCAAAAGTTAAATTGAATTCTTTTTAGCTTCCACCTTATTCGACATTTGAGAAAGGGATCGTTATAATCGGCCCATGACGATTTACTCTTATTCCCGAATTAATACCTACTTTACTTGCCCCGCCCAATTCCAATTCCGATATATCGAAAAAAGACCCTCGCCCGTGGCGGAAGGGATCGAGCTTTTCCTCGGCTCCCGTTTCCATGAGACCATGGAATTTCTTTACCACCAAGTCCCTCAACGAATCCCCACCGTCAATGAGATGGTTGATTACTTCAAGAACCATTGGGAAAAACATTGGCAACAGTCACTTCAAAAGCAAAGAGACAAAAATTTCAAAGAAACTCTCAGAATTGTTAATGAAGGCCAATCTGCGGAGGATTATTTCCAAAAAGGGCTGCTTTTCGTCGAAAACTATTACCACCAATACCACCCCTTTGACCAAGACAAGACCGAAGGAATTGAGATCAGGGTCGCCTTTGACTTGGATTCAAAAGGCCAATATAAGATGCAAGGCTTTATTGACCGATTGGGAAGGGATGACGAAGGAACTCTTTGGATCCACGACTATAAAACCAGCTCCCGCAAGATGTCGGAAGAAGACGTCAAGACCGAAGATCAACTGGCCCTTTACCAGATAGGGTTAATTCAGAACCCCAATATGGCGCCAAGGAAAAGATCAAACTTATTTGGCATTTCGTGGCGTTTGAAAAAGACCAAGTGGTGAGTGAACGTAACCCCAAAGAGATCGGCTGGCTCTCGGAAAAATATATCTCTAAGATACAGACGATTGAAAAAGCTAAAACCTATCCAACCAAGCCAAGTGTTCTATGCTCCTGGTGTGAATACCTGTCCCTTTGCTTGGATGGCCAACAGGCGGTGGCCAATCGAAAAAAGAAGCAAGAAAACAAAGAAGTATTAAAGGGAACAACTCCCCCTTCATCGATCACCGAAACTCCAGTTAAGACTTCCTCCTTGGATGAGAAGACGAAAAACGATTTAATGCCTTTATCTAGTAATACAATTTCAGCCAATAATACGTTTAAATCTAGGGGAAGAAAAAATTCTCATTCAATGGTATCTTCAGATCAGTTATCTCTATTTTAAATTTCCTAGCAAATTAATAAGCCAAAATAAAAAATAAGCCAAAAAAACAACACTTTTTCCTAATATCTTTAAAAACCATATATAAATAAGTTTGAAAAACGGTATTTAAATGCACCCATAAAATATACTAAGAACCATTAGGTAAACGGTTTTCTTAAAATTGCAACAAAAGAGTCAAGATGACGATTTCAGCCGGCAAAAATACTTTTATCACTTGCCGAAATAGCCAAGGAACTGAATTTCGGGCAACTCTCCTTCGCCTGACGCGATACGCAGTGGTTTTTGAAGTCTATAATCCTTACAGCATCCTTCAATTATCAGAGGTTTTAACTGATTTTAAGATGATAATGAACGATCGGATCGTTTATTCCGGTCGGGCAGTCGTCAGCAACCTTTTGAATACCGGAATCCTTCTAGTTTGCGAAGCCACATTGGAAGATTCCTGGTTGGATATTGATGTTTTCTCTTCAACCCAGAAGGGGGACTGGTGGGAGGCGGAGTTCGCCGAATTTCTCAAAGAATGGGAGAAGGTTCGGCAGGTCCAGCCGGAATTCAAAGTGATCGTAGCCGACATTCAAACAATGTTAATGGACCTTCGACGCTGGCTGGAACAAGTGGAATTAAGTATTCGTGCAGAGCCGGGAAAGGACCGGCTGAAAATGGAGGTTGATATTCTCGAGAATCTCAGGAAACCCGTAATTCCCACGGTGGCTTCCATTTTCCAGCAATTTGAAGAAGCGGCCTGTCAAATTGAAGAAGACCTGCAACCGGTACATCGTTCTTACGTTAAGCGACAGATCCATTGGTTGATTCTCTGCTCGCCTTTTATTTACCGGACTTTTCAAAAACCCATGGGTTATGCGGGAGATTACGAAACGGTGGATATGATTTTCCGACCACCCCATGAGGGTGGGTCGCTTTTCGCCAAAGTATTGAATCTATATATTTTGAGCCGTGCACCAGCGGAAGCCCACCGAAACCGGGTGAAGTACATGACGGAACTTTTAATCCGGGAGACCCGAAGGGTTGTTCTTCAGGGACGAAAAGCCATCGTCTTGAATTTAGGATGCGGTCCGGCTCGCGAAGTCCAAGATTTCCTGAAAGAGGACGAATTATGCGAGAAAGCCCACCTAATTTTAGTTGATTTCAATGAAGAAACCCTGTTACATGCCGGAAATAACCTAGAAAAAGCCAAAAAAGAAAATAACCGAAAAACTGAAATTGATTTGGTTAAAAAGTCGGTGCACCAAGTTTTAAAAGAATCGATAAAAGGTTTTGGATCAAATCCCGATGGAAAATTCGATCTCATTTATTGTGCCGGACTTTTTGACTATCTTTCCGATCGAATTTGTAAAAGGCTTATGAATATTTTCTATCAGTCCCTCGCGCCGGGTGGGTTTGTTGTGGCTACTAATGTTGACCCTTCTAATCCCATACGATATTTGATGGATTACGTTTTGGAATGGCACTTGGTTTATCGAAACGCTGCCCAATTAAAACTTTTGGCTCCGGATGACGCCCCTGCGGATGCTGTTTTTGTAAAATCAGAGGTCACGGGAGTTAATCTTTTCCTGGAAGTAAGGAAGCCCACCTCATGAAATTTTCAGAATTTTCAGCCCCGTTACGAATCGCATTTATTGAAGAAGAACGACGGGTCCGAATTGCCAATTCCAAGGGAGGCTGCTGGCTGGCCATCGTACTCATGCCGGCCGGTTACAGTTTGGATGCGGGTCTTTATCCTGAAAAGGCCCTTCTATTTCTTAAGTTACGGCTATTGTGCGCTCTATTAGTCGGCGGTGTCTTGGTAGTCCTTTATACGAAAATAGGACGCCGTTTTTACAAAGTGTTGAGTCAGATCTGGTACATCCTTCCCCTAATGACCCTTTGTTGGATTATTTACGCCTCCAATGGTTATGCCTGCCCGCATTATTTGGGACTTTATATTGTCCTTTTGGCGGTGGGGTTGATGCTTCCTTGGACCTACCAGGAAAATATTTTTGCAGGCGCACTTGTCACGACCATGTATGTGGTCGCTTGTTGGCTTCACGGTCCCCATCCTCTTCCAGAAGAATTTAAATCCCATCTTTACTTCCTGATTCTTACCGACATTATCGTGATCACAGGCAGCTTCTTCCAGGAACGCATCCGTTTAAGTGAGTTTGTTTTAAGGTTCGAGTTAAATGAAAACAAACAAATGCTGGAAGAATCCAATCGAAAACTCGTAGAAGTCGACCAGATCAAAAACCAGTTTTTCGCCAATATTAGCCATGAATTACGAACACCTCTCACCCTGCTCATCGCGCCCTTAGAAATGCTTCGAAGCGAAAAGGCGCATCTTCTAGATCAGGAAGCCCAAGATGTTTTAAAGACCATGCAAGAAAATGCTATGAGGCTTCTCAAACTTATCAATGACCTATTGGATATCGTCAGGTTGGAGTCCGGCCGAGTGGAAGTCCGCAAGGAGCCTTTGAAAATCGAGGAATTCATTAGGGGAGTTGTTCTCTCGGTGCAAGGTGCCGCAAGGGACAAAAGGGTAATGCTTTCCGCCAATATCCAGGAAGGCTTGGGAACAGTATTGGCCGACCGGGACATGTTAGAAAAAATTCTTTTAAATCTGATTTTCAACTCGGTGAAGTTTACGCCTTCCCGGGGAAAAGTTGAGATTTCGGCAATCGTGAAAGAGGGCTTTCTCTTCCTCAAAGTTTTGGATACCGGGATGGGCATTTCGGAACAAGACCTACCGCATATCTTCGATCGCTTCTGGCAGGCGGACGCTTCTGCCCAACGAAAATACCAAGGCACCGGAATCGGGCTGTCCCTGGTTAAGGAATTAACGGAAGTCCAAGGGGGCACGGTCGCCGCCGAAAGTCAATTTGGGAAAGGGACGACCATAACCGTAAGAATCCCAGTTGAAAAGACCAGCGAAGTTATCGGTCCAGATGCGCAATTACTTGAACAAAAGGATTCTACTCTCATCCAATCCGAGGAGTGGCTTACAAAACTTTACCATCGGGCAGAACTTTTCCCGGCTATTACATCTTTGGCCTCAACCCTGCGTCCGGATGAATTTGGAAAAGGAAGAGGGCCGAAAGTTCTCATCGCTGACGACGAGCCGGACATGTTGAGATTTTTAAAAACCCAGATGGAAAAATATTATGAGGTCTTAGAGGCCGTGGATGGTAAACAGGCTGTGGAGAAAGCCCGTCAATTCCTGCCCGACCTGATCATTCTTGACATGATGATGCCGGAAATGGACGGTATCGAGGCTTGTAAGAAAATCAGGGATTTTAGTACCACTCAGGCGATTCCCATTATTCTTTTAACGGCTAGGGCCGACGATGCCACCAAGCTGGAAGCTTTGAATGCGGGGGCGAGCGATTTTTTGACAAAACCTTTTTCCAACACCGAATTGCATGTGCGAGTTAAAAATCTTGTGGAATCCTATCAATATCAAAGGGATTTGAGCCGACAAAAAAGTGCACTAGAATCGACACTCGAACAATTAAAAGAAACGGAAGGACAATTGGTCCAAAACGAAAAGATGGCTTCCCTTGGGCGTCTTAGCGCCGGTATCATTCATGAGATTAATAATCCTTTGAATTATGCTCATTCGGCTCTTCATGTGTTGAGAATGAAAAAGGATATTTTGCCTCAGGAGGATAGAGAAAAATATGCCGAGGTGGTGGCTGATATCGAAGAGGGCATTGGAAGGGTCGAGCGGATTGTCTCTGACTTGAGGACCTTTACCCATCCCAAATTCGGTGGAGCGGTGGATTCCGTTGAATTGGAAAAATTAATTTCGACAGCTTTGCGCTTTTTAAGCCACGAATTGAAAGATAAGGTTAGAGTGGATTTAAAAATTCCAAAAGAACAAATGGTCATGGCGGACCAGAACAAGCTCATTCAAATTTTTGTAAATCTTTTCCAAAATGCTGTGGACGCCCTAAAAGAAAAAGAATTCGACGGCGAAGAACCTCTTTTATCCATTCAAAGCCGATTGGAAGACGACAAAGTCCTGGTAAACGTCCGGGACAACGGAGCTGGGATCGCCCAGGAAAACCTGGACAAGATTTTCGATCCATTTTTTACCACTAAGGACGTTGGTCAGGGTATGGGGCTGGGATTGAGCCTTTGTTATAGATTGATCAATGACCAGGGAGGAAGCATCACGGTGAAAAGCGAGCAAGGTAAATTCACCGAGTTTCAATTTGGAAATACCGACTAAAAAATAGAAGGCGAGAAACTTAAGGAGACAAGTTTATGGAAGATTTTTATGATTACAAAAAATTTTATGTCCTCTATGTGGATGATGAGGAAAAATCCCTTAAGTATTTCCGGGAAACCTTTGGGGATAAATTTGCCGTTTTGACGGCTTCTAACGCCGAGGAAGGTTTCCGCATATTAAAAGAAAATCAGGACCGGATAGCGGTTCTTATGACGGACCAGCGTATGCCCGGGGAAAAGGGTATCCAGCTTTTGGAGAAAACCAGGCTAATGAAGCCACGTATCATCCGCATCCTGGTTACCGCTTATTCCGATCTGGAAACGGCCATTGAGTCAGTCAATACAGGCGCCATTTATAAGTATGTCACGAAACCTTGGGATATACCCCAATTGGAAGTCACTTTAAAACGAGGAATCGAGTTTTTCATCGTACAAAACGAACGGGACCAGCTCCTGCGAGAAAAAATATCCACTCTTTACAACGTAATGTTGACGGACCGGATTTTAAGCTTGGGAATTCTGGCAACAGGCTTAAGCCACCATATCCGTAATTCTATGGTTGCTGTCAAAACTTTCCTCGACCTCACTCCCAAGAAACTGGAGGAAGAAAACCTCAATTTGGAACAATTGCGGAATCCTGATTTTTGGAGTGAATATTATAAAAAAGTTCAGAACCAAATGGATAAAGTCGCTCATCTCTTAAGCGATCTTTGGGAGTCATCCGAACTTCCCGTCAACGAGTTCCCCGATAGGATTAAGTTGAATCAATTATTACCCGAGATCTTTGCCCAGATGAAAAACGAATTGGATCAAAAAGGACTGACCGTGGAAAGCAAACTTTCCAACGATCTACCCGAACTGAAAGTGGACGGTAAAAAATTCAAGCGCCTTTTTGAGATGCTGCTCAAGGAAGAAATCTCATCTTTAGTTCCGGGCGGGCGGATAAAATTTACGGCGCAAGTGACCGGCTCCAAAGAAGGTCCCTCCGAAATTCAATTGGAGATGGAGGACAATGGTCCTGAGTTGGCTTCAGACGCTCTACGATCTATCTTTGACCCATTTTTTGTTCGATCCGGTAATCCACAAGAATATGGCATTTATCTTATGTCTTGTTTTTTTATTGTTTATCATCACGGAGGTAGGATTTCATCCCGTCATGAAGCCCACAGGGGGAATATTTTTAATTTAACCTTTCCGATCAATCCAACCGTTAGGCGATCTTCCGTTGAGGAAAGGGACTTTGTCAGCAAGATATTAGTTAATGAAACCATGTGGGAAAAATTAATTTCCGGAAATTAATTAAGGCTTTTGCCCGGGCATAAAACTAAAAATGTTCTCCCCCTTCATCGGGAGAAAAAGAGGGATAACCTGCCGTTAAAAGCACCGACAACATTTTTAATGATGAATCCTCTTCTTAATGGTTGCAAAGGCTTAAAGAGTTTGAATTTTTTCGTGAATGATCTTGTCCAGCGTTTCCTGCAAAGTCGGATTCTTTTCTCCCATCAAGGATTCCAGAAAGCTCCAAACTTGCGGTTGGTTAATCTTGGTCAAGGCCCGGATAGCCTCCAACCTCACGGGAAGCGAAAAGTTTTTTCCCCGCAATAAGGGCTTTTTTCGCGCGATGTCCTGGAGGAAAGCTATTCCTTCCGGCATGGCCAAGTCTCCCAAAGATTGGCATACCGAGGTGAGGAAAATATCATTGTTTGAAAAACGCCCCTCGCGGATTTTGGATGCTTTTAAAAGCACGGGAAGCCCTGCCGTAAAATGAATCTTGCCGATCACCCTTGCGGCCATGGCTGCAATTTCTTCCGAGTCGTCCAAAACCGCCAGCCTCAGGGCGGGACCACCCGCCGGGTCGCCCACTTCCTCAATCAAACCTAGCAGATCCAATTTCAACTCTCGGCTTCCCCTGGAAAGCCAGGCGGAAAGCAGGAGCGAAAGCCCCGGATCCATGCCGCACACCCTAAGGATCGGCATCAATGGAAGAATATCTTTCTCGTTCTGGACATAGGCCAGCCATTCGGTTAAAGCGGAGCGGACCGACTCTTTCATCGCGGCGAAAAGTTTTAAATATCCGCTTTTATCGGAAGCGGATGAAACCAAGAAATCATCCAAAAGAAGCGGCGCTGCCATTTCTCCCAGAAGCGGGAAATGGTCCAGTTGCTCCGCCTTGCAGGCGCTAAGTACAAATCGGCGGATGAGGTCGGGAGTAGAGCGCTCAAAAAGCCAATGCCGGGCGATGTAAGCCCTCTCCGGGAAGGACGCCACATCCTCATCGGCGTGAAAGTGAAGGGTGGACAAGAGGGTCAGGGCGGATTGTTCATTACCGCCGACCAGCGCAGGCTCCATCAGGTCCCAAGCCAGCAGAAGGGCGGTTTGGTAAAGCCCGGGAGTCTTTTCCGTGGCTAATAACGCGTTCAAATGATTTAGTACTTCCCGCAGCAATTCGGATTGTCGAACCCAGGGGCGGGCATCCATGAGATGGGTCAAAGCCAGTTGTCTTTCAAAAGAATCGCCACTCAAGTTTTGGGCCAAACAATGCACCGTTTTCTCCACCAACTCCTGTTTTCCGTTAGCTCCCCAATAAGCCAGGCACTCATTCACCAAGCCTTCCGTAGCGGGATCAAAAAGGACAGCCATCCAATTGTTCCGAACGGCGACTTCCAACAGTGGATACATAGAGGAAGCTACATGGCCTTGCATCAATTCGCCATGGGGGGTCCGGAACCATTGGTAAATATTTGCGAATTCAGGAGAGGATTTTTCCATGCGGTCCAAAAGTCGGTCAAATAGTTTTTCAAAAGAAAGGGTCAAATCGGCCATTTCAGGCGAGACGTTCAAGTTTTTCTTTTGTAATTGAGAATGTTGCCATGCCTCCGCGACAAAGCTTAAAAGCGCCTCACTAGCGCGTGTCTCGGTCTCGGCGGAGGTGGGGACGAAAGCCAATGAAATTTTTTCATCCTTCAGAATTTCCTTCAAGGTGAAAGAGGGAACATCCTTGGGTTCGCTAACTGTAGGTTTTGAAGGGGCCGAAAGATCCACGTGCGGTATAGGAAAAGGTTTTAAGAAGATATCGTTGTTAACCGATTTGTTTTGAGGAGATGAAAAGGTCAAAGGAAGGCCGGTTTTATTTTCCGAAGTTTCCGGTTCACTCACGACTTTAACCACGTCTTCCTGAGAAAGCATATGGATATGAGGCAGGGTATCTTTATTTTCCTTTTGATCGGAGATCGGTTGTGAAATTTGCTTCAACCAGATCGTCAGTTCTTCCACCGTCAATCCCTTTTCGATTTGAACTCCTCGGACATTCTTTTCCTGGAAAATTTTCAAGAGATCGTCCCAATCGGATAAATCGGAGCCGTTAAGGAGAAGCCCATCTGCTTCCCGGTAAAGAGCCAGGGAATCAAAAGCTTGGAGTAGTTTATGGATGTCTTTGTGGCATTTTTGGACAGCTTGAACTACGAAGGGACTGTCGGTTGAATAAAATGAAACGTAACTGAGGGCTGCCTTGAAATTCCTAGTTAGTTGGGGGAAAGATATTTGATGGGCTTGGGACACAGGCTTCACTTGAAACAGGTTCATGTTCTCCTCCATGGAGAGATAAAATCAGAACCGTATTTCAAGCGGCAAATCTATAGCATCGTTGTTCAATCTTCAACACGAAGCTATCACCAATGGAAGAGCTAAAAATAGTGAAAAAGCATTGAAAAAGGGAAGTTCGTTTTCCCGGGTTTTGCAGTTTTAGGTTTTTTAAAGAGCTTCCTGGAATAAGGTTAATCCTATGGGGCCGCAAGGATTGGTATCCCGATTTCGCTTTTTCCACCAGGAAAGGGGCCTTTTTCAACAATTTAATGTAAATTTCCCAAATTATTTTTATCGCCATAGGTTTTTCATTGGTAAAATAAAAGGGCTCAAAAGGGTCTGACCTCTTGATTCATCCCGAAGCCCAAGGGCAAAATAGAAATAGGTCAGGCTTAACTTGAAGGAGAAACATGATGGAACGACACAAATTAGTTCTGGCTTTATCCCTTCTAGCTGCTACGACACTTGCAGTTGGTTGCGGAAATACCAAAAGGGTTGAAAGTACGGAAGTTCCCAAAGCGGCTCCTGCCGCTGAGCCGGTTAAAGCCGTAACTTCCGACCACTATTTAGTTGCCGATCATGACACGCTTTGGGGCATTGCCGGCAAATCGGACATCTATAGCGATAATTTCCAGTGGCCTTTGATCTTCAAGGCCAACCGGGACACCATCAAGGACCCTGATTTGATCTACCCCAAACAAGATTTCATGATTCAAAAGGGCCTAACCGATGAGGAGATCTCCCAGGCCAAGAGTTTGGCCATGAAGACCCCTAAGTATGTTCCCCATAGCAAACCAAGGGAAACCTTACCGTTGAATTATTTTTGAACTTGGTTTTTAACAGCCCGTTCCCGGAAGGGGACGGGCTTTTTTTTTATGGGGGATTGTAAAAGAGTTTTGAGTAACAGGAAGATAGCTTGGTCCTAATCGTAATCGTTGGGGGAGAACATCATGAAAGCCATTCTGGTTAAGGAATTCGGCGGACCAGAAGTCTTGAAATTGGAAGAAGTTCCCGATTTGAAACCCGGGAAAGGGCAAGTGCTGGTCCGATTAGAAGCCGCAGGCGTGAATCCCCTGGAAAATTATATTCGCTCGGGAACTTACGCCTTCAAACCGCCGTTGCCCTACATACCGGGGGCAGATGGAGCGGGTATTGTCACAGCGGTCGGACCGGGCGTGAGAAATATTAAAGTCAATGCCCGCGTTTATTTGGAGGAGGCTCTCACTGGGACTTACGCACAAGCCTGCCTGGCGAATTCCCGCAACGTCCACCTTTTACCGTCATTCATCACTTTCCCCCAAGGGGCGGCTTTGGGCGTTCCTTACGTCACCGCCCATCAAGCCCTTTTTGAAAAGGCGAAAGCCAAAAAAGGCGAGGCTCTTTTGGTGCATGGCGCCTCCGGCGGCGTGGGGGTGGCTTGCATTCAATTGGCGAGAGCCGCGGGCCTCAAGATCATAGGGACGGCTGGAACCGAAGAAGGTTTGGCCTTAGTCAAGGAACAAGGAGCCAATCTCGTTTTAAACCACAGGTCGCCTGGTTACTTGGAAGAACTAAAATCTTTTACTGATGGAAAAGGGGTGGATATTGTCCTGGAAATGGCGGCCCATGCCAATTTGGGCAAGGATCTTCCGCTCCTTGCCAAGTTTGGCCGGGTGGTGGTCATTGGTGCCCGGGGGCCGGTGGAAATCAATCCCCGTGACCTGATGGGCCGGGACGCGGTTATCCTGGGCATGATCATTTTCAACGCGACCCCGGAGGATAAAATTAAAATCCACGAAGACCTGGTAAAGGGATTGAAAGCTAAAAAGTTAAAACCAGTCATTGGAAAGGAAATTCCCCTTGCCGAAGCCGCCAAAGCTCACGAGTTGGTGATGCAACCCGGCGCCTTCGGAAAAATTGTCCTTATTCCTTGAGAGAGAACCCCATGGACGAAAATTTTAAGGAACAGCTTCAAAAACAGGCCCTGGAGGCGACCGTCAAGACGGTTCAACAAAAGATTGTCTCTTTAGTTTGCCCGGTCCACGAGCAAAGCCCCAAGCTTAAATTCTCCGAGGATTCGGGTCCTGGAGAACAAAAGATGTCCTTTGACTGCTGTTGCGATACTCTGGCCGGGATGCTTCAAGAAGTCTTGAAGACTTGAACGAAACTTTTCTTCTTTTAGCTAAAGGTACTCACTTATTTTCCAGGTAAGGCTTGTAGGCTGAAGGTTTGAAAATAGCGCAGACACTTGTTACTCCACTCCTCCGCGTCTTTTGCCTGTATACGCAACTTATTCTCCACGGCTTCCCAACGTTCACTATCCACGCCGGCTTTAATGCTTTCCCATTGTTTTTCCATGGCCCCCGCTTTCTCAACTCCCCGAAAGTAACGGTCCGAAAGTTCCTCCCAAAATTTTTTTCCAGATTTCATGGGATGGTCCCAAGGCACATGATGGAACCAAAGCAGGTATTCCTCGGGACAGAGGTCAAGACTGTTCCACCGGTCGGGAAGGGGAGAATGATATTGATCCACGGCATCACTGCCCAAACGGGTGCGGTCGAATCCCAAGCCCTTTTTATCCGCCCGAACATAGTAGGCCGCCGACCAGTCCACCCGGCGTGGGTCCACCATTCCCGGGTCAGGGGCGTAATGAATATCCTTTTCGAAAACGCCGTTGAGGCCCAGAGGAGTAGCGTAATCCACGAAGGTTTGGCGGGAGCCCATCATGAGGTTGACTATGATGGAAGCCACTCGCGGGTCGTTGCTCCAGGTGAGACGGGTCCATTCCTCTGCGATGGAATCGGCGCTCAAGGATGGGTTCCAAGCCAGGCGGCCGAAGGCGTACCAATTGGCAGCCGCAAAGGGATGGCCGCACCAGTCGCGGTCGTCGCCGGTGTTGGCCACGCCCGCGATGGCGCTGTCCGAGTGGTTTTCCAACGTACCATCTACGATTTTCTCCACTGTCGATCCCGGCCCCCGCTCGTAAGTGTCGGATTCCAAGAATTCCTTCCACATCGGCGCCAGATAGACCAGGTGGGTGGACTGGCCCAGATATTCCTGGGTCACTTCCAGTTCGGCCGTAAGGGAGGTCTTGGGGACGGCGCCGAAAAGCGGGTGGAAGGGTTCCCGCGGCTGAAAGTCCAGTGGGCCGTTTTTCACCTGCACGAAAACGTTCTGGGCGAATTCGCCGTCTAGGGGTTTGAATTCCTTGTAGGCCCGCTTAATCCGGTCGGCATCCACTGTATCGTCATAAACGAAGGCCCGCCACATCACCACGCCCCCATGGGGAGCGAGAATCTGGGCCAAGAGATTGGCGCCTTGGGCATGGGTACGGTGGTAATCCTTGGGCCCCGGTTGGCCCTCGCTGTTGGCTTTCACCAGGAAACCGCCGAAGTCCGGAATTTTACCGTAGATTTCATTCACCTTGGCATTCCACCATTTTTTTACTTCGGGATCTAAGGGGTCGGCCGTGGAAAGACCACCGATAGCCTTAGGCGAGCCGAAGTTGGCGGATAGATAAACCCGGATTCCATAAGGTCGGAAGGCTTTGGCCAGGGCGGCGGCCTTCTCCAAATAAGGGACCGTCAGCATACGGGGGTCGGCGTTCACGTTGTTAAGCACGGCTCCGTTCAGGCCGATAGAAGCGCAAGCCCTGGCGTAATCGATGACACGAGAATTTACCAGGCCCGGAAGTTCCTCCCACTTCCATAAGGATTTGCCCGCATAGCCCCGTTCGATAGTCTCGTCTAGGTTGTCCCAATGGTCCAGAATTCGTCGATGGATATGGGGCTTCTCAGCGACGTCCAGATGATCGAGGGATTGATGGGTTCCAACGAGCCTCAACAAGTGAAAGGTTCCATAGAGACAACCGATAGAGGTTTGAGAAGCAATGACGGTAACTCGATGGCCTTGAAGGTTTATTGAGCGGATAAGATAGCCTTCCGTACCCAACCGGGATAGATCCTGGTTCCATTTCAACCCCCCCACCCAGGATGAGGTTTCGGGAGTGCCAACGACAAGTGAGCCGTCTTTTACAGTGTCCATTTCCGGGATTGAAGTATCCAACATCCTTTGGAAGCCCCGTTGCAATTCTTTTATCAGAATAGCCTTCGTTTCCATTCCCACTTGCACCACGATGGAAGAAACATCAGAACGGTAACTGTCGCGCAAAGGCTCCTCTAGCACCTTTTCATATCTCAGCCAAAGGCGATAGCCATCATCAGCTCGAAGGGGGGGCACAATTGCAAGGGCTGAAAGAAGCAGAAATGACATGAATAAAACGGTTCGGGGTTTAAACGCATTAAGAAAAAGGTAATTCATAGAGCCTTTTATTTTAAGCTTTTTTGGGTGAACCGGCCCAAAAGTTCCGCCAACGAACCGACTAAAATGGCAAAACCAAGACCAATGGAAGTTTCCAAAAAGCGGGCCCAGGCGTAAGCCCAGGGCTTATCCCCATGAAAAAGAATGACGATGCCTGTGATATAGCCTGTGATCTTGGCCGCATCTTTCAATCCAATAAGCTCACACAGGAGGATCGAAAAAAGGACTCCCCCCGCCATGACCAGGGGGGTATGGCCTAAAAGAGACCCCAATCCGCCGCCCAGACCGGCCCCGATCACGTTACCGATCAGCCTGAGCAGGCCCGTACGCCGAGTTACTTCCGGGGAAGGGTCTGTGACAACGATGGCGGCGATGACAGCGTAAATAGGGTAATCCATCCCCAGCCGCAGAGCCATCCAGGCCGAGAGCAGGCTGGCCAGCGCGGCCCGCAAGCCGATCTGGAGGCCTTGTTCCAGGTTTTGGCTAATGTGGGAGGGTGGTTTTTTCTTTTTAACCAAAGGAATTCACTCCGATAAATTTTCCGGATAGATTGGGTTACGCGCGCACCACATCATCACCAGCGAGAAAACGGTCAAAGTAACCGTTGGGTAAAGAAGTCGAAAATCAAAAGCCGGTGCGTAAAAAAAATAACCGGCCGCGTATAAAAAAGCCGATAAAGCCGAAAAAAAGGAAGCCTCTTTACCGAGATTCCAGCGGACGGGTCCGAAAAGGTGAAAACCTATAATCGCCAAAAGAAGGAGCAAATAAGGCCAACCCTTGAAAAAGACCGAATTCCCGAATTTCCAAAAATAATATTTTAAAACGACCCGCAGGCTGGGATTACCCGATTCCACCAGATTAAAACGGCTTGGGGCCATGTTCAGCTGGAATGGAAAGTAAGAATCCTTTTCCCCGATTCTTAAAAGTTCACAAAAAACCTTCCAACGGTGTTGAAGATAGATCCAAGGATAAAGACGGATGGATTCCAACCATTTACCGTTCAGTTCGCTTAATTGAGGTAGGTCATGTGTGACCTCCACCGGTAATTTTCCCGTGGAAGAATAAAGGTCCTCGTTTTGATTATCTTTTCGCAGGGTTTCAGGGTCGATCTTGGGGTTGAGTATTTTCCAATAAGACGGGAGCAATTCCTCCCGGTCCGTTTGGATAAAAACGGAAACAATATCCTGTATTTTGAGCGCTTGGGAAACATAGTATTTGTGGGCTTTTAAAACATCATAATTGAAGAAGTGAACAGCCCCAAAATTAACAGCTAAAAACAATGGGACGCCAAAGAAAATCCTGATGGAACAGAACTTCCCATCCCCAATTTTAAACAGATACCAAGCCAACGGAACCAAAGCCGGAAGGGAATTGAGGCGAACGGCGCAGGAATAAAAAAAAAGAGCGACAGACGGGGCCAGGCAAAGATAAAAGAGAAATGATTTCCACTGCCAATTTGTTTTATGAACCCATTTTGCCAGAATTAGGAATAAGTAGGCTCCCAAAAGACAGATCGAAAGCTCGGTATCCTTCCAAACCACGATCACCTGGCACCAAAGGGGCGGCAAGGCGCCGAGGCCCAGTACAAAAAGTTTGAGTTTCCAGTTTTTAAAGGAAATCATGGAAAGGAGGCACCAAAAAAACCAATAACAAATATTATGTAAGACGAAAAGAATTCCTGGATTTTTCGAGAACCAAAATAGAAAACGCCAAAAAGCCGCCATTATCGGAGGGTGCCCGTCCAGAAAGACCCCCACATTGGCCTGGATCAATTGGTCATAGGTATCGGCGGTCATTTCCCCCGGAAAAAAAGCGACGACGGTCAGGAGAAAGAAAAGGAAAGAGCCTAGCAAGACGAACCAGTTATCCCGTAAAACTCTTCCCGGCCAGGAATCATTTCCGGCCCGGATCAGTTGAAGGTTATTGATCAAAAGGGATCGAATTTTTTTTCCGAATCGAGATTGGCTCAACGTTTAAACGCTGACAGGAATGAAGTGATCAAAAAACGGGATCTTGACGGTAATTTTTTGGATCCAGTTATCCGGTTTTGGGGCAGGTTTATACTACGGGTGTTGCTGGAATTGCCCGTTCCCGTGGAAATCGATAGAATCCGATTTTCTAATTTATTTATCAGAAGATATATGCTCAAGCCTTTATCAAACTTGGGAAATCTCTCCATAGAAATCATATCCGCCTTCTTTGAATGAAGCCATAACATTATAATTGAAAAAAAACGACAAAGTGATCGGGGGGTATAGATATCTAAATTCATAAACGAGAGCGTAAAAAAAGTAACTCGTGGCGTTAAATAATGTGGACCAGGCGAAAAAAACCGAGACCGAAGAAAAGAATCCTCGGCCGCTTTTTAATATAAAATTTATCATTCTTCTGGGAAAGGTGATTTTTTGGACACCTTTTTAAAATCGTTAAAATCGTGTAAATTTTTTTTCACAAATTTCAATAAAAGAAAATGGCTTGGCAATATCGATTTTTTTATTTTTCTTTTATCGATAGTTTTGGCTTTTGAAATATTTTCCATCCGGGGTAATGTCGATTTGGGTTTAGGGGATGAAGGATACCTCTGGTATGGCGCAGACCGGGTCTTCCATGGGGAAGTGCCAATCCGCGATTTTGAGTCTTATGCCCCGGGAAGATATTACTGGTCGGCTTTCTTTTTTAAACTGTGGAAGCCTGGGCTCATTTGTCTCCGTCTTTCCGAATCAGTTTTTCAAGCGTTTGGCCTTTTCTTCGGGCTTCTGGCGGCTAAGAGATTCACACACAATCGTTGGGAATTAGCCGCGATCGGATTGGTATTAGCCCTTTGGATGTATCCGGAATACAAGGTTTTTGACTGCGCCATTCCCATTATGGCGGTTTTTGCCGGGCTTAAAATCTCGGAAAGTCCTTCTTGGATCGTCTGTTGGTTCGCTGGCTTTCTTATGTCTTTAGGGCTTTTTGTCGGTCTAAACCATGGACTTTATCTTTTCGTATCCGTCCCCATCATTCTTTTGGTTAATTCAAAAAAAATTAAAATTTCAAGATGGGGGGCCGTTGGAATAGGAATGGCCGTAGGTTTTATTCCTTACATTCGTCTTTTCTTGTTTTCAAAAGATTTTTTCCCCGCTTTTTTTAAAGAATTTCTGCGGGTCAAGGAACGGGGGGATAATGTGCATGTTCCCGTTCCATGGCCATGGACCGTTCATTGGAGTACCGGCTGGGATTCCTATAGCTTTGCGGCTTATCTTTTCGGCGTTCTATTTCTTGTGGTTCCAATTTTTTATCTTTTTAACATTTATTCCAGGTTCTATCCTTTGGAAAAGATTAAAACCGTGAATCAATTCAACCTTATTTGTGCCACTATTGGTTTGGTTTATCTCCACTACGCCTTTTCAAGAGCCGACTACCAGCATTTAGCCGTAGCTTTGTCGCCTTTTTGGTTGAGTTTTTTCGGATATGAGCAAGCAAGCCCGTCTTGGCGAAAGGTGAGAATTTTTTTGGGCGTTGTCATTTCCATTCTATCCATCGGTGTTCAAGCCCAATGGATTCAATACTTCAACTCCCAACAATATGGCTGGGTTGAGCGCCCAATAGGAGAAGATAAAATTTTAATGAATCCAAAGACAGCTATGGCTATTGACGGGGCACAAGAAATTGTGGGCCAATTGAAGTCGGGAGAGAATATTCTTTTCTTGCCACATCTACCGTCCCTTTATGCCGTTTTCGGATTGAAGTCCCCGATTTGGGCGACTTATGTTATTTTTCCGTTGTTGTCGTGGGAACAGGAACAAGCCATCCAAGAAATGGAAAGAAACAACGTGGTTTGGGCGGTGATCGACAACGAACCCTTGGACGGGCAAAATGATCTCAGCTTCCAAAATGAAAATCCCCAATTTTGGAAATATTTGATGGAACATTTTCAAATCGCCAGGAAGAATTACTTGTTTTGGGATTGCTATTTATTGCGCCGGAACGATACGGAGAGAAAATCGCCGAGCCCATAGATTGCAGAATCCCGGTGACTTCTTTTTTTTCCAATTAGAATTTTCGAGAAAAAGGCCATCTTTATCTATTTCAAGAATATCCTGACTTCCTATTCAAACAAAATGCCACGTCGATGGTTTTAGCTGGTCGGAGTAAGTGAATCGTAAGTGCGGATTTTCGTAATGACTTCCTCAATGAGATAATCCGGGGTCGAGGCTCCGGCAGTGATGCCGACCTTGTCCTTGCCCTCAAACCATTTTGCGTCTAGTTCCTCGGCAGTTTCCACATGATAAGTGTCGTTGGGCAGGTTCATTTTGCAGGTGTCGGCCAGCTTGTGGGTGTTGCTGGAATTGCGCCCGCCGATGACGATCATGATTTGCATGGTCTTGGAAAGGGCGGCGGCGGCGGTTTGGCGGTCCTTGGTGGGCTTGCAGATGGTGTTCACCGTGACCACCTCGGCACAGCGGGTCTTCAAAAGAGACACGAACTTATCGAACTTATCCATTAATAGCGTGCTTTGGCATACGACACCCACTCGGGACCCCGTCGGAACCGTTTGGATATCCTCTTCGTGGTACACGATGATAGGATTTTTCATGCGGCTGGCGATACCCTTTACTTCCACGTGTTTAGGGTCTCCAATAATGACGATTTGAAGGCCCTGGGTTTCCAGCTTGTGCCCTTCGTTATAAATTTTGGTAACTAGCGGGCAGGTGGTATCGATGATTTCCAGGTTGCGTTCCTTCATCTGAGCGATTACGTTGATATCCAAACCATGGGCGGTGATGACCACGCGATTGTCCTGCACATCCTCAAGCGAGTGGACGATTTTCTTGTTTAGTGAAGCAAGACGAGCCACTTCCTGAGGGTTATGGATGAGGGAGCCGAAGATAAAGGCGCGGTCCATGGTCTCGGCCTTCTGGATGGCCTTCTTCACGCCAAAACAAAAACCAGCGGCATTGGCTATTTGAATTTCACGCGGCATAAAAACCTCTAAAGAGTTTTAACCACCAAGGGCATCAAGGAAACCCTTTGGGGACAAAGGCAATAACGGAAAGTAGGCCAAAAACCTTTCCGAAGTTGGATTATATATAATGACGTCCTTAAACTATAGAGGTCTTCCTAGGCCAAGAAATTTATCTTTTCTTGGTGAACTTGGTGCCCTTGGTGGTTCAATCTTTCTTTAAGGACATTCCGTGGTTTTTTCCCTCTATTTAGGCCCCTACCAGCCCTTCCTGGAAAATCAGCTGCTGGAAACCTTCCAAGACTACCGAAAGAAAGAGCCATTCGCCCCCGTGACAGTTCTTGTCCCAAATTTCCTATTGGTTGGACATCTGCGTCGGACCCTAGCGGAAAGGGCCGAAAATCTTTTTAACCTTCAGGTCCACACTCTACGGCACTATTTGGAAAGCTTCGTCGAGGAATCCGTCGTCCGGGAAGGCTTCCAGACCCTGCCGGACGTTTTGGCCCCTTGGATTTTGAAGGAAGTGGCCCGGCCCATCTTATCCAAGGGTACGGCCTTCCGTTCCGTCATGGAAACGCCGGGGTTTTACCCCTCCTTGCGCTCGACCCTTCGTGAATTAAGGGAGAGCCTCGTCACCCCGGAGATGCTCCAAGGCTTCTCGAAGAGCTACCAGAAAGCGGTAAACACCCACCGGCTGGCGCAAAAACTTTCCGAGTTCGCCGAAGTATCGGCCGCCTACCGGGAATGGAAAAAAAAAGGCCGCTGGCTGGACCAGGAGGATTCCTATTTCAAGGCCCTCGAGGTTCCGCCTTCGCCTGAAGGAAAAGTTTGGATTTACGGGTTTTACGACGCTTCCGCCCTTCAAAAGAAGGTCCTGCGACATTTAACCAGCGGCAGTGAAAGCGCCTGGTTTATACCCTATGAGGAGCAGCCAGCCTACGAATACGCTAAACCTTTTGTGGACTGGGCCCGAAGCCTGGGAAAGGTTCGTAAAGAGGATTCCTGGGAGCCCAATGGCAAAGGCCCCCTTCAACGCTTGCAGGGGATCTTGTTCCACGGGAAAAACCCCTGGATGGACCATTTCGGGCCGGCTCCGGAAATAAAACCCGAGGATTACGAAAGGTCGGATTGCAAGATCATCCTCTGTCCCGGCGAGCCCCGGGAAGCTCGGGAAGTGGCCCGGGCCATTTTCGAGGAAGCGGCCCGGAGCAATTCTAACCTATCCGATTGCGCGGTAGTCCTTCGGGACCCGGCTGCTTACCGCAAGATCCTTCCACCCGCCTTCGAGGACCAGGGAATTCCCCTTTCCAAAAGCATTCCCGGTCCGCTCCTGGAAACCATGGAAGCCAAAACGCTTTTGCTTATGTTGGATTGCTTTCTGAAGGATTTTCCACGCAACACGGTGATGGATTTGGTGTCGTGTCCTCCCTTGCAATCCGCAGGATTTGGATTGAAGCCGGAGAAATGGAATCCCTCCTACTGGGATGTTCTGAGCCGGGAAGCTCGTATCGTGGAGGGCGAGAAAGAATGGATCAACCGCCTCACGACTTGGCGGGCTTTGAAGAAAAAGGGAAATCGGGAAGAGGATGAGCCGACTTCCGCCGAGAGAGAGATCCAATCCTCGATGGCTTTTGAAAAGATCCTGGCTTGGTTGTTCGAAGCGCGGCGTGAATTTGAAAAAGCCAAGGGCTGGCCTGAAAAATCGGCCAAACTGTTGGGTCGGTTCAAGAGCCTGTGCCTCCCTAGCGAAGCCTTAAAGGAGGTGGCGGGTGTTTTGGAATCCTTCGCCCTTCTCAGCCGGTCCTTCCACCTGGATATTTCCGCCGAGGACTTCAGCTCGCTGTTGGCCGCTTTGTTGGAGGAACGAAAGGTAAAGGCCAAGTCCCTCCAGCCCGGGGGTGTGCAGGTGGTGGATTTGATGCAGGCGCGGGGCGTTCCCTTTGACCTTTTGGTCTTCCCGGGGCTGGTAGAAAAATCCATACCCCGCCTAGTTAGGCAGGACCCCCTTTTGCTCGATGACGAAAGAACGCTTTTAAACGCCAAGTCCGAAGGCGCTGAAATCCCACTGAAGAAATCGGGAATGTTGGAAGAAAGACTGCTTTTCACCCTGGCCGTCCGAAGCGCGAAAAAGGCGATCCTTCTAACAGCTCCCCACCTGAACCCCTCCACCGGTTCCCCCCGAACCCCCTCTATCTATCTCTTCGAATCAGCCGAAGCGGTCCTGGGGAGGCGCATCACGCGCTTGGGGGATGTGCCTGGATTGGTGAAAGCCGTCCTGGTTAACGATTGGATTCAGACTGATTTTGCTCATTGCGCGGACCCTTTGGAAATCCTCCTAACGGCGATGGATTTGGGCCGCCAAGGCGACCTTGCGGCAGTCCTGGCCGTAGTCCGAGAAAAACCCTTTTATTTTGAGGGTTGTGATCTCCTGAAATTACGGCAAGCTGCCCGTGTTTTCACCGCTTATGACGGAATGCTGCAGGGCGAGGAGGCCCGGAAGCGACTCCAACAAAACCATTCTCTCAAGGACAAACGTCTTTCCGCCTCCCGTCTGGAGACTTTTGCGGCCTGTCCCCTGAGGTATTTTTACAAATACGTTTTGGGGCTCATCGTGACGCCTGAGCCGGAAAAGGTGTTGGAACTCCAAGCTTCCGACCGCGGCAATCTGATGCACGAAATTCTGGAGCAAACCCTGAAGCGGGGTGTGAAGGAAGGTTGGCTTAAGGACACTGCACGGGAGGCGGCCCAAAAGACACTGGGCGAGGAAAAAGAAAAAGCCTTCCGCCGTTTCGAAAAAGAAGGTGTCCCCGGCGCTCCAGCATTGTGGGCCTGGGAAAAGGACCAAATGGTCCGCGACATGCTTCGTGTCGTAGAAGATATTCTTCAGGAGGCCGATTGGACCCCCTTGGATTTTGAGGTGGCTTTTGGAAGCGAACCGGGGAAGAACGATGTAGCTTTTTCCGCCGGAGGAAAGGTTTCCTTCGGTTTGCAAGGCCGCATGGACCGAGTGGATATTTCCAAGGATGGGAATCGTCTAAGGGTGGTGGATTACAAAAGCGGTAGTTCAAACGGTGTTTCCAAGAACAGCGTTAAGGCCGGCACCAAATTACAGCTCCCCTTTTACCTATGGGCCCTCCAAAGCATTTTCCCCCAAAAAGAAGCCAAGGAAGCCCTTTATGATTACGTTACCCGCAAAGGAGGATACCGACAGGTTTCTTTCACACCTCAGTCCCCGGACCAAATCCGTGACATCCTCTCCCAAATACTTTTCACGGTGGATGGAAGCGTGGAGGAAGGAAGATTTCCTGCCGTTGGGTTGGAATGTGAACAATGCGATTACCAGAAACTTTGTGGGACGGGCATGAAAGCGCGAGGCGAGCGCAAGTGTGAAGATAAAAAAGTTAGTAGTTATTTCGAGTTGGAGAATTTGCCATGAACCAAAAACAAAACGAGGCAGCCGAGGATGGAAAAATTTCTATAGATAAATTTCCTCGAGTATTGAGATTTTAGATGATTTCAGATGAAGAGGCGCGGCAACGGATACGAAAAGACCTAGACGCTTCTTTCGCGGTGGACGCGGGAGCGGGCACTGGCAAGACGACACTACTGATAGACCGGCTGGCGGGTGTGCTTTTGGAAAAACGCATCCCCCTCTCCCGGGTCGCCGCCATTACATTCACCGATAAAGCGGCGGGAGAACTCATTGAACGGCTTCGAATCAAGCTTGAAAAAGCCTTCGACGATCCTATCATCGAGCCCCAATTAATAAGGCGAGCCCTGCAAGATTTGGAACAGGCTTCGGTATCTACCATTCATTCCTTTTGTTCATCGATTCTCCGTGAATATCCCGTGGAAGCTGGAGTGGACCCCCGCTTCGTAGTCTTGGATCAGGTGCAGGCGGATACCCTGGAAATTCAAGCTTGGGAAGGATGGTTGAAGAGGTCGCTGGAGAAGGAAGTGGAAGCTCTCTCCCGGTTTTTAAAGCTCGGCGGGACCTTCAACCAGGTGGAAAGCCTGAAGGACAACCTGCTCAAGAACCGGTCTCTTTTAAATCGGCCTACACCACCGTCTCTGCCGGAAACCCAACCAATCTATGGGGAAATCAAAGCTTTTCACGGCAAAATCCCGGGATTTCTCCATAAGTGCATTGATTACCAGGACCCCATGTTTCAAAACCTGTCGGCTTTCTTGAGGCTATGGGAATCCTTAAAGGATTCAAGCGATCCTATAGAAATAGCCAGGATGGAATTGCCCTCTTCCAAATCGGGTGCCGAGATCCGATGGGAAAAGGGTGTAATCAAACCCCTCAAGGCGGAGCTCAAGAACCTGGAGGAAAGCCATGAGAAATTCGCTGCCCAAGTGAAGGATTCCTGCCTTCTTTCATTGGTCAACTGGCTTTGGGATTATCTGCAAGAATACGGGGACGCCAAGACCCGCCTAGGATTCCTGGATTTTGATGACCTGCTTTCCAAGACCCGTGACTTATTGAAGGGCCAGCCCCCAGTACGGGAGGAAATGAAAAAACGGTTCGACCGGGTTTTCGTGGATGAGTTCCAGGACACGGATCCCTTGCAGGTAGAAATCGCTTTCTTTCTATCAGAAAAGAAAAACAACAAAGCCGCCCAATGGCAGGACGTGAAACTGGAACCTGGAAAATTGTTTCTCGTTGGCGATCCCCAGCAAAGTATTTACCGCTTCCGGCGTGCGGATGTGGAGATTTACGGGGAAGCCAAGGGAAAACTTGAGGCTTCGGGAGGTCGGGTGGAAAAGCTGACGGAAAACTTCCGTACTCTTCCCCCAATTGTGGAATGGGTGAACGAAGGCTTCCAGAAACATTTTGAGAGCGGCCTTTTTCCTTATGTGGCCCAGAAGGCCCACCGCGTTTTGGCGGAGGGAAGATTTTCACCCCTGATGACCCTGGCCATGGTCGAGTTGCCTGAGGGTGAGCAGACTGCCGATTCCTTCCGGAAACTTGAAGCCGAAACGGTGGCTTCCTTCATCACACAACTGTTGAAAGGTGATCCGCCCCTGATCGAGGATCCCAAGACCAAGACCCCGAGACCATTGAAGGCTGGGGACGTCGCCATCCTTTTCCGCGACCTTTCCAACACCGAGGAAGTTTACGAGGAGGCTCTTCGAAGCCGTGGGGTGCCTTTTTCGGTTGTGGGCGGGAAGAAATTCTATAACCGACCCGAGATCGTGGCCTTGGAGACCCTGCTGTCCGCACTGGAGTCGCCCGCAGACGAGGCGGGTTTAGTGGCCCTGCTTCGGACGCCCCTCTTCGGGTTCAGCGATGAGGACTTGTTCCTTTACCGCGAAAAAAGGGGGGCTTTCCAGTTTTTACAAACTGCGGACGGAAAGATGGGCGAGGCTTTTTCAAAACTCCGGGAATGGCGGGAGGCCATTCGGGAAAAATCCCCGGCCGAATCCCTTCTATATCTTTACCAAGCGACGAATCTTCTGGCTGTGGTGGCTTCCCAAACGCACGGCACCCAACGCGTGGCCAACATCCTGAAGGTGGTGGATCAATGCCGTGATCTGGAGGCTTCCCAAAACTTTACCTACCGGGCCTTCGTGAAATGGCTCTCCCGCCAAAGAGAGGAAGATTCCATGGAAGGTGAGGCCCCGGGGCCGGAGGAAACGGGAAACCAAGTTACCCTTATGACCCTTCATAAAGCTAAGGGGCTGGAATTTCCGGTAGTGATTTTGTCATCCGCAGGTAAGAGCGCCGACAAGCCGAGGGCCGCCGAATTCATCGTGAACCGCAAGTCGGGCACGGCCGCCTTCAAAGTTGGCGATTCCAGAAATGAATTTTGGACCAGCAGTTATCCCAAGGCCAAAGAAGAAGAGCTTGCCCATGAAAGAGCTGAAACCCTGCGCCTGCTTTACGTGGGCTGTACCCGGGCCCGGGAAAGCCTGGTGATCCCCCGGTTTTCCCAAGAGAAAGCACCGGCATTTTTGAAACCACTTTGGGATTATTTGGATTCCCCGGCTGTGAAGGTCGTGAAAGTCACTTTGGATAAGGGAGGGGAAGATGTCTCCCCGTTGGTTTTGGAGCTCAATGAAACCCAGGCTAAGGGTGGGGCTGTTGATAAAAAGGCACACGATTTAAACCGTCTTCAGGAAGAAAAGAAAAGCAGGACCCAAGCCCTTACCCATGAACCTGCTTTGAAATCCGTTACTTCTCTTGTTCATTCCGATGATGATAAATCACTCCGGGAGGGGTGGAACCTGGCGGGCGGGCCGGAAGCCGACCCTCTCTCCTTATCTAAGGAAGAAGCCAAAACCTTCGGGGTTTTGACCCACAAGCTTCTGGAAAAGGGATGGAATTGGGATGAGGAACTTTTAGAAAAAGCCGCCCTTTCTTGGAGAGTGAATTTGAACCTATCTGAAGAAAAGGCCCGGGAAGCCGCCGGAATGGCTTCCCGGGCACTCAAAGGGGAACTTCTCCAAAGAGCTAAGAAATCCCCGCAGGTTTTCAGGGAATTACCTTTGTCCGGTAAAACTTCCGCCGGTGAATTCCTAAATGCCATTATGGATCTGGCGTTCCTGGAAGGGAACGAATGGGTGATCGTGGATTATAAGACGGACCAGGATATGGAAAGAGAAAAAGATAAGTACAAGGAACAGTTGGGCTATTACAGCCAGCTTTTAGAAAAGTTCACGAATTATAAGGTGAAAGAAGTATTTCTTTATTTCGTTCGGCATAATGAAATCGTCCGGCTTTAGCGGTTTTGGCACACGGCCAAAGCCGCTTTAAGTCATATTTGAAGAGATGTATTTATTACTCAAGTTTTTGTTTAAAAGATAAAATAGCCCTATGTCCCACGAACACCCTCATGACCACTCACACAAACCGCACAAATCAGTTGAGTTACACCATGGCCACTCCCACGAGGAACCCAGTCGCCGAGGAAAGATGATTTGGGCCATCGGCATCACCAGTTCCATCTTAGTTCTCGAAGCCGTGGGCGGCATTGTTTCAGGTTCTTTGGCCTTGCTTTCCGACGCCGGTCATATGCTCACCGATCTGGCCGCACTCTTGATTTCCCTGGCCGCGATGATTATGGCCGCCAAGCCGGTCAGTGCCCGGCATACCTATGGTTTCGCCAGGCTCGAAGTTCTGGCGGCCTTGGGAAACGCCATTACGTTCTTTCTTATGGTTGTGGGTGTAGGTTGGGAAGCTGTGAACCGATTCGCCCATCCTTCTTTGCCCGATTGGAAGATTATGGGAATCATCGCGGGTGTCGGGCTTTTGGCCAATGCCCTTTCAGCCTGGTTTTTACATGGAGCGGAAGAGGAAGACTTGAACCTACAAAGCGCCTGGGTTCATGTAATGGGCGACTTGGCTTCGTCCCTGGGGGTCTTAATGGGCGTTTTCGTCATTGCCAAAACCGGTTGGACCTGGGTGGACCCGCTTTTAAGCTTAGGGATCGCCCTACTCATCGCGGTGAGCGCCTTCAAGCTTTTCATGAAGGCTCTTCATATTCTCTTGGAATCGGCGCCCAAAGGCCTTACCTCCGACCTCATTTATGAAGCCCTGACCCAGGGCATTCCTGAGATAAAGGAAGTCCACCATGTCCACCTCTGGGAGGTGGGGTCCGGGGAAGTGCATTTGACCGCGCATCTGGTGGTGATCGACCGTCCTTTAAGCCAGGGACTTGATATCATCCAGAATGCTTCAGAAATATTGGAGAATAAATTTTCGATCCATCACAGTACTTTCCAGTTAGAAGCGCCAGCCCTTGTTCCGATGCAGGGTCCCAAGAACCCAGCTGATTGACCATGAAAAGGGAATTTTCTCCTTGTGTTTTAGAAACATTCAAGGACTTGGCCGGATAGTTCTCCCCTCCTCCATTAAAAGGATTAACTTTTCCGACAAAACGGCATCCCGACAGCTTTTATCAAAAGATTGCTGGAAGATTTTTGGGAGATTCCCCCAACCCTCCTCTTTATCCTCGGGATGAAAGGTTTCTTCCCAGGAATAATTGAAGGCCAATTTTTCGAAGAAAAAAGACTGTAAAAGGGAATCGTTGGGGACCCATGGATAAAATCTGGCCATGTTCCTCAAAATTTCTGTTCGTGGCTGCCCATCCGCCAGATCGATAATTTTGAATTCGATTCCCTGATACCATGAGTAAAAATCATTCCATGAATTGAAAGTTCCCGCAAGGGATGGATTGAGGGGTATCAAAACAAGTCCGTGACGGTTCGCAGGTCCGCCTGCTTCGGCAGGAAGATCGAACCATCGGGAAGAAGGAAAGCGCTGGGAAAAGACAGGCCGATAGTGCTCCAAAGTAAAAACCGCGGCCCATTTCACGTTTCGTGCTTGGACATCGGAGTTGAGGGTCGCATTGAAGAAATAAGTGGCATAGGTCAGGATATGGTCGCTTTGCTCCGGCACCAATTCAGGGAAAATAAAACCGGGACCTTCGCGATCCGAAAGCTGTTTCAATATTTCATAACAATATTGTTTTGGGGGAATTGTTGTCCCCCTGTCTTCCGCGTTAAAGGGCAGGAATAACCTGTTCCAGTCCAATCCTAAAGAAGTCAATAAAACCAACGGGAGAAAAGTTGCCCGACCGCGTGAAGAGAGGCGGGCCCAGAGGGACTGGGCTCCCAGAGCTGTCACGATCACCAACAAGGGGAGAAGAGGAATTATTCGGTAAGTTTCCATACTGTTGGACAGGAAGCCCGGGGATAAAAAGAGAAGAAAGAAAAAGGCAATGAACCGGGTCGACGGTTCCCGGCGGAACCGGTAAAGTTCTAGGCACCCCACGAAAAAGGAGGATGCCGATAAGACGTTTAAAAATCCACCCAAGGGCGGGACACACAACCCCTTTACTCCCCCCCAAAAAAGTACAGAAAGGTATGCCATCGCCACATTCACGGGAACCCACCAAGATGAAAAGTTTTTCCAGGAAGCTACGGCCAAAATGTGATGGCCAAAGCCCTGGGTCCGGATGGCAATCAAAAAAGGGATCAAGGCGACCCCCAGACCCATGAAGAAAACAAACAACAAAGCATAATCTCGCGGACGTTTCTTAAAGAATTCAAAGACGATGACAACAATAATTCCAAAGGACACTACTTCCCAGGGATCAATGGTGAGGGGACCCAATCCCGCGCAAAAGCCTAAAAAACAGGTCCATTTTTTCCTGGAGGAGTTTGCGGAAGGAAAAAGATAACGTCCAAAAACGTAAAAACACCCGCATTCCCATAAAGGAAACAAAACTCCCGCCAAGGGAGTTCTTCCAACCAACTGGGCCCAAAGATTTAAGGCTAGAAGGAAAGAAGCGAGAAAGGAAAAGGAAGAGGAAAAAAACCTTCGGGCCGCAAAATAACTTGCCAACACGGTTAAAGTGGAAAGAAAAGCTGGAGGAAAATAGAGGCTGAGGAACGGGTTGTCTGACAATTTTAGGGTGAAAAAACATAAACGGCTCAAAAGACTTGATACTTGGGAAAAATCTTGGAAGAGCCTCCAATGCCATTTCTGAAAGAGTTCCAGGGCGCTCATACCCGTCAAAGCTTCATCCCCTTCCGGCCAAAGGCCGGAGTCGGTTAAGCGCCAAAACCGCAGAAACAAACCTAACCCGGCAGGAAAAATCCAAATCCATCGATGTTGAAAGGTAAAAATCTCAACCGCATAGGGGGGGCGCTGGTCAGGGGATACCTCCACATGAGTCGCCCAATAAAGGAAAAAGGGCAGGGCCAAACCGAGCAAAAGGACCCAAAATCTGAAAACAAGCGGGAGTGAACCAAAGGTCAATAAGGTATTGGAAAGAAGAAATACCAGGAAATAAATCCAAGGGTTATAGGGAAGTTTCAAATCCGCCCGCGAGGTGGCTTTCATAGGAGTTCTTTCTTTAAAAACCGTCGGCGGGAAGGCGCTTTTCCAAAACCCGCAGTCCGTCAGCATAGTTAAAGCGTTTTTAAAAATCCTTTTGTTGGCCGAATAATCCTAACAGGCCTTAAACCATCCTTCCAAATTTTTTTCAATGAGGTTCAGACGTTTTACCCAACGGTCATGTAGTTCGGATGACAAAAGGTTCTTCTTTAGGCAAAGAGAGATCAAAGGAACGCACTCATGGGTGAGGGCGAGGGAATCCTCGAGGAGTTTTTGGGTGCGGGCCATATTGGAAGAATCTTGGGCGGCAGCAACTTTTTGGGATAATTCGTGGATCTGGCGTTTAAGACGGGATACGGCTTCATGCTTCAAGGCCCAGGGCAGGTGCCGGTAGGTTTTGTTGATTTCACTGGCTAGGTCACCGCAGAGAGCGGCTATGTCGACGTTCAAGAAGTCTGATGAAGGCATGGACTTATTTTATGGCAATGTCGATTGCTTCCCAAGTGTTCCAAGGGTAGGGCCCACGTTTTTTCCTGAGTTACGATCGTTTGTTGATAAGCTAAAAACTGAAAGGTACCATAAACGGCAGGGATAGGCTGTTTTACGGGCTCGATCCATAGCCTGATTGGCGGCCTGATAATTACCATCCTTCAGAAAACATTGGATGATTTTTTCAAAAAGACAGGATTCTAAAAAAGGATCATTGCGGAATTCCGATTGAAGTTCAGCCATGACTTTCAGCGCTTCGCCAGGGGCATTCTTATCGTGGCCTAATAGGATGGCATTGATTTGATCAAAAGAAGCGTGTGGTGCAATCCAGGATTGAATGGTAGAAATCTGGGAAGGGGGCCAACGAAAAATCCCAAGTAAAAGGCTGCCATACCCTGGATGTACATCCGTTGCCAATGGATACCATTGCGCTTCTGGAAAGCGTTTCCTTAAAGAGGCTTCGTAATCGGAATTTACAATGATGCCAGCCCAACGGATTTCTTGAAATGATAAATTTTTGTTATCCAACTCGTTAAAAGGATAACAAGCGATCCGCAAAGTTTGATCCGGTAATCCCAAGTCCCCGCTGAAGTCGGCCGCGAACTCGGTAAACACCCACCCCGGCCCCAAATTATCGGAGGTTTTTTTTAGGATTTGATAAGCCTGGAATTTGGCTGCAGATTTGAACTCGATATTGTGTTTTCCGGGTATCTGCCATTGGCGGAAAGGACCCATCAATTGATAAGTATCAAGTGAACAGGAGAGCAAGAGCAAAGTCGCCAAGATTAAAGTGCGGCGGTCAGGTTGGGTGTCCGCCAAGAGTTTTTGAAACCCCACGCAAGCTAATCCCAAGCCAATGGGAAGGACCGCAGCAATCCGCATCATTTCCTGATTTCCCGATAAAAGTCCCGGCAGGAGCAGGAAAATAAAAGCGAAAAGGCTTCCCCAAGCTTCCGTGTATTTCCTGAATCGAACGGCTTCAGCTATTCCAATGAAAATGGCCGAACTTAAAACAGGATTCCAAAGGCCTCCCCAAAATGCCGTAAATCGAAAGTCCCCGTTCCAATTCCCCCAAAAAAGGGCGGTGATATAAGAAAGAGAATCCCGAAGCCGATCAAAAAACGGTCTTGGCGAGGAGTTAAATAACCAGTTTTGAGACACATGCTGCCCGAATCCAAAATGGAAAACTTGCCATAATAATGGTCCAAGTAAAACGAGGAAGGAGACCAAAAACGCGAAAAAAGAGAGGTAGCCATTTTTTTTCCCTTGAAGAAGTAACCAAAGCCCCAAGAAAGGAGGAATGGCAATCAAAAAATTAGTGAAATAATATCCGATACCTATAGTTGCTCCTATTATCGTGGCCCAAATGATCCTATGTTTTGCGGATGAAAGGTGCCAAGTCGCCAACACCCCCCCGAGGACGCATTCCAAGGCCAATGCCAAGCTAACATTAGGGCACATCACTTCGATGAGAAGAGGCCAAAAACTGAAGGCGAGAAAAAAAAACATGAGGAAGGAAAAAGACCGGTTGAAAAAAAGACGAACTACTCCATAACCCGTTAATAAGCAAAAAAACGAAAAAAAACAAAAATAAAGCCAAATAGCGTCTAAAGACGGAGAAAAAATTTTATAAAAAACTGTGATTATCCATAGGTAACCAACCGGGACATCGGAATAACCATAAAAAAACTGATGATTCCAGACTTGAGAAATTTTTAAGGCGAAATAATCCAAAAAACCATTGTCAAAAATTGGCCAAATGCTCAGGTTATGGGATACAAACCAGCGGATGGCGAATGCTAAAAAAAAGAGGAAAAACAAAGCTATAGGGGAGGGAGTTTTGAAAAATTCAATTTTCCAGGGCGGGGTCGGTTCGGAGGGATAGGCTTTTTTAAAAACGATCCCAAATGGAACAACAACCATGAATCCGAATATAAAAATTTTTAAAATCAGCGGCAAGGAAGAATAGGCCAGGATTGAATTAGCCACAAAACTCAAGGCAAAAAGCTGGAAAGAAGATATGGGTTTCACAAACAATTTGTTGATTGTTGGGAGCATGAAATGGGACATCGCCTGTAAAAAATAGAAGGTTTTTTCAATTTTTCAGCCCGAACAATTTTAAATATGATTGTTTTAAATCCGAAGTGGAAAACGCGATCAAAACGGAGGGGAATCTTCATTGTTTGTTCACCATTAAACTTAATTGTGGGTTAGGCGTCTCGATGGAAATTTATTTTAGACTTTATTGGGTTGGGTAACATATTTATTTTAGGAAACTTAACAGACTGAGAGCGGGTTTTTCCTAGGCTCTTTCCTTGAGTATTTTCAAACACAACTGCTCCGGGTTTCGTTTCTGTTTTATTTTGAAGAATCCCCAATGTTCTTTTGTCTTGGCAGGGTCTGAAGATAGTCTGCGGCCATGGTTAGATTTAGGGGGGCCTTCGTTGCTTTTTGAAAAGCTTGACGGGCGCCGGTTATGTTGTTTTCTACCATATATAAAGCTCCCAAACGTTCATAAAGATGGGCCGCTGGATAACCCTGCTCAGTCGCTTTTTTCAAATCCGAAATGCTTTTTTCAAAATTGAGGGGAGTTTGAGAAGAAAAAAGAGGTGTTCCTGAAGTTTGGCCATTTAAAAAGGCCGATTCTTTGAACTCAAGGTCTGCGGCTTTTTCCCAATAAATGCTTTCCAAAAATCGGTCTTTTTCAAAAAAAGGATAGGCCTCGGAAAGATCCTGGGATTGCTCAGCATAAGACTGGATTTCTCTCGAGCATATTTGCCGGTCGATCATAGGTGTTAAAGCGCCTGAAGCTTTCTGCCAAGTTCTCAAGGCCTCCCTTCGGGATGGGTCGAGGGACATTTCCCAGATCATATAACCGCCATCGGGGTTGGGGTGTTCCCCGGATGAAAACCAATGGACTTTTCCCCCCGGAAAACGACGGGAAAGAAAAGGCGCATAATTCACGTTGGTTAAGACCGCAGCCCAAGAAGCCCGGTCAAAATCGAGCCGAGTATTGATGGCTGCGTTATAGCCTGCCGTGGCCATTTCCAAGGTTTCATCCGGCAGGACCTGGAAGAAGAGTGTAAAAACAAGGCCATCCCCCTTTGTCCTATGGATTTTTTCGATTTCTTCATAGGCCTGATAAAGCCTGCTGGATTTGGTGTAATACTTTTCCATTTCGGCGGAAAAGGCCCAATGTTTTTGGTAGGGACCGTTCAAGTGGTAAAGATCCGTACCCATGGAAAGGGCCAAGCCAGCGACCCAAAAAAAGGAGAATCGACGGAGGGGAAAGGCCATCAAAAGTTTTTGGCATCCCACGGCCACAACGATAGCCAAGAGAGGCAACAATGGAATAATCCGAAAAAATTCCTCAAAGTTGCTTAAGAGGCCCGGTAAAAGGGTGAGCCCCAAGGCCACACCCATCCAAAGGCAGAAAGGATCCCGGCGCCGACGAAAGAGTTCCAGGATTCCCAAGTCGCATAAGGATGAAATCAAAGGATTAAAAAATCCACCCCACACTGGTGCGAAATAAATGGATTTTCCAACCGGTCCCCAGAACAAGGAAGTGACATAAGAGGCAGATACTAGCAATTGCTCAAAAGGGCTTGATTCGGGTCGAAGGGCGGCAGTTTGCAAAAGATACGAACCCAGATGGCTTTTCCAGGCTTCCACCACGAGAGGAATGGGAATGAGAAGCATAGGAAGTAAAAAACACAAAAAGGCCGGAATCCGAGTAATGGAGGGCCGCCGTAAGGTGGCCAGCACCGTAAGGGTAAAAAGCAGCGCAAGAAAGAGCCAGTGATAGTGGACATAAAAACCCAAACCAGTCCAAATTCCCAGCAGGGCGAGGAAAGTTTTTTGGAGGTTATACTTCTCGGTTTTCAAATAAAGAACCAGAAATACAAAACCGCCGCATTCCCAGAGGGGAACCAAGGTGCCTTCCACGGCCGTTCGGGCAGTGGAAAGAGACCAAAAATTAAAAGCCAGGATAAAGGCCACAATGAAAGCGAAGGAACTGGAGAAGAAATATCGCGCCGCAAGAAAACCCAACAGCAAAGTAAAAACAGAAATTAATCCTGAATATAGCCAAAGTGAAGCCAGAGAAGGCTGGAAAATTTTGAAAAAAATCCCAAGCCCCCAAACAAAGAAGGGAGGAATTCGACTGTTACCGTAAAAGAGACTCCATTGGTTTTGAAAAGCGGCTTCCAATGCGAAATGAGCGTTTTTACCCTCATCAATATGGGGCCAAACGGAAAAAGTGGAGAGGTTATAAAACCTCAAGTAAACCGCCAATGCCCCCAAAATTGCCAGCAGAACGGCGGGCACTTGCGGGAAGGTTTTTTGCTCCCAAAGAGGCTTTTCCGACAAGGGCGCTGGAACTATTGAAACCAGGGCCCAACCGATGGGAAAAGCCAAGCCAATTAGGAAAATCCAGAGTTTTGCTTCCGCCGGAAGTGACCCATAGGAAAGAATGGAATTAGCCACTACGAATAAGAAAAAGAAAAGTCCAGGGTGGTCATAGGGAGCAAGCTGGAGGAAAAATTTTTGAAATATATTTTTCAACTTCAATTCCCCGCGGCCATAGTTTTTTTCAAAAAAGAATCGGCATCCGTACGGTTGAGGGGAGCTTTCAAAGCTTTTTGAAAGGCGCCTTCGGCTTCTTTTTTATCACCCGCGATCTCAAAAAAAACACCCAAATGCTCATATAAATGAGCTGCCGGGTATCCCTCTTGAATAGCTTTTTCTAAGGCTTGAACAGCTTGGCGGTAAGATTCGGAGCCTGGAGTTAAAAAAGAATCTTTGAAATAGGTGTCGGCAGCCCTCTCCCAAAAGCAGGACCTTAAAAAGGGATCGGAAGCAAAGGCCGGTTCGGCGACGAACAAAGCTTTCAGGCTATCCTGATAGGTGCGGTCCGGAAAGTAACCGATGGTTTCATCCACAAAGGAACGCAAGGCCAGATCGGCTATTTGCCAGTTTTTTAATTCCTTGATCCGAGAAGCTTCCAACGGCATTACGAAAAGCATAAGGCCCCCATCGGGCGGGGAAAAATCCTTGGACAGCCAGGAATAGCGACCGTCCGGAAATCTTTTGGTTAAGAAGGGCTGATAATTGACGTTGGTCAGTATCGCACCCCACCGGGCCTTTTCGAAGGAAAGGTCAGGGTTTTCAGCTGCGTTGAAATCATGGGTGGCTACAGTCAAGGTCTGGTCCGGCAAGCCGGAAACGAAATCATTGAAGAGAAGCCCCGGGCCCTTTTCGGAAGCGATTTGTTTTAGAAGGTTGTAGGCCCGGAAACGTTCCACGGATTTGGTATAACCGCGCCAATTGTCGGAGGAGTCCCAAAGATGGTGATAAACTCCGAACAAATGGTAGGTGTCCAAACCCACTGAAGGGAGAAGTAAAAGAAGGCTTAAAACCATTCCTTTTTTGCCCAGAAAGGACTCTCCCAATTTTTTCCAGCCCAAAACCGTAATGGCCAACAGGACCGGAATCACCGGAACTATCCGGAAAGTTTCGCGGTCGCTTGTCAAAAGTCCGGGAAGGAGGAAAAGGAAAAAAGCCCAAAGGAGCCAGCGATTCAAGCCAAGTCGACGATTTTTAAATATATCCAATAGGCCCAGAAAAAAGAGAGAACCCAGAACCGGATTCAAGAACCCCCCCCATAAGGGTTGATAAGTATGAAAGCGGGGATCCATTCCCCAGAAGAGGGAGGAAATATAGGAAAAAGAAATGGCGGCTTGTTGGATCCATGAAGAGCTTTGGTGAAAAGCCGCCAGATGACGCAGGTAAGGGCCGTATCCCCGGGTGGCGCAGAAGTAAAAAAAAGGAAGGAACAGCGAAAGAAAGGGAAAAATCCAAAAGAGAAAGGCTCGTTGAGAAGTTTTTTCCCCGGTTATCAGATCATATAAAAGGGTTGCCACCAAGACAGCGGCAATGACCGCCCAATGGATGTGAATCAAAAAGCCAAACCCTAGCAGGAGTCCCAGTGCCAAAGCCCATTTTTTCTTAGAGGAGGGGTACGAAGGATGAAGAACTCCTCCCAAAAGGTAAAAGGCCAGGCATTCCGCCAAAAGAACAAGTCCAGTCATGAAGGAAAATCTTCCCAAGAGCCAAGGCCAAAAACTAAACGCCGCCAGGAGTACACAAAGAAAGGAAAATGATTTTGAAAAAAAACGGGTGGCGGCTAAATAAGCGATGGGAACTACCGAAATTGAAATTAGGGCTGGAAGCAACCAAAGGCTTGTCAGGGAAGTTCCGAAAATCCTAAAGGTCAGACTGAGCAGCCAAATATAAAAAGGGGGGACACGACTATCCCCATAAAACAACCGCCAATCCCATTTTTCATTCAACTGGAGGGCGTAATACCCATAGACTCCCTCGTCGTAGTGGGGCCAAACCGAAAGAGTGGTCAGTTGGGCAAGTCGCACGGATACGGCAAGGATCGCGACCAAAATCCATATCCAAGCTGGAATGAATGGTAAAAATTCCAATTGTTTCATCGTTTTTTCATTTTGGATTTCACCCCTGCTCGTTCCCAGCCAAAGCACAGCCGGCACCAGGAGCCCCCCCAAGCCGATCCAAATCTTGGTTTCCAATGAAAAAGGCAGATAAGACAATCCCAGGTTGGCCGCTAGGAAAACAAAAAAGAGAAGCCATGGGGTATGAAGCCATTCATTTTTTTTCATTTGTATATCGGTTCTTTCCCCTGGGAAGGGATTTTCAATTGCTCCAAAAGAGAAGCCGCATTGGTGAAATTCATAGGAGATTGGGTCGCTTTTTCCAAGTATTGGCGGGCCTTTGAAGGGCTTTGTTGGAGAATTTCTAATATGCCTAAGCGGTAGAAAATTTGAGCAGCTGGATAACCCTCACGCAAAGCCTCCTGAAGGCAGCCGATGCTTTCAGGAAAACGGCGGGCTTTGAAATCGTAGTCCGCCATCTTTTCCCAGAAACATGATCGTAAGAAAGGATCATCTTGGAAGGCAGGATAGGCATCCTCCAGAATCCGGAATGTTTCTGCGGAAGGTTGGCCCCAAAAGTAATTGATATTTTGAAAACTGGAATCCCGGAAGTTATCCAATGCCAAGTCAGCTTTGTACCAGCGCCGGAAAATGGGCCGGTTCGAATCGGTGATTGGAATTATCCAAAGCATCCGGCCGCCATCCGGAAGGTTAAAGTCCTTGGAGAGCCAATAGGCCTTTCCAACGCCGAACTGCCGTTCTAAAAAAGGACGGTAATGGACATTTACCAGTAGGGCTGCCCATTGGGCCTCCTCAAAGGATCTTTCTCGGTCTACCAGTGCATCGAAGGAGAAAGTTGCCAAGGAAAGAGTTTGATCGGAATTGTTGGGGTTGAAATCTTGGAAGACCAGTCCAGGCCCTTTCTTAAGAGATTCTTCCTTGAGGATGGGGAATGCCCGGTAACTATTGATGGATTTCACCGATTTCAACCAATAGTCGGGAGAATCCCAGAGATTCCGACTAGGTCCGGTCAAGTGATAAAAATCAACACCAATGGAAGTTAGAAAAAGGAATGTCAGCAAGATAGCAGCCCGGGAAGGGGCTAAACCATCTAAAAACCGGGAGATACCCAAAGCGATCAAAGGAATAACGGCAGCTAGGACGGGAAGAACGCGGTAGTTTTCCGAATCCCGGCTGAGCATTCCAGGCAGCAAAAAGACTAATAGAGAAACCAACAGCCATTGATAGACTCCATCGGAGATGTTTTTAAAGGCTTCCAGGATGCCTAAAAAACAGAGGGATCCCAAGATGGGATTTAAGAACCCTCCCCAGGAAGGTTGATAGGTGTAAAACTCGAGCGGGATTCCCCAGAAGATGGATTGGAAATAGGAAAAATTTACTCTTAAATGATCCGGATTTGAGAGGTAACCAACGTAACCCGGAATGCCCGAACTAAAGGCCAATAAAGCGAAAGGAAGAGCCGCTAATGCGAAACCGATTGCAAAAAAACTAGCCATTGCCGGAGATTTACGGGTTTGGTAAAAAACCGTCGCCCCTATCATGGCGATCACCGCCAACCAATGCAGATAAATGGCATAAAGGATAAGGCCTAATCCAAATCCCAATATGAAAGCGAGAATTCGACGGTTCTTTTCTAAATTTGTTCTAAGTAATTTTCCCAACCCTAAAAAAACAATAGCTTCCGCCAAGGGAATCAAGGTTGTGCATTCGGAAAAGCGGGCCATGTACCAAACCCAAAAACAAAAAGCCATCAACAAAACGCAAAGGAAGGAAAAAGACCGAGAAAAATAATATCGGGCCGCCAGATAACAAATCGGAAGGGTTAGCGTGGAAAAAAAAGACGGCCAAAACCATAAGTTGGCCATAGAGGGCCCCCAAAGTCGGAACTGCAGAGCCAGCCACCAGGGATAAAAAGGAGGAACCTGGCTACTACTATAAAGTAAACGGGTCACTCCTTTTCTCATGATGGACAAAGCGAAAAAAAAATAACTACCTTCGTCCCCGTTAGGCCAGAAGAAAAGGGAGCTGAGCTTATAAAAACGGAAGAAGAGAGCCAGGCCCCCCAATATTCCCCAAATCCAAAGTGGTACTGTAGGAAGAAATTCTCTGGTGTAAAGGGGGCCGTCGGCACGCAGGGGTGTCCTACTGAAAACAGCAAAAACAAGGGGAAGAACCAGACCCGCCAGGCCCACTCCGAGAGCCCATTTCGGCGACAAGTTAAAATAAGAAAGTAGAATATTAGCCAACAGAAAAACCAAAAAATAAATACGTGGACGGTAGGAGTATGGAAATTCTTTACCGAGGAAAAGTTTTGTCATCGAATCTATTTTACTGGCCCTTAGACAGATATTCTGCGATTTTTTCTGCCGCCCGGTGTCCCGAATGGCATGCGCCCTCAATGGTGGCCGGAAGCCCGGTGGCAGTCCAATCCCCGGCGAGAAAAACATGAGGGAAAGGTGTTTCGGTGGGAAGGCGAAGAGAATTCGTTTCCTCTGTCCAGATAAAGGTGGCGGCCATCTCGCGGGTCACTTTAGCATGCAGAATCTCCGCGCTTCGGGATGAGGGGCAACGGTCTTGAAGTTCTTCTAAGGCCAGGGCGACCAGTTCATTTGCAGATTTACCGGCCAAGTCCTCTGCGGCGCTAGTCGTAAAGCTCAAGTATTGGCCTTTCCCTTGCCAACCCCAATTGGCATTGCGATTGAAAACCCAGTCGAACCTTGCGCCGGAAAGGCCCACCATATGTTGGTCGGTTACTTTTTTAGAAAGGATCAAATGCACCGAAAGGATGGGGGACTTGCCCAACTTCGGCAATGCTTCCACTGCCCGCCAAGTATTTGGAGGCCAGAGGGCATAAAGCGAAGAAGGAGGAACGGCCCAAATCAAAGCGTCGCCGTTGAAAGTCTTGCCAGAGCGGGATGTTAATTGGAAATCCCTTCCTTCCACTCGGAAAGCTTGAATACCCTCGTGGAAATAAACGCTCCCGCCCTTTTGTTTTAGGTAAGCGATAGTTTGGGGAAAGCCTAATTCGCTTAAGGGACGGGAAGGGACGGCCAGAGCACTGTTCCTCCGGCTCTGGAAAAAAATCCGGCGAAGGACTTCGCCTAAGCCTTTTATAGGGGCTATTTCCACCGGAACGTTCATTACCGAGTTACAGAGGGGAATCCAAAATCTTTCCCGGGCGAGAGATCCTTGATAGGTAGCATCCAGAAATTGGGCCACGGTTTTAACCCCCGCCTGTAAGGCAAAGGGCTTTTTAGAAAAAACCCTGAGGGCCAGGGCAAGATTAAGTTTTTCTCCAAAGGGAAAAGCATTGGACCAGAAAAGCCCCCAGACTAGATGGAAAGGCGCCGGAAGGGGAGCGCAGTTCAGCGAAACCGTGGAATGATTCTTTACCAGCCAGGAGAGCCGTAAGGGATCCAGCCAGTGGAAGGGTTCCTGTACGCCTATTCGATGAAAAAGCTTGAAGGTTTCATGATAACAACCCATGAGAAGATGGGGACCATTGTCCACCGGGGCTGGGAAATTTTCCAAAGTGGTGGTGGAGTAAACACGACCTCCGAGGGAACCGCGGGATTCCAGCAATTCCACCTGATAGCCGCGTTCCGCTAAAGACGTGGCGGCGGATATTCCCGCAAAGCCCCCACCCACAACGATTACTTTAGTCATAAAATTCCTCAAAATTGATCTCTTGATTATCCTTGGAGCAAAAAAGGCGGAATTAGGAATGACGCCTATTTTAAGGAGTTTTATCCACTCCGACATTTTTAAGTTTTATCTTTTGGTTCAATAAAACCAAGTTTTGGGCGGCAGGGGTTAAGTCCAGGGGAGAATCAATAGCTTTTTGATAAGCTTTTTTCGACTCCATCAATTTTCCCTTTTTCTCTAGCAGGAAGCCCTTATCGTTCCAAAGTTCAGGCAGGGAATAACCATGGGCCAAAGCTTGATTAATTGCGGATAGAACAGCGTCGTAATCACCCTCCACTTTTGAGTGAAAAATGACTTTTTCCCAAAAACAGGATTCGAGAAAAGGGTCTCCTTTTATTTCAGGGTGAATATTAAATAACAAATCCAGAATGGGTTTCGTAGTCTGTTCCGGATAATCAGTCATGATGGCGGTTGTAACCGCCTCGAGCTTTTGGTTTACGAGGATCCAATGTTTCAAGGTGGGTGCCGTTGACCCATTGAAAGGAATTACGCCCAACATTTGGGCTTGGTTAGTCGTTGCGCCAATTTTCTCTAACCAAAACCAACGCCCTTGAGGAAATCGGGAGGCCAGGAATGGCTTGTAATTGGCGTTGATGACAACCGCGATCCAGCGTACGTCCGAAAGTGAAAGAGCGGGGTTATGGGCGGCGTCAAAAGGGAAGGTTGCTGTCATCAGGGTGGTATCGGTCGGATTCGGCTGGAGGTCTAAGAGTAGCGCCCCGGTTCCTTCCTGTTCTCGGATCTGTTCCAGAATGTTGTATGCCTGGTCCAATTCCACCGATTTCATATTTTTCCAATAAGAATTAGGAACCCCCCAGAGGTGGTGATAAGGGCCCATGAGATGGTAAAGGTCAAAAAAAACAGAAGAGGCTAAAAGAAGACCCATGATCGGCGTCCGGTACTCCTTTTTCCAATCCGACGGCCAGGTTTTCAAAAGGTTTTGAGCTCCTATGGCGGAAACCAATATTAATAATGGAAAAATTTGAGTATTGCGGAATATTTCAAACCCTTTGGATACCAGGCCTGGAAGACAAAAAAGTCCCAGTGACAAAAGGAGCCAAAGGTAAAAGCGGTTCCGATGGATTCGGAAGCACTCAAGGATTCCCCAAAAGAAAAAAGCATCCATAACAGGATTTAACATTCCTCCCCAAAGCGGACCATAACTTGCGGAAAGGGGGGCAATCCAAAATAAGGAGGCAAGATTTAACAACGCGTCTTTGAATGGGAGTTTGGAAACGTTTTGAAAGTGGAAAGTTCTTGCGCTTAAAAGATGAGAGCCGTAGTTTTTATTAATAGAAATGTAAAGGAAAAAGGCGGAGACGAAAATTAAGGACGCAAAAAAAACCCAGAATTTTTTCTGGCTAGAACGGGAAACGAAAATGTATAAAACAGCTATTACGACAGAAAATGCAACGACGGGCCAACTGATGGCAACAAAAAATCCAAGTCCGGTTATAAAGCCTAAAAAGAGACCGGGTTTAATTGTTTTATTGCTTGAATTGGTTACGTAAAAACTTAGGGCCACGAGGGTTATAACTGTCCAAAAAAGAACCATGACCGGCCAAGTGCAAAACCGGGCTGAATAAAGAAAGGTGAAATTGAATGATGCCATTGTCAATAAAAGAAAGGTGAAGGAGGCGGGAAATGTTTTTTTTGCCCCTACATAAATCACGAAAACCGTCACCACGGAGATTGTTGCTGGAAAAAGCCAAAGGGAAAAAAGCGAGGGTTCAATCCATTTATAAAATAAAGACAAGGCCCATACGGTTATAGGGGGGACTTGAACATAGCTGAAGAAAAAATTCCAATGCCATTTCCGGGCCAATTCCAAGGCATAAAAAGAGAAAAGGCCTTCGTCCGGCATGGGCCACGTAGAAAGTCGGGTCAGGTGCCAAAAGCGGACCAGGATCGCTCCGGCCAGAATTCCACAAGTCCAAAGATAATGGGGTTTAAATGAATCCTCGGGACCCACAGGGAGGTTCTCGTTTCTTTGAGATGAAAGGATGTAAAAGATCAAAAGAAGTCCGAATCCTAAAAGCCCAACCAAAACCTTTATAGCTGTGGAAAAAGAGGAATAGGAGAGAAAAATATTAATAAGAAGAAATATAAAAAAACATTTCCAGGAATGAAAATTAATCGGGATTTTTTCAAAAATATTATTTCTAATCATGAGACTTTATGTTTTTTTTAAAATCAGACACCAATTTCTTATCGGCCCATTTCCAAAAATGACATTGTCCAATAATGCCAATCACCGAAATTAATTTGTCCCATTTGGACAGTGTGATTCGGCCTTGCAGTATCCGGTAAGGATTGTTTTTAAGCTTTTGAAAGAGTTTCACGTAAACCGCGGCAATGGCTTCGGCGGTCGACAGTTCGGCCCTTTGGGACCGGGACAAGGATTGACGGGCTTTTTCAAGGAATCCCCAAGCCCGGTCCAGTTGGAACTCGACGAAGAGTTTCCAATGGGAATTATTTTCATCAATATTCTGTGGGTTCAAATGGAACCGCTTAAAATCTTCACTAGGAAAATAAATCCTTTTGATGGCTTTATCTTCCAGGAAGTCCCGGGCAACGTTCACGATTTGAAGGAAAACTCCCAAGTTTTCGGCGTATTCCCGGTGAGGCTTATCCTTGAAACCGAATATTTCCATGCTGGAAAGACCCGGTCCGCCCGCTACTTGAAGGGCGTAGTGGTGGAGTTCAGTGAATTTTTTGAAACGAACTGGCCGAAGATCCCTCTGCACCCCGTTCACAATGCGTTCCAAAGGCTCTCGTGTAAGGCCGAAACGTTGGACAATTGTTTGAAATTGACAAAAAAAGTAATCCTTGGGTTTGCCACGGAAGGTATCCCGTAGGTTTTGCTTGAAACGGGCCAGCTTTCGACACTTTTCAACGATGGTGCCGGGGCCGTCCGAAATCTCATCAGCCATCCAGCAAAAACGATAGAGAAGTTCCATGGCCTGTCGCTTCTCTTTATTCAAAAGAAGGAGCGGGTAATAAAAACTGGTTTTATTTTCAAGGGACCCGATTTTAGGATTCAAAAAATCCTCAATATGTTAATTTTGTGGAAGGACCCGACTGAAAAGGGCTTTTAAAACCAGGGAAAACTTGTCCATAGCGTTCCACGAGGGCCGATTTTGAACCACATTGTAGTCCAAGGTTTTGATTTTATTGAGGATTCCGTAGCCCCCCAAGTAAGTGGCTTTCATTTCCCACCTGAATCGTCCCGATCACCGATTCCAAGAGGGGATAACCTTTTTGAAAATAGTTTTCCGTATATTCCACCGCGTTTTTCACCAATTGCCGAACCTTAGGTGAATCCTTTAAAGACAAAAGTTCTTTTTCTGCCACACCTGTTTTTTTCATTTCCTTCCGGGGGTAATAAATCCTATTTCGCCTCAAATCAATGGAAGTGTCCTGCCAGAAGTTGATGAGTTGGAGACCACTACAGATAAAATCGGAATAATCATGAAGTTTTTTATCCCGGATACCTGAAATGTAGAGAACCATACGGCCGATGGGATTGGCGCTGTGACGGCAATAATAAAGAAGGTCATTCCAGGAAGCGTAGCGCTTAATGGTTAAATCCATTCGATAAGCCTTCAATAAATTTAGGGGAAGAAGAAGGGGAATATGAAAAGTTTTCAAAGTATTGGCAAAGGCCTGAAGAATCTTGGGCGCTTTTTTACCCTTCACTGCGGCTTTCAATTCCTTTTCCCACCGGTTCAGTTCGGGCAGGCGTTTTCCCTCGAAAACTTCCTCGTCGGCAAAGTCATCGGCGGTGCGGGAAAAAGCGTAAAGGGCCGCTACATGGGGCCGAGATTCCTTGGGTAAAAGAAGGGATGCCACCGGAAAATTCTCATAGTGGGAAAAAACCAGCTTTTGACACTGTTGGTAAGCAGATTCGAGATCTTTGGAAAAGGGCGATTTCATTGAACAAGAATAAGCGCGGAAGGGTGTTGAGATAAACGCTTATTTTCCTTTGGAAAGGCATAAAAAGTAATGACCAATTCCAACATTAGAAATGATAAACTTTTCCCGAATATTTAATCTATTTCAGGTATGAACCAAGGGATTTCCAGAGCTCATGACCTTGAACAAGTCCTTTCTACTTGGAGCTTTTTCCGCCTTTTTTGGCCTTTTGTTCTTATCCGAAATATTCCTCCGCCTGACTGTTCCCACTGGCTTTTGGTACCGCCATTTCGACTTATCCGGTGACATGACCAGCTTGGCCGAGCTTCGGGACCGACTTTCCTTTGCGGCTCCATCGGATCACAGGGTATTCTTATTAGGCGACAGCGTATTAGGCGGCAGCGCCCTGATGGAACACCGAATTCCTGAAGCTCGATCCAAAACCCTTTCCAGGTTATTAAAAGTTAGCCTTGGGGCCGCCGATACCAATGCGATTAGCTTAGGTTCGGATGGGCTTCTTTTACCCGACATTGAGGGTTTGACGAAGGAATTCTCCAACGCACTCCCGGATAAGATCCTACTTATCTTGAATTTTCGAATGTTTTCCAAGGAATTCGGTGAAGGCGCCAAAGCCCTTTCGCGTAATTTCTTACTTCCGGATCTGCCTGGTGAAATCCAAAAAAGATTAAGACCGGATAAATTACCCACAGCCGAAGCTCAATTGAGCGACCGGCTTTACGCGGGAATGTGTGACCATTGGTTTCTTTTCCGTGAAACCCAAATGCTCAAGACTCTATGGTATTACCCCAGCCAAAAGGATTTTCTTCAACGCCTGCTTGAGCAAGTGGTGGGAAAAAACGAAGACCAGGCGGACATGATTGAGGCGGCTTTGAAACAAAAGATCGCTTCCTACTATCAACCCTATCTTTGGGATCCCGATGCACTTCCCTTGAATTGCCTGAAAAGGATTCTGGATCAATGGACGGAAAAACATATTCCCGTCGAGGTGATATTGACTCCCCAGAATAAAAAATTTTTAGGAAGCTACTTGGATAAACCCAGCTTCGAGAAGAACCGAAAAACATTGGCGGTATTTATGAAGAATTACACCCAACAAGGTGTGGCCTATCTCGATTGGGCGGACCGGTTTGATAGCAAGGCTTTTTTGGATCACTGCCATTTGACCCCTGAGGGGAACGAACAATACGCCAAAGATTTAATCCAAGTTTTGGGAAAAGGGACACAATGAGGAATGTAGAATTCTGGAAGGGTTTCGGAATTGGTGTAGTTTTGTTCGCCATGTTCCTGGCGATTCTTCTTTTTTCAGGCGACCTATCAGCTTCCAAATTCATCTATGTGGATTTTTAAGTGATCTTTAATACCAGTTGGTTCCTGCTCTTCTTCCTTGTTTTTTATTTTTTCCTATGGTTCATGCCCAACGCCAAAGTGCGGTTTCTATATCTCCTGATCTGCAGCGCTATTTTCCACTATCATTTTGCCGGCCCGGCAGGAGTAACGCCCATCATCATCATGGCGGTTATCACTTTTTTCTTCGCCCTTTGGATTTCCAAATGTTCCCCGGGAAGCCTCCGGAAGAAATGGGTTTTTACCGCTGCTCTTTTGGTACCTATCTTTGGGCTTCTCTTTTATAAATATCGCGCGCTATTGCTGGGGTCCATAGGTCCTCTCGTCGGTGGTTCCGTGGGCGGGTGGCTGACTGCCAATGCTATTCAACCGGCGATGCCGCTGGCGATCTCCTTCTTCACTTTCGAATTCGTTCATTACCTTACGGATATCTATCATGACCACGGAGATCCAATAAGGAATCCATTCAAGTTCGGTATCTTCTGCATATTCTTCCCCTCCATCGTTTCAGGCCCTATTAAGAGGTTTCAACCTTTTTTGGCCCAAATGGAAAACGGTTTGGAGAGGCCGCCAGTGGAAAAGGCCGCCTTGGGTTTGGCTCAATTGCTCCTGGGTTTTTTTAAGAAACTTGTCATCGCCGACAACGCCACTATGCTCATCCATCTCTTGGAAAAGCGAACCGACCTTCATTTTGGTTCTGTCTGTCTCTTACTGACACTTCTTTCAATTCGAATCCTTTTTGACTTCAGCGGCTATAGCGATATTGCTATAGGCTTGGGCAAGATGATCGGGTTGGATTTACCTGCGAATTTTAATTTTCCTTATATTTCCCGCAATATCACCGAGTTTTGGCGCCGGTGGCACATGTCCCTCAGCAGTTGGATCAGGGATTACATTTATATTCCTATGGGCGGAAATCGATTCGGTGTTGTAAGAAAATTCTTCAACCTGATGGTCACTATGTTCGTGTGCGGGCTCTGGCATGGCGCTAGCTGGCACTTCGGCCTTTGGGGCATGTACCATGGGGTAGGGTTGGCGGTTCACAACGTCTGGAGCAAATCGAACATGGGCCAGAAATGGGAAGCCCTCCCATTTAGCCGATGGGTGGATATTGGAATTACGAATGTTTTCGTGGCTTATGGCTGGCTTTTGTTTTTTTATCCGATGGAACAAGTTACAAAGTTCACGGAACGTTTATTTCAATTTTGATCTCAGGAGAAGTGATGCCCAAGGAATACCAGCGAAAGACACACGAGTGGATAGCATTTTGGATGTCTTTCTTCTTCTTTCCATCGTTGGTTTTTGCCCTTTCTCCCATGGATTATTACAACAGCCTTGTTTGCGGAGCGGAAGAGGCTGGGTTCCAAGATGGGGCTTTTTATCAGGCCCGATTCAACGGTCCATGTGGCTTGGCTTTTGACGATAAGGGAGAGAGGCTTTTCGTAGCCGACAGGGATAATCACCGAATTCGAGTCATTTTCCTTAATGAGGACAACCGGGTGGAAACATTGACCGGAACGGGCAAAGCGGGGTCAGTAGATGGAAGTTTAGACCAGGCTTCATTCGACTTGCCTTGGGCGCTGGCTTGGGTTCCAGGCGGACACTTGGTGGTTTACGATGCTGGCAATAAACGGTTTCGGGAAATCGACTTAAGCGCTGGGAGCGTTTCCACGCTGGCTTGTGATTCTTCGGACTGTAAAACCACCGCAGCGCCTGCGTTCCAAGTATGGAACATTGTCTATTGTTCAAAGGACAACAGCCTTTATTTCACCGAACCCTTGGGTCAGGAGCTTCAAAAGATGGATTTGGGATCCCAATTGGTCTCCACCGTTTTTTCAAAAAATTCACAGATACCCCAACCCAAAGCCCTTTGTCTTGACGGGGACCATCTTTACGTCGCGGACAAGGATCTTCCGACGGTGTATGAAGTGGATATGCCGACGGCCACCGGAACTACCCTAGCCCCTGTTTCGCTGACGGAAGTGGGAAAGGGGCAGCTCATTCAAGAAATGACTTTTTCGGACGGACAATTGTACGCCTTACAATTTGGAAACCCGCCCTTGGTGAGATTAAACCCCTATGAACCTGTAAGTCTCGCCACATCCTGGGGCTTCACCCTGGACGAATCGGATTCGCAATACAAAGCTCTTTTGAGTTTCACTTTACTTGATCCGGTAGGATTTGCTTCTTGTCCCGCCTTTCCCCGGAAGCTGTTTATTTCCCATCCCAGAATTACGGATCATTCCCTTTTAAGCGTTAAGGATTACGAGTTCGATAAATATTGGGCCGGCCGTGACTTGGTTTCGGATGAGAGAGAGGGGGTTTTAACGGATTTTCATTATCCCGAGGCAAAGCCTCCCAACACTTTTCGTATTTTAGTGGTGGGGGATTCCCAAATTTTGTCCGGTGACCTCATGGGACCGAGCGACGGGGCCGTGACGGGAGAAGGGGCCTCGCTTTTCCAATTCGGGGCCTCTCCACGGGATTTAACTTGGCCCAAGCAGTTGGAGTTTATGTTGAATGCCCAAGCCGCCTTGGCCCATGGGAACATCCATTACGAGGTACTCGTGTTGGGCCACCCTGGGAAGTCGGCCCAACTCTTCGGTTATTATGAAGCGCCACCGCTTGTGGAGAAATATGACATCGACTCTGTCTTGTTTTTTGCCACGCCCTACAACATTGATAATCAGGATTCCTATTCGAGTTATTTCTTGAAAAAAATGACCCAAGAAGGCGTGCCGGCCCAGGAGGTCGACCCGGAGTATCTTTTGACGTCCGCTTCCAAGCGGGTGCCCCCCGGCATTCCAGCCGATCTTTATCAAAGAGCCTACGAAGCGGGATTCATCAAGAAGGTTTCGCCAACCCAGGATTATTTCGCTCCTTTTGCGGACTTGTTGGAATCCGACGACAGCCAAATCCATGAGGACTTGGTTCAAATGGTGGGGCTGCCCCTCAAGCTCCTGTCGAATAAAGTCCAACTGCATAAAACCAGAGGAGGAAAAGAAACCTCTTTTCTTCTTTGTTATGCCCCCAGCGGCGATAATAGTATTAAAACTAAATCGGATTATCATGTTTTTTGGCGGGATGTGATTTCCCAAACCCAATTGCCTTTTCTGGATCTGGACGATTCCTTCAGGGTTTTCAAATCCGCTTTTTACCCCACGAATGATGCCTGCTGCCATAGCCACTTTACCGCTTATGGTGATATGCTGGTTGCCTATCTGTTGAATTATTATCTGGTCGCTGGAAAATTTATTCCTTTTGGGACAAACCAGGGCCTCGAAGGCTCGTCCAAGTAGGGACTTTTAATTAAAGGAGAAATAAGATGAAAGAATTTCTGTTCATTTTAATTTTTTTCGGGCTTGTGACTTTGATAGGAGCTCAAGAAACTCCGGTGCCCGCGATAACAACGCCCGCCACCGTTCCAGTGACAGTCATCGAGAAGTGGAACACCTCCAATGTACCTTGGGACGATTGGTTCAAGAGCAACGCTATGGTCACGGATAAGACCGATTACGTCCATTTCTTTTGGAACGCGCAAGACTTCAAGGCCAATTTCGAGGTGAAGAATAAGAAAGTCCGCTTAGCTGAGGCTGCGCTGGAATTGGTGAAGCGTCTTTATCCCTCGGACGCCAGTGCGGACCAGGTAAAGGTGGATATTGTTTATGTATTAGAGAGGGATTCCTATGGCCAACCCAAGTGGGACAGCCTACAACAGGTGGCTCATTTTGAGTTCTTGAAATCAAAAGCGCTCAAACAGGCCAAGAAGAAGCAAGTTCTAACCGATACTGTTATGAAAAAGATTTTCGATAAATTTGAGTTTTATTGAGCTTTGTTTGCGACGGTAAACTTCAATTTTCACGTAAAATAAGGTCGTTGTGCCCATTATTTCCCTTAGGTAACCGGCTTCCTAGAGCTAGAATCATCCTCTCATTTTGATCGAACGAAATGGCAAATTGAGTTGGGTTTAGAAGCAGACTCTAACCATGTTTTGCCCGGGTTTAATGACCCTGGCTTTTTTCTAAAATTTGCAACTGTGACAACTTTTCAAGGGGTGGACGATGAAAAGAATTTTGAGTTTCGCTGTAACTTTTTTCATCTTGGCGGGAGTTTCCGCAAGTAATGCTCAAAATTTATCCACAACTCCATCTGCCAGTGGCCCCACTCCGTCCACGACACCAGGTTCAACCGTTAAGCACCACAAAAAGAAGAAGGCCTCCGTCCAAGCCACGGTTCAACCCACTGCCCAAATGACTGTATCGCCAACATCAAGTCCTTCGGTTACTCAAACCCTCCCTGTCAAACCGACCTCAACTCCGACTGCGATGCCGACCCCAACAAACGTTCCTGAATCCTCTTCGATGGGAGCTATCGCCAATTCGAAAATTTATGACCGCATGGACCTGCCTGGGGACTTACGTGGAGCTTTGTTCCGTGCCGTCAAGACATTGACCAGGGTTTCCGTGAAACATGGCCACACGGTTTTCTTGGACCTGGAAAAGGTTTCCGCGAACAAGATCGATAAGGAAAGAAGGAACGCCTACGCGCGATTCGAGATTAATGAACTGGAATTAGGGGGAGCTCGCAACCCTTGGATTCTTCTGGCCGGAACTGTTTTCGAGCAAAGTGGGGATGATTGCAAAGTGGACGGTCCCATCGAAGTGGCAATTGATTTTAAAGATATCAAGATCAATTACGGCGGGAGCAAAATGGGGGAGATCCAAAAAGGAAACGATATCGCCGCCCAAGTGTATAAGAAACTCATCAGCCATGACGGCTACCAATTGATATTGCAAGCCAATGACCAGGACAAGGATTCCAAGTATATGGACGATACAGCGGCCTATACCGTCAAGGCCAGGGATGGATACGTTATTATGGATTTCCCGAATTCCTCCCATGAAGCATCCCGATAAACCCTGGAGGACTTAGTTATGCGCGAAGTTAAAATGAAAGCATTGGGATGTTTTTTGTTGGTTCTCTTGGCCATGCCGGGCTTTGTCGGAGCCATGAGTTTAGCCAGCCAATTAAATAATCCCCCTGAACCCTTGAGTGTGGAGGCGGAGGGGATGGGAGAAGCGGTTGTTGCGGACGGAACTCTTTTCAACGCCACGGCTTTCAACCCGGCCTTACTCTCCAACGCTCCCTATTCCGGGGAATTTAGTTTGGGCTTTGACGCCTCCAGCGGCGTTACCGGGCTCAGCAATTACCTGTCAAGCGGGTCCACCGACCTTCCCCCCGATACCGTGAATATCGGGGCGGGCTTCAATCTCGCACTGAAGTTCGACGACCATTGGGGTTTCCAGGTTTACAACAATAGCCACGGATTTTTCCAACTCAAGCTTCCCGGTACGGTGGAAACAATCACCGGGCCAGACTATCTCGACACGGTGGCCCTGGCCACCTACAACTTCAAACCCCTGGAGGATGAAACTCCACTGACGGTCGGGGTCAATCTAAAGATTGTGGACCATCGCGTCGGGACCATTGACAGTTCTGAAACCCCAGGCAATTTCTCCAATTTCAACAGCGAGTTTCATCCTTCCACCTTGCGTTGGGGGTTGGATTTAGGTCTGCTTTATGAATTCCAACAGGAACATGCCGCCTTAGGTCTTTCGGCACTCGACCTTTTTCACTCCGCTGGGACGATCGATGACACCGTGGGAGATCCCCTTTACGGGGTCAATATGGATCCGGCCCCTGTAGTGGTCAAGTGTGGCGCGTCCTGGAACCCCATTGGTCCATTCGTCTTGAACGCCGATGTGGACGATCTTTTTTCCGATACCGCTTTTTATTCTCAAAACCCGGGTTTGGGGTCCCACGTGAAGTTGGGGGCCGCCCTTAACCTGTTTCTCATTCAATTGAAAGGCGGTCTATCCAATGGCAATGTGAGCTTGGGGTTTCGGATTCCATTCCTGGGTTTGGATTGCGCTTATGCGGTTGATAATTTGAACGCCGTGGATAATACGAATCAGGTTTATAGCTTCTTCTTTGATTTTAAGGTTGAAAAGTGATTTAGCGGGGTTTGGTTGTGTAGCAATTTTTGCGATTTTTAATGCATTTGATGGATTTCGAAAAAAGTTAAGGAGTTAGTTTCCATGAAAAAGAAAATTATATTTTGGGTAGCGTTGTTCATCTTGGCAGAAGTCTCCGTCGGAAGGGCGCAAAATTCATCCTCCACGCCCACCATCAGCGGTCCTACCCCTTCCACGACTCCCTCTTCGTCCGTCAAACACCACAAAAAGAAGAAAAAAGCCTCCGCAAAAGCCACGGTCCAGCCCACAGTCCAAATGACCGTTTCACCAACCGTGAGCCCCTCGGTGACGCCGATCATTGCCACCAAACCCACAGCTACGGCTACAGCGACGGCAACGCAGGCAGCTGTTTCCGAACAGTCTTCCATGGGAGCTATTTCCAGCTTCAAAATTTACGACCGGGTCAACATGCCGGGAGATTTCCGCAGAGCTGTCACCCATGCCGTCCAGACATTGAACCGGGCTTCCTTGAGGCATGGCCACACGGTTTTCTTGGACTTGACAAAGGTTTCCTCGAACAAGATGGATCAGGAAAAAAAGAAGGCCTACGCGCGCTTCGAGGTTAACGAACTGGAATTCGGCGGGCCCCGCAATCCTTGGATCCTGCTGGCCGGAACCGTTTTCGAACAAAGCGGCGATGATTGCAAGGTAGACGGTCTTATAGAAGTGGCGGTTGATTTCAAGGACATCAAGATCGACTACCAGGGGTCCAAGCTAGGCGAAATTCAAAAGGGGACTGATATCGCTGAGCAGGTGTATGAGATTCTTAATAGCCATTCGGACTATCAGTTGATATTACAGGCTAATGATCAGGATAAGGATTCCAAGTATATGGACCAAACGTCGGCTTACATAGCCAAGGCTAGGGATGGGTATGCGATTATGGATTTCCTGGTTTCATCCCATGAATCATCCCGATAACCCATTTCCTGGAGGAGCCTGTTATGCAAAGTATTAAAATGAGACTTTTAGGGTGTTTTCTTTTAGTCTTCCTGACTTTGCCGGGCCATGCCGGGGCCTTTGATTTAGGCAATTTGGGGACGCAATTTAATGTTCCGCCTGCCCAATTCAACGTGACGGCGGAAGGTATGGGGGAAGCGGGGGTGGCCGATGGAACTTTTTACAACGGTACCGTCATGAACCCCGCGCTATTAGCCAACGCGTCCCATTTTGTGGAAATAACCATTCCAGGTTTCAGTATCTCCAACGATATTTTCTCAATGACGAACTACTTGACGAATTCCAACAACATCAATAACCTTCAAAACGCATTCCAAAATCTAGCGCCCTCGATGAAAGAAATCACCCAGGGTTTGCAACAGGTTTCCAGCGATCCGTCCGCCGTGACACAGATCAATCAAGGGCTTGCGGGCGTCCAAAACGCCATTTCCAACCTCCAGACTGCGGCGGCCACTCTAACGGATAAAAACATTCAATTGGGGGCCGGATTTAATATCGCCATGAAAATTGACGACCACTGGGGTTTCGAAATCTACAACAATACCCATGGAGTTCTTCAAATCACTCAGGAAGGTACGCTTCAGGCCCTGGAACAAATGGCGGCCCTGCCTACATTAAGTGGGTCCAGTCCCGCGTCTATTTATAGTGCCGCCAGTACATTTTTGGGGTCGGCCGTTTCGGTTCTCCAAGGACTTTTGCCCAGTCCCAAGCCGTCTCACTGCAAGCTGCGGTGACTGCCTTACAAGCCAATGAAACCACCCAAGGTGTCAGCATTTTTGCAAACACCGTATCCAACATTGTTTCGACTGTTAACCAGACGACCTTCCAAAAGGCGCTCCTGCAGAATATTGCCGAGGTAACGGGGTTGGTTTATACCGACACGGTGGCCATGGCCACCTATAGCTTCAACCCCCTGGAGGATGGGACACCTTTTACGGTTGGCGCCAATTTAAAGGTGGTCAATCGTCGTATCGGCTACATGAATAGTTATTGGCTGAGCCAGCAAAATCTCAATGATTTCTCCAACATTACCAACGGGTTGAAAAACGACATTGACCAGAGCACTTTCCGCTTTGGGATGGACCTGGGACTTCTTTACGAGTTCGAGGAACTCGGACTTTCAGTGGGGGCATCGGCCGAGGACCTTCTGCATACCTCGGCAACCATCACCACCCAGCCGGGGGACCCACTCTACGGCATCATCACCGACCCGGCCCCCACCGTGATAGCCCTTGGCGCTTCCTGGCATCCCCTCGACCCGATCATCTTGAATGCGGATCTGGACGACTTATTTTCGGCCACCTCCTATTACGAGGGCATGGATATCTTTTCCCACACGAAATTGGGGGCTGCTTTTAACTTACTGGGCTTCCTGCAATTGCGGGGTGGTGTTTCCAATAGTAATTTAAGCTTTGGCTTTGGCGTTCCATTTATGGGATTGAATTACGCCTATGCGGAGGACGATTTGACTCAAAGTTATAACCACTATCTCAGTTTTGGAGCGAACTTTTAATCTGGAAAATCGCTTAATCAGATGGAAGAAATTCAATTTTTTGTTTTCTATTCGGCCAAATTCCATTTTTTCTTAATAAACCCTAAAATTTATAAGCTTCAACTAAGTATCGGATTTGTCCTTAATGCTTATTTAGAATGTTCCTTGAAAAGCCACCTTTTTCTGAATAAACTACGCCCCTTCCATTACAACTTGGCTGAGGAATGGAAGACTTTGGACGTTTAGCTCAGTTGGTTAGAGCGTCGCGTTCACATCGCGAAGGTCACTGGTTCAAGTCCAGTAACGTCCACCATCCATGCCCTACCTTTAAAAAGGTAGGGCGCATTTTTAAAGAGAAATGAAAATCCGGGTTCTTCGCCTTATTGTCTCCCATCAGGTCTTTGTTACAATATTTGCATGTGCTCACGTTTCGTCCTTAAAAGCCCGCCGAAAGCCCTCGCTAACCTCTTTAAATTGGAAAAGGCCGTTGACTGGAAGTCCCGGTTCAATGTCGCTCCATCTCAAAAAATTCCAGTCGTAATTAAAACCATGGAAAACAGCAAGAGGGAAATGAAGCTTTTACAGTGGGGATTCATTGCTTCCTGGACCCAAGGCGGGCGCCTATTGGTCAACGTGCAAAGCGAGAACATCCGGGAAAAACCGATTCTGGAAGAGTCCTTCGAGAAGTGGCGTTGCCTAATTCCCGTAGACGGTTTTTACGAGTGGCGGCACCAGGCCAAGGAAACCCATCCCTATTTCATCCAAATGAAGGACAAAAAGCCTTTCGCCTTGGCGGGTCTTTGGTGCCCGCAAAAATTGGAAGATAAGACACTTGAGGTTTGCGCGATTCTGACGACTACACCCAATGATGTGGTTAGGGTTGTGCATGACCGGATGCCGGTAGTTTTAAACCCCAAGGATTATGATCTTTGGCTGAATTCGGACGACGTGAGGGATTTCAGGGAGATCGAAAAGCTATTCAGACCTTATCCGGCCGGGGAAATGGAAGCCTACCAGGTGGGTGCCTGGGTGAACAACGTCACCCACGATGACGAGAAGTGCATTGAGCTTTCCACCGGACCCGAAACCTTGTCATTCAATTTTTAAACTTAATTGAAAATCTTTTTGCTGCCTGATAAGTCTCCAGCCGAAGCGCTCGGCTTAATGAGAGGAGGGTTGAAAAGGGATTATTTTTTCTTGAATAAGCTTTTGGGCCAAAAGATATCCCTTGAAAAAATAACCGCCCGAATTTTGATGGAAAGTGCTCGCGAATTCCGCCACTGGAAAATAACTTTGCCTTAAGGCGGTAAAAGGCGCGGCCAAATCCAGGTAGGGAATACCCGCCATTCCCGCCACATCCCCCCAAAGCTTCCGAAATGGTTCCACTTGGACAAGGTTCCCATGGCTTCCGGCTGGGAAAAAAAACATTCCCAAAGCTACTGGCTGGCCCTGGCTCGTTTGCATGGAGGAAAGCTTTTTGCGCAAAAGGGCGATGGGTTTGCTGTAAAGAAAGACAATATCGGCTTGGTCCTTTCTATCGGCCAACACTCCGGGCATGTCCAAACCATCCAACTCATCCTTTCCTCCCGCGACAATTCGAAGATGCCTTCGGAAGATATCCCCCTCTCTGCCGGAAGGCAATTGTTCCTTAAAAGACTTGAGCAAAAATTCGGGGTCCTGTTTCCAAGCGGGAATGCCCTCGGAGGTGAGAGGCCGCTGGTAATAAGCCCTAAAGTTTTGGGAGGGAGCCGAACTCATTCCCATCAATACAAGGTCAATGTCATATTTTTTGACTACGTCCGGGTCTAAGTAATAGTTCCATAGAAATGGCGGATAATCGTCGCCGTTGCCAAAGGCATAATTAATTACCTCAAAGTGGGTCGGACTCCCCTCTAAAGACGCTTCGGTGTTCAAAAAGATCTGAAGTCGCTTGGCCAGGTTTTCCATGTTATTGTTCCCGAAATCATTTCGGAACACGTGAGAATCGCCGGTAATCATAATCCGAAAAGTGTGTTCCGGTTTATGGGGGGGGTATTGGTAATCCGGCACCCCATCGGGAAGGGGATGATAGGGGTCCGGGTTTGCCTTGAAATCGTCATCCGAGAGACAGAAAACCTGATTTAAGGTAGGGGAAGTCAGGAAAAGTTTTTGCTCCCACTTTCCCCCGGTTATCAAACCTACGGGTTCCCCTCCGTTATTTCCCCCCAAGAAAGCTGAAAAATCGAAAGGGACGGGATTTAAAAGGGTTTCCCAAATGGACATGGCCCGGGTGGTTGGTTCCGTATCCACTCGAATCCAGGATACTGGCGATCCCGCAAGAGCGTAAAGACAATCTCCCAATGCCGCCATTGCGCAAACAGAGGATCCATTCCAAAGGGGGGTTAGGGAAGTCTTTTTCTCTTCTGGGGAGCCAGATACCGTTACGGTTCGAATTCCAGGAAGGGTCAAGTCCGACAAGCAAAGATTACCATGAAAAAGGGTCATGGCCGCAGGTTGTGGAGAGCGAGAGTCCTTTTCCAAAAGGACAGTTAGTTCAAGGGTTTTAAATGAAATCATGTCCAGGCGGCCTTGAGTAGGTTCGGACAAATAAAGGGCATCCGAGGAGGTGTCATAAACCATGTTGAAAACTTCCGATAAGCGGCCAGTTTCCACCGGTTGACCTTTTTGCTTTAAAGGAAGCGTGGATACACTGCCGGATTTGGAGTTAATTTCCCGTAGGAGACCCTTTTGGGCGTCATAAACGACCAAGCCCTGGGGAACGGCGGCCAAGAGGGTAGGCTGCTCGAAAGAAGCTTGGTTCAAGGGCCCATCCCTGTTCCCCGATTCATCGTTACCCGACAAGGTTTCCACTTCGTTGGAATGTTCCAGGTGGATTACCCGTATCCGGTGATTGCCCGGATCGGCCACGTAAAGGTCCGACCCATCAGCGCTCAAAGCCAAGCCTGTGGGGGAGTGGAATAGGGCCGAGGCAAAATCCCCTTCCCGGAAACCGGCCGCACCCTCTCCCGCAACCAAGTCAGTGAACTGTCTTAAGGGTTCAAGGGTTTCAGGTGTTTCCGTAAAAGGCTTGAGGGCTCCCTCAGGGGTAAGATCCGCAATTAGTAGCCGGCGGGCCAAAAGTCCCCCCAACAAATCGGCGCCTTTCACGTTGAGTTTAGGCTGGGGCCCATCTTCCCCGAGGGGAAAGAAAGAAGGCCGCAAAAGGGTCCAATCCCGGGTTAGGTCAAGAAAAGATATGTTTTTTTCCCTGCAAAACCCCGTCCAAAAAGCCCGATCCTCTTCTACGGAAGGGATGGCGACACCGGCTGTACCGGGCAAGAAGGCCACTTGGAAAGCTGAAGCGGGATGTCCTGTTTTTTGCCATTGCCCCACGGATTGCTCCACCCAATCCGGAGAGGGAAGGGAATGGCTCGAGGATTCCAAACAGAGGACCAAGTCAATGTCATAGGTTTGGGCAATGGGAATCAATGCCCCGGAGCTGTCGAAAGCCATCACCTCGAAGGAGGCATTCCATCCCTTCAAGGCCGCCTCAGTGTTGAGCATCAGCTCCAGCCGTTGGGGAGCTGTGGCCAGCGAAGGAAGGGCATGAGACGGTTCGGAACCGCCTGGAAGTGCCCCTGAATCCAACAAAGGATCAGCCACGACCAGGATTCGGACGGTATCTTTGGGTTTTGCGGGGGGATGTCCATAGGGTCTAAAACCCATCCATTGGGTTGGGGCAGAGTATTTTTCGGCGAGGTCACGAAAAGAAACGATTTCGTTCCGTGATGGAATGGCCAAGAGAAATGACCATTGTTCACGCGGATCGGAAATGAAACAAACTGGAGGGTCGTCCTGGAAAGGAAACCAATATTCCGAGGGCGGATGTTGCCCTGATTTATCCCATTGAATTTTGGTATCCCAAACGAATGGAAAATCAACATTTCGGATGGGTTTGAGGCAAACGAAGGGAGGATCGGTTTTTTGGAAGGCATAAAGGTTCTTGCCAGAGGGGATTAAGCCGAGGATAGACTTGCCTTGGGTTATCTCAATCAAATCCGCCGGAGTTTGGTTCTTAGTTGGTATCGTAACCTGGAAAACCGAGGGTAATTCCCGATCGGCCACCAGAAGACGTCCCTGCCAAAGACAAAGCGCCCGAGGTTGAGGCACCTGGGAAGAATGGTCCAAGAGTACCTGAATATCATGGGTACCCAAGTCCAACCGCCGCAAAACATTCTTCAATGATTGGGTGAAATAAAGGGATTGGGTGGAAGGATCAAAAACCACTTCATCCACTTGCGCCAGGGAAAGGCCATGGGTTTCCTTGTCACCGCTGCGTACCAGGGTGGATACGGTTTTTTGGGAAAGGTCCAAGAGGCGGAAAGACTCATCCGCAATATCGTAAACCAATAGACGGTCAGGAGATATCTCAAGAATCCGGTAGGGTTTATTGAAAGAAGCTACCGTCAAAGGCCCATCCAGGTGTCCCGGTTCCTCGCATCCCGCCAGGGTGGAGACTTCGTTTTGTTTTGTAAAATCGATGGCGCGGATACAGTGGTTGTCCTGATCGGCAACATAAAGGAAATGGTTGTCTGAACTTAAAGTTAATGAAGTTGGGGAATGAAATTGAGCGTCGGCGAAAAAACCATCCTTCCGCCCCGGGTCGCCCTGTCCGGCCACTAGGTCATGAAAAGAGTGTATAGGTCCCAGGGCCCAGGATAGGTGAGAAGGAAATAAAAATGAGCCGTAAAGAAAAATAATAGCGATCCTGAAAACCGGGATGGGGTCCATTTTTTCGGGGGCTTGTTCCATGGCTGCCCTTTTTAGCGTTTTTTCTTTTGTCCCCGAATTACCGCCGAGCTGTCAGGGGTTTCCCATAACGCCACCTCCACCAACCGGACCATTTCCAGTTGGAGTGGTTTTTCCAATAGCTTCCAAATAACCCATGCCATGTTTTCAGCGGTAGGCTGCACCTTGGGATTGGACTTGAATGGCTCCACCTCTTTATTGATAAAGCGGTGGTCGAATCGTCCGAAAATTTCCCGGTACAATATTTCTTTTAAAATGCGGAAATCAATCACAAAACCCGTCTCCTCTTTGATCGGGCCTTGAACCCGTACCGCCAGACCGGTAGGAATGGCCGTGGGGATAATGAAGCGCCTTAGGGTCATCCTTGCGGTAACCGGCGCATTTACGGAACACCTCCAGGTTTTTAGAACGGTCCCATTTGGGATTGTGCAGGTAATGGGCCGCCTCAAAGGTTATTTCCTTGGTCACTTCAGCCATCGGTTTATTCATTGTTCTTCCTTAAATTTTTGGGCAATAGGAATCCGGCGGCCCATACCGAAAGCCTTGGTGGTCACCTTGAGGCCCGGCGCCATTTGACGCCGCTTATATTCGTTCTGATTGATTTTACTTAAAATCTCCCGAACCAGTTTTGGCTCGAAACCCGCTTTCACGATTTTGGACGGCGGTTGGTTTTCCTCCACATATAACCGTAAAACCGCGTCCAGAGTCTCATAGGGCGGAAGGGAATCCTGGTCGGTCTGGTTAGGCCTAAGTTCGGCCGAGGGAGCCTTCGTGAAAATGGCTTCGGGGATGACCGGTTTTTTCCGGTTGGCATAACGGGACAACTCATAAACCATTCCTTTGGGCACATCGGAGATGACCGCCAGTCCCCCGCACATGTCGCCATAAAGGGTGCAATAGCCTACGGCGACCTCGCTTTTGTTGCCGGTGGAAAGCACCAGCCGGTTGAATTTGTTGGAAAGGGCCATGAGCAATAAACCCCTCAGCCGGGCCTGAAGATTTTCTTCCGTCGTGTCCCTGGGATTGTTATTGAAAACAGGATGAAGCGTCTTAAGGGCTTCCTCGAAAAGAGGGGTGATGGGGATTTCCTTGAAAGTTCGATTCCCAAAGCTTCCGCCAGTTGGCCGGGAATCCCCGATGGAGCCAGGGGAGGAAAAGGGCGAGGGCATGGTGACTCCCATGACGTTATCCGCGCCCAAAGCTTCCGCCGCAAGACAAGCGACTAAAGCCGAATCGATCCCACCGGACAAACCGATGAGCACCTTCTCAAACCCACATTTCCGGACATAGTCCCGGGTTCCGGTGACTAAGGCCTGGTAAATCTTAGCCGTCTCGCTTTCCGGGGAGGGAATGGGTTTGATCGAGGGGTTTTCGGTGTCGTAAACAAAAAAATCCTCCTCAAAACTTTTTCCCAACTGGAATAAGATTTCCGCCCGCGTCCATGACCATACTGCATCCATCGAATATCAGCTCATCGTTGCCGCCCACCAGGTTGCAATAGAGGATGGGCGAATGGGTTTTACGAGTGACATCCTTTAAAAGGCTTTGACGTACCGAGAGTTTGGCGTAATGGAAGGGGGAGGCGGAGAGGTTCAGGACCAGATCAGGTTTGGCCTTCGCCAGTTCCTCCACGGGATCCTTGGAGTAAAGCCGATGGGTGAAAACGCCCTCAACATTCCAAATGTCCTCGCAAATCGTGACGGCGATCTTTAGACCCTTATATTGGAAAGGAGGTTCGGGTTTCGGGGCGGGGGTGAAATAGCGGGCTTCATCGAAAACATCGTAGTTGGGAAGCAAGACCTTCCGATAGGTATGGAGAATGGCGCCGTCGGTAATGGCAACCGCGGCATTAAAGAGGGGGTTTCCCGCCTCCTTGTTTTCCAGGATGGTGCCCACGACCGCAAGGATTCCCTTGGATTCTCGAGCCACTTTTTCCAGGCTTTTACGGGAACGCTCGAAAAAAGAAAGGCGGTCCAAAAGGTCCCGGGGAGGGTAACCGGTCAGGGTCAACTCGGGAAATAGCGCAATGTCGCAGCCGGAATCTTTGGCTTTCTTCAGGTTTTCAAGAACCTTGGTGACATTCCCGTCGAAATCCCCAACGGTGGTGTTGATCTGGCAAAGAGCGATTTTCATTTGAGCCTTTCGGCCTTAGTCTCACCAAATTAAAACCCAAAGTCCAATATTAAAATAAAGGATCGGTTGTCTTATTTGGCCTTCTCAACGGATGGCCAGGGGATCAAATTTTGTTTTATCAACTCATGAGCCAATACTAGGGCTTCGACGAAATAACCATCCGAACTGAAATGGTCGTATTCCGTGTGGTCGGAGATGGGAAACCAAGGCGATCGCAGGGCCACAAAATCGTCTGACAAATTCAACAAAGGGATTCCAGTATAGTCTCGTAGATCATTCCAGAAGGGTTTTTGCGCTTCCACGGGGAAAAACTGGCCGGTAGGCAGAATGCCCAAGTAAAAGGGAACGGGACGGCCCGAGGAGGTCCGGATGACCCCAATTTTATCTTTGAGCATACGGATGGGTTTGCCGATAAGCTGCACCAAGTCCTTCTTAATTTCAGGTTCGGCCACCAGCTGATTGAAATCGGCGAACCAGAGCTCCTTGTCCTCAATCCGGGCCAGTTTTTTGCTCTGGCAAAGTTTGAAAAAATCACCCGCTAAGCCCGACGGCATTTTCTCGGCGATGGGCTTCAGAAGCGATTCTGGATCCCTATCCTGGGTGGGAATACCTTCGGCAGTGAGGGACCTCAAAAAGTAGGACTGAAATGAAAATTCCGTATCGTTGTTGGTACGTCCATTAAAAACCCCCGGAGTGAACATGTTGGGGCTGAACATCATGAGCACCAAATCCACGTCATATTTTTTGGCTACAGTGGGGGTGAAATAATAGGGCCAAAGGAAAAGAGGCTTGATCCCGGGCATGGCTTGGGTAAGGACCTCAAAATGAACCGGGCTGTCGTCAAGCGAGGCCAAAGTGTTCAATTCAAGCTCCAACCGTTTGGTTAAACCGTCCATCAGGTTGTCATGCGCCCAACCCCTTTTTTTATGGTCGTCAGGGAAGGTGTGATAAATGTGGGAATCTCCCACCATAAGAATTCGAAAAGTATGAGGAGGTTTTGAGGGTGGATAATCCCAATCCGTTAAACCTGTGGGAAGCGGCGTGTCCGGACCTGTAGCGATGAATTCATCTTGAAAAATGTCGTGAAACGAGAAAAGACAATTCCATTGGGGGTTGGCAATATAAAAACATTCGGGTGAAAAGGGATCGGGTATGAATTGGAGATTGTTATCGACACTAATACCGTCAAAACATGGCGGAGTATCCCCCGGGGTCGGAAGGGTTTCTCCCCAGGCCGAGACTAGGTGGATTGGCCCGGTTAAATCCTGGGGAATTATCCGCCTTAAAGGACTGGCAGGATCGTTTTGAATAGCATAGATACCTTTTTCTGAAGCCGATAAGGCCAATATCGCATGACCCTCTCCGATTGGGTTAAACAAGAATTTTCCATCCCCTTGTTCAACCAATTGGTAAATTTCGTTTAGGTTCCGATCCGCGACATAGATTTGGTCCTTCCAAAGGCAAAGAGCCTCGGGATTGGGAACTTCGGCCCGGTGTTGGAAAACAGTAATTATTTGATTCGTTTTTAAATCGAGTTTTTGAACGCCATCCTGGGTGGGTTCGGAAAGAAAAAGACTGTTTTGGGAAGCCTGGTAAACCATACTCCAGATGGTTCCCAGGGCGCATTGAAGGGCGATTCCTTCTTGCATCCCGTCAGTTCCGTTACCCGCTAGGGTCGCGACGGTTTTTTTGACTAAGTCCAACACCCGGATTCGATGGTTCCCGGCGTCAAATACCGCTAATTGGGTTGGAGAGATAAAAACCAGGCACGTGGGGGAACGAAAGAGGGCGGTATCAAAGGAACCGTCCTGGTAACCCTCTTGATCACGGCCCGCAAGAGTGGAAACTTCGTTTTGGTTATTGAAATCAACCATTCTTATGCAATTATTGTCCTTGTCGGAAACATACAATTTATCCCCTGTGGCGTTGATCGCGAGGCCCAAGGGATGATTAAAGGTTGCATTGTAAAAGCTTCCGTCTTGATGACCGGCAGAGCTTTCGCCCGCCACCAAACTGATATATCCCCACATAGGACTTAGGGCTAGGGATGACTGATAAAGGAAGAAAAATAATAAAAGGGTCCAAATGTAAGAATTTTTTTGCGGGAGGATAAACACGAAGAAATTTTTACCTTATATTTTTTTTTGACTAAATTTAATCATTTGATCCGGCAATGAATCGACAAATTTAGAACAGTTTAAAGTGAAAATCTTCGGAAGTCAAAAAGAGGAGTGGTTGAGGTGATCTACGGTGTTTTAGCCGATACCAGGGGTGTTTTAACTCCCGCACAAGTCCATTCCCTCAAAAAAGCATTTAAAGGGGTGGATTGTATCCTGCACGCGGGCCCCGTGGGGGACCTGAGGGTAATTGAACAATTGACGAAGATCGCTCCGACCCGGGCGGTTTGTGGAAACGCCGAAAGCCCCATTGTGCGTTCCGAGCTTTTTGTGTGGCAGGCCTGGAAATCCGGACTTCTAAAAATGGGATTGATCCATGGCTATGGTAAACCCCATGGTTTAAAGGCTTGGCTAGTGAAACAATTCGAAACGAACCCAGTACAGGTCATTGTTTATGGGCGCAACTTTGAACCCACTGCTCGGCAAATGGGGAGCATCTTTTTTTTCAGTCCTGGTTCCTTTTCGGGCGGTCTGCCGGAGGGATTTCACGGCAAGAAAGGCCCTTGCCGCGTGGGTTTGCTGTTTATTCGTGGTAAAAAAGTGGATGGACAAGCCGGAATCTTGGTGGACGCTTGACGGCTTTCCCAAGAAAGCCGATATAATATAATAGACACATCCAGACCGCCTCTGGGCGGCACTTGTATTCAAAGAGAGGTCGAAAATGGTTCAATTAACCGAAAAAGCAATCACCAAAGTGAAGGATTTCGGGGTCAAGAACGAGGCTTATAAGGGAAAAAATTTCAGGGTTTATGTCCAAGGCGGCGGCTGCAATGGTTTTTCCTATGGATTCACCTTTGATCAGCAGAGAGATGGAGATGAAATAAATAAAGCGGGGGATATTGATATCCTCTTGGATCCTCAAAGCGCCAAATACTTGAACGGCGCCAGAATTGATTATGTGGAAGACTACAAGGGAACGGGATTCGTTATCGACAATCCCAATACCACCGGTTCCTGCGGATGTGGAAATTCGGTCAGTTTTTAAATCCGGTTCTTCCGAATGGGACGGGGTGAAGGCCTTGTCCCTTTTTATTTCAAGTATTTACAAGGGCGTCTCATGGCTTCCTGGCGGCTCATTCCCTCAACAGCTGTTCCAGCCGAGGGCCAAATGGCCCATGACGAGGAATTATTCAAGCGGTTTCAACCCGGCCAGCCCCCGATCCTAAGATTTTTCTATTTCGAGCGACCTACCTTGACACTGGGACGGTTGGAATCCAGAAGACTCAACCTATCCGAACTTTCCCTTCCATATGAAATCCGTCCCACCGGTGGACGCGCTGTCCTCCATGGTGAAGGGGACCTTTGTTATTCCATTGTGGCTTCCACCTCCGATCCTTTGGTGGGGGGGGATCTTTTGGAAAGCTACCAGAAAATCAGCCTCCTTATGGCTAATGCCCTTCGCAGAATGGACCGGGACGTCCAGCTTTCAGAAGAAAGGCATTCTGGATTGCAAACCGGCCATTGTTTTTCCTCGCCCTCTTTCGCCGAATTAGTCTTTCACGGGAAAAAAGTTGCCGGAGGTGCCCAAGCCCGGGAAGGTAGTGTTTTCCTCCAACAAGGCGTCATCCTCCTTTCAGTCTCGCCGGAATGGAAGAATCTTTTTGGGGCTTCATTCGAAAGCCCTATGTCGGGGTTGAATGACGATTCGGAAATTCCTTTTTTGAGCCGTAAGGATTTGGAATCGGCTCTCGTGCAAAGTTTTGAGAAAGTTGGAATTATCTTTGAGAAGCCGATGGCCGCCGTTTAGGACGGGTAATCTTCAGCAAGAATTATTCTAAAAAAGGAAAAGAATGAAAAAGTTCGATGTACTCATCATTGGGGGGGGGCCGGGGGGCTATACAGCGGCCCTGCTCTTGGCCCAGCAGGGAAAAACTATCGCCCTATTTGAGAAACAAAAAATCGGAGGTTCCTGCCTTCATGTAGGTTGTATCCCCACCAAATTGCTTCAATCGGCTGCTGCCCGCTTCCACGTTTTGACCAAAGAAGGAAAAAGCTGGGGTATCGAAGCGGACAATATCCGGTTTAATTTTCAAACGCTCGTGGAACGAACACAAAAAACAATCGCGATCCTTGAACGCGGCATTCAATCCCAACTTTCCGCCGCCAAAGTGGTAGTGATCCAGGGCGAGGCTGAAGTTAAGGATTCAACCCTGGTGAAGTGTAACGGGGAAGAATACCAAGGGATAAACATATTCTTGGCCCTGGGTTCTCGGCCACGCCATTTGCCGGCTTTTCCGGTGGGCAGTTCTGTCGTCACCAGTGATGAACTATTAAGCCAACCTAAACTTCCCAAATCACTCCTGATTGTTGGAGCGGGAGTTATTGGAGTTGAATTCGCCTGTCTTTATGCCCAATTAGGCGTTAAGGTCCGCATGGGGGAGGTATTGCCTAAACTTTTACCCAACATGGACGAGGAGTTGGGGCAGGTTCTCTTAAATTCGGTACGTAAGATTGGCGTGGAAATAGAACTTGGATTATTGGAAGTCAAACGCAAAGACGAGGAAGTCATTCTGGTGTCAGCGGGAAGATTGTCCAATTCAGATAAGGCTGGCATAGGCAATTTGGGATTAAAAATCCAAGGTGGTAAAATCGAAACCAATGGGTTCATGGAGACTTCGGTATCAGGTGTTTTCGCCCTTGGCGACTTGACGGGCAAGTATCCCTACGCTCATACCGCTTATGAGCATGCACGAATCGCGGCAGGCCGTTTGAAGGGCGGAACCGAAGAAATGGATGACTTCAAGGTGCCCCATGTGGTTTTCACCTCGCCGGAAATCGCGGCAGTGGGATATACGGAAGACGAAGCGAAGATGAACTTTAAAAATGTGAAAGTTTTAAAACGTCATTTCGCGGCCAACAGTAAGGCCAGGATCCTTGGGGAAATCGGCGGTTGGTCCAAAATGGTTTATGATGGGGATACGGGTAGAATTTTGGGGGTACATGTGACCGGTCCAGAAGCGACAGACCTTATAGGTGAAGCTTGCCTGATTGTGTCGCAGAAGATGACAATGGACAAGACTCGATAAAGTGATCCATCCTCATCCAACCCTAAACGAGATATTTGGGTCCCATTAAGGCTTATTCAGCCTTTCTTTTTTGGTTCAGTCTTTTCCTTTTTTGACGTTAGAATATGGACAAAAGTAGGCGGTTTATTGAAGGATTTTTCCGGGAGAGTCATGAATGAGAGGATTTGCGGGTTTATTTTTTACACTTACGATGTTCGTCGGGATACCCGTTTTGGCTGACCCCCCCATGAAGGTTATCTATAGCACTTCCGCTACCACCCACTTCAATTGGAAATGGCCATATCATCCAGTTGAAAAGTACACGGCCGTCCAAGACCAAGCCTTATTATTACACCGGTCAATTCATGAATTTTACCCATGGAAGACGTTTCTAAATACCGCCACTACTTTCCGACAAAGAACTTGCCGGAATGAGTGGGGTTATTTCTTTCCGCCGGGGACTAAGCTTTGTCCCAAACGCCCCGCCATTATTTTTGGCGATCCCAACGCCTATACCGAAGTCATTTACCAGAAATAAAGATTTGACGGTGAAACCCTCCGGTATTTGAACCTTAGACTCAAAGCCTATTTTCAGTTTAGGTTATTCCTACAATTTTGTTCAACAGCTCATTTTTCCCTTTTCGAAATCTTTAAAATTTTCACCCAAAATCCTCACTTTTTGAATTTTTTTTGTCCTTTAAACATCCATTTCAAGATAAATTTTTGATGATTTTTTAGAAAACGTTATTTTTCTCCACTGGTATGACAATTGCTTTAGCTATTGGAATTAAAAGGGTTTCTCGAACCCGTCGGTCAAGAGGCGAAGATGTTCCGAAAGTTCAAATTCGAAGAAGAATTATACGGAAAACTTCATGCAATACCGATGTCCACCCGCTTTAAACTGGATCGAATCGGCCTTAGATTAAATACCAAAAGTTGGAACCGGTTTTCAAGCGAAGAAAAACTGGTTCTTTGCCATTTATCCGTCCGAAGCCAAGGCGAGGTGGAATGTTATAAGGAATACCTCCTATATTTGCTCCACCGATTAAAAGAAAAAGTCGAATGGTTCGATCCCGAAACGTCTAAGCGTGAAAAATACCAATGGGAAAATTTGACCCGGATACCGGAAAGCGTTTATTTAAAGGTTCTTACATTAAAAGGACTATTAACCGCAGTGGAATGGATTCGGTTGGACGATTTAGAACGTTATGCTCTGTTTCGCCTTTCTACCGATAAATACAGCGAGGACCAGTTTGCGAAGGCCCTGGAAGAATTTCTGGGCATTTCTCTGGCGAAAAAAGCGGAAGCTTCCTAAGCGACTCCCTATTTGTAACCCGATCGATGGATTTTTGTAACAATTGTTTAACCTGGATTTGGGAATATTCTACCAAGCCAGTGGCCCGCTCCTCCTTCTCCCCTCAACGCCAAGGACCACATGGGTTTTGAGGAGGAAACATGTTGCGGTTGGATCCCTATTCCGAAAGCATCCTGTTTCAATGTGACCGTTGTCGGCATATCGGGGAATTGATTACCGACGTGGTGGAAGATGAGGGCTTTTTCTATTGCTGGGGTTGTTTAGCCGAGATGAACCGAAAAAAAGGAAAGGAGGTCAAAAAAGAAAAATATGCCATCAAATGAAAGTCTTGCGTTGGTGACGAAAGTGGAGTGTTTCCACTGTCAGATCCAAGTTGATTCTTGCTCCGTCTTCACCACGGAAACGGGAAATCACTTTTGTTTAACCTGCTGGTTGGAAAAAGGACAAAACCGTATTTCCCACCGGCGTTTAACCCTGATCGAACTTTAAAAAATTATTTTATCGTTGTTATTAATTCCATATCCCGCTCGGGAATTGGAATTTTTTATTTTTGGCCCATGTCAAATTTGGATTTTTGAGAAAAGATAGCTTCCGACCGCCAAAATGAGCGCCGAGACCAAGATCAACACCCCCAAATCGATTCCAAGCCCATAGAAAGAAGTCCCCCCCAAGCAAGTCCTTAATCCATCCACGCCATAAGAAAGGGGGTTCAAGGTTGTCACCAGCGCCATTCCTCCTGGAAGCCCGGAGAGCGGGAACATGGCTCCAGACAAAAAGAACATCGGCATTACGAGAAAGTTCATGATGAGGGGAAAACTTTGCATATCGTTCACCTGGGAGGCTAAGGCCGTCCCAAAAGCGGTGAAAAGCACGGCGATAAGGAACATAAATACCAAGGCTAGTGGAAGGGCTGTCAACGAGGGCCTGAACCCGAAGAGGGAAGCCAAGCCTAAAACAATCAAGCCTTGCAGTAGGGCTACTGTGGCCCCGCCCATCGTGCGGCCGATCATGATATGGAGCCGTGGCACGGGGGCTACCAGGGTTTCCTTCAGGAATCCGAACTGCCGATCCCAGATAATCTCGATCCCCGAAAAAACACCGGTAAAGAGGATTCCCATGGAGATGACCCCCGGCGCCAGAAACTGCAGGTAGTCCCCCTTGCCGGCCTGGGAATAAATCTTCCCGAAACCGAAGCCGAAAGCCAGCAGGAAAATTAAAGGCTGGCCCAGGGAACCGATCATCCTCGGTTTGGAACGGAAATAGCGCTTCAACTGCCTCAGCCACATGATGTAAATAGTGCTCATATCAGCGCCTCCACATTTTTCTCTGAGTCCGAAGGCCCTCAATATCGGAAGAATTCTCATCGCGCAAGGCATGGCCAGTCAGGCGAATAAAGGCGTCTTCGAGGGACTTGGCCCGGGCCTTTTTCTTCAGCGCTGCAGGGGTGCCTTGGGCAATAATTTTTCCATGGTCAATGATAGTGACCTGGTCCGCCACCCGCTCGGCTTCTTCCATGTAATGAGTCGTGAAAAACACGGTAATCTTTTCCTTCTGGTTCAGGTTCTTAATGTAGTTCCAGATATGGTTTCGGGTCTGGGGATCAAGCCCTACAGTGGGTTCGTCCAGGAAAAGAATCTTAGGATGGTGTAGGAGACCCCGCGCAATTTCTAACCGTCTTTTCATCCCACCGGAAAACTGTTTCACCAGGTCGTTACGGCGGTCCCAGAGTTCAACAATCTTCAAAAGTTCTTCCACGCGTTGTTTCCTCAAGACAGAGGGAACTTTGTACAGGACCCCATGAAATTCCATGTTTTCTCGAGCCGTCAGTTCGTCATCCAGGCTGGAGTCCTGAAACACAATGCCGAATGACCTGCGCACTTCGGTTTGCTCCCTGACGGGATCATGGCCATCCAAAATGATTTGGCCCGCCGTGGGTTTCAATAATGTCGTCAACATTTTAATCGACGTAGTTTTACCGGCGCCATTGGGACCCAGAAAACCGAAGACTTGGCCTTTTTCCACTGTGAAAGAAATTCCATTGACCGCGGTGATATCGGCGAATTTCTTGGTGAGGTTTTTCACAACGATTATAAGGTTTTTCATGGAGGTCTTTTTAACATAACCCTTTATAGGAACCAAGAGACAATCAAAATAGTTAAGGTCCGGAGGATGTAAATGATCGACTAAAGTTCAAGTCCACTTTCCAAATTCAATTTGCTTTGCTAAAAGTTTGAATAACTAGGGGTTTCCGATCGAAAGGGAAATGGCCATTTTGTAATCTTCCTGAGCTTTTTCTTTTTGGCCCATTAGTTTTTCACAAAAGGAAAGATTGGAATAAAATTGAGCGGCGGGAAGCCCATATTGAATAGCGTTTCGGTAGGCTTCACTTGCTTGGACAAAATGGCCGTCCAACACTTTAAATAATCCAAGCTTTTCCCAGTATATTGCGGTTAATAAAGGGTCTTCTTGAAATTGACTTTTCAACCCGGGGAAGGACTCCATAAATCCAGACCAATTTTCTTTAATGGTTTTGTTTTTCAACCTTAGATTTATTCCTCGGTAAATCTTGTCGGCTTGGATCCAACGTTGAAGGAGGGATTCCGAAAACTCCGAAAGGGGGATAAGAAAAAGTCCCATAGGAGGCGCCGCATCGGGTTCTGACTTGTCGGTTTTCAATATTTTAAAGCGAAGTCCGGGGAAATCCTTTATCAGGAAGGGAGCGAAGTGGCGGTTAAGAATAAGCGCAGCCCATTTGGGAGAGGTGTCGGTTAAGGCTGTGTTTTGGAGAACATCAAAGGGATAAGAAGCTATGTTCAAGGTCTTGTTGTCGTAGTCGGTGCTAAATTCGGTAAATATATAGAAGGGGCCATTTTGATCGCTTTGGGTCTTGAGTGTTTGATAAGCATCCCAATATTCCACCGACCTCCATTGCTGGTCGGCTGGAACCCCCCGAATGTTCGAATAATGGCCCACAAAATTATATCCATTCAAAGTGAGATTCGTTAAGAAGATAAAAAGGGTGAAAATAACTGGCCAAGGTTTCCATTGAATTTTAAAGTTGTGGATGGACAGGCAATGGGCTCCGAAGGTTGCCAACAACATCCAAAGGAGAAGGGACGGGGTGGTCCGGTACAACTCCAAATGGTTGGTGATAGTTCCGGGGAGAAGGAAGAGGACGAGAGCCAACCCAAGCCAAAAAAGAAATTTTCTTTCTATTTTTCCAATAGCAAAAAGACTTCCGATAAAAACCAGCGAATCGGTTAGGGGATTCAACATTCCGCCCCAATTCGAGCTAAAAGGAAAACTGACTTTGCCGTTCCAAAAGAAGCAATTCAAATAATCCAAGTAGGAAAAGAACAAGGACGGGGGACCGAATTTTCCCGCGATGACCGCTAAATTTCCAGGCCCTAGACGGGCTGAAATCAGAGGCAATGCCAGCAATGAAGTCAAAGCGCTATAAGCCAGAAAGAACTCTAAGTCTTTGTTATTTTCTTTCCACCCATGGGCTAAAAGAACGAGACCAATGAAAAACCACACGATGCCCCAATTCACATAGGAATAAAATCCCAGGCCGCAACAGGTGCTCAAGGCTAGAATCCATATCCATTGGAGACTTACCTTTTTGGTTTTAAAGAAGAGACCCAATAAGCCGAAGGCCAGAAATTCAAAAATAGGGATCAAGTCGTTCGGATGACAAAATCGCATTAATGAAAAGCACCAAAAAGAAAAAGAAAAAAACCATAAAAACATGAAGGAAAAGGATTTTGAAAAAAACTGACGACAGGCCCAATAGGCGAGGCTGCAGGAAGCCAAAGAGGCCAAAGTTGGAAAAAGCCTTAAGGAAAAAAGCGAGGGTGGAAAGATTTTGAAAAAAAACGCCAGGAGCCAAATCAAAAAGGGTTCGACCCGGCCTTGGGTCCAAAGAAATTCCCAACGCCAATGACGGGATAAATCCATCGCTAAAGTGGAAAAAATCCCTTCGTCGCTCAATAACCAGAAGGGGATGGTCGTCAGTTTATAAAATCGGGTCAGGATGAGACAAAAAAAGAATAATCCCCATAACCAGGTGGAAGGGGCTTGATTGAAAACTTGGGAAGGGACTTCCCAGGAAAATTTCCCGCTAGCAGGCGCCAGCCTCCGTTGTTTCAAAACATCGAATAAACCCAATAGGTATGGAACGGCTAGTCCGCCGAATCCGACCCAAAGTTTAGTTTGCAAGGATAAGTCGAAATAAGAAAGAAGGGTATTGGAGATGAGAAAGATTAAAAAATAGATCCAAGGATGAAATGGGATTTGGCGATGTAGAAGGCCATGAAATGGTCGAAGGTCGGTCACCGGTCGTCCTAACTTAAAAATGTTTTTTTAACCGTTTTAAGCTGATGATTTAGCCCGCACAGATCCAAAACTGATTTTCAGAATATATTAATGATTTTAAAAGAAAATAATTTCCTTAATTTACTAGTTTCAAATATTTTTTTTTGATTCCGCCAATTGCCTGGCTCGGGCCAAGTTATGACGGAAGTGATCTAGGGGATATCCCTCTTGAAGGGCTTTCTGAAAGGACTGGGCGGCCGCTGGGAAATCACCCGCCATTACTTGAAAAGACGCCGATTTCTCCCAATAAACGGATTCCAAGTAAGGATCACCTTTTGAAAGATTTTGAATGGGAGCCATGGGGCCCACGAATTGTTCCCATGAAGTAAGGGGGCTTTTGTTTTTGACTTCAAGGCTAACCTTGCGATAAACCTCGTGAGCCCGGATCCATTGATTCAAAGTTTGAGGTGGAATCTCTTCCTCGGGGATTAATAGGAGTCCAAGGGAATGATGAAGATCTTGAGGCGGTAGATTGGAGTTCAACAATATAGCTTTCAGCCCAGGAAAGCGTTTTTGAAGGAAAGGAGCGTAGTTGATATTGCAAAGAAGGGCCACCCAATGGGGTTGGATATGGGATAAATCAGGGTTTTGAAGGGCATCCAGGGGATAGTCAGCGACAAGCAAGGTCTTGTCGTCATAATCGTTGTTAAATTCTGAGAAAACATAAAGCGGACCCGATTGTTCAGCTTGGGACCTTAGGATTTGATAAGCATTCCAATACTCGACAGATCGCCACTGGCGGTAAGGAAGGGATCTTTTTATATCGGAATAAGGTCCAAAAAAATTGTAAATATTAAGAGCCAAGGAACCCAGAAGAAGGCAGACGATCCATCCCCGAGAAGAGGTAATTTGGACACCATGAGAAATAAGACTTTGGACTCCCAATGTGGCCAATAGTATCCAAAAGGGTAAAGCGGGTGTGGTCCGGTGTAACTCCAAATAATTAGAAATGACTCCTGGAAGCATTGTGAGAAACAATCCCAGCCCCATCCAAGCCCACAATGTTTTTTCAAATTTTTCGGCCAGCCGAAGCGTTCCCATGAAAACCAAGGAACCCATGATGGGATTCAGCATTCCACCCCAATCGGGTCCAAAGGGATAACTGGCTTTGCTTTCCCAAAACAATCCGCTGAAATAAAGGATCCAGGATTTAGCGGAGAAGAAGCCACCAAAATCGTTGTTAATATTTGACATGGCGCCCGGCGCGAAGCGGGAAATGAATAAAGAAAAAGCCAGAAACACTGTTACGAATTCAAAGGCCGCAAAAAATTTCAGATTCCGTGTTTCGCTATTAAATCCATACGCGAAAAGGACCAAGGTGACAAAAAACCAAACGACAACCCAATTCACATAAGCGTAAAACCCTATGCCGCAACACAAGCCTAATGCCAGGATCCATCCCCACTTTGAGGAATTGTGCTTGGATTTAGTCAAGCCGCCCAGAAGGCCGAAGGTCAGGAGTTCGAAGATGGGGATCAAGTCATTTGGATGGCAAAAACGCATTAATGAAAATTCCCAAAAAGAGAAGGAAAACAACCAGCAAAAGACAAAAGAAAAGAATTTCGGGAAAAATTGGCGGGCCGCCCAATAAGCAAGAGCCGCCGCCAAGATTGATAATAAAGCGGTGAAAAGCCGAAGCGTCGTAAATGAAGGCCCGAAGATGCGGAAAAATTCACCCAGGCTCCATGTTAAAAGGGGTTCCATCCGAAACTCACCCCACAACAAACTCCAATTCCATTTTTTTTGAAGACTCATGGCAAACATAGCGAAGGTTCCTTCATCGCTTATTGGCCAGAAGGGGACGGTGGTAAGTTTGTAAAATCTTGAGAAAAGGAGAAAAAAAGCAAAAGAAAACCACAACCAAGGGGAAAGGATGTTATGTGTGAAAGGGAAGTCCGGAAAACTTAAAGAATATGGCATCATCGATTTAGATTTCCATCGAATTTTCAGAACAGTCCACAAGGCTATAGAAAAAGGAATTATCAATCCGAGGAAACCCACCCAAAGCCTGATGGAAAAAGAGAAGGAAAAATAAGAAAGAAGGATGTTCGATGAAAGGAAAATCCAAAAATAAAACCAGGGATGAAAGATTCGGGGGGGAAGCAAAGGGATATTCTCAGAATCCTCTTTATTCATAGGAGATATCCTAACATGACACTTTGACCGAGGTCCTCCTTGTTAGGCCATATCCAAGAGTTGGTGGTTGGGGCATTTGCGGAGGGTGTAATCCTTGTCCCATAGCGTCCGGAAAAGGATCACGGGGCGATTGAGTTTATCCCTGGTTTTTAAGGCCTGCACCGGCGGGTCGAAGGTATCCACGTCGCCTTTCAGCCAAGCGCTGCAGGTGTAGGGTAAAAGCTCCAAGTCGGATTCTACACCATACTCGCTTTTCAAGCGGTATTGCAGGACGTCGAACTGAAGGCGACCCACGGCGGCCACGTAAAAATCAAGTTCGTCCCAACTTTTCAACATCTGCACCGTCCCCTCGGCGGTCATTTGCTCCACGCCCTTGTCGAAGGACTTGCGCTTGCCCACGTCCTTGGGCCGGACCCGCGCGAAAATTTCCGGCTGGAAGGACGGCAGGGGCTTGAAGTTGAATCCGCCGGTAAGGGAGATAGTGTCGCCGATGGCGAAGGTGCCGGGGTTGATGACGCCCACAATGTCTCCCGGATAGGCAAGGTCCACGGTATTTCGGTCCTGGGCCAGCATGGAATGGGGTCGCGACAGACGAAGCTCTCGATTCAATCGGTGGTGCTTCACTACTAGGTCACGCTCGAATCGGCCCGAGCAGATACGGAGGAAAGCGGTGCTATCCCGATGCTTGGGGTTCATGTTGGCCTGCAACTTGAAAACATAGGCTGAAAATGGGGTTTCGATGGGATCCACCAGAATTTCTCCTTCGGGAGCGTCCGCGATTCGGGCGCCCGGCGGAGGGGCCATTTCCACGAAAGCGTCAAAGAAGGGCTCGACCCCGAAGTTGGTTAGTGCCGAGGCGAAAAAAACGGGGGTCACCTTGCCCTTTAAAAACTCGTCATGATTATAGGGATTCCCGGCCACTTCCAATAATTCCAGGTCATGGTGTAACTTCTCCCAAAGCTCTTCCGAAACGTGATCTTTCACGCCGTGGTCGGATAGAGCAATACGTTCAACCGCCGCCTTGGCCGCGCCGCCCACGGATTTTTTGGTAAATAGCAAAAGATCTTTGGTGCGGCGATCCACTACGCCCCTGAATTCTCGCCCCGACCCAACAGGCCAATTGATAGGGGAGGAATGGATGCCGAGCACCTGTTCCACTTCCTGCATCAAGTCCAGGGGATCCCGGCCCGGTAGGTCCATCTTGTTGATGAAGGTCATGACCGGGATACCCCTCAGGCGACAGACCTCGAAGAGTTTGCGGGTCTGGGTTTCCACACCTTTGGCGGCGTCTATCACCATGATGGCACAGTCGGCAGCGGTAAGGGTGCGGTAAGTATCTTCAGAAAAGTCCTGATGGCCCGGGGTGTCCAGCACGTTAATAATGGATTTCTTGTAGGGAAACTGCATGGCGGTGGCCGTGATAGAGATACCCCGCTCCTGCTCCATGCCCATCCAGTCTGAAACCGCCACCTTGCCGCCCTTGCGGCCTCGCACCATTCCTGCGGTTTGAATCATGCCGGAATAAAGCAACAGCTTTTCCGTTAATGTAGTTTTACCCGCGTCCGGATGGCTGATGATGGCGAAGGTTCGGCGCTTCGCGATCGCATTTTTGATTTCATTGGTCAGATTGGGGTCGGTCATAGGGGCGACATGATAGCAAACAATGACCTTTTCTTGGATATAGGGTTGGGCTAAAGTAACGCCATTCCATGTTCAAAGGATGCACATGCGGAACACTTTTTGCCTGAAGTGGGATCAGGAACACGGCGCTAAATTGGTGGATTTCCATGGTTGGAACATGCCAGTTTCCTACGCCAAGGGTATTCTTTTTGAGCACGAGGCAACCCGCACCAGCGCGGGCCTTTTCAATATCTCCCACATGGGACGTCTGCGTCTCTATGGGCCCCAGGCCTACAAGCTTTGCCAATATGCCTTTACCAATGACCTTTCCAAGGTCAGCATCGGCAGTGCCCTTTATGGTTTTCTTCTTAATGCCAGGGGCGGCATCATCGATGATGTCATCATCTATAAGGAAGCCAACGACCGGTTTCTTTGGATCATAAACGCAGGAGGCCGGGGAACGGATGTGGAACAATTGACGCGCTTAGCTTCCGGAAAGGACTTGACGATGGAAGTTCTTTCCGACCACACCGCCCTGCTGGCTCTCCAGGGTCCCAAGGCTGATGCCGTCTTAAAGCGACTGGTGAAGGACGTGAATTTGGACAAGGTTCCCTATTTTGGCTTCGGGCGAGGGACGATCCAGGGAAAATCCGCCATCATCATGGCTACCGGCTATACGGGGGAAGATGGTTACGAAGTGATGGTTGACGTAAAGGATGCCCCTATGGTCTGGGACTTGCTGGTCAGCCAGCCGGAAGTGACCGCTTGCGGCCTGGGCGCTCGTGATTCCCTGCGCCTAGAAGCCGGACTGCCCCTCCATGGAAACGATATCGACGAAAACACCCAGCCTTTCGAGGCCGGCCTGGGATGGGCGGTCAAGATAGATAAGGAGGGTGGATTTTTTGGCCGCGAAGCCCTGAATAAGAACCCAAGCCGTAAATTGATTGGATTGACTCTTGAGGGCCAGAATATCCCCCGGTCCCACTACAAGGTTGTTTCGGAAGGCCAGGAAGCCGGGGAAGTGACCAGCGGTGTTTTCTCTCCGACCTTAAAAAAGGGAATTGCCCTGGCTTACGTTAAAAGCGAATTAGTGGAAAAACCCCTGGCGGTTGATATCCGGGGCAAAGCCGTCCCCGCGCAAAAGACGAAGCTTCCCTGGGTTAGGCACGTCACCAAAGGGAAGGCCAAAATTTAAGGATCCCCGCATCCGATTTTAAGGTGCTGTTGGAGATCGAACTACCGAAATGCTTTTCAAGGCCGTTCCATCCTTGTAAATCACCACGAAATATTGGCCGGGGGGCATGTCGTTGCCTTTCTCATCGCGGCCATCCCATTCCACCCAAGCCTCCGTTTCGGCCACTACGTGCCGGTCATAAATGGTTTTTACCGGATTGGCTTCTCGGTCCACAATTTGAAGTTGGTACCACCCAGGACCGTCCCCGAAGGAAACGTAGATATTTGCAGGCGGGGCGGCGAATTCGATGGTTTGTTCCTTATCAAGCAGGGAAAGCAAGTTGGTCACGACCCTAGTGGGCGTTGGAAGCGCGGTTTTTAAAATAGGTGTTCTTGTCGGCCAGGGTCTTAGTGTGGCTGTCTTCGTTGGGCGCCAAACCCACGTCGGTGTGGGTTGAATCCTCATGCGCTTGAGCCGGGGTTTAGGGGTTAAAGCGGGAAGCGGACTGGGCGCGAGGGTGGGCCGCAAAAGAGGAATGATCGCTGGAAGCGAGTAAGGTGTAGGAGATGGCCTCAAATTCAAAACGGGAACAAACATTGAATAAGGAGTTGCTGTTGGAATGGGAATGGGTGTGGATGTTGGCCAGGGTGTATCAGTTGGAGTGGTCGTAAAGATCCGGGTGGGCCAGGGTGTGGGTGAAGGAGTGGGTACTAATATAGGTTCCTCCGGAACTTGGGGATTGGGGCAATTCGAAGGGTTTCCGTAAAAAGCAATTTGATCCACGCTGAAAGCGAAGGATCCGCGACCTTTGGATTCGAATCCGACTCCCGTTATGTCGCTTCCGTCTGGATGGGTTGCCGCTCCCCCTTCCGTTTCCCACCAGGACTTTAGGCTCATCTCCTTAAAGGGAACCCTGAATAAGGTCCAGACCCCTTTGGGAGGGACGACGTTAAAAGAATAACCGTTGACGTCCGTCACGGATGAACTAAGAAGGTTAAACCAATAGCTGTTGCCGTCGCCTTTCATCCAAAACTGGACGCCGGTGAGGCCGTGGATCACGGTATTGAAAGGGGCACCATTGGCGAAGAGGGGGGTCTGGAAAACCACATCACCTCCTTTCGAACCCAAAGGGTTCTCCCCGGACACGGAAGCGCAAAAGCGGCTCCCTTGAGCGCCGGGTTCGCTGTAAGACACGATGATGCGGCTGTCGGAAGAAGCAATCGCGTTCCATTTCCCTCCCCAGCGATTGATGCGGGCGGGAGGAGGGCCATTTCGCGCCGGATCCTCGAAGTCGTCGATCCCCCTGTCCAGGCAGTCATTTTCCAGGGGGGTGGGGGTGATGGTGGGAGTCGGGGCCCCCGCCCCGGGGGTGGAACAATTGGAAACATAATCACCATAAAAGGAGATCTGATCCAGGCTGTAAGCGAAGGAATTGTTGTCCTTGGGATAAAATTGAATCGCTGTGATGTCGGTTCCCTCAAATTTTTCGGGAAGGTCGTATTGCCGCCTAAAATCAAAATTTGGACGGCTCATTTCATCGAATGGGATTTGGTAAAAAGTCCAATAAGTCTTAGGGGTGACCAGGTAACTGTACCAATCCAAGTCCGTAACGGCTTTGGAGGGGAGCTGGACCCAATAACTTTGGCCATCCCCCTTCATCCAAAACTGGATGCCCTTAAAGTGGTAACCGGCTGCGTTAAAAGAATTGATCCAACCCGAAGGAGAGCCGGCCAGGGCGGATTGATACAGGGCGAAACTGGTTTCATTGCGGTTTCCGGTCATCATGGAGCCTGTAACTCCCGCCGAATAGCGGCTGGAGCCCTGGCCGGGGCCGCTGTAAGTCACGCCCATACTATTGCCGTTGGTGTATTTCAATCTCCATTGGCCGTCCCAGAGGTTAGTCCGAGTGTTATCGGACAGCCAGACACCGTCTGTCTGGGTAGGTGGCGCGGGGGAAGGTATGTTGCGGCCCGGGTCGGCGAAATCGTCGATCAAGGTTGTGGGGCAGCCGTTGACGACGGGCAGGGTGAGAGCACCGGAAGACGAAGGAGGTGCGGCATCCGAGTGGGCGTCGAAGTTCCGGTTAAAAGTGATGGTGAAATCGAAATCTTTATTTTCTCCCTTTTCCCAAATCCAATTAGGTTTGGAATCGTTGTGGGAATAGACCAGGCACAAATCGGGATCATAGTCCCGGTTATCCGCCATCACCAAATGAAGCCCTTCCGAAGTCATTTGGACCGTCAGGCCCCCGTGGGTGTGGGAAGGGCCCATGGAAAAGGGGGCTGAATCGGCCTGGCGAATCGCCCAATCGGTCACCCTATCCACCGGTATAAGGCCCTCATTGTCATTGAATTCGTAGGTATCGCCCTGCCAATCTGAATAGGGAAAACTGGCGTAAACCTGGACACAGCTGACTTCAACCGATTCCCGGGGAACCAAATGGTAATAGATGTGCAGGCCCGATCCGGAGGTTTCGACTCGGTATAGGAGGTCCACCAAAACCCCATTCACCCGGGCGATGGCGTTGAAACCTGGTCTTAATTCGTTGGCGCGCCCCGCTTGAAACGGGAAATAGCCTTCCCAATGTTTCTCCACGAAATTTCCGGTAAATATGACCGGGTTCACGTGGAGAACCTCTTGAAGATTGTCCTTTATGACAACGGTGCCGCTATCGAAGGCTTGGATGCTCAAGGGAGAAGCGCTTTTATCCGATGCCGATGCGGGAAGGCATTGGCCTAAGGCCAGAAGACTCCCAAGCCAAAGGCTTTTAACGAGATTATTCATAACTAGGATTCTAACAGGCTCCTCCCGGGTCAGGATGGCGGAGTGGTCTTTTTCCCGGGGTTGGGGCAGGTTAATTTTGGCCCTTTAATAATTGGAAATAATTTTTTTATGGAATTTCCACAATGTTGAAGTAGGGTAACATTAAAGAAACTTAATCAGGAATTTAACCGTCTATAAAATCGACTAATCTTGAATTTGTGGCCACCGTAATTAAACAAGGAATATTTTCCAATGCCTGCCTCAATCATGAAGGGATTATTCAATTGAGAATCACCTTAAATCGATCACTTGTTTTGGGTTCGATGTTTTTCGCCTCTTTCGGCCCGGCCTGGGCCCAACAAACAGAAAATGCTCAGAAATATCTGGCCGCTGCTGCCAAAGCCTATCAGGCAGGAGAACTGGAAACGGCCACTCAATATTATCAAGACGCCATCAAGCTCGATCCGAAATCCGCCGCCGCTTACCAGGGATTGGGCAGTTGTTATTATCGTCTAAGCCGTGTACCGCAAGCCTTGAAGGCTTTTGACCAATCCCTCGCCCTGAAACCGAACAATCCCAAGCTAATCGACTTTGTCCGAGGACTACGTGATGGCGCCGCCCCCTCCACCGAGTTGGCCAGTGAAGGGGAAAAAGAAGAAATCCAGAAAGATGTGAATGATATTGAAACTGAGATGTTCCGCCCCAATTGGACGGGACAATTGGAATTGAGCCGTTCGAGTCAACCTTCCCAAACGGGGCAGGGACAGGTCCAGACCGAATTAGATTTAACTGGAACAGATCACCTCACCGAAAGCGGGCATTATTTTTCCGTCGGTGGAGGCGTGGGGAGGCAAAAGCAGGAAGGGGCTTCCCCCGATTATGGGAAAGCGACATTCGAAGGGGGCTTGGGGTTTGGTATTTTCCTGCCGTCGCTGAATGTCCAAATGGAACGGGGCCAAACGGCGCTCAATTCCAACACCTTGACGGCGAACCTGAACTTCCAGGTGTTGGAGCCCCTCACCGTAGGGATGAGTTTTAGCGGAACATTCGAGAGCCACGACGGTCCCGCTTCCCTGGTCGGCGCTACTGCAGTGACGTTAGCGGATACGACAGTGGAAATTGACAGCCGGGATGGATCGGGAAGCCTGATGGTTGAATATAATCCCTGGGACTTTCTGGGTTTTACCCTTACGGGCGAGCAAGAATACGACGACACCTACCAAGTCCAAGGCGTGAGACATCTAAAGACGGTTGCGCTCAATGAACAAGACCAAATCAACTCACTTAGCTTTATGGTGGATTGGACCTTCTTGAAAGATTTCGAATTGCAGGTGACAGGGCAAACCGGGGTTGAAAATTTACCCGCAGGGACGGTCTATAGCCCGATCCAGGCGGAAACTATCACGCTTACCCAACCCACCAACGAGCCCTTCAAGGGATATACTTTCGCGCTCTTATATAACTTTGATTGAGCGCGGGGTCTGTTCCTTTCGAAAAGAGATTTTTGATGGGTTTTTTCTCTGAAAAACGGGGCAAGGGCCTGGGAAACATTTAAAGGTCCTGATTCGTCGAAAAAATAAGATGTATTCAACTTTGTTGGAGGGAGCAATTATGAAAAAGTTAGCTTTGCTGTCCATGATGGTGTTGTTCATGGGGACCGGCTCATTGGCCTTGGCCCAAACGACGGCCCCGGCCGCAGTCGATCATCCCCATCCAAGAATCAAGGAAGTGCACGCCCGTATGCACCTTCAAATGCAAAGGATCGAAGCGGGGGTCAAGTCCGGAAAACTCACCAAGGATCAGGCCGATGCTTTGATCGCCTCGCTAAAAGCAGTCAAAGAACAAATGGAGGCTGATTTTACCACGAACGGCAAAAGGGAACTCACGGATGACCAATTGGCTCAGTTGAACCAAATGCTGGACGCGAATTCCAAGGCCATTTTCGGGGAGAAACATGATACCGGACCCGCCGCTCCCGCCAGTGGCTCATCTTCAACGGGAACTTCTTCTGATTCTTCCTCTACGGGGAGTTCATCGACGGGATCTTCCTCAACGGGTTCCTCTTCTACAGGGTCAACCAGTGCGGCGCCAAGCAACTAAAAGCACGGTTATTTTTGAAAAAAAGCCGGGTGGCAATCGAGCCCCCGGCTTTTTGTTTTATACCTTCATGTGGTTTCTTGGATTTATGACAAACCTAACAAAGACAGCAATGCGACACTTTTGACACAAATTTGTCGTCCAAACCTTGAAGTTTTATCCACTGGTGGGAATATTGTTTCAAATCGATTCGTTCTTAAGGTAGGGCTTATGTTCGTTCCTCTGGGTTTATTCTTTTTTACCCTCTTCTTCTACCTGCGTACTTTGTGCGCAACCTTTAACATCAACGATTCGGGCGAAACCATTATGGACTGCGATCTTTTGGCTCTGGCTCATTCGCCCGGATATCCCCTTCATACCCTCCTGGGGAGACTTTTCTGCTTGATGCCTTTAGGCCAGCCCATGTTCCGACTGACTCTTGGTTCGGCTTTAATGGGAGCCTTTTCGGTGACAATGATTTACTTTATCCTGCGGAAAACTTTTAAGAATATCGATGGATCTTTTTTTTCCGAAGCGGAGGCAACGAGGTCTTGGATTTGGGAAACCCCGTCCCTTTTCGGCGCTTTGGTCTTCGCTTTTTCCTATCAGCATTGGTTCCAATCCTGCGGGGCTAAGGGAAGCATCTACACTTTGAATACCCTCTTGGCGGTGATGACCCTTTTTCTTCTCTTAAAGATGAGGGAATCGGGCTGGTTTATCCGGGGGTTTTGGTTGTCGGCGCTTTTCCTGGGAATGGGTTTATCCGTCCATTGGGAAACCCAGGTAGTCCTCCTTCCCGCCTATGCCTGGTTTCTCCTGGAGGCGCAAAAGCGGGTGGCAGTCGGGGAACTTTTTCGCAACCTATTGAGGCCCTTTGACCTTTGGGACAGGTTTCGCGGGCTCGCCGAACGCTTTTGGGGGTAAGCCCCCGCTGGTCCGGGCCGCCACCTTTTTGCTTATGCCCCTTTCCACTTACCTCTACCTGCCTATCCGGGCCCACGGAAATCCCGTTCTGAATTGGTGGAATCCAGGGAGCTTCAGCCGATTCCTGACAGTCATTCTTCGGGGCAATTACGCGGGCATTGGTGATCCCCGGTCGCTGGTGACTTTTCACCGGAACTTGGCGCGTTTTTGGCTTCATGCCCATGACCAATACGGCGCCTGGCTTACCGGGATTCTTTTTCTTTTGGCGGTGGCGGGCTTGGCATGGCTTTACCGGATGCAGAAGGTCCAGGCCATCGGGTTCCTGTTGTTTGGCGGATCAGTCTTCACGGGAGTTGTCTTATACAACACGCCAAAGGAAGGTTTTCAATGGACCCTGGATAATTTTTTCACGCCTGTGTTCCTTGCCGGTTCTCTTTTCGCAGGGGCGGGAGTGGCGGCCATTTGCCGGTGGTTCTCGAGAAAGGAAATGTCCCGACTTAGCCTCCCTCACACTGAGTGCCGCCTGCCTGGGCTTGGCTTTGATGCCGTTGGCATTGAATTACGGAGCCAACGACCAAAGCGACTATACCGTTTCCTACGATGAGGGGCTAAATATGCTCAAGACCGCCAGCCGTAACGGGGTGATCCTGTGCAACGGGGATATCGACATTCTTCCTTTATGGTACCTGCAGTTCGTGGAGGGAAAAAGGCCCGAGGTGGCGAGTTTCACCACCATGTTGGTGGGTCTTCAATGGTACCGCGACGATATTTTCCGCCAGTGGCCCTCCCTCCAGACCGCCCTTCAAGGCGACGGGCCTTCCGATACGGTCGTGGAGGATATGATCCAGGCCCACGGTTCCCAGCGGCCCTTTTACGTCACCAATATTTTTATCCAGGGTGCGGCCTGGCTTGGGAAGGACCATCTCATGGTTCCCGACGGCCTTTTGTGGCGTCTGGCCGATACTCAGGGACAAAATTTTGCCTTCAACTCGGCACGGCTCAACCAGCTCTGGTCCAACTATGACCTGCGCAACCTGGGCCCCCCGAAAGGAAAATACTGGGACGATTACACCGACGTCATGAAGGATTCCTACGGCCAGGCTTGTTCCTTTACCGGCGATGTGGCCATGAGAACCCAAAACCCGCAACTGGCCCAATGGAGCTATGAGAAAGCCTTGGAATATCACCAGCCCCAGCAAAGGGGAGTGACCTACCTAAGCCTGGCGGACGCCGAAATGGCGATGAGCCGCCCCGTTGACGCTGTTTCCCACTATCAGCAGGCCTTTCGTTCCGGTCTCCCCCAGGCCTATGCCCCCTTTGTCTACGCCCGATTGGGGAATGCCTTTCTGATGGAAAAGGATTTTGTAAATGCGGAGGATGCCTTTCATTTATCCCTGCGGCTCAATCCCCAGCAGAAAGAGGCGTTGGACGGCTTGCGGCAATTGGACCAACTCCGGGGAGAATCAAATCCCCGTTCTTGATAGGTATCCGTGGATGGAGGCTGGAGATGTTGGACAAAATGCCGAAGGAAGAACCTCGAAGCGAATTAACCACTGAAAATAAGATTTTAATTATTGTTGTTGAACTTGGGTTGCTTTACTTGTTTTTTCAGGTCCTTGTTGGCGTTATTAAAGCTTTGACGAATGGGGAACTCATTACTTGATTTCTTGCCAACATTAGTAGTTTTATATAATCCGATTCAGGGAGATTCTTAATGTTGGATGAAATGCCGACAGAAGAACCCAGAGGTGAGACAACAACGATCAAAAAGTTTTTCATCATTGTTGTTTTTATTGGAATACTTTACTTGTTTTTTCGTTTTGGCGTCATTGGGGTTATTAAAGCATTAGCGGGGGGCAGGGGTTTTGGAGCATCTTAGTTATTGAGGCTTGAAATGCTGGATGAAGTGCCCATTGAAGAAAATCCCAAGACCCCTACAAGGTCCATCAGGATCCTCGCCTTCATTCTGTTTGCGGGAATAGCCTGTCTCTTCTTTTACCTGGCCTACAAAGCCCTGACCATCGTCCGCTTTTGATCCATTCTTCCCAAGAACAACTTCAGGATAAAACTGGAAAACTATTCGGTTTTTGATATAGTCAATCCCGTTCAACACGCCTTCCGACACTTCCAATTCGACATCCCCACAACCCAGGAGTTTTCATGCGCAAGTTCGCCAAAACCCATGAGTGGTACGAAGATTTAGGCGCCGGCAAGATTAAGATCGGCATTTCCAAACACGCCGCCCACGAACTCTCCGACGTGGTTTTCATTGAACTGCCTGATGTTGGAAAAAAACTTGCCGATAAGCAAAGCCTATGCGTCCTGGAATCGGTGAAGGCCGTGGCTGACGCTTATTCCCCCGCTGGAACGGTAGTGGAAGTGAACACCAAACTGAAAGATCAAGCGGGACTCGTGAACCAAGACCCGGAAGGGGCGGGCTGGATCGCCATCGTGCAGTTGGACAATCCTAAAGCCCTGGATGAGTATTTAACCGAAGAACAATATCTCGCCACGCTCTCTCATTAAACGGAGTTTTTTTTGGCCTATATTCCTATAACCCCTGAAGACGAAAAAGAAATGCTAAAGGTCATCGGCGTGAAAGCGCTGGACGACCTTTTTGCCGATGTATCCCCTTCCCAGATCCTCAAGAATGGTCTGAATCTTCCCCACGGACTTACCGAACCCGAGCTCAAACGCTTCTTTAATATGATCGGCAAAAACAACCAGCCGGTTTCCGACCGTCCCTGCTTTTTGGGCGCGGGGCTTTACTACCACGAGGTGCCGGCAGCGGTGAAGGCCGTGGTAACCCGACCCGAATTCCTTACCTCTTACACCCCTTATCAGCCGGAAATTGCGCAGGGAACCCTTCAAGTGTTATTCGACTTCCAAACTTACATGGTGGAACTGACGGGGTTGGAAGTTTCCAACGCCTCCCTTTACGACGGGGCTTCCGCCGTAGCTGAGGCCACTCTCCTGGCCCTTCGCATCAAAAAGGCGGAATCCTTTGTTTATGTGTCCCAAGCGGTCCATCCCGAATACCGCCAGACTATCCAGACTTACCTGAATCCACTCGGCCATAAGATCCGGGAAATCGGGTTGAAGGGAACCGAAACCGATATTGAACAACTTAAAACCGAACTTTGGCCCAATTCGGTCGTCGTGATCCAATATCCCAATTTCTTCGGCACCATTGAGGATTTGGCGGCCATTTCCAAAATCTGCAAGGAGAAGAATTCCTATCTGGTGGTGGCCGTGGCGGAGGCGATGAACCTGGCCCTTTTGCCTACTCCCGCTTCCCTAGGAGCGGACGTCTGCGCCGGAAGCGCCCAATCCTTCGGAAATATTCTTGAATTCGGCGGGCCCCATGCGGGTTTCCTGACCGCCCGGTTCGACGATATCCGGCAAATGCCGGGCCGCATCGTGGGAGAAACAGTTGACCGAAACGGTAAAACGGCCTGCGTGCTCACCTTTCAGGCTCGCGAACAGCATATCCGCCGGGAGCGGGCGGCCTCTAACGTTTGCACCACCCAATCCCTGATGGCCAATTTCGCTTCCGCTTGGCTTTACTTCAAGGGCGGCAAGGGCGCCCAACAGGTTGCCAAAGACGGAGCCGCCACAGCCCATACGCTGGCCACCGAAATCCAAAAGATACCCGGATTCAAGGTTGAAACGGTCCGTTACGCCAATGAGTTCGTGGTCCGCCCGCCCTCTTCCGGTTTTGCCGATTTCATGGCCGAGTGGGGCTTGGTGGCCCCCTATGATTTGTCCCATGATTATCCCGAGTTCAAGGATTGTGTGCTGGTCGCTTGCACCGAATTGACGTCGTTGGAAGATATGGAAGCCTTCATCTCCGCCTGCGAAGAATTTTCAACCAAAGGACACGCCGGAAAGGTCCACCAAAAGCCCACCGAACTTCCCAAATGGATCAAGCCCCGTATCCCCGCCGCTATTCAGGAACATCCTGAAGTGGATCTGGTGCGTTATTACACCGACCTGGCCCGCAAAAATTTTTGTATCGACAATGGTTTTTACCCGCTGGGCTCCTGCACGATGAAGTACAACCCGAAAGTTCACGAGGAAATCGCCTTCGCCGACGCCTGGGCCAACCTTCATCCCGCCCAGCGCGAGGACGAGGCGCAAGGCGCCTTGCAGGTAATGTACGATCTGGAACATTGGCTTCAGGAAATCACCGGTTGCCACGCCCTGACGCTCCAGCCCGCCGCCGGGGCGCACGGGGAATTGACGGCCCTTTTGATGGCCAAGCGCTATTTCGCGGACAGGGGCGAGCACCAGAGGGTCAATGTGATCGTGCCGGACTCGGCTCATGGAACCAACCCGGCCTCCGCCACCATGGCTGGCTGGAAGACCGTCTCCGTCCCTACCGATAGCCGGGGCAACATGGATCTGGAGGCCTTGAAGGCCAAACTAGGCAAGGACACGGCGGTTTTGATGCTGACAAACCCAAGCACGCTCGGGTTGTTCGAGGAGCATATTCTAGAGGTAGCAAAGCTGGTTCATGACGCGGGGGGTCTTCTTTATTACGATGGCGCGAATATGAACGCTATAGTGGGGATTTGTCGTCCGGCGGATATGGGATTCGACCTGGTGCACCTCAATTTACACAAGACATTTTCCACTCCACACGGCGGCGGGGGTCCGGGATCGGGGCCGGTGGGTTGTACGAAAACCCTCGAACCCTATTTGCCTGAGCCCAGGGTGGCCAAGGAAGGGAACCGTTATTTCCTGAAGTTTGGTTCGCCCCAATCGATCGGCCGGATGAAGGGAAATGTTGGCAATTTCGGCGTGCTGTTACGGGCGCTGGCCTATTGCAAGAGGAACGGCAAGGAAGGTTTGGAAAGAGTGGGCCGCATCGCCACCTTGAACGCCAATTACCTTTTAGCCCGGTTGAAAAATCACTATCCAGTGGCTTACGACCGCATTTGCAAACATGAGTTTGTTCTAACCGCGGAGCCTTTGAAGAAGAAGTACGGCATTTCGGCGCTGGACATCGCCAAGCGCATCATCGATTTCAACTACCACCCGCCCACCATTTATTTTCCGCTGGTGGTGCCTGAATCCATCATGGTGGAACCCACGGAGACCGAAACCAAGAAAACTTTAGACGAGTTCGTGGACGCGATGCTTAAGATCCGCACTGAGATGGAAATTAACCCGGACGTTTTTAAGAACGCGCCTTACTCGACGCCCGTCTCCCGGCTGGATGAGGTGAAAGCGGTTAAAGAACCCAAACTGGTTAAAAAATAACCCTCAATTCCCCGGTTCTTGGTTTTTGAGAGGGCTACCTGAGGGGCAACCTCTTGGTCAGCATCTCTTAACTTTTCATCAAGAATTCGTTCCCGTCGGGGTCCTTGAAAGAAGCGAAGGTTCCGAAGGGCATCCGATTCGGGGCCATTCCCATTTCCACCCCTTTATCCTTAAAATCCAGGAAGGTTTTTTCCACGTTGTCGCATTGGAAGACGAGGGAAGGGTTTTTCTTTTCCCAATCTTTCATGATCGACCGGGGGTAAAGAACAATTCTCGTTTGGATTTTTGGAGGGCCCACTTCCAGCCAGTAGAGGCCGTTGCCCATTTCATTTTTGGCCAAGACCTCGAAGCCTACCTTCTTTACCCAGAAGTCCTCGGCTTTTTGCTGGTCGGTCACATAAACCGCTTGGGTGGCAATGTGTTGGATCATTGCAGGCCTCCGTGTTTTTTAAAAGATACTTTCTTTTTTAACAGGAACCCGGCTGGACAGCTCAGGCCGACAGGGTGCCTTCGGCCAATTCCTCCATTTCGTTTTCCAATTGAATGCGGGCCATCTCCAGTTTTTTCTTGCGCTCCGACGTGATTCTGGGGAATTCCAGACCCAGGGAAGTGATAGTTCCAGTCAGGATATCCGCCACCAGGGTACGAGAGGCCCATTTGTGATTGGAGGGTATCACGTACCAGGGCGCCCATTCAGTGGAGGTGGCGGCCAGGGCATCCTCGTAGGCCTTCATATAATCGTCCCAATAGGCCCGCTCGGGCAGGTCCGAATCCGAGAACTTCCAGTGCTTGGCAGGGTTGTTCAGCCTTTCCAAGAGGCGTTTGCGCTGTTCCTCTTTGGACATGTGCAGGTAGAACTTCAGCACAATGATGCCGTTTCGGGTGAGGTGCTTCTCAAAGTGGTTGATGTCGCTGTAACGGTGCCGCCAGATATTTTCGCCCTTCACCCCGGGCGGCAGTTTTTGGTTTTCCAGATATTCGGGATGCACCTTCACCACCAGGACGTCCTCATAATAGGAACGATTGAAGATGCCGATGCGTCCGCGCTGAGGTACGTTTTTCATGTAGCGCCAAAGGAAATTATGGTCAAGCTCGTCGGGCGTGGGTTTCTTGAAATTGTGCACCTGGCAGGCTTGCGGGTTGAGGCCCGACATGACGTGTCGGATAATACCGTCTTTTCCCGCCGCGTCCATGGCTTGCAGAATAACCAGGATGCCGAATGTGTCCGAAGCCCACAAAAGGTTCTGCGCCTCGGCCAGGTTTTCCAGGTTGCGCTTGAGGATTTTCTTGGCCAGCTTCATGACCCTTTCCTCGCCGAACTTGTCCAAGAGGTCCTTATGGGAGGCCCAACCTGGATCCAGGTCCTTGAAGTAAACGGGCTTGCCGGGCTTGACGACGAACTTGTTCAGAAAACTTTTCTGCATCATGGAGTTTCTCCTCGGGAGATTCAGTTGAAGGCGGACTATTATGCAAAGGACCTGCCATCAGGTGTCCAGGGTCCCCTGATTTTAACCTAAATGTAACAAGCGCCCCTATTCAAGCATTTTTACTTACAAATCCTTCGTTTTTCCACAGTCAAGGGGAGCCGAACCCGTTAAAATCGATGTTCATGAAAAATACCGACCATCCCAATCTCCTTCTCGACATCGCTGTGAAGGCCATGGTGGAAAAAGGTTTCGAACCCGATTTTCCATCCGACGCCCTGAAACAATTGGCGAGCCTAACCGAACCTTCGCAAAGAGAGGAAGGTTCCCCGAAAGACCTAACTCATCTGCTTTGGTGCTCCATCGACAACGACGATTCCCGGGACCTGGACCAACTGACGGTGGGTGAAAATCTTCCGGAAAACCGGTTGAAAATTTACGTGGCCGTGGCGGACGTGGATGAGCTGGTGAAATTAGGAACGCCATTGGACCTTCACGCCAAAAAGAACACCACGTCGGTCTACACAGGCGTCAAAATTTTCCCCATGCTGCCTGAAAAGCTTTCTACCGACCTGACTTCCCTCAACGAAAACCAAAAGCGAGCGGCTTTGGTCATTGAAATGACCTTGGACGCAGAGGGTCATGTGGCGGTTTCGCTGGTCTACCGGGCCTGGGTTATAAACAAAGCCAAGCTTACTTATAACGGGATCGGGGCCTGGCTGGAGGGAAGGGGCACCCTACCGCCCACTGCGGCCAAGGTGACGGGCTTAGCCGAAAACCTGAAATTACAGGATGAAGCCGCCCAGCGACTGAAAAGCCTTCGACATCAACAAGGAGCCTTGGAACTGGAGACCCTCCAACCCCGTCCGGTGACCCTGGACGGGGAAGTGGTGGACCTGGCGTTGGAGTCCAAGAACCGCGCCGGGGAATTGATCGAGGATTTCATGATCGCGGCCAATGGTGTTACCGCTCGCTTCCTGACAACCGCCGGCTTTCCCACCTTGCGCCGGGTGGTCAAGATTCCAGAGCGATGGGATCGTATCGTTTCCGTGGCGCAAGATCATGGGGAAAAATTGCCGACCGAACCCGACTCCAAGGCCCTCAACGAGTTTCTCCTGCGGCAAAAGAAAAAAGACCCGCTTCGTTTTCCGGACCTGTCCTTGACCGTCATCAAGCTTATGGGGCGGGGCGAATACGTAACGGAGATGCCAGGCCAGGCGCCCTTGGGCCATTTTGGTCTGGCGGTAAGGGATTACAATCACTCCACTGCCCCCAACCGCCGTTACCCGGACCTGATCACCCATCGCCTCATAAAAGCCGCCCTAGTCAAGGAGTCGCCGCCTTACAGACGAGACGATCTGAATTCGCTGGCTTTTCATTGCACCCAACAGGAGAACGCCGCGGACAAGGTGGAAAGGCAGGTGCGAAAATCCGCAAGCGCGCTCTTTCTTTCCAAGCGCATCGGCGAGCATTTCGATGCTTTGGTTACCGGCGCATCGGGCAAGGGCACTTGGATCAGGCTTTTGAAGCCGGTGGTGGAGGGGAAAGTGGTCCAGAACACCCGGGGGTTGGACGTGGGGGATCGCATCCGGGTGAAACTGATCAACGTCAATGTGGAGCAGGGTTGGATTGACTTCGCCAATACGGGTCGCGCGGATAGGTAGAAATGAAAAAATGCCACGCTTGCGGTGAAATGTGGGAAAGTTCGCCGGGCACCCAACCGGGCCGAAATGAAATCTGCGCCAAATGCGGGGCGGATCTTCACTGCTGCCTCAACTGCGGTCTTCACGATGTTTCCCTCCATAACCAATGTTCCAGCCATTCCACCGAGTACGTGAAAGACAAGGAAAAGCGCAATTTTTGCGATGAGTTTGAATTCTCCTCCAAAGGCGGCGGAAATAACCCGGGAGGCGGTATGGAAGAAAAATGGAAGGATTTGTTCAAATAAAAGGCTAGAATCTCCAAACTTTGAAAGGAGGCTTCAAATGAAAAACGTCGAAATGAAAGTGGAAGGCAATATTCTGACCCTCAAAATCGATCTCTCCAAAGAATTCGGGCCGTCGGCCTCTGGCAAAACCACCATCATTGCATCCACCGAAGGCAATATTTCGGTGCCGGACCGCGATGAGAAGGTTGGATTGAACGTTTATAAAAAGAAATAATTCCAAGGAGACCGCATGCCTAAAGCCCTTTGTCTTTGTGCTTGGATAATGACCTTGGCCGCGCCTGTATTTTCGGCGCAGTTTAGTTCCGTTATCGATAACGGACCGGTAGGAAAGTTCGAGAAATTCGAAGCAACTTATAATTTGGGCCAAACCTATAAGAACCCTTTTGATCCGGCGCAAATCGACGTGACGGCGGTCTTTACCTCTCCCTCGGGGTTGACCCACGAAGTGAAAGGGTTCATCTTCCAGGATTTCACCCGCAGCGGCGATTCCAAGTCCGAGATCCTCACCCCTTTGGGCCCCCGGGTTTGGAAAATACGCTTCGCTCCCGACGAGACAGGCACCTGGACCTACAGCCTGCAAGCCACCGATGCTTCCGGCACCGCCCGGGTTCCCGTCCGGTCCTTTACCGTGACGTCTTCCACCAACAAAGGCTTTGTGCGCGTTTCCTCCAAGGATCCGGAATATTTCGCATTCGACAACGGCGAACCTTATTTTCCCCTGGGTGAAAACATGGGATGGGGCGGCGGTGGTAAAACTTTCGATTACGATAAATGGCTAACCGGCCTTTCGGCGGCGGGTGGAAATTACATCCGTCTGTGGCAGGCGCCCTGGAGCACCGAAATCGAATGGGCCTACTCTTACGACGCCGGCACCAAACTTCCGGGGGATTATAGCGACCGGCTGAGGGAGGCCTGGGAACTGGACTATATCCTTGACCTTTGCGCGCAAAAAAAAGTATATGCGCTTTTGTGTCTCATTAACCACGGTAAGTTTTCCTCCACCACCAACCCCAATTGGGATAACAATCCCTACAATAAAAAAGCCAACCCCAAGGGCGGTTTTCTGGATACGCCCGACCAGGTTTGGACTAGCCCCTTGGCAAAAGCCTATCTGCAGCGTAACTGGCGCTACCTGATCGCCCGTTATGCCCATAACACGTCGTTGGAATCCTGGGAAATTTTTAACGAGATGGAATGGACCGACCATTATTCCGACCACGTTTCGGACTCGGTGACATTCCATCAACAGATGGGTAATTTCTTGAAGGCCAACGACCCCTACAAACATTTGGTCACGACTAGCTACGCCAACGCGCTCAAATGGCCCACGGGGGTTTGGGACAGCGGGATGCAATTTACCCAGGAGCATAATTACGGTGGATTGGACATGGCCCAAGTGGTGGATTCAATCACCTCCCAAATGCGCGCCCGTAATCCGGGAAAACCCTTTTATGTTGGGGAAATGGGGATCGGGGGGGCGGGTGGGTCCGAAAACCAAAAGGATCCCACGGGTATCTTTATCCACAATACCAATTGGGGATCCTTGACCGCCAAAGCAGCAGGGGGAGGCTTCCCCTGGTGGTGGGATAATTACGTGGATCCCAACAACCTCTATTGGCGCTGGACGGGAATCGCCGGCTTCCTGACGGGCGAGGATATGGACGCCCACAACTACCAACCGGTGGCGTTCCAAGTGATCACGCCTGGCTTGTCAGATCTCACTTTTTCACCCGGCAACAATGGCTGGGGGGTGAAGGCCTCCGAAAATCACTTTACCCTGACTTCCGATGGCGGAGTAGTTCCCTCGGAATCGAACCTGACGGGTTTCGTCTATAGCACTGCCAAAGCCGAATTCCGAAATCCACCCACTTTTCATATGGACTTGGCCCAATCCGCCAAGTTCCGAGTGACGCTTAACACGGTTTCTTCCTGGGGCACACCGAAGTTGACCATCACCTTGGACGGAAAACCCACATCGTTGGCCGACACACCGGTGACAGCCAATGGCAATTACGAAATCGACGTACCTGCTGGCACGCATGATTTGTTTGTGGATTCCACGGGCACGGATTGGGTTCAGGTTGCTTCCTATTCGATCAGCCATTACGTCGGTTCGCTCAGGTGCAAGGCTTTGGAAGGTACGCAGCGGATATTGGGACGGGTGCAGTCGCGTTTCTATACTTTTAGCAATCCCCAGACACCCAAAGTGGATGGGGGCAAGCTGGAACTTAAGGGCTTGAACCCCGATGGGAAATGGAACCTTGATTGGTGGGATACGGACAAGGGTGTAAAGACGGGTGGAACCCAGGTGAATGTGATCCAAGGCGCGGCGGAAGTTCCGTTGCCCGAGATCACTACCGATATCGCCTTTAAGGTTTATTATCCTGAAGGGAAATAGCCTTCTTCATACGATTTGACTCCTTTGAAATTTTTAATTTTGGAGTCTGAAAAAAGGGTGGAAATGGGGAGCGACTTTCCCCTACACTCGGGCCATGTCATTCAAACCGCCCAAGCACATCGCTTCTTTCTCCCATGTCACGACCGAGATCCTTTCCTATCTTGGCCTCTCCGATGAAGTGACCACCTTAAAAGAATATTGCGAGGAAGAGCCTCCGACCAGCGACCGAAATAAACCGGAATATTGGTTCACCATGGCGGAGGGCCGTCTTAAAAGCTTGAGGTCCGATTTGGCCTTGACTTTTTCCGTGGCCCAACAAGATTTACAGAAGCGGCTGAAAGAAAAGGGTTTCACTGTTCTTCATTTAGACCCCCGTTCGTTGAGGGAAGTCGAGGATTCCTTTATCCAAATTGGGAAAGCCACGGGAACGCTGGATCAAGCCAAACGATTGGCCCAGGACTTTAACGGGGGCTTGTCAGGCCTTCAATCCAAGATTCCCCTGAACGCATATCGGCCCAAACTTTACGTCGAGCAATGGAATAAGCCCCCTTCCGCAGCGGGCGGGTGGTACTCCGAATTGATGCCGCTTGTGGGAGCCCATTATTTTCCGATGCTGTCCAGAGAACTTAGCCGTTCGGTTAAAATCGAGGAAATGTTGAAATTCGACCCGGAGATCATCGTCTTTTCCGTTTATGGAGCCGGGCTTACTTTCGATCCCGCAGAGGCCCTGAAAAGGATCGGATGGGAAAAAATCAACGCCGTTAGGAAAAGAAGGATTTTCACCGTTGAAGAAACCCTTTTGAACCGTCCGGGGCCCCGGCTTGTGGATGGAGCCAAAGTCATCCAGTGGATTCTGGGAGAATCCTTTTGGGGCTGGCCCTTGGTGCAATCCGCTTTCGCGCGCAGGGTCGTAGATTAAAGCCGATTTTAAAACTCGCCTAAAAATATGTTTAAATTAGTAAAAATATTGAAAACAAGACATAATTCACACAGTACTTCCCACCAACCTGGTGAAATGGGTTTTAAATTCCAATAAAAATTTTGTTTTATACTTTGAATTTTACTATCCTAATCCTGTTTTTCGTTTAACCTTAAAATCTACGGTAAAATATATTCAGAGATTTACAGGGGAAGGGGACAATCTTTAAATGAGTCAATTCGATTCTCCGGATGAAGTTCCTTCTTCCTTGCCTAAAATTCCGACCTCCTCCGAGTTGTACGATTTTTTCAATCCTTTTCTTTTGAATTGGTTGAAATTACCGTCCCAAAAGGTAGATATCCCCGATGACGATATCCAAACGCTTCCTAACGAGCATAGTCTTCTATTCACTCAACCGATGACTGGCATTTTGGTTCTTCGGACTTCGGATGAATTCGGGAAAGGATTGGCGAAATTGGCCAAGATCAAGGATATTCCTCATGATCTTTTTATGGAAATGATTGTCCTTTTTTGGCATAGGTTCGTTTCCCGTTTTTGGTCGTTGGATAGCCGGACCCTTCCAGCGGCTTCATTTAAAAAATCCATTCCCAAGAATTGGCCTGATCGAAAGCCGGATTCCCTATTGATGGTATTCGTGATCCAACAGCCAGTGGAAATTCGTCTTTGGTTCAATTTGAGCGAAACAGAGACAGAACGCTGGAAAAAGCGCTCTAATTAAGGCCTTCCAACACCACAATCCTTGTTCGTTGATAAGACCAATCCTCTCCGATAAGATGGTTTTCCTTTTATTGATTTGGCGTGCTCCATTTTCTTCCAGGCGGCTAAGGCGAACGGTATGGAATTTCCATTTGACCAAAAAACTTTTCTTTCTTTTTTTAATCTTTCATCGGAATTAATGGCGGTTCTGAGGGAAGACGGTTGTTTTTTGGAGATCAGTCCGGCCTGGGAGAAAAGCCTCGGAATTCGCCGCGCCGAGTTGATTTCAAGTCCTTTTTTTGACCTGATATATCCCGAAGACCTTTCGAAAACTCAAGTTGAGATCCGAAAGCTTTTTACTAGCTCCCAGCCCATCATTTTTGAAAATCGATTGCGTCACAAAGATCAAACCCTCCTTTGGTTTCGATGGACGTGCCTTTTTTCCATAGAGGAGGGGCAATTTTATTTAACCGGAAAAGATATCAGCGACCTCAAGGAAGCCGGGAAAACCTTGGAGGAAAACCGGGCCAAATTCAAACGATTAGCTGAATCAACCACCGAAGGAATCGCCATCCACGAAAAGGGCGTTGTTTTAGAGGCCAACTTGGCCCTGGCTCGGATTTTGGGTTATGAAAAGCCCGAGGAACTGATCGGATTGAATGGATTGGATTTTACCGCCCCCGAATACCGCCAACTCATTCTGACCAGCATTCTTTCGGGGTCGGAGGAACCTTACGAAGTGGTCGGCCTCCGCAAGGATGGGACAAGGTTCAACTGCCTTATTTCAGGTAAATCGATCCAATTCCAAGGCCGTCCCGCGAGAGTTTCCACTTTCTTGGATATCACCAAGATCAAAAAAAAAGAGCAAGAGCTTTATGAAAGCCAGGAGCTGTTCCGGAAACTGACCGAGGCTTCGAAAGATGGCATCGCCGTCAGTGAAAGGGGAGTGGTGCTCATGGCCAATCCCGCCCTCGCCCTGATGTTCGGGCGCGAGATTTCCGAGATGATAGGTCACAATGCTCTGGAATTCACCGCCCCCGATTTCCGGGAAACTCTTTTAAAAAAGGTCCTGGATGAGTCAGAAACCAGCTATGAGGTCATGGGTTTACGGAAGGATGGGACCCGGTTTCCTGTGGAAATCACCCCGCGCATGACCACTTACCAGGGACGGCGGGTCAGGCTGGGTTTCTTTCGGGACATCACCCAGCGCAAGAAGATCGAAGAGGAGATTCTTCGACAGAAGGAATTTACCCAAAACATGATTAACAGCAGCACCGACGGACTTTTGGCCTTTGACCCGGAATGCCGCTATACCCTTTGGAATCCCGCCATGGAGCGCATCAGTGGACACTCACGGGAAGAGGTGATGGGACAGTGCGCTTTCGATGTTTTCCCCTTTCTGAAGCAAATCGGGGAGGACGCTCATTTCTATGGTGCGCTGAAAGGGAAGACTTCTTTCGCCCAGGAGAGGCCTTATCGCACCCCTGCCGGACGACAGGGATTTTTTGAAGCCCATTACATGCCCATTAAAAACGCGCAGGGCGAAATCCTGGGAGGGTTGGGCATTATTCGTGACATTACGGACCGAAAGAAAACCCAAGAGGCCTTGCGGCAGTCCGAATTGAACTTGAAGGCGGTTTTCCAAAATACATTCCAAAACATCGTTCTCATGGACCTGGAGGGTCGGATTCGGGCATTCAACAACAACGCCGCCGTGGATATTAAGGAAAACTCCGGAAAGAATCTGGAGATCGGACGGCTCCTCTCCGATTATGTCCACGCGGAAAACGCCGAGCTTTTAAAAAAGAATCTCGCCCGGGCCCTCCGAGGGGAGGCCGTCCACTTGGAACGGGCCTACCGGATGGGCGATGGCGAATCCCACTGGTTCGAACTCAACTATCATCCAGTCTTCGGCGAAGCGGGTGAGATCGAGGGAATCTGTATGACCTCCCTTAATATTGATGGCCGTAAAAAATCCGAAGAAGCGGTCCAAAAATCGGAGGCTGACCTAAGGGCGGTCTTCAATAGCAGCCACCGAATGATCATCCTAGCGGGGCGTAACGGCAGAATCCGGGAATTCAACCAAAATGCCAAACATGTTTTCCAGGAACTGCTGGGGTTGCGCCTGGAAACAGGACGTCCTTTGGCGGACTATGTCGAGCCTAATTTCCTTAAACCTTTCCAGGAAAGGCTTCAAAAGGTTTTCAAGGGCGAGACTGTTCATTTGGAAAGGACTGTCAGGATTAAGGATGGACAAGATGTTTGGTTTGAGTTCGATTATAACCCGGTGTTTGAACCGCATGGAAAGGTTACGGGAGCCTGTTTAATCATCACTTCCATTGACGATCGAAAAAAGACAGAAGAGTCCTTGAAGGAAAGTGAGGAAAAATTCCGGAGAGTTTTTGAGAAAGCCTCAGTGGGAATGACTCTGGTGGACAAAAATTCCCACTTCGCCCATGTCAACCGCGCTTTTTGTGATTTCCTTGGTTATACGCCGAAGGAACTCATTGGGAGAACCTTCCAAGAAGTCACCTATCCCGACGAACCTTCCAAAAAAATGATCTTCTCGGAGGATGTTAAAAGTGGAAAAGGATTCCAACGGCAGAAGCGATATCTCCACAAAAATGGAAACGTGCTTTGGGCCAATCTGACCGTCACCAGTTTCTTGGATGAGAAGGGCGAATTGCTCTACAGTCTGGGCATGGTGGAAGACATAACTCAAAGAAAACTGGCCGAAGAGGCCCTGCGAAAGTCCGAGGAAGAGTTAAGGGCTTTCTTCAACAGCGGCTCCCAGGTGACCATCTTGATCCGCCCGGATGGGAGGATCCAGGGGTTCAATAAGAGCGCCCAGGTCATGGCTCAACGGGTTCTTGGCCGCAAAATTGAAAAGGAAATGCTTTTCGTCGAAACCCTCCCTCCTGGCGCGAGCCCGGAGATGTTTCAAATCAGCTTCAACGCCGCCCTAGGGGGCCAAGAAAGCCAAGCCGAGAGGACCATCCGGTCGGCCGAAGGCAAGGAACGCTGGGTGGAGGTGAAATACCAGCCCGTTTTTAACGATCAGAATGGGGTCGACGGTGTTTGTTTCTCGCTTACTTTTATCGATGAGCGCAAGAAAACGGAAGCAGCGCTCAAGGAAAGTCAGGAACGTTTCGAACGACTGACCCAAGTTACGCAGGAAGGGCTACTCCTCCACGAGAATCCCAAAATCGTGGACGTGAACCCCGCCCTGGCCTCGATGATGGGTTATAGCGCGGAAGAAATGATCGGCAAAAACGGATTCGATTTCCTCGCCCAGGAGAGCCACGAAACCGCCCGCCGCCATATGGTAGAAGGTTCTTTTGAGCCCTACGAGGCTTTGGCCCTCCGTAAGGACGGGAGTGTTTTTCCCATTGAGTTGCAAGGCCGGAACTTCTCCTATAAAGGGAAGGAACTAAGAGTGCTAAGCGTGCGGGACCTTACTTGGCGCAAGGAAACCGAACGCATTTTAAGGGAAAGCGAGGAAGGGTACCGGGGACTGGTTGAATTCTCGCCCGAGGCGGTCATGGTCCATGATGGAGAAAGAATTCTTTACGTGAATCCCGCCGGTGTGCGGATTTTCGGCGCCAAAGACCAGGGGGAGGTGGTAGGACGAAGCATCTGGGACTTAGTGGACTCCGAGTTCCAGGAAATGGCACGCAAAAGGGTCCATTCCATTCTTAGGGACCGTCGTCCGAGCCAGACCATGGAGCAAAAATGGAGAAGCCTCGACGGTAAACCGGTCGAGGTTGAAGTCAAAGGCATTCCTTTCACGTTCAGGGGCCACCCGTCCATTATGACTATTCTTCGAGATGTCACGGAAAGCAAGAAAAACCACCAAACTCTTCTACGCTATGAACGTCTGGCCGCGGTGGGGAAAGTCATCGCCGCCATCGCCCACGATGTTCGCAATCCCCTGGCGGTGCTTTCGGGCATGAGTCAGATCCTCACGGCCAAATTGGAAGCCCGGAAGGAATATTCACAGGAATTGCAAACCATTCTGACTCAAGCGGACCGTCTCAAATATTTTATGAATGATATTTTGGATTATTCCCGGGAAATGGAAATTCGGAAATCCGAAATAGATCCCAGGACCGTTCTGGAAGAATCTCTGGTAGTGGCCCAATCCCAAGCGGGATCCAAACAGGGTTCGGTCCAAGTGGAGTGGAAATGCGCTAAGGACTTGCCCCGTCTTTTCGCTGATGGCGAAAGGCTTGAACAGGTGATGATGAACCTCATGGTGAATGCTTATCAAGCGGTCGGGGAGGGTGGATGCATTCGCCTCTCGGCCGAGCTAAGGGAAGGAAAGATGCTCTTGGGAGTCGAGGATAATGGGTCTGGCATCAGCGAAGCCGATATGCCGCGGCTGTTCGAGCCTTTTTTCACCACCAAAAAACATGGGTCGGGTTTAGGCCTTTCCATCAGCCAAAAGATCGCCGAGGCCCATGGGGGAAAGATCGAGGTCGAACGTTTGAAGCCCAATGGAACAAAGTTTATCGTGGAGCTGCCTCTGGGAAAGGAACACTAGCCGCAGTCCCACGCTGTTCATCCAGGGTTCAAAAATTGAAAACGGCGCCCGACTCCTTTTTATAAATGAATCAATAAAAATCACTTCAAAGGTTACTTGATTGAAATCCCCTGCCCAAGCACCTTGTCCTTTGCCAAAGAGTATATGGTTTCTTTTTTTTATATTCACCGTTTCGAACTCGTTTTTAGCTTACGTCTCCCTGCCGGTGTTTTGGCAATGGGTTGTTGGAATCATGGGGTTGGCCCTTCCCTGGGGATTGGGTTTGTTTTTTTACCGAAAAAATGAAAACAAATTAACGTCCTTTTCTCTTGAAGACTGGATCCCGGCTCCGCCTTTTTGGGTGATGGCGGTTTTCATTTTGGGCGCGGGTTTTTTACGATTCAATCAACTCACCACTCTTTCCTTATGGCCGCTCACGGACGAGGCAAAAAGCGCCTTTTACTCCCAACAAATAGCCACCCATGGCTCTTTCCAAATGATTTATGACTTCAGCCAATTGCCGCCGTTTTATATTTGGTTTCAAGGACTCTTTTTTAGGGTTTCGGGAATTTCCTTGTTTTCCCTTTGGTGTTTTCCCGCCATTCTTTCCCTGCTCACCGTGGGGGTGGCTTATTTCGCGGCTCGGTCGCATTTTAATAAAACATTTGCGCTGGTTTTTTCCGGCCTAGTGGCTTTTAGTTTTTGGCCCCTTTATGTTGCTCGTTTTTCGCATCAAGGTTCATTGCTTCTTTTATGGGAATTCCTGGTTTTCGGTGCGTCGGGGCGACTCAACCTGGCGTCGGTTCCTGAAGGGGACAAAAAAAAACACGGATGGGATTTGGGTTTACTGGCGGGACTTGGTTTTTACACCTTTACTTCCTGGCCTACGGTGGCTTTATCCTTGACGCTTTGGGTCTTTTTTTTCCATCGGAAGGCGCTACTCTCGTTTCTTTGGGGGATGATTTTGATCTATCTTCCCCTGGGTTGGTCCTGGATCCAACAGCATTACGGTGGTTATATCCACCATGTATGGGCCTGGGACTTCGCACGCCCCTGGTCGGAGCAATTGCTTCAAAACCTTTCGGATTTTTCGGCCCTTTTCTGGAAATCAACCATTCCCGCCAATCTTTTCGCCTATAAACCCTTTTGGGGCGGTTACTTGAATCCCCTATTGGGGGCTTTGTTTTTCATCGGCGCCCTTGTTTTTATTCGAACAGAGGCTAAACCCAAATCCCTTTTTTTGATTTTAGCCTTTTTTATTTTTTATCTGCCGAGCCTTCTCACGGGAGGGGTGGAAATGTTTCGGATTCTTCCCCTTTTGCCGTTGTTGTTGGGGGGCGCGGTCTGGGGTCTTCTTTCGCTTTTGGCAACTTTAAAGCTTAAGTTCAAATGGATGGCCACGGCTTTCATCCTGGTCTTTTCCCTGGGTTTGGACGTGAACCATCTTTTCGGTGTTTACCACGGGGTCTGGACCCATCCCAAGGATAATTGGTTCGCCGTCAAGTCCTTGGAACGGTTAAGGGCTTATCAAATTTTAGAGGAGTGGCAAAGACAAAATGGACCGGGGTTCGTACTCTCCGAATTAGTCCCAGATCTCTTTGACCAAAGCCTCTCTCTGGCCGATTACGCCTTTAATTTGGAGCAAAACCCGGATTTGAACCCGGGCCAGGCCCAGTGGGTCGCTCTTCTTATTAACATTCATTACCAACCCTATTTGAATAGAATTCTACCGGAAGGGAAATGGTACCGGCTGGCCCCGGACGTGGACCGGCCCGACGGGGGACTGATGTTGGCGGTTTTTCCCTTACCCGCCAAACATTCGGAGACACTTAACGGATGGATAGGGGCTGATAGGGCTTGCCATGATTTAGTGCCTTTAGTTTTTGATTACCGGGACTACAAATCCCGAAAACCCATTCTTGAAAAGCTTTATTCCCTCTATCCTTTGTTTAAGGGGAACCGATTCTTGGAATCTTGCTTTTGGGAAAAGATTGCGGAAAATGAATATGGAAATCGGAATTACGAAGGCCAAATAGGAGCCTTAAAACAAGCTATTGAAAAAGGCTATCCCACTGCCCATCTTTATAATGACTTAGGGGCTCTTTTCCTTCGGCGCAGCAGGTTCCAGGAGGCTCGCGAGGCTTTTAAGAACGCCATGAAGTGCAACCCCGATTTCACTTCTGCGGCGACAGGACTTCAGGCTTTGGATGAAGAGGAGAAAACCGGGAAGCTTCCGAGGGATTAAAATACCACACCCGTTGCAAGCCATAGATTTCCAATAGATAATTAACGAATTATTTAAGGAGTTTTCTTGAGCATACCATCCTTTCAACGTCCGGCCGAGATTCCGCCCGAATTCGCCTTTGTTTCGCTTCCCAAGGCCCTGGCTCAATTTCACCATTTGCCCCTGCATGTGCCGATTTGGATTCATCGGCAGGAGGAGATCGAAAAAAAAGGCTATGATTTTGAGGAAGGGGTCCGGGTAATGGAGGCACTTCTCCAAGAAGCCCCGGGGATTCCCGGAGCCTATCTTTACCAGTTGTTTGTAAAGAAGTGGCCCAAGTTGGCGGTGATCAACCCTTTTTTCGAGTCGGGCCGAATAGCGGAGGCGATTCCCAAACTAGTGGAAATCCTCGACATCGATCCCGAGTGTCCCTTGGCATCCTTTCAATTGGGTTATTGTTTCAGAGTTACCGGAGAGTTAGAAAAGTCCGAATCATTCTATAAAAAAGCCCTGCGGATGGCCCCGGAAGCGGGATGGATATACAGCAACTTGGGACGCACCTACCAAGCGCTGGGGGATAAAGCCAAAGCAGCTGAGGTATTTTGGAAGGCTCTCGAACTCTTACCGGGCGACCTCTTTGTCCTAGAACAGTTGATCGGTTTAGGCGAACTTTTCATGTTGTCCCCACCCAAAGGAAAATCCGATGCCCAACCTTCCTTCGTTCGCCGGGCCGATTACGAGAAGAAAATGAGAGAAACCATCGAGAAAGAAAAAAATCCGGGGAATCTCGAAAAACTTGGTTGGAAGCTTCTTCAGGACCGACTGAACGACTTGTCTTGCCAATGTTTTGAAAAGGCAAGAACGTTAGGATCCACCGAAGTCCACTCCGATATCCTCCAGGGGCTGGGAATGGCCCATTTGGAAGCGGGCCGTTTTAAGGAAGCGGAACGCTTCCTCCAAGAATATTTGGATTCGAATCCGGATTCCGCCATAGCCCATTTGAATCTTTTCAAGGTTTATTTGGCTTTGGAAGAAAGGGACTTGGCTTGGGATGAAATTCAAATCGCTGTGCGACTGGACCCGGAGCGTCTCGAAGCCCTCAAACAACTCTATTTTTTATTCCTCCAAACCGATCGAAAAGAAGAAGGATTCGACTGGTTAGACCAACTTTCCATTGAACACCCTAAAAGTTTCGCTCCTCTGCTGGTGAAAGCTTGGGCCCTTACCGATGACCAAAAATGGCCCGAGGCACAGGAAACACTGCAAGAAGCCTTGAGGAGGTCGCCTCACAACGAGGAAATTCTACTTTTTCTTTCTTCTGAATTGGGGAAGAGAGGCCAAAGGAAGGAAATCATCCAAGTGCTTCAAGCCGAATCCACACCCCTGCCTCTTTCCTTGACTATCAATTTAGCTTTGGCCTTCAGTCAGGACGGCCGGTTGGAGGAGGGAAGAAAGATTTTACAGTCATTCCTGAAACGGCCAGGGCTGGACCCATTGGATCGAAATCGGGCTAAAGCGGTCCTCCAAGAATTTGAGAAATAATCCAGGTCAATCGTCCAACGAGACCACTTGAACAGAGGAAGAGGACGAGTATGGTTTTTCCCTGTTTTTCTTTTGAAGCATGGGGTTGATCACGAAACCCTCCCCGCTATAGAGTTTTTGAATTCTCGCCAGTTCGGTTTTTTGGTTTTCGGACAAAAAATTGCAATTGTTCAAATGATCCGCTACCAGGCAAAAGCCAGTTCCTTGACGTTTCCAAAACTCCAATAAATTTTCCAAGATAATAACCGGGCCTTCCATGTTTTTTATCTTTTCTTCCTCCACAGGGTGGAGACCGTCGTTGTACACGAAAAAATAGTTAGAGTCAAACTTGTATTTGACCTTGCGGGCCGTGTCCATAAAAAAAACACCCGCGTCCGAAACCACTAGCTCGATGAAACGATCATTGTGGGTTTGGGTACGGAAGGCAAGGAAGCGAACGGGATCCACCGTCATGCCGGCAAAACCAAGGTTACGGTATTCGTCGTAGATTTTTTTATTCATTCGACCGAGCGCATCGACTTGCTCGGGGGTCATGTGATCCAGAGTCATGGAACAACCTTATTAATGTTGAATGGTATTAAACATCATTCTCTTCAGGGGCTATGTACTATGTATTATTTTATCACAGGGAGTTTCAGAAAAATCGGATGGAAGGCCTGAATTCATCAGGTTTATGGCTTCACGATCAACCGAAAACTGAAATCGGTTCAGGAAACCACTATTGATCGTTCAAATGGTCGAGTGCGGCGTAGGACCGGGGTGAAACCAGAGTGATAAAACCCATGGAAAAAAATTCCAGATCCCGTATGACCGACCACCAAGTCGCTTTTTCCGTTGGGGCGGTCAAACCGCAACCGCAATTAATATCCACTCCCCGTAGCAAATCAAAACTAATAGCCAAGGCGTAAAGCGCCATCAAGCCGCAGAATAGCAAGGCCGCCCCTCGGTAACGAAATCCGAAAATAAGACAAAGGCCCGTAAAAAATTCGAGCCAGGGGATGACCACCCCGGCCATAGGAACCAAGTCGGGAGAAAGAATTTGATAGTTAGTTATCATTTGAGCGAAAGTCGAAGCGTTTCCCAATTTATCCCCACTGGCGAAAATAAGAATAAATCCGCAAAGGGCACGGAAAAATGTGGCGCCGCAGGCTTCGGGGTATAAGCTTTTCCTGGCTTGGTTGGACGGTTTTAAGCCGTATTTAATTCCCGCCCATAGGGCTAAAAACAATAAACCCAAAAGGCAAAGAAGGGAGTCCGTAAAATAATCCGAAATGTTCATGGATTTGCCCCAAGGGTTATGGGATAGCCGGCTTTTTTCCATTCGGGCCATCCCCCTGTGAAAATCTCCACGTGGGTATAGCCTGTTTCAATGAGGGACTTAGCCACCAGTAGAGAAAGGTCGCAATCTCCTCCATGGCAATAGGCGACTATTTCCTTATTCTTGTTCGGAATTTGAGGTATGACGCTGGGGGCAAATTGATCCAGTTCATTACCATAGAAATTCAAGGCACCTGATATGTGGCCCTCCTTGTATTCTTCGGGTTTTCGAGCGTCGAGGAAGACACAATTCTTTTTGTCAAAACGGTCCTTGGTTCCAGACAGGCTTAGCCGGATGACGTTGTCTGAAGCTGCGGGAATGGGTGTGGGGGTTATCTGAAGCGCCCCCTGGGAAGCAGATGAATTGAAACCGGAAATGGGAACGGGCGCCGATGGATGGAAACCTGTGTTTTCAGGCGGTTTAAATTTAAGTTCAATTCCATCAGCGTAAAAAGAGTTGAAGAGAATCGCAAACAGAAAAGAGAAAATGAAAAGGCCCCAAGCTTGAGAGATAATTTGATAACGGGAAAGGGACGATGAGAATTTAAAATTATTTTTCGAATCAGTCGAATAACGGAATGGTTTCATAAGTAATTCTATTTTAGGGTTGTGAAGGAATATTTCAAGAAATAGCCTTTGAATAGCCGGCGTCTATTCCGGGAAACGATTGAATATGGCTTGTTAATCTCGTCGAGATGAGTGAAAAACAAGGACAAGCCAAGGTTTCCTTCTTGAATTCTACTGGTCGATCTCCGAATTAAATGTAGAATATGCCACGAATTTCAAGGAGCTTTCCATGGCCGACCAAATCAAGATATCACGGCAAAATATTTTCGTTATAGCCTTTTTCGTTTTTTTGATTGGCCTTTTAAGCCTTCTTTTTTCTCTCCTGGAACCTTTCCTCAGGTCTTTCGTTTGGGCCACGATTTTCGTCATGGTGTTTTATCCCTTTTATTCCTGGCTTTTCCACCGGACGGGAAGACGTTCGAGCTTGGCGGCCTTGATCGCCACTCTTGTGGTCATGGCTTTTCTCGCCTTGCCGGGTTTTTTCATTGTCATTAACTTGGGAAGGGAACTGCCCCGGGCTTACGCTTTCCTATCCACGGCCCAATGGGATGAAACGAGTCAGTGGTTCATGGGGAAGTTGAAAGACTTCAACGTTGGTTCCTGGCTTCAAAACTGGGGGATCGATTCAAGTCAGTATGAAGTTGTCATTCAAAAACAGATATCCACCGCCTTGGAGAATTTTTCTCACTTGGTTTTACAAAAATTTTCGGAGGCTTTTCAAAACCTCGCGGGATTTTTCCTGGAGGTGGCTTTCGTTTGTGTCGCGCTTTTCTTTTTCTTCCGGGACGGAGCCCGGCTGGCCTTGCGGGCGACGGAGTTATTGCCCCTTGAGAAGAACCACCGCGAAAAAGTCGTTCATACTTTTTCTGTGACGGTGACGGCGGTAGTACGGGCCATATTCCTCACGGCTTTGGCTCAGGGTGTCATGGCGGGAATAGGTTTTGTGGTGGCGGGTGTGCCGGTTCCCATCCTTTTAGGATTAGTGGCCTTTGTGAATTCTTTCATTCCCTTCTTAGGGGCGGCTTCCGTGTGGATCCCGGTGACGATTTGGCTTTTTTATCAAAACCAAACCTTTGCGGCGGTGGGTCTTATCCTTTGGGGCATTGTTATTACGTTCGTGGATTACGTGATGAAGCCTTGGATAATTGGGAGCGAGGCGAAACTTCCCCTGTTTTGGCTCTTCTTTACCACTATTGGTGGCTTGAAAGTTTATGGCATTCTCGGGATTTTCCTGGGCCCCATTATTCTTTCCTTGGGAATTGCCTTTCTGGCCATTTATCGGGAAGTCTATCTGGATTTGAAGAAACCCGTTTCCCACCGGGGGAATTCTAACCCTTAAAGACCCTTGTTTTTGTTGGAAACGCTTTTTAGTGTTCTCGATAGTTGCATTCTATTTAAGAAACCCCAAGAATACTGGAAGTTCGCCCCTTACCCTTTTTTTAGGAGAATATATGCGTTACCGTTGGCTGGGAAATACCGGGCTTCGAGTCAGTGAAATCGGTTTTGGCGCTTGGGCCATCGGTGGAAAATGGTGGGGTCCCCAGGATGACACGGACTCCCGTTTGGCCCTTCATAAAGCCCTGGACATGGGCTGCACCTTTATTGATACCGCATGGGTTTATGGGGATGGGCACAGCGAAAAATTAATCGGTTCGGTCCTTCAAGAACGCCACGAAAGACCGGTGATCGCCACGAAAGTACCTCCTAAAAATTGGAATTGGGACAACAAATCCGGAACCCCTCTTTCCGAAACTTTCCCCTCCGAGTGGGTGGTGTCCAAAGCCGAGGAATCCCTTGGAAATTTGGGAGTGGATTGCCTGGATGTCTTGCAAATGCATACCTGGCATCAGGAATGGAATCATCAGGCAGAACCTCTTTTGCAGACCGTTGCCCGTCTGAAACGGGATGGAAAAATCCGGGCCTTTGGCATTTCCTTGAGGGATAAGGGACCGGAAGAAGCCAACGATTTGATCCGTTGGCGGCAGGTGGACAGCCTTCAGATTTTCTTCAACCTTTTCTACCAGGATCCAATTTGGAAAGTTTTTCCACTGGCCCAACAATATGGAGTGGGTGTTATCGCGCGTGTCCCTATAGCCTTTGGAGCCTTGAGCGGGCGATTTACTCCCCAGACGCGTTTCTACGGGGATGACCATCGACGGAATCTTTATGCCGGGGAAGGGCTGAAGACCGCCTTAAGGAAAGTTGAAAAATTGAAATTTCTTGCCTCTAAATCCATGTCGCTCAGTGAAGCGGCGATTAAATGGACCTTAAATTATCCGGCGGTTTCCACTTCCATCCCCGGGATCCGTAATTTAAACCAAGCGACCATTAATTGCGCCGCGGGTGATGGAGAAAGAATTTCTACTCCAACCGTTCGAAAATCTGAAAAATTATACCGGTCTAATTTTGGACTTCCAATCACGACCCTATCCTCCGATGACGGAATCCAAGCCGTTTTTATGTCCGGTGTTCGTTTGATAAAGTCCTCGAAGCGGAAGCTAAAGAAAGTTCCGGGGAAAAGAAACCAGGCACGGAAGTCCTTAAAAATTCGAAAGACGTTGAAAAAAGGCCGTTCAAAAAAGAAAAAAAAGTGATAAAACCCTGGAAAAAAAACAAGCAGACAGTGGATTATGACTGTGGTTTTTTCCAGGTTCAGGTCCATCAAAGCGCATCCCCCACCACCGGCAAGGAACACCCCTTTTATGTTCTTTCCACGAGAAACTGGACCAATATCGTCGCGCTTACCGGGGATCAAAAAGTCCTGATGGTTTCCCAATACCGCCATGGAACGGGCGAGGTGAGCCTGGAAATTCCAGGCGGAGCCGTGGACCTTCATGAAGAACCCTTGAAAGCCGCTCAAAGGGAATTACGCGAAGAAACCGGTTACGAATCCACCCAATGGCATTTTCTTGGGCAAGTCCGCCCCAATCCGGCCATCTTGAGCAACACCTGTTACTTATATTTGGCTTTGGACGCGAAACATGTGGGGGAGTTGGATTTGGACGAAGCGGAAGAACTGGAGGTTAGCCTGCATGACGTAAAGGAAATTCCCCGCCTTATTCGAAGAGGCCAAATCCAGCATTCGCTCGTTATCGCCGCTTTCCATTTATTTGACCTTTTCCAAAAATAAAAACCCGGCAAAATTTGAAAAAAACATTTTTAGAGCCCTTTCCGCCCAATATGTTAAGCAGTTCAGGAAAGGAAATGAAAAACTCAAAAGACCCACTTGCGGGTGTTTCAAAAGAGGAGTAGCGTAGTTTCACGATTATTTTCCCATATTTGTCCCAATATGAAAGAGGTGTTTTATGTCCCGTGTTTGTGTTTTCATCGATGGCAGCAATCTTTATTTCGCGCTCAAGCGCAATAACAAGATGACACGTGTGGATTATTACCAATTTTCCCTCGCCTTGACTGGAGAGCAGCGGAAATTGATCCGAACCTATTATTACAACGCGGTGTTTCGACGCGGCCCACTTTTCCGAAAAGGCCAAGAGCCAGCAATCCTTTTTTGATTCCTTGGATCGCACGCCTTATTTGGAACTTCGGTTGGGAAGAATCATCCAAAACCGGGAGGGGCACCGGATGGAGAAGGGCGTGGATGTACGCATGGCCGCCGACATGGTTTATTACGCCGCCCGGGATTTTTACGATACGGCCATCGTGGTGACCGAGGACCAGGATTTTTCCCCCGCCATGGGGCTGGTCAAGGAACTGGGCAAGCATGTGGAACTGGCGGTATTTCCCGATGCCCAGAGCCGGGAAATGATCCGGGTGGCGGATAAGATCTTGAGTTTGGATGAAATCGTCAATGGCCAAGCTGCCCATATTTTCCCGCCGTCCCAAAACGCGGAAGAACGCGCGCCGGACGCGGAAATGGCATTCGGCGTTTAAACATTTACAAAGATTTAATTTTTAAAAATCCCCGGTGTTATCCAAGGGCTTTTCATTCGTACGGAAAAAGTTTTTGTTCTTTCAACAAAACCCGATTTGCCAAGGTACCCACTTAGGATCATAGTATGTTTATCCCCGAAGAGTGCCCGCCACCTTGTTTTTAACCCCCATTTTTCCTTGAAAAATTTTACTTTCTCGTAAAGCGATTCCACGTAACTTTCCGGGGGATAGGCTCGGGATCCGTAAAGCTTCAAAGTCTGCTCGAAAGCCAGCCGGTTGTATTTTTTCAGCACATGGTAATAGTAGCCTTTGACCACCTGTCCCCGAAGCCTCAGGACGTTGTAAACAAAATAATCCACGCCTATTTCAGCTCCCATTTGGATCATTCCCTCGATCGCCTCATCCGTATCCGTCAGGAAGGGGATAATGGGCATCAAGTGAATCCCACAGGGGACGCCATAGGCTTTTAACTGACGGAGGGCTTCCAGGCGCCTTTCAATAGTAACCGCGTGGGGCTCCAGAAATTTCTGCAAATACGGATCCAAAGTCGTCAAAGTCATGGCCACGCCCCCATTCGCCCGGTCCACTACTTCCTTTAAAACATCTAGATCCCTCAAGACCAGGTCGGATTTGGTGGAAAAAACAGCGGGCCAAGAATACTTGGCCAGGAGCTTGAAAGCCCCACGCGCCAAACCGTATTTTTTCTCGGCGGGCTGGTAAGGGTCGGTGGCCGCGCCCAGACTGATCCAGTCCCTTTTCCTCCGTGGATTGGAAAGTTCCCGTTCGAGCACCTCCAGCAGGTTCATTTTGACTTGGATCTTCCTTTGAAAATCAAAAGAGTTTTGGAAACCCAGGAACCAATGGGTGTATCGGGCGAAACAAAAGGGGCACCCGTGGCGGCATCCACGGTAAAGATTGAGGGTGTAAAAGAAAGGTTTGGGACTATAAGGAAGGCGGGTGTGATGAAGGGCGGATTTCACTTTGATTTCAATGTATTCCACTTCCCGAGGATCGTCATCGACTTCGGTATAAGTGGGCGAAAAAGAAGTTGAAAGAAGAGGATCGATCATAAAAAACCATCCGGTGAAAATCAAGTTTTCTTGGGAGGAAGAATAATGAAAAGGTATTTCCCCAGCTTGCGGAAACAAGGGAACGGAATGCTAAGACATAGTTATCACCACAAGAATTTTAAGTTTTGAATGTAAGACCGGCTAGCGGGGGCTGAAGACACCCACAACTTTCCCGATTATCCGGAAATCTTGGTCTTCGCCAATCACAATAGGGGAATATTTTGGATTAGCCGGTTCCAAGATTACTTTGGAACTGGTTTTGCGGAAAGTTTTAACCGTCGCTTCGCCTTCAATCAAAGCTACCACAATTTCCCCGGGTGAAGCATGGGTGGTTTGTTGCACGATCACCTTATCACCTGGAAGAATATGGGCGTTCAACATGGAATCGCCCCGCACCGTCAAGGCGAAAAGGTTCCGGCCGCCGCGGGCCATGGAAGGGTCCACCACCATGGTTCCCTCGCGGTTTTCCTCAGCCAGCAAGGGGGAACCAGCCGCCACCTTTCCTAAGATGGGAATGGAAACACCGACGGAAGAATCTTCCACGATTTTCAAACCACGGGCCGTGTGGTCCTCCCGTTCGAGATAACCCTTCTCCTCCAAAGCCAGCAGGTGCTTGCGGGCGCTTTGGGGGGAGTTCCATTTGAAATGTCGCATGACTTCCCTCACGGTTGGGGGGCGGTGGGTTTGAGTCAGGTGTTCCTGGACGTAGTCCAGTACGTCCCTTTGAATGTGGGTTAGAGTTTCGTCGGATGGCGCCATGTTGTTCCTCCGCACAAATTTTTATTGAAAAAGAATACGGCTGTATACTAGTATACGAGTGTATTCTTAGTCAAGTGAAAAAGTTAGAAAAATCATAGTGGAATTTCAAAAAACCACGGGTTTGGAAATCGCCAGTGAAAAAGTGCTCCCCTTGGGGCTAAGGACGTCTGATACCTAAAATAAATTAAAGGAGGTTTTTTATGGAAGAAGCAGCGATGAAAGTGGTTTTGATGGTCGACCTTTTTCAAAAGGTCAAGAAGCGCGTTCCGCGACATTGGAGGGAAGTCAAGGATTGCATCGTGGGATTGGGATATCCCGTGGAAGTCTCGGAGTTTCATAACCTGAAACTGGAGGCCCTGTCTCACCAAAAACTGCTGATCGAATACTCGGTTTTCACCGGGGCCAACGAGTGGACACCCAGCCGGAAATTGGAAATGACTTCCTTTGACGATGAGTTAACCAGACCGGACGGGGTTCTTTCCAGACTGAAACTGGAGAGCTTTGATCCGAACTGGGTTGAAGAGCTGCGATTTTCATAAATCAATCACGGGAGGACGCGCCATGGAAAAAGACAAGAATCTTTATAAGGTGATGATGATGTCGGGTATTTTTCGTTTGGACCACGGCCGCTGGCCGCAAAGCGCCGCCGAGTTGAAAGACTTTACGGAACAAAAGGGATGGAATCTGGACTTCTCCCCTTATTACACACTGACCTTCCAAACCGATGACTGGCGCTGCTTAGTGGTGGAAGTTTCCTGGTTGGAAGACGGGGACTGGCTGACGCGCCGAAGGTTCGAAATCGAGCCCTATTTCTTTGAGAAGGGTTTGGACCAAAGCATTCCCTTGAGGATCCGTTCCCGGGCCCTGCCTCCCCTCAAGGCAGAGGTAAAAACCTATTGTCCCTTGGCTTCCTAAATCTTTTAGGAAGCCGGGGTGCCTTCTTCCTTTTTCTCGTCGAAATGCATGCCCACGATATTGGCTCCGGCGTCCACGTAAATAATCTCGCCCGTCACCCCCGAGGCCCAGGAACTGGCCAGGTAGGTAGCGGTATTGCCGACTTCATCCTGGGAAACATTTCGTTTCAAGGGCGTCATGTCTCCCGCGGTCTTGAGCATGCTCTTGAAACCGCCCACGCCGGAGGCGGCCAGGGTTTTGATGGGCCCGGCGGAGATGGCGTTCACCCGGATACCCTTCGAACCCAAATCATAGGCCAGGTAGCGCACGGAACATTCCAAGGCGGCTTTAGCCACTCCCATCACGTTGTAATTGGGAATCACCTTCTCGGAACCGTAATAGGTAAGGGTAATGACGCTTCCGCCTTCATTTAAGAGAGGGACGGCGGGCCGGGTAATGCCGATCAGGCTATAGGATGAAATATCCAAGGCTAGATGGAACCCGGCACGGCTGGTGTTGGAAAAGGCCCCCGAAAGCTCGTCCTTGTTGGCAAAAGCGATGCAATGCACCAAGATGTCAAACTTGCCCCAGACTTTCGCGACTTCTTTATAGAGAGTTTCAATCTCCGCGTCCTTGGAGACGTCGCAGGGAAGGATCAGCTTGGCGTTCACCGATTCGGCCAGTGGACGCACCCGCTTTTCCAATGCTTCGCCCAGGAAGTTAAAGCCGAGTTCGGCCCCCTCTGTGTGGAAAGCCTTGGCAATGCCCCAGGCAATCGACCTATCGTTTGCGACCCCGAAGATGAAAGCTTTTTTCCCGGTTAGTAATCCCATTTCCAATTCCTCCATTGGCTTTTAGAAGAGCCTCTTGCGGACCTAACTTAACGGTTTTTCAAGGCACTTTAAAGTACAAAAAGCCCGCAAAAAGACGGGAAGACCTTTATTTTGGAACAAGCTTTACGAATAATGTTTACCACGAAGGACAGACTATTCACCAAAGGACAAGGATGATCAAGCATCTGGTTCTGTGGAAATTAAAAGATAGCGCCGAAGGGAAGACCCGGCAGGAAAACGCCTTGGAATTGAAAGCGGCTTTGGAAGATTTGAAAGGCAAGGTGCCGGAAATCCACATGCTGGAAGTGGGTTTGAATTTCAACCCGGCCGATACCGCCTGCGACCTTTCGCTTTATTCCGAGTTCAAGTCGCGGGAAGACCTGGAAAAGTACCAGAGGCATCCGGAACATTTGAAGGTCGTGGAGTTGGTGAAGAAAGTGACACAAGAACGCCGCGTGTCGGATTATGAAATTTAATATTCAATAACGGATGAACGTTAAAAAATTATTTATCCGTTCTCATCCGTCGAAATTTAAGGAGATCCCCATGCCAAAGTCATCCCATCCCCCATCCAAATCGTCGAAAGTCCCTAAGGGTAAATCTGCGACGGCGAAGCCGTCGAAATCAAAATCCGGCGCAGGCGGAGCTTCAGGCAATCTCAAAATCGCTACCTTCAACGCCAATTCCATCCGGGTGCGCATGGGCATTCTATTGGACTGGCTGAAAAAAGAAAAACCGGACGTTTTGGCGGTGCAGGAAACCAAAGTCCAAGACCATGAGTTTCCCCGGGAACCCCTGGAGGCTGACGGGTGGAACGTGGTTTTTCACGGCCAAAAAAGCTACAACGGCGTGGCCTTCATTTCCCAAAAGCCGCTCGAAAAAGTGGAAATGGGTTTTTACAAGAAGCCGGATGAACAAGCGAGATTCATCACAGGGGAGATTGGGGGCGTCCGGCTTTTTAATACGTACATTCCGCAAGGGTTCGACATCGAATCCGAAAAATATCAGTACAAGCTAAAGTACTTGGCGGATTTGAAAAAATATTTCGAGAAGAACGTGCCCAACTCCATGCCCGCTCTTTGGATGGGCGACCTCAACGTTGCCCGTACCGAAATCGACCTCAATAATCCCAAGGGCAACCAGGACCATCCTTGCTTTCACATCGACGCACGCAACGCTCTGGAGGAAGTGATGAAAGGGAAATGGACCGACCTTTTCCGGGAAAAAGAAAAAGGGCCCGGCCACTATACCTTTTGGGATATGCGCCAGCCGGGCACCTTTCAGCGGAACCTGGGGTGGAGGATCGATTTGATCCTGGGCACCCAGCCGATGGTAGATCGCCTCCAAAAAATCTGGATTGATACCAAGCCTCGTGGCCTGGAAAAGCCCTCGGACCATACCTTTTTAATTGGGGAATTTACCCGGTAGCTCCCTTTGGGGTCCCCCGATTTTCAAACACCGGGGATGGTGATGGGGTTTGACTCGTTTTACCTGATTTTCTTCACCTTTTATTGACTAATAAAACCAGGGGGTGGATAATCAACACGGGTAGGTTTTTATAATGTTTCCCGCCGGAGTTGCCGCTCCCCCGTTTTTCCTTATTTCATGCTAAAATTCAGCTGAAAAACATCGATTTTGGAGCGGCGTCTATGGGTCATATATCGTTGCAATCTAAGCTTTCACGATTCGCCAATGCCTTTGGGCAGTTCTTGGGTGTTTCCTCTCATTCCACCGAGCGGTTTCCTTTTTCCAAAATTCAAGATTCCCGGGGTTCCGCTCTGGTGATGGCGGCTATTTTCATGCTAGTGGCCTCGGTGCTCATCACGGTGGGTGTCAAGCTGGTCGCTAACGCTTCCCGTGGTGCCAAGGAAAAAGAACTCTACGTCGGCGAGGCGGAAAACGTGGCAAGAGCGGGGCTCATCGACGCGCTCGCCTGGTTCCGCAGGCAAGCCGGCAACGGCGGTGTCGTCAGCGCTTACACGGGAGGCGCGGCAGTGCCGGGGCAATCGTCCGTCACTTGGGCAATCAACCCCGATATCAAGGTTCCTCCCTCGCCCACGCCCACCCCCACGAGCTACACTTATACCTACGTGGACGAAGCTTTCAATCCTCAAGGCAATACTACCGATCCCCAGCTTGCGGACACCATCGCGGCTAGTATTGGCCTCGTCGGCGAATATCCCTTGAGCGATCCTGTGACGGCTAACTGTCTTTATTGGGCGAGGTTCGAGGTGCCCAAACAGGGCGCTGGCGCCATGGCCACGACTGCGGTCCACGACATTACCGGGGAACGAACCGGCGACGTGAACGGCGACGGGTTCGTCTGGTCCATCCAGTCGACGGGTTACGTTTATAAAAGATTGGATAAAAGAGTCGACATCTACGGCAACTGGATCGTCCCTTATAATTCAGCCCCCAACACCGTTGTGGCTAAGGCCGAATTTTCCACCGAGTTAAGAAAATTAGGTTTGAACCTGCCCGTGCCCACACCCGGTCCTAGCGTTTATTCATCGGGGCTTTACGTATACAACGCGGGCCAGTGCGTTACCCTCACATCCGGTGAAAGCCTCCTGGACGGGGCGGTGTCCCAAATCGATACCTTCGGAGTGATCGGGCTATCGAGCCCTTAGGGGGAACGAAGGGGGAAAGCAAAAGCCGCGCGAAACGAGTTGAATTTTTCAAGGGGGTCGAGAGATGAGGGTTCGGGTCAAAAAAATTTTTCGGAAGGTCTTTGCTTTGGGGTTCCTGAAGCCATGGCTTCTCCTTGTCCTGGCCCTGTTTTTACTGACCCAAGTTTCCTATGCCGCTCCTACTTCCACTCCCAGCAAAACCCCGACCAGCACCATCACTGAAACCTTCACGAAGACTGCGACCAGCACTATCACCCAAACCTTAACTCAGACCCCAACCAGCACTTACACGAATACCGCGACCAGTACCATCACCGAAACCTTAACGAAAACCGCGACCAACACTTTCACCAATACTGCGACCAGCACCATTACCCAAACCTTAACCCAAACCCCGACCAATACCCCTACGACTACCCCGACCAGCACCATCACCGAAACCTTAACGAAAACCGCGACCAGTACCGCGACCAATACCATCACCCAAACCTTAACGCAAACCCCGACCAACACACCCTCGAATACCACGACCAGCACCATCACCCAAACCTTAACGCAAACCCCGACCAATACCGCGACCAATACCATCACCCAAACATTGACGAAAACCGCGACCAGTACCGCGACCAATACAATCACCCAAACTTTAACGCAAACCCCGACCAACACACCCTCGAATACCACGACCAGCACCATCACCCAAACCTTAACGCAAACCCCGACCAATACCGCGACCAATACCATCACCCAAACATTGACGAAAACCGCGACTAGTACGACCACTCCCACTTTCACCTATACTCCAACCCTCACCCAAACCAATAGTGTGACGAGTTCACCGACCTATACAGCCACCCCAACGGCAACTAATACCATCACCCAAACCTTAACGAAAACTCAGACCAATAGCCCGACCTATACCACCACAAGAACGGCAACCTTTACCATCACTGAAACTTTAACTACTACCGCGACCAATTCCCCGACCCCGACTAAGACCTTTACCGCGACCAATTCCCCGACCTTGACTAAGACCTTTACCACGACCAATACCCCCACTAAAACGGCTTCTTACACCACCACCTTTACTCAGACCAAAACAGACACCAATTCCCCGACCGTTACCCTGACCTTTACCACCACCAAAACTACGACAGCAACCCCGTCCTTTACCCCCAGCGGGACACCTACCAATACCCCATGTTTCGTTATTCTTCACGGGATCGAAGTCCTCTGCACCAATACGCCCGGGATACCCACAAATACCTTTACTCCCTACATTACCCCCACCCCCACCATTACCAATACTTTCACCAATACCTATACCTTCACCAATTCCCCGACCATCACCAATACCCCCACTCCCTGTTACGTCACCAATAGCGGTGGGGCGACGGTTCTTTGTTCCTGCGATGAGCCCCAAAACGCTAATGCGGGCGACTTCCAGGGTGGGGTCACCTGCTTCAACGGTCCCGCCTCTCTCCTGACTTCGGAAAGCGTCTTCGGGATGAACCTGGCCGACGTCAAAAATGTCGCCGACTATATCGGCAGTTCCTCCAATGGGACCTCCATTGTCCTGGATATCACCTCCGATTGGAAACTCTCCTATTTCGATGGACCGGTCACCTATGGCCCTGATCAGCCCTTTCCCTATACCACCTTGGGCGCTCCCAAAACCGACACCACCCCGCAGACAAGCGGCTTCGGTATCCTGGTTGTCAACGGCGACTTGACCTTGCAGGAAGGCAGCGGAAGCACCCTACCCAGTTCCTGGGGCGGTGTGATTTATTGCACTGGTAACCTAACCGTGGGGGGCGGGTGCGTCATCACCGGGGCGGTCATCATGGGAATTCCCGATTCCAACGCGGCGGACGGCAACTACGGAACCATCACCCTTACCGGAAGCGCGGGTAATTTCGGACAGGTTATCTATAGCCCCACCCTGGTGACGACGGCCGAGGAACTGGTGGGCGTTTACCGGGAAGATATCAGTGAAACGAAAAAGCTGCTGGCGATTCCCTTTTCCCAATAAGGAAAGCCGAAGGGTCTAAACAAATGAGCGTGAAAAAACTTTCCCAAGCCGGGTTCAATCTGGTGGAACTGATGATCGCCGTGGGCATTCTTGCGGGGCTCTCTTCCGCCGTAATGATGGCCCGGTCCTACATGGCCAAACAAACGGTCAGCACCAACGACAAGGCTTATGCCACCCAAAAAGCCATCCAAATGTTCGAGGAACTCAAGGCCCTGGTGAATGGCAGCGAGAACTCGGTTAATGTTTTGGACAACTACAGCGACGGAACCAATTACAACCCCATTCTCACCACCGATACCACCGTGAACAATGGCGTCACCGCCAACGCGGGGAACGCCTTGAGCGGAAACAAGCCCACACAAGGCGGCGCCTGGCGCTACCTACGGCAGATCCAGGTCAACCATGTGGCCAACGACGCCTACACCCGCCAGATCATCATCAAAGTTTGGCTCTACCAGTCGGACGCCAATCCCACCCTGCCCGGTACGCTCCTGTCCGAAATCGGGGGCAACCTGAGGACCATCGCCAGCACTTTCCCCCCCACACAGGTCATGGATGTTTACGTGCTGGCCATCAATAACATCGCCGGATGGTGGGCCCATGAGCCGGTCCTTTACCAGACCTTCCAAAGCATCATCAACGATATCCAAGGCCGGAACCCGGGGTTTGCCATCCGGCCCCACTATATCACTCGCACTTCCTATGGGCGCGACAGCCAATACTTGCCTTACATCAATATTTATCCCTATAACACCGACGGAAATAACGACGCCACCGGCTCTCTCGTCACCACCTCCACCACGATCGGAAATATGCCTTTCGTTTACATGTATCCCGGCTATACCTACGAGGACGCCGCCGATGGCAGCGTGAGCGACTGCTTTTACGATCCGGGGCAGTCTCAGGACATCCCCCTGGGGGTTTGCCTGGACGGGAATTTCGACGTGGGGGGTTCCTACGACGATACCAGCCTGCAATTCACCAACTGTCCCAATTACACCGTGGCGGACATGTATAACAACAGCATGCGTTACCCCGACGAACTGGCCATGTACCAGGCCGTCACCTCGGCCGCCTCCAGTGCCGTCCCCGCCGTCCCCGCCCAGGATTCGGTCACTGAAATCAGCTGGCGCATGTTGATGGAAGGAATGCTGGACGAACCCCAATCCTTCACCAACGCCCTCATCGTCAACCTTCACGGCGAACTTTGTCCCCTTCCGCCCATGCGTAATTATTCGGACCCCGCCAAGGACCCTGGCAGCCTGGACAACGCCAACGACACTAACATCCGAGTCGTCACCCACCCGCAAATGCTCTATTACCCCGGCAATTCAACAACCAGCGCAAATGTTGGGGTCACCCTCAATGTTTACGCCTATTACGACGGAATGGACGCCGCAGTCTCCCTGGACAGCCTCTACTCCCCGGTCAACGATCCTAAAACCAACATCAGTCTGTTCTTTCCCGACCTCAATACCGGCGCCAGCATCTTGGGGGTGACCGCCATCATCGGCAATTCGAGCCAGGCCTCGACTGTGGCTCCCGCCACGGGCCCCGTCACCTATCAATATGACGCCTTCACCATTCCAACCGGAGGATCGGGCAGCACACCTGGTATTTATAATGGAAGCCTTGCGGACGGAACCAACATCACGGGTCAGGGTCCCGTGAGCGTTGGCGTCAGTTACGTGGGGGCCAATAAGCAAATGCTCATCACCCTTTACAATACCCGTTTGCGCTGTCCTAGCGGACCCTCCACGTCGGTCGCGGCGAATGGCGCCACAATTGGCGGTTTGAACATCTTTGACCGTTTATACGGCTTGGAATATATCCCCTGCAGCCCAGACATGAGTTCCCTGACCAGTCCCGTTACTTTTACCAAGCAGGATTTGACCGATCCCGCTGCAAACGGAACGCCCAAAAATACCGCCCGTTGGCTGGTCAGCCTTTCCGTGCCTGTCACCTCAGGATTCCCCTTTGTCACCGCTGCCACCCCCTTAACGATCCAAAACGCAAGCGGCATACCCCAGATTTATGACAAACCCGTCACTTTCATTGGGCAACACACTATTGAGACCCGCATCGGCGCTGCGGTGACTTCCAACGGAGCCCCCAGCAACCTTTCCCGCACTTACCTATGGACCGGCTGGTCGGCCGTTGCGGACGAGGGATCGTCCTATGTCACCACGGGAACATTCCCCCCGACCACCGAACAATACCAATTCCTGGGCGACCCTCGGCATGAACCTTACCTGGACGTCAAAGTCGGTGGCATCAATAACGGTCAAGCCGTCGTCATCCAGAAAAATGGCTACAACTGGTATTTCAAGGATGGGGCGAGGCCCACGACGGGCGTGCCGGTCGCCAACTCGGTGGGGATGAACAATGACGGTTATGTCAGTTTCGGAATCGCGGGGGACACCAGCGGATCACTGCAAAACGGCCCCGGCACCCGGTATGGGGGCTGGTGGGGCGCCGATGGCAATTTCGTGGACCTCCCCCGGTTCCACTCCATGGTCATGAATGGCCTTTTAAACGCCACCGGGGTCTGGACCACCATGAACGGTTGGACCTATTACTATTATGGAATGGGGGGAGAATTTGGGAGCGACCAGCCGCCCTTCCAGAATGGCATCACTATTAATGCATCCCTTTACAGCACCACGGCCAACGCCGCCGTCGACTACGTTTCTGAGATCATTCCATATACCGATGGGGGCGCGGCCTCTATCACCTCCTTGCACCTGCCCGCCAATACCCAACAAACCTGGTACGCGAAGACTTGGCTGGGGGAACTTTATCCCGACAGCATGTACACCGCTTGGAGTTTTTACGGAAACCTTCCCTCGGCAAATATCGGGGGGCCTTCGAAGTTCACTTTTTACCGGGAGGATTTTGGAAGCATCCCCACCACCCTTTACAGCGGAACCGTGACTGTTTCCTACGGCAACGGAAATTCCCTGACCGGGTTTGGGCGCCAAGTCACCAACCGTGCCGGCGCGAACGGCTGTTCGTCTTTCTATAACGGTTCTGCCAACGGCTCCGGAACGGATAATACCTTTAACCATGAAGGGACGGGTGACACGGATTCCACCACCAGCATGGCCGCTTCCTGTTTCAACATTTTTCAATATCCCCTTCCGGTGGAAGTAGTCAACTCATCCGGGCGTCCTTGGGCGTTGAATCAAGGGAACTACCCTCCCCAATGGAATATCGCCCCCTATTCCACCCATAACACGCTGACCGTTCCAGAGGTCAACGGGACGTCACGCGTTTTTTATACCACCTCCGCGGGTTCACCCTGGACTGGCACGGGTGTGGTCCAGATCACGAATCCCAACGGCCTCGCCAATGGAGAGCCCGTCACCCAGGTCGCCTATGTGGTGGAATCGGGATTGTCCATTTCCGCCCAAGTGGGGACCTCCGATCTGGGTGAAACGGCATTGGTGGCCCTACTCAGGACCTTTTTGGACGGGGGAAATTACGCGAGCCCCGGCCATATCACCCAAGTTCCCCTAATCGAATGTTATGTCGACAGCCCCACCAACCAGTATTACCAGCCCTCCGTTATCAACGTGATCGTGGATGGGGCTGTGACGACGGGGACCGCCACTTCGGTCACTCTCGTCGGCGGCGCTGTTACAACGCTCAGTACCGGGCCCACCAACAACATTTGGTACCGTTATCCGGGGCTCACGTCCAGCACCGCCAATTTTTACACCGAGGAATATCCCGGTTATCCCACCCTTGCCAGCAGTACCTATGTCGAAACCGGCGGTAGCGGCACAACTCCCATCAATCTGGACATGAACTTCAAGTATTCCACGGACAGCGGGAATACATGGTTGTTCATGAATAATAACGGACCAGCCACCTTCGGTGTCTTGGATTCCAGCGCCGACGGCAATTTGTACACCAGTAATAGTTTTCCCTACAGTTTCGCCTGGAACGTGAATAGCTTCCCCCAGGGGAATTATGAAATCATGGTGGAAGCTTACCGGCAAAATATGCCCCTGGATTACGCCTACCATATTCTTACGGTCACAATCGACCAATGAGGCCCGGCATGGAACAACCCTTTAACCTCTACTCGCCCCCTAGGAGCCACTCCCAGCATTCCAATGAGAAAGGATTTACCCTGATCGAGCTAATGATCGTGACGGCTTTGATCGCTATTATCACCCCGGCGATTACCTATCTTTTCAGCAAGGTCAGTCAAGGCATGGCCGCCGATGAAATGCATCTCCAACTGCAAGCTTTGAACGAACAGACCATGTTGCGCATGCACGAAAAGCTGATCACCGGCCGCCACCTATTCCAAAATGATTCCTCGGGTGCTTCCTTTTTAGGGGCTGTGACCGCGGGCATGTCGGCCAACACTCTCGCTCAATATCCGATTCTTCCCGGAACCAAACTGGCCACGGACTTTCCGGCCAGCATCACCACCTCCTTTTCCCCATCCACTGTGGTCGCGCCTTATTTCGGCAACAGTATCCTGGTCGGGGGCTACGATACGCCCCAGACATTCGGTACCTTGATTTATAACGCCCCAGCCACGGCCTACTACACCACGACCGGCAACAGCTATGTGACTTACGGGGCCGCCAATGGGAGCGGGCCAGCCACACAGATCATTGACCTTTACCGTTTTACCTACTATTACTTGACCGCCAATAACCCCAGAGGCCTGCGCAACACGGCCAGTTATGGGCTGGTGGAATGGCAGAGTGTCCAATATGCGGACTATAACGAGATCAATGAATTGTTGTCCATTGATCCGGTTCTTTGCTCAAATGTCATCACCTGGCTGGAAACCCCCGGCAACGTCTCGCCCAATGACCCCACCTACGCGGTCACTTGGGCCTGGGATCCTACTCAATACAGCCCTGCGCCCACTTCCACGACGGCCGGTTTTTACACCTTCAGCGGCGGCGTAGCCAGTCCGGTCTGGCCCGTGGCCATCCAGGAAGGCTATGTCACCTATCTGACCCATGTTTCCTCCGGGCTTTTGAGCAACGGCTTTTTTTATGGGATCAGCCCCAACAGTTCCATTTGGCAAGGCGTCCCGAAAGCGGTCCCTGAATACGCAAATGCGTCCGGAAGTTTCCCCGGTGGGTTCGAAACGGGGATATCCGGAAACGCCGCCGGAACAGAAGTGATGATCCGGTCTCTCCTTGTGGCTCAGGGCGCCGCTCCCCGGGTTGTCTGGAACGATCAGACGATGGTCAACAACGTCCGAGATGTTTGGTAAGGGGGAAGTGAAAACTCCAAAAGAAAGTTGAAAAAATAGCTGTAAAACCATGAATGGTTGGAAGTTGTTCATCTCTGGGCTTGTTACTTGAAAGTAACGGCCAAAATCAAATAATCGGATGGCGATAATGCTTTGGTTTCGGGTGAACAGCCTGAGATTGGGCATTGGCCCCTCTCGTCCCGGCTAGGGCTGGACCCCGCGCTAATTAATATATTAAAGATAAAATCTACATACGAAGGGCGCACCACGCGCAAAACCCTTTTCTTGATTACCCTTAAAAATAAGGATATTCTTAACCGATGGATTCAAAACTAATGGAAAAACTTCTCCTCAATCCTAACCGTTTAACCTTCTTTTCTATCTTTACGCTGTTAGCTTTCCTTCTGTTTCCTTTTCAAGCCTTAGCTACCGATACTTTTAATTTTGTGGTTCCTCCCACCTCTGCTTATGCGGGAGTGACCTATCAGGTAAACAGCGCGGTGACCTTCAACGTCCAGGCTCTGAACGGCGCGTCTGTGGATAATTCGTTCAACGACGTGGTGACGGTGGGGCTCTACAACACCGCCACGAGCCAGTTGGCCGATCCCCAGGCTGTTTTTGTCCCTAGTGGTTATGCGCCCGTCGTCGGTGCGACCGCTCCCATGACATTCCAAAATGGCCTTTTGAATTTCGGCGTCACCCTGACCGCCGGGTGCAATTCCATGCAGGTCAGCATCCAGGACGCCTCCGTCACCGCCTCTACCGCCACTTATCCCGGAGCTATCGGGAACACCTCGGGACCGGGATACGTGGTGGAGGGCTTTTTCCAATCCTATTTTCTCGCAGCCTCGAGTGGAACTACCATCCCCGCCCAATATCCACCCAACACGGATCTGCTCCTGACCAGCCCGGTGACCAATTCCAATTACGCGGTAACCGTCATCTCGGGCAGCAGCGTCACCAATTCTCTTTGTTTCGCCGTGACAGGGGTGACAGGGGGATATGCGGGGTTGAACGCTGGGGTAGCGGCACATTTTGAGGCTTTCAAGGACGTAAACGCCACCGCCGCAGTCAGCTATGAAGTGATACTGGATTACAACGGCACCCTGGCGGATTACAACAACCCGGACCTAACCCCGGGGGACCCCAACGAAGACACGGTTTATTTCGGGTCAGTTCCCAACATCGCGGAAAGTTATAGCCTCGTCTCCGGATTTTCCTCTACTACTGGTGCTGCCCCCGCCACCTACATGAACAACGGCCAGGTGATCGTGCGCTTTTGGACCAGCGCCCCAGTCACCAACACGGTCAACCTCCAATGGTCCTCCAACGAGGGTATTCTTTCCTATATCAACGTTCCTTATTCCAATAGCAACGTCCAACCGGTGACGGCCGGCATGAGCCCCTCCATCATCGAGGACAGCGTCTCCACCCCCGTGACCTACACCATCAACAACCAATATTCCCTGCCCATCACTTACCTGACCATTCAAATACCCACGAACAATCCCTCGGGTTCAGGAACACCCTTTAGCGTCAGCGTGCCCAGCTCCGTTCCCGGCCTTCCCGGCAGCAGCCTGGGCGTTTCCCAAGCCACCAACACAACCACCGGGGCCATCACATTGATTTCCGCTTCGAACCCGATCACTGTCAACCAAGTGGTTCAGATTCCTTTAACCATCACCTGTTCTAGTCAAACCAACAGCGCCTGGGACTTTCCCCTCCTGTCGGTTTTGTCCAACACGGGCCTAGCCGTGCCCTCTGTTTCGGGCGGGGCGGTCATTGCCTCCGAGGCCCCGCCTCCGGCGCCTTCGTCCTTTACGGCTTCGGTGATCCCCTACATCAACAGCGGCGGGGGAAGCGTGAGTCTCAACTGGAGCCAGGTGACGGCCCAGACCAACCTGGGTTACGTCCTCAGCCGCAGTCCAACCCCTGCGACAGGGGCCTTTTCTGCTTCCGTCACACTTCCCAACGGAACAATTGTCCCCAACGCGGTGACCTTCACCCCCAATACCACCCTGGGTTACATTGACTCTGCGGTGACCAACCTGACGGCTTACACCTACAATCTTACGGCTTATAACGCAGTGGCCCAATCGACGCCGGTCACTACCGCCTCCGCCACGCCTTACGCCAATCCCGGACCGCCCTCCAGTGTTCAAGCCTTGACCGGAGGAACCACTATTGAACTCAATTGGGCGACACCTGTTGCCGTGCCTGGCTCTTATCCCGTGACGGGATACCAAATTTACCGGGGAACCTCTTCGGGGGGGAAAGCGGGACTCCCATCGCCCAAGTGGGGCTAGTGACCACTTTCAAGGATACGACCGTCAGTGCGGGGACGAATTATTATTATTATCTTTCCAGCATGGACAATCTTTACAGCGGTGGAGCGCCACTGGGCGCCCACGACAGCGGGCCTTCTTCTGAAGTCTCCGGTTATCCCAACGGCTGGCCCCCCACGGGACTCATCTCCAACCTGGTTTCACCCAGCCCGGCCACCATCGGTCTGAGTTGGACGGCACCTAGTTCAACACTGGTTTTGAACCAACCGATAGAGAATTATCTGATTTATAAGGCACTGGCCCCTGGTGCCCCGGTTTATTATGCTTCGGTCGGCAGCAATGCCACGACCTTCGCGGATAGCACGGGCTTAGTGCAGGGCGACAGTTATATCTATCAAGTGGCGGCGATAGACAGCCAAGGGGTGACCTCCAACCTTTCAGGACCTGTCACTGAATCGGACGGGGCCTCGGCTCCCACGGGCCTCACCGCATCCCCCTCCGGAAGCGGCATCACTCTTACTTGGTCGGCCAACCCGGTAGCCCAAGGGGTCACCCAATACGGGGTCTACCAAAACGGAGTTTCCATTGGAAGTACGGCTGGTGTCAGTTTTCTGGTTTCGGCCGCGACCGCCGTCCAGGGCCAAAATGATATCTATACTTTGAACGCAATCGCACAAGGATTTACGTCGCTTTTTTCAGCCCCCGTCACCTCGGCCCTGTTTCCGGTGGGGGAAACAGGCTTTACGGTGGCCTCGGCCTTGAACCCCAATACAACTGTCAACCTTAGCTGGGCGACACTGATTGCGGGCAACGCCAACGCGACCGGTTACAATATTTATCGCAACCCTACAAGCAACAGCTACCCCTCAGGGGCCGTGGCCGTGACTCTGGGTATGGCCGTGACGGCGGCGGGGAACCCGGTGACTTCACTTCAGGACCTGGGACTCTCAGCGGGGACCACTTATTTTTATTTCCTCCAGGCCGTTAATCCCTCTGGTGTGGGGCCGGTCACCGAACAAGCCCTTCAAATCCCGCCTAACCCGCCGGGAACTCCTACGGTGACTTCATCCACCAGCGCCGTGACCCTCACTTGGACGGCCAACAGCGCCAGCCAGAACGTTTCCCAATACACCATCTACCGTTCCCAATTGCCCTCGGGAACACCCGTGGCCGTGGGGACGGCTACCCCTGGAACCGCCACCAGTTTCACCGACATCGGCCCCTTGACCCAGGGCGTTAGCTATGTTTACGACCTGACGGCTACAAATCCTGGTGGGGGTGCGGGCATACCTGGCGGGGTCAGCCAGCCTTCCGCCTCTGTCACATGGGGTTTGTTGCCATTGGCTTCCACGGGCTTGGCGATTACGGGAATTACCCAGTCCAACAATATCTCCGTCACCTGGACCAACGTGACGACAGCCGACCCCAATGCCAGCGCCGTCTCGATTTTTGTCAATACTAACCACGCATCTCCCAACGGCGGAACCACTGTTAATATCACGCCAGTTTCAAGCCTGGGCGTTACCGATACGGGCTTCTTGAGCGGTGTCAGCGGGGAAGCGCCGGATACTTCCTATTATTACTGGCTCCAGGTGACTGATCCATTTGGGGCGAGCGCCTACGAGGGCCCTGTCACTCAATTGACCTACCCCGGCGCCGTTAATCTGTCGCCGGTAACGCTGGCTTCGGACGGAGTTTCCCGAATTCTGGAATGGACCACCCTTCCCTCCGACGTGACTGGCTATACGGTCACCCAGGTAGGCGGAGGAGTTACCCTCACCCAAGCTTATCCCGCTAGCGCTGCAGGAGCGCCGGTGACCCTGACCCTCGCCACCCAGCCGGGAGTGGCCTATATCTATACCGTTACGGCTACGAACGCCACTGGCACGGGCCCGGCCTCTAATTCACAAACCTTCAGTTCACTCCCTTCCTCTCCGGTGAGTGTGACAGCGATTTCGGGCACGAGCAACACGGGAGTCACCGTGGTCATTTCCTGGTCGGCCCCGGTTTCCGCTTCCCAAGAAGGGGTCACGGCTTATTCGGTTTACCGGGCCACGGCCTTGGCCGGACCCTACATGGCAGTGGTTTCGGGGCTCACAGCCCCTCTCACTTATGCCGATTCGGGCGCAGCTGTAACCGGGTTGGGCGTTTATTACTATATCGTCGTGTCGGATGACAACATGGGCCAACAGAGCCCGGTGACGTCTGTCGACGCTGTGCCGGTAACGGCCTTCGCCCTGCCCAACCCGCCTGGGACGCCGAACGACGTTCCCGCCAACAGTTCCGTTACTTTAACCTGGACCCCGGGTTCGGCCACCACCTATCCGGTTTCCATTTATGACATCAGCCGTGTAAACGCGGGGGTTACCACGGTCATACCAACCGCCGCAGTGACTTTCGACGACACTACCGTGCTGAATGGAATGACCTATGTCTACTTCCTCCAAACTGTGGATAGCCAGGGCAACCTGAGCCCCGCGACCTTGCCCGTGACCGTGACGCCATTAAATACCCCCGGCCCTCCTCAAAACCTGGGCGTTGGGGTGGGGGATCAGGAACTATTATTGACATGGAAAGCGGGAACGGCTGGAACCCTGCCTATCGGCAGTTACCTCATCTATCCGATTACAATTACGGGCACGGGCCCGATGACCGCTTCCGCCCCGGTTTCCGTCAGTTCAACCTTGACGGGATATTTGGACACCGGATTAATGGATGGGGTCACTTATAGTTTTTACATGCAATCGGTCGATACGACCGGGGTCACCACGGGTTTGGATATCAGTCCTCCCTCGGCTTTGGTTTCGGGAGTTCCTGTTTCCCTTACCGCAAACCCCCCGAGCAATTTGGCCGCCACCGGGGGTGTCTCCCAAGTAATTCTCTCCTGGACGGATTCAGTTACGGTAATTGGCGGAACCAATGTCACGGGTTACAACATTTACCGAAGCACCGCACCTAATTTCTCCAGTCCCACGACCTTGGCGTTCGTATCCGCTCCTGGAGGCGGTGTCACCGCCCAGGCCGTCACCGATACGGGCCTGATTAATGACACAACTTATTACTATTACATGACCGCCTCGGCCCCTGGAACGGTCAGCGCCGATAGCGCCACTGTGTTCGGTATTCCTGCGGTGCCGCCCGCGGCCCCAGCGACCTTGATCGTCACGGCCGGAAACCAGCAGGTTCTAATCGATTGGCCTCCATCCTCCCCGGTGGTCGGAGCCCTTCCCGTTTCTTTCTATATAGTCACCATCAACGGTGCTCCGGTTACGGTGCCCGCGACCCAAACTTGGTATTTGGATTCTGGCTTGACTAATCCGACTCCGGTCACGGTCACAATTCAGGCCATGGATTCTCTGGGGGTTACCACCGGAAACAACGCCAGTACGATCGTAGGCCCTCTTTCGGCCACCACCAGCGGCTCGGACTTGAACCCTCCTAACGCCTTGACCGCAGCCGTCACGGGAACGAACTCCATCAAACTCACCTGGGGGCCCCCCAACGCCGATGGTTATCCCGTCACGGCCTATAACCTCTACCGCGCCACCACTTTCACCACCAGTTTCCTTAGCCCCTTAGCCACCCTTTCTAATAGTTCTCCTGTTACTTCCTATCTCGATACCAACCTCGCGGCCAATACCACCTACTATTACGTTCTTCAGGCAATGTATTCCTCCGGGCCCGGCGGGGCTGTCTCGTTGGAAAGCCCTTATTCTAATCACGCTGAAGCGACCACTCCCGCCCCGAGTGCGGCCGTGCCGCCGGTCACCCTGGGAGTGATGGCCTTCGATGCCAATGTCTTGAAGCCCCTGACGGGCCAGCAACTAGGGATTTATTTCGTGGCTCCCGAAAGCGGGCCGGTGGAACTGGACATTTATAATATTTCGGCCCATCCCATCCGGGCACTTTATGCCACGGCCATCGCAAACATAACTGTTAGTTTGACGTGGGACGGCAAGGACCGTGAGGGTAGTTGGGTCGCCTCCGGGGTTTACCTAATTGAAATCAAGGCCCCAGGTCTGCACCAGATCAAGAAAGTGCTGGTGGTTAAGTAATGATCGAAAAAGAAAGCCCTGAGTCCTTCTTTTTGAGCCCTCAGTTGCTAAGAATTTTCAATTTCAAAGTTCAAATTGAGAATTCCCTTCGCCGCCTAAATTCCGCCGTCAGTTCCTTCTTGCTCGCTTCCTGTTTGATATTGGGACTACAGGTGGCGGCACAGGCCCAACAGCTCACCAGTGGCGCGGATTTCCTTACCATCGACAGCGGCGCCCGCAGCGAGGGCATGGGCGAGGCTTTCACCGCAATGGCCGATGACGTGACGGCCCTCACCTGGAATCCGGCGGGCATTGCGCTTTTAAGCCGCCCCCAAGTGGGCTATCTCCACCTGCTTTACCTGAACAGTATCGGCTACAATTTCGGCGGGGTGGTAGTGCCCCTTCCCGCGGGCGAAGACACCTTCGGGCTCGGCGCAGGGCTGGTCAACCTGGGGACCGGCAGTTTCGACAGCACCTTGGGGCTGGCCCCGGCGGTTTCCGCTGGGGATAACGCCTTTTTGCTTTCCCTTGCTTACCGCGTGAAAAGGATTATTTCCTTCGGGGTGACGGCCAAGTACATCCAGGAAGAGCTAGCCGGGTACAACGCCTCCGCTTTCGCGGGCGACGCGGGCGTGCTTTTCACCCCCGGTGACCGGGTTAGAATCGGACTGGGAGTATTTGATTTCGGACAAGAAGTCCAGTTTATTTCCGCCGCTGATCCCCTTCCTTTCAGTGGCCGGTTGGGCTTGGCCTGGAAGATCCTTGACCTTCCCCGTCACACCCTGACGCTGTCCGCCGATAACGGTTGGGAATTTACCACCCAAACCTACACCGGCGCGGCGGGGGCTGAATATTGGTTCGACCGGATACTGGCTTTGCGGGCGGGGTTCACGGGCGACTCCTACCAACAGCATCCCACCGCCGGCGTGGGAATTAATGTGGACCCGGTTGAGTTCGATTACGCCTTTTCGCCCCAGGGCACCCTGGGCGACACCCACCGGTTTTCCCTTGTGCTGAGTTTCGGCAATGAGGCTGTGGAAGGATTGATAGCGCCCACGGGCTTTAACGCCATTTCGTCGGATGGGTCCATCTCTCTTCATTGGAAGCCCGTTCCTTCCAACTTGGTCGTGGGTTATAACGTCTACGTCAAAAAGCCCAATACCGATAGCATGTTGCTGGTCACGAAAAGGCCCTTGGGCATCGGTGAATTATCGGTTCGGTTGAACCATCTAGTGAACGGACAAACCTATACTTTTGGTTTGGCCTCGGTTAGCGCGGCGGGAAGCGAAAGCTCCCTGGTGACCCTGACGGCGGTGCCAAGCGCGGTGGTGGCGGCAGCGCCCTCACCCACTCCCGTTTTCCCGGCACCCACCGGCTTCAAGGCGACCGCCACAGCGGAGGGTTTCAACCTGACTTGGGATAAAGCCCTCTCTTCCGACGTGACGGGTTTTTATCTTTACCTCGTCGGCGATCCCGGCACGCCGGTTAAAAAAATATCACCCACCCAGATCACGGATAATATCATCATCCTTAAAAAGGTGAATCCGGACAAAACCTACCAGTTCCTTTTAACCGCCGTGAACAAAGCCGAAACGGAGAGCGCGGCGGCGACCCTCACCGCGAATTTCACCGAATTGAAAAAGGCCCAACTGGCCGCCCAGTATCCTCCGCCCGCTCACTTAGCCCTTCTGGTGAATGCCGCTAAAGTCACCCTGAGCTGGAATAACGGAGGGGCGGGGATGAAATATAATGTTTACGTTTCCCACGATGGGGTTAGTTACAAGCTTTTGACCCCCACCGGCACCCTCAAGACTCAAGCTGTATTAGGTCCGCTGAAGCCCAGTACCGTTTATTATTTTGGTGTTACCGCTTTGTATCCCGATGGTAAGGAAAGCGATAAGTCCCTTCAGCAATTAACCACGCCCGCTCCCGTCGCAAATGAGACCCCGACCCCCAATCCAGGTTGAAATCCTTTTTAAACAAGTAACCTTATTCTTTTTTAAATCCTAATATCAGTTACGGAGGTTTGACTATGGAATCCAACGTCCCCGATAAACTATCGGATAGAAAGTGCAAGCCCTGCGAGGGAGGCACCCGACCTTTGAACCTGATCATGATCAAGGGCCACCTGGCCCAATTGCCGGGCTGGGAGTTGATGGAAGGGTGGATCGTGAAGACTTTCACCTTCAAAAACTACTACGAAACAATGGCTTTTGTGAATGCGGTGGCTTGGATCGCTCACCGGGAGGACCACCATCCCGACATGGAAGTGGGTTATAAAACCTGCAAAGTACGCTACATGACCCACGCTATCAAGGGTCTGTCGGAAAATGACTTTATCTGCGCCGCAAAAATCAACAAACTTTTGGAAAGCTAGTTTAATTCTCACTGGAGGGAATTATGGCGACCACAACGGATCCCGAACTATTGACTCTTCCAAAATTCCTGGAGAAATATCCCTGGCCGGCGGAATGGCTGAGGAAGGGCAAGCCTATGCATTTCTTCTGGAGGTTCGACCTGCCTGTTCCCGTAGAAAGGCTTTGGCCTTACATCGCCGACCTTTCGTCCTTCAACAAAAGGGTGGGTATGGGGGAAATGAAATTCACCGAGAAAAACGGCCGCCTCCAGGGTTTTGCGGTCAATGTTGGCACGAAGATGTATTGGGAAGAAGTTCCCTGGGAATGGGAATATGGGAAAGAGTTCAGTCATGCCCGCATTTACAGCAAGGGATTGCCGTATTACATGCGGGCCAGATACCTTTTTGAGGAGACCCAACCAGGAAAATGCCGTCTCTATGTTTATTTATCCTGGATTCCCCGGGGACCCGTGAGCCGCCTCTTGATCAACATCGGTCTCAAGCAGATTAAAAAGGGCTACGAGAAGGCCTTAAAGGAAATTACCTCCGCCATTCAGCGACAAGAGGTTTTAAAGCCCCCAGCGGCACCCGTCAAGTTATCCGCGACAGTGGTAGAACAGTTGAAAAATATTCGCCAAAAACTTTTAGAAGGGGGAACCTCAACTGAATTGGCGGACCGGCTTGTGCGCTACGTGGAAACCGAACCCGACGAAACTCTTTACCGCATCCGGGTGAAATCCCTGGCACGGGAATGGGGGGTGAAGGAAAAAGACCTGCTGTTGGTTTTCCTGGCCGCCACCCGCCTGGGGCTTTTTAACCTGACGTGGGACGTTCTTTGCCCCCATTGCCGGGGAGTCCGCAATGAGGCAAAAAACCTAGGAGACCTTCCCAAACGGGGAAACTGCGAAGTCTGCAAGATCGATTTCGACGCGACGTCCTTCAACGTGCTGGAGGTGACTTTCCATGTCCATAATTCCATTCGAACCGTGGAAAAAAGGGTCTATTGTGCGGCCGAACCCGGCACCAAGCCTCACATAAAGATGCAAAAAACCATCCGGCCCAAGGAAGAACTGGCCCTGAAAACTCTCCTCAGCTTGGGAAGATATCGCCTGCGGTTGCAAGGCATGGAGGTCTATAACCTGCTAGACATCATTGAAGACTCCTCCGCAAACCAGGTTTTGTGGCAGGATTCCCTGGCCCAACAGAATTTCAAGAGCGCGCATTTTCCGACTATGGTTCTCCAAAACACCTCCCCTGAGGCGAAAACCTTCATCCTGGAAGAGAACAAGGCGGATCAGGATACCTTGCGGCCCGTAGACCTCTTCTCATTCCAGGGTTTCCGAGACCTTTTCTCACAGGAAGCCCTGGCCGCCGACATCAAATTGGAAATCGGCGTCCAGACCATCCTTTTCACTGATCTAGTGGGTTCCACCAAGTTTTACGAGCAGGAAGGGGACACGGTGGCCTTCGCGGAGGTGCGGCAGCATTTCCTCAAAACTTATGAGGTGGTTAAGAACCATAACGGCGCAGTGGTGAAAACCATTGGGGACGCGGTAATGGCGGCCTTCGTGCGGCCTCTGGACGCCCTGCGGGCGGCGGTGGACCTACAGCGCTATTTCAACGGGAACAATCCGGAGTCCCGCTTGCGCCTGCGGGTGACCCTGAACAGCGGGTCCTGCCTGGCGGTGAACTTGAACAGCAACATAGATTATTTCGGGAATACAGTGAATTTCGCGGCCAAGATCCAATCCATCGCCGACGCGGGACAAATCGGATTTACCGAAAGCGTCTTCAACGAAAATGAGATACTCCCCTACCTGAGGGAACAAAATCTGTCCTGCGAGAAGCTGGGTTTCGAAACCAAATGGGCCAAGCGGACTGTTCCGGTTTATCGAGTGGAAGTGAAGTAGTTTATTTTTTTTTCGCTGATTTATTTGGAACGGTTTTGTCTTTAGAGCGGCCAAGTAAAAACTTCACCACCTGTACCGCCGAGGGTATCAAAGAAACCGCGACGATCCCCAAGATGACCAATTCGAAATTTTTCTGCACGATTTCCAAATTGCCGAAGAAATAACCCGAAAAAATACAAATGGTGGTCCAAAGCAATACTCCCGTAAGGTTATATCGAAAAAATTTTCCATAAGTCATTTTGCCGACGCCGGCCACAAAGGGGGCAAAGGTGCGGAAAATGGGCGCGAACTGGAACAAGATGAGAGTTTGGACGCCGTGGCGTTCGTAAATCTCGTGGGTCTTGTCCAGGTACTTGCGGTTGATCAGTTTTCCAAAGACATTGGGGCCGAAAAACCGGCCGATCCAATAATTGCTGTGATCCCCTAGAAGAGCCGCAGCCGTGAGTAAGAGATAGGAAAAGGCGATGTTCAATTTGGCAGTCGCGCAAAGGGCTCCGACGGTGAAGAGCAGGGAATCCCCGGGCAGAACCGGCGTTACCACCAGCCCGGTTTCGCAAAAAATAACCCCGAAAAGGATGGCATAAATCAGAGTCCCGTAACTTTGAACCAGATCGGGTAGATATCGATTCAAATGAAGTATGGAAGAAACCATTTGATGCAGGGAATCCATGTAAGTCCTTTTAAACGGGGATTAAAAACGCCGATAGTTTACCATAGAAAATCAGCTGTCATCCCTTCGCTATCATTTAATGGCTAAATCTTCGGGGTCGGGGGTTCGTCCGGTTTGGAACCCTCGGAAGCAGGCTCCGCTGGTTTTACAGAAACGGCCGTCGCCGGTTGTTTTTCCTCGGTGGGGTTAACGGAACCGGACTCCTCGCCATTCCCATTGCCGTCGGATTTTCCATTCACCTTTGGCCTGGGTTTGTATTGGCGCTTGCGGGGGTAGAAAATCTTTTGGGTATCCTCGTCATAGGCAAAGAGGTTGCCGAACATCGCCCAATGGATAAAAGTTTCGAAGGTTTTCTCGAAATTCTCCGAAGGCAGATTGAAAATGATGATTTCTTGGACTAGATCCGCGTCCAACCGGGCCCGGGGATGTTTGGCCAGCATATCGTTGACCTGTTTGAAGAGCCTCAATTTCAAAAGCTGTTCCTTCCAAATGTTTTGCCTCTCCTGGGAGGTGGCTTTGATGAATCTTTGGCCTTCGGGGGTCAGAACCACGAGTCGTTTGGGGGTATCGACAAAATCCAACAACTCGGCGGACTTGACCACCTTGATGACTTCACCAAACTCCCTCTCGGTTTCGGTGGCGATCTTGAAAACATCTTCCTTGCCTTCGCGGGCGTCCAGGTATTCCAAAATACCCACAATTTCGCTGGGCTTTGCGTCTGGAAGGGATTCGGCGGGAGGCAACTCGTTGGGTTGAAGGACAGGCTCCGGGGCATCGGGGATTTCATGGCCGGTGATGATTTCGTGCAGTTGATCCACCAACTTACTAAAATCGGGGGAGCGGTAGTCGCGCGGGCGCGGAAGTTTGTTTTCAACTACCTTGACGATATGCCCGGGATTGGTGCCCAAGACCACGATACGGTCGGCCATGTAAACCACTTCTGGAATGTCGTGGCTGACCATCAGAATGGAGGAGGGATTCTTATCGTGGGCCGCCCAAATGTCGATGACCTCCGCCCGTAGAGATTCAGCGGTTAGGGCGTCGACGTGGCTGAAAGGTTCGTCCATGAAAAGAATTTCCGGGTCCACCGAAAGGGCCCGGGCCATACCGACCCTTTGTTTCATGCCGCCTGAAAGCTCCCGGGGATAGGTTTCCTCGAAGCCGGCTAAGCCTACCATTTGAATGGCCTTTTGGGCACGATCCTCGATTTCGTTGGCCGGAAAACCACGGGACTGGAGGGCGGTTTGGATGTTCTCGGCCACGGTCATCCAAGGGAATAGGGCAAAACTCTGAAAAACGATGCTGACGCCGGTGTTCAAGTCATGAAGGGGCTGATCATGATATAAAACCTCGCCTTTGGTAGGCGGGATCAGGCCGGCCAGGACGCGCAACAGGGTGGATTTGCCGCAGCCCGAGGGGCCAAGGAGGGCCACTACTTCCCTCTTATTTATACAAAGATTGATATTTTCCAACACTTTCAACTCTTTACCGTTGGGAAGCTTGAATTCCTGCGAGACATTTTTGACTTCGCTGAGTTTTAGATTTTCTTGGGCTTCCGTTTTTATATCCACCGCCATAGTCGCCTCCCGCAAAAAATTTTTAGTTCTAAGTGTTTAGTTTTAAGTTAGGGTCTTTTAAACCTTTGGAATTATTTGCTTAAAGAATACTTCTCCTCGGCCAAACGATAAAGCCTCTTCCAAACCAATCGGTTGAAAGTCACCACCATGAGGGACATCACCACCACGCTAGCGGCTAACATAGGGAAGTCGGCTTTAGCGGCGGCGTCGCTGATTTGGGATCCAAGGCCAAAGGCGGTGAGGGTTTGGCCTTTGTCGGTTACATATTCGGCTACGATACTGGCGTTCCATGTCCCACCGGCGGAGGTCACCATGCCGGTAACTAAATAGGGAAAGATTCCCGGCAGATAAACCTTCCGGAACCTTTGCCAGCCGATGATATGGTACATCCGGGCGGCCTCCAAAAGATCGGAAGGGATCGCCATGGCCCCGGCCACGACGTTGAACAAAATGTACCATTGGGCGCCTAAGACCATCAGGGCGATGGAGCCCCAATTCAATGATATCCCCATAAATTTCAAGACGATTATGACATAAGAAAAAAGCATGGGGGCCGGGAAAGAGGCGGCCACTTGGACAAAGGGCTGGGCGAGACGGGAAAGCCGGGGGGAGAGTCCGATCCAAAGGCCCACGGGAATAGTCCAAATCGCTGAAACCCCCACAGCCACCAGCACTCGTCCCAATGTCACAAGGGCTTCACTAATGATGAGTTTCCATTGGTCCAAGCTCACTTTGCTGAAAAGCTCGATGATTTTCCAGGCTCCGAACAACATTAAACCCACGAGTGTGAGGAAGGCGAAAATCGAAAACATCTTCAATGAAATTTTATCGGAAGGTTTGGAGGAGGCAGCCGGTTTTGCTCCCACTTTGTCCAGGGGTGGCATGTTTTGGGAAGAGGAGGTTTGTTTTGTTTTAAAAAGGTTTTGAAAAAACTGGAATATTTGAGAACGATTAAGAAAATCCAAAAACCAAGAATGCATGCCTTCCTCGTTGCCGCCTTCCTCGACCCGAAATTTTTGTCCCCAAACCACCAGAGGTCTCCAAAGGAACTGGTCCAGAAATACGATCATGATGACCATGGCGATGACACCGTAAAATTTCGCCCAATTGTCGCCTTTATCATTGGCTACGCTCATATAAGAACCCAGGCCGGGAAGGCGAAAATCCTTGTCGCCCAACTGAAAAGCCTCGGTGACGGTTAAGAAAAACCAGCCGCCCGCCATGCTCATCATGCTGTTCCAGATAAGCCCGATACCGGAAAAGGGGATTTCCAGCTTGGTGGCTTTTTGCCACCAGTTGAAGCGATAGACTGCCGCCGCTTCAAGAAGATATTGAGGAACGGACCGTAGTGACTGGTAGAAGCTGAAAGTCATATTCCAAACCTGCCCAGTGAAGATCATAATGACCGCCGCCAATTCCAAGCCGATATTGCTGTTTGGGAAAATGGCCACCAGGGCCAGCACCAAGCCCGGAAGAAATCCAAGGACGGGAATGCTTTGAAGAATATCCAGCATGGGAATAAGGACTTTTTCCGCTACATGGTCTTTTGCCGCCCAATAGCCATAAGCGAAGGTGAAAAGAAGCGAAAGGATATAAGCCAGCAATCCTCGGCACAAAGAAAAAAAGGTGTATTTAGGAAGGGCCCAGGGAGAAAGGTCGATTTCCACCGTTGGGCGATGAATGCCTGTCCATTCATGGGCCACATTGATGATGCCGAAAATAAGCCCAATCAGGCCCAGCAAAAGCGAAACATCGATCCACCAGATTTTCTGATAGCGGGTGATCAGGGCGCTTGCATTGCCCCATATTTTGCGGAACGGTAGGATGTTCTTGCGTTCTAGGTCCGAAATCGGCATGGAAGGACAACCTATTCAAGATTTTAAAAGTCCGGGAAATCATAAGCCAGGGGCAGTTGATGGACAAAGCAAAAAGTTTTTAAAATGGCCGGAAAGACTTGATGTTAAACTGAGCCCGGTCATGAAAATCAAATCCAAGTCCCGGAAAACTTTACAAAGATGAAACGCGTGAACCGATTGGTTCCTTTTGCCTTTTTAGGCTTCAGCCTTGCGGCCCTGGTATGGGGCCAATCGGGTTCGATGGACTGGAAACCGGTGGCGGATATCCTTGGAAGGAATGGGATTGACCAAGTCGGTTCCCTCCAAGTTCTTTTTCCCCGGCTAGACCTGAACGTCGTGGTCAAGGGCGTACCCTTGGAACCGGAAGAGTTGACCAGTTGGTTCCTCTTTAAGTCTGAAAATAATGGAACCATACTGGTGGGTGACATGGTTTTGCTGGACACGGAAGTGTCCAAAGCAATGGCCCAAGCCCTTCGTAACGGATTGGAAATAACGGCTCTTTATAGCCCCTTTTTAGAAGAATCCCCGAGAATTAAGCGCCTGCGGGTTCGGGGAAAAGGCGCCAAATCCAACCTGGCTTGGGCGGTCAAGCTGATCCTATCTTCTACCGGAACCTCCATGGGTTCGATGGATCCAAACCCTACCCCGGAAAATCAGATCCTCTTGGATTGGTCCAAAACAGAGGCCATTCTTGGCCCGGGGGCGCATAGGGGCCGTGTGCTCCAATTTGAAATTCCACAAACGAAGGCTAACTCGGAAAAGGGGATTGAAACTCAATGGAAATCGGACTTGGCCGCCAATCTTTTTCTGCAAAAAACCGGTAAAGGCAATAGCGCGGCGATGGGCACGTTTGATTTGCCCGATGAAAAGGCGAACGAAGTAATTGAGACCCTTTCCAAACACCATTTCACCGTAACCTCGTTTCGAAGCCAAAGTTCATACGAAGGGGAGGGGTTTTTCTTTTTGAATTTTTGGGTGGTGGGCTCGGAGGAGGACGTGGCGGAAGGCTTGAAAGACGCTTTGGATCAGGCCGGTTTATCCCAAGACCCATAATTCAGTAAAATACCTCCGGTGGCTAAGGCAATGATCAGCAGGGTTAAAAATAACCCCAACCGGAAAGACGCAGGTTCATACCGAAAATCGACTTTGCGCATGTTTCCACCCGGCACCGGTAGGCCCATGAAAAGCCCGTAGGCGCGCAGGATCGGATAAGGTTTCCCATCTATCCAGGCATGCCAACCGGGGGCGTAAGTTTCATTGAAAATAACGTAACCTGGTTTGGAAAAGGATTCCATTAAGGAAGCCCGGCCCGCGCTTTCCCTCAAGTAACCCGTTTTTTGTTGGGCCACCAGCGAAAGGGACCGTTTGACAGCTGATAAATTCGTGAACAGCCCATCGGCGTTCTTTTCTAAATAAGTTTTTTTCTCCCACTCTGTTCCAGGCGACATAAGAGAATTCAGGACAGCTGGGCGGTCAGGATACTCGGTTTTTTCACCCACCCACCACAGATTGGGAGAAGCCTGGGTATTGAGAATGAGAAAATCATTATTCCATTTTCCGGCCACCTTATATTTGGTAGCGGAAAGGGGCTGCGTCAGCAGGAAAAGCCGTACCCCCGCCACATCCAATAAACTTCCATCGTAGGGGAAACCTTTGTTGAAATACTTCACCAAGTTTTCAGAGCCATTCACCTGAAGAAAAAGATAGCGGTCGGGAGACCGCAGCCCCCAGACCGAGTTGGAATTTGCCAGGAAAGTCCCGGTTTGGAGTCCGAAAGTTCGCTTCATCGCTTGGTCCTGCGTTCCAGTGGATTCCATTTCATTGATGGTGTGAAGGCTCAATGTTCGGCCACCGTTCGCAAGTGTGCGTAGTTTTTGAGCCTCGCCCTGGATTTCCGCATTTTGATATGGGTCGGGCATTGGTTGAAGAAGAAGAAATGGCATTCGCCCGATATCCCCTATCCAGAACAGGGTCAAAAACGCGATACCTGCCCCTGAGGAAAAAGTTACCGGCCATTTCTCTGAAAGGGATGGAAGGGACAAAGCCACTGAGGTTACAGCACAAAAAAGGAAGAGCCCCACGGCCTTGGAGGGTTCCATCCACTGGAGAAATTGAAGCGGCAAAAAATCCCAAAGGGGGAGGCGTGCTCCGGCCAGCCAGAGCAGCCAGCCCAGTGCGCATAGAGTCCAAAAACGGTTTTTCAATTGTTGCAGGAGGGATAGCCCATTCAAAACTAAAATCACCAAGGGAATAAGACCGAAGTATAGATTGAAATTTCCATTGGCGAAGGCGCCGCGATAAGAAGTGGAGCCCAAAAGACCCAGAACGTCCGGTTTTAACAGGGTCAGGTAATCCAAAGGCCGGTCAAAGTAGGGATAATCACCCCAGGAATCGGGCTTAGCGTAAGTGAGCAGTTCCAGGAAAGGAAGCCACTGCAAGCAGGTCGCCAGGGCGGCTCCGCCTAAAGTAAGCCAAAACCGGATTCTTATATGAGAGGCGGGTTTTTGGAATTCAAACCAAACCACCAGGAATAGCACCGTGTAAAAAGTAAAAAAGGGATAACCAGCCAAGATCTGCAGGCTTAAGGCCAGACCCAGGAGGAAGCTGTTTTTAAAGACCGGTTTTTCCAGGGTGCGATGAGCGGCCCAGAAAATCCAGGGAATCCAGGCCGCTGTGGCGATAAATGGAAGATTGGCCCAACAGCGGGTAAGGTGAGCGGAACCCGCAAAGGAAAGGGCGCAAAGGGCGCACCAAAGCGGAGTGATTTTTTGGCGTCTAAGCCAAAGGTAACAGCCGAAAAAAGCCAAGCCCGTATGCGCTAAAGCCATCCATATCAACCAATTGGAGAGGCCCGTTAGATTGAACAGCCAAAAGGGCGGGTAAAGACAAGCCGATTGCCAATTAGCTAAATGGGGCGTGCCACAGCCAATATAAGGGTTCCATAATGGCAAAAGTCCCTGGCGGAAGGAATCCAGGTTAATCCAATGGTCTGGATAAGTGTAAAGGGAGGCGTCTATATAATAGGGAAGATGTCCTTTCCATAAATAAGCCCAGAAAATCAAAGCGAAGAGGTAAAGAGCGATGACTGTTTTGGAAAGAAGGGACAAGTTGATTTTTTTCCGTCTTTTGACTTTGTCGTTATAAATATCGGCTTCGTTAATTATAGCCGGGGGCAGTCTTTTTTCGGGAGAGGTTCATGTTAAAATGCGCCTTCGTTCAAAGGGGCAAACTTCAAAAGGGGAGGCGGGTTATGACGGCAACGGCGGAACAATTAAAATTGGCGGACTTCGGGGTTTTGGGAATCGCGGTGATGGGTGAAAACCTAGCCATGAATATCGAGGACCATGGGTTTTCGGTGGCGGTTTGCAATCTCCGGAGCGACCGGGTCACCCCCTTTATGAAGCGCAACGAGGGCAAAAAATTCATTGGCGCCCATACCCTGCAAGATTTCGTGAAAGCCCTCAAGCCCCCCCGGCGGGTGATGCTCATGGTCAAAGCGGGAGACCCCGTTGACGACGCCATTAAACTTTTGAAGCCCCTCTTATCCAAAGGCGACATCATTATTGACGGCGGGAATTCCTGGTTCAAGGACACCCAACGCCGGGAAGCGGAACTCACCAAAGAAGGTTTTTATTTTTTCGGCGCCGGTGTTTCCGGTGGTGAAGAGGGAGCCCGGTTTGGCCCTTCCATCATGCCGGGCGGAAGCCCCCAGGCCTATGAGTTCGTGAAGCCCATCTTCGAGGCCATCTCGGCCAAAACCAACTCCGGTCCCTGTGTGACCCATTGTGGCCCTGATGGCGCGGGCCATTTCGTGAAAATGGTCCACAACGGCATTGAGTACGGAGATATGCAATTGATCGCCGAATCCTATGACATTCTCCGAAAGGTTCTGGGACTGAAAGCCGCCGAATTAGGGGAAATCTTTACCGAATGGAACAAAGGCATCCTGGATTCTTTCCTGATCGAGCTTACCGCAAAGGTTTTCACCGTGAAGGATGATGAAACGGGTAATCCACTGGTGGACATGATATTAGACAAGGCGGGTCAGAAGGGGACGGGCAAGTGGACGGCCCAAATCGCGCTCGACATGGGCGTCCAAATTCCCACCATTGCTGCGGCTATCGACGGTAGGGGACTATCCAGCATCAAGGAAGAACGGGTAGAGGCTTCCAAGCAAATCAAGGGGCCGGCCGCAATGACGAAGGAAGACAAAAAGCAGCTCATCGACGCGGTGCGGGACGCCCTTTATGATTCCAAGGTTTGTTCCTATACCCAAGGCATGAGGCTGATCAAGGCCGCTTCGGACGAGTACAAATGGGGCGTCAACCTAAAGGAGATGGCCCGCATTTGGAAAGGCGGCTGCATCATCCGAGCAAAATTACTGGACGAGATCATGAAGGCTTATGATCGTAATCCGAACCTTCATTCCCTGCTGTTGGATGAATCTTTTAAAAAGCAGGTGGAATCCACACAGGCTAATTGGCGCAAGGTCGTTTCGGTGGCAGTCACCAACGGAATTCCGGTGCCAGCCATGAGCGGAAGCCTGGCCTATTTTGATAGCTACCGCACGGCGAACCTTCCCCAAAACCTGACCCAGGCCCAAAGAGATTTCTTTGGGGCCCATACCTACGAGCGGACGGACCACCCGGAAAGGGGCTTTATCCATACCGATTGGTTGTCAAAAACGAAATAGACAATAGTTAGCTGTTTAACCTTAGTGGTTAGCGACCTCATAGGGTGAAACCTGGATGTTGCTGGGAACGTCTAAAAGGCGTGGGGTAAAGACTGCCGTATTTAGGAGGAGAGAGATGAAAATTAAAATTTTGACTTTGGCACTGTTACTGACGGGGGTGACGGTGATTCAAGCTTCAGCCCAGTCTTTCAATTTGGGATTGGAAGCAGGCGCCAATTTCTCGAATTTTATCGGGAGTGGCGTTAGTCAGATTAACAACAACAATGTCAGTGATTCAAAACTTGGATTTGTCGGAGGGGGGTTCTTGAGCTTGAATTTCGGCAACTCTTTCGCCATCAGACCAGAAGTGCTTTATGAGCAAAAAGGCAACCAGATTTCGGGAACCAATACCACGACCGAACTGGATTATATTGAAGTTCCTGTGCTCTTAAAGCTTGGGCTGGGTACCCCAGTGTTCAATCCAGCGATTCTTTTGGGCCCTTCCTTTAGTTGGAACCTTTTAGCCCAGTCAGGTGGAACAAATTTGAACGGGATCAATAGCTCGGATGTTGGATTGGTCGGCGGTGTGGAACTGGACCTCAGCAAGTTCCTGATTTCGGGTCGTTATGAATTGGGCTTGGATAACGTGAGGACCAATACCAACGTCCAAAATGGAACGATCACCTTATTGATAGGTTATTCTTTAATGTAAAAAGAGTCGTTAATTTAAGAGAAACTATAAAAGGTCCAGGATTTCCCGGGCCTTTTTTATTTCCACCAATGGATAGTAGGACTGAAAAATGAGGACCCAGGGCTTGTGAAATCTTTCACATTAAAATTTGTCAAAGTTCCATTTTGACTTAAAATCGGAGCAATAAAGGGAGAGAAAAAGACAAGTTTGTGAAATATTTCACATTGAAATTTCGGCCTTTAGCCCCCTATAATCCATCAAATTTCGCCCTTAAATTTCCTCTAAGCCTGTAAAACTCCTCGGGGGGCGGCATTACCTTCTTTTGGGGGTTCCGGGCATGAATTTCGAAACAATCGAAAATCTTCTTCCGATAGTCCTGGCCCTTGTTCTAGCCATGGCGGTTCCAGCAGCCATGATGATTTTATCCGCTTCACTCGGCCTACGGCGGGATAACGAAACCAAACTTTCCTCTTACGAATGCGGTATCCAGTCTTCCGCAGTATCCGGTGACGCCCGGCATCATTTCAACGTGAAGTTCTATCTGGTCGCCATGTGCTTCCTGGTCTTCGATGTGGAGGTGGTTTTCCTTTTTCCCTGGGCGGTTTTGTTCCAGAAGATGGCCTGGGGCGGGTTTCTTTCCATGTTGGGATTTCTCGGTGTTCTCGGCTTTGGCTGGTTTTACCTCTTGAAAAGGGGGGCCTTGGAATGGGAGTAGAAACTTTTCCAGTACTCACCACTCGTAAGGACGCGGTCATCGCTTGGGGACAAAAAAACTCCCTTTGGCCAATGCCCTTTGGTACGGCTTGTTGCGCTATCGAATTCATGGGAGTGGTATCCTCGGTATTCGACCTGGCCCGCTTCGGGGCCGAACTAGTTCGTTTTTCCCCCCGGCAATCGGACCTTCTCTTGGTGGCGGGAACGGTCACCTTCAAACAAGCGCCTATCCTGAAACAAATCTACGAACAGATGTGCGAACCCAAGTGGGTGATTTCGATGGGGGTCTGCGCCTCAGCGGGCGGTTTTTATAACAACTATTGCACAGTGCAGGGGATCGACCAGGTTATCCCGGTAGATGTTTATATTTCCGGATGTCCCCCCCGGCCCGAAGCCATCTTGCAGGCCGTCTTGAAACTCCAACACAAAATCGAAAACCCTAACACAACACCTCCGGCCCAGTTCAGGGTAGCGGAACCGCATTTCGATTATTAAATAACCGTTCACAGGCGAGGCGAAAGAATGATCAACGAAGATTTATTAACCCAATTAACCCAAAAGCATCCCCAGGCCCTATTGGGTTCCCAAGATCGGTTTGGGGCGCTGGAAATACAAGTGGATCGGGCGGCCATTGTCGATGTGGTGAAAATCCTGAAGGATGATCCGCAATTTAGTTTCAATATGCTAATCGACCTGGTCTCGATTGATTATTCCAATTATCCCGAATGGAAGGGAGATCGATTTGGTCTCGCCTACTTGTTGAAATCCCTTACGCTAGGGCATCGGCTCCAATTGAAAACGACAGTGTCCGAAGATGAGCCGGTGGTTCCGACGATCTCGGGACTTTACCGCAACGCCGATTGGTTGGAGCGGGAGGCTTATGACCAGATGGGCATCCGTTTTGCCCAGCACCCGAATTTGAAACGCCTTCTAAACCATCATGAGTTTGTGGGACACCCGCTTCGCAAGGACTATCCCATCACCCGCCGCCAATGGCTTTCGGCTAATGAATCCCTGATGGATGAGATGGAAGTTCGATTGAAAGTAAAGGGATACGAATGACGACCGCACTCGATTCGAAAACTTTATTGCCGATTGCCTTGGAAAGTTCCGCGTCGGGATTGGATTCGGCCCGGCATAAGGATAAAAAAGACTTGGTCTTTGTAAACCTGGGGCCCAGTCACCCGGCCACGCATGGAACTTTAAGGGCCCTCTGCGCCCTGGATGGGGAAACCATCGTTGCGGCGGTAACTGAAATGGGGTACCTTCACCGGGGTTTCGAAAAAGATTGCGAAGTTCACACCTTTCAGCAGGTCATTCCCTATACCGACCGGCTTAATTACGTTTCCGCCATCATGAACAACGTTGGCTTCTGCAAGGCCGTGGAGCGCATGTTGAATGTTCCGGTGCCGGAAAGGGCGATTTATATCCGTGTGATTACCTGCGAATTGAACCGTATTATCGACCACTTGGTTTCGGTGGGAGCCAACCTGGTGGATATCGGTGCCCTTACAAATTTCTGGTATTCCTTCAATGCGAGAGAAAAGGTCTATGACATTCTCGAGAAACTTTGCGGGGCGCGCCTGACATCCAGCTATACCAGGCTCGGAGGCCTTTCCCGAGACGTTTATCCCGCTTTCGGAGATGAAGTGAAGATTGTTCTCAAGGAAATCAAAAAAAGCGTGGGGGAGATTCAAGGGCTTGTTTCCAAGAACCGCATCTTCTTGGACCGTACCAAGGACCTTTGCGTGGTTTCTAAGGAAATGGCGATTTCCTACGGCTGGACGGGACCTACCCTGAGGGCTTCAGGCGTCGAGTACGACCTGCGCAAGGCCGAACCCTATTACCATTACGAGGATTTCAAGTTTGAAGTTCCAGTGGGGAGCAAGGGCGACATTTACGATCGCATCTTCGTGCGGCTTTTGGAGATCGAGGAATCCTCTTCCATCATTGAGCAGGCGCTTCGAAAGCTCCCCAAAGGCCCCATCATAACCGACGACAAGCGAGTGGCCTTGCCGCCCAAGCAACAGGCCTACGGCAATATCGAGGGACTCATGAATCACTTCAAAATTATCATGCACGGCATCTGCCCTGAGCCTGGTGAAATCTACGATTTCACCGAGGCCGCAAACGGTGAGCTGGGTTTTTACGTGGTGGCGGACGGGAGCAAGAATCCCTACCGTGTGAAATGCCGGCCTCCTTGTTTCATGAATTTCGCCGCTTTCCACGAGATGATCGAGGGAGGAATGATCGCCGACGCGGTGGCGAATTTGGGTTCAATCAATATCATCGCGGGTGAGTTGGATAGATAAACGATCAAAGGATTTTTATGCCGGTAACCTTTAAGCCTGAAGTCGTTAAAGAATTCGAGGGCATTGCTTCCCGCTATCCCCAGCGGCGAGCGGCCTTGTTACCCGCTCTTTGGCTGGCACAGAGGGAATTCGGGTTCATTTCCGTGGACGCCATGAAAGCCGTGGCTGACTTGGTGGGTTGTTCGCCCGCCCAGGTTTTGGAAACCGCGAACTTTTACACCATGTATCAAAAGCAAAAGCCGGGTAAATACCACTTACAAGTATGCCAAACCATTTCCTGCCTCTTAAGCGGGTCGGAAGAGATCAAAAAGAAGATCCAGGAAAAATTGGGAATCAAAAACGGCGAGACCACGAAAGACGGCCAGTTCAGTTACCAGGCCGTGGAATGCCTGGCCTCCTGCCACACGGCGCCCTGCATGCAAGTAAACGATGATTACCACGAGAACCTGACACCGGAAAGTGTCGAGAATCTGATCGACGAATTAAAAAAGAAATAACGGAAGAGTATATGCCTGAATTTGAAGCACAACTGACCAAGCGATTCGGCCTGAAGGACAGCCACACCTTGAAAGTGTTCCTGGAGACGGGAGGCTACGCCTCCTTGAAAAAGCTTTTCACCAAGAAACCTCCCGAAGTCATCGAGGAAGTAAAGGCATCAGGGCTCAAAGGCAGGGGTGGGGCGGGTTTTCCCGCAGGGATGAAATGGTCATTCGTACCCCAAAATACCGGGAAGCCCATTTACCTGGCGGTCAACGCCGACGAAAGTGAACCGGGCACTTTTACGGACCGATTCGTGCTTTTAAATGATCCCCATTTATTAATCGAAGGGATCATTTGCGCCAGCTATGCCATCAACTGCCATACGGCGTATATCTATGTCCGCGGGGAGTTCTTTGGGCAGATCAAGCGGCTGAACGCAGCCATCGAAGAAGCGAAAAATGCCAATTACCTTGGAAAAAATATTCAGGGATCGGGTTTCGACCTAGAGGTTTACGTGCACCGCGGGGCAGGGGCTTACATTTGCGGTGAGGAAACCGGACTTTTGGAATCCCTGGAGGGTAAACCCGGGAAGCCCCGTATCAAGCCGCCTTTTCCGGCGGTGGTGGGATTGTTCGGATGCCCCACTATTATCAATAACGTAAAAACCTTGTCCTCCGTTCCATGGATTATCGTCAACGGCGCCGCCGCCTATATGGGCATCGGGACCAAGGAATCCGCCGGGACCCACATTTTTGGGCTTTCGGGCCACGTGAACCAGACGGGCTATTGGGAAATGCCCTTCGGACTGCCCATGATGGAATTTATTGAAAAAAACGGCAAGGGCATGAAGGGTGGAAAGCTGAAAGCCGTCATCCCGGGTGGTTCTTCTTGCCCGGTCTTGACCGCCGAGGAATGCCAGGATTTGACCCTCACATATGAGAGTATGCGGGACCATAAGACCATGTTTGGCACCGGTTGCGCCATCATCATGAACGAGCATACTGACATGGTGAAGGTATTAAAGAATCTTACCCATTTTTATTCCCACGAGTCCTGCGGGCAATGCACGCCCTGCCGGGAGGGAACAGCTTGGGAGGATCGGATCATGAAAAAAATCCTGGACGGGGAAGCCACGACCAAAGAACTGGAACTGATGCTGGAGATCGCTGACAACATGGAAGGGAAGACGATTTGCGTTTTGTCCGCCGCTTTGGCCATGCCGGTGAGAAGTTTTCTCAAAAAGTTTAGGGCCGATTTCGAGAAATACTGCAAGCCGGCCTTGGTGGCCGTGCCGGAAGCGGTCTCCTAATGGCCAAAATCACCATCAACGGTAAGCCCTTGGAAGTACCGGACGGCACCAATGTTCTGGACGCCGCCATTTCCAACGGAATCCCCCTGGAACATTTTTGCTACCATTCCTACCTGCCGGTGGCGGGTAACTGCCGCACTTGCATGGTAGAGATCGAGGGCCCCAAGGGCCCCATGCTCACGATTGGCTGCAACACCAAGGTGGCCGAGGGAATGGTTATTCATACGGAAAGCCCCAAGGCGAAAGCTTCCCAAAAAAGCGCGCTGGAAATGTTGTTGCTCGACCATCCACTCGACTGCCCCGTTTGCGACAAGGCGGGGGAGTGCAAACTGCAAAACCAATACATGGAATACGGCCTTTACAATTTCCGCCGGGATGTGCCCCGCTACTTCAAAGGCGGAAAAGCTGAGGATATCGGCGAGCATATCATGCTGGACCAGGAACGCTGCGTGCTTTGCACCCGATGTATCCGTTTCGTGGACGAGGTTCCCAAGACCTCCGAGTTGGGCATCGTGAACCGGGGGCACGAGTCCAAGATCACCATTTTCCCTGGGGTGAAGCTGGACAATCCCTACTCGGGCAACGTCACTGACATCTGCCCCGTGGGAGCTCTCACCTTGAAGGAATTCCGTTTCAAGCAACGGGTCTGGTTCCTCAAGAAAACCGAATCCATTTGCCCGGGCTGTGCGCGGGGCTGCAATATCACCGTGGAGCAAAACCACGGGCGGGTTTATCGCTTTATGCCCCGGGAGAACGCCGAACTCAATAAGACCTGGATCTGCGATGAGGGTCGGTTTTCCTTTAACCATTTCCAGGAAAATCGGGTTTCCGAAGTGAGGCTGGGACACGCGAACAGTGATTTTTCTAACGGGATCACCCAATTGGCCAATCTGTTGGAGGGGGTCTCGCCGGATGAAGTGGCGGGCATCGCTTCCCCCGCGGCGGCGCTCGAAGACAATTACATAATGAAGAAGCTTTTCGAGAAGCGTTTTAAGGTGAAAAATCTCGCCGCGCCTTTCTGGGGTAAAAAAGGCGAGGAGGACAAAATCCTCAAACTCTCGGATAAGACACCGAATACCCAGGGTCTGAAACTTTTGGGAATAGATACTGACGGAACGGACCTGCTTTCCCGTATCGAAAAGGGCGAATTTAATGTGGTCATCCTCATGCACAACAATCCCTTCGGCCAGGACGAGGATAGAGCCAAGAAAATATACGGAAAAGTGAAGGCTTTGATCGTGCTTTCCGTCCATAAGACCAAAGTCGTCGAGCAGGGCTCAATGGTTTTTCCCATGAGACCTTTCACGGAAAAGAATGGAACTTTCGTCAATGCTACCAGCCGTTTACAACGATTTCGCCAGGCCGTTGAACCGGAGAATCCCGACGTGCTTGAAGCTTCATTATGGTTTTGCAAATTGGCTAAGGCGCTAAAAGTGGAAGGTTTTGATTTTAAGGACACTCCCTCTATTTTTAACACCATGACCAAAGAAGTGGACTTGCTAAAAGGACTTACATTCAACTCTATACCTTCCACCGGAAAAGTCCTGGATTTGAAACCTCTAGCGGCCGAACCCTTTCAGGGCGTGAAGGCCCAACCCAACGTTTTGGGGAAGGCAAAGGCATGATCGATTCCAACCAACTTTTCACTCTCATCAATATCACGGTCATGACCGTGGTGGCCTGGCTGATCCCCCTTCAGTTTATCCCGGTCTTCATCTGGCTGGAACGAAAGGGAAGCGCCATCATCCAGGACCGAATCGGCCCCAACCGGGCGGAGATTCTGGGTTTCCGTCTTTTCGGAATGATCCATAATTTCGCCGACGTGGTGAAACTGATGATGAAGGAAAACATCGTGCCCACCCACGTCAACCGTTTCTATTTCATCCTGGCGCCCTTTTGGTCCATGGCCGTGAGCCTTCTGCCCCTTTTGGTGATTCCCCTGGCCGCGCCGATTGCCTGGGGAGAGCATACGGTCCATTTTCAAGCCGCCGATTTAGGGGTGGGGATACTCTTCATCCTATCCATCACCAGCATGGGTGTTTTCGGGGTCATGCTGGCGGGCTGGTCCTCCAACAATAAGTTTTCCCTTTTGGGCGGCATCCGTTCCTCGGCCCAAATGATTTCCTACGAGCTTTCCATGGGGCTGGCCATCGTGGGGCTTCTGATGGTGTACCAGGACGTCAAATTGAGTTCCATCGTGGAAACGCAGGGACGGCTTTTGACCGTTTGGGGCCATACATTGCCTTTGCCCAATTGGGGGATTTTCCTTCAGCCGGTCGGGTTCCTTCTTTTTCTCGTGGCATCCTTCGCCGAGACCAACCGGAACCCCTTCGACTTGGCCGAAGGCGAATCGGAGCTGGTGGCGGGTTACCACGTGGAATATTCCAGCGTGAAGTTCGCGCTTTTCTTCATGGCTGAATATTCCAACATGGTGGTGGCGGCCTTTGTCATCTCCACCCTCTTTTTCGGAGGGTACCAGGTGCCTTTCGTTTCTACCGCATCCTTGACGCAAAATCCGAAACTCACTTTGGGGATTCTTTGCGGTTTGGTGGCTCTGCTGAAGGGAACGGCGGGTCTTTTCTTCCTGAAAGGCGGCAACCAACAAAAGCATCTTATATACAGGAGTGAAAAGGGCGAACCCTATATTTGGTCAGGGCTTTGTTTCGCTGTGGCTTTGGGGCCTTGGTTTTTCTGGTGGTGGGATTGAGCGTGAATTTTACCCCCAGGGCAACGGCGGTCTTGGCCGCCGTGCTTCAATTGATTTGCCTGTCCCTGAAGGTCTTGTTTTTCTGCTGGCTTTTCGTGTGGGTGCGCTGGACCATGCCCCGGTTCCGTTACGACCAATTGATGAAACTGGGGTGGAAGGTGATGATTCCATTGGCTCTGTTGAACCTGTTGGTGACGGGCGTGATCGTATTGACTCAAAAGTAAAGGAAACGAAATGAGAGTCGTTCACCGTCCGGGAATGAAGAACTCGGAAAAAATTTACGTGGTGGAAGTCGTCAAGGGATTGGCCCTGACCATAGGCCACGTCATTGCATAACTTGTTCGAGCCGAAGGATATGCCCGTGGTGTCCTTCCCCGAGGAGCACAAGGCCTTGCCCCCGGCCACTCGGGGAAGGCACCGCCTGATGAAGCGGGAGGACGAATCCCCCCGCTGTACGGCCTGCATGCTTTGCGCCACGGCTTGCCCGGCGGAATGTATCCATATCAAGGCCGTCGAATCGCCTGATCCCGATGTTGAGAAATTACCCGAGAAATTCGACATCGACATGTTCGCTGCGTTTATTGCGGTTTTTGCGTGGATGCCTGCCCTTTGGACGCCATCCGCATGGATATTCCCGAGGTGACCGTTGCTGGGTACACTCGGGAGTCCCTGGTGTATCACAAAGAATTTTTATTGGATCACGATAACAAGGATGTGGTGCCGAATTACAATCCGCCCCGTCCGGTGCTATGGACCCATGGTCCTCACGCCAAGCCTTGAGATTGATTTTAAGGAAAGGTTGTTCATGATCGAAGCGGTTTTGTTTTATATCCTAGCGGCGGTCTTGGCGGGTTTGGGATTGGTGGTTATCACCCGTACGAATCCCATCGCGTCGGCGTTGGCCATGGTGGGAGCCTTCGGGGCTCTAGCGGCGCTTTATGCGCTTTTATCGGCAACTTTTGTGGCCATTCTCCAGATCCTGGTTTATGCCGGAGGCATCATGGTGCTCATCATCTTCGTCATCATGCTCTTGAATCTCCACCCGGACGATCTGAAGCCGATGAAAGCGAAGGGCACCATGGTAGCGCTGGCCTTGCTTGGAGTCTTAGGCATAGCTTTCGGCCCGGTTTTCCTGGTGGTTTTACCCCAGGGGATTTGGAGACTAGCCGTTTTGCCCCAAGATTTTGGAAGCATCTTTAGCGTTGGCGAAAAAATATTTTCCGATTACCTATTCCCATTTGAAATGCTTTCACTGGTGCTTTTAACCGCGGTGGTGGGTGCCTTAATCCTATCGAAAAGGAAACTTTGATGGATCTGTTATTTCCCGTCACCCCCACCCACTATCTCGTATTGTCGGCGGTGTTGTTCGGAATCGGGACGGCCGGGGTATTGTCCCGAAAGAATTTATTCATCGTCCTGATGTCCCTGGAACTGATGTTGAACGCGGTAAATCTTTCTTTTGTCATTTTCTCCAGGATCAATGGGGACTTAACGGGTCACGTGATCGTTCTTTTCGTCGTGGCTGTCGCCGCGGCGGAAGCATGTGTGGGGCTGGCCATCGTAATCGCCATGTATCGGCTGAAAGAAAGCGTGGATTTGGACCTCTTTAAAGACTTGAAAGGTTAAAAATGGGTTTGGACTCTTTTCAATATAAGAACCTTGTCCAATTCGACTGGATATGGCTGATCCTGGCCGCGCCGTTCCTGGGCACGCTGGTTAACGGTATATTGGTGTTAATCGGCGCCCGCCGGAAAAAGGACATCGTCCCCCCGGGACTTTACGCCACCCTGTCCTGTGGCGCCGCCATACTTTCCTTCATTGCTGCTTGGTTTACTTTTGTCCACTTTAAGGACTTGCCCGACGGCAGCGTCCTGACCCAGGAACTTTTCGACTGGATCGAAGCGGGGACTTTCCATGTGAAGATGAGTTTCGAGTTGGATGCCCTTTCCATGACAATGATCATTTTTATCACTTTTGTTTCCAGCCTGATCCACCTTTATTCCATCGGCTACATGAAAGATGACCCAGGGTTCGGCCGTTTTTTCACCTATTTGAACCTCTTCCTTTTTTCCATGCTCGTGCTGGTTATGGCTCAGAACCTCCTAGTCTTGTTCCTGGGGTGGGAAGGCGTGGGGTTTTGTTCCTACCTTTTAATCGGTTTTTGGTTTGAGGATGAGGCCAAGGCTAACGCGGGCAAGAAGGCCATTATTGTAAACCGCATTGGGGACGCGGGGTTCCTGGCGGGACTCTTGATTGTATTTGTCCTGGCGGGCACCTTCAATTTCAACGAACTACAACTGGGCAAGCACGCCTTCAGCGAATTGTCCGCAACGATCATATGCCTCTGCTTTTTCTTCGGAGCGGCGGGGAAATCGGCCCAAATCCCCCTCTATGTCTGGCTGCCGGACGCCATGGCGGGTCCAACACCGGTTTCGGCTTTGATCCATGCGGCTACCATGGTGACGGCGGGTGTTTATTTGGTCGCCAGGTTGAATTTCCTTTTTGTCCTGGCGCCTTGGGCTTCCACCGTTGTGGCAGTGATAGGTGTTCTTACGGCCCTTCTGGCGGCTACCATCGCCCTGGGGCAGACTGACATCAAGAAGGTTTTGGCCTATTCCACCGTTTCCCAACTGGGCTATATGTTTTTGGGCGTGGGTGTGAGCGCCTATGGCGCCGGTATCTTCCACCTGATCACCCATGGTTTCTTCAAGGCCTGCCTGTTCCTGGCGGCGGGTTCGGTGATCCACTCCATGAAGGGTGAGCAGGATATCCGCAAAATGGGAGGGTTGTTGAAACACGTTCCCATGACGAGTATTTCTTTTATGCTGGCCTGGATGGCGATCTCCGGCATTCTCCCTTTTTGCGGAGGATTCAACAGCAAGGACGCCATCCTTTGGAAAGCCCTGGCCACCCCTAATCCTGTGATTCCTTTCCTGCCTCAAATACTTTACTTCACGGCGCTCTTCACCGCTTTCCTGACAGCCTTTTATATGACACGGCTCGTGGTCCTTGTATTCTTTGGTGAATACCGAGGCGATGGGGAGGTTTTCGAGCACATTCACGAGTCCCCGAAAATCATGACGATTCCTTTGTTCATCCTTGCGATCGGATCGGTAGCTATCGGATGGATTGGAATGCCCGAAGCCATCGGGGGAGGAAATTCCCTGGGAAAGTTTTTGGAACCAATTTTTCACCTTTCCACGATCGAGGCCACTAATGTCTCCGCGAAAATGGAACCTTTACTCATGTTGATGTCCTTTTTGGTGGCGGGCTTGGGTGCGGGAATGGCCTGTTATGTTTACGGCTTGAAACACACCATAAGTCCTCTTCTTCTCAAAATGATTCCCGGCGGAAAGAAAGCCATCGAAAAAAAATACTATGTGGACGAGATATACGAGGTGCTGGTCGTACGAATGGTGAGGGGCTTCGCCGAATGGGTTTCCAACCGGCTGGTGGAGCAGATCCTGATCAATCGTCTTGTGGAAGCTTTCGCTCATGTCGTCGAAACGCTTGCGCGACTTTCGCGAAAATTCCAAGTGGGGTTAGTTCGGGTTTACTTGGCTTATGTGGTGGCGGGTGCGGCTTTATTGATTTACCTCATACTTCATTGAATTGTTCAGTTAAAAAGATTTTGGGAGAGTGGTAGTGATTCTATCCATACTTATCGGCCTGCCGGTTCTGGGTGCTTTATTGGTTGGACTTTTCCCTCCCGCTAAAGTCACCAAAACGCTTTCGCTTCTGGTTTCGGCCACCACTTTTGTATTTTCCTTGTCGCTTTACACCCGTTTCGATTCCTCGGATGGCGGTTTCCAATTCAAGGAACAAATGGATTTGATTCCGAATTTCAGTATTCATTATAGTTTGGGATTGGACGGTCTCTCCCTTTGGCTCATCCTTTTAACCACCTTTATTACGCCTCTTGTGATACTCGGCAGTTTCACGGGGATTCAAAAGAACATTCGGGGCTTTTATGCCTGTCTGCTTCTTTTGGAAGCTGCGATGATCGGCACCCTTGCATCCACGGACATCTTCCTTTTTTATCTCTTTTGGGAACTGATGCTGATCCCGGCTTTTTTCCTGATCGGGGTCTGGGGTGGGCCCAACTGTTTGGGGGCGACGATCAAATTCGTTCTTTTTACGATGCTGGGGTCGCTTTTCATGCTGGTGGCTCTGATTTACGTGACTCATGAAGTGAAAAGCTTCGATTATGTGAAGATCTTCGAGCACGCTTTTCCGGAAGATGTGCAGTTCTGGTGCTTCCTGGCCTTTGGCCTGGCTTTTCTCATCAAGGTTCCGATCTTCCCCTTCCACGCTTGGCTTCCCGACGCCTATACCGAAGCTCCGGCGGGTGGCACCGTGATGTTGTCTTCTCTCATGGTCAAATTGGGAGTTTATGGCCTGCTGCGGTTTTGCATCCCGCTTTTTCCAGACGCGGCTAAGGCTTTCGCACCTTGGATTATGGTGCTGGCCCTTCTCGGGATCGTTCATGGGGCCTTGATGGCTTCCATCCAAACCAACTTCAAGCGCATGGCCGCTTATTCTTCACTTTCCCATATGGGGATGATCCTTCTTGGCGTTTTCACCTTTTCATTGATAGGTCTCCAAGGGGGGGTCCTCCAAATGATCGGTCATGGAATCTATATGGCCGGAATATTCCTGTTGATGGGTCTGCTTTATGAACGCCATGCGTCTCATGAAATGTCCGCTTTCGGTGGAATGGCCAAGGCAACCCCGCTTTTAGCGGCGGCTTTTCTTTGGATGATGCTCTCGGCGGCTGGGCTGCCTGGGTTCGCTGGTTTTGTGGGAGAAATATTGCTCTTCATTTCTACCTATAAGGCGGCTCCCTTGCTGGCCATCATCGCCATCACGGGGTTTGTCCTTTCAGCCTGGTATTTGTTCCATTTTTACGGGAAGGTTTTTTTCGGCCCGCTCAGGAAAGAAAACCAAAAACTTCATGACCTCTCCCTCAGTGAAGGGCTAGCCCTTTTGCCCCTAGCCTTGGCGGCGCTCTGGATCGGGTTGAATCCCAATTTTTTCCTGGCACCCATGGAGAAGTCCCTTCAAATGAAGGTGATCGAGAAACTCAAACCACCCCCACCAATGACCGATTTTGCCGCCCAACAAAGGCGGGTACAAGAAGAAATGGATAAAGATAAGAAGAGGACCCGATAATGAATTTGTCCTGCCCTGAATTTACCGGTTTGCTCCCACTCTGGATTGTTTCGGGAGGGGCGATTCTTTTGCTTTTGGCGGAGGTCCTGCTCCATGAGGAGGGCCGGAAAATCGCTCCGGTCTTAGCTGGAACCCTTCTGGTTCTATCTTTAGGAAGCGTCTTCCATTTGCTTTCCATGAGAGCCATGCCGGGGTGCCTTTTTAACGGATCAGTAGTGGTGGACTATTATTCACTGACCCTGGAGGGAATCTGTATTTTATCCGCCCTATTGACTTGCGTTTTTTCAGCCTTTTATCTGAAGCAGGAAAAGGCCGTGACGGGTGAATATTACGCCCTCCTCCTTTTGGCGGTAGCCGGTATGTTCACGCTGGTCTTGGCCGCGGATTTCCTCACCTTTTTTGTGGGTTTGGAACTGATGTCTCTGGCTGGTTATATCCTCGCGGGATACTTGCGGGTGAAAGAGCGGTCCACCGAAGCGGCGCTGAAATATTTCATGCTGGGGGTCTTCGCCTCGGGGTTCCTGCTGTACGGCATTGCGGTGCTTTACGGGGTTTCGGGAACCATCCATTTTCCGGATCTGCGGCACTATTTAGAACAAGGGCATAGTTTTTCCGTTTTCGTGCAATGGGGAGTGGCCCTGCTTTTGGTGGGCCTGGGATTCAAAGTGGCCTTGGTTCCTTTCCACGGCTGGGCACCGGACGTTTATGACGGAGCCCCCGCCCCCGTTTCCGCTTTCCTTTCCACCGGGGTAAAGGCCGCCGCTTTCGGGGCCTTCACCCGGCTTTTTGCCGAGGCCTTTGGTTTGCCGGGCAATTGGATTCCCGTTTTCGCCATTTTGGCGGTTCTCACGATGACCCTGGGCAACCTGGGGGCATTAGGACAATCAAGCGTCAAGCGAATGCTGGCTTATTCCAGCGTGGCCCATGCGGGTTACCTCATGGTGGGATTGGCTGCGGCGTCAGTAGCGCCAGCCGATGAACTGGAAAGGGCAGTAGCTTTCTATCTCCTGGCTTATACAATCATGACCGCGGGTGCTTTTGGCTGGATAGCTTGGGTTTCGGGCAAGGGTGAAAAAGGGACGGGCTTTGAGGACATCCGGGGTTTGGGTCCGCATTACCCCTGGATGGGAATCCCAATGGCGATTTTTATGTTTTCCCTGGCGGGTATGACGCCTACCGCAGGATTTTTCGGGAAATATTATCTTTTCAAACTGGCAATGGACCATGGCCTTGCCGGTTTGGTGATTATCGCAATCCTAAATAGTTTTGTGTCGGCTTATTACTACCTGCGGGTGGTGGCCTTTCTTTATATGAAACCTGTTGAATTAAAAGAACCCGTCCCGGCCCCCGCTTCCTGGGGCCTGCGCCTCACGTTCCTTCTATGCGGCCTCGGAGCGCTGGTTATAGGATTCCTGAAATTTCCTTTTTAATGGGTTTTGGTTAAGAGGAGGTAGGTATGAAAGTCATCGCCGATCTTTGCGTTGTTCCTATGGGTGTGGGTGTCTCTGTTTCCGAATATGTGGCCGCCTGCGAGAAGGTTTTGAAGGAAGCCGGCCTTAAGACCCAGCTTCACGCCTATGGCACCAATATCGAGGGAGAATGGGACGCAGTTTTTGCCGCTATTAAAAAATGCCATGAAGTGGTCCATCAAATGGGGGCCCCTCGAATCTCTACCACCCTGAAATTCGGCACTCGCACCGACCGGGCTCAAACCATGGAAGAAAAAGTTAAAAGCGTCGAGAAACGCCTGTCCTGAATCTCCTTATTATTCAAAAACTAATACATTCCATAGGTTCTGTCTTATTCCATAACCAAAATCCCAGAAATAAGATAAAATCATCACGGTCAAGCTTTCTTTGTCGGGAAAGCTTTTATGTCGAGGGGGTGAAGTGATGCGGAGGATTCCAAAAAGTCCTCGGGGATTTACTTTGATCGAATTAATGATCGTGGTCGCGATCATTGGTATCCTGGCGGCTATTGCCATCCCTCGGTTTGCCCAAATGCTGGAAAAATCCAGGGAAGGCCAAACGAGAGGCAACCTCAACAGCATTCATTCGGGGGCGGCCATTTATTATGGCGACCAAAGGGGAATTTGGCCCTCGACCTTAAACACCTACTCGAGCTTCGCCTTCAGCCAATACCTCGATAACGTTGACGGAGTCAAAGTCACTGGCGCTTTTGTCGCCGGAGCCGCCAGCCCGGCAGGGTCGCTCGTTTCAATGACAACCCAGGCCTCCGTACCGGTGGCCAGCGGAACCGGTTGGCTTTACGACAGCACGAACGGCGAATTTTACGTGAACAGCACCGTTTCGGATTCCAAAGGAATTCCCTATTCCTTTTACGGTTTTGAGTAACCGGAGCTTATGGGTTTAAGGCTCGGCGATTTCTGAATTTTTTTAAACCATTTGGGCAAGATCCTGTCTTGAGCTGGGCCTATTGTTTCTTTCTTGTGGAGACCCCCCCAGCTGAACCGCTATGATTGCCCCATGCCCGAATCCTCAGCCCATATCGTAATCGGCACCCCCTGTTACGGGGGACAAGTCACCGGTTTTTACGCCCAGTCCCTCGTGTCTTTAAAGGAAGCCTGCCACTATCGTGGAAACGTGGATTTCAGCCTCTGCATGATTTTGGGAGACGCCCTCATTCCGAGGGCACGGCAAGACATCGTCGCCCGGTTTCTGGCAAATTCTGCAGCCACCCATCTTCTCTTCATCGACGCGGATATCGGTTTTGAGCCGGGGCAGGTATTTCGGCTGTTGGATTTTGACAGCGATATTGTGGCCGGAGTCTATCCCGTCAAGCGCATCGATTGGAATAAAGTGGCGGCACTGGCGAAAGCGGGGGTCGCTCGCATTGAAACGGCGTCCCTTTCTTATGTCGTAGGGGTGGAGGATCCTAAAAAAATTCCCTTTAAGAACGGGTTCGCCCAAGTCCGTTACGCTGGAACCGGCTTCATGATGATCAAGCGCCGGGTTTTGGAAAAGATGAGTGAGCATTACCCCCAACTGCGTTATACCACCCAGTTCGCCGACAAGGACTCCCTGACGCAAAACCCCCACCGCACCGCGTTGTTCAACTGTATCCTGGACGAGAAAAACAGTTCTTACCTGAGCGAGGACTTCAGTTTTTGCAAGCGTTGGACCGACATGGGCGGCGAAATATGGGCCGACCTGACCAGCCGCCTCACTCACGTGGGGATGGTGGCTTTTGAAGGGGACATGGGAGTCCACATTCCTCAGGCCTAAGATCCATTGGTTTAGATAAAGCCAAAATACCGTTGGTCCAGTAAATCTTTATCTATTGCTTTGAGAGCGCCAAAGCTTCCTTTTCTTTTTTCGCTTCCCTTCGTTCGATTTCTCGTTTCATCTGGACCATTAGATCCTCCGTACTCTGCCGGAAAAGATCAGGGGTCACGAAATGCGGCGTATGGGCGTTTTTCTCCGCTTCCAATTCATAGGTGACGACCGAAGAGGTACCTGAAGGGTCCGACTTGATTTTCCACGATCCCTGGTAAAGCTTGAAACTTTTTTGGCTGATTTCCTGAAGGGAAAGCCCGCTAAAGGGGTTTTCGTGGACTTTTAAAAGGCCCTTGATCTCCTCGCGAATAAAAAGAAATCCGCCTCCCACCGTCTGTTGGACCAAAAGATCGTCCCCATCTTGTTGACGGATATGGCAATGCATATTGGAGATGAATCTCGAGAAATGGTCGTAATCGGTCAGGACCTGCCAGACCACCTGCGGGTCAGCGGTGACGTTAAAGGCGCCCTTGAAGTTATAGTGGTCCTCCTCCTGGCGAAAGGTAAATTGAACCTGGCCATGGCCAAGTTCGGCTGCCTTAACTGGCATGGACAGAAGCCCGGTTAAGAAAACCGTCATTAAAAATGGACGCAAGAAGATACCTCCTTTTTTTATAGAACTTATTTTATCAGAATAAAAAGAAGTCCCCGAAACGGAATGAGATGACGTTTTAGGAATGGTCGTTCCGATCACCCCTGTTTTTTGGAACCAAGTGGGAGTTCTCCAAAATCTCTCAATTCTTTGCGTTAGGACCGGGTAAATTTTAAAAATCGGCAAGTAAAGCCCTTTATACCCGCAAAATAAACGGGCCCATCGGATGAGTTTGTTAAGCCTAAATTTTGGTGATAAACTCAAGACTCGGTTTCAACTCCTTTACCCCGTTCATTCAGAAAGTTGTTAATCCAGCCTTGAAGGGCGATTCATCAAAATGCGGGTCTACCTATCAAATTTCATTGGCGGGGGAAAATCCCTAATTCTCCGTAAAGAGAGTATGGAGGTTTTTACTTTCTCAGTTTTAATGAGGGCCGTCGGGCGGATGTTGAAAGTATTTCGGATTTCAGCGTTTCTATGGTTTATTGGCTTTGCCGCTGTTCAAGCCCAATTAGTTGTCGGTGAAACTGGCAACCTTTCTGTCACCTGGGTGAACGGGTCGACGGCCTATAGCGGAGCCACAATTACGGCTACGGTCCCTTCCGACTTCACTTATAACTCCTGCACCGGCGGCGTCACCTGCTCTGATGTTGGAGGAGTTGTCACTTGGGATATCGGAAACTTATTGCCGGGAGAGGCAGTCACGGTTTTCTATAATTTGACCGTTAGTTCTTGCGCGACCAATTCGGTCACCATTCAGAGTGTCGTGGGGGCTTCTTCCCCGGCAACGGAATCAAACAACTCTCCCTTGATTTATACTGTCGACTGCCTGACCGATACACCGACCGTCACCCCGACGGTTACCTCCACACCGACCATCACTCCTACCGCAACGATCACCTCCACCCCGACTAACACTTCAACCCCCACGATCACCTTTACTCCTACAATCACGTTTACTCCGACTAATACCTACACTTTCACGAACACCTTTACGGCCACTTCCACTCCCACAATCACGAATACGTTTACGGTAACCCCCACGCCTACTCCTACCTGCGTCACCCATGTTTGGCCAGACCCCTTTAACCCGAAATACGCCGTGTCGGGATTGTTGAACTTGAGCTGTATCCCGCCGGGGGCAACGGTTTTCTTTTACACCATTTCAGGGGAGTTGGCTAATAGCATGCCGGAAACGGGTGGAATGGTGCAGTGGAACGGACGAAATCGAAGCGGGGTTCTAATTTCGTCCGGCGTTTACTACTACGTTATTAAGGTGGGCAATCAGACGGAAGGAACCGGCAAGTTTCTGGTGAATCAGGGGTCTTGAGAGATGAAAGATTAACCTTTTAAAGGAATCCACGTTGAAAATAATACTTTGTTTTATCGTAGGGTTCTTTCTTTGCCCGGCCGTTTGGTCTGAGGATGTTAAGCCCCCTGTTCCGGTTCCGTCCGGGGATGAAAGTTTACCGACGCCGGTGGATTTGAGTTCCTTGACGCCTTTGCCCCCCCAACCGACGGATACGCCTACATCGATTCCTCTGACACACAAAGTTCAAATCCCCACCTCCTCCACAAGTTCAGGGCAACCCTCCCCACCGACAGTTTCGGCAAGCTCACCGCAGGCTCCCGAATTTTCTCCCACGTCTGAACCCAAAACAACGGCCCTGACGGTATCTTCCCTGGCTGAATCGGGGATGACCGGCGCAGCCCCCTCGGCGGGCGCCTTAACGGATTACTTCCCAGTGGCCGAGGGAGCCCAAAAGTTTTACGAATATTTGCAGCCAACCATTGAAGAGTCGGCTCGCTTCTCAGTGAAATGCGTCAGCGTCAAAGTGATGCCCAATGGAACAATCCGCATTGTTCTGGAAACCACGGAGGGTGGGCAGTCAACAAGGGACCACTATTCCCTCTACGACAACAAGGTTGAGCACAAGGCCACTGGCGACCAGGCCTTTACCGGAGACTACGCCTTCAAGCTGCCCAAGCCGGGAGGAACGGCTTCATGGTCAGTAACTGAAACAAACGGAACGGTTCACAATTCCAAGTCCTCCTTCGGGCAAGCCCAGGTGAGCCAGAAAACCTATCCTGATTGCGTGGTCGTGACCGAAAAAGTGACTAAGGACGGCAAGCTGGAGAACACGGTTATTTACTATTACGCCAAAGGAATGGGCCTGGTGTCGATGGAGGTTTATTCCCCGGACATGAAACTGTTACAGGACAAATCTTACGCCCTTCAGCAAGCTAACGAAGGGGCTGCGAAGTAAAAAATTTAACGAATTTATGGTATTTTTTATCTTTTGGGCCACCATCAGTTGTGTTTAGGGTTAACGGAACAAAAACTTTTCGGTTCGGTTGAATCCTTAATTTATTCACGGAAGTTTTTTATCCTTTAACGCCCTAAAAGGGTTGCGATTGCGGTATTTTTGCGAGTATCATGCTTCCCCTGGCCTCCATCCAATCAAGGATATTCCCTGATTTACTGAGTTCCGAGGCTTTTGGCGGTTCCCAAGGTTTTTCCAGGCCGCTTTATTATTTCAAATTTTTGAGGAGGATAGGTTTCCATGGAAAATGAAATTATCGTAGGTATCGGTGGCGCGGCCGGAGATGGCGGGGCGTCCACAGGGGATAACCTGGCTTTGACCAGCGCCCGGCAAGGCCTCCATGTTTATGTTTACACAAGTTACCAATCCCTGATCCGTGGCGGTCATTCCTGGATACGCCTCAGGATATCCCACAAGAGTGTCTCAAATGTCGGTGACCAGGTCGGGGCCATGATCGCCCTTAATCAAGATTCAGTGGATCGCCACCTGCAGGAACTGAAATCCGGCGGTGTTTGCGTTTATAACGGCGACAAAGTGAAACCTGGCAAGGCCCCCGAGGGTGTGCAACTCTGCCCCCTTCCTGTTTTCGAACTGGCGGGTAAGGACGCCCTTCCGATTATGCAAAATACGGTTGCTCTTGGAGCCTTGACTGGACTTTTGGGACTTGAATTCAACTCGCTCTCTTCTGTCTTTGAACACACTTTTAAGAAGAAACCCCAAGTCGTGAAAGCCAACATTGACGCCGCCAAAGCGGGGTTCGATTTCGCCATCAAGACTTATAAGAAAGTTCCCAACCCACTTGGAAAGACCAGCGCCAAGCTGGCCATGGTGCACGGTAACAATATGCTGGCCCTCGGCGCGGCGAACGCCGGCTGTAAAGTTTATTGCGCCTATCCCATGAGCCCGGCTTCGGGTGTTCTTCACTGGATGGCAGGCCATGGAAAAGAATTGGGAATTTGTGTTCGCCAAGTGGAAGATGAGATAGGCGTGGCCAACATGACGATCGGTGCGGGCCAAATGGGAGTGCGCGCTATGTGCGCCACCTCCGGGGGCGGATTTGCCCTCATGACTGAGGCGATCGGCATGGCCTCCATCATGGAAATCCCTGTTGTCATGATCAACGTCATGCGCGGCGGGCCTTCCACGGGCCTTCCCACCAAACAGGAACAAGGTGACCTGAACCAAGCCATCGGAGCCTCCCAAGGCGACTTCCAACGCACGATTATTGCTCCCACCTCCATCGGGGATTGTTACACCACCATGGAAGAGGCTTTCAACCTGGCTGAGAAATTCCAGATGCCAGTTCTCATCCTTTCCGACCTCTTGATGAGCGAGGGGCATATGACCCTCGAAACCTCCTTCTTGGACCGCGAATTCAAGATCGACCGAGGGGAAATGATCTTTGAGGACGATGGCAAACCCAAGACTTATCTTCGTTATAAAGACACTCCCTCGGGTGTTTCCCCCCGGGCCATCCCCGGTCTTCCGAACCACCTTTACGTATCCGCCACCGACGAACACGACGAGGACGGCGTTACCATCTCCGACGTTTATACCGATCCCGTTACCCGCAAAAAAGTCGTGGACAAGCGCGAACGCAAAATGCAGGGCGTCTTGAATTACTTGCCCAAGCCGGTATTGGAAGGGCCGGCGGATGCCGACACCACGATCGTCACTTACGGGTCCACTTATGGAGCCGCTAGCGAGGCGGTGGAGCGATTGAACAAAGAGGGAGTGAAGTGCAATCACCTCTCGATTAAATTCCTGGTGCCTTTCCAAGAGAAGGAAGTCACCGCTCTTTTGAAGAACAAGAAAAACATTATCGTCGTGGAAATGAACAAGTCGGGCCAATTCGCCCGTCATTTGCGCGCCGAAACCGGCATTACCGCCACCGGAAATGTTCGTAAGTACGATGGAGAGCCCTTTGAGCCCAAGCATATTGTCGCGGGGATCAAAGATATCCTGAAGGGCAAGCACTTGGTCGAAGCCGAATCGCTTGAACCCGGCTGGCGCACCCCCCATCCACCAGGACCGGGAGTTTTGTCCACCGCATCCACGCATTAATTTTTATTAACCATGCCCCTCCGGGGGCCAACTTTTAGGAGGCAATTATGGCGACAGCAGTGGTAGCAGCACCCAGGGACGCAAAACTTTATAAACCGGAAATCCCGCCCGATTGGTGTCCGGGTTGCGGGGATTACGGCGTTTTGACCGTACTCCAGCGCGCCTGCGGTGAACTGGGAATCCCCAACGAGCAATTGATGGTAGTGTCGGGCATCGGATGCTCCTCCAACCTGCCGGGTTTCTTTAGGTCTTATGGCATGCATTCCCTGCATGGACGTTCCTTGCCGGTGGCTACCGGGGCGAAAATGGCCAACCACGAGATGACCGTCATCGCCTGCGGGGGAGACGGAGACGGCTACGGCATCGGCCAAGGTCATTTTATTCATTCCATGCGTCGTAACGTCAACATGACCTATATCGTCATGGACAACGAGATCTACGGCTTGACCACCGGCCAAACATCCCCGACTTCCGAACCGGGAATGAAGACCAAGTCCACCCCCAACGGAAATCCTGAAGGGCAGTTGAATCCTATTGCCTTGGCGCTTGCCGGAGGCTGCGGGTTCGTGGCGCGAGGGTTTTCCGGTGATATCAATCACTTGAAGAGTCTTTATACCCAGGCCATCCAATATCCGGGTTTTGCCCTGATTGACGTGTTCAGCCCCTGCGTCACTTTTAATAAACAGAACACCTTTGGTTGGTTCAAGGAACGTGTTTACAAGCTGGAAGACAAGGGCCATAACCCTAGCGATTGGAATAAGGCCATGGAACATTCCAAAGAATGGGGCGCCCAGATTCCGATCGGTGTGTTCTATAAAAATCCGGAACCAAAACCCTCCATCGACGCGGCAGATCCGGCACTTCAAGGCCAAGGTTTGGCCAAAACGAAGAAGCTGGGTTTAACGGCGGAGCAACGCAAAAAGTTGATTGAAGAATACGTTTAAGTTTTAAAGCAACAAGTATGACAAAAGGCCTTTCTTAACAAAGAAGGGCCTTTTCTTTTTTTAGCGGGATTGGGTAAAATGCAACGGTTCCAGTAATGACCTTTAAGGGGTTCTTTCTTGCCTCACGTGATCCTCGATAACTGCATAGGATGCACCCTCTGCGCGGTGAAATGTCCCACCGAAGCTATTGCGGGTGAAAAGAAATCCATATTTCACATTGATCCGGATCTCTGCATTGACTGTGGCGTCTGCGGCATCCACTGCCCGGTTGAGGCCATCATTAATCCCGAGGGCGAGACTGTCAAAAAGATCAAGCCCCTCCAAATTCCAAAAGCCAAGGTTGATCCGGTCACTTGCACGGCTTGCGAGTTTTGTGTGGATGTTTGTCCCTTTGATTGTATCTCCATGCAACCCCGTACCGACCATCCAGAGTTCTTCAAAATCGCCGTTGTCGACGAGAAAAAGTGTGTCAGTTGCAAGCTTTGCGAGACCGTGTGTATAAAGGGGAGCATCACCGTGGACCGCCCGGCGGAATTGATGAGCTACCAGCCCAATCCCCGTTGACCGGTTATGCTGTTAGAGATGGGTTTTGAATTGGAAGTTTTGAGTCCAGCGGGATGAGGAAACGAACCTGAGGTTCGTTTTTTTCGTTTGATGGCCCTTTATGTTTTAGGTCATAGAAGGGGTGTTTGAATCCAAGTAAAGTCGTGGCCTGTTCGTCCTAAAAATCGTTGAGAAAGCGGGAGGGTTTCCATGGCGGAAGAAATATTCGACATCATCATCATTGGTGGCGGTCCCACAGGAATGTTTGGCGGATTTTACGCGGGTTTGCGCGGCATGAAATTCAAGATTATCGATTCCCTGGAGCAATTGGGCGGACAGGTTTCCGCTATGTACCCTGAAAAAGACATTTTTGACGTCGCGGGATTCCCCCGCGTTTCGGGCAAAAAGCTTGTGCAGGACTTGGAGGAGCAGTTGATGCGCTTCAAGCCCGCCCTGGCTCTGGGAGAGAAAGTCACCGCGCTGGTGAAGCGCCCCGATAATGTTTTCGAATTGGCCACCGACACGGGAAACAAACATCATTGCAAGGCGGTCGTCCTGACGCTTGGCATGGGCTCCTTCACGCCCAAGAAACATCCGAACCCCGAACTTGCCCCCTTTGAGAACAAGGGCGTGCAATATGGCATCCTTTCCCTGGAGCCTTTCAAGGGAAAAAGGGCGCTGGTAGTTGGCGGCGGGGACTCCGCTCTGGACTGGGCCCTGATGCTGGAACCCATTTGCTCCAAGGTCACGCTTATCCACCGCCGGGACGAGTTCAGAGCCCATGAGGAATCAGTTCGCAAACTGAAAGCCTCCAAGGTGGATATCAAGTTGTGGTATGAGTTGAGGACCGTCAAGGGCAACGGAAAAGTTGAGGAAGCGGTGGTCTATGAGAACCACACTAATAAAGATGAGTCCCTCCCCATGGATTTCGTGGTTCTTAATTTCGGGTTCCAAGCCAGCCTGGGCTTCCTGAAGGATTGGGGTATCCAACTGGAGAAGAATAAGATTCCAGTGAACCATAAGATGGAGACCAATGTCCCCGGCATCTATGCCGCGGGTGACATCGTGACCCACCCGGGAAAGCTGGACTTGATTGCCACTGGTTTCGCCGAGGGGGCCACGGCGGTCAATTTTTCTAAGACCTACATCAATCCTAACGAAAAAGCTTCACCGGGCCACAGTTCGAATCTGAAGTGGTGAAAAGGGAGCTAATGGCTGTTAGCCTCTCGCCATCGGATAACGACAGGGCTTTCAAATAAAAATGTTTTGAGGTGAATTATGTCCATCGACGTGAGGACAAAAAAAGGCTTGTTCTTCACTTTAAGAAAAGACCCTTGGTGGTTAGAACCTCTTTTTTACCAATGTCTTTTCGCTGGCTTCACGATTTATGCCACTTGGGCAGCCTTGAACCCTTTTGGTCCCAACGGCCGGCATTTTTATGAATATGGCCCCTATCTTTCCCCCATGTTTTCCCCTTTTTTCAATCCCGATTGGCTGCACCGGCTCCCGGCAATGTTGGCCACGCCCGCTCTTTTGGTTCTTTGGGCGCCCGCGCGGATTCCGGGGAACCTGTTATTACTATCGTAAAGCCTATTACCGTTCCGTCTTCATGGATCCTCCGGGTTGCGCAGTGGGGGAAGCCTGTTTGAAATACCAAGGCGAAACTAAGTTTTTCATCTTCCAAAACATTCATCGATATTTTTTTTATGTCGCTCTTCTTTTTATTTTCATTCTTTCCTGGGATGGTATCCTGGCCATGATGTGGCCCGTCAACGGCATCGCCGCCAACAACAATTGTCTTCCGGGCCCCCGCCAGTTTGGAATCGGCGTGGGAACACTGGTAATGTGCCTGAATGCCTATCTCTTGGCCGGCTATACGCTGGGATGCCACGCTTTTAGGCACTTAGTGGGCGGCGGGTTGGATTTCCTGCGAGTGCGAGAAAATCACCCTTTGCGCTTCCTCTTGTGGAGCGTGGTCACCAAGCTTAATGAGCGCCATATGCAATGGGCGCTGGTTTCAATGATCTGGGTGGGATTCACTGATTTTTATATCCGAATGTGCGCTATGGGCATATTGGCACGATTTCAGATTTTTTTAACGGGGAGCATATTGGGATTGCGGCCTTTAAGATTTTGTTCCATCAAAATTTTTTGCCGAACCCGATCATTTTATACTTTCCGTGGTGAAATCAATTCAGGAGAACGAATTGGGCGATAACTACCAATCCTTTGAATACGACGTGCTGGTCATCGGGGCGGGCGGGGCGGGCCTGAGGGCCGCCATCGAGGCCTCTGCGGCGGGGTGCAAGACGGGTCTGGTCTGCAAGTCCCTCTTGGGCAAGGCCCATACGGTCATGGCCGAGGGCGGCATCGCGGCGGCTCTGGCCACCGTGGACTCCCGGGACTCCTGGCAGCAGCATTTCTGCGACGGCATGATCGGCGGCAACCTAGGCAACCATTGGCGCATGGTCCAAATCCACGCCCAGCAGGCCCCCGACCGGGTCAGGGAACTGGAAAAATGGGGAGCGGTGTTCGACCGCACCACCGACGGCAAGGGAAACATCAACGTGCGCCATTTCGGCGGCCACACCTACAAGCGCCTGGCCCACGTGGGCGACCGCACGGGGCTGGAACTGATCCGCACCCTGCAGGACAAGGGCGTGCATTCCGGCATCGAGGTGCATATGGAATGCACCATTTACTCCCTTATGAAGGACGGCGACCGGATCGCCGGGGCCTATGGCTATTTCCGCGAGACAGGCCGGCCGGTCCTCTTCAAGGCCAAGTCCGTCATTGTTTCCACCGGCGGCATCGGGAAACTTTATTTCATCAACTCCAATTCCTGGGAATGCGCGGGAGACGGGTTCGGGCTTGCCTACCTGGCGGGGGCCGAATTGGCCGACATGGAATATATCCAGTTCCACCCCACCGGCATGGTCTGGCCCCCTTCGGTGCGGGGCCTTCTCATCACCGAGGGCGTCCGGGGCGAGGGCGGGGTTTTGAAGAACAACAAGGGCGAGCGGTTCATGTTCAAGTACATCCCGCCCAAGTACCAGGGCAAATACGCCGAAACCGAGGAAGAGGCCAACGCCTGGTTCCAGAAAGTCGTCATTGAGGGCGTGAAGGAAGAGACGGTCAAGGAACGCAAACCCCCCGAGCTCATGAGCCGGGACGTGGTGGCGCGGGCCCTCTGGAACGAGATCAAGGAAGGCCGGGGCACCGAACATGGGGGCGTCTATTCTGGATATCGCCTCCCGCCGCACGCCCGAGGACATCAAGAAGAAACTTCCCTCCATGTACCACCAGTTCAAGCAGCTGGCGGACGTGGATATCACCAAGGTTCCCATGGAAACCGGCCCCACCTGCCATTACATGATGGGCGGGGTGAAGGTGGACCCGGAAACCCAGATGTCGAACGTTCCGGGCCTTTTCGCGGCGGGCGAATGCTCGGCAGGGATGCACGGGTGCAACCGGCTTGGCGGGAACTCCCTTTCCGACCTGGTGGTTTTCGGCAAACTGGCGGGGGAACACGCGGCCGATCTACGCCAAAAAATTGAAGGATTTCCCCAAGATCGACGAGTCCCAATTGGCCGGCTTGAACAAGGAAATGAACCGGCCTTTCGAAAACCAGGGCGGGGAAGTGTCCTACAAAATCCTGGCGGACCTACAGCACATCATGGAAAAGGGCGCGGGCATGTTCCGGGAAGAACCCGCGATGGACCAGTGCCTGAAGGACCTGGAAGGCTTGAAGGAGCGCGTCAAGAAGGTTTCCGCCGAGGGGAACCGCATGTTCAACCCCGGCTGGCACGTGGCGCTGGACCTGCGCAACATGCTGGCGGTGGGGGAGGCCATCGTGAGGGCGGCCAAGGAACGCAAGGAATCCCGCGGGGGCCATACCCGCACCGACTACACGGGTTACTCCAAGGAGTTCGCCAAGAAGCGCGTGGTGGTGCGGCAGAAGGGCGACAAAATGGAAGTGGTGAAGGAGGACCTGCCCCAAATCCCGGCGGAACTGGAAAAGGAACTGGTGGACGCTCATTTTTTAAAGCCGGAAATTTTGAAGCAACTTCGAGGCGAGGTTTAGTCCCGTTTTGAGTTTCTAGCCGGGGCGCGATTTAACTTGGTTGATGTTTTTAAAATAATGGGCATCCTGCAGGGGTGCTCAAACAGATGAAGCAAGGCGGTGCACAAATGTCCAACGTTCACATGAAGGTCTACCGGGGAAACTCGGAAGGCGGGGAACTGAAGGATTACAACGTCGAGGCCGAAGAGGGCATGGTGGTACTGGACGTGGTCCACAAGATCCAGGCCACCCAATCCTCCGACTTGGCCTGCCGATGGAACTGCAAGGCGGGCAAATGCGGCTCCTGCTCGGCCGAAGTGAACGGCAAACCCCGCTTGATGTGCATGACCCGAATGAACGAGTTTAAGGAGGGCGAAACCATCACGGTCACCCCCATGAAAACCTTCCCGCTCTTGAAAGACCTGGCCACCGACGTTTCCTGGAACTACGAGGTGAACAAGAGAATTCCCCCTTTCACCCCCAAAGAGGGGGCCGATTGGCATTGGGAACAGGAGGACGTGGACCGGGTGCAGGAATTCCGCAAGTGCATCGAATGCTTCCTCTGCCAGGACACCTGCCACGTCTTGCGCGACCACGACATGATGGCTAAGTTCGCCGGACCCCGATTTTTCGTTCGCATCGCCTCCCTGGAAATGCACCCTATTCGATGGCCTGGACCGCACGGGTTTATTAAAGAACGAGCACGGCCTGGGCTACTGCAACATCACCAAGTGCTGCACCGAAGTTTGCCCCGAATCCATCCACATCACTGACAACGCCATCATCCCCCTCAAGGAAAGGGTCGTGGACAAGTATTACGATCCACTCAAGATTCTTTTAAGCAAGGTGTTCGGTAAAAAATAATAAGATCCACAACCAAAACAACAGGGCGTTTGTACTAAAAGACACCAAGAACAGCAAAAAAAGAAATCCATTTTTCCGTTGCCGGTTTTGAGGCCATGGGATGAATAGGTTTTCAGTCATTCTTTAATTTTAAATTTGAAAACTTGTTTGCTTTTAGCCACTAGTGCCTTACGACGAGATGGACGGTTTGCCGCTCGGTCATTCCGTTGGCATCGTTCAGGTCCACCACGGCCAGATAAAAACCGCTAGCGACCCCCGAAGCGTTCCACGATACCTGGTTGGTTCCCGGGGCTCCCCGTATCGTTCCCACGAGTTCACCCGTGATCGTGTAAAAACGCGCGGTCAAAGTCAGGCCGAGGGCCGAGTTCACCCTCAAAAGGGTGGTCGTTTGGTTCCCCACCAACAAATTAGGCTCGGCGACAACCTGTCCTAGTGCCATTCCCTGAGCGCTGTTGATGACCAACACCTTTTGAGTGATGGTCTGGTCCCCTCCGTTTTCATTCACCCAATAGGCCTCCACGAAATATTGGCCGTTGGTCACCAGGCTTCCCCCGTCGTTGGTGCCATTCCAAACGATTGTTAGGCCGCCGTCGGACATGGCCACGTGGATGGTGGTTTGGGCGGGGACGCCAGACGGGGAAAGGGGGCCGCCGGGTGAAATCACGCTTGCCGATAGGACCACCGACTGGATAGTGTTGCTGCTAACAGGGACCATAGCCTGGTAAAGATGCTTCACCACCTCTCCGGCCTCGTTGTATACCTCCACCAAAACCATGGAAAGGGTTCGGTTCACGGTCACGGTCTGGGTCGTGGTCGTCACCACGCCAAAGCTGTCGGTGCTTTGAACCTTGATGAAATACTCGCCGTTGGTGACCGGGGTGCCGTTCTGGGTGGTGCCGTCCCAGGATGCCGCTGGAATCCCCAACAGGGACAGCGAGATTGAGCTGGTTTGGTTGGAAAGGATGGCGGAGGAAAGCTGGAAAGTCTGGATGACCTGGGAAAAATTCTGGACCAGTAAGGTTTTCACCAATTCCCCAGCCGAGTTATAGACGCTGACTTGGACGTTAATGGGAAAAATTACTGTGACCGGCGCGGTGACGGATTGGGGCGGGCCGCCGAGGTAAGCCGCTTGGGCTTTATTCAAAAGCACCGTCTGTTCGATCAGGTTTGTCTGGACCGTGACTGTATAGGGCAATTGGTAGGAGCCGGGACTCAGGGAAGGAAAATTCCAATTAAGGACCTGGCCGCTTTCTCCCATGGTTTCGCCGGAAATAGCGGGCGAAGGCGGGCCGAGAGCCGCGAAATTCACCTGCGCGGGCAGGGTATCGGTGACTTTTACGTTCGAGGCGACAGATCCCGAGACCGTTAGAAGGATCCGGTAGGTTATCGTGTCTCCGGGATGGGCTGAGGTCTCGGAAGCCACCTTTTGAATTTGGATTCCCGGCGTGGGAGTAAAGGTATTGGTGGGTGTGAAGGTGAAAGTCGGTGTCTGGGTAGGCGTAAAAGTATTGGTGGAGGTTGGGGTGAGTGTGGGCGTAAAGGTAGGGGTGAAAGTAGACGTTTTCGTGGCGGAGGGCGTCGGGGTATAGGTGGCTGTAGTCGTGGCCGTGTTTGTGGGAGTGGGAGTTTCGGTCGCAGTGAAAGTTTGGGAAGGGGTAAAAGTCGCGGTCCAGGTAGCCGTTAGGGTGTAGGTGTCGGTTACGGTCGATGTCGCAGTGAGGGTGGGAGTGGAGGTTGCCGTGTAGGACTCGGTGGATGTGGCGGTGAAGGTCTCAGTGGAAGTGGGTGTTTCAGTCGCGGTCGTGGTGAAGCTTAGGGTCGCGGTCGGAGTTGACGTGTTCGTAGGGGTTGCGGTGGGTGTGACCGTGGGACTATTGGTCGAAGTGATCGTGGAGGTATTCGTTGTTGTTGCGGTAGCGCTGTTCGTCGGCGTGCCCGTTGGAGTGTAAGTGGGGCTGTTTGTCGCGGTCGGGGTGGTTGTACCAGTGGAAGTGTTAGTTGCGGAATTGGTGGCCGTGGGTGTTGGAGAGTTCGTTGTGGTTGGCGTAGTTGAGTTCGTAGGGGTGTTGGTTGAAGTGACGGTTGGACTGTTGCTCGCGGTGTTCGTTGGAGTTACGGTGGGGCTGTTGCTTGCGGTACTGGTGGATGTGTTGGTGGGGGTGTTGGTCGCGGTATTGGCCAGTGTGTTGGTCGGAGTGTTCGTGGGGGTCGGGGTGGGCGTCTTGGTGGGAGTGCTGGTTGCGCTGGGTGTTGAAGAGTTCGTTGTGGTTGGCGTAGTTGAGTTCGTAGGGGTGTTGGTAGGAGTGGCGGTGGGACTGTTGCTCTGGGTGTTCGTGGGAGTATTAGTCGTTGTCGCGGTGGCGCTATTTGTCGGAGTATTCGTGGACGTCGGTGTTGCACTGTTTGTTGGGGTATAAGTAGGACTGTTGGTGGGAGTGTTGGTCGCGGTATTGGCTAGGGTGTTGGTCGGTGTATTCGTCGGTGTAGGGGTAGGCGTCTTGGTGGGAGTATCGGTTGGGGTATTAGTGGCAGTTGGCGTTGGAGAATTTGTTGTTGTTGGAGTGGCAGTATTTGTAGGGGTGCTGGTGGGAGTAGCGGTGGGACTGTTGGTCGCGGTGTTCGTGGGAGTGTTAGTCGTTGTCGCGGTGGCGCTATTTGTCGGAGTATTCGTGGACGTCGGTGTTGCACTGTTTGTCGGGGTATAAGTGGGACTTTTGGTGAGGGTGTTGGTCGCGGTATTGGCTAGGGTGTTGGTCGGCGTGTTCGTCGCGGTTGTGGAGGAAGTCAAAGTGAAAGTGTTGGTGGGTGTATTGGTGGTAGTGTTGGTGGTGGTGTTTGTGGGGCTAAGAGTGGGTGTACTTGTAGGAGTCGGGGTGGGTGTGCGAGACGCCGTATTCGTGGGGGTCAAAGTCGGGGTATAGGTCGGGGTATCCGTGGGACTGTTCGTAGTAGTAAAAGTAAACGTTGGTGTCGGACTGTTTGTGGGCGTGTTTGTTACGGTATTCGTGGAGGTTGGGGTGGAGCTGTTTGTCGTGGTGTTCGTTGGAGTGTTGGTGGCGGTATTAGTTTGGGTATTCTCCGGAGTGTTGGTGAGAGTGTAAGTGGAGGTTGGATTCGGGGTGTTCGTCGGTGTGGGGGTGAAGGTGTTGGTTGGGCTATTGGTGGCAGTATTGGTCGGAGTTGGAGTTGGGCTTTGCGTTGGAGTAGGGGTGGGCGTGTAACTAGGCGTCGGTGTGGGGCTGTTGGTCGGGGTATTGGTTGAGGTATTGGTGGGTGTGCAAGTATAACCCACGCCGTTGGTTACGGCATTGGACAACAGGGTGGAAGGCTGGGTCTCATCGTTCGCCTCTTGCGCGATGTTGACGATGCTTCCGGTACAGGTTCCAGGTGGCAGGGAGGCGACCGACACGCCGAAGGAAAGAGTACCTGAGGCGCCTGCCGCCAGGTAACCGATGTTCCAAATCAAGTCCTGGCCGATGAGCGAGGTGACGGGTTCGTAGGGGACGCTGGTCACTGAGTTGGAAAGCAGGCTCGTCCCTGTTGGAATGGTGTCGTTGACCATCACTCCGCTGATGGCGGAGTTCCCGGTGTTTTTGTAGGAAAGGGTGTAGGTGATGGTCTGACCCTCACTCACTTGACCGGAGGGGCTGTTGGCCTTAGTGAGGGTTATGGAGGGATTGGGGCAGGAGACCCAAGTGGGACAATCGAAATAACCCCAGCCATAGTGCCCGCCCTCGTCGCAGTCGTATTCGGTGACGACAATGGTGCACTGTTGGCCTGCGTATTGGCACATGTTGAGTGTATATGGGGTCCAGGGGAAAACGCCCCATCCCGTCCCGGCGGAAGGATTGACTTGGCAATTGACAGCGCCGTAGGTTCCGGCGTTGTTGCCAACCAGGCCGTCCAGCGTCACCAACCCCGACCCGACCAGGTAGGCCCAGTTATAAATAAGGTCGTAAACCAATTGGCCCCCAGCACCGCATTGGCCCCCGCCGACGTAAAGCTGGACTTCCATATAGGCATCGCTGTTGGGTTCACCTGGATCATTGACGTAGTGGTAATCCTCGAAAACACCCGCCAGCCAAAAAGAAAGACAGCAGGAACCATTGGTCGGAACAGTCGTCGTGCCGCAGACCCTGGAATAATCCTCATGGTTGGTATCACCCCGGCCGGAAAAAAGCTGGATGGCGCTGGTTTGGCCCGGAGGGACCATGTTCAACAGGCCGTTGGAGTTGGGCGCCACCCCAGGGCCCACCACGTTAGCCGCAGGGTTGCAGACCACGGCGGCTCCCGAATTCGTCAAAGTCGTCCAACCGGTCAGGCCATTCATATAGCAGGCATTGGGCCAAGTGGTAGGGGTTGGGGTAGGGGTGATGGTAGGTGTATTGGTGATGGTGGGTGTGTTGGTCACCGTCGGAGTGGCTGTCATGGTTGCTGTTTGGGTGGGCGTGGAAGTGATGGTGGGCGTACGGGTCGCTGTCCAAGAGGCGCTGTTGGTCGGCGTGGTAGTGGGGGAATAGGTGCAGGTAAAGGTTGGCGTATTCGTGGGGGTGTTCATCGTCGTGTTGGTCAATGTCAGGGTTGGAGTTGCCGTCACGCTTGGAGTGTAAGTGGCTGAGGCTGTGGGCGTCCCGGTTGGAACGGTTGTGGTGGTATTGGAGAAAGTGTTGGTCGGGGTATTGGTCAAAGTGTAAATCGGTGTATTCGATGGGCTATTGGTCGTCGTGTTCGTCGTCGTTTCGGTCGGCGTCAGGGTAACCTGGGTCCAAGCCCTTATGGGTACGCCGAGGGAAAGGATGGACAGTAAAACCAAAACTTTGAACCGTCTAAACCATGGCGCAGAGTAGATTCCATAGAAGGCGGGCTCGGGTGGCGGTGCATAGGTCGAAACCGATCCAAAATCCGCACAATACTCATACCGCGGTTTTTGAAAAAATTCTTGCCCTGGGGGGGAATATTCCCTTTCGTGTCTTTTATACGAAGTCATTTTTATCAGTCCAATTCCAAAGTCAATCGGCTGTAAGATTCAATTTCAATAAAGAAGTTTTCGGAGCTGGGCAAAGCTTATCGCTCCTATTTGTCCAAAACACCCGAGGAAAAAAACCGAATAACCCGAAAATTCCAAAACGATTGTTTTTTATTTCTTGGAGTTGGAATGAAGCTGGGCTTAAGGGTGAAGCGCGGAATGGCCTGAAGCAAACTGGCGGCGGTACTTTGCGGGAGTAGTGTCATGGTGCCTGCGAAAAAGCTTGATGAAGTGGGAAATCGATTTAAAACCGCATTCCCGGGCTACTTGGGTGACGGGTAGCGTTCCGAACCGAAGTAGCCGGGTAGCTTTTTCCATGCGCTTTTCCTGAAGATAAACCTCGAAACCTTTTCCAGTGACTCTTGGGAATGATCGACTGAAGGTTGCGGAAGAAAGGCCGGCCATTTTGGCGAGGGTTTGTATCCTCAATGGGTGCTGGAAATTCTCATCGATATAAACCCGGACCTTTTCCAGATTCAAGTCATGGGACGCCAAACTCGGTTTCAAAAGATACTGTCGGAACCTCTCAAGTTCCTTTCGGAATATCTCAATCAACTCCGGAATGGTCCCGGCCGAATCCAGAGATAACCCCAAAGCGCTGAACCAATCATCCGATTTGGGAAGCCCCCCTCCTTCCCTTTCGCAGAGGGTTTCCACCAATTGCATCAAACCGTAACGGAAATGAAGCCGTACCACCTGCGGGTTTTGGGAGGATTGGTAAATAACCTGGGCAACGAACCGATCGCGAAGGACCTCAACATTGAACCAATTGGAATAGCCAAGTATGCGGCATAGCTCCCGGAGAATCTCCTCCGGCCTTGATCGAAAAAGGGTGTGCTCGGCTTCTTCTTTTTTAAAATCGAAAAAGGCTGTTTCCTGCCCTTCCGTTTGGCCCCAATAAAGCGCAAGGTTGGCCTGTCGGTGGGATTCCTGCAAACTCGAACCCGAGGGCGCAGTGCCGCCCACGCCCACTGACATGGGAATTCCCATGTTTTTTTCCAGGAACTTCTGGAGTTCCCTGGCGATTTTTTCCAAATAAAGGCGGTGCCTTCTCCGGGACCACTTGGGATCCACCGAGGTCACGAACAGCGCGCCGTAATCTCCCAATCGGCCTCCGACGGTTTCGGGTACGGATTGTCCCGCTTGGAAGGCTTTACGCCTCAACCGGTAAGCCGTCAGCATTTCCTCCACCGGGTCCACCGGCTGGGAAGAAACCCGTCTTGGCGCCATAACGATGACGGTCGTTGGAATTCGGTTGATCCCGATTTCCTCCTTTATCCATTGGTAATGGCCGATTTCCCTGACCCAGGGGAGGGCGAAGGGAAAGGTGGGACGTCCGCAAACCCAGTCCAGGAAACAGCTATGGGGAAACAATTTCGAAAATGATTTCCGGAGGAGTTGCTGGAAGAAATGCCTGGCTTTTAACGGTTCATAGGGCCCCGTAAAAATTTCGGCTAGCATCTCCAGCGATTGACGGTAGGCTCCCAAGGCATGTCCTTCCAATACGGGAATTTCCAAGGCCACCCGGACGAATTCGTGATATTCGGGATCGGTGGAAACGGCCTTTCTTCCCGTCAGTTCCTTCCAGGAAAGTGCCAGACTCTGAGCATTTGCTTCCCGGAAGGCGAAGTTTCCCGATTGCAGCAAATCTCGGAAACGGCTGCCCCGTCTTATCGGCACGAACCAGTCTCCGAAACCCAAATATTCGCCGTAGAAGGGCCGGCCCGATTCCAGGGCTTTTCCAATGCAGTCCTCAAAAAATTTCTTCCTTCGGGCGATCTGTCCGTGTTTTTTTTCCAAATCAAGAAGGGTCAGGGGCCTGCTGGGATAACGTAAACTTCTCCAAACCCATCCAGAAGAGCGGGCGGAAACCAAAAAACACCCGAGGTCCACGTAATACTGAAGGATGGAATGAAAGGTTTCGAAGGTCCTGAAAAACTCGAACCCTTCGGTTGAAACACGACGAATGGAGGACAAGTTCCTGAACCTTTCGCTGGATCGCGACCGGTATTTAAACGGTTTAAACCCACTTTTCCAACCCGTGGTGCCGGTGACAACCTAAACAACCTGAATTTGATAAACAATCGCTTTTTATTTCCCCGGCGGACAAAAAAAACAGGGGCCTTAAAGGCGATAAATTTTACGGGAAATATACACTTGGCATATCACTCAAAAATAAATCCCTCTCACCTTGCGAGAAAGGGTGGGACGAGGAGTGCCAAAAGGAGCAAAACCACCCTGATCCAATTTTCTCAAGGGAGAAGGTGATGACAAAAAGTAAATATTTTTCTGAAGGTACTATGTCCAAGAGATAGGTTCATAAAATAAATATCAGAATTTCAAATTTTACTTGGTAAAGTTTTGGATAAGAACAACCATCTTGGGAAAACCTTTTTCTTAAATTCCGTATTCGTCGTCTTGAAAATCAAAGACACCATAAAAATAAAAATTGCTGAGACAGTTTTGTCGCCGGGACTATCCTCGTGACCTTCGATGTCATAATTTTTTGGTATTGGGCGTTCTAAAATTAACAGTAGATATTTTTTATTGATCAATGGTTCATTTCAAATGGTAATCGTTTTAAAAATTAGCTGCACCAAATCCGGAATCCCATTTCGAATCATAACCTGTATCGATGCAAGTTAAGGCAGGAATGGAAATCGCGATTTGACACCAACTTTTTCAATCGCTAACATGGTAAATCGATTTTGGTGAGATTAAAAAGCAGGTAAGTGCCACATGTTGGAATCATTTATTATGTAAGGCACGGAAAGAAGGTGAGTGGCTTTTGAATTTCGACTTAAACTGTTTACTCTTTGAACCCGCCAGAAAATATGATACGGTCAACATATTAATGAAATCAGCCCCCGAAACCTTGAAAATTGTTTCGAATGGAAAAATCATTCGGAAAGCCAAAGGGCGATTCAATCTGCAAGGTGGGGATTGAAATTTTTATCATTTCCACTCATTTGAGCTTGGTTGAATGAAAAGAGGATCAACTGAGTGGATCAAGTCCATCAGGGAATAACTACAAATCATGACCCACTTTGAGTCGGCCGTCCGTTGGCGTCCCTGGTCCATTGCGATCGTTCTGGCCATTTTCATTTCTCTTTATACTTTGAATCAATTCGGCTTGTTTTTAATCAATAACACAACCTGGATCGGTTGCGGGGTTTTGGCTCTGGCCGTGGCTTGGAATATCTATATGATAAAACTGGCCCGATCAAGGTCGAAGGTCGGCTGGAACGGAGAGATCGCGGACGGGTTGCTCATCACCGGGTTGATACTTGTGTTTTTTGGAGCATTCTTTTAACCTTCGGGTATTCCAGGCTTTTCAAGAGCTGACTCTATTTTTTTCACCCTTTTTATGTCCGTTTTAACTCTTAACAATCCCATCCGTAACATTGACGAAACATTCAACCCACATAGTCCTCCCGCTATATCGGTTTTTATCTTAACCACCTTATTTATGGAGGTCTTACCGTGGAAGTATTCGGACAAATGCTGTCGTTGGGACATGTGGTATTCCTTTTGTTGGCGCTGGGGTTGGCATTATCCTTCGAATTCGTGAATGGGTTTCACGATACGGCCAATGCGGTGGCCACCGTCATTTATACCCACGCTCTCAAACCCTGGATCGCGGTTGTCTGGTCAGGTTTGTGGAATCTGACCGGAGTTTTGACCTCCACAGGGATGGTGGCTTTTGGAGTCATTTCCCTCTTGCCCGTCGAATTGGTCATTCATGTAGGTTCGGCCCCTGGCTTCGCCATGGTTTTCTCATTGTTGATTTCCGCCATTATCTGGAACGTTGGCACTTGGTATTTCGGTCTTCCCGCTTCCAGTTCCCATACTTTGTTTGGTTCCATCATGGGGGTGGGCTTGGCCAACGCAATGATGTCCCCAGGCCACGTTTTCGGGGAAGGGGTCAACTGGGCCAAGGCCAAAGATATTGGTATGGCGCTTTTGATCTCACCGATTATCGGTTTCGTCTGCTCGGCCCTGTTGCTTTTGATATGCAAAGCCCTTATCAAGCGCAAAGATCTTTACGAATCCCCTCTGAAGGACCAAGCTCCTCCCCTTTGGATCCGGATATTGCTGATTTTCACCTGCACGGGCGTCAGTTTCGCCCACGGTTCCAACGACGGACAAAAGGGAATGGGGCTAATCATGTTGATCCTGATCGGTATCGTTCCCGCAACTTTCGCCGTGGACTTGAGCGCAAACGAGGCGGCCCTTAAGGATCTTTCGGCTACCACCCAGACCATCTCCTTTCAGATGGATAAGCTTTCTCCGGGAGCGGCCATGGCTGGCGGCCCTGTGGCGGACCAGTATATTTCCGATTACCTGAAACCCTCGGGCAAGCCCGCCCCGGATACTTTTGCGGCCATCGGCACCAAATGCCGAGAGATTTCGGCGGCCTTGGAAGGTCACAAGAGCCTGACCGAATTGAATGGCGACCAACGCCGGGCCCTGCGCAACGACCTTTTCTTGGTTTCGGAATCGATGGGGAAAGCCACCAAGGCAAATTTGTTTACCGATCCGGACTTGAAGAAGGCGGCGGGGGACATGAAAAAACATATGGATAAGCTCACCAAGTTCATCCCGATTTGGGTGAAGATCGCCGTCGCGCTGGCCTTGGGGCTGGGTACCATGATCGGCTGGAAGCGCATCGTGGTAACGGTGGGCGAAAAAATCGGGAAATCCCACCTGACCTACGCACAAGGGGCTTCCGCTGAACTTGTGACTTTCGCCACAATCGAGTTGGCGGATATCTATGGACTGCCAGTCAGCACGACCCATATTCTTTCTTCCGGTATCGCCGGCACCATGGCGGCCAATAAATCTGGACTCCAAGTGGAGACTCTACGCAATATTGTGATGGCTTGGGTTTTAACGCTGCCAGTCTGTATGCTTTTGGGCGCCGGGATCTTCTCCTTTATCCTGAACGTCGTCTTCAACCTTATTGGGGTGAAATAGAATAAAACCAAAACGATTTTCTACGCCAAAAAGCCAAGACGCTAGGAAGACCGAGAAACGAGAAACTGTTAGAACCGTCTCTGGTCCCGCCAAGTTAGGCGTGGGAAAGAGAATCTATAACTTCATTTCACTGGTCGAGCATTTGCCTTACGGCGCCAGCATGATGCAAGAAAAGAAAGTGGCCCGGGTTACCATGGGGACCGGACTACTGGTTATGGCGGTGGGAGCCTCCATTTTCGCTTTTGGTTGGGGTCTGAAAATAACATGGCTGGTCGAAACCGCTTTCTTTATCACCCTTATCGGTTGGATGATGGTGATCATCGGCTTCGCCTTTTGGGCGGTCTCTTCTTTCGCTAAAAAGTTCCCCCCCAAATCAACCAAGCACTAAATCGTTTTTAATAATTAATTAAAAGCTTAATTATTTTAATTGACAATTAAGGTATAGCTTAATAATATTCTTTTCGTGAATCGAAGACCTGCCCATGCCGACGCATTTCAAGCCATTTCCCATCCCGCGAGGCGGAAACTTCTGGAACTCCTCGAAAAGGGGGAACTCCCGGTATCGGAATTGACTAGAGATTTTCATGCCACAGCTCCAGCCCTTTCCCAGCATCTGACAGTCCTCAAGAAAGCCGGATTGGTGGAGGAAAGACGAATTGGGCGCCAAAGGATTTACCGCCTAACCCCCGGGCCCCTCAAAGAGGTGTCGGATTGGGTGGGGTCGCATAAATCCTATTGGATCGTTAAGCTAGCGGTTTTGGGGCAGTATTTGCAGAAAACCCATGGGATCAAAAAACCTAACTGATATTCCGGTTGGCCATTTCAGGGGATTGGCATTGGCGCTCGGAATGACTCAAGGGAGGAAATATGGCGAAGATCGAACTGGAAGCTTTTTATCCTTATCCGATTGAGCATGTTTGGAGCGCGCTTACTGAACCGGAGGCCCTTTACCAATGGCTTATGGAAAACGAGAGTTTCAAACCAGTGGTTGGGCAGAAATTTAAATTTAGGGCGAAACCTATGGCCGGTTGGGATGGAATCGCCCGTTGTGAGATTTTGGAAGTGGATAAGCCTCACAAGCTTTCTTGGAGCCAGTGCGGCAACGACGAGGGAAAGGATCCCTTCCACATTACTTGGACACTTAAAGTTGAAGGTACCGGTACTCGCCTGACCCTCGTGCATGACGGCTTGAAGGGTTTACGGGGATTTGTGTTGAAAAAAATCATGGGTCCTGGTTGGAAGCGAATGTTCGATCACCGAATTCCAATGGTCTTGGAATACACCTTACAGAAGGGCTGGCACAGTTTTCCCGAAGGGCGGAGGTTGATTCCGCAGGATTGTTCTCATAAGTCATAATTGGAAAATTGAATCAAACTGGAATTGGCTTTTGGGGACTTCAGTAAAGCAAAGGTTTTTTTCCTCGCCCGGGGGATTCAGCACAGGGACCCCGCGAGGGTAGCCCTACCACATCTCTCTAGGGAGCTGTTGAGGAGCGCTGAATTGAAATACTCCGGATAGCTTTCCCATTCTCGAAAAAAACCACGAAATACTGGCCCACAGGCATATCCCGTCCCTGGTTATCCTTCCCGTCCCATTCCACCCAGGCGTCGTCTTCCGAAACAACGCGCCGGTTAAAAACGATCCTCACCGCTTTTGCCCGAGTATCGACGATTTCCAACTGGTACAGTCCCGGACCGTCGGCGAAAGACACGTAGATTTCGGCGGGAGAAGTGCCAAATACAATTTTATGTTCTTTATCCAAATTCGGAAGCCATGTGGTGCTAGCCGGAGCCGCCGTTTGGGAGACCTTTCGGGGTAAGGGAGTCCAGGTCCAAATGGGCAAGGGTTTGGGAGTTGAGGTGGGTCGGATTATTACATTTTGAATAGGAAGATTTACCGAAGGTTGAGGTTGTTGCGGAGGAAGGGGAAGGGGAGCGATGACGGGCCGCATAACTGGGGTCGGCCAGGAACGAGGGATGGAAACGGGGGTTGAGGTTGGCCAAGGGGTAAAGGTGGGGATATGCGTCCAACTCATAGTAGGGGTGGCAGTAGGCCAGGGTGCTAAGGTGGGTGTTTTTGTAAAGATAGGAGTCGGGGTTAAATAAATAACAGCAGTGGAAGTGGGAACAAGACCGGGTAATTCCGCTACTTGACGCCAGTAGAGAATGCCGCAACCCTGGTAGGGACCGGCTCCTGCTCCTGAGGCGTCATGTGAGGCAAAATGAAGGGTGGCGCCGGATAGGTCGCTATTAATTTGAACGGCGGTTCCAGTGTAGGCGGTGACGAAAGTGCCGGAAAGGGTGAATGGGTTGTGGGCCGGATTGTACTGGGGATCCATCCAGTTATGGCCTTGGGAATCCGAGAGGGGAGGCGCTCCTTGCCCGCAATTGAATCCTCCCGTTGGGTCCCAATAAAGGGCGGTTGGCGCTTTAAATGTTTCCTCGTTATTCACTATGAAAGTGGCTCCCTGGCAATCCACTTCCAATTCCCAAGAACTGTAAACCATCGGAGGGTTGAGAGTAGTCGTCTCCAAGGCTAGGCAAACCCTTGGGTTTTGAAGTAGCTTTAATGGCACGGGAAGGCAAAGATGGGAACCATCGCAGCCGTCGGAAGAAGCGCAGTATTCCTTAGAGCCTACGTAATAACCATTCACCCAGACCTGAGTGGTATCGTCTCCCGACACGCATATTTGGGCGGAAACGGGAATACATTGGGCGAAAAGCGATAGGGGAAATCCTGCCATGAGTGCCAGGGTCAAGAATACTTTTCTCATTCGATTTAAAGCCTCTTTTGGATCTTCGTTAATTTTAATTTAAGAAGGACATATTAACCGCTTTAAAGCGGGGATGATATAATTCCCGGGACTTCCTAAATTACTATGGAGTACCCTGATTGAAAAAGAACATTTTCATTGGTTTAATGTTCAGCGGGATGGGAATTCTGTTATTTCTGCAATCCTGCAAAGTTAGTAATGATAATCCCACCCTGCCTTTGCCGGTCCCCACAGCTACTCTGACGGGAACCCCTACCAACACTCCGACCGTCACCAATACCCCCCGGCCAACCCATACTCCAACTAACACCCCCACCCCAACTGTTACTAACACTCCGACACCTACCGCCACGCCCTAAACTAAACGATGGCGGGTTACTCGGGGACACCCCTGATCCAAAAATTGGGCCTAAAAAGGGGTTTTCAACTATTGGTCATCCATGCACCTAAAGATTATTTTAAGTGGTTAGGCAAGCTTCCCGAGGACACCAAAGTGGTTTCCGGGTTCCAAAAACAGTTGGATTTCATCCACTTTTTCGCACAAAACCGGAGCGAATACGAAAAACAATTGCCCAAACTGAAAAAAGCTCTGGCGCAGGACGGCATGATTTGGGTGTCCTGGTCTAAGATCGCTTCAAAAGTGCCCACGGACGTGACGGAAAAGGTGGTCCGGGACACCGCGTTGAGAAATGGTTTGGTGGATGTGAAAGTTTGTGCCGTGGACCGGACATGGTCGGGATTGAAGTTCGTCATTGCACTGAAAGACAGGAAATAATTGCCAACCATTTCTCGTTGCTCCAGCGCGGAAGATTTCCTGGTGAAAGCTGGAAATTGGCTCGCCCAAAAAGAAGTTCAGAACAATAGTTGCCTGATTGTCGCTTCCAACCTGATCTCCAAGCCCGCATCGGAACGCCAGGAACATTATTTTTGGCTGGTCGAGCGGGAAGGCGAGATTGTTGGAACCTCATTTTGGACCCCACCTTATAAATTAATCGTCAGTGAAATGGAAAAAGAATCCCTCCTTGCCCTGGCTAACGATGTTCGTGACAGTCATCCGAATATACCAGGAGTGGGAGGACCCAAGGAATCCGCCAAGCATTTTTCTCATTTCTGGAATTTGAAAACCCAAAAATCACCCTTATTGGAGCATTCCATGCGGATTTACCAACTGGAAAAAGTCGAGACCATTTCAAAGAGTCCGGGTAGCCATCAACCAGCCCAAGGAAAAAACCTGGATTTTCTAACGGAATGGTTTCGACAGTTTCACGCGGAAATCCGAGCTTCCGAGGAATTGGACCTGCGGAACATAGCGGAGAATTACATTCGTGAACAAAGGTTGTTTGTCTGGGATGACGAGGGATACCGTGCTATGGCGGCTTACGCCGGGAGCACCTTAAACGGAGTCCGGTTGAACATGGTCTATACCCCGTCTGAATTTCGGGGAAAGGGTTATGCCACGTCCTTAGTGGCGGCGCTCAGTCAAAGTCTTTTAGATTCAGGAAAAAAGTTTTGCTGTCTATACACCGATCTTTTAAACCCCACCTCCAATAACATCTATCAAAAGATCGGATACAAGCCGGTTTGTGATTGGAATGTTTATAAGTTTAAGTGATGGAAATTTATTCGGACTTTATAAATAAAAAGGCCGCACGCTCCGGAATTCCGGAGATCAGGGGCTCACCCAACTGTTTGTGATAGTGGCCCTTACTCTGAAGGACGGTGCGACCTGTTGTTATCTTTCTCCAAAAGCCGCTTCTTCACAAGATAAATTCTTGTAAATAAAATATTTCACACGCATAAAATAGACCACTTCCTTGTGGATAAGTCCAAAAAAATAATTTATTTGGGAAAAGGTTTCAAACGTTACGAATTCTTTTTTGGTTTAAGTGAAAGATTTTGAATGAGGATGTTTAAAATAAATTTCCGCCGAAATCAAAATGAAATTGATCATTTATGGCAGGATTGAACGAAATGAAGCGACCGGCCAAAGGTTGGAATCCCGAGCAGAAACCGGAGAACTGGCGCGGGATCAGGCTTGAGGCGGCTTTTCGTCCGTTGGTTTTTGGGTTTCTTGAACAAGAAAAAGAGTGCCCCAAACCTTTCCAGAGGGGCTGACCCCGGAGGAACTATCCAGCCGAAAACGTTTCGGCTTGTTGTTCCAATTTGTGTCCAAATATTCCCGCTTCAATTCCTGCCTGTTTTTGATGGAATTAGCCATAAGTTCGCCGATATCCCCCAAGGGGGTGCCTTTTGAGAAAAGATAAACATTGGATAGGCTCTTGGGGTTCACGTCCAGGATCTTCCCAACGCGGGCATTCACGAAAATGGTGAAACCCTCGATCGAAACCGCGATTGCACCGATGGGGAGGGTATCCAGGACATTTTTCAAGGTGGCGGCATATTCCAGGGCGGCCTGGTCTCCTTCCCTCACCCTTTCGGTGAGAAGACTGGCTTTACGAGCCAGTTCCACGATTTCTTTTTCCTCCTGGACGGTGCGGTAGGCTAAGTACCCGGAATGGACCGCTACTACGAACAGTAAGGCGCAGGAAAGAAAGAGGATAGGATCGTAATAATTGAAATGATCGCTTTTGTAATAAATTAAATAAACATAAAGGGCCACGACCGCGATGGAAACAAAGATGCTGCGGCCCACCGATTGACTCAAAGCGGAAATAAAAAAAGTGAGGAAAACCAAGATTAAAAGATTCGTTTCGAAACGGTCGAAAAAATAGACTCCGGCTAGTAAAAACCCAAAGTCCATGGAAAAAACGATGTATTGGAAACGAACCTTCTCAAATTTTTCCGCCGCCAGGAAGTAAAAGGGAATAAAAGTCGCCGCCAACACCAAAGCGTAAGCCTCTGCCAACATTTTTTGATCCGGATGGGTTTGAAGGAAAAAGTAAGCGAAGCAAAGAAGAATGAGGGCCAGAAGCAGGCGAATCAGGAAGATGTTTTTCTTAACCTGGGGTGTGGCTTGTTGGAGTCCCCTCATGGTAGCCTTGGCCTCCATTTTTAATAGAGAATTTTTATTGATGGATGAACAATATTTATCATACGGCAGGGTAAAGATGGTGAAAAGCCAAAAGACAGCCTATCCCCTCAGTGTTTGGCTGGCGCTAGGTTGTGTTTATGTGGTTTGGGGTTCCACCTATCTTGCCATCCGTTTCGCCATCGCCACGATTCCCCCATTTCTGATGGCGGGTACCCGATTCCTTTCCTCAGGACTTTTATTATTTTTTTTGACGCAATGGAAAAGTTATCAATGGCCTTCGTTCCGCCATTGGCGGTCCGCCGCCGTCATCGGTTTTTTTTTGATCCTAGTGGCCAATGGTGGAGTGAGCTGGGTTGAACAAAAAGTTCCCTCTGGCATCACGGCCCTATTGGTCGGGACGGTTCCCCTTTGGATGGTGGTTTTGGAATGGGCCGGCAAAGAAGGGCAAAGACCCCGGCTTTCAACCTGGGGTGGTGTTTTTTTAGGAATGTTGGGTATTTTTCTTTTGGTCTTTTCCCGTAGGAGTCCGGGAGAGCTTCAAGTGAATCCATGGGGAGTGGCTTGTCTGCTTTTCACATCCTTAGCCTGGGCCTATGGGTCGCTTTACGCGAGATCAGCCTCGTTGCCTTCTTCGGCCCTTTTAGCCACATCCATGGAAATGATTGCGGGCGGGGTGATGCAACTGTTTGTGGGTTTAGGGTTAGGAGAAACCTCTCAATTTCACTTGGCCCAATTAACATCCGCTTCCATCGAGGCCTGGGTTTATTTGACTTTGATCGGGTCTCTCGTGGGTTTTACCTCCTATATTTGGGTCCTTTGGAAATCCACGCCTGAATTGGCCGCTACTTACGCTTTCGTAAATCCAGTCATCGCGGTTTTACTGGGCTGGCTTTTTGCGGGTGAATCTCTCACGCCGTCGATTTTCCTTTCCACGGTCCTCATTGTGGCGGCCGTTGTTTTGATTACCCTTAATCGGCCGCAGAAAAAGTAGTTTTTCATCTTTTTGATCCCGGCTTTTGAATTTGGAAAACCTAAATTAAGGAAAATCCTGCCGGGATAGCCCCCCAGATGCCCGCCCAGATTAAGGGAAAATCCTTTTAAGGGAGCAGTGTAATAAGAACTTCCACCATGATTTTCAAGGCACAAGCTCAGTAAAACAGGCCAACCGTTTTTTAGGGTTTATCCGGGAGCTGAATGGGGAGTATAATGAAATTAAGAAAGAAAGTTCTTATAAGCTTTTTTTCCAGGGCAGCGGCTCCGTCAATGGAAGGCTAATTGGCGGTAAAAACAGACCACTTGTCCTTCAAGGTAGGGAACGCTGGATACATTAGCTTCCGCTACACCCGGACCTTGCGCGAATGCGTGAGTAGTTCCTGAAAGAACGCGAACGGGTCCAAAACTCCGGTTTTGTTGAGAAGTTTCAATGGATGTGGGTTTGCCCTTTTCCTAATGGCGAGCGGTTTTTTTAACCGGTTGCCAAATAGTTTTCAAATGGGCCGATCCGTCCTAGTTGTAAAAATTGATTCGTGAGGTGTCTTAAGATATGCAACAAATAGAAGCTCAAAACCTAAACCCAACCCAAACATTACTCCCCAACCCTACTAACAAACCAACTGAACTAGCACCCGATCCCTACACCAAGGTTTCGGAAACCCAAAGGCGCCTTCTGAGGACCTTTACGGTTGATGAGAAGATCGATTGGAAAGGCAGTATCCCCTTTTTCGGGGTGCATGTGGTGGGCGTCTTGGCATTCCTTACCGGAATCAGCTGGGCGGCTATCGCTATGTGTCTTTTCATGTATTACGCCCGCATGTTCGCTATCACGGGCATCTATCACCGTTATTTCTCCCATCGTTCCTATAAGACCAGCCGGTTCTTCCAGTTCGTAATGGCCTTTTGGGGAACCTCCTGTGGCCAGCAGGGGCCGCTGTGGTGGGCTGCTCATCACCGTCACCACCATAAGTATTCGGATACGCCCGAGGACATTCATTCGCCCAAGTTGAGAGGCCTCTGGTGGGCCCATTGGGGTTGGATCATTTGCAAGCGTTATGCGGATACCAACGAGGATGCCGTCAAGGACCTGACCAAATACCCTGAGCTCAAGTTTCTCAATAAGTATCATGGACTAGCTCCTTTCATCCTGGCAACGCTCATCTTCTTCTTCGGTTCCTTCTTGCAACAGGTGGCCCCGCAACTCCATACCAACGGCATGCAGATGATGTGCTGGGGCTTCTTCACCTCTACTACCTTGCTTTACCACGGCACTTTTACCATCAACTCCTTATCCCATGTCATCGGCAAAAAGCGGTTTGATACGGGGGACGAAAGCAAGAACAGCTTCCTTCTTTCGATGATCACCATGGGGGAGGGGTGGCACAACAATCATCATAAGTTCCCTTACGCAGAGCCCCAGGGCATTTACTGGTGGGAGATCGACATGTCCCATTATGTCCTGAAGGTTTTTTCCTGGGTCGGCTTGGTTTGGGATATCCAAGTCCATCCGAAGGAGCTTTTCGCTAAGGATTCGGCCACTAAGAGAACCGCAGCTTAATTTCCAAATTAACTTAATCGTATTAAATAAAAAAGGGATGAACCTAAAAGGTTAATCCCTTTTTTAATAAAGAATTCTCCCGTCTTAACCGAAGGGGTTTATTTCCTTATCCAGGGATTGTTGGTTTTTCCGATTCCCTTTTTATGGATTTTCTTGTTTAGATTCGAGCCTATATTTTAGCAACAGCCATATTCCGGCATTTCGTGGCCCTTGTGGGAGGCGTCCCGGACTGCCTTAGGATGTTTCTTCAAATAAAGAATCTGGTACCAGCGGTGGAAGGACTCCCAAAGGATGACCAGGGCGCAGGCTATGATCACTACTGTCAATCCCACCTTCAAATAAGCCGATCCGGCCTGTTCGGGATGGGCTTTGGCCAGAGGAAGAAAGTTATCCCAAATATTTAACCAGGCAGCCGTTAAGGTGGTGGCGGCCACGAAGAGCAAGGGAAGAAGGGTAACCCAGGCATAGCGGGCCCGGCCCGAATTGATAATGGCGCTGGTGGCCGCCGCTAGCGCAACGCTGGCCAAAAGCTGGTTGGCGGTCCCGAACATGGGCCAAATGGTACTGACGTTTCCGGTGAGGATTAAAAAAGCCCAAAAGAAAACTACCAGGCCGGTGCAAAGGATGGTGCCGGGCAACCAATTGGGGTTCTCCATGGGTTTCCAAACTTGCCCGAATAATTCCTGAAGCAGGAAGCGCCCAATGCGGGTGCCCGCGTCGATGGTCGTCAAGATGAACAAGGCCTCGAACATGATCATGAAGTGATAAAAATAATTCATGAGGTTTTCCAAGCCCGGCAAGCCGGAGAAAATCTGGGCGAAGCCCACTGCCAGTGAAACGGCCCCGCCGGGCCTTCCCACCACGTTCTCCCCCACCGCTTGGCAAAGAGCCTGCAAACGCACGGGGGTCATCCCCAACGCTGCGAATTTCTCAGGCGATAGGTTGATGGCGAAATAATCGGCCGGGAAATAGGGAGCAAGTGGCCAAGAGCGCGACCACGCCCACCAAGCCCTCCGTCAAGCATGGCCCCGTAACCGATTACCCGGGCGTCCGACTCCTTGTCCAGCATCTTGGAGGTCGTGCCGGAGGAAACCAAGGCGTGGAACCCGGAAATGGCCCCGCAGGCGATGGTGATGAAAACGAAGGGGAAGAGCTTGCCGGGAATAATGGGCCCTCCTCCATCAATATATTGGGTGAAAGCGGGCATTTGGAGGTCGGGGTGGACCAGGATGATCCCGATGACCAGCGCCCCGATGGTTCCGACTTTCATATAAGAGCTCAAATAACCCATGGGCGTCATGAGCATCCAAACCGGCAGGACGGAGGCGATGAAACCATAAAGGGCCAGGGCGGTGATGACTCCGTTGGCAGTCAGGGTGAAGAAAGGGGCCATCCCCGAATGGGCTATGGTGTTTCCGAAAACTACCGCTGAGGCCACCACCAGCACGCCGAAAATACTGACTTCCTTGATTTTTCCCACCCGGAATTTGAACAGCCAAAATCCGACTACCAGGGCGGTGGCAATGGTGGTTCCGATGGAAAAGACTCCCCAGGGGCTTCCCTTCAAGGCGTTCACCACGGCCAATCCCAATCCCGCCAGGGCGACGATCACGATGATGAAGATGGCGAGGGCGGCCATCACCGAGGCCAGGGGGCTGATCTCATGGCGCAAGATTTCCACCAGCGATTTGCCCTTTCGCCGCACGGAGGCAACCAGGATCATGAAATCATGCACTGCCCCGGCCAGGCAGACGCCCGCCAAGAGCCAGATAAAACCGGGAGCATAGCCGAATTGGGCGGCCAGGACCGGGCCGATCAAGGGGCCCGAGCCCGCGATATTGGCGAAATGCTGGCCGAAGAGGACGAACTTCGGCATGGGTTTGTAGTTATGGCCGTCGTTCAAAAGGTGGGCGGGGGTTTTCCGGCGGTCGTCCAATACCACGACTTTCGCCGCCAGGAAGGCGCTGTAATAGCGGTAGGCGATGGCCATCACCAAAAGGGCGGTCAGGATCAGGGGAAGGACGTTCATTTAATTTCTCCTCGGGTTTGGAAGGTTCAAGATAATCCAACCGACTTTGGATTTCAAATGTAGTGAACCGGGTTTTAACCCTTCCATAGGCTCGTCAAGCCTTCCGAGGCGATCTGGATCCCCACGCAAAAAACCAGGAAAGCGCTAAGGCGGTTCAGCACTTGCGAGCCACGGGGGCCCAAACGCCGGATGAGGGCGGGAGTGTAGGAATAGCAAAAATAAATCAATAAACACATAAGAATAACGGAGGCGATGAGAGCCGAAAGGTTGGTCAGGTAAACCGGGATTTCATTATTGTGCCCATGGGCGCTTAAGGTCAGAAGAACCGAAATGGTGCCAGCCCCGGTCGTCATGGGAAACGCCACAGGGTAGAAAAGTATATCCTCGACTTTTTTCGGAATGTCCAAGGGTTTGGCCGTTTCCTGAGCCCCCTTTCCGCTGTCATCGGAAGAAAGGAGGCTCCAACCCATTTTGCAGATCAAAATCCCCCCGGCTATTTGAACCACCGGCAGGGAGATCCCAAAGAACTTGAAAATCCAGCTTCCAATGAAGATTGTAGCCGTGCAAATGAGAAAGGCGTATAAAGCGATTTTGAAGGAGGCGTTTTTTCTTTCAGCACCGTTGAGGCCTACCAAAAGAGGATCGATCATGAGGGCAGTGCCGGGAGGGTTGACCGGCGGAAAAAGGGAAACGAAACCGACAAAAACCAAATGTAAGAAGGGGAGAGCGGAGTGCACGGCCTAGATATTAAATAGGGTGGCTGAAAAAATCAAATTCTTCGTTTCCGGCATTCAAGGCCCTGTTTAAGGCGCTTTTTTAGGGGAGTTCGAATGATTTTTGGGGATAATGCGCTTCACTGATTAATTTTCGGATGCCTTGCTTCATTTTCCGAGATTCCATTAATCTACGGGAGCAGTTCCTTGACTCATCCATCCTTACGCGGAGTATGAAAGCTTTGAAAAAACTAAGAAAAAATTCAACGCCGGAAAAATGGAAAAGGTCGCTGATAAAATCAATTAGCTATCGAATTCTCATCATGGGCCTAGATTTTACCGCTATAAAACTTTTCACCGGGCGAAGCGACGTCGCTGTGGGGTTTGTCATCGTCAGCAACGTCTATACGACGATCGCTTATTTCCTCCACGAAAGAATGTGGAACCGAATTAAATGGGGAATCGCCTGAGGAGTGCAGAAGTGTGCCGTGGAAACAACTTTCTTTTAAGCCCCTTGTCTAACCTTTTAGACCGGGTGTAGTCTAATCGCCGCCGAGGAGCAAGCTATCAAAAGGGACATTTTCTCCGTCATTTCATCACAGGCTTTATATCCCTCTTCCTACGCCGCGAGGCGTTAGGTTAGATCTTAGGTCAAAGGAGGCATCACCCCTTGGAAAAAAGCATCGCCGAATTGCGGGTCATCGCGGAGGATTGGATCCAGGCTTGGAACGCGAAGGATCTGGACCGGATCATGAGCTACTATAGTGATGAAGTGGAGTTTGAGGCCAACACAGTGCTTTCCCGTTGGAACATGCCTCAGGGGAAGCTCAAGGGACGGCCCGAGTTGCGTGAACATTTCCGGTTAGGCCTTTTGTATGAACCCGATCTGTTTTTCACTCTGGAACAAGTGTTCACCGCTCCCAGCGGTTACGCCATCCTTTACCAAAGGGACAACGGAAACCAAGTCCTGCATGTGGTGGAACTCAACGAAAAGGATAAGGCGAAAAAAGTCAGGGTTTTTTATTCAGGCGAACAGAAATAATTACTCTGCCCCGTTATTTTTCTCCGAAAAGAGAGATGGGTTTGGGGATATTCTCGTATTTCAAACCGAATTGCTTGAAAGTGTGCTTTCGCACGTAAGCTGCGGCTTCATTGGGGGAGTCGCAAAGAAAGATGTTTTTGAGGTCCGAGGGATCGATGGCGCCCTGCCGCAGCATGGACTCCCGGAACATCCTCATCAAGGGTGCCCAGTAACGTTTTCCCATAAGAATCAAAGGGAAGTGCTTCACTTTTCCGGTTTGGATCAGGGTGGCCATCTCGAAAAACTCGTCCGCGGTTCCGAACCCCCCTGGCATGACAAGGAAAGCGTAGGAATACTTGGCCAGCATCAATTTGCGGATGAAGAAATAGCGGAACTCAACCCATTTATCCACGAAAGGGTTTGGGGCCTGTTCTTTGGGAAGTTTGATGTTGCATCCGATGGATTTACCCCCCGCCTCTTTCGCTCCCCGGTTGGCCGCTTCCATCAGGCCCGGCCCACCGCCCGTCATGACCGTAAAACCCAGCTGGGCCATTTGGGACCCGACTTTCTGCGCCAAGGAATAGTAAAGATGCTTCTCCCCGAAGCGGGCGGAGCCAAAAACCGTCACGCAGGGACCGATGAAATGAAGCGCCCGCAATCCCCTTATATAGTCGGCGGTAATCCGGAAAAGCTGGGCCAGTTCCTCAAAACGGGAATGGGGGCCTTCTAGGACTCTGCCCTCATGGAAATCCGGACTTGTTTTTCCCCAAAGGGTGCGGGTGGTATGGCTGTTTCGCAAAGGAACTCCTTACAAAGAGTTTGAAAGAAAGGTCGTTTCTGTGGGCGATCCAGGTCTTCTGAAACCGGGCTTCGCGCCTGGGACATTTTGCTTTATTTATTTCAGAAAAAACAGAATGAAACCCTTTTGTTACAGGTGGAAAAGGTTCAGCAGGGCGTCCTCGTCCAAAGAAACTTTGGCTTGGATTTCATCCTTATCAGCGAAACCTTATAGGACCCAGAAAGATTACACCCAGGGTTGGGTTCGGCTGATAGGAACCTGCGCTTTTTGGTGCAGAATTTTTTGGATCACGACTTAAAAATCCAAATGGCCACAAGGATCAACAGATCCCAAGTTTTAAAGTCGAAATTTAACCGGTTCAGCTTGAATATCTCCCTATTACCTTTTTAAAGGTTTTGTCGTTAGAAAGGAGAGTGGCGGGCAAAATTAGCCTTGAAAGACCTTAAAGAAGCGCTTTCATTAGAGTGATATAATTTAAAATCCATATGAATTCTTCAACGGTATCCGCATGAAAATTAGGTTATTCCCTTTTTATGGTTATTTAAAGTTATTGGTTCTGTTCTCTCTTTTGGACGGCCGAATGGCCTGGGGTCAAATCGTCGAAGTCGACTTGGGTACTCAGCCGCCTTCGGTCCTAGTGGCCACGCTCATGGGCTCAGGCGTTTCCGCAAGTAACATCACTTACCAGGGAATTGGTGGATCGGCGGGCATCTTCGCGGGAGGGGGAACGGTCTTTGGCATTAATTCGGGGATTATTTTGAGTACCGGATTGGCCGCAGGCATTGAGGGAACCGCCGATGACACAAGCAGTACCTGTAACGACCTTCCCGGCGATCCCGATTTGGCCCTGTTGGAGGGACTCCCCGTCACCGACCTTTATGACGCCACTGTCCTTTCCTTTGATTTTATTCCTACCTACAACACCGTTTCCTTCCAATACGTTTTCACCTCGGAAGAATACAACGCTTGGGTGGGGTCGAAATACAACGATGTCTTCGGGTTTTTCGTCAACGGCACCAATGTGGCCCTCATTCCCGGGACCACGACAAATGTTTCCATCAACAACGTCAACGATTGCGTCAACCCCGCTTATTTCATCGACAATATCGGGTCCCCCGAAGGGGGCGGTTGCACCGTCGTCCGGGATCCGGCGGGACTGGATACCGCCATGAACGGTTTCACCACCGTCCTGACCGCCACCGCGCCCGTGACGGCAGGGGTGACCAACCATATTAAATTAGCCATCTCGGACGTGGGGGACTGCCTGATGGATTCCAACGTCCTCATCGCGGCCGACAGCTTTATGAGCGTGCTGACCTCCACTCCGACGAATAGCCCCACGAGCACTGGAACTCCCTGCGGTTATCCGGGCAATACCTGTACTCCCACCGGGACGGCGACTTCCACCCCTCCCCCTCCCCCTTCGACGCCTTGCGGTTTGCCGGGAAACACCTGTACCTTCACCCCTTCGGCGACCCCCACTGGCACTTTTACTTCGACGCTCCCCCCCACCAACACCCTGACCCCTAACGTCAGGCCATCCTCAACTCCCACCTCGACTCCCACCTTTACCCCGACCGATACCACCACCAACACCTTCACCGCCACTTCCACCTCCACACCCTGCGGCTGGCCGGGGAACACCTGTACCTTCACCGCTTCACCCACGCCCACTTCCACGCTTTCCACCACTGATGTTTTTTATGTTTCCAAAAACGCCTTCAGCCCATCTTCCCCGGTTTCACTGTTTGTAGAATACAACGCGGTTCCGGGGAATTACGAATTGCTGATTTACAATTCGGCGGGGGAATATATCAAGACGCTCGATTCCCGTCAGTTAAGCGCGCCCATCAGCCAGTCCTACCAATGGGACGGCACCAACCGTTATGGGGTTGCTTGCGCCAGCGGAGTTTACCTTTTTTACCTGGCCGAACCCTTTAGCACGAAGGTCAAAAAAATCGTCCTCATCAGGTGAGTTCCGCTTTTATTTAAAAATAACCGAGTGTTTCCTTGGATGCGGCCGTCATGGATGTCAACCTTTTGACCCGCCGATCAGGTTGATATTTTTATCCGCTTCCAGGCCTTCCCTATCCGTCCCCAAGGTTTCCGCCAAGCTTGTGCGGATTCGGTTTAATTCTTCGAGGTTTTCCTGAAGGATCCGGCAGAGCGAATCGCTGGTCTTCAAAGCTAAGGATGACCCCGAGCCTCCCTCTTTCACCGCGGTTTTTTTATCCATCTCGTGGAAATATTTTTGCGAGGCTTCCGGGCCCAAGCCGATGGCGAGACCTTGGATCACCTGGTGCTGCCAGTCGTTTATTTTCGAGAAAAAATCCTTTTCTTCCGAGTAGTTGAAAAGGTTGTTTCCCTGCTTGATGAGGGAATCCAAATAGGCCTTGAAGAAAGCCATGGAGGTTTGGTCAAAGACTTCCTTGCGCTTCACCGCGTATTCAATGGAAGAGAACCAAAATAAAACCAGCCAGCCGATCACCCAACCATACCAAGGCATCCACAAGGCGATGGTTAAGAGCTGGGGATTAATTTTGAAGGAGGGAACTTGACCCAAAAAGAGCCGGGCGGCTTGAAGCAGTCCAAAAATGGCGAGAAAAAGCGGGTTGCCGAGCGTGAGTTTGAAGACTTTAAAGCGTTCTTTGAAGGTTTTGATCATTCCGAAATTCTATATGAACCACCTTGGAATTGGGAGTTCCGGTCAAATTAATTTGTCGTCACAAGGAATTGAAACAAGACAAAAAGAAGTTAGGCCATTTCGCAAGCCCCTCTTCCCTCCAGAAGGCACGGTGGACTTTGGAGTTGAGGATCTTCATGATTGGACCTTCTTGAGCGCGGTTAATGGGAACTGGAAAAACCGATCGTTAGATAAAAGGGTGCGGGGTTCAACAAGCGTTACAAACCTTTAAAGCACCCTCACCGGAACCACCATCATGTTAAGCCCCTTAAAAACCAGTCGCCGCTGGATTTCCAGGGCGATATGGTTGTGCAGGAATGGCGTCCAAAGGGATTCCTTCGCGAAGATGAGTTTCCCGATGAAAAAGGTGGGGTTCTTAAAGTCCGCGGATATCTTCTCGCAAAGGCCTTCCATTCCCTCAAGCACGTCCGTAGCTATGGCGTAACGGTATTCTCCCCGGCATCCCATGCGGTTCACCAGGTCCACGTATTGTTTCAGGTTGTTCTCGGTGTCCTCTTTCAGGTTCTCCAATTCCTGGATGCCCTTGAACTTGCCCGAATCCACCCGGGCGATGGAAAGAAAAAGAAAATCCTTGAAGCGGTTCTCAAAGATTTTCTCGGTGGAGAAAACAGCGTGGATGCCCAGACCCCCGAAGCGGTCAACTAAAACCACCGCGGTGTGTTTGGCCTTATCGCATCCTCCCTTTTTCATCCTTTTTGAGGGCGGCGGCAGGGGTAGGTCGGTCAAGTTGTCGTCCAGGCGCTTCAAGGCCCTCGCTACGCCCTTGTAATGGCCCTTCACCAGGAAACAAAGGACGATCAGGACTCCGGTGATTAGCAGGGTTATGAAGCCCCCCTCCAGAAACTTCGTCATAAGGGTTGCGGTCAGCACGATGGCGGTCAGACAAAAGCCCAACCCGTTGATGAAAAATTTCAGATACCAGTCTTTTTTCTCCTTTCGCACCTTCCACCAATGGGTGCACATGGAAAGCTGGGAAAGGTTGAAGGTGATGAAGACGTTAATGGCGAAAAGAACGATCAAAAAGTCCACGCTGCCCCGGGAGAGCAGCAGTAGCGCTACCGAAATGCCGCCGATGAACAGGATCCCGTTCTTGCGCACCAATTGGTGGGAAAGGTTGGCGAAACGCTGGGGCAGCCAGGAATCCACCGCCAGATTGGCCATCACGATTGGGCCATCGATGAAGCCGGTCTGTGCAGCGATGAAGAGCAACAGCCCTTCGGAAAGGATGGTCACGGTCGATATCCACGAGCCCCACTGGCCTCCAAAGAGAGACCCGAAAATGACGTTAGCCAGGGAAGTGTTAAGGGTCTTGTCCGGCTGGGCCTGAACGTCCCAAAGCACGTATAGAAAAAGGATTCCCCCGGCCGCCAATGAAAGGGAGACGGCCATGTAAAGCATGGTGCGCTGGCCGGTTTTCACCCGGGGCTCCTGCAGGTTGGCCAGACCGTTGGAGACCGCCTCTAGTCCCGTGTAGGTTCCCCCGCCCAGACTGTAGGCGGTGAAGAAGATGACCAGGAAGCCCCAGACCCCGGTTGGCCCGGAGATGATCAGGTGGGTCTCGGTAAAGGCTCCCTGTATGACCGAGGGTATCTGGGTGAAATGGCCCCAGAGTCCCACACCGATCAAGAGGGCGTGAGTTGCCACGAAAAGCAGGAAGAGCGGCAGAAGAGGCTTGATGGATTCCTTGATACCCCGCAAGTTCAGCCAAATGAGGATGAGAGCCAGGATGATCTCAATGGCCAGCTTATGAGGAACTAGAGCAGTCGCGAAGGAACTGATGGCGTCCACCGCGGCGGCGATGGAAATGGAAATATCCAATATATAGTCCACCAGCAAGGCGCAACCGGAAAAGACCCCCGCCACCGGACTTAAAAGTTTGCTGGCCACTACGTAACCGCCGCCGCCGTTTGGGAAATACTCGATGATCTGGTTGTAGCTGGCGGAAATGACGAAGACCGTCACGGCGGTGGCAAGGGCCAGGAAGATGGAAATGTGGTGGTAGGCCGCTCCCAGGGCCTTGTAGGCTTCTGGCGGGCCGTAAGCAGCGGAGGATAGCCCGTCCGCCCCCAGGCCCACCCAGGCGAGGAAGGCGATCAGGGTGATCTTGTGAAAAACGTCCTTATTCATGGGGTCCAAGGTCTTGCCCAAAATGATTTCTTCGACTTTTTTTTCTTTCATGCCGACTTTCCTTTGATCAATCGTGCGGTGGGCCGTAATAAACCAGGGGCCGATATAGTGTTTATTTCCGTTTTCATGTTGTTAAAATTTTTGAAATAGGTACAAGGCGGCTCCTTTGGATCGGAAAGCGCTATTCTAAAGCCTGCTTTTCCAAACGCATACCGGCAAGATGTTACAAAGGCGAAAATTCGGGATCGGATCCCGTGGATCCCATAGATTTTTTGATGTATATTGCTATCATATACATCCATTATGAGCTCGAACGAACTTCCATTGAACTGCATTGGTTTCGATTGGGATAAGGAAAACCTTTCGAAAAATTGGGAAAAGCACGGGGTGGGTTTTTGGGAGTGCGAGGAGATTTTTTTTAACCAGCCCCTCTTGCTGGCTGACGACACTCGGCATTCCCGGGAGGAACGAAGGTTTTACGCCATTGGAAGATCGGATTCGGAAAGGCCGTTGTTTTTGGCCTTTACCGTTCGCCATCGGAAGACCCGGGTAATCTCGGCGAGGGACATGAGCCGGAAGGAAAGGAGCGAATACAAAAATGCAGAAAAAAAAGATACCAACCTTTAAATCCGAGGAAGAAGAAAGGGTGTTTTGGGCAAAAGAAGACTCAGTGGAGTATGTCGATTGGAGCGAGGCCAAACGGGTCGTTTTCCCCCATTTGAAACCGTCACTCAAGACGATTTCCTTACGCCTACCCGCGTCAATGATCGAAGAATTAAAGATATTAGCGAACAAAAAAGATGTGCCCTATCAATCGTTAATGAAGCTTTTCCTGTCGGAACGCATTACCCGGGAACTGTCTATGGCCTCCACACATTCTTCCAAACACTAAAGAAACATTAAGACGTTTGCTTATATTATTTAGGCTTTTTATCCTCTGTTCATTAATTTCAACCAACTTCAAGTAACTTTTAAATAGCAGGGAGGGTAGAAGCTTTTGAGGTAAAGTCATTGAAAATCGAGGGGGAAGTGGTGAAAAAAATGGTTAAGTGGTTTATGGTGGCCCTGATGGTTCTCGTCTTTAGGACTCATCTAGGGCAAGCTGATTCAATGAATGGAGGCCAAGACATGGGTGCCGATAATGCCGCGACGCCGGGAGAAGGAATGAAGTATAAAACCTATACGAAGGAAGAGTTGAAGAAAAAGCTCACCCCCGAGCAATACGAAGTGACCCAGGAAGAAGGGACCGAAACGCCTTTTCACAACGCTTATTGGGACAATCATGCCGAAGGGATTTACGTGGACGTGGTTTCGGGCGAACCTCTTTTCAGCTCCGCCGACAAGTTTGATTCGGGCACTGGATGGCCCAGCTTTACCCGGCCCCTGGAGCCGGCGGACATCAAACAAAAAGAAGATAAAAGCATGTTCATGGACAGGACCGAGGTCCGCAGCCAGCACGGCAATTGCCACCTGGGCCACGTATTCGACGACGGCCCGGCCCCGACAGGACTGCGCTATTGCATCAATTCCGCTTCCTTGAAATTCATCCCCAAGGCGGATTTGGAAAAAGCAGGCTACGGAAAGTATCTGAAACTTTTCAAAAAGTAACCCCTTTGAATAATGATGTTTTGAAGCTTTGATAACGACCCAGATGCGGCCATCAAAGCCTCTTTTAACAATCCGTTAAACTTTTGAAAGGGCCTAGTTTTGGATCTGGACCGGGTTCCATAATGTCCTCCAGCATTTAGCTGGTGAAAGGAATCTGGATATGGCCTTTGCTTTTTCACGCTGGTTTGTTTGCGTCCTTCTCTGCTTTATTCTTCCTTCACTCACCCCTGCGGGGGAATCCCTTCCTTGGGGGAACGGGCTGGTCGCCGTCCCCGAGGGAACCTTTCTCATGATGTCGGACCTGCACTTTGACCCCTTTGCCGATCCAAAGCTTGTGCCCGACTTGATCCAACATCCCGTGGAGGATTGGGAAGGCATCCTCGATTCTTCCCAGTCCACGGGTTTCGCCCCTTATGGAAAGGACTCCAATTGGCCCTTGCTGATTTCGGCCTTGCGGGAGGCGAAAAGCCTGGGTCCTTTCGATTACGCCCTTATCACCGGCGACTACTTGGTGCACGAGTCCCGCAAACTATTCGAGCCCTATGGCGGTAAGGATGAGAAGGCCTATGAGGATTTCGTGAAGAAGACCGAGGTTTTCGTAGCCCGCGAAGTCCAAAAGGCCCTGTCGGGTCTTCCGGTTTATTTTTGCCTGGGGAACAACGACTCGGAATGCGGCGATTACATGATTGCCACCCACAGCGATTTTTTAGGCCAGCTTTCCGGGGAATGGGGCGTTCTGGAGTGGCGCCCGAAGGCGAAAAAAAGTTTCGCGGAAACGGGGAACTACTCCTTGCCCCATCCCACGGTGCCGGGGATGGAACTGGTCGTCTTGAACGACGTCTATTGGTCCAACCGATTTTCGCCGGATTCCTGCTATCCCGAAAACGGCGACCAGGGGAAGGCGGAGATGAAATGGCTGGAAAGCCGGTTGAAAGACGCCAAAGCCAAAAACCGGAAAGTTCAGTTGGTCATGCATATCCCCCCGGCCGCGGACGTTTTCGGCACCTATGCTAAAGGCCATATGGGCATGTCCTACGCCCAGGCGGCCCAGCTTTTTTGGGCGCCGAAATACGAAATGGCGTTCCTAGACCTGATGAAGGCTTATCCGGGGGTGGTGGTTTCGGGTTTTGCGGGCCATACCCACATGGATGACTTCCGGATTTTCAGCGAGGGGAACAACTCCTTCTTCATCCACATTTGTCCCGCCGTCAGCCCTATCCGGGGCAACAACCCGGGCTTCCAGGTGGCCCTTTACGACCGTGGGACCGGGGCGATCAAGGACATGGCGACTTTCGATCTGACCAACTTGGTATCGGCGAAATCCGCCAAGGAAGCCCGATGGGAACTGGAATACGGCTTCGACAAAGCCTATGGCTTATCCGGATATGACGTCCCATCCCTTTTGACTCTGACGAGCCAGATCCAAACCACGGATTCCATTCGTCAAAAATTCTCTCTCTATTACCGGGGTTCGGCGCCAAACACGGAAAAGGGGAAATTCATCCCGGATGACGCATGGAAAATCCTGAACTGTCTCCATACCCAGTGGACAGAGGAAGGATTGGCGGCGGCCCTGAGCGGCCCGGCGACGCAGGGTGCGGGAAAGTAAAGGATGGATTTATTCTTCCAATTTATGATTTGATCATAAATTGAGCCAACACCTATAGGGTGCCGCCAATGGTATACACCTTATAACACCTTGATAAATTGCTATTGGATCCCCGCCAAATTTAAAGATTTAGTAATTTTAAATTTTTTGTATAAAAGTCCGCTTTGCCCATTTACACCCTACTTCCGCTTGATTATTGTTCCTTTGTGCAATCGTCATTAAGGGAAAGGCGCGGGGCATGGAACATTGGGAAGCTTGGTGTAACCTGGGAGGGTCCCTCCTGGGCGCTTTGGGCGGACTCTACCTGACCTATGATATCCTCGGCGGTAAGGACGGGCCGCTGGCGGGAGTCACCCGGGTGGTGACTTACTCGGCCCTATTCGCTTTCTCCTATAGTCTGGGACTGGGGTTGAGGTTCGGGTTGATTGCCAGCCTCGGGATGGGTTTGATCCTGGGGTACGATTTTTACTTGGAAGCCCGCCGAGTCCATATCAAGGGAAAACCCCGGCATTGGACTATCGGAGTGATTTTGGGTTCAAGCCGCGCTTTGATGCTTTCCCTGGGTTTGATGGCCATCACCAACGGGCGTATCTTTTTGTTTCTTTTCCCGATTTACGCCATTTTTATCTGTGGGACCTACCTATTGGGTTTCTCGCCCGCGGACAACCTCAAGGTCTGCAAGCGTCTGGAATTGAGAGCCTCAAATTTTTGGGTTTCGGTGCTCCGGGGGGTGGGCGCCGGGCTTTCCTTCTGGGCGGCGATTTCCATCGTTACGGCTATAACCGGCCAAATCTTTTCTTTCGCTCCCGCTTGGCGGGTGGGATTGACCATTGGCGGGACCAGTTTTTTCGTCGGAACCTTTACACCCTGGGTTGAATGGTGGGTGGATCGGTTGTCTCGGCGCTGGCTGGCAGTGGTGGGGGTCACGTTCGCTATTCTGGGATTCCTGATTCAGGCATTTCCTAATTGGATCATTCTTCTAAAATAAAAAAGGCCGTCCAAGGAGCTCCCTACGAGATTTGATATAAGCCAAATTTCCAAGCGTGATACCTACAACCTTATCAACGGCCTAGTGGCCCCGCGTCCTATTGCTCTGGTCACCAGCCTTGGGTCCAATGGCATTCTCAATGCCGCCCCTTTTAGTTCTTACAACTATCTTTGCCTGGACCCACCCATCCTGGGGTTCGGGGTGGCGGTCCCGCCTATCGGCAAGGAGCTTAAAGACACGGCCCGCAACATCGAACTATCGGGAGAATATGTTGTCAATGTGGTGACCGAGGACATCGGACGACAGATGAACATCTGCGGGGTGGATTTTCCGTCTGACGTGAGTGAGTTGGACATGGCGGGCTTCACCACCGAACCCTCCTTGGTCGTCAAGACGCCTCGCATCAAGGAGGCCCATGCCGCCATGGAGTGCCGTCTCTTTCAGATACTCAAACCAAGCCCAGGCCCAGCGCGCATCATTTTGGGGAATGTGGTGGCGGTTTTTGTTGAGGACCGCTTTATCGACCCCAAGGGGCCCTATATCCTCGCGAAGGAACTTCATTCTATCGGCCGCATGAACGCCTTGAACAATTACGTTCACACCCGGGATGCCTTCTTTGAAATTCAAAGGCTAAATTATGAGATGTGGCAGAAGGGTGAAAGGGGTTAAGGATGCGTTGCCGCTATAGGGTTGAGGTGGGCTGCTTCCTGGTTTTCGCCCTTTTCACATCCGGTTTTGCCCTGTCCCAGTCCAGTGCCCATCCAAGGGGGCTTGTGGATACGGGGTGCGGCCCTTGGAAACTTTCCCTTACTCCCATGCCGGTCGTTCCCATGGACGAAATCACGGTCTACGCTTTCAGCCAGAGCGGCAACAACGACAGCGACCCCCAGGTTTTGGATCTTGCCCCGGATATCAACATCCGGTCTTGGTCGAAATGGGACCGTTACGGGGTAGAGGCTTCCGACTACAATTTCAAATACGTGGACGACTGTCACGCCTCCCACGTCCGCTTCATCGGCGGCCTCACCGCCACCATCCTTTTCGCCGACGAATTCCCGCCGGAGGCGTTCGACCGAATCGCCTGCCGAAATGCCCAAGGTGCTATCGTCAATCACGATAACATTGTGCCCGGCGCCCACCGGGGAAGTCTTGCGGACCCGGAATACCGGGATTACTTGGTAAAGATCTGCGAAATCCAGATTGACGGGGGCGTGGACGGTCTCTTTTTTGACGAGGTGGACCAGGATTACCAGGGGGAAAGGTACGACAACAACGAGGGCTTTGACGACTACCACCTGGCCGATTTCAACGCTTACCTCCTAGCCAAATATCCGCAAGGAACGGATTTCGGAAAGCTTTTCAAAATGGTCCCCGGCAATACATTGAAGCGCGATCTGCCTCCCGGAGACTTGAGGAACAACTTCAATTACCTTCGATACCTGGATTTTTACGGCTGGGCCGCCAATCCCCTTTCGGCGGAAAATCCCCTGGCTGCCGAATGGGGGAAAAGCTACGACGACCACCCCGAGCCCGGGGCAAAGACCTTCGTGAGCGCGGCCGAGCCCTACCGCTATTTTGGTCTCATCGTTAGGACACTGAAGAACTACGCCAGGAAGAAATACGGCCGGGATCTGCTGGTAACCGGAAACGGCATCCTCCCCAACGTGGATTTCGAAAGTATCGGCCTGTGGGACTACAACCACGACGGTGATGGGGGAAGCATGGCCGATTATGTTCCGGTTGTGGAGGGACACTTGAACGGCAGGGTCTCCCTACAAAGAGTGTTTCGCCGCTTTAAGGCCCAATCGCAAGTCCTCGCTCCCGGCGCGCCAGTGGTGCTGTTTATCGACTGGCCCACCCCCACACTCAACCGCTATACGGCTCTTCCGCAAACCGAAAGGGAGGATTATTGGCGTCTTTACGCTGCGGAGGCCTATGCCAACGGGCTTTTTTTTGCTTTTCACCTGAAGACCACCACGGGGGAACCCAAAGCCGACCAGCAGGACATGATGCCCTTTTTCAAAAGTTACACAGCCTTTTACCGCTCCCATGCCGTCCTTTACCACCATGTCACCCCATTGGACTCGGCGGCCACTTGCTCGCTTTCCAGTGCCATGGTTGCGGTGGCGCAAGGGAAGGACCGGGTGCTGGTTCACCTGGTGAACCACGAATACGACAAGGGGTTTCAGACCCAACACGACGTGGCTGTCACGATTCCGCTGGATGTACCACCCCAGGAAGTCACGGTGGCTTCGCCCGATTTACCCAATGATATGCCGCTGAAATATTACTATTCGAAAGGAAAACTTTCAGTGGTTCTTCCCATGCTGAGGGCCTATTCGGTAGTGGTGGTGAAGGAGTAACCCTTCTTCTTTTTCTGTCCATCCAGGTCTCCGACGTGGACTTTCCGGATCCGCAGGTATTCGTCCCGACTTTCGAAGCGGTTTTGCCTTGAGCAATACCTGGAATGGAATTTTTTTCCGCTTTTGTCCAATATGGCTCTGGTTCCTGTCCTTTACCGGGACGCCAAATATTCCAGATGCTTCGCGATTTCTTTTGTTGCCTTAAATTCCAGGCCGAATTCTTTTTTAATCAGGCTCATGTCAAACAACGTGGGCTTCGGGTTCCAGCCCTTGTCCTCGACTAAGATCTTGCTTTTGGAGTCCGTGATCTCAATGGCTTTGTGAGCAACCTTTTCCCAAGTCACGAACTCGCTGGAGAGGCCGAAGAATATCCGGCGGTTTAGATCGCTTTTCAAAACAGCGCTGTACAACTTCGCCAAGTCGCCCGCCCAAATGAACTGGGTGCCATCGTGTCTCGTGACCCTAATGGATTTGTTTTTTTTCGCTGCCCCCGCGATCACGGTGAAACGCTGGTCCGGCTGGGTGACCCCATCGTTAAAGGCGGGATTGCCGAAGGTATAGCCAGGGCGGATGATGTTACAGCGAATCTTCGCCTTGGCGGCGAAGCCCAAAAGAAAGGCCTCCGAAGCCGCTTTCGTGGAGCCGTAAAGGTCCATCGGTCTAAGATCGATGTTTTCGTTCATGTGCGGACGGAATTCCCCCACCGCCGCCGTCGAGGAAGTATAAAGAAACTGCTTCACACCGGCCTCTTCCGCCTCCTCCATCAAAAAGGCCGTGACCGCCGTGTCTTTTTGAAGCATGGTGGTGGGTGTTTCCCCCCAACCCAGGGCGATATGTACGCAGGAGTCACAACCCTTCAGGGCCTTTTTGAGGACCGGTTGGTCGTAAAGTGTGCCCTTCACGATTTCGACGCCAGGAATGTTTTTCAGCGAGGGGATCTTGGACATGTTCCGGATCAAAAGACGAAGCTGGTAGCCCTGGGCCAAAAATTCCTTGACGACCCAATGCCCGATAAAGCCGCTGCCACCGGTAAGAAATATTTTCATTTTTCAAATCCCACTTTTTAGATTTTATCCGGGCATTTTCCATTGAATTGGCCCCGGCTCGTTAAAGGTTCTGGGAGTCCTCTCCGGAATATTTTTCAATGTTTTGTAACATTTGCTCATTTTCATCGTTGGAAAGATCCCTCTGCTTCTGCCGGAGGTCCTTGAGCTTTTGATAAACATCCTTGGTGGCCGCGAAATCCCCTTTCCGCTGAAAGCTGGAAAGCTGTTCAGAGAGTTGGAAGAAATCATCGTTGAGAAGCTTCACTTTTTCGAGGGTGGCCAGGTTCTCCTTCAAATAGCTGAGTTTCTTAAAATCCCCCTCCGGGGTTCTGCCGATTTCCTCCTGAAGCCGTTGGAGGCCATGATCAAACCGCAGTGACCTTAATTTGTGCCGGGCCTCCAAAATGGGGATCTCCTCGTCCCAGGTGGCGTCCCTTTCGGCCGTAAGGTTGTCCATTTCCGTCTTGCATTCGGAAGCCTTCTTGGCGTCCCCCGCCTTTTGCGCTTCTTCCATTTTATCCTTCAGCAATTCTTGAGCGAGTTGGAAGAGGTCCAAGTTGAATTTCAGTTCCTTATCCTTATTGCTGTCTTCCAGGGCGGTGATCTCTTCGTGAAGAGTCGTGATCTGGTCTTCCGGATCCGGGGGATCGGCCATGACCCTGGACGCCCCCAGGCCTAAAAACAGAAAGGGGAATGAATAAAGGAACCCATAGAAGATGAGATTTTGTTTCATTTTGTCTCCTTAAATAATTAATGACCATCCTAAAACAGAAAAGCCTTTTCCGGTGTTGGAAATGGCTTTTCTTTTGACGCCTCGGAAAAAGCCCTTGGGCCGTCGGTAATCTTTATAGGTTTTTCTCTTCTCCCGTTTGACGGGTGAAAAACAAGCCTTTCGGTTCTGTTCCTCGGAAAGACAAATTGATCTACTGCCCCTCGTTTAAATCAAACTCTTGTCAGCCTCCGGGGAACGGGGTGGGCCCAGGGAAAGGGCCCCAGATGGGCACTTTGCCACTTGTTTCCTGATTTCCTGTGAGGTTGCGGCCATCGGCTCGATCCATGGTTTGCGGCGGGGATCGAAAACCTTGGGCAGGCCCTCGAAGCAGTAGCCCGCATGGAAACAAAGGTGGGGTTTCCAGACCACCGAGAGTTCGCCGTTGGAGTAATGCTTGGTCATCTCCCTTTTTTTATCCATGTTTTTCTCCAGGAACGGTATTAATCCTCATCCAACAAAACGAATTCGGTCTTGGGGGCGCCGCAGGAAGGGCAAGTATTTGGAGGGTTGGAGCCCCGCGGAATCAGTTCGCCGCAGCGAAGACATTTCCAAAGAATTTCGGTTTGGTCCTGGTTGGCGTCGTATTGGTAGTCGGGGGATAAACCGGAATTAGAGAGAGATGGCTTGACTGGCATGGCAAATCCCCTTTCCCTTTCTTCAATCGGCAAATAATTTGACTTCGATATTTCCCCGGGTGGCTTTGGAGTAGGGGCAAATCTGGTGGGCAGCGTTCATCAGTTCCATGGTTTCTTCTTGCGATAGGCCCTGGGCTTTTCCGCGCATTTCCACCGAGAGGAAATGGCCGCCCGCGTCGTCAGTATTGAAGCTGACCAGGGCGGTCATTTCCACGTCCCTCAGGTGTTTCATTTGTTTGGCGCCGATGGAGCGGAAGGCGCTTTCGAAACAGGCGGAAAAACCTGCTGCGAAGAGCTGTTCGGGATTAGTCCCCCCGCCGGGGCCGCCCATTTCCTTGGGCTTCTTCAAATCGAAATCCAAGAATCCATCCGAGGAATGGACATGGCCGGAACGGCCACCGTGGGCCGTCGCAACAGCGGTATATTCGGTCTTCAAGAGCTCCTCCTTTTTTCAATGGATGGAAACCGGAAGACAGACAGGATGCCCGTCCGGTGGCGGGAATATCAAGATCAGAAGGATAAATTTTAGGGGACCCCTCAAAAATTTTTTTCACTACGGTGGCATAAAGAAAGGGCAAAAAACATGGACCGATCGAATTGAAGATGACTTTTCCAAGGACCATCACCCCCAAAGCCCCATTCCATGGATTTTCATTCTCCAAGTGCTTCCGCTTCTCTGAAAAAACACAATTAAAGGGAGCTTCGATGGGACTCCCGGCGATCGAGACGGAGAGGAGTGGATGATATTAAAAAAGGAGGCATCCCTCCTCCAGCATTAACACCTCGCCCGGAGTTTGTTGATTGCATTCTCCTTCGGATGATGGATTCCTCTGGTTCCATCCGTTCATTTTTTAAGTTTTTTCCTCATTCATCCTTGTTCACCTGCGGCTTAAATGATTTGGCCTTTTAGGCGTAAATCTACATTTAAAAGATGTTTTTAGGGTTATTTCGCCATCCCTCTTGCGAAGGAGTTCAAGCCGGCGTGGCCGCCATCATGGCTTTCATGCGTCTATCCAACTCATCGGGCGCCACGTCCTCGATATGGGTTCCCAAGTGCCAATGGTGGCCAAAGGGATCCTCCAGGCCGCCCATCCGGTCGCCATAGGGCTGGTCCTTCAGGGGCCGGGTCACCTTCGCGCCTGCTTGCACGGCTTGGTCAAACATCTTGTCCACGTGCTCGACGTAAAGCACGATACCCGCAGGGGAACCGCCCAGGGACTTGGGGCTTTTGTTTCCCATCATTGGGGACTCGTCCGCCAGCATGATGCGGGAATCACCAATCTGGATCTCAGCGTGGCCCACTTTGCCATCGGTCCCGGCCAAACGGTAAATCTCCTTGGCCCCGAATGCTTTCTTGTAAAACTCGATCGCGTCGGTGGCTCCGCTGATGGTCAAATAGGGTGTCACGCTGTGGTAACCTTCCGGAATAGGTTTCACCGACATAGATGCTCCCTTCGTCTTATCCTGAAAATAAGATCTTAAAATTAAATGATCTTGAAATCTTTCTACCAAAAACCTGACTGAAAAAGATAGGTCATTGAGTTAAATTTCCCGAAAATTTTACGGGGTTTGGGTAAACGTGGTATCTAACTTCACCGATTAGGACTTGCGGACGGCATAAGGGCGGGCGTTCATTTGAAACCGGACTCCGTTCTCTCTCGCGGCCGCCCGGAAGCGCCAATTCCCAAAAAAGCGGTAAAGCCAGGCGGGGATGAAAGGCTTTCGGATTTCCTCCAACACTAACCCGGGAAGGGGTTCTTTCCAGACGCCGGCCAGGCAAATGGCGGCTGCTTCCAGGGCCGTCCGGACCCTCAAGGTCCGATGTTGGTCTTTATCCAGATCGCTTCCCGGCTGAACCAAGCCCCCGCCCCCGATAGTTAAACCTCCCAGCCAACGGAATCCTTCCAGTTCGGCGAACCGTCGTGTTACCGCAACTGCATGGTCGTTTTGCCGGGCTTCGGGGAAGCCGTTGTGAACCACTGTCATGAGGGCTTGTGTCAGGGTGCCGGGATGGTTTTGGCGATGAAGGGAATAGTCTTCAAGGAACTTCACCATTCCGGAGGGAAGTTGGTCGGCATAGAGCGGAAAAACAAGAACGACCGCGGAGGCGTTATCGACCATCCAGTTGAACCTTTTCGTCCTTTCTTCCGACCGAATGGGAGAGGTTACCCAAAGCATATCCGTTTCAACCCCGAAATCGGCCAGTTTGAGTGTCAGGAAATCGGCCAGAGTTTGGGAAAGGCTTTCGCGGGCTTTTGGGCTTCCGACGACGAATAAGACTTTTCGGATGTTCACGTTTTTGCCCCTTTCGCTTGGGCGGCCAAGAGTTCCATGCGGGCGTGAATTTCATCATCGGTCATATCATCATAAATGAAGGCGCAGGCCTTCCGGGAGGAATCGAAATTACGAGCATTGGCCGCCACGATTCCCCGGAAAATCTCCTTGTTGGTTTCGTCTTTTTGCGAAAGAAGGCCCACGGCGAAGGTGGAGATGCCGTGGCCGTAACGAAGGGGATGATGGGTTTCACCGGCGCGGCGGACCATCTTGGGAAGCAGGGAGGGGAGTATGGACCTTTCAACCGCTGTTTTCAGGAGAGAACCATAGCCGCCGAAGGAAACAGGGGTAAAGAAAACCATCAGGCCGCATTGTGCCAAGGTTTGAATAAGGATCCGACCATCATCGTCGATATGACAGATGCCTGGGTGTTCCACCCAGCATTTGAAGCATCCCTGGCAGGGGGCGAGATGAAGGTCTCGCAACTGGAAATAATGGGTGGGGAAGCCAAGGAATTCCAGTTCCTGCAAGAGCAGGATGGCGGCTTTATCAAGTTGGGAATGTCCTTCGGGCGCGCCGTTGAGGATCAAGGCTTTCATAGGTTGCTCCTTGAACCGAGTATAGATTATGAGGACTTCATTCTTTTATGAGGGAAGTCATAAAATGGGCAGGAAGGAGAAAACCTAATGACCACAAAGGCTTTTAGCTTTAGGCGGTCTTTAAATCATACAGCGGGCGAGGCCGGATATTGTTTACCCACTTTTTGATTGAAATGATTCCCTGAATCGAAAGAATAGTCGGGTATTTTCCGGAAGCCTTTATTTTTACCCAAGAGGTTTGAGTATGAACTGTTCCCTTTTTTTCATTCCCCCGTTATTCCTTTTCTGCGCGGGATCACCCCTTTGGGCCGATTTGCCCGAGATGCAACAACCGGGTTCCGAAGTTGACCTTGATCTTGGTAAACCCGTCTCCATCGTTGCCGCCCCCTCTTCAGACGCGGACATCCTTCCCGGCATCAAGGCGTTTTTGGCGAAAGATTTTAAAACCGCTGGAGATATCCTTTCGAAAGGCGCTGAAGGGGGCAACCCCAAGGCGCAAAACCTCTGGGGCGAGATGAACCAACTGGGGATGGGCGTTCCTGTCGACGAAGCCGCTGCCTTGAAATGGTACCAAAAGGCGGCGGACCAGGGATTCGCGCCGGCGGAAAACATGATGGGGAATATTTACGCCCAAGGAAAGGGCGTTACTCAGGACTATTCCCAAGCCCTGGCCTGGTACCAAAAAGCCGCGGACCAATCCGATCCTTTCGCCGAAAACAGCCTTGGCTTGTTGTACCAGGCGGGACGGGGAGTGACTCAAGATTATGCAGAGGCAAAAAAGTGGTTCCTCCAATCCATGAGGCACGGTGATCTCTACGCCGAGGCCAACCTCGCCGGTCTTTACGAGTATGCATGGGGGGTAAAGAAGGATTACGTCCTAGCCCTCAAGCTCTATCACGAGGCGGCGGAACATGGAAATCCCATGGCCGAGGACAATCTTGGAGAAATGATCCATTACGGGGAAGGGGTTCCGAAAGACGACAAGGCGGCTTTGGTTTGGTATCAAAAAGCCGAGGCCAAGGGCTGGATCAACGCTTGGAACCACATGGGAGTCATGTACATGAACGGTTACGGCGTGCCGAAGAATTACCCCAAAGCCCTGGATTATTTCCAGAGGGCCGCCGCAAAGGGACAGGTGCGTTCCATAAGCAACATCGGGTTGATCTACGAGTATGGCCGGGGGGTAAACCAAGATTACGCCGAGGCCTTGAGGTGGTTTCGGAAGTCGGCGGAGATGGGCTACTCTGACGCCGAATACCAACTCGGGGTGATGTATGAAAACGGCTGGGGCGTGCCGAAGGACGATATCCAGGCCGTGGGTTGGTTTCAGAAAGCCGCGGACCTTGGGCTTACTTACGCCCAGGAAAAACTGGCTTATAAATTTGAAATGGGCCAAGGGGTCCCCCAGGACAACGCCAAGGCCATGCTTTGGTACCAAAAAGCGGCGGAGGAAGGAAGCGGCTACGCAAAGGAGGAATTGGGAATCTTCTACCAATTCGGAAACGGTGTTCCCCAGGATTATTCCAAGGCTGTCAGCCTGTTCCAGGAATCTGCCGAAGCGGGGGACAAGTTTGGCCAAAGCAAAATGGGCGACATGGCTCTGCACGGATGGGGCGTGCCAAAAGATTATGCAAAAGCCGCCGAGTGGTACCAAAAATCAGCCGAACAAGGACTTCCGGTGGCCTATTCCCAATTGGGAGACCTCTACCGTTATGGTTTGGGAGTTCCAGTGGATTTGGCCCAGTCCCTGAAGTGGTACCGAAAAGCTGCGGACTTGGGTTACGCCAATGCCATGGACATGGTGGCTTCTTATTATCTGGAAGGGCGGGCGGGGGTCTCCAAAGATGACGCCCAAGCCGCCAAGTGGTACGAAAGGGGCGCGGACCTGGGGAGCGTGGAATGCGAATGTGGCCTGGCCGGCTGTTTCGCCGCCGGGGCGGGCGTTTCACAAGATTACTCTCAAGCCTTGAAATGGTACCAAAAAGCCGCGAACAGGGACTGGCCCCCGGGTCAAGGCGAAGTGGGTTTTTACTATATGGAAGGCTGGGGCACAACCCAGGATTACAGCCAAGCCATGACTTGGTTCCAAAAGGCCGCCGCCCGGAACGACCATTTCTCCCAAAACAAGATTGCCCTGATGTATGAGAATGGCTGGGGAGTCCCGAAGGACGATACTCAAGCTTTAAAATGGTACCAACTGGCCGCGGATCAGGGGGACACGGCCTCCCAGGTCAGCCTGGGGCACTTCTATGAATGGGGCCGGGGTGTTCCCAAAGACCATAAGGAATCTATGAAATGGTTCCAAAAGGCTGCCGACTTGGGAAATTCTAACGGCCAATATGAGGTGGGGGAGAATTATGAAATAGGCCGAGGAGTGAAGAAGGACGAAGAACGGGCGATGGTTTGGTTTCTAAAAGCCGCGAAACAGGGACAGCCGGAAGCCGAAGTTAGAATCGGGATGAGGTATATGGAAGGCCGGGGTGTTCCAAAGGATTATGGAAAGGCCCGCGATTGGTTCCGGAAAGCCGCAGACCGGGAATGGGTTCCGGCTTTCCGGTTGTTGGCGTTGCTCTATAAAAACGGCCGGGGGGTAGGCAAGGACAATGCGGAAGCCCTGAAGTGGCTGCTCAAGGGGGCGGACAAAAACGACCTCGGTTCCGAGTACCTTTTGGGGACTTATTACCGCGATGGGCTTGGCGTCCCCCGGGATTACACGCAAGCGGGTAAGTGGTTTCAAAAAGGGGCGGAGGGAGGAAATCCCGGTTCTATGGAAGGACTCGGATTACTCTACGAACATGGATGGGGGGTGGCCGTGGATTATGACCAGGCTCGGACCTGGTACCAGAAGGCCTTGGACAAGGGTTTCAAAAAGGCTTCGGAGGATTTGGATCGCGTCCAATATCTGGTGAGGTTGGACCACCCGGCGTTTTCGGTAGGTACCCCGGGGGAGACTCCCGGCCCGGCACCGGATTTGACCGCCGTTCCAAACGAAACACACGCTGCCCAGGGCGAAAACACAACGGAGCTCAATGAGGATTCCACGCCAACAGATGAGTCCCAGCCGATGAGAAAGGTCACTCCCGATTCGGCCCCTACAACAGCAACCCCGACCGAGCCGTAAACAGGCGGGGATTGGGGCCCGGCTAGTTGTTTCTCTTCTCGCTGAACGCCTTGATACCTTGGCGTAGAAGTTGGTCCATGAGTAAAAATTGGATTCCACTATGGTTGTCATAGGACCATATAATTCTTCCATAGGCTTCCACGGGCTGGCTTTTCCCGAACTCAAAATTTAATTTAAGGAGGAAATCGCGGTCGAAACAATAGGCGACTTCGAGCCTTACCCCCGCATTACTGATATCATTGGCCCAAGCGTCTATGGAATTGTTTTGAACTTCGTAAATATGACCTGATTTGGAGGGGAAAACGGGAAAAATTTGAACCGATTTTTGAAATTCAAAGCGATTGTATCGACGTTTTTCCACAAGATGTTGCACAAGCCGTCCATTTTAAAAAGGGTTTTCCCAGAGGAAACGTTCAGTTCAGGCAACAGATCATCTTTCGCTTATTTTATCGCTTCTATTTCATCTTTCCACCTCATTGATGAAAATTTTGTTCCAGAATGTGGAAAAATTAACTCAGCTATTTTCTGATTCCATTTTTCGAAGTTTAGCGAAAAGTTCAAGCCTTTTTCGCCTTCGAGTAGCCCAATGACCAGTCTTTACCCAGGACCGCCACAGTCCCCATCCATAAAAAACAAAAAAGAACCTGAATGGCTTCGAAGCGGTTGCTATGAACCGTGATGGTTCCGATCATATTGCAGGCGAAATGGAAAAGAATGGCCGAGAGGATACTGCGCCCCGTGTTATTGTAGATCCAGGTCATGAGGGGACAAACCGATACCACCTGCGCGAGGAAAAGCCAAAAGCCGACGGTACCGAATCCCAATGTGTTTTGATAGGACCCTCCAACAAAAAAAAGGGGCAGATGCCATAAGCCCCAGAGTAATCCCAACAGAAGGCTCGCTACCCAGGGTCCCATATTTTGCTGCAAGCGATCCAAAGCGTAACCCCGCCAGCCTATTTCCTCCGGCAGGGGCCCGAACAAAAGAAAAAAACACAACAGGACCGGCAACATCAAGACCAGAGTCAGGGGGGAGTCGAAGTGAAAGACCTGGAGGTCTAGTTGGAATCCGGGGCCTCCCAAGAGTCCGTTGATTTCACCCGCAACCCAGCTCAAGCAGGGGACGGTGAAAAGGGCCATAGCCCACCAAAAAAGATTGAGGTTCCTCCAATCCCATATCCGGCGCAGGTAATCCCGAAATTCATTTTTTCCGTTGTTTTTGTAAGTGAAATAGGCCCCGAAAAGGGGGGTCCCAAACCTCCCAAGCCGAATCCAACCTGGGTGATCAAGTGATGGTCGTCCAACCCTAGGAGTGCCGTGGGAATCCAAAAGAGCCAGCTCCAGGCGAAGGTCAGGATGAAATAGGCCAAGCCGGAGAATTTTCTTTGGTCGTTCATTTTTTAAATTCCTTCTGAAAGGAATTATAGTTTTAATTACTTTCAATCAACAGCTTGGTCATCGTCTTGGTAGCTACTCGGTTTGTCGTTGCGAGGAGGCCCTTTGGCCGACGTGGCAACCTAAGACAATCAACAAACTGCAGTTCCTGGATTGGTTTGGATGGCCACGTCAGCCTATAAATCAGGCTTCCTCGCCATGACATCAAACTGATGCATGCATATCGGTTAAGATTTTCATCTTTTTAACACTGCAAATCGTAACTTTTCTGGGGGCTTCACCGTAACGCAAATCACCCCAAGTTGATATGAAAGAGGTGCCCATGCTTTTTCTACTATTCTTCAGTTTCCTGGCCGGTTTTGCGACCATTCTTGCCCCCTGCATTTGGCCATTGTTGCCCCTGGTGCTTTCGGTTTCCTCCACTGGTGGCAAGAAGAAGCCCTTCGGATTGACTCTGGGGGTGATGACCAGTTTCTCGATTTTCACCCTCTTCGTTTCCTATTTGGAACGCTTCCTCCATATAGACGCCAATGTCTTTCGGCTGGTTGCGGTGGTAATCATCAGCCTTTTGGGCGTGTCGCTTCTCTTTCCCTCCTTGGGGGCGAAATTCGAGAGCCTGGATCAACCAATTTCTCCAGCCCTTGCAAGGCAAACTTCAGGGGCAGGGCGAAGGGCAAGGATTCGGAGCTGGTTACGTGGCGGGTTTCTCCATCGGCCTAGTCTGGGCGCCTTGTGCTGGACCCATCCTGGCCACCATCGCCACTCTTGGCTGCGACTCAATCGGTGAACTTCCAGGTACTCCTGGTGACCCTCACCTATGCGCTGGGTTTGGGTATTCCGCTTGTTCCTGGTATCCCTAGGAGGCTCGGTGATCTTCGCCCGGATGCGCAAGGTGACGAAGTACACGGGAATCGTCCAGCAGATTTTCGGGGTGATCATGATCGGCGTGGCGGTATTGATTTACACCAATTACGACAAGACGATCCAACTGAAAATTCTCGAGGCTTTTCCTTCTTATGGAAACCTGGTCAACGGAGTGGAGAACAACAAGATCGTCAACGAGCAATTGGATTCCTTGCGGGGAAGGGCGCCCCGCGACCGGAGACGCCGCCAGGATGAAGGGAAAACTCACTGACATGGGTCCTGCGCCGGAATTTGCAGGCATCACGAACTGGCTGAACGGCCCGCCTCTGACTCTGGCCCAACTTAAAGGCAAAGTCGTCCTCGTGGACTTCTGGACCTACAGTTGCATCAACTGCCTGCGCACCCTGCCCAATAACAAGGCCTGGTACCAAAAGTACGGCCCGGACAACTTCGTTCTGGTGGGAGTGCATTCGCCCGAGTTCGCCTTCGAGAAGGAAACCGCCAATGTCCAAAAGGCCCTGGGGCAGTTCGGCATCACCTATCCGGTGGCCCAAGACAATGAATTCAAAACCTGGAACGCCTACCACAACGAGTACTGGCCCGCCGCCTACCTGATCGACGCCCAGGGGCATATCCGCCTCGCCCATTTCGGCGAGGGTCATTACGAGGAAATGGACGCCGCTATCCGGATGCTTCTCGCTGAGGCCGGCCACCCCGTTGAGGGGGGAGCGGCCCTGGTGGAGGCAGCGGGCATTCATTATGACCAAACCCCCGAATCCTATCTGGGGCTGGCACGGCTTGAGCGTTTCGCCTCCCCGGAAAAAGCTACTGAAGGCCTGAAGGCTTATTCACTCCCGAAAAACCTGGCTCTCCACCATATCGCTTACCAGGGGGAATGGACGCTAAGCGATGAGGCGGCCAAAGCGAACCAAGGTTCGGCTTTGGAAATTCAATTCAAGGCGGACAAAGTCTACCTCGTGATCGGACCGGCGAAGAAAGGAGACCAGGTCTCCCTGTTCCTGGATGGAAAGGCCATCGGCGACGGCGCGGGGGTGGATACCGCGAATGGGAAAGTTTTATTGGACACCCACCGGCTTTACAACCTAGTGGACTTGAAGGGGAAGCCGGGCACCCACCGCCTGCGCCTCGAGTTCCAGAACGCGGGGACCTCCGTCTATTCATTCACTTTCGGCTAAAGCTACTCCCAAAAGACACTTGACTCTTTTTCGCCGACACTTTCCGATTTACTGGGGCGTCTAATAATTACTGAAATAAAATTTGGAAATGAAGCAGGTTCTTTCTTGATTGCTTTGTTTAAAACCTTCCGAAAAGCTTTTCTTCCCGCCTTGATCCTTGCCGGTTCGAGTCCCTTTGTTTTGAACCATTGGGTTCCCGATTCGGGCAGGGCGCCCATGAAGTTCACGCTGCTGATTGCGCCTTTTTCGGCCCATAACGGAACCGGTCCCTTGGAAAACTCACGCCACAAGATCTGTTGGAAGGCGGAGGACAATGCCGCCCGGGCTCCAAAAGTCTTTATTCAAGCAGATTTCTTGGGAACCGGAAGGACATTGGCTCTTCTTTCTGGGAAGATCCAAGTTCCGCCTTTTGCCAATCTTTCCAGCCGTACCCCCGCAGTTCTTTCCATTCTACGCCTCTGATCTTTTCCTGAATTCAAGTCCGCTTTTGATTTAAAGGCGGAGCCACACCCTTTTCGCCTAACCCATGTAATAACCTTCAAAACAACTCTTTTAATCTGAGGAGGAATCCATGCAATTACTCGAAACCGTCACCGTTCGAATTCCAAACGGGCTTCACCTGCGGGCCGCCGCCCATTTGGTTGAGATCGTCCACCAGTTCCAGAGCCATATCAAAGTCCAAAAGGACAACAAAAGGGTCGATGCCCGGAGTCTCTTGAGCCTCCTGACTTTGGCCGCCACGCCGGGAAGTGAGCTTGTGTTTTATCTTGATGGCGAGGACGCCCCCGAAGCCGCAAAGACCATTCGGGACTATTTGGAACGAAAGGGGGCAAAGGAAATATAAAAGGGATTAGTCTTACAAAAGGCGGGCCCCATTACCCATTTTGGGATAATCGGTATAACCCTTTTCACTACCGCCATAATAAGTGGCGGGGTCAGCTTGGTTGAGAATGGCTTTTTGATCGAAGCGTTCCGGTAAATCCGGGTTGGCGAGAAACAGTGTTCCGTAAGACACCAAATCGGCTCCACCTTTCTCAATGATCTCGTTTCCTAATTTGACGTCATAGCCTCCGTTGACCATGTAAGCCTGCTGGAAAACCTTTCGCAATATCGGAGTCAGGAGAACCGTTCCTGCTGGAGGTTTCCGAGGTCCAGCAGCCCCTTCGGCGATGCAAAGATAAGCCAGTTTGAGCAGGTTGAGTTCCTGGGTGAGGCGGGTGAAAGTCTCAACGGGATCGGTGTCGGACATGGAATAATGGTCGAAATAAGGGGCGATCTTGTATCCCACCCTTTCCGGGCCCCAAACGTCGATGACGGCTTTGGTTACCTCCAATGGGAAACGCAGGCGATTCTCCAGACTTCCGCCGTAAGCGTCAGTACGGTGATTGGAACCGGTCTTGGTGAATTGGTCCAACAGATAACCGTTGGCGCCGTGAATCTCGACACCGTCAAAACCCGCCGCCATGGCATTTTCAGCGCCTTTCTTGAATTGTTCAACCACTTGGGGAATTTCGGAAAGTTCCAAGGCCCGGGGAGTCTCGATTTTCTTTTTTCCAAGAGGGGTGAAAAGCTCCCCCGCCACTGGAAGGGCCGAGGGTGCGACCGGAAGCTTGCCGCTATGGAAATCCGGGTGGGAAACCCGGCCCACGTGCCAAAGCTGGAGGAACATCCTTCCGCCGGCTTGGTGGACCGCGTCAGTGACCTTGATCCAGCCCTTGACCTGTTCGTCGGAGTGGATGCCCGGGGTATTGGGATAGCCTTGGCCCATGGGGGTCACCTGGGTGGCTTCGGAAACAATGAGCCCCGCTGAGGCCCTTTGGGAATAGTAAGTCACCGCTAGGGGATTGGGAACATTTCCTTCGACCGCCCTGCAACGGGTAAGAGCCGACATGGTCATCCGGTTGGGAAGCTCAAGTGGGCCCAGCCTGAAAGAAGATAAAAGTTTCACGACGGCTCCTTTAATTGGGAAAATGGAAAGTAGTCTTTTATACCCGCCTCTTGTTTAGATAGATAGCCAGGCTGCGAGGTTTATGCGCAAAAGGAGTAACGGAAAAGTAACTAGCCTTTTTTGGATACCCCTGGGGGAAGCCCTGACAAAGTTTCAAGAGTTTTAATGGGGTGTGGCTAAAGTGGAGGGGTAAAGGGAAGTAGTTTGGTGGCAATAGGTGCAAGCCATCAGGGTTTGGTCGTAACTTTTTTCGAAAGAAAGTGAATCGTGGTTTTGGATAGCTTTCCCCAAGGGTTCGATTTCGGACCGGACCGAGGAATCCAGGAGACTTGAAATATCCACTTTTTTCTTGATGGCATGCAGACTCTCGGCGGCTTCAATGGCATCCTTGAGCTTGATGAGTTCCCGGTCCGCCGAGACCCAGTCGAGGGCTTTGACGTCTAGTCGGAGCCTGGTCATGCAGACCTGCATGGCCATCATGTTCATTTGCAAGGCGGGGACCGGTTTTTGAAATGAATTTATTTTTTGTGAGACCAAGAGAGCCTTTTGAAGTTTTTGATAGTCGCTCCATTCCTTGAAAAGCAACATCACCGTGAAAATCGATGCGGCCATAGCGATAATCTGGTATTTCTTTTTCTTGTTTCTTCTTGAAGCGACCATTTTTTCCTCCGGCCGGGCTAGACGAGCTTTCACGCTAGAAACGAAAAAATTTTATTCGATTCCAAAGCGAAAGTTAAACTCGGATTTCCGCCCCCAAAAATATACCGCCAAAGCCCCCAAAGAACAGAAAAGGCCGCCCGCCTGGAGGGCGTGACCCGATCCCACTCTTTGGGCGATGACGCCCATCCAAAAACTGCCAATGGGCATGCCTCCGCCGAAGACCAAGGCCCAAATACCCATCAAGCGGCCTCGAAGCTCATTGGGTGACTCGGTCTGGATCAAGCTGTTGCCGACGGAAAAAAACAATACCAGTCCGAACCCTGCGAAAAAAAGGAAGAAGGAAGCGCTCACGGGAGCGTGTTGGAAGCCGAATAGAATAATCGAAAAACTGAAGATAAAGGCCCCAACATAGAGGCTGCGCTGCCTGACCAGGACCACTCCCATCGTCGCCACCGTGAGGGCGGCCACGCAGGCACCCAGGCCGGTCATGGCTAAAAGCCAGCCATAGGTCGAGGAGTCCATGTTCAGTTGAACCCGCACGAAGGCGGAAACCTGCGAAATATAAGCCCACCCACCCACGCTCAAGACAAAAAGAAGCGACACGGCCCTTCCCACTTTCGGATTCTTTTTGAGGTAATGGAATCCTTCGAACAAATGTCGCAGGCCTTTGACTGAAGGCCTAGGGTTGAAAGGCGGCAGTTGGATGCGGTAAATGGCGTAAAGCACCGCGACATAACTGAAAGCGTCCAGGAAAAAACACCAGGAAGCCCCTAAGGAAGTCAGAATACCGCCAAGGGCATAGCCGATGACCCGGGTGGAATTGACCATGGCGCTATTAAGGGCGATGGCGTTCACTAGGTCCCTTTTTCCCACCAATTCGATAATCAACGACTGTCGGGCGGGCATCTCGAAGGCTGTGGACAGGCCCCAGAAGAAGGAGAAAAGAAAAAGGAGAACAATACTCACGGTTCCTTTCAGAAAAAGCAAAGCAATCAGCAGAGACGAAAGGAGGGAAAACCAACTGGTAAAGGTGAAAATCCTGATTTTGGGCAGTCGGTCCGCTAAGAAGCCCCCGTAAGTGGAGAAAAGGAGGATTGGAAGGGAGTTCAAAGTAAAGGTCATTCCCAGCATGAATTCGGAGTGGGTCACCTGGAAGGCCAGCCATCCCAGGGCGGTTGTGCGGGCCCAGGTGCCGATGAGGGAAAGGGCCTGGCCCGCGTAAAAGTAACGGTAATTGATGTTTCGAAATGCCACGAAAGTCCTACGCCAGCCTTCTACCGGGGGAAGACCCTCTTCCAGGGAGTCGGGAAAATTTATCTTTTTAGAATCTTCCATAACTATTTGATTACTCTTTCAATGGGGTTCGGTAAAGTTCAAGTCGGTGCCGTAAGTTTCACGGATATTCCTTAAAGCCAGGAAAGCCATCACCAGGACTCCTAAGCCTATCCAGGCGGTCGCCCCCAAAGTTCCCCAACCAGGCGTCAGTCTTTTAAAGGCAAGAGTCAAAAGGATGGCGGATCCCCGCACGAAATTGGGCGCGGTGGTGGTGACCGTGGCGCGGATATTGGTGCCGAATTGTTCGGTGAGCGAGACGATGGCCACCGCCCAGTACCCTGCGGAAAAGCCGAGACCTAAGCAGAACCCGTAAAAAATCCCCAGGGAAATTCCCGCCCAGAGATGAAAAGCGAGGATGAATAAAGAATTGAGGACTAAAAAGGAATAGATCACTTTTTTACGGTTTTTAAAAATTTGGCTTAAAGAACCGCTCACGAAATCCCCGGCGGTCAGGCCCAGATAAGCGAAAAAAATGGATTTTCCCGCGACCGGAGGTGGTGCCAACCGAAAAGCCTGGCCGATTTCCGGGGAAAAGGTCATCAAGACTCCCGCTACATACCATACCGGCAGGGCCGCCAGCACGAAACTGAAGTAGATCACGCTTTTTCTGGGGGAAGTGAAAAGGCCGAAAAAATTTCCCCGCTCCACCGGTTTGTCCAGAAGTTGGCGAAACATTCCCGACTCGTAGACCCCCAGGCGAAGGATCAATAGTACCAGGCCCATGCCCCCGCCCACGAAAAAGGCAGCGCGCCAATCAAAGGTTTGGCCCACCAGGCAAGCCACCGCGACTCCCGTCACGCCGGTCGTGGCGATGATAGTCGTGCCCCATCCACGGGATTCATTTGACATAATCTCGGATACCAGCGTGATCCCCGCACCCAATTCGCCCGCCAAGCCCACGCCGGCCAAGAACCGGAGCCAACGGTAGGTTTCCAAGGAGTCCACGAAACCGTTGGCAATGTTGGCGATGGAATACAGGAGGATGGAACCGAATAATACCGAAAGTCGGCCCCTTTTGTCCCCCAGGATACCCCAAAAAATTCCACCCAGGAGAAGCCCGGTCAATTGCCAATTCAACAGTTCCACGCCAAGGCCGAAGACATCTGAAGCCGCCACGCCGATTCCCAACAGGCTTTTCGTGCGGATGATGGAAAAAAGCATGATGTCGTAGGCGTCAACGAAATAGCCGAGGGCGGCCACGAAAACGGCAAGAGCGATTTTGGAAGGCCTGAGGGAAAAGGACATGGATTCCTAAAGGGTTATTTGATTTATAACGGAATTGCCCTCATTTAAACTGGTGAGGAAGGGGATTGCAAATCAAAAAGCCCGAAGGAGCCAATTTTGGGGAATAAAAAAGAGGTCCTGCCGGGACTGGGTGTTTCCCCCGGCTTTCCGTGGGTGATCCTCGGTGTTTTAACCACGACCAACTTTTTATTGTCCTATGCCCCTCTTCCGCCAGGATTCAAATTTTGGCTGTTCCTTTTGGGGGCAGTGGCGCCTCTTGGTTTTTGGGCCGCGAAGAAAAGGGAGGCTTCCTCCCAGGGAACTTTTGATCAGCGGGAATTCTTGTCGCCCCTTCCGCTTTGGATATGGATTTTCTTGTTTGGTGCTGCCTTTTTCGCCCGATTTTGGAGGATTGAAAGCCTTTTCCGGTGGCCCTTCGGAGACGAGGGCTTATGCGGATTGGCGGGCATCGAGTTAAGCCAAAAATGGGATTGGCGGTATTTTTATACCGCGGGCCAGGATCCCCCGACCCTTTTTTGGATTTGCGGGTTGTTTTTTAAATTCTCCAATTCCGTTTTTTTCAATCTTTGGGTTCCGGCGGCTTTGATCTCTTGCCTTTCGGTGGTTGTGGGCTTCTTGGCGGCCCGGCAATTTTTTTCCCGTTCTTTTTCTTTCGTTTGCACAGGCCTATTGGCTTTTTCCTATTGGCCCCTTTACCTGGGTCGGGTAGCCTTCCCAGGGGCCTTCGTGCTTTTATGGTGGCCTTTGACGCTCCTTGTACTGGGTCAATATTTGAAAGCATCCTCCACTCGAAAGACTGTCTTGGCCCCGGTTTTAGGAGTCGTTACCGGATTAAACACCTTTACTTTCACCTCCTGGCCTTTTTTCGCTTTCTCCATTTGGATCGCTGTTTTATTTGAAATGACGCGCCAAAGGGAAAAATCCTGGCGGAGACTCCTCCTGTTTGCGGGTGGTTTTGGAATCGGACTTCTTCCATTTCTTTGGGCTTCCTTTCAATTGGGCTTTGGCCAGCATATCTCGGATGTTGCGCTGTGGAGCAGGCCCGTGAACTGGAAAAAGCAGGCGCAAGTGGTTTTGAATTATTTGAGCGTTTTGGGTTGGGGGCCTCTTCACGAGGACAATTACAATACTCCGTTCCAGGGGGGCTATTTAAACCCGGTTTGGGCCACTTTTTTTCTGCTGGGGTTGGTCGGATTTTTCCAACGCCTATCCTCGGGGCTCGCTCGCTGGATCATCGGTTGCGGGTTGCTCTTTTTGATTCCCGGGTTCCTGACGATTAATATGGACGGTTTTCGCATCATCCAAATCTTGCCGCTTTTACTGGTCGTGACGGCCTATGGCTGCCGGGTTTTGTTGGACCCCGTCTCCCGGAACTGGCGGGTCCCCCTGCTTTCGCTTCTTTTTCTCTTCTCATTGCTTTTCGACATGGGCCGTTTGGCCCAGCCTTACCGCCAGGTCGACCTCCATCCTGAAAAATTCCAAGCCACGGGGAAATCCCTGGCCAGGTACCGGGCTTACCAAGCCCTGCAGACTTGGGTGGATCTCCTGGGGCCGGGAATCATCCTGGGTGAGTGGGATATTCCCGCCGATAGGACGCTTGAGGCCGTCACTTATTTCAATAATTCGAATTTGAACCCCCGGCTGGACCCCGCACGGTCCAAGTGGTTAGCCCTCTTGACCGACCGGCATTACTGGCCTTTCCTGGAGAAAAGGTTTCCCCGGGCTTCCTTTACGGATTTGGACGCGGATTTTTCCAAGGGTGGTAACCGGATGCTCTTGGTTATCCGGGATTCCTCCAAAAACCGGGAATCGCTGCAACGATGGGCCTGCGCCGACCGGGCTTTCCGAAACCTGAATTGGGCCATTGACCATATTCATGACCGGGATTGTCTGACCCGGGTCGACCAGGATATTCACACGGATTACCCCTTGGTCCGGGGGGACCCTTTCCTGGAATCGGTTTATTGGGAAAAGGCGGCTTATTTTTATTATTACTATGGCGGCCATTATCCGGAGCACTTAAGGGCGCTTCAATTGGCCGTTACGAGGGGTTATCCGGCGGCCCATTTGTACACGGAATTGGCGGAGCTTTATACCCTCGGGGGCCACAACGCTTTGGCCCAAGAGGCTACCCAAAAGGCACAGCAGTCGGAAACCGAATATCCCTGGCGTTAAAATGGAATTATTGGACCGGCAGGTTTTCTGGTTTTGGAAAGGCTTTCTGGAAATTTCCATTTGAGTTTTCAGGTTCGTTCGTCATGTCCCGGGCTTTTGAGAGGTTGTAATAGAGATGGGCGGTCGGATAGCCTAGATGGATGGCCTTTTCTAAATCCTGAACGCAATCCGGATAATGGGAAAGAATAGCGTCGAACATTCCCATTTTTTCCCAAAAGATGGAACGAAGGAAAGGGTCGCCCTCAAAAAAGGCATAGGCCAGCTGGAGTTTCGATCGAAAATTTTCCCAACTCACGGGCGGATTATTTTTTTTGATTTCTAAATCCAAGTCACTGCAAATCCGGTCGGCTTTTTTCCAATCTTCCAATGTTTCCGCGTCCATGGAACTGACCGGTATCAACCCCAAAGCCAAGTTTAAGTTGTTGGGAAGGGTATCCTTCTTTAAAAGTACCCACCGGCTCTGGGGAAACCTTTTTTGAAGAAAAGGAACGTAATATTTGTTGACCAAAAGCGCGGCCCACCGGGGATGGAGGCCGGAGAGCTTGGGGTTTTGAATGGCGTCAAAAGGAAAACAAAAAAGGTTCAAAGTCTTGTTGAAAAAATCCAGGTTGAATTCATTAAAAATATAAAGGGGACCCTCTTGCCGGCTTGTATCCTTCAAAAGGCTGTAGGCCGAGGCATATTCCCCGGATATCCAATCACTCTTGCCGGGAGGAAGAGATTTCCAATCCTGATAGGGAACCCACCATTGGAAGGCATTTAAGGCCGAAGAGGCCAGAAGGATTAATCCCACCGCTACCCATCGGCGTGCCGCTGGAAGAGGAAGCAGAAGTTCGCCTAATCCGGCCAAAAGAGGAAATAAGAGAAGAGGCAGAACCTGAATGATGTGGCACATACTAACGGTATTACTAAGGATTCCCGGAAGAAGAAACAATCCGAAACTCAGGAAGAACCATCTGGAAAAGATTGATTTCCATCTTGAAGCGAATCGCACCAGACCCACCCCGATCAAAGCGGATTCCAGGGGATTAAAAATCCCGCCCCATGCCGGACCATCGGGTTGATTCCCCGCACCGTCCCCGAAAAGGAGGTTCCAGTAGCCGGGCAGAGATTGGGAGAGGGGAAGCTGTAAAAATTCTTCCTGGAGGTGATGGAGTCCGTCTTGCCCCAGCCGCGACCAAAGGATTGGAAAAGCGGTTCCCAAGGCCGATAAAAGAAAAACGATGGCCAAGCGGGGATAGGGTTTGAGGGTTTGAATCAGGACCACCAGCAAGACCGAAAGGAAAACCATTGGCCATACGGTGTATGAGTAAAAGCCGAGGCCGGTGGCAACTCCCAGCGCACCAAAGGCCCAGGGTTGGAGTCCAGGGGGGTGGGAGAGGGTTTTTAAGGCCCAGCCACAGCAACCCAGGGCCAGACACTCCATGGGAAGAACCGTCAGGGGGCCGATGCCGGTGCGGCTAAAAACCCAGCTCCAAAAACTCAACATCCAAAAGCAAGCCGCCAGGAAGGAAAGGCTTTTGGAAAAAAACTGTCGAGCCGATCCATAGGCCAGCCCAACCGTGACGACGGAAACCAGGGCGGGAAAAATACGGATGGTAAGATTCGAAGGCTCAAAGACTTTCAGAAAAAGCCCCAGTCCCCAAAGGTAAAGCGGTTCGGACTGGCATTCCCCCCATAAAAGCAGCCCGTCCCATTTTTGGGAAAGCGACCATCCTAAGATTCCGAAGTGGCCCACATCCTTGATGGGCCAGAGGGGGTTGGAATCGATCCTGTAAAAGCGGGTGAAAAGAACAAGCGTCCCGAAAATGCACCAAAGGAGGGGACCGGGGGGGGATAAAAGCCTGGTTTCGGTTGATGAAAAATCAGGGCCGGAAATTTTTTGACCGGTGCGGTTCATCCGTCCCAGGGAGAATAGGGCTGCGGGAATAATCAACCCATAAAAAGCCACCAGGAGTTTAGATGTCAAGGACAAGGAGGCATAAGATAAAAGCGTGTTGGAAATCGAAAAAAATAAAAAGCAAACCCAGGGCCTATCCAGTTTCTTGAAGTTAAGTCCGGGATTTTTTCTCAGAACCATGACCGCATTTTATCAGGTTCCGTTCCCCGAAAATAAAAAAGGCCTACCAAGGTGTTTTTCTCCTTTTGTCCGGCAGGATAAAGCAGGGTGATCACGGTTCCTTTGGAATAATTCATGACTTTATTTGGCTTGGTATCGACCCCCCCATTTTTTTCGGATCCATGAATTAGAGGGGATTTCAAAATAGTGGTAAGACAGCCAAGCCATCCCAATGGTGATGCCGGCCAAAAGGAGAAAGGCCACCCATTCATTTTTACCCAGAAGGTAAGGCCACAAGAAATAAAGGACCGTGGAATGTAAGAGGTACATTCCATAGCTTAGTTTTCCGGGAACAACAAGGAAGGACCAGAATCTCTTTTCAAAGAAACTCAAATGCAGCCCCCCCAATAAAAAGAAGAAGGCCCCGACGCCAATAAAGGTATTGCCCCAAAGCGACCAATCATCATCCCCGCGGACGTAAACATGTAAATATAAGATTAAAAAAACAAACAGTCCCGAAAGACAAAAGAGGAGGGAATTTTTTGGCCGCGTCAAAAGAGAGTTCTTGTAACGTTCCGAAACAAGGTAAAGAAGACACCCCATGGCAATTAAGTTAAAGGCGGCGAAGGAATTATAGATCATGATGTTGTTGTGGGGGCAAAAGCGCCACCCGATGAGGATGGAGATGGGCCCCAAAATGACCAGGAAAACCAGTAAGAGAACCAAGTTTCGCTCATTGCCAAGCCGTTTTAAAATGAGTGGATAAAATAAATAAAATTGCTCCTCAATGGACAAGGACCACAACAAGTCCCAATGACTTCCCAATGACAGATGATGGTTGGCATGGAAGACCTTGTACCAATTCATCGAGAAGGTTGAGAGGATGATCAATAAAGGAAAAGAAATCGTAACCTTTGGATTACCAAAACAATATTTGAACTGGGGAGTATTGGGATTGGCGATTAAGCTGAAGACGACCCCCGCAATACAAGTCCAAATCAAAAGAGGAAGAAGCCGGCCAATGCGCCTGAAATAAAAACTACGCAAATCGGGATTGAAAAGTCCGGGCTTATCCAGGGCGATCAACCGGGTAATCAGAAATCCAGAAACGACAAAAAAAATCGAAACGCCGTAACCGTGATTCAGCCAGAACTTATACCAAAGATATTCCAGGGCGTAATATTTCGAGCCATGATTGACGAATAAAGCCTGTAGATGGCCGGCTAAAACCACCAATATGGCCACGGACCTCACCAAATCCACTACTTGTATTTTTTTCATTACGTCGGGAGATCCTTGGCTTGAGCGCGTATCAATATTTTAAAATTTAACCATGGTGGCCGGCAACCCCTGGGGCGGGGAAAGAGGGCGTTCTTTTTCTATGGACCATTCAGAGGAAATTAAAGAGCCCGGGGAATGGTGAGGGTGAAACAGCTGCCCTTGGCCACCTGGGTAACGGCGCTGATATCCCCGCCCTGGGCCTTCATGAAATGCTTGGCCACATAGAGGCCCAAACCCGCGCCCGCACTACCTGCTTCTTCTCCCAACACTCGTTTTTGGGTAAAGAGTTGGGCCATGGCGGTCTCGCTGATGCCCCGGCCGGTATCCTTGATCTTCAACAAAATCACTCGGTCCTTGGCTTCAGCGCTGAGTGTGAGTCCGCCCTTGTCGGTAAACTTGATGGCGTTGTTGATGAGATTCCTCAGGGTTTCCACCATCTTGTCCCGGTCGGCAAGGACGTCGGGTATGCCATCCAGTCCTTCTAGCGTGAAGGAAAGCCCCTTTCGGGCCAGTATGGATTCATAATCCCTCATGGATAACCGGATGATTTCCATCAGCGGCATTTTTTCTAAAATGGCGCTGGTTAATCCCCGTTCGATCTTGGAAAGGTTCAGAAGATCTGAAATCAAACGGTAATTATTCATCCCGATTTCCCGCATATCCATCAGGTATTCGGACTGTTTGGGCGATAATTCCCCGGCCAAACCCTCCAACAAGTTCTCGATATAGCCATTGATCTGGCCCACGGGTGTTTTCAACTGGTGGGAAGCCACTGAGATCAGGCTTTGTTTCATTTCCTCCACGTTGCGGCGCTCAGTGATGTCGGAGAATATGGCCAAGCCGTACTGGATTTCCCCCTTCAAACCGAAGACCGGCGTGCCCCATACCTGCAAGGGGATGATATGTCCATCCGGATGGTGGATTTCCACATCGTCAATGGTTGATTTTTCACCTTTCAAAGCTCGCGTGATCGGCATTTTCTCGGGAGGATAAAATTTGTTGGTGCCGGCCAAGTAGCCCTCATATGTAACCGCCAAGTTGTCCGTGTTGGTTTGAAGGATGCCGCGGCCCAAAAGCTCGCGGGCGACTTGGTTGGCATAAAAGGGTTTTCCGTCTTTGTCCAAGACAAAAATACCCAAAGGTACGGCTTCGAGAAACTGGAAAAGGCGGTATTCGTTAATCTGGAGCATTTCCTGTGCTTTTTCTTTTTCTCCGATTTCCGAACGAATGGTCAGGAGGGCACCGAAGGCGAAAAAGATGGCGATACAGGCGCCGCAAACCAGGATGCCTAGGGTGCCATGGCCATTGGCGTCCTCCGCGTCCCGTCGCTTGGCCAACAGGTTTTGCTCTTCCAGAATCATTCGGTCGATCCATCGATCCATAGTGTCGTTGTGGAGATTTTGAGGGTTTTTGAAATTGGCCATGGCTTCTTTGCCCCGGCCCGAAAGGCAGAGCCGGATGTTCAATCGCCTCGTCGAGAGGCTATTTTTGAGCAGGGGCATGAATTGGTGGAAATTCTCCCGCTGAACTGGATTGTCCGAGGTCATTTCCTGGATGTCTAAGGCGGTCTTTTCGGCCAAGTTCAGGGAGGTTTCATCGGACTTCAGGAATTCGGGCTTGTTTAGGATCAAATAGGAATGATAAGAGGATTGGGCTTTTTTGAGGTTGTATTGCAAAACCTGGAGTTGGGAGATGGCGTCCATCGTGTGATCCACCAATCCGTTACTCTCCAACATCTTATTGATACTGAAGAAGGAAAGGCAGCCAATTGCGAGAATGATTGTGGTCAGGATACCGAAACCAAGGAATAATTTTTGTTGTAGGGAAAATTTCATGGCCGCTTTTCAGAGGAGGTTGGCCCGATTATACCAATGAAAATTAAACGCGGGGATTTTACCGATTATTTGAAGGAATCGGACAAAAACATCGCCGTTCAACCCCTTCAACTCTTTAATTGTGTTGAAAGGGTTGGGCGAATCGGGGGCTGGGCGGGATTCATTTCCAGGAAAAACTTACTTTTCCTTGACCATGACTGCCGTGCCGTAACACAAAACCTCGGTAATGCCCTGCATGATTTCGGTGGCGTCGTAACGTACTCCGACAACTGCGTTGGCGCCCAATTGCTCGGCGTGCTTCATCATCATGTCGAAGGCCTCCCCGCGGGCTTGTTCGCAGAGGTTGGTAAAGAGGGTAATGTTGCCCCCGAATATCGCCTGCAGGCCCGCGCCAATATTGCCGATCACCGAGCGGGACCGCACCACAATACCTCGAACGACACCCGCGTTTTTTACTGTCTCATAACCGTCCAGCTCAAAAGTCGTCGTCGTCATGTTGTGGTTCATAAAAACCTCCTTATAGTAAACGTCGGTTCATTATAGGAATTGAAAAGAAGCTTTCCAGTGAGCAATGACATGTAAACCGGGCATCAGAAAAGGTCTAAATTTGGATGATTTTGCGTTTGTGGTCGAGGAAGTCTCTTAACACGTATTGGGTCAGCTTTTCGGGGGCTGGGAATATCAACCGGCCTTTGTTGATCTTGTGCATGGCCTCCAAAAAATCCCCCTCGCCGAAATAGCCCATATCCACCTCGTTGCCCATCATGAAGGTATTGAGGGTGATGTTCTCGTCGGTAACGGCCTTTACCTCCCTTAAGGTTCGCTGGTAAGTTCGCTCGTTAGGCGGGTAAGTCAGGTACAAGAAGGAGCCCTCATAAAAGGCGGTGGGGGCCCCATCGGTAATAAGAAGAATACTCTTGTTCCGGGTCTCGGTGTTGGCAAGAAGCACCCGAGCCAGTTCCAATCCCTTTTGCAGGTTGGTGAAATGCTGGGGAATAGAATCCCGGTCTCGTTGGGTGAGCCCCCTGGAAAAATCGACTCGCATATTGACGGCGCCGCCCATAATGGAAATGGGCTTGGGGGCCAACTCGGGAATAGCGCCCACGGAAATCTGCTTGGCGAATGTGGAAAAGCAAACAAAGTAAAGTTTGTCCTCGGGGTACTCGGTGTGGACAAGGGAATCCAAGGCCAGGGCCAGTTTCTTGGTATTGTAAAAACGGCCGTAGCGGCTCATGGAACCGGACTGGTCAATGAGCATGACAATAGCGGAAGAGGCGGCGCCCTTGGTTTGGTGCACCATGAAGTCTCGGCTGTCGATGTGAATTCGCCCTTTCTTCACGCCCTCAGGCGAACCCACCTGGCGAATAGCCGAATTCAAAAGGCTTCCCGGAAGGTCCAGCGTGGTCAGTGAATCGCCGAACTCATAGGGGCGGGTGGGTGTCATTTCCACGTTGCCGTCGCCGGTGTAGGTGGCGTGGTGACGGCCCATGCCGTCGGTAAAGAGGCGCGAAAAGACTTCTTTCAGGGCTTTCTCCCCGATCTTACGGGCGGCGCCGGGCGTAATTTTATAGATGTCCGACTCCTCATCGTAATCCACGTCGCCGGTGGCCTTGAGGGCTTCCGTAAATTGTTGTTTCAGTTCGTCCCGCTTGGCTTGGAGAGCCTGGGCCGCTTCTTCCCCAAGGATGTCCTTCAAGGTTTCCACTTCCATATTAAATAGATCCCCGTATTCCAAAGCGTCCTTTAGCTGCTGTTCCAATTCTTCGAGGCTTTTCAGTCGTTCCTTCAGGCGCTCGGCCTCGGAAGGAGTGGGGGTTTTGGGGCCTGTAAAGTCGTGACGATCATAAAGGTCCTTCAGGGAATTTATCTGTTGGATAAGGTAGTTGAGTTTCTGCAAAAATTCCCGGGCCTCATTAGACGCCTTGTTCTGCATGCGGGAAAGCTGCCAGTCAAGGTTGTAAAGTTGGGATGGGTTACGTTGTTGAAGGGCGTCTTCCAGTTTTTGGGAAAGAGTCTTGTCCTTAAACTTTGAGACCAATTGCTCCAAGGCCATCGATTTGCGGCGAATTTCCTGTTCTATTTTGTTCAGGAGTTCGTCTAGGCGGTAACCTTCCAGGATTTCTTTCTTTCGCTTTTCGACCTCATCCATATAGCCCTGGATCAAGTCCTGCAAGCCGCTGGTCTTCATGAACTGGTTATAGGGTATGCCCTTTTCCTGCAGGTGCCGAAGAGCTTCGTCGAAGGTGACGTGGTATTGCATCATCAATTCCTTCACCGCATTGACCAAGTCCTCCAGCGTGAAAGGGTTTTTTTCGGGTTCGCGCCATTCGGAATAATCGTGAGTAATCATTGAAAACCTTTGAGCGGATTCGCACGGTGGAATTTCTTTAAAACCCTGTCCATCCGCGTTGATCGGCGGTTAAGTCTTTTTCTTTGGGGCGGCGGAAGTTTGGTAATCCATCATCTCGCCAACCTTGTTCCTCGAGAGTTTCCCCATGAGATGCAGCCCTTCCAGTACGAATTCCACGCAGGAGGACTGGTAGGGATCGGAGCCTTTTTCGCTTAAATGCTGGACCGGCTCCCAAATTTGGGGGAGCTGGGAAATGATTTTCTTATAATCGGCTGCGGGGGTCAGGTCCGACACGCGGATATGCTTTTCCCCGGCCATATCCGGGACTACCAGGTCCAAATGGTCTTTCTCCATGTGTTCCTTGAAGACCACCATGACGGCCTTGTCCATGATTTTTCCAAAAACCTGATGTTCCGTGACGGTCTCCTCGCGGAAGGGATCGAGCTCAATTTTGCCTGAGGAAGAGGTGTAGAGGTAATTCAAATCCGACATGCGGGGAACGGCCTCGGTTTCACCCAGAATGCAAGCCCGACGCCGGGAGTTCGCGATCATCGTTTCATAATTGGCGATGGAAAGTCGGGCCGAAACTCCCGACTTCTGGTTCACATAGGGACTCTTGCGGGCTTCAATGGTTATTTGCTCGATGATTTCAGTCATGAAGTCGGGGACTGTCAGAGTGACCTCGTCGTTTCTGGGGACTCGGGCTTCCTGGTGGATGATCTTGATCCCCAACTCGCGGTTCAAGGGATAGTGGGTGCGGATCTCGGCGCCGATACGGTCCTTGAGCTGGGTGATGATCTTGCCCGCCCTGGTATATTCCTCGGGGTTGGCGGTAAAGAGGAGGAGAATGTCGAGGTTGAACCGGATGGGATAACCCCTCACTTGGATATCCCGTTCCTCCAAAATATTAAAGAGCGCCACCTGCACCAAATATTCCAAGTCCGGCAATTCGTTCACGGCGAAAATGCCGCGGTTCATACGGGGAATAAGGCCGAAGTGGATGGCTTCCTCACTCGCCAACGGATTGCCCGCCGCTACTTTGGCGGGATCCAGGTCGCCGATCAAGTCCGCGATCTTGGTTCCGGGGGAAAGACGCTCGGCATAACGTTCATCCCTTCCGATCCAGGCGATTTCCAGGTTTTCCCCGTGTTCGGCCAGCTTCTTGCGACAGGAGGCGCAGATGGGATGGTAGGGATGGTCGTGGATTTCACAGCCCTTGACGATGGGCATTTCCTCGTCCAAAAACTGCATCAGGGACCGCATGATGCGGCTCTTGGCCTGGCCCTTCTCGCCCAAAAGGACAATATCATGGTGGGAAAGAATCGCGTTGGTCAATTGAGGCAGCACGGTCTCTTCAAAACCATGGATATGGGGAAAAAGGGGCCCGCCGGAACGGATCTTTTTCAAAAGATTCCGCTCCAGTTCTTCCTTCACGGTGAAATCGCCATAGCCGGAAGCGCGCAATTCCTTCAAGTTCATCGGTTTGGGCGGCATGAAAATCCCTTCAATTGGTTTGATATCTTTTCATCTTACGGGTTTAAAAGCACTGGATTCAAGGGCACTAGGGCGTAAAAAGGTTAAGCGAGTTGTAAATACCCCAAATTCCCAAAAGCGAAGGATGGCGGTTGGAAGGGTCGTCCGAGAGGTGCCGTAATCGCAGGCCGCCCTTTGCCAGGACGGGGCTTGCCAAGAAGGGCTTCCTCGCCAATTCAAGGATATTGCCTGATCTTCCCAGAAGAAAGGTGGGATTTCGAGAAAGATAAAAATGGTGAAAGGGTCCGTCGAAATAAGAAAATGCCACGGGAAATTTGTTCCGATTCTTGATCACGATTTCCGAGGTCGAAAAAATGATGCGGGCGAAGTGGTCGGGGAAATTCATGGAGGAGGCGGTGAGGCCAAGGTCCGGGAAAAGCCATTCGGTTTGGTCGGCCCCCCAGGTTTCGAAAAGAGTGAAGGCGGGGATCATGCGCACGTCCGGCCGCTGGTACAAGACATTTTGGAGGTAGTAGAGGCTGAAATAATCCTCGTCCGCTTCGGCAAAAAAGACCGAATGGGGGGGGGTGGATTTAAGGAGGTTCTCGCCGTAGTCGTAGGAGAGGGTTTGCTTTTCCTGGTTTAACTGGTCGAACTCCTTGAATGCCATCAAAAGCGGAATGGCTCCCAAAAGCAGAAAGGCCAGGGGCGCCACCCTGGAGGCGGAACGGTAAAGCCGGGAAAGAAGAAAAAACATTCCCACCGCAGCCAGAAGGGCCAGAATCCAATCTCCCGGGATGAGGAAATTATCCAGCATCCAAGTGGAGTTTGAGTTGTCCGGAATCCTTAAAGCCGTGAGCAAGGCTCCCAGAAGACTGGCGAGGCAAAGAAGCAGGAATAAAAGAAGTCTCTTTTCGCGTAAGCGAAGCCAAACCAAGAGTCCCGGAACTGTCAAAATCAGAGGCAAGAGTCCGGTGTTGACCAGAAGATGGCTTAAAATGGGACGACCCTGGATTTTCAAGATGAGTCGAAATAAATCGGTGAATTGACCCCAGGTGGAATTACCCCCGTAGAAATTGTCCAGTAGGTTCACGAGGCTGGTTTCCCGAAAAGAAACGTAGCTTCTGGAAAGGTCCGCGATAAAAAGGGAAAAGGAGCCCGGGGCTCCCAGGTTCAAAACCGGATGGGCTTGGGAGCGGAGGGGCAGATAAAGCAGGGGGGACAGGGCCAAAATAAAAAAGGAAAAGTATTTGAGAATGGAAGCGGACCGATAGAAATTCGATTTTTCGCCCAGGGGCAGGAAATTGAACAAAAGAAAAGCGGGCAAGAAGACCATTTGGGTTTCCCAATGATTCGCAAAACCCAAGCCTAAAAGAAAAAAAGAAAGAAAAATCCAAGGTGGTTTTGGTGAGAATATCGGGAAAGCTTGGCGAAGAATGCATGCGGTAAGGGCTAATTGAAGGCCGACGCTTAGAAGGTAAATTCCTCCCTTGGCGCCCAGGGCGTTTCGCCAATAGGCGGGTGAAAAAGCCAAAAGGAGCGAACCCCAAAGGGCGCAAAAAAGAAGAAGCTTTTCATCCGGGAACTTGTCTTCCCAAAGGGATTTCAAGGTGAAATGGATAATCCAAGCCAGCAAGACGACCGAAATGGAACCCCATAAGGCCGATCCCACATTAACTCGAAAACAGGGGTTGCCAACAGGCAAAAGGAAGAAGACCTTCCCCCAGAGGGCCGCGAGTGCGTAACCGGGCGGATGCTGGAGCCCCAAGGTGGCGCCGGCGGCCACGGTTTCCGCCGAATCATCGTTGGGAAAAGCCGGATTCAATGTGCGGAGGTAGATTTCAAAACAACCCAGAAGAAGAACGGCCATCGAAAGGGTTCGGAAGAAACGGATGGAAAGGGCTTTTGGAGCGAATTGGGTCAAGGGTTGGGCCTCGTTTAATATTATAACCGGGGACAAAGTAAAAGAGTTTTCCGAATCCTTGGAACGGGAAAGGGCTTTTGGGTTAAAATAAGCCAGCCCTACTCCTCAGCGACAACCCAATAACCATAAAAAAGAGAATCCATGCCCGAACTGATCGAAACTCCTCAAAAAACTTTTATCTCCTCCGAACCCAAAGTTACCCTTGTTAATACCTTCCACCAGCCTTTCGACAACGCGGTGGCCACCGCTCGCACCTGTTATTCCAGCAAGGGCATTATCACTGCGGGCCAGGTATCGGGAGAAGGACTGGACGAGGAAAAACAGGAAGACCGCCACCAGAAACGCGACGAATTGGCCCGCTCCATTTACAAAGCGGGGCACCATACCACGCTCCAACACGCCCATTTCCAATTCGCCCTCGAAAATGTTTCACGGCAATTCATTTGGAGTTTTCTGCACAGCCACCCCTTTTATAATTCCGAGCAGGTATCCCAACGCTACGTGACGGTGAATCCCACCCAGATGGCCGTACCCCCCTTAGACCGTGAAGCGGCCAAGGTTTACCTTAGGACCATCGCTCTTCAAACTCAGGCTTATGAAGAGTTGACCGAATCCCTGAAGCCGTTGGTCGAACAGGAATACCTTTCCCGGTTCAAGCATGCGGACCCCAAGGGCAAAAAGGTCCTTATGGCAGTCCAAAAGAAATCCCAGGAAGTCGCACGGTACGTACTACCGGTGGCCACCTTTGCTTATCTATACCACACGATATCGGGGTTGACCCTTCTTCGTTATTGGCGTCTTTGCCAAACCTTTGACGCCCCGTTGGAGCAGCGGTTGGTGGTTGGCAAGATGGTGGAAGCGGTCTTAAAAGAAGCCCCCGCCTATAAGGCGATTATGGAACAACCTCTAGCCTTTGAATCCACCGCTGAGGCGAAAATGTACGAGGAGTTCCACGCCACCACCGCCACCCACAAAATTTTCCGCCAGGAGTTCGACGCTTCTCTCGGTGGCCGCACCTCCAAGCTGGTGGATTATTCCAAAGAGGGGGAAAAGATGCTGGCTTCGGCGGTGCGGGAGGTGTTCGGATTGCCGGCATCCGCTCTTTCCGACGACGAGGCAATCATTTTGGCGCTGGATCCCTCCAAAAACAAATACCTGGGGGAAACCCTGAATGTGACCACCCACAGCAAACTTTCCCGGGCCCTTTTCCATCCCCATTACACCTTCCGCAAGAAAATTTCCCATACCGGGGATTCCCAAGACCAGCGGCACCGCATGACGCCCGCTTCCCGCCCCATCCTTCACGCCCTCACCCTGGACGAGCCGGATTACCTGGTTCCCGTCCTTTTTAAACAAGATAGGGAATTGGAAAGACGCTTCGCCGAAGTCATGGACCAGAGCTGGGAAGCCATCGTCCAACTCCGCAAGATGGGCGTCTCCGAGGAGTTTGCGGCTTACTTACTGCCTAACGCGGTATCGGTGCGATTCACCGAATCGGCGGATCTTTTGAACCTGCACCACAAGCACGCAATGCGGCTTTGCTATAACGCCCAGGAGGAAATCTGGCAGGCCTCAGTGGACGAAGCCCAGCAGGTGAGGGAAATCCATCCCCGAATCGGGAAGTGGCTTTTGCCGCCTTGTACCCTTCGGGCTTTCGCTGGAACTCTGCCCAAATGCCCTGAAGGGGATCGTTTCTGCGGCGTCGTCGTTTGGAAAAAAGACCTGAACGAATACCAAAGAGTTATTTAAAAGCCGTTTCAGCCGTCCAATCTGGGCTTCTGCTTTTGGCGGGGAGGCTAAAATGAATTATCGCTTTTCTCAAGTCCTCTGGGTCCCAGGCTTTCTTTTGATGATGGGGCTTCATTCCGCCTTCGCCCAAACCAAGAACCCCCCCATGCTCCTGCTGGCAGCCTCTCCCAACCAGGCCGTCCTGGTCCAGGCCCTGCGGTTTTGGGTCTATGAGAAAAGCACTGACGTGGTGAATGATGTGACCGGGCTTTTTGACAGCAAGGCCCAGAAAATTACCCTGAAGTGCGAATTGAAAAATCTCACAGGCAAAGAAATCCATGGAGTCCGGGGCATTCTGCGGTTTACGACTTTCTTCGGAGAGAAGATCGTGGATATTTCCATTGAAACTACCGCCGCCATTCCCCCCGGACAAGTGATCGGGGTAAATTGGAATATTCCCACTGACCGTTTGAGTCCTGAGGAATTTGAAAAACTAAAAAAGACGAAGTTGGAACAGATGAAACAGGTTTGGTATCCCTCCATGATCGTTTTCACGGACGGGACCAGCCTTAAATAAAAACTCCCGGCCTCGATTTAGCTCCGATTTTCGCCCTTAAAAAAAGAGGCCTCCAATTCAATCGAGGTTGAATTGCGCAAATCTGGGGTTAAGATGTGCCCCATGAAACCCAACCGGCTTGTTTTATTCGACATTGACGGCACCATCCTCTCCACCGATCGCGCCATTTGGGAAGACCCCTTCCGCGAGGGAATGGAGACGGCATTCAGGGAAGCGGGGGACCCCCGGACTATCGATACCCAGCATTACCGGATGGGAGGCAAAACCGACACCCAGATCATCCATGAAATCCTAGGGCAAAACGGCCTGGATGAACCCATCATCACAAAGATGCTGCCAATCATCGCCAAAACCTACATGGGCCTATTGCGGGAAAAGGTGAAGAAGAGGCCGGATTACATTAAGCTCAAGCCGGGAATTGAAGCGCTTTTGGCTGATCTTCATCAACATCCCGATGTCCTGTTGGGCCTCCTGACGGGCAATTTCGAGGAAGGCGCCTACCTCAAGCTCTCCGCCCATGGGCTGGACCGCTATTTCTCTTTCGGGGCTTTCGGCGAGAATGCCCGGCAAAGGTCCGAACTCCCCCAAAGGGCTTTGGATGCCGCTGAAAAAAAGTATGGCCACAAATTTTCTAAAAAAGAAATCGTCATCATTGGGGACACTCCCAATGACATCCACTGCGGCCGCCATCTTCATGTGCGCACTATCGCGGTGGCCACCGGGCCATATAACCTGGAACAGCTTTCCCTGGAGAAACCGGACTTTGTTTTTGCCGATTTCCGTGACAAGGCCAGGGTTCTTTCCGCTATTTTGGATATATTTCCTCAATAATCCTCCGTAACCTAAAAAGTAATTTTTTTTGTAACCTTCCGGGGTTGACCCTCTATTCAATTACAGCGTCATTTCGCATGTAAAATTTGGAGGGTTTCATGAAAAAAGCATCGTTGTTTACTGTTGTTTTATTATTTGTTACTGTTTCAGCCATTCTTACCGGATGCCCCCGAAGTACCTATAATCCTTCCTCTCCCTATTTAGCGACCAATACCTTTACCGCGACCCCTACGGCCACGGGGCCCACTTTCACGGTCACCTCTACTCCAACCCTACGGCTACGGCGACTATCACGAATACGCCAACTGTTACGTCTACGGCCACGATCACAAACACTCCCACGATTACTTCGACTTTCACTTTTACGGGTACTCCTACTAACACCGCGACCATACGCCCACCTCGACGCCCGTCACCATTACGGTTTCACCGCGTCCCATCGTTAGATTCCAGGATATATTTATACGGTGAACGGGGTATCCAACAGCTCCGGCGGCCTGCTTGTTCTGACCGCCCATGTGGGAGATACCATCGTGTGGCCGCTTCAACCCGGATTCTGGGTTTCATCCATTGTATTTCGATGCGGGAAGCAGCAGCTGCATCTATTCGGGCATCACCAGTACCCAGGAAACTTATACATTCACTTCCACTGGAACTTATTATTTTCACTGTGGAAACCACGCAAACAGCTGCAGCGCTGGGGATGGGGCTTGTGGTTCGACCAATTGCAATGGCATGGCAGGGGTTATTACCGTTTCCCCTTAATCCGCCCTTTCTGGTTTAAGGCCTCCGTTCCACTCTCCCGGGGGCCTTTTTTATTTACGGTTCAGGCCCTACTCCCAAAAAATTGATTTTTACATGGCGACCTTTTTGCCATGCCGGTGATATATTTGGGCCTTCTTAATTCAACCAAAGAGGCTTTCCATGACCACCCATATCCGCTTGGCCCACAGCCCGGACGCCGACGACGCCTTCATGTTTTACGGACTGGCCAAGAACAAGATCGACACCGAAGGCATCGAGTATGAGCACGTCCTGAAGGATATCCAGACCCTCAACGAATGGGCGCGGGAAGGCCGCATGGAAGTGACCGCCATCTCAGCCCACGCCTATGCCTATGTGAAGGATAAATACGCCATCCTGACCCATGGGGGAAGCATCGGGAAGAACTATGGCCCCATGATCGTGGCCAAGGAAGACAAGCCCATTGAAAGCTTCCAAGGAAAGAAGATCGCCATTCCGGGAAAACTCACCAGCGCCTACCTGGCTTTCAAGCTTTGCCTGCCCGATTTCCAGGAAGTAATGGTCCATTTCGACGAGATCATGGAGGAAGTCGTGAAGGGAAATGTGGACGCGGGTCTCATCATCCACGAGGGCCAATTGACCTACCGGGAAAAGGGATTACACAAGATCATCGACTTGGGGGAATGGTGGTTCAAAAAAATGGGAATGGTCTTGCCCATGGGGGTCAACGCCATCCGACGGGATTTGCCTGATGAGGTGAAGAAAAAAGTTTCCGGCCAATTGAAAGAATCCATCCAATACTCGCTTGACCACCGGGAAGCTGCCCTGGATTACGCCTTGGCCTTCGGGCGCGGCCTTTCCAAAGAAGTGGCCGACAAGTTCGTTGGGATGTGGGTCAACGACCGCACGGTGGACATGGGAGATGAAGGCAAACAAGCCATTCGGGAGTTTCTCAAACAGGGCGAACAGAAAAAACTTATTCCCGTTGTCGGCGAAATCGAATTCGTCAACTGAACCATCGGGGGTTCCTTGAAATCGAAAAACAAGGGCCAATGGCATTTATACGTCGCTGAATGTGTCGACGGTTCGTATTACACCGGAATCGCCAAAGATGTTGAGAAACGCATCGATGCCCACAATTCGGGAAAAGGAAGCAAATACACCGCCACGCACCGGCCCGTCAAGTTGGTCTTCCGGGAATCCCAAGCCAATTACTCGGCTGCACTCCGGCGCGAGTATCAAATCAAAACCCTTTCTAAAAATCGCAAGGTCCGTTTTGTTGCGGGGGAGAAGTTGCCAAAACCTTCCCGGAAATCCAAGATGAGTTTTCAAAGGAAAAAAAGCCGGGGGAAATCCAGCCAATAAGGAAAACGTTACTGCATTTCCTTCGTGGAGTTTTTTGCAGAAAAGGACGGAACCATTTCATGGAAATCACACAAAAAATGACTATACTCAAACAAATAGGTTTCCACCCGCAGGTGGCGGCCCAATTCGGGAAATCCACTCCCAAGTATAAATGCCGATTCTTGGTAAAATGTGGCGATGGACAGGAAACGGCAAAAGCATCAGCAACATGCTGACCTTGGGGGAGGGTTACAGGTCTGAATGGGCCGTAACCGATGACGGCAAGGACGCTCGGGAAACCCCATTGGCGGTTGAAAAATTTTTTCAACGCCGAGAGGAAAGCGTGACCTGAGTTTATCCTTGGTGATATAAAAACGGGGATGGGCGTTTTAAGGGCAGGGAAATAAAATCAAGGGGATTGCCATGAAACGAAATGCGCTATTAGCTTTTGTATTTTTTTTAATTCCGGCCTTGGCCGTCTGGGCGAGTCATAATAGCGGCGGTGGCGGCCGTTCAGGTGGTTTTGGAGGCAGAGGTTCCCGGCAACCGGTGGTCATCAATATAGCCGGCCCTCCAGCGGCGGACATAACCGAAACTTCCCTTCCCAGCAGAGTTACCCGTCGGCCAACCGCCAACCATCCTATGGACGCATTCAAAGGGGCGCCCCGGGTGCCACGAACTCGTTTCGTGGGACAGATTTGAAACCCTACTCAAGCCCCGGCATGCACGCGGCGGTTTCCATTCATCACCACCCCTATAGCACGGGTTACGTGCGCAAGAAACTCCAGAATATCGGCGTCAAAAACGAACCCAGCTACATCACCGACCGCGCCGAAATCATCCATACTGATCGGGCCCATTCCACCATTGGCTTCCCTCGGATAGGGCCAGATCATAACGCCCTTTCGGCCACGGCCTTTTCCTCCCGGCATTTCAATGACCCGATAGTCCGGGGCCACATGGCCCTCGTGGACGGGCCGGAGTGGCGTTCCCGTATCGACGGGTTCAACCGGACCGAATTCGAACGCGGCCGTTATTACTGGCACGCCGGCGACGGCTTCAACTATTGCCATTACATCGACGGATCCGGTTACCATTGGTGGGGATGGTACCTGGGGAACCAGTTTTTTTGGAACCGTTATTTCGGCGGTCGTTGGTGGTGGTACGATTCGGACTTTGACCGCTGGTGTTTCTGGAACGAAGGCTTCTGGTGGTGGCAAGATCCCTATCATGTGGGTGACCTCTACTGCTACAACGACGACACCTATGTCCCCTGCAACTCAGCGGAAGATCAAGTGGTCGTGCAAGGCTCTGCGGGCGTCCAATTCCAGAGCTACACCAGCCCTGACGGAACACGTCTCGTCAAGGTGGCCGCCGACACTCAGGACGCCTTTCTCTACGACACGGCGAATCCTCCAACATTCAATCCCATTTACCTAGCATCGGGAGTCGAAAGCGTCCAGTTTTCCAATACCAGCAATGGAAGGCCTTTGGAAATTATCCTGAAGCTCAACGATGGTTCCTTCGACGTGTTGGATGGGCAGGGAACTCCTTACAGTCCTGGCACCACCGACGACGGCCAGTCCGCCCCGGCCGGCGCTCCAGAGAACAGCGGCACCTAATACCCAATCGATAAGTCAGCATTTTTTCTGTCCACTCAGGATTTCCTGAGTGGACAAAGGATGCGGAGCTGTGCGAGGAACTGCCGGAAAGTCTACTTTCACTAATTGATTTATTTTGAATCCGCTTCCTACCTCAAAGATATTTCTTCATCTTGAATTTCTTGTTAACTTTATGTAACTTTTCACGGTTCTGCTTGGCAGCAGAATCATGAACCGGCCTGGAGTTTGGTTTTTTAGGTGCCGGTTTTATGTTGGTTTTTCTTTCTTGTCCTGTCCCCTGACGGAACAAGAAATAAAATTTTAAGGAGAGAAAGAATGAAAAAGACTTTAGCCTTGGCCATGGGATTGGTGTTGACGGCTTCCGTTTCGTTTGCCGCCGATGCGCCATCCAGCAGTACCGCAGTCAGCAGCTCAGCGACCAGTACTACGGCAGCCAGTTCAACGGCTACCAGCAGCACGACTTCCAGCGGTTCCGATAGCGGAAAAATGGTGATTCAGCTCCAAGGCGGGTTAACCATCCCGACTAGCAGTGGTTTGGCGAATTTTACGACCGCCGGACCGAGTATTGAGGGCATGATCGGCTACGCTTTTTCCAAGGATTTCACCTTGGGCTTGGAGAGCGGTGTGGAAGAATGGGACACCCAGTCCAAGTATGGTGTGGGTGGGATCAACCATGTGCCCCTGGAATTGGTCGGCCAATATAACTTCGCGGGTGGTCCGGTGGTTCCTTACGTGGATTTGGGCGTCGGCTTGGCTTTCGACTGGTCCACTAATTTCATCTCCAGCCAAACGAATTTTGAATTGGATCCGGGAATCGGCGTCGCTTTCAACCTCGCCAAGGATTTCAACCTCTTTGTCCAAGGCAAATTGGCCATGGATTTCAACTCCACGGGTAAGGGTGGGGAAAGCATTGCCGCCCCCAACAGCGCTACGCCGGACAGCCCGCTCATGTCGATTCCTGTCCAGCTTGGCGTGAATTTTTTGCTTTAAGCTGAAGTTTTTAGTCTTCAACCCCGTTTTCCTTTGGGAGGGCGGGGTTTTTTTATTTTCGGGTGGTCAATCGGGCTTATCCCTAAAAATTGGTTTCTTGCCCGGGCCGGGACTTATCCATCATCCATTGGAAGAAGAGTCTTAGTCGTTCCAGGGGCCCTTCCAAGTGTTTAGGTCACTGGTATTTGTTTTTTGATTGGCAATCAAAACCAGGTCCTCCCCGTATTTCACGGGATACCACTCCCTCAAAGCGGTCTTTAACTCATCCAGGTCCCCCCGATGGGCGACACATAAAACCAATTTGGGGGAATCGAAAATGGCCTTCAGGCCCTTGGGGTCGTTTAAAAAAGTTTCTGCGGCATGGTCGGAGAAAAATAAAAGGGAGTTGTTTAAGCCATAATAGTCCTCCCGAAGGGCGACCAGGGCGGCTCCCTCCCCGCAAAAGTTTTTCACATAAGGAGCCAGGATCCTCACGTCCTTTTCTCGGTCCTGGTTGAGCGGGATGGGCAGGGTGTTTAAAAGGACCACCGTCAGGAGGCCGATTCCGGCCAGAACCTTTCCCAAGTTAACCTTGGTTCGTTCCCCCAAAAAACGATCCAGGGCCCAGGCCGCCACCAGGGCCAAGGCCGGGAAGGAAGGCATAATGTACCAAAGCACCCCGGTCTGCATGCAGCTCATCACGCCGATCACCGCCGTGATCCAAATGAGGATGAGAAGGATGTTTTCGTTCCTCCACCGGCCAGCCCGTAGCATGACGATCAAACCCAGGGCTTCCAGGGGAAGCCAGGGCCAGTCAAAAATCAGCAGGTCTTTTAGATAACTGAGATGGTGAAACCAGGGTTCACCCTTGTATTGAAACCCTCTTTGAAAGATCAGCCAGCCGAAATGGGTCTTCAAAAACGCCTGGCCGAAGGAAAGGTATTCGATCCCATACCAACTGCCTCCTACGATCGCCGCCTTCAGGCAACCCGCCAGGAAATAGCCCTTATGGATTTTTCTCCACTGGGAGGTTGCCAGGAGGAAAAGCACCGAGATCAACAGCGGAAAAAGGCCCAGGACGCTTTTGGTCAGCACCGCCAAACCAATACAAAGGCCCCAGGGGATGAAATAGATGGGGTTTTTTCTCAGGGCCAGCAGAAGGCAATAAAGGGCCGTGACGAAAAAGAAGGTGAGAGTCACGTCTACCATGGCGTGACGGCCGTATTTAAAGAAGGGGTAAGTGGCCGTCAGGATGAAGGCGGCGTAGCGGCCTACCCAGGGGTTGAATAGAAAACGGGCCAGAGAATAAAGCAGGCACACGTTCAGCGTGGCCATGAGGGCGGAAGGAAATTTGGCGGCGTAAACCCCCACCCCGAAAATTTTATAGGAGATGGCGGCCAGCCACATATAAAGAGGGGGATTTTCAAAAGCCGGGTTGTGGTCGAAGGTCAAGATCCACCATTGTTGGTTCTGGAGGATTTCCTTTGCTTTTTCCGCGTAAAAACAATCGTCATAATTGGCCATTCCGCCCGAACCGAGGCGGGTAAAGAAAACCGTGAGGGAAAAAAGGAACAGGATGCCGAAATATAGGCGATCTTCAAAAGAAGGAGGATGGGAGTCGGGGATTTTGTCCAAAGGGATTGCCTTTTATCACCTGGAACTTTGTAAGCTTGTTTGATCCAGGGTCGTATCATAAACACGACACTTTCATCTTTCAATTCCGTCATCAATAATATGATCCGGAAAGCACAATAGAGAATGAAACGGGTTCTCTCTCAACATTAGCAAAACCGCTTCGTCTATTTGAGATTATTGAACAAACCCTCTCCCTTTCTTCCCTGTATCTATTTCCCTCAATTAGGCAGACTATAGTCCTCACGCTTATCCCTATCAGCTAAGCCGAACCGCCCAAAGGGGGGCAAGTTTAAAAATGAACCGTAAAGTAAAAGTCCGCCTTAAATGGCTGGAACGCAAGAATCCCGGCAGTTATATCAACGGCATCCCAGTGCGTTTCTTGGATGAGGGAGAGAATTGGAAATACCGTGATATGTGGGCCCTGGTGGTCATGATTGAGGGACAGCCCAATAAGAATAGGGAGCAGTACGGTAAGGCCTGGTATTTTTCGGACAAAGCTCCCCGTGAAGAATTAACTGTCGGTAGGCGTTTTGTTGTCTTGGAAGGGGCCCATGAAACGGCTATTGGCGTTATTGAGGAAATCCTTTCCTCGTGAATAACAACGATAAAGTGAAAGTTTTCCCAAGGTCGGGGCAGGAAGGCCGGAGATGAAAGACCCGGGGCGATTTACAAATTGAGAGAGGGAATACTTTGAACCTTAATAACAGGGCGGTTGAATCCAAAGCCGATTTTATTTTCTTTTTGACGGAACTTTCGAAGAATCATAAAAATTTCCCTGACGAATGGGAGGCTAAAAAATTGGGCGCTTTTTTCGAGGCGATGGCCGGGTGGCTGAGGGAAATGGAAGGACGCACTCAAAACAATTCCCTGCAAGAACCTTCGGAGATCAATTGGAGTTTTATAGCCAACATGTTCTTGGCGGCTAAGATTTACGAGTAAAGAATTTTTCCGTTTCCTGCCGTCTTTTGGTTTCCCCTCCCGGTTCTCCGAAGTTAGCCGGCAAAAGATTTCTAGAGAAAATAAGGCTTTTCGTATTCTCAAAATTCGGAGGCCATCTTTACACCTCCCCTTTTTAGGGGTAGATTTTTTTATCACCTAAAAAGCGGGCCGTCCTTCGGGCCTGCAAGGCTTATGCCTCGGAGGCATTACATGAAAATGATCTTTTTTCTGGTTTTAGCGGTTTGTTCCATCCTCGAAGCAGGGCCGCCCGCGATGGCCCAAACGGCAGGTCAGGTTAAAGCGCCGTCAGCCAGATCTTCCCCTTCCGCCACCTTCCTTTTTGTTAAAGGTGTTGTTACGGTCCGCGATGTTCAGGGTAAAACCCGGACGGCCTCCAAGGGTACCACCGCTTTTGAGGAGGAAAGAGTTTCCGTCGCTAAAGAAAGCCAGGCCACTCTCCGGCTTTTTGACGGGTCCACACTGGACCTGTCTTCCAAGAGCCAATTGGTTCTCCAAAAGCTCCGACAGCCTTCCGAAAAAGTAAAGAATATCGAATTTCAATTGGCCTTCGGGGCGATACTGGCTAAGGTTAAAAAACTCTTATCCTCCCAATCCAGCTTTGAAGTGAAAGCCGGAGGGGTGGTTTGCGGTGTTCGAGGGACCGAATTCGCTTTTTCCTATGATCCGGACAAGGACTGGATCACGTTGAAAGTCCACGAAGGAACCGTTTACGTTAATTCAGCCGGGAAAACCAGCTTTTACCACGCCGGGGAAAATCTGGAACTCCTCCATGGGCTTCCGGCTCCGGAAAGCACTGGCGCCAGCGTGAAAAACACCTTGGGTGCGGCCCTCCCTCAGTTGAATAACAGCCTAAACACAAGTGGAAGCTTGGGTGGCGGACTTTCGAGCGGATTGGGAATCGGGGCGGCTTTGACCGACCTGAATACCCAATTCACTGCAGGAATACTAGTGAACCAACAAAATACACTCAGCAAAACCTCGGCCAACCCGGCGGCCCCGGCAGCAAAATCTTCAAACCCCTTGAGCGGTTTGCCCGTGGTGACGATACCTTGAGCGAGGAAGGCTGAATTTCCAAAGGCCCTTTTTCTTTAGGCTAGATCAGAAAAGCAGAAAGTTAAACCGTTGCCTTCCGGAGCTAATATTCCATTTTTGGGGGGCCGATGCCGCCCACCAAGGATGGTTGCTAAATCCCCCGGAATTTAGGTATCGTTGAGAAGTCTGAAATTCGAATACAGGAGGTTTTTATGTTCCGGAAAAAGAGAACAGCGATCCTCACCGTTTGGCTACTTTTGTTCGTCATGAGTTACTTGAATCTATCCTGTGTTGCCCCATATTATTACGACCATGGTCATAGGTATTGGCGGGACGGCCATGACGATAATTGGCACCGGCAACACGGCGACCATTGGGATGAATACCATCCCTGACATGGCTGCGGGAAAGAACATCAAGATCGGGGCTGATATTTAGGGCACCTGCTGTTGACACTGCATTCAAAAGGCAAGACTAAATTATTCAATTGACTTCAAACGCCTCGCCAAAGGGAGTTATTCACTTAACTCCCTTTTTCTTTTGAGGGACAGATTTCGATGGATAAGGCCATACTGGCCGATTCGCCCAAAGGGTCTATAGGCTTGCCAGGAACTCGCCTTTGATTTATCTTGCCTCGATCCAAGTCGTTAGTTTTTAAATATTTTTCAAGGAGAAGCTTCATGAAACGAGTGTTTGTCATTGCGGCATCGCTGGTGTTTTGTCTAGCCGGTCGGCTGGGAGCCCAAAGCGCCGGAACCCGGGCCATCATCAAACTGGCCAAGGGCGGCGAGATCGTCATTAAGTTTTATCCCCAAGACGCGCCCTTGAGTGTGGCGAATTTCATCAAGTTGGCTAAGAAAGGCTTCTATGACGGGCTGACCTTTCACCGCGTGGTCCCGGGTTTCGTGGCGCAGGGTGGGGATCCGAACGGCGACGGCAGTGGCGGCCCCGGATACACCATCAAGGGCGAGTTCACCGAAAACGGCGTCAACAACACCCAGACCCACGTGAAGGGCGCTGTGGCCATGGCGCGCACAAACGATCCGGATTCAGCGGGAAGCCAGTTCTACATCTGCCTGGACGCCCAACCATCCCTTGACGGAAAGTACGCTGTGTTCGGCCAGGTGGTGAAGGGGATGGATCTCGTGGATCAGATTCAGGTCGGTGATAAGATGGAAAAGGTCAGCATCGTCGGAGGGGCCTCGAAAAAACCGGCGTCCACTCCCACTACGGTATCCACGCCGACCAATTGAAAACTTAGAGATAACTTTTGAGCAAAAATAAAAGCCACCGGAATTCCCGGTGGCTTTTTAACAGGATGATTAAGACTTTTTAAAATTATTCCTGTTCGCAAATCCGGAGTTGGTCCAACGCAGCGTTGATAGCCTGGATCGCGCCCGCCTTATGGCCGTGGAAATCATTACGAGCTTGCCAAAGAGTATGTTTGGCGTTCCGAAGCTCTTGGGCGGCCCTCCAAATCTTTGGGTGATGGTGCCCCATCCCTCCGTTGAAATCATAATGGGCTTGGTCATCGCCCCCGAGATCGACGTTCATGTTTAAACCATCGGCCTTTACCACCATAGGCAAGGCCATCAAACCGAAAATTCCGGCCGCCAAAGCCGCCTTACGCAAATAACTTTTCATCTCCATAAAAAATCCTCCTGTATTTATTTCACTTTTTCGGTTGGAAAAAATCCTCCCAACCGGTTCATTATTAAACCCTAATTGACCATTCAATCCTAGAGACTGAACAAACTTAAATGGGAGGAAAAAACTCCAAGAGAATGGTTTTAGGGGCTCTCAAATTGATAAAATACCTGAAATTTTTCGTGGTATAAAAGATTCAAATAAGGCCGATCGGGAAGGAAGCCGTGAATCAAAGTGTCTTAAAATGGTATGGGGTTGTCCTGATATCTCTTCCTTTTTCATTTTGCCCTTTAAACGCTCAAATCAACCCTACCCCAACCGCCTTTATGGCAACCCAATTGGGCACCGACCCCATCGAATTTTTGAAAGAAAGTAAATGCATGTTTAGGGAGAAGGGTTATTCCATTTATAGTGTTGGGTATATCGTTCGGAATTACGTTTCCGTGGGGAGGATTAAAAATCTTAGTTGGGCCAAAACACCCATCGGAACGCCCCCCAAAAGCTGGGTCGTTACCCTTTCCTATTTTGATACTCAAGAAGGTAAGAACCGGAAGGTCCGTTGGAATTTCGAGGCGGGCCAAAAGGCGGTTATCTGGGGGGATTCTGAAAATGATTTTTTAAGCTGCGTCCCGGGCGAAAAATACACCCATTGGCCGGGAGCCAATCAAATGGATATTATCGAATAATTAAAATCCACCTGCGCCTTTCGGCTTTAGTCAGAGTTTCAGGGGCCTTTTGATGGACACCGGGTGGACCCGTTATTACAATGACGACGCTGTGAAGTTTTGAACAATTTCAAAGGTTGTTGACGTGAAAAACCATTTCTTGAGCGAGGAAAAGATGAAAAATATTTTGAAAGCTTCCCTAATGGCGGTACTGGTTTGGGGGTTGGACGCGGGATTTTCCTGGGGTGAACAATTTGAAGGGGAAGTGGATTATAACGTCACCTTGAGCGACGGGACGCAATCAACGATGAATTATTTTTTAAAAGACAAAAAAGCCCGCTTGGAAATGACCATGAAAGGCCATCACGTTGTCGATGTCATGGATTTGAAGGGCAAGAAAATTTATATGTTGATGCCGGAGCAAAAGATGTACATGACGTCGGATATTCCTGACACCAGCTCGAACCAGGCAAAGGCCGGGGGCAAGCTGACCAAGACGGACAACACCAAGACTATCCTGGGTAAAACAGCGACTGAGTATGATTATGTTTCCGAAAAGGGTTCCATGTCCTCTATCTGGGGGGCTTCGGGCATGGGTTTTTTCCTGATGGGGAAGGGGCCTGGCAGCTCCGGGGGAGAAGCGGCCTGGGCCCAGGCGGCGAAGCAGAGTGGCCTTTTTCCTCTGGAAGTGGATTCGAAAACCAGCAAGGGTAGCATGTCGATGGTGGCCACCAAGATCGACGAGAAAACCTTGGACGATTCCCTCTTCACTGTTCCAGCGGACTACAAGGACATGAAGGCCATGATGCAGGGAATGGGCGGTATGCCGGGAATGCACGTCCCCGGGATGTAATTCAATCTAAACTTTGAGGGCGACCCACGCCTGAAATTTACAAGGTACTGAAAAGATATTTTTCAGTACCTTTTTTTTAATCCCGCCGAAAAAGATTCTTAGAGCCGGATTGCTTTTGTTGGATCATTTTATTTTGATTCCAACACGCCCCAAAAAAGCGTCTCGACATGTGATTTCCGCGAAAAGCGCTTCCAGCCTCCTACATCCCTGAAGGGAGGCGGTTTTATCGACCCTATTTTGTTCACCATCTAGTTGAATTACTGGAGGGTCAAAAGTTTAGTGACCCATCGGTTGCCTTGGGCCTCGATGACGACGTAATACAAACCGTTGGCCAGTTGGTTTCCCCATTTATCCGTCAGTGTGAGGTTGATCGCTTCCCCCGGTAAAACCTGCGGGAAAGGTTCTTCCTGCACCAGGCGGAAAGCTGTCGTGTATATCTTCACTGTCACCTTGGAAAGGGTAGTGAGGGGTACCCCCAGGTGGATCGGTCCCGACCCCAGGTAGGGGTTGGGGTAAATCAAGGGCGTGGAGCCGGGGGTTAAGGCATGGGTGGGAGTGGCCGTTCCGGGTTCGGTCGGGGTCGGGGTGTTGGTGACGGTCGGGGTAGTAGTACTGGTGGGCGTGTTGACGGGAGTGTAGGTTGGAGTCAGGGTGTTCGTAACGGTAAAGGTCGGGGTGTTCGTACCTGTATTTGTTGGAGTGAGGGTCAGGGTACTGGTCGGGGTATTGGTGGCCGTTCCGGTTTCAGTGGGTGTGCCGGTTACGGAGGGAGTGGGGGTCTTGGATGGGGTCTGGGTCAGTGTTGCGGTGGGGGTATTAGTGGCGCTGTTGGTGGAGGTGCCTGTGGGCGTGCCACTGGGTGTGATGGTGGGGGTGTTGGTGATAGTAGGAGTGGGGGTCTTAGTGCCTGTGCTTGTTGGGGTGAAGGTTTGGGTGCGGGTGGGGGTGTTGGTTGGCGTGTAGTCCGGGGTGGTGCCGGTCAGGTCGTTGATCAAGGACTGGCCGTTGGGAGATCCCCAGCCCGTGGCCAAATCATAACCCGCCACGGCGGGAAATTGGGTAGCGCTGCCGTTATTGCCGCTCGTGATGTCATGGAAATCAAGCGCATAATTCGAGCCCTTGCCAATGGTGTAGAGGGCCTGGTTGGCGAAACCGATGGTTGGTTTTCCATTGGCTATGGCCTGCTCGTTGGCGAGGGCGATGAAACCCGCCCAAAGGGGCGCGGCGCAACTGCTGCCGCCTTCGTAAACCTCATCGCCGTCGCAATCGACGATGAAAGCGTCATTACCCATGCAGGACACATCTGGGACGTTCCGGTAAGTGGTGGATCCATAGTTGGTGCTCATATTAATCCCTGTCTGGTAGCTGGGAATGGCGTCGCCGGGAAAAGTGCCGGCCAGGATTCCACCCGTCGAGCTCCAGCCGTCTGTCGCGTCGTTGACGGCTACTTCAGAGGACCAAGTCGCCCCATTGCCGATCATGGTCAGGTCGGTTGCGCCGACAAGGGTTTGGTCGATTTCATCGTCATTGGCCTCGCCGGATTGTCCGTAGGGCGGGTCGGAAGTGAATTCACCGTTATAAGGCGGATTGGCATTCCCGTCTCCCGCGGCCAAGAAATAAGTCTGCCCTTGCCCGGCAAATTCCGCCAAGTAATTATTTTCCGCCGTCCTTTCGGCGGTAGTAGGTTCCCAGCCCCAGGAATTGCTGAGTTCCATGCAAAGGGGGGTGGATGTGGCCATGCTGTTTAATATGTCGGCGTTCAGTTTCCCCATGAAAACCACGACCTGGGTGAGGCCGGGAGCCATGGACATAGTCAATTCGATGTCCAAGGCCACTTCGGGTTCGTCAGTGCAGTCGGGGGTACTGCTGGCGGAAAAGCTGCTGTCGCAGTAAACATTTTCGACAGGGACATTGAGAGACGGGGTGCATTGGGACTCATAGTCGGTAATATCCGCAGCCCAATAAACGTCCCCCTCGAACAAACCCACGGATTGTCCGGTCCCCGTGAGAGCCACTCCCGGGGCGTAAGCGTTGCGGTAGTCGCTCCCGTCAAAGGTGCCATCCAGGCCCGAACCGCCACCCAAGTGGGGAACCAAGGAAATTTTGCCCCTCGCCAACCCTTTTGGGGTGGAGCGATGGAAACGGGGACGGGGGGGAATTTCGTTATTGAGGCCCGAGACGCAAACCACCCGGGTGTCCAAATCAAGGGAGGGGTCCCTGTCGGGCGCGAAAAACAGGGTTCCGTCGGGCCGTTGGTAATCATTGATGTTCACGTAAAAGGCTTTTTCCACATCGGAAGTCTTGCCGCTTATGTCCAAAACCATTCGGTTGGAATAGCTTTTCTCCACTGTCAAGCCATGGGACCGGGCGAAGAAGGCCAGGGCTTGGTAATCCACCTCAGAGGGACCAAACCTTTCTGTGAACTGTTCGACAGTCAAATAATGGCGATATAGGGGACTTCGTGGATCGTAAATGTCCTTTAAAAGATCCTGTAAGTCCTGGAAGTTCCGAAGAGGCAAATTAATGGCCAACCGCATACGGGAAGAGGCGGAATGCCGGCCCACCAGCGGTGCCCTTTGCATAGAAGGGGACCGGTGGCCTTGCAATAGTTGGCGTCCCTGGTTTTGGGCCAGGGAGAGAGAAACGAAAGAACCATAAAATAAAAATAACGCGGTGAAGGCCCCAAGACGAGAAAGCATTTTTACCCGCTCTTTTGATTTCATATTAAGGTTAGAGTTCCCGGGGATTTTTCCTAAGTCCGGGTATTCATATATCCCCTATTCTACCGCAGTTTTGAATTTTCATGCCGGGTGCCCGCCGTCATCCAGTCTTGTTTCCAGTAGCGATTTTGGGGAAATCCAAGGTATAAAGGTTTCAGGGCTATAAAGGGCCCAGAAGGAAGTCATGATTCGAGATCTCTTGAAATTGGGCGGGGTCATCACCATGCTCTTGCAGTCCTTACCCGCCTATGCTTGGGGGCCGGAGGGCCACCAAATCGTTGCCACTATCGCTCAAGACTACCTCAACCCGGCTGCGAAAAAAAAAATCAAAGCTCTCCTGGGTCCGCACAACACCTTGGCTTCCATCTCCAATTGGGCGGATGAGATCAAACCCGGCCGGCCTGAAACGGCCCCTTGGCATTACATTGACCTGCCTTACCGTAAGAACATCTCGGTCGCCGACGAGGAATACTATTGCCCCGACGGGAATTGCATCGTCCACCAAATCACACTGGAGGAGGCCATTTTAAAGAACCCTTCAATGACGAACGATCAAAGGCTGGAAGCCCTGAAATTCCTCGTCCATTTCATAGGCGATCTCCACCAACCCCTCCATTGTGCGGACGACGGCGACCGCGGTGGGAACGAGAAAATAATGCTTTTTCAACCTTCCTGGCTCGACTCGCAGGGGAGAAGATTCGTGATGAAAATCAGCCTACACGCTCTTTGGGATGATCTCATTGCCCCGGGTAAAAGTGAGGACCCCCACCAAATGGCGAAAATTCTAGAAAGGGGAATTAGTCTCAAGGATAAAGAAGTTTGGGCCAAAGGCGACGAAAGGGACTGGGCTTTTGAGAGTTATATGGTGGCTAAAACCAAAATTTACCCCGGGCTGGATTGGGGATCGCAGGATTGCACCAACCGGCCTTTGCCCCCCGATTATTTCTTTACCATGCGCCCGGTCGCCTGTGTCCAACTTGAAAAAGCGGGTGTCCGGCTTGCTTTCATTTTAAATGGAATTTTCAACTGATTGTGGAGGGAGCTATTGGACTGACCGGCGATGGGCTGGTTTATCTCTCAATGCCCTCCGCCCGGCGAGGGACTGTAGAAACCTGGATGGTGGTTTCGGGGATGGAAGAGAAAAAGCCATCTTAATCTTTCAAAGTGAGGTGGCCAATCCTCGATTCCGATCCAGGAAAGGCCGACCCTGATCCAGCTTCCCCAAAATTTGAGGTATTCCTGTTGAAACCAGAAATTGAAAATCCAATTTTCGGGCAGGGGAGAAGTGGCGTAAGGTTCCACCGTGACGCCCGATCCACGGAGGTAATAACGGGTTAAAAGCAAAGCCCGGGGCAGATGATACCAGGGCAGGGCCAATACCACCTTTTTGACCCCGGCGGCGATGATGAGCGGGGCGCAATAACGGGCGTTTTGGTCGGTGGTTTTGGATTGGTTCTCCATTTGAACACGTTTGCCCATGAGGATGGATGGATTGGGAATGAAAAAATTCCAACCGGAAATAAGGAAAATCGGAGGCGGTCCCGGTCCGTCCCAACCCGCGATGAAATTCGCTCGTTTCCAATCGCCACCGTAGACCAGCACCAACTCGGCGGAAGGGGTGGTTTTGGGCAGGCTATAGTAAATACAGGCAAAATAAACCCCTTCACCCGCCAGGAGAATAAAAATGAGGAAGATTAAAATTGGGCGCGCCTTTTGGACGGCCTTCGAGATATTAAAAAGCCCTCCCTCGGACGGATTCGCTCGGGAAGTGATGGCCCCGGGGTCTTTGGATTTAAAGGGAGTCCTGGCCGGCACCATTTTCATTTACTGACTCTTTCTAATTCCCTGGTTTTGATGGTCAAATTGTCCATAAAAACAACTTTAATCAGAAATCCTATTTGGAGCAATACCACTCCTTACACAGTCTTTTCATATTTTTTGTTGTAAAGATTTTCCATTTGACCCGTTTTCCCAGGTTTTAGGCAGAGGGAGAACCTCATTTATAGCATTAAAAGCATTTCCAATTATCAAGCGGCAGAGGCTTCTGTTTCCGGTGGCGAATCGAGGGAAATCCGGGGTATAAAGGCATCTCCGACAATGACGGACCAAGAAGGACGCCATGACTCAAAGTGTCTTGGAAGTGGGCGCGGCCCTCGTTTTTAAAAACGGCAAATTCCTCATTACCCAGCGCAAGGAAAAAGATTCCTTTGGAGGCTATTGGGAACTGCCCGGCGGAAAGAAGGAGCCCACCGAATCCCTGGAAGAATGCGTCAAACGGGAACTCAAGGAAGAGCTGGATATCGAGGTGGAGATCAAGCATTTCTTCCGTATCCTTACCTACCACTATCCCCAGCGTTCGGTGCGGTTGAATGTCTTCTTTTGCTCGCATAGGTCCGGCGAACCCAAGACGATCGAGTGTCAGGCCCTGGCCTGGGTGGAACCCAAAGATCTCATCTTCCTACAAATTTCCTGACGCGGACCAGACTCTCCTCCAAGAGCTTGGCCAGCGTGACGATTGGGATAGCTACCTGGACAACCTGAAATACCCTCATGAATATTTGGAAGGCATCCGGCTTTTCAATTCGGGTGAATATTTCGAGTGCCACGAGATGCTGGAGGATTTATGGCACCCTTCGGAAGGGTCGGAACGCCTGCATTATCAGGGCCTGATTCAGGCCGCCATCGCAGTGGAACATTTCCGCAAGGACAACTGGACGGGGGCCCTGGGACTCTACCAAAAGGCCTGTGAAAAATGGGACCAGATGCCGCCCCAGTTCATGGGCGTGGATTTGAAATGGTTGAGAGGGAAACTGGATATTTTCTTCGGCCAAATCCAAAAGGCCGGGCCCACCGGTATGCGGGGCGTGGATATCGGGTTGGTACCCAAGATTCCGTTGCCAGAATAAAACCAAGAATCGAAAAAAATCAGAAGAAAAGAATTTTTCACCACCAAGGGCACCAAGCACACCAAGGACGACGAATGAAAAAGACATATAAGATGTAAGCAATCCAAATCTCTGCTTTGGCTTTTCTTGGTGAACTTGGTGCCCTTGGTGGTTAATCGCCTTTGACCTAGTAGTGGTAACTGATCGAAAACCCACATCCGCGCCGGTGTAATCCACATTCACGGGCTTATACCGTTGTTCCCGGGAGGTTGGCCCGAGGAGCCATTGGAATCGGTTGATAAAACCGAAGTTTGGCTGGATCCCGCAGCATTTGTCGTGGTGCCTTGGATGTTGCCGGTTGTCGCATAACCGAGCCCTCACGAATAGGCTGGCGGAGAATTGGTCCCCCAAGGCTATTTCCCAGCCTAAACCCAGGAAACCACCTATACCAATGCCCGCCATCTCGCCCGATTCGAAAACATTTCCGTTATTCAGGTAATTCAAATTCACAATGGTGTTATATAAACCCCCGCCAGCGTTGGCGTAAAATCGGGTTCGGCCCAATTTGAAAAAACGGAAATACTCGGCCTGAACGGAGATCATTTCGGGCTGAACGCTTTCTTTCAAATAGCCCTCGTTTTCTTTGCTTTGGGCGGTGTATCCGTTCAAGGTGGCTCCGTCCACCACCACGCCCCAAGCGTTGAAGGTGTCCAGCATGAAGCCCACTTCCATTCCCCCTAAAAGGCCGAAACCGTCCGCCGTGGCAGTATTTTGAATATTGATTGCCGTGTAATAATTGCTAAAGGCTGTGGCAGCCTTGGACAGATCCCCCAGCCTTGCGGTCATGACGCCGGTTTGGAACTTGAACCAAATATCGTAGTTCCGGAATGCCCGGGGATAAGGATCATTTTTTTCGTTCTCCCAAATGATCCGGGCCCGAATGCTTTCCGCTAGGTTCCAGAGTTCCGAGTTTCGGGGATTCCAATGAAGACTATGGTCAAAAGCGGCCAAGGCGAGGGCTGGCTGGTTGGAAAGGTAATAGTCGTAACCCAGGATTTGCCAGGCTTTCCAGTTTTGGGGCTCCAACTGGACTGCGGCCTTCATGTAGGGGATGGAATCCGCGTAATCCTTGCGCGCGTATAAATCAAAGCCCGCCACATAATAATCGTTGGTCGTGGCGGCCCGTAGGGGAAGGGATAAAATCGAGAGAAATAAAATTTGAAGAACCAACCGAAAAGGCATTGGAGTCCTAAATGGAATTGGGTTAAAAACCGCCCCAGTATAATCCGAAGGGATAAGGCAAATCAGGCGGTTTGGGTGGAAGAATCGGCTGCCCGGGGTTTTCATCAAGGTTCTAAGAATGGAGTGCGTTTCGAATCCACATTGGGTATTTGATCCTCTCCAAAGCGCTGTTCCGGGTGAAAGTTTTGAATTCCAATTCGGACATTTGGACGGCCTTTTCCTTGGTGAGTTCGAGGACTTCGGGACGGGGTTGGAAAGCTTCCTCGTGTCCTGCCGGGGCGTTGACATTATAAGGGCAGACAGTCTGACAGAGATCACAACCCGCCAAGTAACCGTGAAGATCGATTTTCTTCGGAAGATCTGAACGGTGTTCCAGGGTGAGGTAACTGATGCATTTCGTTGCGTTCAAGAGCCCTGGCTCCTCCAAGGCACCCGTGGGGCAGGCGTCCAGGCAGGCGGTACAAGTTTTACAAAGATTCTCCACCGGTTCGTCGGGCGCCAGATCCACGTCGGTTAGGATTTCACCTAAAAAAATAAAGGACCCGAATTTTTTATTTAAAAGAAGTGTGTTTTTTCCGGTCCAGCCCAGGCCCGCGACAGCGGAATAACCGCGTTCCAAGACGGGGCCCGTGTCCACATAGGACTTGGCCTTGGCGCCGGGTTCGATTTCCCGGCAAAGATAAGTGATGAGGACCTCCAGCTTTTCCCTCATGACTTCATGGTAATCCCGGCCCCAGGCGTAACAGGAAACGGGATTTTTCTCAAGGAGGGGAGCGTGTTCGGGTTTCGGGTTATAGCTTAAGGCGACGCAGAAAAACGATTTGGCCCCGGGTAAAAGGGACTGGGGATCGCCCCGTTCCTCTTTACGACGGTCCAAATAACCCATTTCGCCGGCATAACCGCGCTTCAGCCAATCCAAGAAGAAAGCGTAACTCTCGGGGGCAATGGCCGCAGCGGCCCCAGCAAGTTCAAAACCTTGCTCATAGGCCTTTTGTTTGAGAAGAGAGGTACGCTCAAGGGCGTTCATTCGTTTTTGAAATGGGAATAGGTGAGGCCCACCGCGCTGATGGAAGCGAAGACCAGCACGAGGCCGACCATCACGCGGAATTGATTGGACCCGGCGATCAAGGCGATTAGACCCGCCACTACCACGGTCCAAGAAAAGCCGATCCAAAGCCAATCTTTGGCCTTTCTCATGGGGCCATGGGCTTTCAATTTTGCCGTGAATTGGGATGAGGTAAAGCGTTCCAGAGTTGTTGTGTTGTCCACTTGGCCGCCTAATTCACGCAGGAGAGTATCCACGAGAAAAAGCTGGAGTTCATGGGCCCGGGTGGGAGCGTCCCGGTAAACTGAAATTTTGTAGCGCCCGGTTTCTGGATCATGGGTGAGCAGACATTCCAACTCGGGGGGGCCTGCTTCAAAAAAACGGACGGATTCCCATTCTTGGTCCGGACCCTTCAAGTTGATTTCCACGGGAAAGCCCCGGTGATGTAGGTCCTCCATTAACCGGGTTCCTTGAGGCTTTTCATTTTTTTCGGGAGTCAGGACATATTCAGCCATTTTGGTTTAGAGGCTCCGATAAAACGTTTTTAAGAATGTACAAAAAAACAGGGGCGGAGAAAAACTCCGCCCCTGGACGAATCAAATAAATTTTTTTATTTTGCAGCGGCGGCTTGCGCGCCCTGGCGATAGACCGGGGTCCAACCCGACTGGTCCTTGAAGAGACGGACGCATTGGATTTTCTTCTCGTCGGTCAGGTAGAAGCGGTGAAAACGGTTGGCCGGAACCGAGATGAAATCCTGGGGCTCGACCATGACCTTCATCCAACGGTCGTCCTGGCTTCGGATTTCGAATACGCCCGAACCCGCCAGCACGAAACGCACCTCGTCGTCGGTATGCAGGTGTTCCCCGACGAACTTATCGCAAAGGGCCTGGAAATTAGGCATCTCGGACCACATCTTGACCTGGTCCATGGTGACGTAGCCGTTTTCCTTCATGATTTTTTCCAAGGGAGGTTTGTATGCCGTTTCCTCGATGGGAAGTTGTTGGTAAGTGACTCCTTGGGCGTTGAGTTCCTCCGAGGTGATGTTATTGCCCGTCTCCAACCAAATTGCTTTCATGCGTCCTCCTCAAAAACTGTTTTGAATTTTAAGTTTTGAGTGAAACTCAAAACAAATAACCAATTAGAACTTAAACTTTTGTTAAGTTTCCAGCGCGATTCCCAGCTGTTTCATTCGTCCCGCCGCCTCGAAAAGGTAGTCGTAACATTCGGCGTGAGTTTTAGCCTGCTTCCAATCCTTGCCCCAAACATAGACTCCGTGGCGCCGCACCAAAATCGCGCGGGTCTTGGGGTTGTTTTTGATCGCCGCACCCAGGGAATCGGCCAGTTCGCACTCATAGGCGGTGTTGTCAATAATGGGAACTTCCAGAGTGTCGAATGCGCCGTAACCCTCCACGCCCTTTTGCATTTCCATATTCTTAATTCGGAATTGCTTGTCGAAAAGCATGGTGGCGGTGGCTGCGTTGACCGAATGGCTGTGAAGGACAGCGCCGGCGTTCCTCATTTTATAGGCGTGCATGAAGAGGGGGGCGCATTGGGAAAGCTTCAAACCCCGCCCCGGTTCTTCCACGATATTGCCGTCACCGTCCAGGACGAAGATATCTTCCGGATTTAACCTTTCCTTTTGGACGCCGCTGGGGGCCATATAGATGTGATCCCCCTCCTTGATGGAAATCCCCCCGCCGGTGCCGGAGGCCCAACCCAGATCGTAAAAATTACGGCATAATTCGCAGACCAATTCACGGGTTTTTTGGGAAGAGGAGGAAGGTTTATGGGACTTCTTAACTTTTGCTTCAGTTAGAATAGATTTCATTTTGAAATAAATTATCAGTATTCTGTCCTGAAACGTCAAGAGAAAGACAAATCTAAGAATCCCGGTGTAAAGGAAAGTCTGTGGCCTCTTATTACCAATTCACCCAATCGCTATTCATCCAAGCTTCCCCTGAAAAAGTTTACGACGCCTTAACGAATTGGCCGGTTCGCGCCCAATGGCGCCGTGGAATCGAAATTGACTGGGAAGAAGAAGGAATCGCTTTCCTGAACCAAAAAGTGACCTTCCGGGTCAAAAGACCCTTGTTTACCTATTCTTTTTCCTTTCGCGTAACGGGGCTGGAACCGCCTCGGCGATTATATATGGAATACACCGGAAGGCCCTTATTGGGACGGGCCGCGCTGGAAATAAATCCCCAGGGTAGTGGTTGCCAAGTGTTTTTCCATTGGATGAAAGTGCAACCAGTCGGGTGGGCGGCCAGGCTGTTCTTCGCCTTCGGATTCGGGTTGCGGACGCACCGTATAAGGACAATGGAAACTTTGGAGATGCTGAAGGAATACCTCGAAGGTAAGGCTTAACGGCTTTTTTAAGCTGTTTTAAGCGGATAAATTAAAAATTATTTTAATTAAATGTGCTTATGCATGCCTTTCCGGGGCCCAAGTCGTTGTTGATTTAGCTTCTCTTGCCCTCTTATTATATCGTTCCTATTTTAATTTCCGATGCGATGCATTTTTGAAGAAAACGGAGAACGACATGAGCAACCTCAGCCAAGACCAGATCAAGCGCTATACCCGCCATATCCTGCTTCCTGAAGTGGGTGTCACTGGACAAAAAAAGCTCCTCGACGCAAAAGTGCTGGTAGTGGGGGCGGGCGGGTTGGGCTGTCCCATTTCGCTTTATCTCGCCGCGGCGGGAGTGGGTACCATCGGCCTGGTGGATTTCGACACGGTGGATGCCAGTAACCTTCAACGCCAAATTCTTTTCACCACTGAGGACGTGGGCAAGCCCAAGGTGGAAGTGGCGGCCAAGCGCCTGAAGGCCCTGAACCCGGATGTCAAGGTCAATACCTACCAAGTGGCCCTGAAGAGCGACAACATCATGGATATCCTCAAAGACTATGACATTATTATCGACGGGACGGATAATTTTCCGACCCGTTACCTCACCAACGACGCCGCGGTACTTCAGAAGAAGCCCAACATTTATGGTTCCATTTTCCGTTTTGACGGGCAGGTGACGGTATTCAAGACCCCTGAGGGCCCCTGCTACCGCTGTCTTTATCCCGAACCGCCCCCTCCGGGCGAAGTGCCTTCCTGCGCCGAAGGAGGCGTCATGGGAGCGATGGTGGGAACCATCGGGGCTATCCAGGCCACCGAGGCTATCAAGCTCATCACGGGGGCGGGCAAACCCGCCATCGGAAAGTTCGTCATTTACAACTCGCTGGATATGCAGTTTAGGAACCTTAAGTTGCATAAGGACCCGTCCTGCCCCATTTGTGGGACCAACCCCACGATCAAGCAATTGATTGACTACGAGCAATTCTGCGGCATGAAGGTGGAGGAAACCCAGACGAAGCAGGTGACCGTGGGCAAAGACGAGATCGACGCGTTGGAACTGAAGGTGATGATGGACGAGAAGCAGGATTTCTTCCTTCTCGACGTCCGGGAGCCGAACGAGTTTGAAATCGCCCGTATTCCAGGGTCTACTCTCCTCCCACTATCCCAATTGCCCAACCGCTTCCATGAACTGGACAAGTACAAGGGAAAAGAAATCGTGGTGCATTGCAAGGGCGGCACCCGCAGCGCCAAGGCTATTAACTTCCTCAAACAGCAGGGTTTCGACCACCTAGTGAACGTCGCGGGAGGTATCCTGGGCTGGAGCGATCAGGTGGATTCGTCAGTTCCCAAGTATTGAAACTTAACCGTGAATAAAAGTCTTTTGGATTCATGAGGTTTTTTTAAATTCGCTTCTTCACCGTGAGAGGCCTTTAATGTCTGATCCCATCAAAAAAGAAATCGGCGTGGCTCGGGTTGCCTTCGGCAACCGGTTCCAGGCATTTGTGGAATTCGAAAGCTCTGAAACCGACGTCCTTTCCCGAGAGCGGGACTCCATCCAGCTTTTTTCTCTGGCCCTGGTGCGCATCCTTTTCCTGTTGGGGGAAAACAAGCAGGCGCCGATGCTTCTGGAATATGTTCAAACCGCCATGGGTGACACAGTGACACCCAAGGGACTCCAGCGACCCACCATCCTGGGCCAGGGCCAGGGTTTGATGGAAAAACTGCCTGAAAAGCTGGAGAAGCTTATGATTCTTAAACTTGTCCAGGAGGAAGAAAACCGGCTTGCGGAAATCACCCTGCCCCTGGGGGATGAGGGCCATTTTTATCCCGCCACCCTCATTTTCTACTTTCAATATCTTATCCGCAGTTTGACCGAAGCCTCCTTATTCTTCCTTATTCTGGTTTTGGGAGGAATGATGGAATATTACGAGAAAATCGGGAAAACCAATGATCTCAAGGCCCTCGTCGACGGGCCAGCCTACGCTTTTTCCACCGCTATCCGGTACATCGAGGATGAGCGTCGCCGGAATCTACCGCCTTCCGCTCCTTCCGTTAACTAATGACCCTGCCCTTCGAGCAAGCCAAAGAAATTTTCTCCCAAACCTACACGGGCTCGCCGGAATTAACGGTGACCGCCCCGGGGCGGGTCAACCTTATCGGCGAACACACCGATTATAATAATGGGTTCGTGCTTCCAATGGCGGTTAGCCGCGGCATTGCCATCGCTGGACGCGAAAGGAAGGATTCCAAGATTTTGCTTTATTCCGCCGATTACCAGGAATCGGAAAACTTCTCCCTCGACTCCATCCGACCCGACTTCAGCCGGCCTTGGGCCAATTATTTCAAGGGGGTTGCTCTGATGATGAGGAAAAACGGACTTTCCTTGAGCGGGTGGGAAGCGGTGATCAAGGGCGACCTGCCCCAGGGGGCGGGGTTGAGTTCCTCAGCCGCTTTGGAAGTGGCGGGGGCGGTCTTCCTCCAAAAACTCTTCAACCTTGGCTTGGAGGATTTGGACTTGGTGCGCCTCGCCCAGCAGGCGGAAAACGAGTTCGTGGGAGTTCATTGCGGCATCATGGACCAGTTCGCTTCTTATATGGGGGGGAAAGATCACGCCCTTTTCCTGGATTGCCTGAGCCTGGAATATGACTGGGTGCCTTTGGGTCCTGAAATTAAAGTAGTGGTTTTCAACACGGGGGTTAAGCGAGAGCTTGCTTCCTCCGAATACAACGAGCGCCGCCGGCAATGCCAGGAAGGGGTGAGACAATTCTCGGGTTTATTGCCCCACATCAAATCCCTGCGGGATGTTTCCCTTTGTGATTTTGAGAAATACCAGGACCGGTTGGACTCCGTCACGATGAAAAGATGCCGCCATGTCATTTCGGAAAACCAGAGGGTCTTGGAAACGGTGGAGGCCTTGAAGGCCAAAAATTTTGAGAGGGTTAAAACCCTGTTCCGGGAATCCCATGAGAGCCTGCGAGATGATTACGAAGTGAGTTGTCACGAACTGGATGTGCTGGTGGAACTGGCCCAGGAACATCCACTTCAGAAAGGTTCCCGAATGACGGGTGGGGGGTTCGGAGGCTGCACGGTGCACCTGGTCCCTTCGGAAGAACAGGTTGTGGAAAACTTTATTTCCTTTGTGGCGGATGGCTACGAAAAGCGCATTGGCCAAAAGCCGGAAAGTTATATATTCACCCCCTCGGCGGGAGCCAAGTTTTTGAATAATGCCGAGGTTAAAAAATGAGACCCACTTTACTGATCATGGCGGCGGGAATGGGCAGCCGCTACGGGGGTTTGAAGCAAATGGAGCCCATGGGCCCCAATGGGTCCACCCTTTTGGATTATTCCGTGTACGACGCCATCCGGGCGGGATTTGGCAAGGTGGTTTTCGTTATCCGCCACGATATCGAGGCGGATTTCAAGAAAATCGTCGGGAAGAAATGGGAATCGAAAGTTCCCGTTCGGTATGTTTTCCAGGAATTGGCGATGGTGCCGGAGGATTTTAAAATTCCACAAGGACGCCAAAAACCGTGGGGTACCGGCCATGCGATTTGGGTTGCTCAGGGCGCTATTCAAGAGCCTTTTGCCGCCATCAACGCCGACGATTATTACGGGCGGAATTCTTTTAAGGTCATGGCCGGGTTTCTTAAAAAAATAAAGAAAAACAATATCTCCACCTATGGCATGGTGGGATTTCCATTAGGCAAAACCCTGTCCGAACATGGGACGGTCGCCCGGGGGGTTTGCCGGATAGGGACTGGAAAGCAGTTGGAGGAAGTGGTGGAAAGAACCCATATCGCCCAAGAAGGCCGGAAGATTTTTTACCTGGATGAATCGGGGAAAAAGCGATCCTTGAAAAGAACCCAAATGGTTTCCATGAACATGTGGGGGTTTACACGCCGTTTCTCTTCCGGCAACTCGACAAAAGGTTCGGAAGATTTTTAGAAGAAAAAGGACAAGACATCAAATCGGAATTCTTGATCCCCCGGGTGGTGGACGAGGCCATCGCCTCGCGGGAGGCTACAGTGAAAGTGCTTTCCACGAAAGACCAGTGGTTCGGGGTGACCTATCCCCAGGACCGGGAAAGGGTCTATAAAAACATGGTGATGCTCGTCAACCGAAAGGTTTATCCGGCCATTCTATGGGAATAGGTTGGAATTTAATTCCGACTCCGCAAGTTTTTCTTTTGCTTTTTTCACCTATTTCTGCATCGTTATTTAAACGGATGGCCTTTCGATAATAAATTCCGCTTCTTTTCTTTTGCCCAATTCGACTAGGGTGTCCCCGATTCCGCACAGGGCTTGACTATCCTTGGGGTTCTTGAGGCTGGCGATCAGAAGGTATTTCAGGCTCCCGAGCTAAGTCCTTTTGACGGAAAAAATAAGTGGCGATCGAATTATAGGTATGAAGAGATGGTTCGGGTAAAAGGTGATGGAAAGTTTGGCCAAGCGATGAGCTTCTTCATCCCCTTCTTCCGTATGGAAGATCGAAGTAATGGGAAATATAACCTTGTAAAGTGCTCTGGAATAAGCTTGGAAGAACGCTTGGGAATTTTTGTCCGTTGATCCACCGAAGGTTCTCCAACCCTTATCCGCCGATTAAGTGTTTGAGCCAAGAAGACCATATTGATCCTCGAAATCGCCTAAGTCCTGATAAAGCTGGGCTAAGTCGAAATCAACATCCAAACGCCAGGGATCTTAACTGAAGAGCGCTTTTCCAATAGGGAAAGGGCTTGCATGCAATCGTTGTTCGTCGGCTCCGGTTAAGCCCTTTAGCATAAAAATAATGCCCGTAGGCCACCAGCAATTCCATGTTGTTGGGATCGGAAGCGATTCCAATCGTCCAAGGTCTTTTTCCATTCCTGAAAAGTCTTTTTGATCCATTTGATCATAAAATCTTTCCCGGTAATCCGAGTGGGCGATAGAGGGAAAGACAAATAAAATCAGCAGCGTATTCGAAATCAGGAGGCTTTTTGAGCGCAGGGAGGCCATTGGATCAAAATTTCCGGGGGGTCTTTAACCGCAAATGGAAGCCTACCCCATCACGGATGGGAAGCATCGATGAAGCGAAGTTCTTATCCTTCCAAAATAAATTCGTGTATTCCAAGATGGCCTTTGTCGTGGCATCGGGGTTGGGTTGGGCCACTTTGCCCGACCACAAAAGGTTATCGGTGATCACGATATTCCCCGGTTGGGCCCGCTTGGCAATGGCCCGGTATGCGTCCGGATAGCCATCTTTATCGATATCGCAATAATAGATGTCGAACTTTCCCGGGGTTTTGTTGAGACTTTCGATAGCCTCGCCGGTGTGAAAGCGGACTTTTTTTAGTAGAGACCAGCTTTTTTAAAGATAGTGATAAGCCAGCTTGGTGTTCTCGGGGTCGCCGTCGGTATGGTGAACGATTCCAGCCGGCGGGCAGGGCCAGAGCGAACCAAATGGTCGAATAGCCGAAGCCAGAACCCAATTCAAAAATTTTTTTGGCTTTGGAAAGAACCGTGAGCTGGTATAAAACCCGCCCCACCTCGCAATTGACGATGGGAAATTGCCTGGATTCCCCATAGGCCTGCATTTCCTTGAGGATAGGATGGTCGATTTGGCCTAGTTCGATAGAGATACTTCTTAATGGGTTCGTGAAAGATGGCCATGGTGGATTAACCCCCGAAATCGCGAAATAGATAAAAAAAGTAAACCGTCCCGGAAACAATCACGACTAGATTAAAGAGGCTGGAAATGCCGTGGGCTTTGCCGAATTCCAGCGAAAGAGAGTCTGCTTTCGGTTGGTCCTTGGCTTCCTCCGCGGCTTGTCGCTGGATCCTAAGTTGCGATACCTTGGGTCCGATCCAGAGGCCCTGACCCAAGGAGAATAAGAGCATCAGGCATAATAAGGTTATTTTGGCACAGTCCTGAGGAACATAACTTTTCAGGGGATGGGTCAGGTGAAAGGTGACGACCAAAAGGGTTCCGCAGATGTAGCTGATCATGTAATAGACGGGGAAAAGGTGGCCTTGAACCTCTCCGAAGAGCGGGCGGGAGATGGTTTTGAATAGCACGGGAGCTTGGATAAAAGTGAAATAAAGCAGGGTCCCGTACCAGAAGGTGAAAGTGAAAAAATGAACGAAGCGCAAGACGGCCATAAATCCTCCCCGAAATAAGGCCCATTTTAGAGGCCTTTAACACCCGTTGCAACGAAGGCATCCCGTTATAATACGCCCCCATGGAAACCGTGAAGAAAGTAAAAATCCTATTTCCCAAAACAGGGGAGGCTTGCCAAGTAGACTATGACGACACCCTGGTCGATGCCACTTTCCGTTATGACCTCCCCATCCGGTTACCGCTGTGAAAGGGCGGTTTGTACCACTTGTTTGGTGGAGGTTCTGGAGGGAAAGAAAATCTTTCGGAAGCGGAAGAACGGGAAAAGCAGACCCTTACCGCTATTCGAGCGGAACCCCTCTGGCGTCTGGCCTGCCAGGTTTCAGTATATAGGGGATGTCAAAGCTGGACTATATCCCCATAACGGATCCCCGCCGCAAACCGAATTCAACCCAAGAATCGGATAAGGTTTAAATTCTCGGTAATTGTTCTCATTAAATGTAGATATTCCTGAACGCCAGCCAGGATAGATTTAACTTCTTCATCCGCAACTTGTCGAACAATTTTTCCGGGAACTCCCAATACTAAGGATCGAGAGGGAATTATGGCCCTTTCCAAAACCACAGCGCCGGCTCCGATAATGCATTCGTCCCCAATCACCGCACCAGTGAGGATAGTTGAGTTAATTCCAATCAGACAACGGTTGCCTATTGTGCAGGCATGCACGCAGGCCTTGTGGCCAACTACGCAGTCTTCCCCGATGATAGCGGGACAATGGGTGTCGGTGTGAAACACACAACCGTCCTGAATGTTGGTCCGGTTCCCAACTCGAATACCCGCCATATCGCCCCGCAACACGGCCGAAGGCCAGAGGCTGACGTCATCGCCCAAAGTGACTTGGCCGATGACCGTTGCTGATTCGTGCAGGCGTACGTTCTTCCCAAGGCTGGGTTTATGGTTTTGGTAAGGTTGGATCATTCGCGAGATCTTTTCCCAGGAACATAAGTTACTTCGAGCTTAATTCTATCAGGGCCCTCAAAATAAACCGCGTAATAATTTTTGTGATACTCAGGGAAATGACGGGGACTATCGTAAAGAATTTTGATATTTCTTTTTTTAAGGAAATCGCGGCTGAATTTTCGGACGGATTCCCGGGAGGACGATACCAAAGGAAATGTGATTAAGACCAGGCGACTTGCGATGGAATTTTCTTTTGGCGTGTATTTTTTCCGATTGAATAATCCAAAAATCGGTCGTTCCGTTACTTGCTCCGATATGTTCCGGACTTTCATCAATCATGCGGTAGCCCAGGTATGAAAAAAACGCCCTGTAAAAAGGTAGGGCTTTGCCGGAGTCGGATACGTTAATTTGAATGTGGTAAACCGACGTCGGGGGTGTTCCAGGGCTCAAATATTTTCCAGGACTTCTTGGATATGGCCTTTCACGCTAACGGGAGACCAAAGCTTTTTCACCCTGCCGGTTTTGTCAATAATGAGTGTGGTTCGCACGATCCCCATGAATTCACGGCCCATGAACTTTTTTTTCTGCCAGACGCCATAGTCCTTCAGCATTTTTTTGCTTTCATCGGATAAAAGCGTAAAGGGAAGTTTATATTTCTCCTTAAAGGATCCGTGTTTTTTGACCGGGTCGGCGCTGACACCCAGTACGACCGCTCCTTTTTTTTTCACCGTGTTCCAGTTGTCCCGGAAATCACAGGCTTCCTGAGTGCAGCCGGGTGTCATGTCTTTCGGGTAAAAATACAGAACAACCGTTTTTCCCTTGAAATCCGCAAGTGACACCTTTTGACCTTGGTCGTCGTCCAATGAAAAGAGAGGAGCTTTTTGGCCTTCCTTGATCATGTTTCGTCTCCAATCGAAATTTAGTGTCGCCATCATTAGGGACGGTTCTTTTGAAAGCAAGCCTGGGAAAGGTTGGGTTATCCTTCAAAAAAGGTCATTTTCAAGGTAAAATTTGTGTAAAAATTGACACGAGTGAGACAAAAATGGCCTATTTTAAAAGTTCCTTGATTTTTCGTTTAACCCGAATTGCTCAAAATCACTTAAATTTTGGTGTTTTTTAAAAGTTTTGAATTTTTGCTGTAACCTTTAAGGTACAAGAGGTATATACTCAGCTGAACTGCTTTTAGCCAACAAGTCCTCATTTTTTCAACACAGCAAACGTAAGGCTAAAGCTCTTAAAAGGAGGGTGTGATGAACTTCTACTTCTCGTTATTTCAACTCATTGAAACGGTAGAACGCTTGGAAAGGGATGTCCAACACTTGGCCAGCCGCGCTCTTCGGATCAGCCCCCGAGATGCTCGCGCCAACCGGGAGCTTTTGGATCAATGTGACAGCAAGATGGGAGAGGTCCGAGTTTTGCTCAACAACAAAACCCACATCAGCAAAATCACACTCCGCAAAGCCGCTATTCTTTTCCAACTTCTCGAGGTTTTTTATCACCGGGTCCTCCATTTGTCGGCCGCTACCTCGAACATCGGGCAGGATGACGAGAACTCGGTCAAGGCCGTTTGGCAGATGCTATCCCTGGCCCAAGGGCATTACCAGAATTTGGTGAAAACTCTTTTTGAACTCACTGGAATTCCCGTTACTCTCACCTTGAACGGCTCGCAAGAACCATCCGTTCATGAACTTTCTGCCATTCTTCAAAAGGAGGGTTCTTATCAACTGGAGTCCTTGAAGCTTTTGGAAAAAGCGATTGAAGTTTTCGGTGAGGAACAGGAGTTGGCGGATCAGCTTACCCAAGTTCGTAAAGACTTGTTGGAAATCAAAAAACGAATGAAACATTTTTCAAACGGCCAACCAGTCGAAAAACACGATTTCTCAAAAGTGGAGAAGTCGATCGAAAAACCGGTTTCCCCGTTGCCGGTTTCAACCCCGACGCTTTCTAAAAATTAAGGGGCAACGACTCACCGTGTCATTAAAGTTTTCGTTGAATCCCTACGGGCCCTGCTCCGCCCCGTGAGCCCCCGGCGGTACCGGCCCCCGGCCCTTTACATGAAGGCGCCATTCCTCCAGGAAGTCTTGGATGGAATGGTGGAATCCGTAAAAATCATCGACAATCACTATCGCCTGGTCTACGCCAACGAAACCTCGCGAAAAAATCTCGGTCAAGAACTGAATGAATTAAGGGGCCGCTCCTGCCACCAAGCTTTCTACGGGTTCAACGAAAAATGTTTTTTCTGCAACATGGGAAAGGTTTTCGAGAGGGGTCAATCGGTGACCAGCTATTGCACCATTGCCACTCGCGGAACCAACCGCGACTTCGAGGTTTCGGTCTTTCCGCTTTATGGGACTAATGGAAAAATAGATTATGCGGTTGAAATCGTGCGGGATATCACAGCCCTCTCCAAGGGCGCGGCCCTTCCTCAAAAAGCGGGGAAAATATCAAGCCGGGATAAAGCTTTCGGCATGGTTTTCGAGAATATGGCCCAGTGGGCGGAGGATGAAAGACCCGTTCTCTTGCAGGGTGAAAAGGGGACAGGCAAAAAATCTTTCGCTCAAGCGCTGCACCATCGAAGCCCACGCTCGGGAGGCCCTTTCAGGGTTTTTCACTGTGTAGACAACTCCATCGGTGACGGTTGGGAGGGACTTTTCGGCGAGGACGGTGCCTGGGAAAAAGCCAGGGGTGGAACCCTCTACCTGGACGGTATCTGCCACCTGGGGGAAACCACCCAGAAAAAATTATCTGAGAATCTTTCCAGACCAGCCGACGAAAACAATCCCCGGGTGGTGGCCGCCACCTCCAAAGATATTCTTACCCTTGTCCATCAGGAAACTATTCGTGTGGACCTTTACAACCGATTCGCTTCCCGGGTCCTTAGGCTTCCCGCTTTGCGGGAACGAAAGCAGGATTTGCCCTTCCTAGCCCAGCATTTCATCGAGACCTACAAAGTTTTCACGGGTTCACCCGCGGAGAAACTGGGGCCGGACGCATTATGCCAATTGATGACCTATGCCTGGCCCGGAAATATCCGGGAATTGGAAACCCAGATCGAACGAGCTTGTTTAATGGCCTCAGGCTCCCAAATCGACCGCCTGGACCTTCCGGTTTGCGCTCCAACGGTGGAAAAATTGGACGACCTATTAGGCAGTACGGAGAAGGCATATTTAGTGGATGCATTGACGAAAACCCGCGGAGTCCTGGGCCAAACGGCAAAACACTCGGGGTTAAGCCTGAAAACCCTTCAACGAAAGATGAAAAAGTACGGATTGAAGGCCGAGGACTTTCGGAGCTTTCCAGAATAAACTTCGCTTTTGATGGCGACCCTGGTTGTTGTAAAAAACCAAAACCGTTCTGCTCTTGCCAGGTTTTTAACTAATCCCCCTCGCAGATCTTGGTTCAAATTTCATAATATATCCTACATATTCTTGACGGCCTTTCGACAGCGTTTTAAACTGCCCACCGCATTAGCTATTTCACTTACAGGCCATTCACAAGGAGTTTTTCCGTGTCCTACACCTATCAAAATGTTCGGCCGCCCAAGGGCGAAAAAGTTTCAATTAAAAACGGGATTTTACAAGTTCCTTACAATCCCATCCTTCCCTTCATTGAGGGGGACGGTACGGGGCCGGATATTTGGCGGGCTTCAGTGCGCGTTTTTGATGCGGCGGTAGAAAAGGCCTATGGGGGTAAGAAAAAAATTTCATGGTTTGAAGTTTATGCAGGGCAGACCGCTTTCGACAAATTCCAGACTTGGCTACCGGATGATACGGTGGAAGCTTTTAAGGAATATTTAGTTGGAATTAAAGGCCCCTTAACCACGCCGGTGGGAAAGGGCATTCGTTCGCTGAACGTGGCCTTGCGCCAAATGCTGGATCTTTATGTTTGCCTGCGTCCGGTCAGTTATTTTACGGGTGTTCCCTCACCCGTGAAGCATCCGGAGAAGGTGAATATGGTAATTTTCCGCGAAAACACCGAGGACATTTACGCGGGTATTGAATGGCAAGAAGGAACCCCCGAAGCCAAAAAGGTTATCGAATGGCTTCAGAAAGAAATGGGAGTAAAGAAAATCCGCTTTCCCCAAACTTCCGGCATCGGTATCAAGCCCGTTTCCCAAGAAGGCACGTCGCGACTAGTTCGGGCGGCCATCTCCTATGCCATCAAGCAAAAGCGCAAAAGCGTCACCTTTGTCCATAAAGGCAACATTATGAAATTCACCGAGGGCGCTTTTCGTGACTGGGGTTATGAATTGGCCAAGAAAGAATTCGCGGCGGTGGAATTGGACGGCGGACCCTGGTGCAAAATCCCTGACGGCAAGCCGGGAGCCGGAATTGTCATCAAGGACGCGATCGCCGACATCACCCTCCAGCAGGTCTTGACCCGACCAGAGGATTTTGACGTCATTGCTACCCTAAACCTGAACGGTGACTATCTGTCTGATGCCCTGGCGGCCCAGGTGGGCGGCATCGGAATCGCGCCGGGTGGAAACATCAATTATGTAACTGGCCATGCTATTTTCGAGGCTACCCACGGGACCGCGCCTAAATACGCCAACCTGGACAAAGTCAATCCAGGTTCGGTCGTCCTATCCGGCGTCATGATGTTGGAATATATGGGTTGGCTGGAGGCTTCCCGAATGATCATCAAATCCCTTGAGAAAACCATCAGCCAAAAGGTCGTTACTTACGATTTTGCCCGTTTAACTGAAGGGGCGAAGGAAGTGAAATGCTCCGAATTCGCCACCGCAGTAATAGGAAATATGGTTTAAATCAGTAACTGGATTTGCAACTATTGTATTTAATTTAAGGGGAGGCCTTTAATTTCGAGGTCTTCCCTTATTTTTTAGGATCCCATGAAACCCCGTCGCATTATCCTCTTCGACCTGGATGGAACCCTCACTTATGGCATTTCCACGACCCGGTTTCTTTTTCGCCGGGCAGGGGATGAGGCTTTTTTCCGATTCCTTGAAAAAGAATGGCTGGAAGACCGGATGGATCATCTAAGTCTGGCCCAAAAAGTAACCCAACGGATGGTGGGCTGGAAAGTGTCTGATGTGGAACGAACCCTCCATTTGATCCCAAAGATGAAGGGTATCGGAGAGACGGTGAAGGCCCTGAAAAGCAGAGGCTATTACACGGCTTTGGCTACTCTTGGTTATGAATTGAGCGCCCGGTATTTCCAAAAACGTTACGGTTTTGATGAAGTGAGTGGAAGCACGATAGAAATCAAACGGGGTTCCATCACCGGCCGGAAACTAAAAATTTTCGAGGAGCATGAAAAGGCCCTTTACCTCATACGTTTAGCCAGAGCCCATCGCCTGCCCTTATCTAAAACGGTTGCGGTGGGCGACAGCCGGTCCGACCGGGAAGTATTCAAGATAGCGGGTTTTCGAATCGCCTTGAATCAAGATGGTTTCCTAAAGAAAATCACGGATGTGGATTTGAAAGCACGGGATATCCGGGTTATCCTCAAGCACCTATGAGTTTCCGAAAAAACGGGATTCTCTTCATTCTCTTGAGTGATCTCTTCTTTGGTTTCCTACCAATCTGCGTCAAATGGGCCAACCATCAGGGTTATCCAGCCCTACAAGCCACTTTTTTTCGGTTCGGTTTCGCCCTGGCAGGAATCCTTTTTCTTGTCGCTTTGGGGTGGCAGAAGATCCTGGTTGTCAACCGCAAAGCACTTTTTTGGCGGGGATTTTTTGGAGGCTGGAGCGTTTTCTTTTTTTTCATCACGCTGCAAACCACCACCGCTGCCAAAGCCACGCTTTTTAATTACACCTATTCCATTTGGGCAAACGTTTTTGACACGGTGGTTTTCCGGCGCCGGCCCCCGAAACATTTTTGGCCTACCCTTCTAATGGCCGCTGTTGGAGTTTGGCTAGTGCTGGGGATTCATTGGACAGGTTTTAAGTGGGGAGATGCTACCGGCATACTTTCCGGAGTGATGAGTGGGGCCGCAGTTTTGTCTATCAAGGAAGCCCGGCGCACGGACAACGCCTTGAGCGTATTTACCAGTTTCTCCTTTTTCGGGTTCATTACCGCAGGTTTGTTCTTATGGTGGGGGCCCGCTTTGGGAATGGATGTATTGGCCGCTTGGCATGCGCTTGACTGTAGGGGATGGATTACACTTCTTTGCATGGGAATGATCGGGATGTCGGCTCAAGTCCTTTTTACCCATGGTTACGGCTATACCAGTTTGGCGGTCGGGAGCTCTTCTTTCACTTTTAGTTCCTGTCTTTACCACTTTGTTTGGACTGGCTTTTTTGGGTGAAGCTTTGACCCCACACTTTGTTCTGGGAACGTTGTTGATTCTAGGGGCTTGTGGGTTTTTAGTGCGGCCGGAAGAACCCCAAGTTTGATCATAAAGGATCGTTTTTCAAAAAAAGATGGCGAGCGTTTTACCTGAAATTTTAAGGTTAAGACAAACGATATCCGTTCAACGATTCGAATCCCGGGTCTGTATTTTTCAAAAGCCGGTGCTATGCTTTCTTATACCCAGAAAACTCTTCGGCTGCAACCAGGAGGATAAAGATGAAAACCGGATGGATTGAAAAATTCCAAGCAGGCCGTGTGGAAGCGACTCTCAAGGCGGAATTTCGGCTGTTGACTCCGGCGGAGGCCAAGAAATTATTGACCGAGGAATCTTATGGGCAAACTACGGTAAACCAACTATCCCAGCTTTCGGAGAGATCCTCCCTCTACCGGGCCATAAATAAAGATATTTTTCGAAGCCATCTGGTATTGCTTAGTCAAAGTCCCTTATCCCAAAGGGAAAGGGTGGAAATTGTTCTTCATCTTCCCCAGTATGAAACTCCCTTGAGACTTCTGGCTGAAGCGGTCCACGTGGAAATGACTTTGGAAATGGGAAGGAATCTTTTCCATGGTGATTTACTCTTTCTTGCAATCCACAAAAAAGATGTTGAGGCCTTGGCCCACAGTCTCATTGAAAGCCAAACCGTTTAAAAGTCCATAAAATCATTCTGTTTCAATCCGCCCACTGATGAGCCTCCTTTTGGTATCCTAAAGACCGGAAGGAAGTTCCATTTTAAATCTCAGGGTGGCCCATGGGTTCTAAATCGGGTTGGGTGGAGAAACGACGGCATGAGAGGGTTTTGGCGACATTGAAGATGGAATACCAGGTCGTGAGTGGTCCCGAGGCCAAGGCGCTTCTAGGCCACGAAAACTATAAACTCACCCAAAAAGAACACCTGCCTGAACTTTCTGAAAAGTCCTCCCTCTACCGCGCGGTCACCAAAGATATTTCTCTGGGAGGACTGTCTTTGGTAAGTCAGCAGCCTCTCCAAAAAGGAATGCTGCTGGAAATATCGCTGCATCTTCCCAATTATAAGACAAAATTGAAGTTCGTGGCCGAGATAGTGCATGTGGAAACCACAGTGGAAATGGGGCGCACCCTTTTTCACGCGGGAATCCATACCTTGGCCATCCATAAGGGTGACGTTGACCGCATTGGTGATTACCTTATTCAACAAAAGGAAACCGGCGGCTTGGCTCCTTGAGTTTGGAACCCACCGCTTTCCAGTTGCCCCGCTGGCGAGGATTCAACATCTTGGGCAAGTATTCGCTTCACCAACAGCATTTCGGCCCGTTCTTGGAATGGGATTTCCAAAGAATCTCCGAATGGGGATTCAACTTCGTGCGTTTCCCCATGGACTACCGTCTTTGGATTAAAGACGGGGACTGGCGCAAAATTAATCCAAATGCTTTCCAAGATCTGGACCAAGCCGTTGAATGGGCCCGTTATTACGGGCTTCACGTCAGCCTCAATATCCATCGGGCCCCCGGTTATTGCATCAACCTGCCTCAAGAACCTAAGGATTTATGGACCGATCCCGAGCCCCAGGAGATTTGCGCTTCCCATTGGGGTTTTATCGCCCATCGCTATAGAGGCATTCCGAACAACGAAATGAGTTTTGATCTGTTGAATGAACCCAATGGGGTGGACAACCCCACCTATGCCAAAGTGGTGGGCATCCTAGCGGGTGCAATCCGGGCCAAGGATTCCCAAAGGCTTATCATCGCGGATGGTACGGATGTGGGTAACCGCCCGGTGCCAGAACTAATCCCTCTGAGAATCGCCCAGGCAACCAGGGGTTATCAGCCGATGGAAATTAGCCATTACTTGGCGCCTTGGTCGCCAGGAGGGGGTCAGTATCCCAAGCCTGTCTGGCCCATGGAAAAGGAAGGGAAAAGGCTGGATAAAGAATGGATGCGGCGGGAATTTATCAGGCCGTGGAAGCAATTGGAGTCGCAAGGCGTTGGTGTTTTTGTGGGCGAATGGGGGGCATACAACAAGACGCCTCATGAAGTGGTTCTAAACTGGATGAGAGACCATTTAGAACTTTGGAAGGAAGCGGGATGGGGATGGGCTCTCTGGAATTTCCGGGGAGATTTTGGCCCCCTAGATAGCGGCCGAAAAGATGTGGATTACGAGAACCTCCAGGGGCATCAATTGGATAAGAAAATGTTGGAATTGTTGCGAGGATATTAAAAAGGGGACCCCAATTATTGTCCTGTTCCCTGTAAAACGAAGTATTACTGCCAAGTCCCCAGGATGATGCCCATCACCAGGAAAGACACCAAGTAATAACCCACGTTGATGAAATAAAACTTCCAGGGTTTACTGTCAAAAAAGATACTGTTCAACTGGCTGGTAGCGATGAACCCTAACCAGGTCCAAAATCCTGCGTTCAGGCCTGCGAAAACACCCGAAACATGGAAAAAATTTTGCCCTGATAAGACGTTAAAGACTAGACAATAAGCGGTCAGGAGATTGGCCAAAAAAGCGAAAATGTAGTTCTTTCCAGCTTTTTTCTTCATTTCTTTGCGTTGATTCTTGCTCAATTTGTCGAAGCCCATCAGTTTAGACCAGGTCTTCCTGAAGAGACCCATGTACCAAAGGGCGCCGACAGCAAAATAAGCGATCCCGGCCATCAACACGGCTAGGTAATTAATATGAATATCCATTCGTGCCTCCTCTTGGTTTTAAAACAGGGTTATTTTACTGGCAACAGTTTAATCCCAAAGTTAAATCTGGTGCTGAAATGTGCATATGGGGCAACCACCTCTAAAAATGTGAAGGTTGCAAAACGGATCCTAATAAAGACTGCCTTCGCGCCGTTGGGCAAAAAGACGGTAATCCTTGGACTGGATGGCCTTCGCCATGAGCTCGCGAGTTTGCGTATAAGTGGAATTATGAGCCTTCATGTTGTTCAGGGTATAACCCACCTGGAAATAACATCCGCAAAGGATGAAAGCCAGCCCCAAGAGGCGCCCCCAAGGTTTTTGCCAAATCCAATCCCAGCAGTAAAAGGTGTAAAGCATAAGGGGGGGGAAAAAGAGCAGTATTCTAAAGGATGCCGCCATATCGGGAGTAAAAAGAAAACAAGCATAGAGCAATAAAAAGGTTCCGAAAATAAGATTTCTGATCCTATTCCAGTCTGCACGAGGATGTTTTTTGAAAAATAAAAATACTACCATCGCCAGGAACTGAATAAACCACATCGCCCATAAGAAAAAACCAGGGAGTAATAGCCAATAAGAATGAAGGAGATAGCCAACCCGAAGCCTGGTATTTTCCCCTACGAAACGGGCCATTTCGAAACTGGCAAGGGAAAAAAAACGGGCCAGGGTACCGAATAGGTCTTTGAAGTTATTCCAATTCAAGCCCGACATAAACCCATGTACGTCTTTTCCGGTATTAAAACCGAATTGAGCGTAAGTGGGGACGAGGAGAACCAGCATTGGAAGGGACCCCAGTAAAATGAACAAAAAGGATGAGAGGGCTTTGCCATGGCGTGCCTGGAAATAAAAGGAGATCAACAGAAGGGGGCACATGGCCATCCAGGACATATGCAATTGCATGACCCAAAAAAGGCCGAAACCCATGAAGGCGTTGGCCCAAGAAGGATGAAGAAGACCAATGGAAAGACCCGAAACGGTTTCAAAAAAACCAAGGAAAAACAAAACACACCCAAGGAACGCGAAGGAAGGGTTGATGACCTGGGTGGAATAATGGGTCAGCCATGGGGCGATATAAAGCCAAGTGTAAATGAACCAAGGCGGGAAACCCGGCAAGCGCTTACAACAGTACCAACCCAACAGACTTAAAGCGATAAAAGACAAGATGTTCAAGAAGACATAAGGCGATTCGGGGACGGGCCATAAGGTGAGAGGGAGGGAAATGAGCAGACCCTCCAAGGCGCCGGGAATCTGGGTTTTAAAGGAAGTCTCTGGTCCCCGCACATCCGGACCATAGTAGGGCCATGTTTGGGTGGTATAGGCTTTTAGTCCGATAGCATAGGTCTGTATATAATCCTCGTCGGCGGTGACCGAGGGGCAGTAAAGGCCAAACATGACCCTGAAAATAAACGCGGATAAAAGGAAGATAATGATTTTGAAACGGTTAGAGCCGGTTGGGGTCTTGTTTTTCAGCGATGAGTTCAACATAAGTCCCGAATTGAATTTAAATTGTAGTTTGGATGGGTCAGCGTTTTTTTCTCTTAGGAATTAACAATTTCATCAGGAGTGTTTGAAACGCGTAAAGAAAGTAATAAAGGGCTATGAGGAAAAAGACCCCGAAAGGTGATCCCAAAGGATCGATGTAATGAACGAAAAAAATCGGGAAAAATTCAGAAATCCAAATGATTATTCCAATAGTGACGATGAAAGTCGAAGCAAATTGGATGATTTTCCCAAATGTTACTTCGGGATTATCCGATTTCGGGAAAAGGATCGAAACCAATTGTCTTTCCATCGGAAAGTAATTAATTTTTTTTTGTTTTTTCACCAAAAGCCCATCCGGAAATAAAAATCAGTTATTTGAGAGCCTTCATTGTCTCCCGGATAAGATCAGCGGATTTTTCCACCATTTTCCGTTCGTGGGGTTCCAAGGGAATCTCAAGGATCGTTTCCAATCCTTTGCGACTGAGTTTGCAAAAGACACCGAAATACATGTCTTTCAATCCATATTCGCCTTCCAAGTAAGCGGAACAGGGAACTATCAGTTTTTTATCCTTCAAGATGGCTTCCACCATGGAACCGGCGGCTGCTCCCGGGGCGTACCATGCCGAAACCCCCAGCAAATTCACCAATTCGCCGCCGCCTTTGCGGGTGCGATCCACGATGGCTTCCACTTGTTCAGGTTTTAGGACGCTGGAGATGGGAACCCCGGCGATGGTGGAATAACGAATAAGAGGAACCATCTCATCCCCGTGTCCCCCGATGACGGAGGCATGGACATTTTCAACGGCGACATCGGCGGCCATGGCTAAAAAAGTCCGCATCCTGCCCGAATCCAATACACCCGCCTGGCCAATGACCTGGTGTTTGGGCAATCCGGAAGCCTTATAAGCCACATAACACATGGTGTCCAAAGGGTTCGTCACTACAATCAGAATCGTATTGGGGGAGCCGGCTACCAATTTCTTGGTGACGTCCGCAACAATGCCTTGGTTGATGGCGACCAAATCCTCCCGGCTCATGCCCGGCTTGCGAGGAACTCCTGCGGTGATGACACAAATGTCCGAGTTGGCGGTTTCAGCGTAATCGGTTGTGCCGGTCAAGTGGGTGTTGTAGCCCGAAATGGGACCCACCTGTTGCATATCAAGGGCTTTGCCCTTGGGCATTTCCTTGGTCGCCGGGATATCCAGGAGAACGATGTTTCCCAGATCCCTTTCGGCCATCCAGGCCGCACAGGAAGCACCAACGTTACCGGCTCCCACAACAGTAATTTTGGGACGATTGGACATAAAGTCTCCTTCAATAAAGGAAATGGGATCCGCCAAAAACGAAGCTGTAGTCTAGCGAAAGGGTTTCTGCCTGTCTATGATGCGTGGCGGCTTGCCAAAGTCATTTGGATTACCTGGGTTTACTTGACATATGTGGATGGCCCCATTAGGTTGGGTTCCCTGCGGATTTGGCTATTTAATGAGGTGATTCAATGGGCGAAACGGAAAAGCGAAAAGGTTTTACGGTGTGGTTCACCGGCCTTTCGGGATCGGGTAAATCCACTATTGCCGAAAGGGTGGCTTTAAAACTGGAGCGCCGGGGCTTGCCCGTTGAAATCTTGGATGGAGACGTGGTGCGAACACACCTGTCCAAAGGATTGGGCTTTTCTCACGAGGACAGGGATGAAAACATCAAGCGCGTCGGTTTCGTGTGCCAGCTTTTGACTCGAAATGGTGTGGCTGCGATCGCTTCCGTGATTTCGCCTTACCGGGAAGCCCGGGATCATAACCGTCAAAAAATCAAAAATTTCGTGGAAGTCTATACCCGCTGCCCCATTGAAATTTGCGCCGAAAGAGATTTGAAAGGGCTTTACCAAAAAGCGAAGGCCGGGGAGATCAAGGGTTTTACAGGCGTGGACGATCCTTATGAGCCGCCCTTGAACCCTGAAGTGGTTTGCAAGACCGACACCGAATCCGTCGAGGAAAGCGTCGACAAGGTCATCCGGAAACTCGAAGAGATGGGATACCTCGTTTAAATGCCGGTGGATTCGAAAATTTCATCTTTTTTTTCCCGTCGTCCATTCTTGGCCGGGCCGGGAATATTGGCGCTGACCACGGCGGTCCTTTTCAACCGCTTTCTCTCCCCCTTCACCCAACGCATCCTTTCCCTTTCCGGGGAAGATATGACGAGCCAATTTGTCTGGTGGCGCCAATTTGGCTTTGAGGAGTTGAAAAAAGGCCATTTGGCCCTTTGGGATCCCTATCTTTTTTGCGGGGCCCCCTATTTCGCAGGATTCCAATCCGCCCTCCTTTATCCTCCTAACTGGCTTTTCATGTTTTTGCCACTACCCTTTGCCCTCAATTTCACTATCGCTCTTCATACCTTTTTAGGAGGCTGGTTCACTTACTTATGGATCAGGGGAAGAGGGTCCCGGGCGACTTCCGCGCTTTTAGCCGGCTTTATGTTTATGTTCGGGGCTGCTTTCTTCCTTCATGTTGTGCCGGGCCACCTGCCCAACCTTTGCACCATGGTTTGGATTCCCCTGATACTTTTGGCCGTGGATCAATTCCGCAAAAAGGATGAAATCCGGTGGATGGTCCTGGGAATGTTGGCTTGGAGTTTTCAGATATTGGCCGGGCATATCCAGTATGTTTATTACACCTTCCTGTTTGTTGGCCTTTACACCTTGGCGGATCTGCCCCTAGTCCTGAAAAAAATGAGGTTCCTTTCGGGTTTGGCCGGGATGGGCTTGGGCGCGGGGCTTCTTTGCGCAGTTCAGCTGTTGGCCGGTTGGGACGCGGCCGCAGAAAGCATCCGGTCTCAACATCTCAACATTGACATTTTGGATGTAGGAGACATGACGCCTGAGCGCCTTTGGGGCTTATTGATGCCCGGCTTTTTCGGAAACTATCGTGATTACTGGGGCGGCGGCATGTATTGGGAAGGAGCGATGGCGGTCAGCATGACCGGATTTGTCCTGGCGCTGTTTGGACTAGCGACTTCTCGGAACCGACAAAAATACTTATTCGCGGGTATAGGGCTTTTTTTCACTTTGGTCGCCATTGGAAAGCGCGGCCCTTTTTTTATTCCACTTTGCAAATATTTACCTCTCTTTGATGACTTTCGAGGGATAGGGAAACTGAATATCCTCATTACCTTAAGCTTGATCGCATTGGCGTCGATGGGAATGGACGAGGTATTGGAAGGGTACCCATCGCTGGTAAAACTTGCCAAGAGTTCCGTCGTAAGCGCGGGTCTGACCGGACTTTTAGCCATTATTGGATGGGTTTCACTCGAGTGGGGCGGGGGAAGGATTTTCAGAAAATTCCCGACCGAAGGCCCCCATATCATCCAAAGCCTCCTTTTTTGCTCCCTCATTTTTCTGGTTCTTTCCCTTCTTTCCTGGCTCGGTTTAAGACGAACATGGTTTCGTTATGGATTCCTGGTGATCGCCTTCCTGGAACTTTTTGGGTTTGCCTGGATCAACATGCCTTCTTTTGATTACAGGACTCTTATGAACAGGGTGAAGGTGATCCCCCAGACCTACCAAAAAGACCCGGGGGATTACCGGATCTCAGCTAATTTCTGTTACGCCATGGGCTTCAAAGGTTTCGAGGTTTGGGGAGATGACCCGGTCATTCCATATCGTTATGCTGTTTTCGCTTCCGCGTCCCAGAACTATGGTTCTTATATAGAAGTTCTTTGGAAGGCCTTTTTAAAAGAACCTCCGCCTTCTCTGGGACTGTTGAGGTTGCGTTATATTTTCAACGAAAGTCCCGGAGGGTTGGATGTTCGCCGTACCGGATTAAAGGAAACACCCCGTTTTTTCGTGACAGGTCAATGGAGAGTTCTGAAGCCGGAAGATATACTGGCGGATACCCTCCAGCCTGGTTTCGACGCCACCCGAGAAGCATTGTTGGAATCCGATCCCGGCATCGTCTCTAAGCCGGGGAATCTGGAAAGCCGCATAAAATGGGAAGATCTTTCGACGGACGAGATTCGAATCGACGCCCAGGTGTCCCAGCCCTCCGTGTTAGTTGTGGCTGATAACTACAGCCATGGATGGAAAGCTGTCCCCCTGGATACCTCCGCGCAACGGGGTTATTCCGTGATGCCAGCCTACGGTTTTTTAAGGGCGATCCCCTTGGAAGCGGGGGAGCACCACATCCTTTTGGAATATCGGCCGACGGCTTTTGTCATCGGCAAGTGGATTTCGATCTTTGCCTGGCTGTCCTTGGCGGTTTTCTTGTTTTGGAAAAGAAATATTTTTTTCGGGAAAAACTTTGAAATCGGGTGAAAATTCAGAGCGGGATACAAAAAACAAGAACCGATATTTCCAATCGATTTGGAAAATACCCGGCCTTTTACTGGCCGCCACCCTGGCGGTCTTCTGGGATTTCCTCTCTCCCTATACCTCAAAGGTTTTATCCATCCCCGGGGGGGATTTGAGCGACATCCTGGTCAGTTGGTATCAGTTCGGCTTCGGAGAGCTTCGAAAAGGCCACTTGACGCTCTGGAATCCCTATCTTTGCGGCGGCCTTCCCTTTTTGGGCGGATTCCAATCCGCCCTTCTTTATCCCCCCAATTGGTTGTTCATGGTTTTACCTCTTCCCTTCGCCTTGAACTTAAATTTCGCGCTTCATGTTTTCCTGTCCGGGTGGTTTACCTTCCTTTGGATTAGCCGAAGGGGGTCGCATCCCGCCTCCGCCTTAATGGCCGCCTTGGGTTTCATGTTCGGGGGATCCACCTTTCTCCACCTGGTTCCGGGGCACCTGCCCAACGTTGACTCGATGACCTGGACTCCGCTCGTCTTCTTAGCGGTGGATGGCTGCCTGGAACGGGTGGAAAAGAAGTGGATTCTCCTGGGAATGTTCGCCCTCTCCATGCAAATCCTCTCCGGGCACATTCAGTACGGCTATTACACCGTCTTTGCCGCGAGTCTCTACGTCCTTTTGAACATTCCCCGGACGGGCCAGAAAAAAATTTTTTTGGCGGCCTGGGTTGTTATGGGCGCGGGGGCGGGATTGCTCACGGCGGTACAGCTTTTGACCGGGTGGGAAGCGGCTGGGGAGAGCGTAAGGACTCAGCATTTATCCTTGGATTTTCTCAATATCGCCTCCATCACCCCCGAGAGGCTTTGGTGCCTTTTGATGCCCCGTTTTTTCGGAGGATGGAGGAATTATTGGGGTGGAAGTTTTTATTGGGAGGGTGTTCTATTCATCAGCGTGACAGCCTTCCTGCTTGCTCTTTTCGCTTTGGGGTCATCCCCGCATCCTCAAAAGAAAATCTTTGCGGCAATCGCCTTGTTCCTGGGTTCCCTGGCGATTGGCACCCATCTGCCGCTTTTCGCTTTTTTTTGCAAGTGGGTTCCCTTTTTCGGAAATTTCCGGGGAGTCGGAAAGTTGAACGTCCAGATAACCTTGTGCCTGTTGGCCCTTGCGGCCATGGGAATGGACGGAATTTTTGACCATCCCCGAAACTTGAAGGGGTTCGGACAGCTTGCGGGATGGGGAAGCGGAATATTCTTTTTCACCGCTGGCCTCTTTTTAGCCGTGCCCCGCCTTGGGGGAGCGAGGATTTTTCGCCAATACCTGGTTTATGCCGGGTCCATGACCCTTAGCCTTTTGTTTTGCGGCATCCTTTTGGCTGGTCTGGCGTTTTTGGCGTGGGCCAGCCTGAGGCGGCCGGCTTGGAGGTGGATGTTCGTCGTGGTGGCTTTCCTCGAACTCTTTCTCTTTGCCAAAGACAACTTGCCGTTCTTTGATTTCAAGGAACTAAGCGCGAAAGTCTCTGGAATTCAGGAAATTTATTCCCGGGATCCGGGGGATTACCGGGTTTCAGCGGCCATCCCCGATACCACCTTGGGAGCCCGTGGATGGGACATATGGGGGGAAGATCCCGTAAACCCTTTTCGCTACGCCCGATTTGTATGCGCGACTCAAGGTTTGGATGTCGATAAGGATACCCAATTGATTCCCTTCTTCCGCCAATGGCCGCCCTCGATGGGATTGCTGCGGTTAAGATACGTTATCAAACAAGAAGCGGGCCAATGGCGGGTGGAAAAAACAGGATTTCGGGAGCCGCCACGGGCTTTTTTAACCGAACGTTTCGAGGTATTGAATCCCGACGAAATCCTCAAACGGACCCTCGATCCACGGTTTGACCCAACTAAGGAGGCGTTGTTGGAATCCGGACCCGGAATCCCGTCGGGGAATGATTCGGCCGCTGGCCATGTTTTGTTGAAGGATCTTTCCAGCGATAAAATCGAGGTTGAAGCGGAAATTTCCAAACCCGCCCTTTTGGTGGTTACCGATAACTACAGCCGGGGATGGAAGATCGAGCCCCAATCGGCCGATACGCAGGGCCGATACCAGGTAATGCCAGTCAATGGTTTTCAAAGGGCGATCCCACTTTTGACAGGAAGCCACCACTTTTATATGGAATACATTCCAAGCCTTTTTAATTTTGGCAAATGGATTTCCATCGGTTCCTGGATTTGTTTTTTTGCCCTTTTAGTCCTGAAAAGACGAGGCCTATAATAAAAGCCATGGAAGAGATCACCGCCGAACAATTTTTGGAAAACGCCAAGACCTGGAAACCCGAGGAAGATTTTAAGGCCCGGGTCGACAAGCAATTGCGTATTGCCCATGCCCCGGAAGACCTGATAGGGGATCTGAGCCTAGCCTTCCGCCGTTGTTCCGACAGTACTTACGATTACATCCAGCACATCCACGAGTTGGCCACTACAAAGGAAATCGACCGAAAGAATTTCCTTCCCCAAGTCGCCCATTTGGTCGGACTCGTCCAAGATGTCCAGGAGGCGGGGCGGCATTACCGAGAAGTCTTTAAGAAATACGACGCCATCACCCGTGGCGCCCTGATCCAAGACCAATTCGACACGGTTTATTATGACGCCATTCAAAATATCGAATTGAGAGTGTTGCTAAAGAAGATCATTGAAGAAGTGGAAATGGTCCTGCAATCATTCTCCCTGGTGAGCGGCGACCTCTCGGGCGTCCAGTGCATCGACCTTTACGAGAGCAGTGTCCGTTTTCAGCTTTTCCTTCAGTATTTCCTGAGCAAGAAAAACTTCTCCCCGGAAGAACTTTGGTCCATTCTTTTCGACGTTTACAATCAGTTGGGGGAGATGGAAAGCCTCTCAATTGAACCGACGGCGGAAGAACTTCGGGATCTGCACGCGAAAATCCAAAAATTTAAGACAAATTAGAATCGGATAAGTAGGCCGTTAAATAAAGATGGAATTCATGACTTTGAGGGCTGGGTGACAGGTTTCTTTAAACCGGTATGGTAAGACCCTCGTAAGCGCAGATGGTATTGGCGAAAAGGTTCTTGGCGTCCTCTTCCTTGCGCAGGATAAAGGCGTCGTCATGGTTGGGATCGTGATGGTAGAGCACCAACTGCTTCACGCCCGCTTCCTTGGCCACGAAACAGGCCATTTCGGGAGTGGAATGTCCGTAGCCCTGAGTGGAGACGGCCCCGGTGTATTGTTCCATCGTATATTGGGCGTCATGGATCAGAAGGTCCGCGCCCTTGGAAAACTGAATCAACCTGCGGTCGCCCGCGGCGTAACTCTCGATATCCGTGGCGTAAACCACCGATTTTCCAGCATATTGTAATTTGTAAACCAAGGTTCCATTCTTGGGATGATTGTAAGCGCGATATTGGCTCACAATAACCTTGTCCTTAAAACTCGCCTTGAAATCCGTCTGCAAATTCACCAATTCGGCTTCGGCTCCTTCCGCCAGGAGAATCTGGTCGAAAGGCTTGAGGGTGGCAATTTTCTTGATGGAATGAGTTTCCTTCAGGTCGACAGGAAAGAACATCTGGTCCATCATCATATCCAACACGTATTCCAAGCCGGTTTTGGAGTCCACCGGCCCATAACCCGAGGGTCCGAAAAGAGAGATGGAGGAATCCCCGATATAAAGGGGGGGGAAAAAAGGAAGTCCCATGATGTGGTCATGATGGGTATGGGTAATCAAGATGGTCGTGACGAGGCGCTTCATCTTGTCGCGGTTGGCGAAGAAGTTTCGGACCAACTGCTGTCCTGCCTGAACGATTCCGGTGCCAGCGTCCAGGAACAGGGTATGGTCCAAGACATTCACTTGAACGCAGGAGGAGTTGCCGCCGATCTTGAGTGTTGTCGGACCGGGGACAGGGATGCTTCCGCGAACTCCCCGGAACGTTATAGTGAAATCGTGGGCCATTCAACTCCTTTGAGGTTGAAACCTGCTTTTGAAATTTGCCATATTATTTCCAAAAAAAACCAGTTTGGCAATCATTTCAGGACGCAAACGAGGCTATTCGTTAACCAAACCCTGCTGGAAACCCCGAAGAAGGTCGATCAGGGCTCCCAAAGGGCCCGCGGTCCGCAGTTTTCGCAGGGTGGAGCGTTGTCACCTGCCTTGAAGTAACGGTTTATGATGCGGTTCTCGTTGGCACAAGTCACGCAAAGATGCGGCCCCGTGTAGAGGAACTTCTCACCCGGTTTGCGGGCCGAGATATCGATGTTCATTTTATTTTTATTCTCCGGGTTATAAGGCGTACCGGAAGGTAATGTTTCCAAAAGATTCTCGCTTTGTATGGAATGAAAAAGCCCCGTCTCAAAGAGACAGGGCTTGGGGTAAAGCGGATTTTTTCTTCTTACTTTACTTTTTCTTTTTTGGAAGATTTGGCTTTTTCCGTTGGAGCGGGGATGGCCGCGGCTTCCGCACTTTTCTGCTTGGTCCAATTCAAAAGACCGCCGGCCAGGATGATCTCCTGTTGGCGGCCGGTCAAGCCGTGGACCACTTGAATGGACTTGCCGCTGGTCAGGTTCTTCACCGGGAAGGGATGGTCGACCTTGATGACTTGTTTCAAATCCGGAATCTCAAGCTGATCCCCCTGTGAAATCCCGTCATAGTCGGCGGCCTGCACGAAGGTGAGGGGCAGGATGCCGAAGTTGACCAGGTTGGCTCGGTGGATGCGGGCGAAACTTTTCACGATGACCGCCTTCAAACCCAGGTACATGGGCGCCAGGGCCGCGTGCTCTCGGGAAGAGCCCTGCCCGTAATTATCGCCTCCCACCACGAAGCTTTTTCCAGCCTCCTTGGCCCTCTTGGGATAGGTGGGATCGATGATGTTGAACACAAATTCTGAGATCGCCGGGATATTCGAGCGCAAGGGCAATACCTTGGAGCCCGCCGGCATGATGTGGTCAGTCGTGATGTTGTCGGCGACTTTCAAAACGACGGGGCCCTGCAGGGTGTCGGCCAAGGGTTCGTTTACGGGCAGCGGTTTGATATTCGGGCCGCGCACGACCTCGACCTTCTTTGGATCCTTGGCGGGGGGGATAATGCCGTCGTCATCCCAAACGAACTTGTCGGGGATCTCAACCTTGGGTGCCTTGCCCAGGGTGGAGGGGTCGGTGATTTTTCCGGCCAGGGCGCAGGCTACGCACGTTTCAGGGGAGGCCAGGTAAACCTTAGCGTCACGCGTACCTGATCGGCCCTCGAAATTGCGGTTGAAACTGCGGATAGAAACGCCTCCGGATGGAGGGGCTTGGCCCATGCCAATACAAGGCCCGCAGGCGGATTCGATTATGCGGGCACCGGAGGAAATAATATCTGCCAGGGCCCCGTTTTTTGCGATCATCTCGAAAACCTGCTTGGAACCGGGTGTGACGGTCATGGATACATTGGGGTGGATATGCTTGCCCTTAAGCATCTTGGCGACCATCATTAGGTCACTATAAGAACTGTTGGTGCAGGAACCCACGCAAACCTGCTGAACGTCAATGTTCTTGAGCTTTGAAACCTCAATCACGTTGTCCGGGCTGTGGGGCTGGGCAAGGAGAGGTTCCAGCTTATTCAAGTCGATAATGAGTTCCTCATCGTAAGTCGCTCCGGGGTCGGCGGCTAAAGGCGTCCAGTCCTTGGCCCGCCCCTGGGCCTTCATATATTCACGGGTATTCTCATCGGAGGGGAAGATGGAGGTCGTGGCTCCCAGTTCGGCTCCCATATTGGTAATGGTGGCCCGAGCTGTTGCCGAGAGGCTCTTGACCCCCTGGCCGGTATATTCCAGGATTTTGCCCACTCCACCTTTGACCGTCAGTTTTCTTAGTACTTCCAGAATGATGTCCTTGGCGGTGACCCAGGGCTGGAGCTTGCCCTTGAGTTCCACCCTTAAGACCTTGGGCATCGTCATATAGAAGGGTCCGCCGCCCATGGCCACAGCCACATCCAAGCCGCCGGCACCGATAGCCAATTCCCCCACCCCCCCGCAAGTCGGAGTATGGGAATCGGAACCCAAGAGTGTCTGGCCGGGGATGGCAAAGCGTTCCAGGTGCACTTGGTGGCAAATGCCGTTGCCGGGGCGGGAAAAGTAAATGCCGTGTTTGGCGGCCACGGATTGCAGGTAACGATGGTCATCGGCGTTCTCAAAGCCGGTTTGTAGCATATTGTGGTCGACGTAGGAAACAGAAAGCTTGGTGTGGACTTGGGGAACCCCAATGGCCTCAAATTGAAGGTAAGCCATAGTGCCGGTGGCATCCTGGGTGAGAGTTTGGTCGATCTTGATGCCCACTTCCTCCCCTCCCACGGGATTACCCGAAACCAGGTGGGCGTTAATGATCTTTTGAACTAGGTTAAACCGCTTTTCATTTGCCGCCATGAATGCCTCCAATAGGTATATATATGAAATAAGGATGAACAGCCTGTTTTTAGAAGGGCCCATTATGGGTCGGGGCCACCGCCCAATTCAACCCTATTAAGATTTACTGAAGTTAACAGTGAAACCAAACAGATTTCCCTATTCGTTTTGCCTTGAAACCTATCCTAAACGCTTAAAACCAACCGTGAAAACAGGACGGTCCTTTAAATTTAAGGAAGGGACGTTTATTTTATGTTAAAGAGAGGGAAGATATGACGACAACCACTTTAAAAATCCAAGGAATGACCTGTGACCATTGCGTCCATGTGGTCCAACAGGTCTTATCTTTACTTCCTGGGGTGAAAGGGGCACAAGTGAGTTTGAGCCAAAAACAAGCCTTGGTTGAGTCCGAAGTCCCTCTGGACTTATCAGCGGCGATCCAAGCCCTTGAGGAAGAGGGTTATCAAGCGCATGTCTCTTGAGACTCTCGTCGAACCAAAAGTTTCCTCTAAAAGTCCATCTGGTTCTGTCATCCTTTCAGTGGAAGGAATGACCTGCGCTTCTTGTGCCGCCCGCATCGAGCGAAAGTTGAGGGCCGTTCCCGGGGTCCAAGAGGCGGTTGTCAACTTTGCCTCCCAAAAAGCCTATGTCCAAACGGAATCAGAAATTCCCGTTGAAATCCTTGAATCTGTCGTCGAAAAAGCCGGATATTTGGCCAAACCCTATCTTCCCGAACAAAGGACTTACCGGATGTACCAGGCCGAGCAAAATCGGCTGGGGTGGCGCCTTATTCTAGGCGGCTTGCTCATCCTTCCTTTCCTTGCAGAACATTTATTCATGTTTTGGAAGCCATTTCAAATCCCATTGTGGCTCCAAAGCCTCCTCGCGGCGCCGGTTTTTCTCTTCGTCGGCTGGCCCTTCCACCAAGCCGCATTAAGAGGGTTGCGGTATGGAGAAGTGACCATGGACACGCTCATTTCCCTGAGTTCCTCAGTCGCCTTTTTCGCCTCCCTTCCAGCTTTGGTGGGAATTTCAGTGGATGTTTATTTTGACGCCGGCAGCCTTATCCTCTTTTTTGTGACCCTAGGAAGGTATCTGGAGATTTTCTCCAAGCGGCGGGCCAACCGGGCGCTGGAACTGTTGACGGACCTACAACCCCGTGTGGCCCATGTGATTAAGGAAACCCACCAGATCGACGTGCCGGTCGAAATGGTGATCTTAGGGAACACCCTTTGCGTCAGGCCGGGTGAAGCGATTCCGGTGGACGGGAACGTTCTTGAAGGGAAGGGACGGGTGGATGAGTCCCTCTTGACAGGGGAATCGATCCCCGTTGAAAAGCGGCCGGGCAGTCCGCTTTTCGCCGGGACCATCAATGGAACCACCACTCTGAACATGAAAGCCTGGGCGACGGGGGCGGATACGGCTTTGGCCCATATCATTCGCCTGGTGGAAGAAGCCCAGGGTTCCAAGGCTCCCATTCAGAAAACGGCGGATAGGGCCGCGGCGGTTTTCGTGCCCGTGGTTTTAATCCTGGCCCTTTTCACTGCGATGGGTTGGATTCTAGTGGCCGGCCATCCGGTTACTCAAGGGCTTGCAGAGGGCGGTTTCAGTGATGGTCATCGCCTGTCCCTGCGCCCTCGGGTTGGCGACCCCCATCGCCCTGATGGTGGGCATCGGGGTGGCCGCCAAACGAAGCATCCTCATCCGTCGGGCGGAAGTGCTGGAAAAATCCACCCAATTGGACGTGATGGTTTTCGACAAGACGGGTACCCTCACCGAGGGAAAACCTCGACTGGTGGACTTGTTGGCCCTGGACGGTGAGCAGGAAGAAAAACTCCTTCGTTACGCGGCGGCCCTGGAAAAAGGGACGAACCACCCCTTGGCATCGGCCGTGTTGAGGGAAGCGATGGTTTTGGACCTGATCCTGCCCAACGTCGAGCGCGCGGTGGAGACGGCAGGAGCGGGCGTGCAAGGTTTTGTCGAGGGGCGTGAGGTGGCCATCGGAACCAAGGCCTTCATCGAATCCCTGGAGGGAGTGGTACCCTCCACCCAAGTTCGGGCCAATGTCGAAGCCTACCGCCAGGGGGGCCAAACCGTTTCCCTTATGGCATTGGATAGGAAGATCGTCCGGCATATTCGTGATGGAAGACCCGCCCCGAGCCGATTCCAAGGAGGTGATCGGCCGCCTCAAAGGACTGGGGTTCCAGGTCCATCTCCTGACCGGCGACGGGGAAGTGGTGGCTGAAAGGGTGGGTCGAGAGCGTCGGGGTGGATGTGGTCCGGGCTAACATGAACCCCCAAGGTAAACTGGATTACATCCGTGAACTCCAAAAGAAGGGCCTTCGAAGGTGGCAATGGTGGGGGACGGTTACAACGACGCAGCGGCTTTAACCGCGGCAGACCTGGGGATCGCAATGGGGTCGGGTACGGATGTAGCCAAGGAATCGGGAGATATGGTGCTCATCCAGGGCGGGCTTTACAAGGTTATCGAAGCGCTCCAGGTTTCCCGCGCGACTTTTGCCATCATCCGGCAGAATCTCTTCTGGGCCTTTGCCTATAATTTGGTGGCCCTGCCCTTGGCCATCTTCGCTTCTGTGCCTCCTACCCTTGCTGCTTTGGCTATGTCTTTGTCTTCGATTTCGGTCGTGCTGAACGCGCTGAGACTTTATGGGAAAAGATTTTAAACAATAACCGAGTTGTCAAAGACGGGGATTTGCCAAACAAAAGAAAAAGACACGCCAAAGCTTGCCCACCGGGGAATGTCCATTGTTCATGTAAGCTTATTTCCCTTCTATCGTGAAAAAATGGCTTGATCGTAAATAAACAGGATGAAGCTTTTCAAATGAATTAAGGCATCCGGAGGACTGGATTGGACAAAGCTTTTACACTGTTTTTTATTTTGAAGGTCGAGCGGGACGGTTAAAGGCCCTAAAATAAACAAGGGGCCAGCTTGGCCCCTTGTGTTCGAATGAGGTTAGTCCGACTCGGCTGTTTCGGAATTGTAAGCATTGCCTTCGGCATCGAACAAGTCGTAAGAACCATCGTTTAATTTCAACATGATTTCCAGAGGCCTGCCGTTGTCCAGGTTCGAATATTGAACACTTTGGACACCCGAAGCCAGATAAACAGGCTCAAAGGCCTGCGGATTGGCCGTATCATACAAGAAAGCGTCCCCGTCACCTGGTACGACTTTCACCATCCTCTTGCTGTCGGGGCTGTTATAAACCAAGTCGGTTGATTGCTCGGCGCCCGTCACAACCACCTGGTCATCCGCAGAATTGGCGGGGATATAGTTGTCATCGTCATAAACATAAAGCTCCCCCACGTGATAGGGATCCTGCCACCACCAATAATTGTCGTTATAGAAACACCAGCGGTTAAAGCCAGGGTCATACCACCACCAACGGCCATCGTAATTTCGGGTCCAAAAAAACTGGTCACCCGCGTACCAGCCATACCATTGATAACCCGAATTATCGATAAAGTGGGAGTAGCTAAAACCACCGTCGGTATGCCAATAAACATGGTTTCTTTGGGTTTCATTGGCGTTTTCCCGGTCGATGCGCTGCATATAGGCCGGACGATTCACGACCGACATCTGGTTGCGCACCACGCTTCCATTAAATTGCCGGGGAGAAACCATCGATCCCTTGAAAGGCTCGCCTTTTGGGCCTGTGGAAGGATTACCAATCATCGAATGGGCGCGATCCGTGGAAACTATCTCGGAACGGTCGGCAATGTATTTGGGTTCGGTCTTCACGCCGATTTTCGACAACTTCTTACGGACATAACCCTGTTTATAGGCATGGTGATGAACGGCGGTAGCCGACCGTACTCCCGGCACGTGAGCGGTACTCGATGGCCGAACGGCATGTGTTTTTGGAGCCGTCTGGATCCTCTGAGTTTGGCTATAGGAGGGATGGTATGCCGGGTGATAAGTATTGTCACCACTGTAGTGATTCATTTGAATCCGCACCGGCTGACGGGCTTGTGTCGAGGAATGCGTAAATGATCTGCCGCGACTATCGCCATCTCCACCGCGACTTTCTCCACCCCTTCCAGCATGTTCTTCCGCAAAACAAACGGCAACGCCTAGAAAAAGAACGAACAACCAAGATAAACAGGTGATTTGTTTCATGTTACCCCTTTTTTATTATCCACTTTTGATGCGTTCGTCGATCATCAAGCAGATAGGTAAAGCAAGAATTGAGCCCGTAAAATATTCGGTAATTCCGAAAGCCGCCGCTTTAGGCGATCAGAACGATAGCCTTATTCTCATTTTGGGTTTCAACCGCTTTAAAAACCAAACAACGAACCTATTCCACTTTTAAAACCACTAGGCCCATGGCTTGCTTCTTGCTTTTAATCCTAGATTCCCCACTTGAGCTTGGCCTCAAGTCGCTAAATTTCACAAAGGAGAACGTATATGAGATATATGACGCTGACATTGATCTCGATCATGGGGTTGGTAACGGTTTCGACTGTTGTGGTTTTGGCCGGGGATTCCTCCCCGGTGTCAAATGAAAATCATTCCACCGAAAAAAAGTCCGCGCAAGGGAATGTCCAATGGTATGAAAAAGCCGCTGAAACGATCGGTCCAGTGGACGGCATGGCCTCCAAGGGTGAAGACAATCTCACTCTACAAGCGGGAAGTATCGCTTACATGGAGGGAAACTCCACTTTGCATAAGTACCAGATGAACGCTACTGCTTTGAAAGGTTCGGCACTTTTGAAAGCCTCCTCAAAAGATCTGGTCAAGGCTCTCAAGAATGGGAAAGTGGGTGCCATGACTTTCATGGTTCCGCTCATCAGCTTCAAGTCGAAGGACTCGGGTCTGGATAAAAACGCTTATAAAGCCCTTAAAGCCAAGGACGATCCAGAGATCAAGTTTCTATTAACAAGTGAAACCTTGAAACCCGGCAAGGACGCCGACACTTATGTGATGACTGCCAAAGGCAGCCTAGCGGTAGCAGGCGAGACAATTCCTATTATTCTTACCGCTGATACGACGTTCAAGGGAGACCAGGTCCGCCTTAAAGGAACACAACAGTTGAAATTTACGGATTTCAAAATCAAGCCTCCGTCTGCCTCGATTTTGTTTGTTACGATCACCTGCACCGATGAGTTCGAGGTTCATTATGACGTGACCTTCGGGCCAAGTAAGAGTGGAAACAAGGTGGTGGAGATTACAGGTAGTCGAGGCGGCTGAAAAAATTATCAAGGGATCTTATTTCTTTGAACCTCTTTTCTGAAATGACCATGACCGGAGGTTGTCCCCTTGGCGAGCGGCCATTTCTTCGTAAATTAATTTAACAAGCAAGTAAAGGCATCAAAGTGTTCCACTGGCTGCAGTCCCTGCTCACCCATAACGGTTATTGGGTCGTTTTTCTGGTAGTGTTTTTGAACAACCTTTGCTTTCCTGTTCCAGGAGATTCGATGTTGTTGGGGGGCGGCTTTCTTGGGGAAAAGGGAATTCTTTCCTTGTGGGCCGTGATTGCCGCCGGTACGCTGGGGTGCTTTTTGGGTGGTAACGGCGGTTATTGGCTTGGGTGGCGTTTTGGACGTCGTTTTTTGGAAAAAAATCGCTGGCTCCAGGTTACTCCCGAAAGGGAGGAACAAATGGATCGTTTTTTCGCCAAATTCGGGGCAAAAGTTGTTTTTTTTGCACGGTTCGTGGCCTTGCTTCACCCTGTAACCGGCATCCTGGCAGGCATTGGGAAAACGCCTTTCCGCCCTTTTCTTTTTTACAACTTAATAGGAGCCTTTAGCTATTCCGCCCTCTACGCTATCGTGGGATATTTTTTTGGGCAAAGATGGGAACTTTTCAAAAGCTGGATCGGTCCTGTCGCGCTTTACACGCTTCTGATTGCCGCGGCTCTCTTTTCCCTTAGTTTGTTTTTGCAGCACTCGATTCGTGCTTTTTTTGCCGGGCTTTCCTCAAAAAAAAATCCCACCAAAACCATAGTGAAAAAAGCCCCAAAAACTTCCCGTGAGGGTTCTTTAAACCACCCTTCATGGGTGGAAAAGAAACCATAAATGGAAAAGCCTATCAAATCGAGAGTTCCTCAGCTAAGAAAATTAACAAAGAATTGTAAAGGACTTGCCGTTTTATTGTTGGGGAGGAGTACAATCATATTGATCAAACGGCCATCAATCCGATGGTCCACGGCCCCGGCGAATGTCCCAAGGGAATCCGAACCAATCTTTAAACCTCAATTTGGTTCAACCAACTCGGCCTTTTCAAATCACTATCATTTAAATAAATATTTGGTGGATGTAGAAACGTCCCGCAAAAATCCCGGTCAATCTGACGGAAGTCATAATCCAAAATTTCTCGAATGAAAAAATGAGCAAGATCCTTGAAGGGAGCTGTTTATGCGCGTTGAAGACCTGGACTTAAAAGAATTATTGGAGTTGGACCCGGGCGGGGGAATGGTTCATTTCGCGGGGCAGAGAGCCTTGATCTTTGATGCCGTGGCCCAGGGACTCCTCCGTAAGGAACTCATCGATGCTTATGGTGAAAGAACGGCCAGGGGTATTCTCAGTCGTTTCGGATATATCCACGGTAGGCGTCTGGCGGTAGCCTTGAAATCCAAATTCAAATGGGACACCGCAGAAGAATGGCAGAAAGCGGGAGCCAGGATTTTGGCACTTCAGGGTCTTTTTATGTTAGATCCTAACAGTCCCAATGCTTTCGGCCCCGAAGGTGGGACTTGGCGCGTTTCCTATGAAGCCGAACAACATATTCTTTTGAAGGGCCGTTCGGATAAGTCAGTCTGTTGGAACCTTTGCGGGATGATCAGCGGTTACTTGAGCTTCTGCTTGGACAAGGAAATGTACGCTCTGGAGGATAAGTGCATCGGAAAGGGCGATACGGCCTGCCATGTGGTGATCAAGTCCGAGGAAGAATGGGGAGACGAGGTTGACGGTGAATTGGCAGTTTTCAAGCGGGTGGGGATTGACGAAGCCTTGCGAGACGTTACTACCATCCTTAAACGAACGGAAAGCGAATTGCAGGAGAGAACCCGCAAGCTAACGGTCATCGCCAAAATCGAGGAGGATCCGGCCGAACTTTTGGCTCGAAGTCCTGAAATGCGTAACTTAATGGAACTGGCTAAGACCATTGCTGCCATTGACTCCACGGTATTGATTACTGGGGAGAGCGGAACGGGGAAAGAAAGAGTGGCGCGCTTTGTCCACGATCATTCGCCACACGCGGCGGGCCCATTTATTGCCGTGAACTGCGGAGCTATCACCGAGACCCTATTGGAAAGCGAACTTTTTGGCCATGCTCGGGGTTCTTTTACGGGCGCCACGTCGGATCGTCCGGGACTTTTTGAAGCTGCCAATGGCGGGACTCTTTTCCTTGATGAGGTTGGCGAGATCACACTTCCCATGCAGGTGAAGCTCCTTCGGGCGCTTCAGGAAAGAGAAGTGCGGCGGGTTGGCGAGAACAAAAGCCGCCCCATCAATGTTCGCATCGTTAGCGCGACCAATAAGAACCTTAAGGTCGAGGTGGCGGAGAAAAGATTCCGGGAAGACCTTTATTATCGCCTGAACGTGGTGGAACTGGCCGTTCCTCCCCTGCGCAAGCGCCGGGAAGATATCCTACCCCTCGCACGCCTGCTTCTTGCGGAATCCGCGATCCAAATGAAAAGAGACGTCGACGGCTTGACTGCCGCGACGGCGGACCAACTGATCAGTTACGCCTGGCCTGGGAACGTGCGCGAACTGGCGAATGCCATGGAGCGAGCGGTCGCAGTGGCCAAGACGAACCGCGTTGATCTGGAGGATCTTCCTCCCGAAGTGTTAATGAAAATGCCACTGGTTTCCGACAAAGGCATTCCACGGTTTTTAAAGGATGTGGAGAAGGATTGTATCCTTGGGGCGTTGGAAAAGACGGAGGGGAACCGAAGAAAAGCCGCCGATATGATGGGTGTGGGTGTGGCGACACTCTATCGTAAACTCAAGGCCTATAAATTGTTGGATCGGGTGAAAGATTAGGAACTTCGCTCAGCTAAAAAGAAAATCAATAATTACGCCAAGTCAAAGAGAAGAATTTCGGTTGGCTCTATTGAGGTAAAAGAAACGCAAATTTCGCCAGAAAAACCGGCTCCATCTCCGGCTTTAAGATTTAGTTCATTTAGTGTAATCCGGCCTTTGACCACATGAAGCCAGGCTCTCCTTCCAGGCTTCAATTCATGAATCATGTGGTTTCCCTTATGAATCAGCGTGGAATACATTTGGACGTCCTGTTGTATTTTGAGGGAATCCTCTTTTCCGTCAGATGAGGCGATAAGCCTTAGGATCCCTTTGCGCTCGGCTAGGGTGAAAAATTTTTTGCTTCCTTTTGCTTCCATCACCCCGGTACCGAGGGTAAAGCCGCTTTGGAAAACATGCGCGTCCTCGGAAGAGGAAAGATCATATGCGGAAAGTTTTGTGCCAGAGGTGGCTTTGACTCGGTGAAATTCTTGGGCCCTCAGCAATTCGGGATTTTCAAAAAGTCCTTTATATACTATAAGGCCTTCGTGGACATAACTGACGACGACCATATCCTCGTGTGTGTGTAGGATGAATCCATGGCCTGGTGAAAGGATTTCCTCGTTGAATATCTTGAGTGATCCAAAACCTTCTTTGAGAGGATCGAACTTATTTTCCCAGTCGAAAGTCAACCAAGTGCTTTGATTCTCGTTGGAGATATGGCGCCGTTCTTCCGATTTTCTGACCGTGATCATTATTTCCCCCAGGGTGCCGTTCAACTGGTCCACTTCATGAAATGTGGCTTTCGAAGCAGACCGTTTCAACCCAACCCAACCCAACCCAACCCAACCACTCAGGGGCTTAAATTCCATCGAAGAGAGATGTCCGCAAAATGATTAAGAAGTAAATGATGCAAATAACACGCCAACAGCTTCTGGTTTCTTTTATCTGCTTTTTTGATGATTGAGATTGCCGAAGGTGTCAAAACGAGAAAAAAGAATATCGTTTTGATCTATCCGAGGTTCACCCATTGTGAGGCGGTCAGGATTTCAATGAGCCATGAGGGTGTCAATTAACCTCTTTACTGTTAGGAGGATGATTTCCTCATGTTGGGGATAGCTGGAAACTCTTACAGAAATGTTTTCTGCGATTCTTTGAGCTTTCAAAGCTTATCCATCCAATCTTTCAGGAACTCAGCATTTTTAACCATAATTTTTCTGTTTCCAGACGTAATAAGTCCCGCATTTTTTAAGCGAGAGAAGGTGCGGATACAAGTTTCCACGGAAGTTCCCGCCATGGAGGCGATGAGCTTTCGGGTTAACGGGATGGTGTCACCGAATTCTACCCCCATTTCCACTAGGACTTGGAGGAGGCGTTTCTCCGCGCTTTCCTGTGAAAGAATTTGCCTGTTCCTGGATTGGCGCAGTAATTTTGCGATTTCTGAAACGACGATCCTGCCCATCTCGGGGTACTTTCCCATGAGCGACTGGAAACTCCTGATGGGGAAGGACAATACGGTTGCGTCGCTTTCGGCCATGCAATCAAAGCCATAACTTCCGCCATTAAAGGCGGATATCCCGAATAGACCCTTGGCTCCCACCATACAGAGGGTGGTATGCCGTCCCTCCTCCGAATGGTGGATTTCTTTAACATGGCCTTGTTTGACCAACCAGACGAAATCCGCCTGGTCGTCCTCCCGGAAGATTGATTCCCGTCTCGCGTATTTTCTTACGAGCATATGTCTTTCGATTTCTTGGAGGTCCTCGAAAGAAGTGCTTTGGAAAATGTCCATGGTAATAAGGCGGTGCTTTTTTTCCGCCCATAAATTGACTGGCTTTATTTTCGTCATTGTTACCATGAATCCTCCTGATGTTTTACAGCATCCTAATTAGGCCTTCAGAATTACCTTCAGGGCATTTTCTTTGGCGGCGTTGCCGAAGGTGTCATAAGCCTTCATAACATCGAAGAGGGAGAAACGGTGGGTCCCCATCTTTTTGGCGTCCAGTTTTCCGGACAGCAATACCTTGAGCAGCATGGGTGTTGTTACTGTGTCAACTAGGCGGGTTGTGATAGTGATATTGCGGTCCCAAAGTTTTTCCAGGTGCAATTCTACTGATTTGCCGTGTACACCTATATTTGCAACTCTTCCGCCGGGGGCAATGATGTTTTGGCAGGTCTCAAAGGATCCAGGGGTACCGACCGCCTCAATTGCGACATCCACCCCGTTGCCGTTCGTTAATGAATGGATACGATCTTCGACCTTTTCGTTCTTAAAGTTGATGGTGTGGGTTGCCCCGAAAGAGAGGGACATTTTCAGGCGGTTTTCATCCTGGTCGATCATGATGAGGCGGCCGGGCGAATAAAATTGGGCGGTCAACAGCGCCGCCAATCCGATGGGACCGGAACCGACGATAGCCACGGTGTCCCCCGGTTTTACCTGTCCGTTTAGAACGCCGCACTCGAATCCGGTGGGGAAAATATCCGAAAGCATCACCAGAGCCTCTTCGTCGACACCGTCTGGTGCGAGATAAAGACTGTTATCGGCGTGCGGGATGCGGACATATTGGGCCTGGGTTCCGTCGATGGTATAGCCAAGGATCCAGCCGCCGTCGCGGCAGTGGGAATACATCCCCCTTTTACAGTAGTCGCATTTACCACAGGAAGTGACACATGAAATGATCACCTTGTCGCCCTTTTTGAATTGGGTGACCCCGGTTCCGACTTCCTCAATGATACCAACCCCTTCATGGCCGAGGATTCGCCCGTCGATGACGGCCGGAAGATCCCCTTTCATGATATGAAGATCGGTTCCACAGATAGTGGAAGTGGTGACACGGATGACCGCATCCGTTGTTTTCAGGAGGAGCGGTTTTGGTTTATCCTCCCAGCTTTTTTGGCCGGGACTGTGATAAACCAAAGCCTTCATGTTGGCGGTTACTTTCTCTTCTTTGAACATCGTTTTCTTTTTTTCCTTGGTCCTTTGTTTTATTCGTAATCGGAAAAGTGATTTCCCGCAGTGGATATACCCGAAATGATAATCGAATAAAAAAGCAAGAAATGAGCCACACAAGAGCGGGTATTTAATTTGGCTTTTTGATATTCATGATGATTAGCGCGATTTGAGTGTGATCAAAACGAGAGCGAAGAACGATCATTTTGATCGCTGTTTCTGGCCAAGCTCAGCTGAAAATCTTGTTCGTGAAAGAAATCCTTTTTTTTACAGGACGCTTGAATATTTGACGCGTTCTTTCATCCACTGCGACGGGGTACGAAACTTGCTTTGACTTTAAAGGCGAGTAAAAATTCCAAATGAGGTGAAAGCATGTCCATGAGCAAGGAAGCCGTCAAAGAAAAGATAAATGATAAGAATGTTGTGATATTGGATGTCCTGCCGGAAAGCGATTACGCGAAACTCCACATTGAGGGTTCGGAAAATCTTCCGCTAGGGCTCAACGCCAGCGATTTTGCAGAGGCGGTCGAGAAAAAATATGGAAAAGAAAAGTTCTTTATTACCTATTGCGACGGTCTGACCTGCAACGCGGGTCCCGACGCGGCCAAAGCCCTACAGAAAAAAGGGTTCAAAGCGAACGACTATGCCGGTGGCATCCAGGAATGGTCGCAAGCGGGTTTTCCCATCGGGGGAACGGAAGCGAAGAATACTGCGGCATCCTCGCCACTTCCGGTCGCGCCAAAGTAAGTTTTTTAACCGCCGCGTTCCATTGAGGAACGGGGCTTTAATTATTACGAACATAAAAAGTCGGTTAATTCACAAAAAGAGGGATTATGTTTTCGAATTTTAGAAAATCGGTATCGGTTGGGTTGATGACGGTGGGAACCCTTTTGTTGCCCTTGTGTTCTCGGGCGGACTCGGATTATCACCCTACGAATGACAGGGGAAATTTTGGTCTGGGAGTGGAGGCTGGTGATCCGGGCGGTTGGGGCATTACAGGAAAGATTTGGGTCGATAGCGTGAACGCTTTCGCTCCGGCTGTAAAGTTCAATGATGGCGGACCGGCCATTCTGCAATTGGATTACCTATGGCACAACTTCGACATCATCCGAATGGACAACGGCGAGATGCCCTTTTACATCGGATTGGGCGGAGATCTGCTGCTTTCCGACACCGTTCAAATCGGGGGCCGTATTCCACTGGGAATTTCCTATATTTTCGACAAAAGGAATTTTCCGATTGATCTATATTTTCAGATCGTTCCGACCTTTTGGTTTTACGACAGCGGTGTGACTTTGGATTGGTATCCGGAAGCGGGGGCTCATTTATACCTCTGAGGTAACGAAAGGGAGTGTTCGTGATTGCCACTCTCGCAGTTATTTTGCCGGTTTGTTGGGTGCTGGGGTTGATGACTTCAAAAACGGCGGGTGGATTTGTCCACGTTTTGTTAGTAATCGCGGTCAGTCATTTTTCGGTTCGCTATATCTGATCAAAAGGCCGCAAGGTTTCAGGAGAATTTATAAGTAGTAGTGTCGCAAAAGTCTCAAATAATAAAGATTGAAAGAAAGATATGGATATGAAAAAGCTTACTTTAGTGATTGGTTACTTGTTTCTTTTTGCTTTTGGAAATTCGTTCGCGATAGCCGATGGAGTTGCGCCTGGATTTCCATCTCCACAAATCGGGATTGAGGGTGGGTTTAACATTGCGAGCCTGAATGGCCCGGTGGGCGACGTGTTCGCTTCCCGTCTGGGGTTCGTGGGTGGGGCTTTCCTTAATTTGCCCTTTGGACCGACCCTGGCGTTTCAGCCTGAGCTTCTTTACGAACAGAAGGGCGGGGATGTAAATGGTAATCCCTACAGGCTGAATTATATGGAAGTTCCGGTTCTCTTGGATGTTACCTTTTTGGGGCCGCTGGGTATTCTTTTGGGGCCTGCATTTGCCGCCAATGTGGACAATGAGGGCGTGAGTAATCCCAATAGCACGGACGTGGGTCTGATTCTGGGCGCTCAATTGGATTTCTCCCGCTTTCTCCTCAGTGGTCGCTATGAAGTGGGACTGACTGATGTGAGTTCCAGCCAAAATATCCAAAACGGAACCTTCACCTTTCTGGCGGGATTTTCGTTTATTTAAAGAGAAACCTTGATTGGATAAATATTTTTGGATCGTGGAAGCGCACGATCCAATCATTAAAAAGGGGAAGGAAAATGTACACCGCTAAAAACTACGACCGGTTGTTGGGGCTCCGAGGGTTCAGCGACAAATTGCTCAAAGCCCATTTCAAGCTCTATGAGGGATACGTCGTCCACATCAATAAAATGATGGATTTTTTAAAGGGAGCGGATAAGGAGACACAGGCCTATGACGAAGTCAAAAGAAGGTTCGCCTGGGAGTTCAACGGCATGCGGCTCCACGAGGCCTATTTCGGGAATATGACAACGAAATTTGATGAACTGGATCCGGACTCGGATTTAGGGCGCCCAGATCACTTCGTCATTCGGTTCGATGGAGGCCTGGAAGAAGGATTTCAAGGCGGTCTCCAGCATGCGGGGCATCGGCTGGGCGGTTTTGGCTTGGGACCCGGAAGGGCAAAAACTCTTCAACGTTTGGATCAATGAGCACGACGTAGGACACCTTTTTTATTGCATCTCCCTCTTGGTCAACGACGTCTTCGAGCATGCCTACATTGCGGATTACGGCTCAGAGCGGAAAGATTATATAGAGGCCTTTATGAAAGTGATTGACTGGACAGAAGTGCAAAAAAGATTTTCCGGAGTGGTCAAGTTGACTATTTCCCATGACTATTAATCTTGAGGGGAATTGGACCATCAAAAACTCAAGATCTTTTTCCAAAAGGAAAAACGTGGTTGATTCTTTGACGACGGGGGAAAGAGAGGTTGCGGCGGCTCTTTTGGCCCCCGGTTTAGTCGAGGGGAATTACCGCTATGACGCCACGACCGATCGGACTGAAATTCTATGGAAATGCTTGAAGTGCGGTGAACTTAAGCCTCGAATCAAATGGGTCCTAGGCCCTTGTCCCTCCTGTGGCGCCCCGAAATCCCAGTTTGTACTGGTGGATGAAGATTGATCCTAAAAACCATAAAAAACTATAACCAAATTTTTCTGGCCGCGCAGGCCAGTTCCGTTGCGAAGGTACCGCGGGTGGCGCCCGGTTCGGTGCCGCCCAAACTGAAAAAATATTTTTTGAATAAGAAGGGCCCCCGAAAAACAGCAAAAACCAATCACATCATTTGATTCGATTTCAAAAGTTTATTAAAAGCATCAAAAATTTAAATAAAAGGGGTGTTTTATGTATCCGACCAAAGGTGTTTTAGCCGAAAAAGAAGCGATGGAGAAACCTATTTATCCTTTCAAACAGGATTCGAACGTAGAAGGCGGCAAAGGAAGGTCCATATACCCAACCAAAAATAGCCTTCCCGAAAGCGTCAGAATTCAAATTACAACGCTGTTGCAGGAACGCCTCGTCGACTCGATCGACCTGACACTTCAAGCCAAACAAGCCCATTGGAACGTGAAGGGGCCCAACTTCATCGCTTTACATGAACTATTTGATAAAGTCGCAGAAGACGCAGAAACCTATGTGGATCTGATCGCGGAAAGAATTATACAACTGGGCGGGGTCGCCGTGGGAACGCGGGGTCCGGTGGGAAAAAATTCAACACTGCCCGAATATCCGGTGACCATTTCCAGCGGCAAAGAGCATGTAGCGGCTATGTCCCATGCTTTGGCTTACTTTGGGGAATCGGTCCGTAAGGCCATCGGTCAAGCCACAGAGATAAACGATGCAGGTACTGCGGACATCCTCACGCAGATTTCACGAGCGGCGGATAAATTTTTGTGGTTCGTGGAAGCCCATGGCCAAGCTGCCCATTGATCAGGTGCGCACATTTCCGAACGGCACGTTCCTTGCCTTAACCTTGTCTTGTTGATGCAGTCGAAAGGGCTGGCCTGAACCAAGAGCCAGCGCTTTACTTTGAGTTGGAGGTATTGAATGAAGTTAAGAAATCTAGGTTTTTTATCGCTTTTGTTGGTGTTGTTTTCAACGTTTGGGTAGTGACTCATTTTGAATTCTTCATTGGCTTTTAAGAGCTTTTGCTTCAATCCTGCTCGCTGTATAATTCTCACATGCCAAGAGGACCACAAGGACAACAACGACCTGCTGACGTGATTGGAGCCGCCGTCATGGTGGCGAAAATAGCCACGGGTCAAATCATAGACTCAAAGCCGCTTGAAGGGTTGGAGTATGCCCAACGTGGTGGCCGTTTAGGTGGACGTAACCGAGCCAAACAGTTATCAGCCAAAAAACGAACCGCAATTGCCAAGAAAGCCGCAAAAGCACGCTGGAATAAGAAGCCAAAACGTCACACGTAGCCATTAGGCCCATGATTGCACAGATAAGCGCTTTTCCTTAACTTTCATAACCGATAAATTAACTCCTAAACTCGTAAAAATAATCAGAAATAAGGCCTTTTACGTCCATTTTTGGCCCTTAATTTTATTGTCTTTATTTGGGTTTTGTTGATAATTGCGGATTAGGAGGTTTAAAGAGATGAAAAGAGCTAGATAGCCGTATCTAGCTGAGATGCGGCGACAAAAAGAAGGGGGAAGGTGAAACCGACTTCGCGAGAAGGACACCAACCCCCACTCAGCTACAAACTGAGTGAACATTATTCCTTCCTGTTTTATTCCGCAACAATAAAATTTTTTAATTTTCTTTTCATTCATAAATCCCTTTTTTCATTAAGGTTTTAATCATAATTACAAAATGAACTATTTGCTTGACACTCAAGCATAAAATATTTATACTATGCCAATGAACAAATTGCCTTTAGAAAAACGAATCCAAATTATCCAAATGCTCTGCGAGGGTTCTTCGTTGCGGTCCATTTCTAGGGTTGCGGATGTTTCATTCAACACCGTTTTAAAAATGGTAGTTACGGCAGGGCAAGCCTGTTCAGCCTATCACGATGCCCAGGTTAAGGGCATAACCAGCAAGCGGGTGCAATGCGATGAAATTTGGTCGTTTTGCTATGCCAAACAGAAACAAGCCATACACCTTAAAAATCCAAATGCCGGTGATGTTTGGACCTGGACGGCCATAGACGCCGACACGAAGTTAATTATTAGCTACATGGTAGGGAATAGGGACTCTGATTCGGCCATCTTACTCATGGACGATCTGCGGGGAAGGTTAGAAAACAGGGTTCAATTAACCACGGACGGCCATCATGCTTATTTAGACGCTGTAGAAGGGGCTTTTGGGGGAAATATAGATTATGCCCAATTGATTAAGATTTATGGCCCTTCTTCCGAAGCTGTCAAGGGTCGTTATAGCCCTGCCGAATGCACAGGAGCCCGTAAAACCCCAATTACTGGGAAGCCAGATAATGACCACATCAGCACGTCATACGTCGAGAGGCAAAACCTTAATATTCGCATGGGAATGAGGCGTTTTACCCGCTTAACTAACGCCTTCTCAAAGAAAATTGAAAATCATTGCTACGCTTTGGCCTTATATTTCATGTTTTATAACTTCGTGCGGATTCATACGACCCTAAAAGTAAGCCCTGCTATGGCTTCCGGTGTAACCAATAAACTTTGGGAAATGAAGGATTTAGCCACCATGATTGATGAATATTCGGTAAGTTAAAATGCACTTCATCCATGATGTTTTGGTTTATTTGATAATAATTATGATTGTGGTTGGAGGTTATGGGACAAGTTCAGCGAGCCCAAAAAGAGCTAAAATATATACATTGCTGTTTGGATTGGGGTTTTTAGGTTTATTTGTGGAAACAATCTGGAATGCCTTTAAGGTGCTTTTTAAATAACCCCAAATTCAAAATGAGTCACTACCAACGTTTGGAATGGGTTGCTATCCCTATCATCGTGGACCTGGAGTCGACGTGACGGTTCACGACAACCGGTGGCATTATGACCATGATTATGACGATGGTTGGCGCGCGAACCATCCGTGGCATGCGGACCGGAATGACTGGGATCATTGATCCCTGACGAAAAGGGAACGCTTTTGTTCCTGAAAAACGCAATGGTTTTGATCCGAACGCTCAACCCAGAGGGTTGGGCGTTTTTTTTGTCTTGCAGGAAGATGTTTCTGGAGAACGGGTCCAATTTGAAAGAAATCAAAACGGGAATTAAGAAGCTCATTTTGATCGCTCTAATGACTGTGGTCCTTGGGATTAGGAAGGGGTTTACGGGCCCATTTCTTGCTCTATCTATTCAAGTTGCCGACCAGCATTCCGTTGGTTTTAGCCGGTACCTGTTGTTCAAATGAACGGATCATTGATGAAAAAAATAATTTTGGTTTTGCTTTTTGTTTTTTCCGCAGGAATGATTCAGGCCGATGTGATCGCAAATACCGTGACGCCTTCTTTGCGCGCGATGTGCACTTTGTCACCAGCCTCAGATAGCCGGGTAAAGGGATGGGTTCAGTTCACTCAAAAGAACGGTTATGTGGTGGTCGAAGGGGAAATCAGCGGATTGACCCCGGGAAAACACGAATTTCACGTACATGAAAAAGGGGATTGCTCGGTTCTGGATGCATCTTCCGCAGGGGGAGATTTCAATCCCACGCACATGGAACACGGAGATCCTGCCAGCCCTATGCGGCACCTGGGAGATTTGGGTAATATCCGCGCGGATAAGAGCGGAAACGCGAAGTTCAAGTTCCACGAAAAAATTATCCAGCTGACGGGCGATGAGTCGATTCTGAACAAATCCTTGATCTTACATGCCGACCCGGACGACATGAAAACCCAACCATCAGGGAATGCGGGAAAACGGGTCGCTTGTGGTGTCATTGAGCAGATGCATTAAGTTTATGGGACTTGTTTTTTTCGAAAGCTTGGCGTTTTTTTCGGGACTGGAAGTTCACAAATAAAAGGAGTCGATAATGAAAAATAAAATGTTAAGTGGGTTGATGGTTTCAATTTTGTTCGCCGGGATCGCCGGGTTGTCCCTGGCGGAGGATGACAACCGTATTATCGGTAAGCTTGGCCAAAATTCGCCAAAAGATCACTTGAGGACAGCTTCTCTTTACTTGGTTTTTAAGGGAAACAAGGACAACAGTCTGCCCGCCCTTCCCTCGGGGGACAAAACCCGGTTTTATTCCAAGGTTTGGGATGGTTTATATCTGCAAGTCATCACCGAGCCTGGGGAAAAGGGCAACGAGGGTTATATGTTTTCTTTTTCCGGAGATGAGGGAAATTTGAATGCCGTGGATACGAATGAATCTCGAGATGTTCCCTCCTTGCGGGAAGTTTCCGCCGCTGATTTTCGAAGTGATGATAATTTCTCGATTCGTCCACTGAAACCGGGACCCGGAACACCGGAAGATCGTGGCGCGCAGCGGCTGATTCATTATGACGGTTTTGATGTGGAAATCCGGGTGCTCGAATTTAATATTGGCGACGCCGGATTGAAGGAAAAACCTTATTTTAAATCCATTTCCTGCCTAGTAACGGTGAAGGAAACTACGCCGATTGTGTCGATGAAGTAACAAACCAGCTTGAACACCAACTGGAAAAGGAGAAATAGTATGTCCGAAGAAAGAGATCGTGAGATTCCGGAAGAAAGCTTTGTCACCCCCGACCATGTTGAAACTGCGGCTTACTATAAGTGGTTGTCCCGCAGGCGGCCTCTTAACGATTCACTGATGGACTGGGTGGACGCGCACAAAGAATTAATACAAGCAGCTCGATAATCATTTTCGAAATAACAGAAAGACGGTTGTGATGGCTTTGACAAAGGGATCTTCATCCTTGAGTTCAATAAGAAAAAGGCGGCGGCATGACGAAGCAACAACATGAACACCAGTACCTTTCGATTTCGGAACCGGGTACCAACGACGTCCACATCCCTTATTGGCGGTGCGCGCATTGCGACTGGCATTTCTTGGCTCTTGGGGTTCTGATGCTGGCGGTCATGGCGATCTACATGCTAACCCTTGATTTGTGCATGAGGCCTCACAGTGAGACGCCTTTGTTGCAGGAAAACATTGGAGAATAAAAAATGAAACGCATAACCAAGTGGAGCTTCCAAAATCGAAGTAAAAATCAAAAGGGCCAAACGACAACTTATGCCGTCGTCCTCGGTTTTTTGATCGCAGTGGGATTGTTTGTCGCGATCAAATATTTTTATGACCGGGACAACGATATCAACATTCACCTGCCCAGGGTAGAAGTGCATTAACGGTATTTGGGATTTAATCTTTATCAAGAAGGAGTATGGATATGTTCACGGGATTACTGGGTTTATTGGTATTTATCGGCGATGTTTGGGCTATTCTCTTGATTCTCAAGAGCAAAGATCAACCGGGCACCAAGGCTTTGTGGTGCCTCTTAGTCATGGTGTTGCCCATTGTGGGACTCATCCTCTGGTATTTCGCGGGTCCAAAGGGTAAGTAGAAAGAAGAATTTATGCCTCACTGGGAAATGAACCAATGGGTTGGAAATTGTAAAACCAATCAAACGGGAACAATCGCTTCTGGCATCTTTAAAGGCGGCGGCGGGGACTTCAAGGGCTATCTCGTCGTTGTGGAAGATAACCGTTATGAAATTTGGGACGAATCCACATTGGTGTTGATCCCCCGGGAATCGGAAATAATCTCCGCGGTGATTCCGGTCCAGGCCGGGGCTCCGGAGAAAAAAACATGATTGGTGAATCCCTACTTTTTTTCATCTTCCTCGCCGACCTATGGGCCATCACCACCATTTTCAACAGCGGAGCGCCCCAGGGCTCCAAAGTCTTTTGGTGCCTGCTGGTCTTTTTGCTTCCGGTTCTTGGATTCATAATTTCGTATCTGGCCGGCCCCGAAGACAAGTCCCTCCTGAACGGATTTAAAAAATCCATTCCTGAAAAACAGGTAAGATGACAGGAGGTTTGAACCACGAAGACACGAGGGGCACGAAGAATAGCAAGAGACATCATTTAAGGTAACGCCATTCATCCCGGGCTTGTTTTTGAATTTCTTAGTGCCCTTCCTGGTTAATCGCTTATGTTTGGGCTCTAAATAAAAAAGGAGGATTTTATGGAACAATTTAAAATAAGGCAAAATGTCGGGAATTTCAAAACCAACAAGGTAGGGACCATCGCATCCGAGTCCCTTAAGGGGGCTTGCGGTGATTTCACAGGTTTTCTCATACGCCTGAAAAACAAAAGTTATGAAATTTGGGACGAGTCCACCCTGGTACTTCTTCCCAGCCGATTCGGGAAAAATACCCGCTCCGCCCGGGCTTAAGAACCCGGTTGAGAGCGGATCAACGTGGATTGACGGCTGGAAGATATCGAGTTGAACAGGAGGCTTTTTATGGGAGAGCAAAGGGAAGCTTACATTGAAAAGTTCAAATTAAAACTGGACGAGTGGAATTCAGAAATCGATAAGCTGCAAGCGAAGACCAAGGGTACGCACGATCTGGCCCTTGTTTCGTATAACAAACAAATCGAAGCTTTAATAGTCAAGCGGGACCACTTGAAGGGAAAGATGGCAAAGCTCCACACTCGGGGCGAAGCCGCCTGGGAAGATTTGAGGGATGGCATCGGGACCGCTTGGAAGAACTTGGGCGATTCAATCGAAGATGCCAAAACCCGTTTTAAGTAAGCAAGTGACGGTGCCATGACGAACACTACCCGCGGGATCCGGAACCAGGAACCAACAATAACTTCACGCCCTATTGACGGGGGGCGCATCGGGACTGGTGTTTTGTCCTTGGTTTTCCTGAGGCATGTGGCCAGGAGACTTTGCGTGCCATTCCTGAACCCATCTTTACGGCCCCATAGATAGGCCTCCCACTTGTGGATACCGGTTCTAAATAAGCGAATAAAACGTACCTTAAGACCCACATAAGTTGCATTTTTCCGGGAAAAAATAAACCAGCCTTTGGGTTAAACCTTCTTCAAATCGACTAGTTTATTTTCCGGGCGTTTCGGCGGATCATTCGCCGGACGAGTGCCAACGGCGGATTGTTTTTGGCCAGGGGCCCATTCGGTGTTGATCTTGGCATATTCCGGATTCTCATCTGCGCTTTCTACGATGGCACCGATAGGGCAGGCAAACAGCTGCTGCAATCGGAGCACTCACTGGGGTTAATAATCATGAAGGCTTGAATCTTATATTGTCCGGGATGAATGCAATTCATCGGACAAACTTCGACGCAATTCGCGTAAACCTCACTCAGGCGTTTATCGGTAATGACATAGGGCATGACTCCTCTTTTTTCTATCCGAACTTCCTTTCCCGGGATGAGCTTGGTAATTTCTGAATTTTTTGAACTTAATCGAGTTTATAAGTCGAAGACTTTTTTTCAAAAGACCCCGCTTGACATTAATTGGAATTATTTTTTTATTGAAACGATGGGATCAAAATGAGAGTCGGAGCAATCATTTTGAAAGCGGGGCTGTGACCGCGAACCAGATAGTTTTCCTTATGCCCCACAAAACAAGGCCTCGAGAGGTTGAGATCGAAGCGATTAGGGCATGTTCCTTGCTTTAACCTCTCTTCTATTTCATGAGTCATCGTGGAATTCAAACTCAAAATTCTTAGGGAGGTTGTACATGAAGAAATTGGTTTTGCTGGCCGTTGTTCTGTTTGTCGCGAGTAGCATGGATTTAGTCTTCGCCCAAACCACCGGAACGAATTCCAAGTCGGTTAAAAAAGAAGCGCACCGCAGAATCGTCAAACTGAAGGACCGAATCGGTAATCAACGCGAAAGGATCGACCAGGGCCTCGAAGCCAACACCCTGACAGCGGATCAAGCCCAGGCCAGCCGGGATGTTTTGGATAAGGTCGTGAAGCAGATGAAAGATGAGCGCGCGGCCAACGGTTCGAAGAAAGTCATGAAGAAAGAACAATATGACGCCTATAACACCTTGCTTGACGCAAATTCTAACGGCATCAATGAAGAGAAACAGTATTTCTATTACTACGGCCCCTATGTCGATTACGGCGCCGATTACAGTTATTACTACGACCCTTACACGGTTGAAGGGGCTCCCACTCCGTCCATGACCGCGTTGGAAGAGACGCATCCGCGGATTTTTGAACTGAAGGAACGAATCCAGGGCCAACGCGAACGCATCGACAAGGAGTTGACCGCCAACACGCTAACAGAGGATCAAGCCAAGGGATGTCGGGATGTTCTGGCGTCCGTCGAGAATCAGATAAAAATGGATTATAAGGCAAATGGTTCTATGAAAATGACGAAGGAACAATATCTCGCCTATAACGCGACGCTGGATGTGAATTCGTCGATCATTCACGAGGGAAAACAATATTATTACTATTACGGTCCTTACTACGATCAATACCAATATTGGGATTGAGGGACATTTGTTTTGACTTTTTAAGTCCTGTTCGAAAACCTTGCTTTTAAAGTGATAAAAGGATCGGTGCGTCTCTTAAATTACTACGGCCGGTCCTTTTGTCTTTAGGGCCTTAAAAGACGAGATCTGGAATATTTTCTTAAAGGAGAAATTCATGTTAATCGCTGAATTGTTGTTCGCTCTTTTCTTTAGCTGGATTGTCGTTGGGATCATTTCATTCGCTTTTGGCACAAAGGGCCCTTGGGATAATTTTCTTTGGTTTTTTCTAGTCGTGGGCCTTTTCGCGTGGGTTGGCGGCGTATGGCTGAGGCCTTTTGGACCCTTATGGATGGGGATAGGCTGGTTGCCCATTATTTTCGCGGGACTCTTTGTCGCGATGTTGCTCACGGCGGCCAGTCCCCGGGACCACCGCAAGCGCCTGGCGGCTAAAGGACAGACAGCCGACGATGAAACGAGATCGGCCGTCAACGTCTTTTTTTGGGTGTTAATTGTTTGTTTATTGTTTTTTGGGATGGGTCACCACTATTGGTATCCCGTGGCCGGTTGAAACTGTTTTAAAAACGGGATCGGGAAACAAACTTTATTAAAACCAAGTTCATCTCGATTCACTTTTTAATCTTAAGGAGGATTCATGGGTAAGGGTGATTTCGTCAATAATCTGCAGGAAATCCGCAAAAGAGCCAGGGAACACATACAGGAAGGTGCCGTAACGGAAGGCTATCGCGCCAACCGAGAAGTCGTCATCAAAATTTTGAACGAGGCCCTCGCCACCGAAATCATTTGTGTCCTGCGCTACAAGAGACATTTTTATATGGCCCAGGGAATCGACGCATCGAACGCCGCCCAAGAGTTTCTCCAGCACGCGACGGAAGAACAAGGGCATGCCGATGAAATATCCCTTCGCATCACCCAACTAGGGGGTGCCCCCGATTACAGCCCTGTGAGACTCGTCGACCGAAGTCATTCCGAATATGTGGAGGGGAACGGTCTGATCGAAATGATCCGGGAGGACTTGGTGGCGGAAAGAATCGCCATCGATTCCTATACGGACATGATCCGCTACGTGGGTGATGACGATGTTACCACCCGTCGGATGTTGGAAAACATTCTTGGGGTGGAAGAAGAACATGCCAATGACATGGCCACTTTGTTGGAAAAAATGAACCCGGGTATTTCCCGTGAAATTGTTTCCCCGGTGACTGAGTTTTATTCCCGGAGCAAAACGCGAAAGGCTGGCGTTACCGTTTTGGATGTTTCCCGGAAGAATGCTTTACCTCAAAAAAAGATGAAGAAAACCAAATGAGTCTCGTTGATCCAGGCCAGACGAATCCAACGTTCTACAAAACCCGGTTCTCTTGCCTGCCTTGGGTAAGAACAATTTAACATCCAAAGGAGGTTGCCGTCATGGGTGAGGAAAGGGACGCATACGTTGAGAAATTGAAGGCGGAGATTGTGAAATGGAATGTCAAAATCGAGGAATTTCAAGCCAAGACGGAACAGGCCAAAGCGGAAGCCCAAGGGCAATATCAAAATCAAATCGAAGAACTAAAGGAAAAACGATTCAAACTCCAGGAAAAATTGGAACTGTTGCAAGAAGTCAGCGAAACGGTTTGGGAGGAAATGAAAGCCGGCCTAGACACCGCCTTTTACGCCTTGGACGAATCGGTTGTGACGGCCAAGTCAAAGTTCAATTGACCGGCTACTCCTCCAGATTACCACCCAAGAAGTTAGGTTGGAAGGAATGATTGTGAAACCTAACATGGTGGTCCCGGGGTTGGCTTGTTCCTGGCAGGAGGACTTTGATGAGGTGGCCGACGTTACGGTGGAATGCCTTTTACGGACGATTCCTGCCGCCGTACCGGGGATCGTATTCTTTTCAGGCGGCCAAAACCCTGAACTAGTTTCTACCCGTTTGAACGCCATGAATGTCAGGTTCAAATCACAGATTCCTTGGGCCCTGTCCTTTTCCTTCGCCCGGGCTCCCCAACAACCGGCTTTGGAGATTTGGCGGGGCGATGAGGATCACTTGTTGTCGGCCCAGGGAGCCCTTTGTCACCGGGCCATGTGCAACCGGGCTGCCCGTCGCGGTGAATATGATGACGCGATCGAAAGTGCATGGTCATTACCGCCGGTAGCCCTCAACCGGCGTGAATCGCTTTATAGCCAAGACGGGAAAATACCCGCGACGGAATCAAAATTTTTACAAACCTTCCCGGAGGAAAAAGGATGAAGAGCTCACAAATACAATTTCATGAAATCGGCATGGTCGGGCTGGGCGTCATGGGGCGCAATCTGGTGCTGAACATGGCCGACCAGGGTTTTTCAGTGGCGGGTTATGACAAGGACCGGACCCAAGCCGAGGCTCTTCGTAAGGAATCAGGCGAACGCCAAGTCGGCGTCGCGGCGGATATACCCGGGTTCATCGCAATGCTTCGCCGACCCCGAGCCATCATGATGTTGGTACCCGCCGGGGCTCCCGTGGATTCGGTGATCAAGGACTTGTTGCCGTACCTGGACAAGGGCGACCTGCTAATCGACGCGGGTAATTCCCATTTTAGAGATACGGATATGCGTGCCAAAACTTTGACGGACGAAGGCATCTCATTCCTCGGCGTGGGTGTTTCGGGTGGGGAGGAAGGGGCGCGTCACGGTCCGAGCATCATGCCCGGTGGGCCAAAGGAGGCTTACGAAAGGGTCAGGCCCATCCTGGAAGCCGCCTCTGCAAAGGTCGACGGCGATCCCTGTGTGACCTGGCTGGGTCCGGGATCGGCGGGGCATTTCGTAAAGATGGTCCATAACGGTATCGAGTACGGCATCATGCAATTGACTGCCGAAATCTATGACTTGATGAAAAGGGGCGGGGGCCTAAATGACGACGAAATCCAAGATGCTTTCGCCTCATGGAACAAGGGCGAACTTAACGGCTATCTGGTGGAAATCTCTGGTCAAATTTTTTCAAAAAAAGACCAGAAGACCGGAAAACGACTGATAGACGAAATTCTTGATGTGGCTAGACAGAATGGCACCGGCTTGTGGACCTCGCAAAGCGCTATGGAATTAAAAGTTCCAACCCCCACTATCGACTTGGCGGTTGCCATGCGGGATTTCTCCTTGCTTTCAAAGGAAAGGGAACGGGCGGGAGTGATTTATCAGCGGCCTTTGCGGCATTTCAACTGCGACCGCGAAACTTTGCTTGCGCAACTGGGTGGCGGACTTTTTACCGGGATGATAACCGTTTATGCACAAGGGTTGGCGATTTTGTCCGTGGCTTCCAGAAAGTACGAGTACCAGCTCGACCTGGAAGCGGTGGCACGCATCTGGCGGGGCGGCTGCATCATCCGTTCCGCCTCGCTTGAAGATATTCGGGCGGCGTTTAAGACGGAACGGGACCTGCCGAATTTGCTGCTGGATCCCAAGCTGTCGCGCAAGGTAATGGGACGGCAGGAGAATTTGCGCTTGGTGGTTAACTGGGCGGCTGAATCGGGTGTGCCGGCCCCCGGCTTGATGGTTTCCTTAGGCTATCTTGACACTTATCGCAGCGCTTGGCTTCCAGACAATCTTATTCAGGCCCAGCGCGATTATTTCGGCGCCCATACTTATGAGCGCATTGATTCGAAAGGGACTTTTCACACCGAATGGGAAAAAAAATGAAAACAAAGCACCCTCTCGAACCGACTCTAGTCGTGATTTTCGGTGGGGCGGGTGACTTGACTTGGCGCAAGTTGATCCCGTCTTTGTTCGATTTGTACCGGGACGGGCGTATGCCGGAAAAATTCTCGATTATTGCCATGGATCGTGTCCCATTCGGTAATGAACCGCTACGCAAAAGGTTTCTCGTCGGTGTGAACCGCTTCTCGTCGAAAGGGAAAGTGAAAAACGGGGACTGGAAAAGTTTCGCCGGGAACATTACCTATCAAGCCGGGGATTTCAAGGACCCGGCCTCTTACATAACTTTGGGCAAAAGCTGTGAAAAGCTGGAGAGAGATTGGAAGGCGAAAGCCAGCCGTATCTTTCACCTGGCTACCCCTCCGGCGATGTTCGGAGTGATTCCCAAAATGCTGGCTGACGCAGGACTGAACCTCGACCGTGCCCACGCCCGAATTGTTGTGGAAAAACCGATTGGCCATGACCTGGATTCGGCCCGGGAACTGAACCGCCTCCTCACCGAAAGCTTCCAGGAGTCGCAAATTTACCGCATCGACCATTACTTGGGAAAGGAGACGGTGCAAAACATTCTAGCTTTCCGATTCGCCAATCCCCTTTTTGAACCGATTTGGAACCGGCGTTACGTGGACTACGTCACCATAACGGTGGCGGAAGAGGTAGGGGTCGGACATCGGGGCGGTTATTACGACCAAGCGGGGGCCTTGCGGGATATGGTGCAGAACCACTTGATGCAGTTGTTCTGCCTAGTGGCAATGGAGCCGATGGTTTCCTTCAACGCCGACGAAATCCGCAACAAAAAGGTGGATGTTCTCCACGCCGTGCGGCCAATCCACCGGGGCGCGATCAAGCAGTCCGCTGTGCGAGGGCAGTACGGCCCGGGCCGCCTTGTCGGTAAGAAAACGCCTGGTTACCGCCAGGAAAAGGACGTATCCCCCCGATCCAAAACCGAAACCTATGCGGCGTTAAAGTTATTCGTGGACAACTGGCGCTGGCAGGGAGTGCCCTTCTACCTTCGTACGGGCAAGCGTCTTGTCAAGCAGGTTTCGGAAGTGGCCATCCAATTTCGGTCGGTACCCCATGAGTCGTTCCCGGATGAGTCCCGGGACGATTGGAACCCATCTCGGCTCGTGCTGTCGATCCAACCCCAGGAGGGTATCGTCATGGGCTTTCAGGCAAAGGTGCCGGGGCCCCGGATGTTGCTCAGGCCGGTCGAAATGCGGTTCAACTACCAGGATAGTTTTTCGGTGCCCTCTCCGGACGCCTATGAAACCCTGCTCTCGGATGTGATCAACCATGATCCCACCTTGTTCATGCGAACCGATCAGGTCGAAGCCGCGTGGCAAATCATGATGCCGGTCTTGAAGGCCTGGGCGGAATCGAATCCTGGTGATTTTCCCAACTATACCGCCGGCAGTTGGGGACCCCAGGCGGCAGATGAATTGCTCGCTCGCGAAGGGCATTCTTGGAGGCCAATCAATTGAGAATCCTGGTACTGGATGTGGGTGGAACGCATGTGAAAATACTGGCAACGGGTCATCGGCAGCGAGTCGAATTTTCCTCTGGCCCTAAAATGACGCCCGCGAAAATGGTGCCGCAGTGAAAGAAGCAACGGCTGGTTGGAAGTATGACGCCGTTTCGATCGGTTATCCCGGTCCCGTCGTCCATGGTCGTCCCATCGTGGAGCCAAAACATCTTGGGGCCAGCTGGATGGGATTTGACTTTAAAAAAGCCTTCGGACATTCGGTCAAAATTGCCAATGACGCAGCCATGCAGGCCCTGGGTAGTTACCAGGGCGGACGGATGCTTTTTCTTGGATTGGGCACGGGCCTTGGGTCCGCGATGATCGTGGACCATGTCTTGGAACCGATGGAACTTGCCCATTTGCCTTATCAAAAGGGACGGACCTTTGAGGACTATATCGGACTGACGGGATTGGAACGACTGGGGAAAAAGAAATGGCGCCACCAGGTGAACAAAATCATCCAACTCCTTCAGAAAGCGGTGCAGGCCGATTATGTCGTGCTCGGGGGAGGCAACGCCCGATTACTCAAGAAGCTTCCCCCAGGGGGGCGTCTTGGGGACAACTCTAACGCTTTCCAAGGCGGATATCGACTTTGGAGCAAGCTTTATAACGGCCCAACCCACAAACGATTCTTAAATTAACTCATGAAAAAGAAAACATAGCCATGAATCCAATTGACAACTTCGCCGCATTCGGCGCGCCTGGAATCGAGCCACGGTGGTCCTCCAGCGCAAAGGAAGGACTAGGTACCTCTTATCACACCAACTGACGGGCCTGGTTCACGCTTAGCCACGGCATCGTCGATGAAATCTACTTTCCAACCGTCGACCAGCCGAACACGCGTGATTTCCAGTTCCTGATTAGCGATGGCAAAACCTTCTGACACGAGGAAAAGCACGACCTTGACCACCGGGTTGAATATCCCGAAAAGGACTCGGTTGACTTGGAAAAAGTATCGAAACGAGAGTCCGAAAATCATTTTGATCGTAAAGATTCTCTGAAAAACTGATTCGATTATTTTCCACTGGAAAACAGGGTTTTGCTGTTTCATTCCTTTAGTATTCAATGGCATCTTCCTTGCTTTAACTACAATTCTAAATCAAAACCGAAAAAGGCTGACAGGTTCAAATCGCGGCGGGGAATCGAAATTTTTGACGGCGATAGTGGGAGTCGACTTTAATTCGGGAATCTCTCTCCTCTATGGACGTACCGGGTCGGCTTCCCAAAGGCCGACCCGCCTTATTTTGGGAAAAAGGACCTGGAATTTCGGCCCTTAAACATCCTTCGTTGAGAAAGCGTTGGAACCATGACGAAGCACCACTATGAACATCAGCACACGTCGTACCCGGAACCGGAGATCAGTGAGGTCCGCGGTCCCTATTGGCGGCGTGCGCACCGCGATTGGCGTTTTTTGGCCGTGGTGTTCCTGATGCTCGTCTGCATTCTAGTTTACGTATTCACCGGCGATTTCGCATGGACGTCCCACGGACACGCTGTTGCGATCTTGGCCCCCAGTGGAAACTAATGTGGTTTTACAAGAGATTTCCCGTTTAGAAAATATTCAGATCACTTTTGAATTAACGGCTCGAAAATCCCCGAACCAGACGGGTGCGCCGTGACTTTATCTGATGTTTCCATCAAGAATCCCGTCTTCGCCTGGATGCTCATGTTCGGGCTTATCTTCTTCGGGTTTCTTTGCTTTTCGCGCATGGGACTTTCCGAAATGCCCGACATCGACTTCCCTGTCGTCAACGTTTCCATCACCCTCCCCAACGCCTCAGCACTGATGATGGAATCGGACGTGGCTGATGTGGTCGAGGACTCGGTTTTGGGCGTGGAAGGCGTCCAGGACGTCCAAACCACCTGCACCGAGGGAAACGTCAGTATATCGGTGTTCCTCGACATCAGCCAAAACGTTGACGTGGCTGTTGCAGGACGTGCAGACCGCCGTGTTCCAGGTGGAAAAACAGCTTCCCGCCAATATCTATCCTCCCATTATCCGTAAATTAGATCCCAACAGCTCCCCTATCTTCTGGCTGGCCGTAATTGCTGACCCGCCCCTGACCTTAAGGGACATGATGCTTTACACCCGCGATACCTGAAGGACCAATTCACCAGCCTGCCGGGGGTGGCCAGCGTGTCTTTGGGCGGGTGGATCAACCGCCAAGTCAACATCTGGGTGGACAACAATAAATTGAACGCCCGCCAGTTAACCGCCGACGAGATCGTCAACACTATTAACACCCAGCACGCGGAAGTCCCCGTTGGCTTCATGGAAACGCCCTTGACCCAGTATGAGGTCCGTTCCATGGGCGAGGTCGCCACGGTTAAGGACTTCGAGAACCTGCCCATCCTCACCCGGGGAGGAGACCCCAATTACATTCTCACTCCCTTGAAGGATGTCGCCACCATCGAGGACGGTTTGGCCACCGTCACCCGAATTTCCCGCTTCAACGGTGTCCCCTCCTGTCGGTTTGGGACTCGTCATGCAGGACGGCTATAACGCCGTGGACTTGGGCAACGCCGCCAAGGCCAGGATGGCCAGAAGTCATCCCGCAAATGCCCAAGGGCTACCACCTTTCCACCAATTTCGACACCACGGTTTCCATCAAGGAAAACGTTCACGAACTGGAATTGACCATCGTCCTGGCGGCGATTTTGACGGCCCTGGTCTGTTACCTGTTCCTGGGAAGTTGGTCCTCCACCTTCAACGTTTTTCTGGCCATCCCCACTTCCCTCTTCGGGACCTTCATCGTCATGTATTTCTTCGGCTTCACCTTGAATACCTTCACCCTCCTGGCACTTTCCCTTTCCATCGGCGTGGTGGTGGACGACGCCATCATGGTGATGGAAAACATCGTGCGTCACCAGGAGGAAGGGGAGAACATGGTGGAAGCGGCCCTGAAGGGCGCCCGGGAAATCATCTTCGCCGCCGTGGCCACCTCCATCGCCATCGTGGCCATCTTCCTCCCCCTGGCCTTCATGCAGGGATCATCGGGAAGTTCATGTTCCAGTTTGGCGTTACCCTCTCGGGAGCGGTGCTAATTTCCCTTCTGGAAGCCGTCACCCTGACCCCCATGCGCTGTTCCCAATTCGTCCATGTGGCCGACGAAACGAAGGGCTTCAGCCATTTTGTGAAGACGCAAATGGGCCGCCTCATCCGCCTTTTACTCCCGGATCCTGAAATGGTGCCTCTGGTACCGTGCGGACCGGTTGATGTCCCAGGCCAGGTCCGGCAATTTGCCCTGGTTCAAATCCCTCGTTTCCAGACTTTTCTTTACCAGCCCCAAATCCCTGATAGCGGACGTACAGGAGGAGATCAAAAATCCCCAATATTCCCTGGCTCCGGTGATCTGGTTCGTCGTCGGGATGTGGTGGTATTACCGCCCTGGCTAAGGCCTGGAAACCCCTGGCCTTCGAGATCGTTGGCGCCGCTCTTCCTGTTGGTCATCCTGGTCTATCTCTGGAAGGACCGTCATTTCCTCTTTGCCCATCTTCTTTATGACCACCGGTGGTGGGTGGTCTTTGGGGCCATGGTGATTTTCGCGGGGTCCATGTTTTTGGCCAAGATCATCAAGAAGGAAATGGTGCCCTCCACGGACCAGAGCGTTTTCATGCTCAATTTGCAGCTTCCCGTGGATTATTCCATTTTCCGAACCGACGAAATCGTGAAGCAATGCGAAGCCCTTCTCAAGGAAGCGGGGGGAAATCAAAAACCTCTACGTGGCCGTCGGGGGTTTCGGGGCAACGTCTTCCAATACAGCCTTCATGTTCATCACAATGAAGGACCCGGGGAGAAAGGCCGGTGGCCTCCTGGGAGGAAAAATTCCAGCCCTCCGGGCCCCTGGGTTTCCTCACCAGCCTTTTTGATAATTTTCAACGCCGCGGCTGACCCAGGCGGAATTCATGGAGGTCTGCCGTAAGACGCTTAAAAAGGTTTCCCCCGACCTTCAGGTCTTCCTGGTGGACCTTTCCCAGCGCGGCCTGTCGACCGGGAAGGGCTATGCCGCGGAATTCATCGTCACCGGGCCCGATTGGGACAAACTGGCGGGCTATTCCACAGAGATCATGAAAAGCGATGAAGGCCAGTTCCATGCTGGCGGACGTGAACAACAATTACCTGTCCGGCGAGCCCGAAATCCAGGTCATTCCCGACCGGGCCAAGGCCGCCGCCCGGGGGGTGGATATTGCGGATTTGGGGACTGTGCTGGGCACCCTCATCGGCGGCTTCACTTCCCAAACGGCCTATTACCACGAGAACGGGCATGAGAATAACATCTTCATCCGGGTGCCGCAAGGACCAGCGCTTGAAGCCGGACGACATCAAGAAGATCTACACCCGCAACAACCGCGGGGAAATGGTGCCCATCACCGATGTGACCACCATCCAACAGGTTCCCTCCCTCCAGCAGATCACCCGGGACAACCGCAGAGGGCCATCTTCTTCCTGGCTAACGCCGCCCCTGCCCACGCGCTTCTCGTCGCCGGAGACGCGCGCCGCCGCCGAGCAGGCCGCGCGCGACCTCGACGCGCCGCTCGCGATCGTGTCGATCGACGACGCGTTCGAGCGCGAGCTCGCCGGCGTCGAGAAGATGCTCCAGCCGGGCGAGGCGCTGACGCCGCTGGCGCGCCAGAACGTGCAGGCGCGCGTGCGCGCCGAGCGCATGTGGACGTGGGCCAACACCGCCGCGGGGGCTCTTCCTGCAGACGAGCAACATGAGCGAGAAGGCCGTCGGCTACACGACCATCGGCGGCGACGGCGAGGGCGCGCTCAGCGTCATCGCGAACGTGCCGAAGACGGTCGTCAACTACCTGCTCGACTGGCTGCTACGAGACGACGCGGTGCGGAGGGCATCCGCCTCACGCTGCTCAAGCCCGCCAGCGCCGAGCTCGCCGACGACCAGGAGGACGAGCGCGAGCTCATGCCGTTCCCGGTGCTCGACGCGTGCTTCGCGCTCTTCGCCGGCGAGAAGATGGCGCCCGACGAGGTGGCGCGTGGCGCTGCAGCGCGGTGTTCCCCGAGCACCCGCCCGAGCGGCTCGACGACTGGGCCGCGCGGTTCGTGCGGCTCTTCACGGCGTCGATCTACAAGTGGGTGCAGGCGCCCATCTCGCTCCACGTGGGCAACCTCGACCTCGAGCGCGAGCGCGCGCTGCAGCTCCCCGTCGTGCAGCGCGGCGAGTGGCACAAGACGTAGCTCGTTCGGCGCGCTCTTCGCCTTCCACTCGACGGGCGTGTGTCTGCGCGGGAGCGCCGCAAGCTTCGCCGGGACGGTGTCGTGCTTCGCCAGGAGCGCCGCAAGCTTCGCCGGGACAGTGTCGTGCTTCGCCAGGAGCGCCGCAAGCTTCGCCGGGACGGTGTCGTGCTTCGCCAGGAGCGCCGCAAGCTTCGCCGGGACGGTGTCGTGCTTCGCCAGGAGCGCCGCAAGCTTCGCCGGGACAGTGTCGTGCTTCGCCAGGAGCGCCGCAAGCTTCGCCGGGACGGTGTCGTGCTTCGCCAGGAGCGCCGCAAGCTTCGCCGGGACGGTGTCGTGCTTCGCCAGGAGCGCCGCGAGCTTCGCCGGGACGGTGTCGTCCCAGATTAGGAGAGCCGCGAGCTTCGCCGGGACGGTGTCGTCCTTGAGTAGGAGCGGAGCATGCTTCGCTGGGACGGTGTCGTCCCAGATTAGGAGAGCCGCGAGCTTCGCCGGGACGGTGTCGTCCTTGAGTAGGAGCGGAGCATGCTTCGCCGGGACGGCCTCGTCCTTGAACAGGAGCGGGGCATGCTTCGTCGGGATGGTCTCGTGATGGGCGCGCCCTTGGGTCGTCGGTCAGTTCGATGGTTCCGATCCTGCCCCGCCTGGTGGACAGTCTCGTCTCACGCTGCCTTCTTTCCGTACTCTCGCTTCTTCTTCTCTTCAATGAATTTGTTTTCGAACTCCATCGGGCTCACGTAGCCGAGGGTCGAGTGGCGACGGTGTCGATTGTAGAAGACCTCGATGAAGTGGAAGATCGCCTCTCGCGCCTCCGCCCTGGTCGCGAAGCGACGCGGCGTAGATGCACTCAGTCTTGAGGGTGGCGAAGAAGCTCTCGGCCACCGCGTTGTCCCAGCAGTTTCCCTTGCGGCTCATCGAGCAGGTGATGCCGTGCTCGGTCGGGGCGTTGCTGGTAGTCGTTGCTGGCGTACTGCGAACCGCGGTCGGAGTGGTGCAGCAGACCGGCGTCGGGGACGCGTCGGCCGACGGCGTCACGCAGGGCTTCGAGGACCAGGGCTGGGTCGATGTGCTCGCTCATCGCGTGGCCCACAACGCGACGCGAGAACAGGTCGAGGATCGCCGCGAGATAGAGCCAGCCCTCGTCGGTCCAGACGTAGGTGATGTCGGTCACCCAGGCGACGTCGGGCGCGTCGACCTCGAACTTCCGGTCCAGGACGTTGTCGGCGACAGGCAGCTTGTGCCCGGAGTCGGTGGTGGCCTTGAAACGGCGCTTCCTACGGCTCCTGATGCCCAGCTCGCGCATCAGACGGGCCACTCGCTTGCGGCTCACCTCCAGGCTCTTGTCGTGCAGCTCGGCGTGGATGCGGGGGCTGCCGTAGGTGTCCCCGCTGGCCTTGTCGATTGCAGCAATCTCCAGGGCGAGCTTCTGGTCGTCGAGCGCCTGCTCCGATGGGGCCCGCTGCTGCCAAGCGTAGAAGCCACTGCGCGTGACTCCAAGGACCCTGCAAAGGATGCTCACAGGTGCCCAGGCCTTCTCCGCCGAGATGAACGCGAACTTCACGTGCTCTCCTTCGCGAAGAAGGCCGTCGCTTTTTTCAAATATCGCGCTCCAGGCGTAGCGTCTTCAGCTCGCGCTTCATGGCCGTGAACTCCTCGCGCTCCGCCGACGTGAGCGCCCCCGCTGGGCCTTTGCCCTCGTCAATCTCCGCCTGCCGCACCCACCCCCGCACCGACGTTTCGGTCAGGCCCAGGTCACGCGCAATCTGCCCGGCCGTCTTGCCGCTCTTGCGCAACAGTTCGAGTACCTCGGCCTTGTACTCCGGCGTGAAGTGCCGTCGCTTCTTCTTCTTCTTCTTCGCTGCCATGATGAACACCTCTCGGCCTGCTATCGCGGGCCATCCTGGGTGTCCACCAAGGCGGGGTCAAGACCACTGACAGCTCAAGACGGACCCGCCCCCGTAGGCTTCGTCCTGAGCCCCACACACGAAGCCAGGCTGAACGCATTCGACGGAGCTCTGGCAAAGCTGCACCGTGTCCGACGAGCACGGCGCCGGCTGGCAGCTCGATGAGGTGATCTGGGTCCCCCATGACCCGGTGTAGGGGTCGCCGCAACATGCCTGTCCCGACATGCAGTCAGCGGACGTCCTGCAGTGGAGGCCAAGCACGCACGACAGGTCCGTCGTCTCCCAGGTTCCGCTGTCCGAGCACTTGAGCCACGTATCCTGGCCAAAGGGACAAATCGAGGTGCCTGGACACGAACAGAGCTCCCCGCCATCCGGCGTCGGCAGGGGGCAGTCAGGAGCCGGCTCTGCTAGGGCGCCAGACGCCTTGGCGTCAACGTTCGATGTTCCGGGGCCACTGCACGCGGTCAACGACAACGCAATCGCCAGTCGCATCATGGGGTGCATGGCTCGCCACAAGCAAAACAAGAACCGACCCGAGCGTCTCGCAATTGCCGACAGATTCAGGAGGCGCCTGTGCCAAGACGGGCCGCCACATGATCCCGACGTCGCCTTCGCGACGGTTGACTGCGGCGTCGCGCGGGCCAGGCACATGGCGTGGGCTAGACTGTGGGGCGGCCGGAACAGCAACGGCCCCCCGTAGGCCCACGGAAGCAAGAGCACGGACGACGCCGGGCCGCCCGCCTCGCTCACTGCGAATCCGCCACCGGGAGGGCTGCGCGGCCGACGGGGCGGCGCGTCTTTCCCTTCTCCAGACGGCGCGAAGGAAGCGACCACCGCAAGCGGGATCCAGAGCGGAAAGAGCAGGGGAATGCAGCGCGCAACGCCCGCGAAGGCCCGTAGACCGCCGGCCCGCACTCCATCGCGGCCGATCACGACGAGCCCTCCGCTCCGTGACACCCCAGACCGCGGCTGCAACTCGAACCGGGCGAGCCAGTCGAGCTGCCCGATCGCGCGGACGAGCACACGCTCCGAGGCGCGCGACGCGTCGTAGACGATCGTGCGCGCGCGCACGTCCGGGGTCGCGAAGAGCGCGTACATCGCCAGCGTCAGCCACGTGAAGCTCTCGACGCGGCTCGTCGCCTCGATCGTCAGGTGAAAGCAGACGCCCCACCAGAGGGCGAAGGCGCGCGTGCGGCGAGGCCAGAGGCCGACGCTCAGCGAGGAGCTCGGTGCCGATGGCCAGGGTCGCGAGGGCGCGGGCGCTCCCCGGCTCGGCCAGTCGATCCAGGAGCGCGCGAGGAACGCCGGCGGCGACGGCCTGGTGGCCGTAAAGGGCGAGCCGCTCCAGGACGCGGCCCGCTGCGCCAGTCCGGGTCGAGGAGCTTCGATCCTCCGGACGCGAGGTAGATGAGCGCGACCTGCACCTGCGCCAGCCGGGCGGCCCAGAGGGGACCCTCGCGCGCGGCGATCGCGGACGGTCGCAGGGCGTCAAAGAGAGGAGCAGCGCGTAGCAGACGAGCGCCCAGCGGTTGTTGTGGAACTGGAGGCGATCGCACAAGAGGACGTACGTGCCGAGAAGCGCGCTCCCGAACAGCGCCGTCCGGGTGCGGACCCCGAGGATCGCCATGGCGGCGAGGACCCCCTGCGGCGACCACGATCGCCGTGTAGACGGACCTCGGCGCGACGAGCGCTTCGGGGACGATCGGCCAGTGGAACGCGTCTCCGAAATAGCCGATGCGGAGCTCGCGCCACGGCGCGGAGGGCGGCGTGGAGCAGCAGGCCCCGAGCACCGCGCGCGCGGCGCGGAGGGCCGTCGTGTCGCCGGTCTCGTCGCGCCAGCGACGGATCGCCTCGATCGGCCCGGAGACGCCGTCACCTCACTCGCGTCAGGGACCCCGCTCATGGCTCTCGAGGGTGACCGTCGTCGGTTCGCCGCCGTTTCGCCGCACGACGACCTCCGCGCGAAGCCGCCGCGTCTGCCGGTCCTCGGGCACGTGATCGGCCACGTCGTCGAGCGCGTGGCCGAGGCGCGCGAGCTGCGTATCGACGCCGTACGAGGCGAACACGCGCACGTCGACGGACGCGAGGATCGGATCGCGCACGCGATCGCGCCACGCGAAGTGCCGCAGCTGTCCGGCCTCGTCGCGGGCGCTCCATTCGCCCCGCGGGGCGCGCACCGAGCCGCCGGCGGTCTCGCGCCAGAGATGGATCTCGAGCGTCGAAGCCTCGGGAAACATTCGGAAGCCAAAGATGTGGTCAGGCCGCCCACCCGCCGTGCCGACGAGCGCCACCTGGGCTGCGATCCAGAGCGCCGCAAAGACCACGCGCAGTTGCCTCACCGTGCGGACGCTAGCCGCAATGGCCGGCGCGCTGGCCACCGATTTGCGTCGGATCCTCCCGCCATGCCACGATTCGATGTGGCCGTGCGAACGCCGATCGTAGCCGCCTTGTGCCTGCTGCCCCTCGGCTGCGGCGAAGGCTCGGCCACGAAGGTCAACGGGCCGCCGCCCGACGTCGCCTTCGCGCCGCATCTCGACCGCAGGCTCGATCGGACCGTCGGGGCCTCGTCGCTCCAGCCGCTCGGCAACACGGTGCCCACGTCGACCGCCGCGAGCCCGACCGGCGCGGCGATCCCGGCGCCTCTCTCGGCGGCGCCGATCGGACACCTCGACGGCCCCGACCGCCTCGCTCGCCTCTTCCAGCGCCTTGCCGGCCTCGACGACGGGCGCGTGCACGACGACGTGCGGATCCTGCAGTTCGGCGACTCGCATACGGCGAGCGACATGGGCACCGCCGCGTTTCGCCGCCAGCTCCAGGCGCGGTTCGGCGACGGCGGCCGAGGCTTCGTCTCGATTGGGCAGGCCCTGGAAGACGTACGTGCAAGAGGGCCTGCGCGGCGGACATGACCGACCAGTTCGAGCCCGAGCGCAATCGCCTGAAGGACCCGCAGTCGGGCGGCGACGGCGTGCTTCGGTCTCCTCGGCGTCGGCATCGCCGCGTCGGCGCCGGGCGCGCGCGCCTGGACGCAGGTCGCGCCCCGCTTCTCTCGCGTGGAGTTCGACTACTGGCAGGCGCCTCGCGGCGGGAGCTTCGACGTCTTCATCGACGGCGCGCGCGCCGGCCGCGTGGCGCACGCGCTCGGCGCAGGCCGGCTCGGGCTTCTTCGCGTTCGACGTCGCCGACGCGCCCCACCAGGTCGAGGTCCGCACGGTCGGCGACGGCGAGGTCCGCGTCTTCGGCATGACGCTCGACCGCGCGCAGGCCGGCGTCGTGGTCGACGCGCTCGGCATCAACGGGGCGCAGATCTTCACCGCGCTGCGCTGGAACGAGGACCACTTCGCCGAGCAAGTCCGCCACCAATCGCCCGATCTCGTGGTGCTCGCGTACGGCACCAACGAGGCGCTCGACCCGAAGGTCGACGACGCCGGGTACCAGCAAGGGCTCGTCGACCTCCTCGGCCGCGTGTCGCGCGCCGCGCCTGGCGCCGCCTGCATGCTGCTCGGACCTCCCGACCTTGCGCGCTGGACGAAGGGCACGCGCGGCTACCACACCGCGCCGCGCATCCTCGAGATCGAGGCCATCCAGCGGCGGGTCGCGGGCGCGGCCGGCTGCGCGTTCTATCGCAGATCGACGCCATGGGCGGCCCCGGCAGCATCGCGGCGTGGGCCGAGGAAGCGGAGCCCCGGGCGCAGGGCGATCGAACGCACCTCACGCGCATCGGCTACGCTCAGGTCGGGACGTCCCTCGCCACCGACCTCCTCCGCGCCTACGACGAGTGGCGCGCCGAGATGGGCCTTCCCCCGACCGGCGCCGACAAGACGTGGAACGTCGCCCGCCGATAGCGCCGCGCATCACGGCGTCGTCGCCGCGGCCGCCTGGGCGCCCGCGTTCGCGGCCCGCTTCGCGTACGCCTGGACGAGGGCGCCGGAGAGCATGTCGCCCAGCACCTCGGCGCCGCGCGGCGTCGGGTGGGTGAGATCGCCGCCCCCGAGCTGCGGCTGCGCGTTGACCCAGCGGGCCATCGAGCCCTCGCCGCCCATCGCCTCGAACGTGTTCCAGAACGCGGCGCCATGCGAGAGCGCGACGCGCCGCTGGATGGCGACCGAGATTGAGGATCACGGGCTTGCGTGACGAGCCGTCCGTCGCGCTGCTCGGCGCGGTCGAGCGGCGCGACGACGAGGATCGACGCGCGCGGCGCGGCCTCGCGCAGCTCGTCGATCAGGCCCGCGAGCGCGCGCTCGTACTCGTCGCGCTCGAGCTTCCGGAGGTCGCTCTCGTTGGTGCCGTACTGGAGGACGACGAGCGCCGGCTTGCGCAGCGCGAGCTGGTCCTTCCAGTGCTGCCGCGTCATGGCGCTGCCAGTAGACGGCCATCGCCGCGTGCGAGCCGAGCGCGTCGTAGACGACCCCCGGCTCGTCGCGCTCGAGCGCCACGCCGAACAGGCGCACGGGGCCGCCGCCCACCGCGCGCACGCGTGAGCTTCGCCTCGCCGTCGGGCACGTGCACCGAGTGGACGCGCGACGACCTTCTCGTCCCGCGCGTCGAGAAGCGCTCGGGCGGCGCTCCGCGCACGGCGAGGTCCACGTCGCCGCCGCCGGGCTGCTCGAGGTAATAGAGGTCGAAGCGCGAGACGTTGCGCCCGTAGTCGCCGTGCGTCGTCGTGCCGAACGAGGCCGAGCCGCCGCCGTAGCTGGTGAACGACACGCCGCCGAGGCCGTACATCCCGTCGCGGCGCGAGCGGGCCGGCGAGGCGGCTGGCCGTCCATTCGCCGTCGCGCCGTGCGAGACGTCGTTGTGGAAGTACCACTCCCACGGGTTGGCGATGAGGATGAAGCCGTGCCCCGCGTCGCCGAAGCGCGCCTGCAGCCGGCGCCGCACCGTGCCCGAGACGTAGTCGCTGGCGATGGCCGAGTCGCCGTAGTGCAGGATGCGCGTCACCGCGCCCGGCTTCTTTCCGGTCGGTGCGAGCGAGGGCGCGAAGAACGCGTCGAGCGCGTGGCCCGTCGGGTCCTCGACGGCGACGTCGCGAAGCGTCCCCCGCACGATGCCGGTCCACCTCGGGGAGCGCGCGCGTGCGACTCGACGGGGAGCGCGTTGTTGATGGTGGGGGTGTTGTCCGAGGCGGGGAGCGACTGCTCGCCCTCGGGGGCGCGGGGGCCTGCAGCGGCATGGCCGCGCGGCGCCTCGTCGTCGGCGGCCGCCGGCGTCTCCCACGGCGTCGCGATGACCCGCAGGGGCCGCAGCCTCGGCGTGGCGTACGGCACGGCGAGCGCCGCCGACCATCACGAGAAGCGCGCGCGTCGTCTTTCCGAGCAGAGGGTGCTCACTCAGCCGCACATCGCCCCCGGGCGCGCAGGATAGCCAAGAGCCACGCGATTGCCTCGGGAACTTTCTGGTGGGGGACGGAGACATTCCCATCGGGTGACGCGTCCAACACGGGTGCGCTGGGAGGCGGGCAGTCGAGCCTGCTCCATGCGCGCCCAGGAGCGGGGTAGCGATGGAGCGGTATCACGAAACGCTTTTCCGCGCGCAAGCGCGCGGCGATACGGGTGTGCGCGCTGCTGGCGCCGCTTGCCGCAGCGAGCGCGTGTCGACCTGGCGATGCGCCGGTGTCCGGGACGAAACGCCCGCGGCGCCGGTCGCGACGGCCGCCTCCAGGGCCAACGCGGACGAAGGGACGATGCGAACGACTCGGCTGCCCGGGGGCCATCGCCGCGGCGGTGAAGGCGCGCGACAAGGGCGCTGCGGCGATCCGCTCTCCGCGAACGCGCCCGTCACGCTCAACGCTCTCCAGGCCCAGACGCCGGCCGCGACGACGTTCGGAATGATCGGCTCCTCGGGCACGGCGCGCCCGCCGCGAGCGGTGCGACCCCGTCGGCGCCGTGGGGGCGCGAGGCGGCGGGGCCCGAGCTCGTGACCCCGCGCCGACGCGGCTCGATCCCAACGCCCGGTACGCCACGACGTACCGGCCGGGCGGCGCCGCGCTGGCCGCGTTCGACGCGGCGGTCTCGCGCGGCCAGATCCCCGCCTCGTGCAGGGACCTCGTCGGCGACTTCGGCGCGCGCTACGCGCCCAACCTCGCGGCGCCCGCCGAGGGCGCCCTCGCCGTCGGCGTCGAGACGGCGCGCGCCGCGATCGGCCCGGAGGGCGGTCCCCTGAGCCTGCGCGTCGCGCTGGCCTCGAGCGAGGTGACCCCGCCGCGCGCCCCGCTGTCGTGCACATCGTGCTCGACGTCAGCGGCTCGATGGGCGGGCAGGCGATCGACGACGCGAAGCGGGCCGCCGAGGCCGCGGTGGAGAAGCTCGAATCGAACGACGACTTCTCGATGGTCACCTTCTCGGACACGGCCACGTCATCGTCCCCGACGGTCCCATCGGCCCGCGTCGCGACAAGGTACTCGCGCGCATCCACGACGTGCAGGCGGGCGGCGGCACCAACATCTCGGCCGGTCTCGACCTCGGGTACGCCGAGGCGCGCGCGCCGAGCGTCGGGCGACGAGGCGGTGCGGCTCGTGATGCTCCTCTCCGACGGGCACGCCAACGGGGGCGACACGAGCGTGGAGCACCTCGCGGACCGCGCCGGGCGAGCCTTCCAGGACGGCGTCGAGACGAGCGCCTTCGGGCTCGGGCCCGACTTCGACGCGGCGCTGATGAGCGAGCATCGCCGATCGCGGCGCGGGTGGCTACTACTACATCGCCGACTCGTCGCAGATCGCGCCCGCCCTCGCCCGCGAGATCGACGCGCGCCTGCGGCCCGTGGCGACCGCCGTCGAGGTCCGCGTCCGCCTTCGCCCCGACGTCGCGGCCACGCACGTCTTCGGCTCGCGCGAGCTCTCCGCCACGAGGCCGACGCGGTGCGCGCCCAGGAGGTCGCGGTCGACCTGCACGAGAAGCAGCGCGGCATCGCCTCCGACCGTCAGGTCGACGCCGCCGGCGGGATGCGCTTCTTCATCCCGGCGTTCGCTCGCGCCGATCGCCACGCCACGCTGATCACGCTGCAGCTGCCGCCGGGCGCGGGCGAGCGGCGCATCGCGAGCGTCGAGGTCCGTTACAAGGATCGCCTCCTCAAGAAGAACGTGACCCAGCGAGCTCCCTGTGAACCTGCGCTGGGCGGCGAGCGACGCGGAGAGCGCGCTCACCGCCGACCACGACGTCGAGCGAGCCGAGCAGGGCTTCGCCGCCGGTGAGGCGATCCTGCAGGCCGCCGAGCGCGTGGACGCCGGCGACCGGGCGGGCGCCCATCACCTCCTCGACGAGCGGGCCGCGGTTCTGCGGATCGCGTCGTCGACGCTGGCGACCCACGCTTCGCGGAAGACGCGGCGCGACTCGACCGCCTCGGCGAAGCCGTCGGGGGCGGGCAGCTGGCGGAGCTGCCGCTCGTCGTGATGCTCCGGGGTTCGGGATACGGGTACCTCTGATGGACTCCCCCGCGCCGTTCGTCCTCAAGCTGCCGGTGGACCGCGTCACGGCGCTCGCGATGGAGCCGGGGGCGACGGTTCGACTCTCCGGCCTGGTGACCGCGCCGATGGATTGCACGTCGCTCGACGCCGCGAACCTCTTCGACTTCTCGGCCGGAGGCCTGCGCGTCGTGGCCGGGGACCCGGCGCACCACGTGTACGTCCTCGCGGCGGAGGGGATCGTACGTGCAGGCCTGCGCCGCCGTGGGCGGGATCCCGTGCCTCGTGCCCAGGCTCGCCGATCTCGCGCATGCACGGCTGCACACGGAGGCCGAGCTCGCGTCGACGCTGTCCGGCAGCATCGAGCTCGAATCGCATCCCCCGCCGACCGCGGCGTCCGCGATCCTCGGCGCGCTCGCGTGGGCCGCGCTCTGCATCGGGGCGGCCCTCGCCCTCGCGTGGACCGTGGTCGCGCTCTCGAGGCGTGCGGCGCGGAGCGCGCTGGGCCGGATCCGCGTCGCCGCTCGCCGGGCCCTGCGCGCGACGCGAGGGGACGTCACGCTCGAGAGCGCGCGGACGCAGATCCGCGCCCTCGTCGATCGCGCCCGGCAGCTCGACGAGCTGCGCCGCCGCTGCGCGCGCAGGCTGTCGCGCATCGATCGGGCCGCGCTCGACCGGCGCGCCGAGGCCTGCGAGCGGGCGACCGTCCCCGTCTCGGCGGCCGCGCTCGCGTCGTTCGCGGCCGAGCGTGACGCCGCGCTGCAGCTCGAGAGCGACCACGGCGCCGCCCTCGTCGAGCTGGAACGGATCGAGAGCGTCCTGCGGACGGCGACGCTGCGCGCGGGAGCGCTCCCGCGCGCTCGCGGAGGTCTCCGGCTCGCGGCGCGCCGCGGAGAGCGCGGAGAGACGGTCGGCGACCCCGTCGACGCGCTCGTGGCCGAGCTCGATCTGCGCGACCAGGCGATCGCCGAGGCCGACGCGTCCTGAAGGCCGCGGCAGCCCGGCTGGAATCGCGCGGGGCGCTCTGCTACTCGTCGCACCATGCCGCCTGCGCGCGTCCGCTTCGCCCCGTCGCCCACCGGGCTACCTGCACATCGGCGGCGTCCGCACGGCGCTCTTCAACTGGCTCTGGGCGCGCAAGACCGGCGGCGACCTTCATCCTCCGCATCGAGGACACCGACCAGGAGCGGAGCACGCGCGGAGAGCGTCGCAGGTCATCCTCGACTCGCTGCGCTGGCTCGGCCTCGACTGGGACGAGGGCCCCGAGATGGGCGGCGCTCCGGGCCGTACACGCAGATGGAGCGGCTCGCGCTCTACCGCGAGTTCGCCGAGAAGCTCATCGCGGCGGGCAAGGCGTACCGCTGCTACTGCACCAAGGAGGAGCTCGACGCCCAGCGCGAGGCGCTCAAGGCGAGGGACCCGAAGGCCCAGTTCCGCTACCCCGGCACCTGCCGCGACCGGAAGGACGCAGCCGGACGCTGCCGTTCGTCGTGCGCTTCAGCGTGCCCGACGACGGGCAGCGTCACGCTACGTCGACAAGGTCTTCGGCGAGGTCGTCACCCCGAACGCCGCGCAGCAGGACTTCGTCCTGCTGCGGTCCGACGGCGTGCCGCTCTACAACTTCGGCGCCGTGGTCGACGACATCACGATGGGCATCACGCTGGTCGCGCGCGGCCGCGACCACATGGTCAACACGCCCCCGCAGATCCTGCTCTACGAGGCGCTCGGCGCAGCCGCCGCCGGAGTTCGCGCACCTGCCGATGATGCTCGCGCCGAACGGCGAGAAGCTCCGCAAGCGCCACGGCGCCGTGAGCGTCGACCGAGTACCGCGACCAGGGGTACTCGCCGCGCGCCGTGCTCAACTACCTCGTCCGCTTCGGCTGGTCGCACGGCGACCAGGAGGTGTTCTCGCTCGGCGAGCTCGTCGAGGCGTTCGACTGGGAGCACTGCGGCACGGAGCGACGGCAAGTTCGACGCGAAGAAGTTCCTCGCGATCGACCACGAGCACCTCAAGACGCCGCGGCTCACGGCCGACGCGGAGTACGCGCAGCGCATGGCGCCGTTCCTGGGCAAGCGCGGGCTCGACGTCGGGGCCGCGCGCGCCGACGGCCGCGTCCCCCTCATCCGCGAGCGCGCGCACACCTTCGTCGAGGCGGCCGACCCGCTCGACTTCTTCTTCCGCGACCCGCCGGCCCTCGACGCGAAGGCCGCGGCGAAGTTCCTCGTCCCCGCGAGCGCGCCGCACCTTCGCGGCCTGGCCGACGCGATCGAGAAGGCGAGCCCTGGGCCGCGCCCGACCTCGAGGCTGCCGTCAACGCGTGGCTCCCGGGCACCGGGCTGCCAATGAAAGACGTCGCCCAGCCCGCGCGCGTCGCTCTCACGGGGCGCACGGCCAGTCCGGGTCTCTTCGACGTCATCGCCGTCCTCGGTCGCGAGCGCGCCCTCGCGCGTCTCCGCGCCGCCGCCGCGCAGTGCGGCTAGGGGAACGGGTGTAGGGCGGAGAGCGAGAAATCCGCGACGATCCCGCGACTCGGGCGCCGGGGGTGTGGCGACCCCGGTAGCCTGCAAGAGTGGGTGGATCCGCTAGAACGCCGCAGCGAGCCGGCCGGCGGCGCTCGAGTCCTCGTGCGCCTGCGTCGAGCGGTTTGCCGCGAACCGGGTCGGACGGGCGATGACCGGAGCGCCGGCAGCGCAGGCCTCGCCCGAGCTTTCGTCGAGGCTCACCGGCTGGTCGGGCACCTCGCGGTATCGCGTCCGGCGGTGCATCGGCACCGGCGGGGTGGGGGCGGTCTTCGAGGCGTTCGACGAGGAGAGCGGATCGACCGTCGCAGTCAAGAGGCTCCGGCACTTCAGCCCCGCGACCCTGTACCGCTTCAAGCAGGAGTTCCGGACGGCCGCCGACGTCCACCATCCGAACCTCGTGCGGCTCTACGAGCTCGTCGCCACCGAGGAGCACGAGGTCTTCTTCACGATGGAGCTCGTGCACGGCATGGACGTCGTGACGCACGTACGAGCCCGGGGCGCCGCGGACCCCGAGCGACTGCGCGCCGCGCTGGGCCAGCTTGCCCTGGGCGTGCAGGCGCTCCACGCCGCCGGCAAGCTTCATCGGGACATCAAGCCGTCGAACGTCCTCGTCACCGCCGAGGGCCGCGTGGTCTTGCTCGACTTCGGCGTGGCGATCGATCTGTCCCGCGCGGGCGAGGACGCCGAGGACGCGGACTCCATCGTGGGCACGGCCTCGTACATGGCGCCGGAGCAGGCGTCGGGAGCCGCTCCGACGACGGCGTCGGACTGGTACGGCGTCGGGCGCGGTCCTGTTCGAGGCGCTCGTCGGCAGCGCGCCGTTCCTCGGCTCCGCGGCCGACGTCTTGCGGAGAAAGGGCACGGTGGATCCTCCCGCGCCGTCGGCACGCGTCGAAGGCGTGCCCCCGGATCTCGACGCCCTGTGCCGGGCCCTCCTGCAGCGCGACCCCGCCCTCCGGCCGAGCGGCGCCGAGATCCTCCGTCGCCTCCGCGCGGGGAGGGACGAAGTCGGCGAAACGGCTCCGGCCTCCGCGACGGACCGGGGCGCTTCTCCGCTCGTGGGCCGCCGCGACGAGAAGCTCGCCCTCCGCGACGCGTTCGAAGCGGCCCGCGCCGGGACCTCCGTCACCCTCCACGTGCGCGGACGCTCGGGGATGGGCAAGTCGTCGCTGCTCCAGCGGTTCGTCGACGACCTCGAGGGGGCGGGCGAGGCCGTCGTCCTCCGCGGTCGCACCTACGAGCGGGAGTCGGTCCCCTACAAGGCCCTCGACGGCTGCGTCGACGCGCTCAGCGGTCACCTCCTGAGGCTCTCCGATCGCGGCGCGCAGGTCGCTCTGCCCGGGGACATCTGGGCGCTCGCCCGCCTGTTTCCCGTGCTCCGGCGCGTGCCCGAGATCGCCGACGTTCGCGGGTCCGACGCCGGAGATCCCCATCGCATGCGCCGGCGAGGCTTCGCCGCGCTGCGCGAGCTGCTCGCGTCGCTGGCGAGCCGGCAGGCCCTGGTCGTTCATCTCGACGACGTGCACTGGGGAGACGCCGACAGCGCGGCGCTCCTGCTCGATCTCGTGCGGCCACCGAGCGCCCCGCCGCTGCTGCTGGTCATGACGTACCGCGAGGACGGAGCGGAGACGAGCCCGCTCCTCGAAGAGATGCGCTCGCAATGGCCGCACGGGGCCGAGGCGCGCGAGATGGCCGTCGGGCCGCTCGACGCGGGCGACGCCGCGCAGCTCGCGCTGGCCCTCCTCGGATCGTCCGACGACGCGGCGCGAGCGACGGCCGCCGCCGTCGCCCGGGAGTCACACGGCAGCCCGTTCTTGATCGAGGAGCTGGTACGAAGCCATCAGGCCAGGCCGCGGCGCGAGGCGGGCGAAGAGGCCGATCACGCTCGAGGAGTCGGTCGCCGAGCGCGTGGCGCGGCTGCCCGAGGACGGCCGGCGGCTCCTCGAGATCGTCGCGGTCGGCGGCCGTCCGCTGCCCGTGCTCGTGGTCTGCGAGGCGGCTGGAGCGGCGCTCGGCGGTCACGACGCGCTCTCGCTCCTTCGCAGCCGACGCTTCGTGCGCGTCGGTCTGCGCGGCGGTCACGACGTGGTGGAGACGATTCACGATCGGATCCGCGGAGGCGATCGTCGGCCGCATCCCCGCCGAGCGGGCGCGCGACCACCACCGCCGCCTCGCGGCCGTGCTCGAGGCGACGCCGGATCTCGATCCCGAGGCGGTCGCGATCCAGCTCGTCGGCGCCGGCGAGAAGGCGCGCGCGGCAAGGTACGCCGAGCGGGCCGCCGAGCAGGCGATCGCCAAGCTCGCCTTCGAGCGCGCCGTCCAGCTCTTCCGGCTCGCGCTCGAGGGCACGGCCGTGGCGTCGGCCGATGCCCACCGCCTCCGCGGACGGCTCGCCGAGGCGCTCTCGTACGCCGGCCGGGGAGCCGAGTCGGCGCGCGTGTACCTCGAGACGGCAGAGGGGGAACGGGGAGTCGGTCGCGTCGAGCTCGAGAGGGCCGCGGCCGAGCAGCTCCTCGCGTCCGGCCGGATCGACGAGGGGGGTCGCGTGCTTCACCGCGTCCTCGCCGCGATCGGGATGAAGGCGCCCGGGTCGACGCTCTCCGCGGTCTTCTGGCTGGTCGTCTACCGCGTGTGGCTCGCCGTCGTCGGGCTGCGCTTCGAGGAGCGCCGGCCGGGTGAGGTCCGCCCGGGGGATCGCGCGCGCATCGAGGCGATGTACGCGGTCGGCATGGGCTTCGCGGTCGTCGACGTGCATCCTCGGCGCCTGCATGGAGGCGCGCCTGCTGCATCTTCTCGCTCCGGACCGGGGACTGCGACCAGGTGCAGCGCGCGGCGGCGCTCGAGGCGGCGCAGCTCGCCAGCCCGAGGAGGGGTCCCGCGGGAAGGCGCGAGCGGGATCTCTTCGAGGTCGCCAGCGGCCTCGTCGGCTCGCGGCGGGAGCGTCGAGTCGAACGCCTTCACGGAAGGCGCCGTGGGGCGTCGCGCTCTTCCTGCGCGGCCGCTGGAAGGAGGCGCGCGAGACCCTCGACGCGAGCAGCGCGAAAGCGCCGGGCATCCGCAGCCAGTGGCACTCGAACGCGGTCCTCTTCGCCGTCCGCTCGCTGTACTTCTCGGGCGAGATCCGGGAGCTCGTCCGCCGGCAGGCCCGCTTGCTGGCCGACGCGCAGGATCGCGGCGACCTGTACACGCTCGTGAACTGCGCGGCGACGACGACGATCGACGATCGCACCTGGCCGCCGACGACCCCGAGGGCGCGCGCGAGGCGTCCGCGAAGGGATGGCGCAGTGGTCGCAGACGGGGTTCCTCGTCCAGCACTGGCAGGCGATGGCGTTCGAGCCGGACGTCGACCTGTACCTCGGGCGACGGGGCCGCGGCGTACGACCGGCTCCGGAGGGACCTGCCGGCGCTGAAGAGGAGCCTGCTGCTCCACGTGCAGTTCGTCCGGAGCTTGACCCATAGCGCGATCGGGCGCGCCGCGGTCGCGTCGATCGCGGCCGCGTCCGGAGCGGCGCCGGGCGAGGATCGCGGAGGCGCGGAGCATGGCGCGTCGCCTCGAGCGGGAGCGGATGCCGTGGACGGCGGTGCTCGCCGCCCTCGTCGCCGCCGCGGCCGAGAACGCGGCGGGCGATCGCGCCGGCGGCCGGCGCGGCGTTGCGGGCAGCGCGCGACGCCGCCCAGGCGGCCGAGATGAAGATGCACGCGGTCGCGGCGACCTACCGGCTCGGCCAGCATGTCGGCGGCGAGGAGGGCGGCGCGCTCGTCCAGTCGGCGCTGGCCGCCCTCGCCGCCGAAGGAATCAGGAGCCCTGCGCGCTGGGTGGCGATTCTACGTCCCCGGCGAGTGGGGCCCGCGCTGACGCCGCGACGGGCGCACGGACGCCTCGTGACTGCGCCGGTCCGGACGTCGTTCAGCGCGTGGATTGCTCGGCGAGCGCGCCGAGCGTCACCTTGACGTCGAACGGCTTCGTCGCGCGCTGCACGCGGAGCGTGACCGGGCGGCCGACGCCGGCCGTGCTCGCGAGCCACTGCAGCTGGGTCGAGCGGTCGATTGGGCTGCCCTCGAAGGCGACGATGATGTCGCCCGGCTGCGAGCCCGCCCTGGTCGGCGGGGCCCGCCGGGGCTCACGTACTCGACGACGGCGCCGTTGATCGCGTCGCCTTCGGGGAGCTTCGAGCGCGTGCGCGGTCGTCGCGCGAGAGCTGGTGCACGTCGAGGATGCGCACGCCGAGCGCGCTGCGCGTGACGTGCCCGTCGCGGAGGAGCATCGGCAGGAGCTGCTTGACCATGTTGATGGGGATGGCGAAGCCGATGCCCTGCGCGCCGCCGCCGCGGATGGCCGTGTTGATCCCGACGACCTCGCCCCGCAGGTTGAGGAGCGGGCCGCCCGGAGTTGCCCGGGTTGATCGACGCGTCGGTCTGCAGGAAGTCGTAGTAGCCGCTCGGGATCGAGCGGGACGTCCTGCTGCGTGCGGCCCTTGGCGCTGATGATGCCCGCGCTCACGGTGTGCGAGAGCCCGAAGGGGTTGCCGATCGCGACGACCCAGTCGCCGACGTCGATCGCGTCCGAGTCGCCGAGCGGCAGCGGGCGCAGGTCCTTCGCGTCGATGCGCACGACCGCGATGTCGGTCTGCGGGTCGGTCCCGACGACCTTGCCGGGGAACTCGCGCTCGTCGGAGAGCTTGACCTGGATCTCCTCGGCGCCCTCGACGACGTGGTTGTTCGTGAGGATGATGCCGTTCTTGTCGACGACGAAGCCCGTGCCCAGGCCCTGCGTCTCGCGCGGCGGCGCGCGGTGCGTGAAGGGCGAGACCTCCATCTCCTCGCCGACCGTGGTGATCGTCACGACGCTCGGGTCGGCGGCGTGCGCGATGGGCGCGAAGCTCACCGGCTCGAGCCGCACGCTGACCGAGCCCGGCCGCGGCGGGCGGCGGCGCGGGGCGCGGCGCCAGCGGCGGCGCGTCGGGCTCGGCACGGGGGTCGCGCCGCGGCGGGATGGCGCCCTCCGGCGTCGTCGCCGTCGGGCACGTGCGGCGCGGTCGCCGCAGCGCCGCACGCGACGAGGCACGCGCAGGACGGCGACGACGCTCGCGCTCGCGGCATCACTTCATCTTCGACCGCTCGACGAAGCGCATCCGGAGATCGAAGAGGATCTGCCCGAGGAGGCGCTCTTCGTCCCCGGTCAGGTTGCCCTTCGTCTTCTCCTCGAGCACGCCGAGGAGGTCGATGGTCTGGCGCGCGAGCGGCAGGTTCTGCTCGATCGCTGCCCGTCTCCGGGCTCGGCGCCTCGCCGAGGTGCATCAGCGCCGAGTGGCTGAGCGACAGGACGAACGTCGAGAAGTCGACGTGCGGAAGCGCGTCTTCGCTGTGCCCTTCGGGCTTCTTGTTCGCGTCGGCCACGGCTCCTCATTCTCCCTCGACGCGCTCGCAGCGCTCACGCGCTCCTGCTCAGTCCTCGCGGCCGCCGAGGGCGGGCTGCGGGTGGTCGACCGGCTCGGCCTGCTCGGCCACGTCGGGCAGCGCCGCCAGGTGCTTCTCGACTTCCTTGTCGTCGAAGATGCCCTTGCGGAGGTTGCGCTCGCGGACGCGGATGTCCCACTCCCAGCTGTTGATCGTCTTCGTGTCTGCTGTTGCCCGTGCGCCATGTCGTTTCCTGGTGCTCTCAGTTGACGCTTGCGCTTGCCGATGGGGACCGGGCTCGTGCTCGTGATCGTGGTCGCAGTCGGGGCCGTGCACGTGCTCGTGCGCCTCGTCGAGCTGCGCGGCCGCCTGCTCGATCTCGTCGTCGGTCGCCGCGCGGACGTCGCGCACCGTCACGTGGTAGCGCAGCGTCATCCCGGCGAGCGGGTGGTTCGCGTCGACGACGACGAGGTCGTCGTTCACCTCGACGACGCTCATCGCGATCTCGTCGCCGTCGGGCGACTCGGCCACGAACTCGTCGCCGACGGCCACGCCCTTCGGGTCGGGCAACTCGGAGCGATCGAGCTCGAGGAGCAGGCTCGTCGTCGTACTCGCCGTAGCCCGCCTCGGCCGGCACGACGACGTCGCGCTCGTCGCCCGCGTGCAGGCCCGACCAGCGCCGCCTCGAGCCCCGGCACGAGCATCCCGTAGCCGTGGACGTAACGAATGGGCTCGCCGTCCTCGCCCTCGCTGGCGTCGAGCATGTCGCCCTCTTCGTCGCGCAGCTCGTAGTCGACGCGTGACGTGGGCGTTCGGCTGGATGGTCGGATGCGTGGTCACGGCAGGCGGGAGAAGTAGCGCGTAGGCGGCCCCCCGTCGAGTCGGCTTGGCGGCCGCGCTAGCCCGCGCTCGGGCTGCTCACTTGCGCCTCATCGCTCGCCTCCGGGCGCCGCTGCGGTCGCGGCTCGGGCCGTGGTCGTGGTCCGGGTTGCGCACGGGCGGCTCGGTCGCCGCGAGGGTGCGCCGTACCCGGTCGAGCTCGGGACGGAAGCGGCCGGCGAGCTTGCCGTCGTGCCAGGAGGGTCGCCACGAGCTCGCGGAGGACGGGGTCCTTGACGGTGGCCCAGCGGTTCATCAGGTCGAACACGGGACGCCGAAGCGCAGGGCCAGCGCGAGGCGGCGCCTCTTCGAGCGCCTCGAGGAGGGCCTTGTGCCCCGGGTACCTCGCGGCGGCTCGGGGCGCGTCTCGGGCGAGCGCGAAGGCCTCGTCGAGTCGACCGGACGGCCCGTCGGCCTGTGCAGGCTGCGTGAGCCAGGGCTCGCGCGCGAGGGCGCGCACCACGGCGGCGGCGTGGAAGTAGCCGTCCATCCACGACGCGGTCTCCTCGACCAGGGCGTCGCCCACGGCCGCCCCGATGCGCGGCGAGCCCGTCGATCACGGCCTCGCGGACCCGGAAGCGCAGGTCGTCGGCGCAGCGCGTGAAGCTCGGCGACGAACGCGGCGCGGACCGCCGCGTCGGCCGTGGCGCGCGCGGCCAGCGCCAGCACGCCGCACGACGGGCAGGAACTCGAGCGCCGTCGCCCCGGGCGCCTCGTCGGCCGAGAGGTGCGCCATCGCGAGCGCCAGCGCGTCGGCCCGAGCGCCTCGCGAGCGACACGCCTGCGCGAAGGCGTCGGCGAGGGCGCGTTGGCGCGAGGACCGGGAAGGCGCGAGCCGCGCGATAGGAGATCGAAGAGCGGCGCTCGTCGGCCGGCCGATGGCCTCGTCGAGCGCGCGCGCGAGAGCGGACGGCCGAGGCATCGGAGTAGGCGCGACGCGGTACGCGCCGGCGGGCGCCCTGATGGGCAGCACGCGCTTGCCACGAGCCGAGGGGCATCGGATCGCCAGCGCCGACCGCGCGTCGTGATCATCGGCGCAGGCTTCGGAGGTCTCGCGGCGGCGAAGGCGCTCAGGCGAGCCCCGGTGGATGTGGTGGTCGTCGACCGCGAGAACTACCACCTCTTTCAGCCGCTCGTTTACCAGGTGGCGATGGCCGAGCTGGCGGGGACCGACGTGCTCGGCATCGATCCGGGCCGTCCTCGCGTCGCAGCAGAACACGCGCGTGCTCCTGGGCGAGGTGACGCGGCATCGACCTCGAGCGGCGGCACGATCACCACCCAGGACGGCCCGCTCGACTACGACTACCTCATCGTCGCCGGCGGCGCGCGCCCCAACTACTTCGGCAAGGACGAGTGGGAGCCGACTCGCGCCGAGCCCCAAGGGCCTCGATGCCGCGCTCGAGATCCGGCGGCGCGTCCTCTTCGCCTTCGAGGAGGCCGAGGCGCTCGAGAACGACTCGCCCTCCGGCGGCGGCTGCTCGAGTTCGTGATCGTCGGCGGCGGCCCCACCGGCGTCGAGTTCGCCGGGGGCGCTCGCCGAGCTCGTCGCGGCGCGGACTGGCGCGCGACTTCCGCCGCATCGATCCCGCGCATGGCCAAGGTGCACATCGTCGAGGGGGGACCGCTCCTCCTGCCGGGCTTCCCCGGACGATCTCGCGCCGAGGCGGCCGAAGCAGCTCGCCGAGCCTCGGCGTCATCATCCACACGGGCCAGCGGGTCACCGAGCTCGACGCCAACGGCGTGACGCTGTCGAACGGCGACCGCCTCGACGCTGCGACGGTCATCTGGGCGGCGGGCGTCAGGACCGTCGCGCTGGCCGAGATGCTGCCCGGCCGCCCAAGATCGCGACGGTCGGGTCACCGTGCAGCGCGACCTCTCCATTCCGGAGCACGCCGAGGTCGTTCGTCATCGGCGACATGGCCCGTTTCGAACAGGACGGCAAGCCGCTGCCCGGCCTGAGCCCGGTGGCGATGCAGCAGGGTCGGGCCGTGGCGCGGTCGATCGTCCGCACCGTGCGGGGCGAGCCGCGCGAGTCGTTCCGCTACTTCGACAAGGGAATGCTGGCGACGATCGGCCGCTCGCGCGCCGTCGGGCGTCGTGTGGCGCGTGCACTTCAGCGGCTTCATCGCCTGGGCCCTCTGGGCGATCGTGCACATCTTCTACCTGATCGGCTTTCGAAACCGCGTCTTCGTCGCGCTCCAGTGGCTCTGGAGCTACGTCACCCAGAACCACGCGGCGCGGATCATCACCGGCCTGCAGCACCCGCTGCCGAGCCTTCAGCAGCGCCTCCAGGCGTCCGATCCAACTCCGCGCGCGCTCTCGTCCTGAGGGCCATCGTTGCCGCGGTCCTCCCCGGCCGCTCGGAGTCGCGCGAGGGCGGCGTCGATGTCGAGCGAGACCTCCGCCGTCACGCCCGCTTCCTGGAAGACGCGCGCGAGGCGCACGACGCGCGCGCTGGCTTCGCGGCTCAGCTCTCCGAGCGTGACGCGCGACGCCGGTCGCACCGCGCGCCCGCCTCCGGCCCCGCTCGCGATGGCCACGACGAACGAGTCGCGACCCCGCTGCGCTCCGGCGCTCGCGATGGCCGCCTCCGCCTGGGGTCCGTCGACCGCCACCACGACGACGTCGACCGGCATCATGCCGGCCGCGTCGCTCGGCGCGAGCACGACGTCGTGCCCTGCCTGCACGAGCGGCCCGCTGAGAGACGTCCCGATGGGCTCCGCGCCGAGGATCGCGATCCGCATGGCTTGACTCCCGCTCGCGCGAGGCGCACGCAAACGGAGCGCCCGCGCGCGCCGACCGGCCGCACCGGCTGGACCGGACGCGCACGGACGAGCCCTTCGGAGGCCGCATGATCGAGCTGCTCCTTGCCGACGTGGACGGCACCCTCGTGACGCACGACAAAGAGCTGACGGAGCGGGCCCGGCAGGCCGTCTGCAAGCTGCACGAAGCGGGCATCGCCTTCGCCATCACCAGCGGAAGGCCGCCGCGCGGGATGAGCATGCTCGTCGAGCCGCTCGCGATCGCGACGCCCATCGCGGGCTTCAACGGGGGGATGTTCGTCCGCCCCGACATGTCCCCGATCGAGGTCAAGGCGCTGCCCGCCGAGATCGTCCCGCAGGTCGTGAGCTTGATCTGAAGCGAGGCGCCTCGACGCGTGGATCTACCAGGGCAACGAGTGGTTCGTGCGCAAGGTCGACGCGCCCCACGTCGCGCGCGAGCAGTGGACCGTGCGCTTCGCCCCGACCGTCGCCAAGGACCTGTCGCCCCTCACCGAGGGGGTGGTCAAGATCGTCGGCGTAGGCGACGATCTGCCGGCGGTCGAGGCGTGCGAGCGCGACCTCCGCGGGCGCTTCGGCGATCGCGTGTCGGCGGCCCGTTCGCAGCCGTACTACGTCGACGTGACCCACCCCGACGCGAACAAGGGCGACGTCGTGCGCTACCTGTCGCAGAAGCTCGGCATCCCTGCCGAGAAGATCGCGACGATCGGAGACATGCCCAACGACGTCCTCATGTTCGCGCGGAGCGGTCTGAGCGTCGCGATGGGCAACGCCAGTCCCGACGTGCAGAGGGCGGCCCGTCGGGTCACCGAGCTCCAACGACGAAGAGGGGTTCGCCAACGCGGTCGAGCGCTTCGTGCTCGGCAAAGGCTGAGACTCGTGCCGGCGACGACGACGTCGAGCACGCCCCGTGCAGCACGCGAGTCCCGGAGGCGACGTCATGCGTGAGAGCGATGTCCTCATCGTCGGCTGCGGTCAGGCGGCGAAGCCGCTCGCGACGCGACTCGCCAAGGCGGGGCGGCGCGTCGTGCTCTTCGAAGCGGTCGCCCTCGGCGGGACCTGCATCAACACCGGGTGCACGCCGACCAAGACGATGATCGCGAGCGCCCGCGCCGCGCACGTCGCGCGGACGGCCGCTCGCCTCGGCGTGCGCGTGCGCGCGGTCGAGGTCGACTTCGCTGAGGTCGTCGACCGCAAGGACGCCATCGTCGCGCGGTGGCGACTCGAGCATCGGGGCCGCGCTCGCGGCCGCGGGCGAGCGCTTGCGCGTCGTGCCGCGAGCATGCGCGGTTCGTCGACGAGCGGACGCTCGAGGCCGGCGGCGAGCGATACCGCGCGCCCGTCATCGTCCTCGACGTCGGCGCGCGCGCCGCCGCCCCTCCGCTGCGGGGCCTGGACAAGGTGCCGTGGCTCGACAACGGGGGCCTCATGGCCCTGCGCCGGGTGCCCGAGCATCTGGTCATCGTCGGCGGCGGATACATCGGCTGCGAGATGGGGCAGATGTTCCGGCGCTTCGGCGCCGCGCGTGACCGTGGTGCCACTCGGGCGAGCACCTCTTGAGCCGAGAGGACGCGGACGTCGCGGCGCCGCTCGAGGGCGTGCTTCGCCGCCGAGGGGATCGAGCTGCGCGCTGCGGTGCTCGGGCACGGAGGCGGCGCCCGACGGCGCCGGCGTCGGCTCTCCGGCACTCCGACGGCCGCACGATCACGGGGTCGCACTTGCTCGTCGCGCTCGGTCGTCGCGCCAACACCGACGCGCTTGGCTGCGAGGCGGGCGGCGTGCGGCTCGACCCGCGCGGCAACATCGTGGCCGACGAGTTCTACGCGACGAGCGCGCCCGGCGTGTACGCGGTGGGCGACGTGCTCGGCGGCCCGCAGTTCACCCACACGTCGTGGGACGACCACCGTCGCCTCTTCGACATCCTCATGAAGCCCGAGCCCCCCGCCAGCGCCCGGAGCGCGCGGCTCGTCCCGTACTCCGTCTTCACCGACCCGCAGGTGGCCGCGGTGGGTCTCAACGAAAGGTCGGCCAAGGGCCGGGGCATCCCCTACCAGGTGGCCGACCATGCCGATCGGCCGACGTGGCGCGGGCCTTCGAGGTCGACGAGAAGGCCGGTCTGATGAAGGTCCTGGTCGATCCGAGCGCCGACCGCATCCTCGGCGCGTCGATCGTCGGCGCCGAGGCCGGCGAGCTGATTCACGTCTTCATCTCGCTGATGCAGGCCGGCGCCAGCCCGCGCGCGATCGTCGACGCCGAGTTCGTTCACCCGACCTTCAGCGAGGGGCTGCAGACGCTCGTCATGAAGCTGCCACGGTACGCGCTCAGCTGAGCGCCGCAGGCTGCGCCTGCAGCGGCGCCGACGACTAGCCCCGCGAGGTCGCGGCGCGGAGCTGCTTGCGCAGGTCGTCGGCGGTGAAGGGGTTCTGCAGGAACCCCGCGAGGCCCTTCCCGGCAAAGCGCGCGACCGCGTCGCCCTGGTCGAATCCGCTCATCAGGACGATCGGGAGGCCCGGACGGAGCGAGCCGATCTCGTGGAACGCCGTCTCGCCATCCATGTTCGGCATCGTCAGGTCGAGCAGGACGCCGACGAGCGGCTACCCCGCGCGCTTTCGAGAAACGCACACGGATGCCCGGAGCCCAGCTCATCCCATCGGTCGGTGCCGAGAGCTCCGACCGCGACGGGACGATCGGACCTCGGCACACATCGGCACGTTAGCGTCGGCAAATGCCTGCGATTTCCGCGTCGTCTCTCGCGCAGCGGCCTGGCACACGAGGTGCTCGGGTGGGGTCAATGCGCGACCGATGGTCGTCTGCCCTCGGGCAGGAACTCCTCGTCTTCCTTTCGGTGCCGGCGGGATGCAGCGACGCCGGGCCTCCGCTCGCAGGAGATCGACACGACGGGGCGCTCGTCGGCGACCAGCTCTGGCTCACCGCTGGTTACGCCGCGGCGACGCTGTATGCGGGGACTCCGGGCGCTTCCTTTCGCGCCGTGGGGACGCTGTGCAACTTCGCGTCGATCGCGACCGATTCGTGCGGCCGGCTCGTGCAGCTGGGGACGATGGGCGACACGGCGGCCGGCGTCGCACTCGGGTTCTTCGCCCGGCCCATCGGCTGGGCGAGTCCGTCGGTGCCGTTCGGTGGCGTCACCGGGAGCGCCATCGCGGGGGCCGCGTCGACGTTCGGCCTGCTCTGGTACGCCCGGGTCGGCCCGGGCGTTCCGGAGTTCCTCGACGCGCAGACGCCCGGGTCGCTCTCGTTCACGACGCTGTCGTGGGGCTCGCCCTGACGTCACCACTTCTGCAGCGCGCAGCCGAGCGTCTTGGCTTGGCGACGCGCGGGTCGCGCCCGGCGAGGAGATCGTCGAGCGCGTCTCTCAAATAGGGCGTCGCGTCGTCGTGAAGATGGTCCTTGTCGCTGTCGATGCCGCCGCGGTAGTGAAGGCGCGCCGCGGCGTCCACGACGACGGCGTACGCCGCGTACTCGGCGCCCAGGGCGTCGGCCAACTTGGCGCCGCGATCGACGAGGATGGGGAAGGTGTAGCCGCGACGGCTAGCTTCCTCGGCGTCGCGCTCGAGCGAAGCTGCGAACCTCGGAGTCGACCATGAAGAACTGGACGCCGCGCGACTCGGAACGTCGCGTCGAGGGCGCGCAGGCGAGCCTCGTGCTGCCTGAGGCAATGGCAGTCCGGTGAGAAGAACACGAGCACCGTGAGCGTCGCGTCACTGGCGAGCGCCCTGGCATCGAGCGTGCCGCCCTCGCGACAGGGCCGACGCGGGCACGAACGAAACGGCGCCTGCGTGCGGTCGCGCACGACGCGGTCGTCGCGACGACGACCAGCGAGAGGCGGGCCGCGGCCGCGCGGTCAGGACCATGAGCGGATGACCGTGAGCGTGAGCCCACCCCGATGCGGGCTGATTGCTCCCGAGTTCGCGCGACGGGTGGCTCCAGGAACAGCCCGCCGAGCAGCGCGCCAAGCGTCCGTCACGGGGTAGAGCCCGGAGAGCGTGAACGTCGTGAGCCGCTTGGCACTTTCGGGGACGCTGGTGCCCCCCAGGCCGTCGCGTCGCCCTCGAATGCGTACGAGGCGGACAGCGCGAGCGCGGCGTCGTCGGCAGCGTGTACGCCGCCGCCGCGAGCAGCGTCAGCTGCGGCGCCAGCGTCTCTCCGTAGCGCGGCGTGCGCACGGCGAGCGATGCGCGGTCGCATTGACGAGCCAAGGCCCGTAGACTTGCTCCAGCGCGAGCGCGCCGTTGATTTGCCAAGCGCCGAGGCCCGTCGCGTCGACCTCGAGGGGCTGGGTGGACTGACTCCGGGGCGGTCCCCGTGGGCGCCGTCACCCCGGCGAGGAGCGCGATGCCCGGGCACGTAAAGCGACTCGCCCGCCCGATGAAGTCGTAGCGCCCGCTCGCGTTGATGTCTCCGATGCCCCCGCCGAAGTGTGTCCACCGACTGCGGGCGTACTGCGCGGCGCGTCTCGTCGAACGGCACGAGCAGCGCGACCTGGCCGCGCGTGAGGAAGCGCGACCGCGGCGAAGAGATCTTCCTCGAAATCGAACTCCGTGGTCCCCGCGAGGCGACGCGCAGGTGCCGCCCGCCGGGGTCGAAGGCATCGGCGCGCTGCAGCTCGGAGTCCACGCCGGCGAGCGCATCCTCGTGCATCTCCAGGCGCGCGGGCGTGACGGCGCTCCCGCCCGCGCAGCACGCCTGAGCCTGCGCGCGCGACGACGAGGTGCCCGCGGCGGCAAGTGCCGCGAGAGCGAGACGGCGACGCTACGGAATTTCGAAACTGCGGGCGCCACATGGTCGCTCGACGGGACCGGAGATGGTGGTTTTTAGCTCCCAGAGCCCCGCCATGAAGAGATCGAGGTCGGTGACGAGGTACTTGCCGCTGCCTTCGCGGGGCGGCGGTCGCCATGATGGCGCCATGGTTCATCGCGGGCATCCACGGGCGGATCTGGAGGGTCAGTCCGTCGCGCGGCGCTCCGCTCGCCGCGTCGGTGACGGTCAGCTCGGCGTCGATTCCGCCGCGGGCGGGCGGCTGCGGTGAAGTCCGCACCTCGACGCGCAGCGTTCCCGAGTCGGTCATGAGCGTGCTCAGGGGGGCCGACGGGAACTCCGCGCTCGGGCCCGTCCCGCTGGAGCATCCGAGCGCGGCCGCGAGGCAGGTGGCGGCGACGGCGGCGCGGGCGGCCATCGCCCGCTTCGTGCTCTGGCCGCTCGCAGGCCGACGCCATCCCGGAAAGCGCGACGCGGGCCGGTTCGAACGAGTCATGTGCGCTTCTCCATCTTTCTGCCGGTCGTCGCGGCGCGGGCATGAAGTGGGCGTCTTGCGCCGGTTCATAGCATGAAGGCGACGGCCAGCTGCGCGCCATAGAGCTCATCGCGCGCGCTGCCTGGCCCGAACGTCGTACCGCTCGGAGGGGTGAACGCAAAGGAATAGAGCTCGTAGTCGACGGCGAAGCGCGGCTCAATCGCCCGGGCGAGCAGGAGGGCCGCGCCGAACTCGGCGTCGAAGCCGCGCCCCTCGGGTGAGTAAAAGCGCGTCGAAATCGCGTCGTTGTCGACGATCGCGCGGTACCCGACCTCGCCCAGGAGCGAGTAGCGCCCGAAGGACACGCGCGTGTCGACCGCTGGGCGTACGGCCCTGTAGGTCACGTCCGGCAACTCGAGCCCCGGCGGCCCCACGGCGCGACGGGAAGTGAAACTGTACTCGACGGACAGGCCCACGACGAGACGCGACCCCGGATGGATTCGAGCGCGAAACCCCGCGGAGGCCGACGACGGAAAGACGTCTGCCGCAGCATCGCTCGAGTTATTCATCTCCGAATAGATGCGAACGTACTCGGCGAGGATCCCCACGTCGCCCCACGGCGCACCGGCGCGCGTCAGGGGAAAGAGCTGAGCGCGCACGCGGGCGCCGGGAGCCGGGAACAGCGTGTATCGACTGCCGTCAGGCTGGATTCCATTCCTGTACTCGAAGTGTCGGCCCACGACCTCGCCGGCCAGCGCGACGTCGAGGACGGATGCCGCGGCGATCTGCGCGGGGGTCTGCTGCGGTCGAACCGGCCCCCGGGCGACGTCCCCCACGGGGCTCCGCGGGACCGAGGCAAGCGAAGGAACGGGGACCGCCGTCGCGGGGGCCGCCGGCGACGAGGGCGCGGAGCACTGCCGCCCCTGGCCGAGATCGCCGCCCGAGGCCACGGGCGGCGGCGGGGGCACGTCTTCGGTCCTCGGCGCCTGCTGCGCGTAGGGCTCGAGGCTCGGCCCGAGCACGGCGGCGAGCGCGGCGACGTCGTCCTCGTGCGACGCGAAGGTCAGGGTCACCTCTTCGGCCGACGCGGGCATCTTCCATGCGGGGACGACCACCACCAGGGCCAGGCGCGCGCGCGGGTCTCGACGGACGCGAACCACGACCGCGGCGGCGACGCCCATGATCCGTGCGGCCCTGCGCACCCGGTCGACGACGGCCGGATCGAGGCTCCTTCCGAGGGGTCGATTCTGTCCTTCGCGCACGAGCTCCGCGTGGAAGGCCTTGTCGTCGGCCAGCTTGAATCCGTCAGGCAGGGCCTGGATCGCGGCGTCTCGCACCCGCTCCGCGTCCGGCCCTTCGACATAGAGGGCCATCGTGGCCGTCTGGGCGAGCGCCTCTCTCGAGCCGCCGAAGGCCCAGAGGAAGACCAGCAACGCGAGCGCCCACGGTTCGTGCTTCACTCGCGCGCCCACGCGGGGACCGCGCCGACGACGGTTTCGATCGGAACGGCCAGGCGGTGGGCGCGCCGCAGCTGGTGCTGTCGCCATAGCGTGTAGAGGACGGGCAGGACCTCCAGGGTGAGAAACGCGCTCGTGGCCAGTCCGCCGATCATCGGCGCGGCGACCCGACGCATGATCTCCGCGCCCGCCCCCTCCGCCCAGAGGAGCGGCAAAAGGCCTGCCGCCATGGTCGTGATGGTCATGAGCTTGGGGCGCAGGCGCTGCACGGTCCCTTCGGCGTGCGCGGCGATGATGTCGCTCCGATCGTGCAACCTTCCTTCGCGCACGCGGCGATGGAACGCTTCGTCGATGTAGACCACCATGACCACCCCCGTCTGCATCGCCAGGCCGATGGTCGAGAGGAGGCCGACCCATACCGGCGCCGACAGCGGGTAGTGGAGCAAGAACAGCGTCCAGAAGCTCCCCACCAGGGCGAACGGGACCGCGGCGAGGACGATCAGCGCTTCGGTGAAACTCCGAAACTGAAGGAACAAGAGCGTCAGCATGGCGACGCCCATGAGCGGGGCGATCCACTTGAGGCGCCGCTCGCCCGCTGCGAGCAGCTGCGACTGGCCGGTCCATTCGATCCGCTCGCCGGGCTCGAGGCGCAGCTGTCCCCCGGCCTGCGCCTTTGCGAGCGCGCCCTCCGCGTCCCGCACGTAGCTTGCGACGTCCATTCCCTCGTCCAGATCGACGTAGACGTAGGCGACGAGGTCGCTCCCCTCCGTGCGGATCGTTCCGGGATGGGTCACGTGCGAGGGATGTCCAAGGAGCGCCAGCGGCACCGGCGGCTCCGTGGACGAGCGCACCGTGACCTCCCGAAGGTCGTCCGCGTCCTCGCGCTTCATGCTCATGTCGGTCGAGACCCGGACGCGGTAGGGCTTGCTCTGCGGCTCCATCTCGGCGCGAGCCTCGGGGTCCATGCGCTCGTGCTCGTGTTCGTACACGCCCCCGGTGCCGTGCTCGTGGCCCGACGAGCGACGGCTCGCGAAGCCCTTGAACGAAAGCTGCACCTCGCCGACCTGACCGCCTGTCGTCATCAAGTCGGTCGTGGCGCGGACGAGCGCCGGGTCCACGTCGTGGAGCGCCAGGGCGCTCGGGTCCGGCTCGAAGGTCAGCCAGGGCTCGCCGCCGAGCGACTCGAACGCCGCGCTCCGCGTGCCCGGCAGTCGCGTCGCCCACGCTTGCAGCGCAGTGCCGAGGGCGTCGAGGCGCTCCGGGCGTGCCGGCGACGATGCGAATCCCCACCGGCGTGCGGACCCCGTTGGTCGACATCATGTCCATGCGCGCCCGCGCGGGCGCGGTCCACGCGCTCGTCCAGCCCGGCGAGCGGCTCGCTTCATCGAGCTTCGCGACCAGCTCGGACAGTCGTCTCGCGGCGTCTGCCCGGGCCAGGCGAGACCGAGCACGCGCTTGAGCCAAGACGGCGCCCAGCTCGAGTACCAGCGCGATCGCGATCGGAGCGGCCATTCCGAAGCGGGGCCTGAGGCGGATGGTCGTCTCGACCATCGAGTACGGCGCGGGATCGGTCGCCGTGTCCGCCCGGCCCACCTTGCCGAACACGGTGGCGACCTCCGGGAACTGGCCTCATCGCATGGTCCTGCCTCGCGAAGCTGCACGGCCGCCTCCCCTGCGGGCACGCCCGGCAACGTGGTCGGCATGAAGAGCAGGTCGCCCTCGTCTACGCGCGGGCAGGAACTCGCCGCCGAGCCGCGTCACGATCGGGAGGCAAGAGGCGACCGCCAGCGCCGCGGTCACCAGCGTGAAGGCCGGCCGAGCCAGGGCGAAATGCACGAAGGGCCGGTAGATCCGGACGAGCGCCTCGTGATCGGGTTGTCGAACTCGGGAAGCACGCGTCCCACGAGCAGCCGATCGCGCAGCGCGGGCGCGGCCGTGAGCGTCACCAGCGCCGCCGACGGCGATGACCAGCGTCTTCGTGAGCGCCAACGGGCGCGAGCAGCCGGCCCGTCTCGCCCGCGAACGCGAACACCGGAAGGAAGCTGAGCGCCGTGATGAGCAGCGAGGTCAGGATGGCCGGCGCGAGCGCGCCGGCTGCGGCGACGATCGCGCTCCGGCGCCGCGCCGCGGACGCGCCCGCGCCGGCACCTCTCCAGCCGGCGGTGACACGCTTCGAGCGCCACGACGTCGGCGTCGACCGCCATGCCGAGCGCGATCCCGATCCCTCCCAGGCTCATGATCGTCGCGGGGACTCCCAGGATCCGCATTCCGCCGAAGGTCAGGAGGAGCACCAGCGGCAGCGTCATCAGCGGCACCAGCGCGCTCCGGCCGTGAAGCAGGAAGGCCAGGATGACCAGCGCGACCACGGCCGACCTCCTCGCCGAGCGCGCGGAGCAGCGTGTGCTCGACGCGGTTCGCGAGGTCGAGCCGGTCGTAGACCGTCACGAGCTCGACGTTGCGCGGCAGTCGTGGCCGCGCGATCGAGCGTCCGCTCGACGCTCTCGATGACCGCCCTCGGATCGGCGCCGCGCCGCGCGACGACGATCGCCGCCGATGGTCGCCGCGGCACCGCCGAGGTCGGCGATGCCGAGCGGCATGTCCGGGTCGATCGAGACACGGGCGACGTCGCCGACCCGCGCCGGCGACTGCCGCCTCGGGCGTCGTCGCGCAGGGCGAGCCTGCTCGAGGTGAACCCCCTCGCCTCGCCGTGCGCCACGCGGAACCAGCGCGGACACGACGTCGCTGAAGGCGACGCCTCTCGCGCGCGGAGCTGCTCGGGCTCCGCGACGACGAGGAGCTCCTGAACGGGCTCGCCGACCGCCGCCACCTCGGCGACCCCCGGGATCGCCTCGAGCGCCGGACGAAAGAGGTTGTCCTGAAGCTGCCGCAGGGCGACCGAGGCTCCGCTGATGTGCGGGTTCACGAGCGCATACTGAAGATCCAGCCGGTGCTCGAGGCGGCCGGCCCGACCTGAACTCGAACGTTCGCCGGCAGCTTGTCGCGGCATTCGCGCGACGCGTTGCACGATCTCCTGCCGCGGCCGCTCGAGGTCCGCCGACGAGCCGAAGAGGACGTCCACATACGCCATGCCGGACATCGAAGAGCCGCGGATCGCCGTCGAACCAGGGACGGAGCCGAGCGCGTCGGTCAGCACCTGACTCACCCGCGTGGCGACCTCGGTGGCGGGGTGCCCCATCCAATCGGCCACGAGCCCGATCTGGGGGTCGGAAAGGTCGGGCACGGCATCGCGCGAGAGCCGCCGGCGCGACGAGCTCGCCGGCGAGCGCCGAGGCGATGCGCGCACGGCGATGACGATCCGAGCATGGCGCGTGCACCATGCGACGACCGCGCGATCATGGCGTCACAGCCTCCCCGGCACCCCGGGCCGCACGAAGGCGCCTCTCGGCGTCGAGGAAGAACGTGTTCGCGGCGATCACCGCCTCACCCTCGTCGAGACCCGACAAGATGACGATCGCGCCCACCTCCCCGGCGCGTCCGCCGACGTATCCCGAGTCGAGGATTCGGCCTATCTCGACACGCCGCTTCGTGAACGTGTCGTCCCCGCGCGGGGCGGCGAGCACGTAAGGGCCCTCGGCCGAATACAGCACGGCGCTCGAGGGGACGACCAGGAGCTCGCGAGGTCGGAGGGCGATCTGCAGCGAGCCGACGTCTCTCGGACCGCGTGGAGGCGCGACCTCACCCGCGTCCGCGTCGAGGCGGAACCGGACCTTCACCGTCGACGAATCCACGGCCGACGGAGGCTCCGACAAGAGGTGCGCGTCGACGCCCATGTTCGGCGCGCCTCCTCCGAAGAAGAGCGCGTGCTCGTCGGGCTCCAGCCCGACGAGGTCGTCGTCGTAGAGGACCGCCGTCCCGACGCCATCGGCTCCCAGCCACGCGGCCGCTCGCACCTGTTCGGCGAAGATCCGCCGCTCGGCGCGGACGACGCCGCCGCTCCTCTCGGCCATGGAGACCGGTCCGCGCGCAAACTCGGTGACGCGAACGAGGGCCATCCCGCAGATCGGGCAGTCGCCGGGCGCTCCGCTGACGACCTGCGGATGCATCGGGCAGACGTAACGATCGACCGAGCCGGTGATGGCGCGATCGTGTGCGCGCGCGAGCACGACGCCCGAGACCAGCGCGCCGGCGGCGACGAGCAGCAAGAGAACGCGCCCGAGGACGACGAACGACGGCGGCGCGCCGGCGCGCGCGTCCTCGCCGCCGGCGGGGTCTGGTCCCGTCGACACAGACGGGTCCGCCCCCGAGGACGTCGAGTCCTCGGGGGCGTGGAAACCGATGCTCATGGGCTCACCGCTCGAACTTCATGGGTTGACCGATCGAACGCCGATTCCGCTCGTTCTTCGCGTCGGTCAGAAGGCCGAGAACGCGGCGAACGAGTTGTTCTTGCCACTCGTCTGGATGCAGTACCCATTGTGACGCATCGGCGGAAGTGGGCTGTTCCAGTTGCCGTTCTGCGGCTCCACCCTCCCGTTGACCGTCAGCTGCGCCGTGCTGGTGAAGCTGCTGCTCTCGCCGCCGGCGAGCCTCGACTGGGTCTCGAAGCACGCGGGCCCGGTGCCCAGGTTGCCCGACTGGAAGTTGCTCCCGTCGGCCACGGTGAACTGGACCGGATTGTTGCAGAGTCCCGAGCAAGGCGTCGCGAGGGTCGTCGCCAGGCAATCCGACAGGCATTGCGACAGGCCAATCGCCGGTGACGTGAACACGCCCTGAAAGCCGTTGCCGATTTGTCCGAGGCAGTTCTGCTCGTTCCCCGCCTGCCCGAGCGCCAGGCATTGCTGGGCCTCGGGAAGCGAGTTCCCCTGACAGAACTGGGCGAGTTGCTTGCAGGCCGTCATCGGGAGCGCCTTCCAGAGCGAAGGGTTCTCGTCGGGCGTCTGACCGGTCTGCGCCTGGAACACCGAGAGCGCCGAGTAGAGTTGCCCGTTGAAGAGCACCCGGTCGTTGACCGCATACCGCACCTGCGGCTCCCACTGCCCGCCGCTGCTGGTGTCGGTGTTGACTCGGTCCCAGAGTCCGAACTCGGTGTCCGGCGTCTGCCCCGACTTCGACGTGTGCGCCGTCGTGACGCGGTAGTCGACGTTGTTGAACGCGACGATGGTGCCGACCTTGTAGCTGACCCCGGCCGCCCAGCTGTTGACGACGACGAGCTCCCGCATCATGTCGTGGTCTTCGTGGCCGACGAGGTGGCAGTGCCACACGTAACCCGGACCGGCGATCGGATCGGGGAACGAGGTCGGGTCGATGGGGAACAGGTTCTGGCCCGGGCTCACCCCACCGGCCGCGACGTTCTGCGGCGCCCACCGCACCATGATGCGCGTCACCATCCCCGAGGGCGCTTGAATGGTGTCTTTCCAGCCCGTCTCGTACGGCTCGGGGGGAATCACCGGTCCCTGGAGGTACGATTCATAGGGAACGACGATCTGACTGGTGACCGGGTTGTGCCCGTTCATGAGAGCCCACTGCTCCCCGTAGTCCGCGGCGTCGATCTGCTGGCGGTTGATGAGCTGGAACTCGAGCAGATGGATGTGAATCTGGTGGGTGTTGAGGTCGCTGTCGCCCGCGAACGGACCGTTCGGACCGCCCGGGAACACGTTGACGAGGTCCCACTCTTCGGTCGAGCCCACGAGCGCGATCTCGGTCGGCGGCGTGTCGAAGTCGAGGCCGTCGATCGCGCGCTTGTTGAAGGTCGGCGAAAGAGCGTCGTCGTCCTCGAAGGCCCGGAGCACCTTGACTCGCGTCGGGGCGTTGGCCGTCAACGCCGGCCTGGCGGGGAAGAGAGACGCCGACAGTGCCGGCGGAGTCACGGGCTTCCCGCTTTGAACCGTGAACTGCATCACGAGCTCGGTGCTGCCCGCCGGGTTCCCCGCGTGGCCGACGGTGTTGATCAGCGCGATCTTCGTGTCGGCCGCGAACTTCGAGAAGTCGACCAAGATGTCGGCGCGCTCCGTGATGCCGACCTGGACGTCGTTGACCGTCTGCGGCGCCGGGTAGGTACCCCCGTCCGAGCCGATGATGGTGAAAGGAAGATCTTGCTCGGTGCAGGACGCGCTGTTTCCGTCGGCCGAGATCTGGACGAGGTTGTTGTTGGCGGAGTTCTGGCGACGTTCCAGTCACCGACGCAGAGCTGCAGGTCGTAGAGCTGCGCGTTCGCCGCCGCGAGGACCCGGAAGCGGTATTGCTGCGGCTGGACGTTCAGGTTGGGCCACACCTGGCCGTTGACGAGGATCTCGTCGGCGCCCTCGTTGTACGACCAGTAAGGGCTGTTCGGCGGCGAGTCGCCGCCGTTCTGATCGTTCGGCGTTGGCCGAGTTCAGGGTGCCCCGGTCCGGCGGGAAGTCGAAGTTGCCGTCGGTGTAGAACTGCCTCGCCGAGAGCGCGAGCGGGATCTCGAACTGCCCCGTCGGCAGCGGCGAGCTTCGGCCCGTCGAGCGGGGTGTTCGCCGGATCGCGGATGAAGTACGCCGTCCCCACGACGCCCGAGTAGAGCCCGATGCGCGTCACGCCCATGACGTGGTCGTGATAGAAGAGCTGCCGTCGGCGACTGCTGGTTGGGCATCAAATACGTGGAAGTGACGTAGCTCGGACCCACGTATTGAGGTTGGGCGTGAACCACTCCTCGGCGGTTCCGTCTTGGTCGGGGGCCACGACGAGCCCGTGCGTGTGCGTGACGTGGGCCACCGGAAACAGCGACTTCGCATAGCCCGGCGGGAACAGGTTGAACGGCGGAGTCGGCACCTCGATGGACTGGGGGATTCGCCCAGTGCAAGGTGGGGTCGACCTCCAGGAACGCGGGTTGCTGGATGTTGTCCACCCAGGTGCATCTGGGTGGGGATGCCCACCGTGTTCTCGAAGACGGCCCCCGGCGTCACCGTGATCGTGGAGCTCGTCGTCGAGCCCTTGGGGTGCGCCTGGCCGCTGTAGCCGAGCACCACGGTCTGCGGGAATCCGGGCGGCAGCACCTGCTCCTGCGATTGCGCCACCGACAGCGTGTAATTGTTCTGGACGACCTTGCCGTTCTTCGTGACGGGCGTCGGCGTCCATACCTCGGGGATGTTGAGCTGCTGGGCGAATTTCGGCACCGTCGTCGGGTCCAGCGGTACCTCGCTGGGCGAAGGCGAGCCCACCGCCTGCGCCTGGTTGCCGTTCTGTTCGCCCCCGGACTGCGGATCGTTCCCGAACTGCGAGCTGCAGGCCAGCATGATCCCCACGAGCCCCAGCGGTACGGCGGCGTATGCGCTACGCGGTATTTTCATCGTGCCCCTCCTTCGAATTGGTTGAGCCGGGGCAACCCCTGGTCCGAGCGACGATTGCCCGGACGGATCGAACCCGCACCCGATGAAAGTCCCGCGACGCGGTCAAACGTAACGGGCGAAAATGGGCGGCCCGATTTGTCGCCGTGATCACGACGGCTTGCGGCGCGGCGACTTGCGACCGACCGTCGGCGATTCGGCGTTCCCGGAGTCGATGAAATCGTAACGATCGATCGATTTGTCATCGGTCGATTTCTCCGATTCGCGCACTTCCGCGACGAGCCGGCTCAACCGCATGCGTATCGACACGGGCGATCGGTGGAGACGCAAGGCGGCCTCGACCGAGGTCTCCTCGAGGACAAATCGACTCCAGAGCAGAGACAGCGACTCTTCGTCGAGCCGATCCAGCCCGATCCCGAGCCGCCGTTGCGCGGCCAGCACGCGCTCTGGACCGTCGTCGACGAACGGAAGAGAGTCGTGCTGAAGGTACTCCTTGAGGGCCGCTCCCCGCGCCTCGCTCCGTCGTCGATGAAGGGCCAGGTGCCGGGCGACCATGCAGCACCAGCCCACGAAGCGCTCGGCGTCGGGCGGGCCGTGATCGTGCGCAAAGACGATGACGGCGGTGTCCTGCACGATGTCGTTTGCGTCGTCGGTCGTCGACGAGAACCGGCGCGCCGCTCGACGAATCGTCGCCTGGTTCGCGACGAACAGGGCTCGGCGATTGACAGGATCCATCCCGGGCCTCCTCTGCGGCAACACAACTGTACCGGCTGCCCGGTGCGACCAGGCAGACCGGCAGCCGTTACTCGTTCCGAGGCGACGTTCAGGGCGTCCGAGAACGGATTGCCGGTGCCCCGCGGTCCCGTCGGGCACGCCGGATACGACAGGCGGCCGGGCACGGTTCATCGCGCGCGACGGCGGGCCGGCTATCTTCCTTGCGCCGTGACGTCCGCGCACGCAAGGTCCCGGACCGACGAGGAGAAAGGTCTCTTCCGCGCCGTCTACAGCGTCACGCGGACCAAGCGTCGTCGCTTCTTGTGGTGCGCCTGGTGGAGCGGAGAGCCGTGCGAGGCGCCGTTCCGGCCGCCCGACGCGTGGAGCGGCGGGGCACGAACGGAGGACGAGGCGAGGACGCTCGCCGAACGCGCGGCAGGCCTGCCTCTCTCGCCCATCGAAGGCCGCTGGGCGGGCGCCTGGGTCCGCGTCCGCGCGGGCCTGCCCCCGTTCGTCGATCGCATCGGAGGCGCCGCGTCCGCCGCCTCGCCGCGGCCCGTCGATCCCCACGCGCTCCTCGGCATAGCGCCGGGCGCCCCGCTCGATGAAGTGAAGGCCGCGTTCCGCCGGAAGGCGCTGCAGCACCATCCGGATCTGGGGGGCGACGCGGCGGCGTTCATCGCGATCAAGCGTGCGTACGATCGCATCGTACGGCGCCGATCGGGGCGAAAGCGCTGACAGCCCCAGGCCAACGAGCGGCCGGGCGCTCCTGGACAAGGCGCCGGCGCCGCGTCACCGTGCTCGAACCTCCGGGCTCGACGTCGGGGCACGGCTCTCGCATGGTCCAGGTGAACCCATCGATACCCGACGATCCATGCCCTGCCCTCCTCGCCATCACTCCCTCCGCTTCCTCCCCTGGACTCTGGGCGGCGTGCTCGCCTTTGCGGCCGCGCCTGCCTCGGCGACCACGCTGCCCATCGCGATCTCGCCGGATCGGACCCACCTCGTCGATGCGACGGGGGCGCCGTTCTTCCTGCAAGGCGACTCGGCGTGGGAGGCCATCCCGGCGCTGAGGCCGTCCGAGCTGACGACGTACCTGGCGGACCGAAAGAGCCGCGGCTTCAACACGATCATCATGCAGCTCGCGGGTCACGTGGCCACGACGCACGCGCCGCACTGGGTCGACGCCGCGGGCGAAGCTCCGTTCAACTTCACGCTGGGCGGCGGATTCGTGCGCGAACCCGAAGGGTGACCTCTGCGATTCCTCGACGCCGAACAGCGCGTACTTCGCTCACGTCGACCAGGTCCCTCAAGCAGGCCGAGAGCGGCGGGATGGTGGTCCTGCTCTTCCCGCTCTACCTCGGCTACCTCTGCCAGGAAGAGGGCTGGTGCGTCGAGATGCGCGCGAACGGGCTCGCGAAGGTCGCCGCGCTGGGGCGCTTTCTGGGCGCGCGATACAGGTCCTACACGAACATCGTCTGGGTCGAGGGCGGCGACGACAAGCCCTCGACCGCCGGCAACCCGTCGGACCTCGACCTGGTCAACGCGCTCGCGAACGGCATCGTCGCCGGCGAGGGGGGCGGGACGGGGACGCACCTGCAGACCGCGCACCTGGGGAGGGACGTGTCGGCGGCGGACGTCGCCGGCGTCACGTTCCCGCTGAGCATCGACACGACGTACTCGTATCTCGGCAAGGATTCTCTTGACGAAGACCGAGTCCGACACGGAGCGCGACTTCGGCGTGCGCCCCGCGTTTCTCATCGAGTCGCTCTACGAGAACGAGCACTCGACGTCGACGACGGTGCTGCGCGCGGAGATGTACGAGCCGATTCTTGTCGGGTGAGACGGGGTTCGTGCTCGGGAACAACCCGCTCTGGCTCTTCGGCAAGACGGGCGATGGCAACCCCGGATGGAGGGTCGCGACGTCGACGACGGCCTACCCCACGTGGCAGTCGGCGCTCGAGAGCGCGGGATTCGCAGGACGCCCAGCGCGCCGGGCAGTTCTTTCGGTCGATCGCCTGGTGGGGCCTGGCACCCGACCGATTCGAAGCGGGTCATGACGTCGCTCGTCACCGCCGGCTCGGGCCTCCTCGCGTCGACGGCCGACCGCACGCTCGCCGTCGGATACTTCACGGACGCCGCGACGGCGACGATCGACCTCTCGCGCATGGCGGGGCCGACGACGGCGTCGTGGTCGATTCCCTCCCTGGGCACCACGACGTCGATTGGGACGTTCCCCGGCCGCGGTCTCCACGCCTTCGCGACGCCCGGGAACAACGCGGTCGGCGCGCAGGACTGGGTGCTCTTGCTCCAGACGGCGACGGCCGGCGTTTCGCCTGCACCCGCGATCCGGACGAAGACCTCGTGGCTCCCCCTTCTTTTCGGCGCCGCCCTGCTGATCGGGGCGACGCGACGCAGATCGTCGGCCTGAGGCGCGTCACGCCGGGGGCGCGGTGGAGCTCAGTTTCGTCGATTCCGCCGCGGAGCGCTTGCGCCCTCGGCGCAGCGCGAGCCCGAGCGCCACGACGAGCATCGCAGCCGAGCTCCGGCCGTTGCCCTTCGCGCCCGCGCTGCATCCGCCCTGACTGCTCCCGTTGCCCTGGGCGCCCGGGCTCGCTGCCGGTGCACCGGATCCAGAGGACCCGCTGCTCGCGCCGAAGGTTCCGATGCTCACGCCTCCCGAGCTGCTGGCCGCCCCGGAAGACGCGGCAGCCACCCCGCCGGACGATCCGCTCGCGGCTCCGGACGATCCGCTGCTGGCCGCGCCGCCTCCCGACCCGCTCGCCGCCCCGCCCGACGATCCGCTGGCCGACCCGGAGGACGCGCCGCCGTCGCCGGTCGATAAGAGGAGCCCCGCTGCTCATGGTCCCGTTCGTCCAGAAGGAGTCCGTGAACGTCGGGTCGTAGACCACCGGAGAGCCGGTCTTCTGTATCTCGAACGACGCGAACGTCGTCGTGAACGTCCCGCTGACGGTCATCGCCTCTTCGGCGAGGTTCAGCTCGGTGAGGTAGATCGTATTCGAGTAGTACTTCGGATAGTTCGTCAGCGCCCAGTCGAGGACGGCCGCGACGTCAACCGACGAGATCGTGATGACGCCGTTCTTGTCCGGAGTGTAAGCGTCGGACGGAAGCGCGAAGGCAATGAAGGGGCCCTGGTTCGCGTTCGTCTGCGCGCCGTAGTCCACGACCTCCATGTCGGAGTACCCGAGGAGGCTCGTGTGCGAGATCTTGCCCCCGTAGTCGTAGAGCGGGTGGTAGAAATCGATGGTGATGTTGCCCTTGTCGCGGAGCCCGGCCGTGGTCGAGCTCAGGAACATCTCGTAGTAGACGCGGTAAATGTCCGACGACTTCACCGGGGGCACCTGGATCGTCCACGCGCCCTTCAAGAGTGCGATGTCCTTCAGCTGAAGCGGCAGGTGAGAGCCCGGTTGATTGTAGGTGTCGGTGACCACCGTCGAACCGATGTTGCCGATGCCGGCGTAGAGGGCCTCGCAGCAGCTGTCGTTCAGGTTGTACTTCTGGGTGAACTGCATGGAGCTCGAGCTCCACGTCACCGAGATGCCGCCGGGGCTGCCGGCGGATGACGCCCAGTTGTTGTCGAAGACCCACCCGGGGGCGCAGCAGTAGTCGTCTCCTCCGCCCGACGCCGCCGTGCACGGGGACTTCTCCACCGACGCCGTGCAGGTGTCGCCCGCGTTCGATGACGACGCGCACAGGAGCACGAGGGCTGCGCTGAGCGAGGCGAGGGTACCCCTGATCTTCGTACCGCTACCGACATGCGACGGCGAAAACAGCGGCGTGAACGTCCGGGGAATTGAAGACGCCATGACGACCTCCCTTCGGTAACGCGCTAATGCAAGCAGCTCCACGAAGGGATGCCAAGCGATTCGGCCTCGAACCGCGCCGCGAGAGGTCACATCTGCGGCGTCAGGGTCCAACGTGATTGTCCCCGCGGGGCCGTTGCCTGTCTGCGCGAGAAATTCAAGATGCTTCGAGCCGCAAGGCCTCCTTCGGGCGGCGACGCCGGGGTCCCTCGAGCCCGGCTACCGCTGGCCGCGCGCGCTCAGCGCACGACCTCCAGGTGGCACGTCGCGTCGCAGTTGCTCTGCCCGTCGCACTGCTCGCCGAAGTTGCGTCTGGGTGATGGCCGTCGCCGCAGTACGGCGCGAACGTGCAGTCGTCAGTGCACATCCCCGTGCCGTAGGCCGTCGCCGGGGACACGTCGGCCGACGCCGTTGTCGCACTGCTCGGGCCCGTTCTTGATGCCGTCGCCGCAGTAGCCGGGGAGCGTGCAGTTGGGGTTGCAGGTGCCGTAGGCGCCGTTGTTGACGCCGTCGTCGCACTGCTCGCCCGGGTCCTTGACGCCGTTGCCGCACTTGAGATCGGCAGTGGGCGTCGCACTTGTCGCCGCGCCGTGCCGTTGCTCGGCGCCGTCGTCGCACTGCTCGGGGGCGTCGATCACGCCGTTGCCGCACGTGGCGCAGGGGCACGAACGACTTGCAGTCGGCGGTGCACGAGCCGGGCTTGCCGGTGTTCATGCCGTCGTCGCACGTCTCGCCGAACTGGCCCTCGACGTGCCTTGTCGCCGCAGTAGGGCGCCGGCGTGCAGTGGTTGGTGCACAGGTCGGGCCGTAGGCCGTGGCGCTGTTGGCCGCGCCGTTGTCGCACTTCTCGGGCGGGTTCTGCAGGATGCCGTCGCCGCAGTAAGCCGGCGAGCGTGCAGTTCGGGTTGCAGGTGCCGTAGCTGCCGTCGTTCTTGCCGTCGTCGCACTGCTCGGTGCCGTTCTTGATGCCGTCGCCGCAGCGCGGGCCGAGCGTGCAGTCCGGGTTGCACTTGCCGTAGCCGCCGGTGTTGTTCGCGGTGCCGTTGTCGCACTGCTCGCCCGGGCTCGACGACGCCGTCGCCGCACTTGAGCGTGCAGTTGGCGGTGCACTGGTCGCCGGTCGCGCCGTTGTTGACGCCGTCGTCGCACTGCTCGCCGTCGGCGCCTGCACGATGCCGTCGCCGCAGCGCGGGCCCAGCGTGCAGCCGGTCGTGCAGTCGCCGTAGCCGCGTGCCGTTGCGCGCGCCCTCGTCGCACTGCTCGCCGTTCGAGACGACGCCGTCGCCGCAGTAGGGCGCCCACATGCAGCCGGGCCGCACTGCCTTCGGCGTGCCGCCGTAGGTCGCGAGGTTGGTGCCGTCGTCGCACTGCTCCGGCGGGTTCTGGACGATGCCGTCGCCGCAGTACGGGCGCGCGCGCCGTGCAGCCCGGCGTCGCAGCCGCCGTACGCGCCGTTGTTCGTCGCCGTCGTCGCAGACCTCGTTGCCCTCGACGATGCCGTCGCCGCAGATCGGCGTGCACTGGCTGATCGGTGTGGGTGAAGCCGCTGAGCGTGAGCGTGTAGTCCGAGCCGCAGGTGTGGCGCTCGGCCTGGAAGAGGTCGATCGAGTACATGCCCCCGTCGGTGAGGCCGAGCGTCGTCGCGTTGCGCGGCGTCGAGCGTGACGCTGCCCGCTCGCGGCGCCGTGCACGCCGCCGAGGTCGACGGCGAGGTGGCCGTTGATGAACACCCACACGTCGTCGTCGCCGGTGAAGGTGAACGTCGGCGCTCGCGCTCGCCTGAGTAGGTGAACGGGTAGTGCAGCTCGCTCGTGAACGAGAAGTTGTGGCCCGTGGTGCCGCCGCAGTCGTCGTCCGTCTGCGGGTTGCCGACGCCGGCGCGTTCCAGCCGAGGCCGTCGATCGGGAAGAACGTCGTGCGTCGCTGAACTGGTAGACGTTCGCTCGGCGATCTGCGGTGAGCGTGAGCGTCGTCGGGTTGCCGCGACGCGTCGAGGTAGACGAGCTTGTCGTAGGGGTTGGTGCTGCCGGCGCCGCTGCAGCCCGTCTCGTGGTACCACCAGCAGAAGTCGACCGCGCTGGTCAGCGCGGCTCGGTGCCCGTTGCCGGTGTTCGAGGCCCACACCGGCTCGCTGTCGGCGCCGAGCGTCGACTGCACGAGCCCGGTGCTGCACGCCGCAGCCGCTGAAGTGCTCGAAGTCGGGGTGGCCCGGTGCCGGGCGTCGTCGTGCCGGTCGTAGAGCATGTCGCGGTAGAGGATCGGGATGACGAGCGTGCGCCGGCGGGCGGCTGGTTCGTCGCCGGTGCAGGTCCAGCCCGGCTCGATGGTGCAGGTCGAGCTGCAGCCGTCGCCGTCGATGATGTTGCCGTCGTCGCACTGCTCCTGCGGGAACTTGAGCCCGTCGCCGCAGACCGCGGTGCAGGTGCCGCCCGCGCACTTCGGCTCGATGGTGCAGGTCGGCGAGCAGCCGTCGTAGGGGATGAGGTTGCCGTCGTCGCACTGCTCGAAGCCCTCCTTGATCGCCGTCGCCGCACACCGTCTTGTGGCAGACCGACTCGGGCGGCGTGCGCCTGGCGTCACGCAGGCGAAGCCCGGCTCGAGCGTGCAGGTCGCGCTGCAGCCGTCGCCGCGAGACGTTGTTGCCGTCGTCGCACTGCTCGTTGCCGGCGACGATGCCGTCGCCGCACTTCTTGGCGATGCAGCGGCGCGTCCGGGCGTCGGGCACTGCCAGCCGGGCTCGACCTGGCAGGTCGAGCGAGCAGCCGTCGCCGCGAGACGGTGTTGCCGTCGTCGCACGTGCTCGTTGCCCGTGCACCTTGCCGTCGCCGCACTTGACCGTCGAGACGCACGGCTTGCCCGGGCGTCGGGCAGACGTAGTTCGGCTCGATGCGTGCAGGTCGCGCTGCAGCCGTCGCCGGAGACGGTGTTGCCGTCGTCGCACTGCTCGCCGATGTCGAGGTCGACGATGCCGTCGCCGCAGAACTCGATCTTCGTGCACGCCATGCCCGGCGTCGGGCAGGTGTACCCGGCTCGACGGTGCACGTCGACGAGCAGCCGTCGCCGCGACCGTGTTGCCGTCGTCGCACTGCTCGCCCGGCTCGAGGATGCCGTCGCCGCACATCGTCGGCCGGCACCTTCGGTGCAGGGGCCGCCGCTGCCGTCGACGTCCGGGCAGGTGTAGCCGCGGCTCGACCGTCGAGCAGTCGGCGCTGCAGCCGTCGCCGCTCGACGGTGTTGCCGTCGTCGCAGGCCTCGCCGCGGATCGATCGTTGCCGTTGCCGCAGACCCAGATCGTCGACGCACGGCTGGCCCGGCGGTCGGGCAGGCGTAGTCCCGGCTCGATCTGGCAGGTGCCCGAGCAGCCGTCGCCGGGGACGGCGTTGCCGTCGTCGCACTGCTCGGTTCGGCTCGACGATGCCGTCGCCGCAGTACTGGAGGGCCTGACACGGCATGCCCGGCGTCGGGCACGTCCAGCCCGGCTCGAGCTGGCAGGTCGACGAGCAGCCGTCGCCGCGCGGTGGTGTTGCCGTCGTCGCACTGCTCGCCGTTCTCGACCGTGCCGTTGCCGCACACGGGCGCTGCGTCGTCATCGTGCACGGCTGGCCGGGCGTCGGGCACGATCAGCCCGGCTCGACCTGGCAGCCGGCGAGCAGCCGTCGCCGTCGGTGGTGTTGCCGTCGTCGCACTGCTCGGTGCCCTCGATCTTTCCGTCGCCGCAGACCTGCATCGACGGTGGAGATGCAGGGCTTCCCGGCCGTGGGGCAGGTGTAGCCGGGCTCGATCTGGCAGATCGCCGAGCAGCCGTCGCCGGGGATCGTGTTGCCGTCGTCGCAGGTCTCGCCCGGTTCGACGATGCCGTCGCCGCAAATCGCGGGCATCTCCGCGTCGACGGCCGGCGCGTCCACCGTCGAAGTGGCGTCCGGGCCCGAGCTGCTCTTGAACATGGCGCCGGGACCGTCGGAGTCGCTCGCGTCGTCGCCCGGGTTGCTCTTGTCGCCGGCGGAGCTCGCGTCCTTGCCGTCGTCCATCTGGACGCTCGTAGCGCTGCTCCCGCACGCATTCACGACACAGATAGAGAGAAGACCGATCGCCCCAAAAACCGAACGAAGGCGCATTGTCGTTCAGACTACGGGTTATCGAAAATTGAAACAATGAAATGAAGCGCACGAGAGACGATCGGGATCACACGCTCACCCGCGTGTAGCGAGATGGATGGGGGAGCGTACGACGCGGAAGAGCGCACCTTTTGCCCACCTCTTGTCTGATCGACGGATACGGAGGTGCGCGCCCTGGAATGGCCAGGCAGATCCGGGAGTTATCGCGCGCGACGACGATCGCGGCGATGACCGGCACGATGAGCGGCGACTGAACGGCGAGAGCCAGCAGCAGTCGCCTTCCGCTCACGCCATCGCGGTATCCGGTGATCCCGCTGCAATGTCGGCGACCGCGCCAACGCGCGTACCCCCGGGCCGAAACGTCGACGTTGCTCGCGCGGAAGGCGAGCGCGACGACGACGGATGAGGAGAGGTCAGCAGCCTTTTGGGTCAGGGCGCGACGAGCGCCCGCCCGCCCAACAGCGTGAAGCGGACGCGATACACGCTGCATCGGGCGCCCAACAGCGTGAAGCGGACGCGATGCACGCTGCATCGGGCGCCCAACAGCGTGAAGCGGACGCGATGCACGCTGCATCGGGCGCCCAACAGCGTGAAGCGGACGCGATGCACGCTGCATCGGGCGCCCAACAGCGTGAAGCGGACGCGATGCACGCTGCATCGGGCGCCCAACAGCGTGAAGCGGACGCGATGCACGCTGCATCGGGCGCCCAACAGCGTGAAGCGGACGCGATGCACGCTGCATCGGGCGCCCAACAGCGTGAAGCGGACGCGATGCACGCTGCATGGTGCGGGATGCCACTGTACGGGTGTGCCCCTCGCGGGTCGTGGACGTTGGACGTTGCGTACACGGCACGTGGACGGAGGATCGGCGCCGGCTGACGCGTCGTCGAAGACGACCGCGTAACGCCTACGACCACGACGGGTGCCTGCGCCCGACCGAACGACGTCGGGCCTAGCCCTGGCCCAAGGTCACCGAGCGCGATTCTCGATCACGGCAAGGAAGCAGGAATCCGGGGCCCTCTCGATTCTCTTGGCGCCTTCGTGGCTTGGCGGCTCTCCCTCTGGAGTTCGAGGATCGCGACGCTGGTTTTAGCCCTCGACGCCGATAAGACTAGCCAGGCGCGCCATCCCGCGGGCAGAGGGTCCCTCGCCTGCTCGCCTACGAGCCGGGACGCCTCGCTTACTTTCGACGATCTTTCGCGCGTTTGTACCGCCACCACACGCCGTGTGCGATTCTCGGCTCACACCGTCTCGTAGCCCGGAGAGCGCGGGAAACGACGGCGCCGGCCGTGTCGCGCGCTCGTCGGTGCAGAGAGTAGTCTGCACTCCATGAACTTCGCCTCTCGCTCGTTCTCCTTGGCCTTGGGCGTACTCTGTTTGGGTGCGTGCAGCTCGAGCTCCTCGAGCCCGGCCGCCCCGAATCCGCAGGTGGACTCGGGGACCCCGCCGACGATCGATGCGGGCTCACCCGAAGCGTCCGCCTCCAGCCTCGACGTCCCGACCGACAAGGGAATGGTCCACGGTGCGACGGCCGGCGGCGTGCGGTCGTTTCTCGGCATTCCCTTCGCCGCGACGACCGGCGGAGACAACCGCTGGAAGCCGCCGCAGCCCGCGGCCGCCTGGACGACGACCCTCGAGGCGACGACCCTCGGTCCGATCTGCCCGCAGATCGATCCGTCGACGATGAAGTACGCGACGACGAGCGACGAGAACTGCCTGAATCTCAACGTGTGGACGCCGGATCCGGCGCCCACCACTCCGCTCCCCGTCATGGTCTGGATCTTCGGCGGCGCGTTCGTCTTCGGCAGCGGCGGCGCGGCTCCTTACAACGGGAATCACCTCGTTCCGAACGGAAACGTCGTGGTCGTGTCGATGAACTACCGGGTGGGCGCCCTGGGCTTTCTCGCGCACGGCGCGCTCGCGGCCGAAGATGCCTCCAAGTCGACGGGAAACTACGGCCTCCTCGACCAGCAGGCGGCGCTCAAGTGGGTCCAGACGAACATCGCGGCGTTTGGCGGCGACAAGACCAACGTGACGGTCTTCGGCGAGTCGGCAGGCGGCAAGAGCGTCTGCCTGCAGCTCCTTTCTCCGGGAAGCCAAGGGCTCTTCAGCAAGGCCATCGTCGAGAGCGGGCTCTGCTTGACGCCGGGCCTCACGCTCAGCGCGGCGGAGGCGCAGGGCGACCGGTATGCGACGGCGATGGGATGCACGGACGCGGACGCTGCGTCGGCGCTCTCGTGTCTGCGTGCGCTGCCCCCGACGACCATCATCAACGGGCCGGCGACGCCCCCGCCCCAGCTGCCCGGTGGCCTCTTCTATCAGGACAGCAGCACGTCCCTGTCCTTCCAGCCCATCGTCGACGGCACGTTCCTGACGGATCAGCCGGCGGCGCTCTTCACCGCGAACAAGGAAGCCGCGGTTCCCGTGCTCCAGGGTGCGAACACCGACGAGGGCATCCTCTTTCAGACCGCGGCCCTGGGGCCGTACACGTCCGTGACCACGGAGACGGACTACCTGGCTGCGCTCACGCGGACGTTCGGCCCGAACGCGAGTGCCATCGCCGCACAATATCCAGTCGCCGGCGGAGACGCGGGAGCGCCCGCCCTGGACGCCGGATCGCCGAGTGACGCCGGCGCCGTCGTCGCCTTCGCCACGCCCGACGAGGCGCTCACTCAGGTCAGCGGAGACGCGTTCTTCGTGTGCCAGGCTCGCAGGCTCGAGCGGATCCTCTCGGCAAACGCCCCGAAGACGTATCTCTACAGCTTCAATGGCCCGCTCACGGGCGTCCCTCTCCCGCCACTCATGGGGGTCGCGTTTCACAGCAGCGAGCTTCCGTACGTGTTCGGCAACGCGTACTTGCTCGGCAGCGTGCCCGCCGCCGGCGCATCGCTGGTCACCGCGATGGAGGGGTACTGGACGGCCTTCGCGAAGAGCGGCGATCCGAACGGGGGCTCGAGCCCCATGTGGCCGCCCTACACGACCGCGGGAGATCAACACATCAACCTCGACACCTCCATCACCGTGGGCACCGGGCTCGAAAAGGCGAACTGCGACTTCTGGGACAGCTACGTGGCCGCCAACCCCACGGTTGCGGGCCTCTGACGCGCCCAGGGCTCGCGCCCTTCCGTTCCATCGGAAAGCGAACCGCAGGGCTCAGCAGCCCGGCACGAGGTCGACGCCGCCGAAGAACTCCGCGGAGACGGCCTCCCACGCGTGCCGGTTCTCCTCCTAGCCGCCGTCGATTCGCTGCGGCGCCAGAACGTCGACCTCGTCGTCCGTGCTGTCGAGCCGATCGAGCGCGAGGCGCGAGGCCGGATCGGACGCGAACCGGCTTGCCACGGCAGCGCGGACGGGGCTCGTGGAGTCGGCGATCGCTGCGCGCGGGCTCGCGAATGCGAGCAGCCCGCCGACCGCGAGGACGCGACGCAGGGTCTCATCCATTTCGAGTCGGACAATCGCCTCACCAGGGTGTTCCGGGCGCTCTCGCGCGGCGGACGGGCCCGTTCCGATAGGTGTTGGCGGAGGTTATATCCCCGCTGCTAGAGCTGACGCGATGCACAGCTACCTCGAGCGGTATCTCATCGCCCACGTATCCACGGTTCTCGCAGCGATCGGGGCGTTCGGGATGATGACCGGTCTCGGCGGGTCGCGTCGGACGTCGCAGAGCACGCTCGCATGGCTGCTCGGGGTCGTATTCATGCCCTTCGTCGCGCTCCCTCTCTTTCTCGTCTTCGGAAGCCGAAAATTCCCGCAGAGGGCCAAGGGGCCGGAGGACGACGCCGACCGCAGGGCCGCGATCGGCGAGCTCGGGACACAGACGCCGGGCTGCGCGCGCGTACTCCGATCGTGCGGCGTCGCGCCTCCACGGGAGGGCAATTCCTTCGAGCTCTTGACCACGGGCGAGACCGCGTACGCCAGGCTCATGGAGCTCATCGCCGCCGCAGACCGGACGATCGACCTCACGATGTTCATCCTCGGTCACGACGCCACGGGCCGAGCGGTCGTCGAGGCGCTGGCGGCGCGCGCGGCAAAGGGGGTGAGCGTCCGGGTGATCCTCGACGCCGTCGGTTCGTCCCGATCGAGGCGCCACGCCGCGAGCACGCTCGGCGCGGTGGGGGCGGAGGTGCGTTCGTTCATGCCGTTCGGGCATTCGCCGATCCGGGGTCGAACGAACCTGCGTAGCCATCGAAAGCTGGTGGTCTTCGACGGCGAGCACGTCTTCACCGGCGGCATGAACCTGGCCAACGAATACATGGGCGAGTCGGCGACGGAGCTGCCGCGCTGGCGCGATGTCGCCGCGGTGACGAGCGGTCCGGTGGCAGCCGACGCCGAGGCGATGTTCGAGTCGGACTGGGTCTACTGCGGGGGTTCGGCGCGCAAGACCGCAAGTACGGAGTCCGCCAAGAGGTCGGCGCGCGGCGATGCGATCGTACAGGTGGTCCCCAGCGGCCCCGAGCTCCTCGCCGACACCGTGTACGACCTTTTCTTGACGGGAATCTTCGAGGCTCGAGACCGGGTCGCGCTGGTGACTCCCTACTACGTTCCGGACGACTCTCTCCAGCACGCCCTGGTGCTCTCGGCCCGTCGCGGGGTCCGGACCGAGGTCGTCATCCCCACGGTGTCGAATCACCGCATCGCCGACGTCGCGCGTCGAAGCCTCCTGCGCGAGCTGACGTCGGCCGGCGTCCGCGTCCGGTACTACCCGCGGGGGATGGTGCACGCGAAGGCCATGGTGATCGACGACGCGTTCGCCTACGTCGGTTCTCCGAACTTCGACATGCGGAGTCTGTTTCTGAACTACGAGAATGCACTCTGCGTCTATTCGCCGCAGGCCATCGCCGCGATCCGCGGGTTCATCGACGGCTTGATGGCCGAGTGCGACGCGGAGGGGCCTCCCGCTGCCGAACATCGCATCCGCGAGCAGCTCGCCCGCTTCCTGGCGCCGGAGCTCTGACTCGACGAGCGGCCGCGCGTCGTATCGCGGTCTCAGCCCGCGCTCGCGATCGAGAGTCCGCCGTCCACCGGGATGACGGTCCCGGTCACGTAGGCCGCCGCTCGCGAGGCGAGGAAGATGGCGATTCCGGCCATGTCCGGCGGAGCCCCGATGCGCCCGAGCGGGCAGCGCTCGACGATCGCGTCTCGCATGTTGTCGAGGAGCCACTCCGTCATGCGGCTCTCGAAGGGCCCCGGGGCCACGGCGTTCACCGTGATGTGACGCGGGCCGAGCTTGACCGCGAGGACGCGCGTCAGGTGATGAACGGCGGCCTTCGACGCCGAGTAGGCGAAGTTGTCGACCGAGGGCACGCGGAGCCCGTCGATCGACCCGATGTTGATGATCCTCGCCGGATCCTCGGCCGTACCTCCGGCGGTCAGCAGAGGCAGGAGGGCCTGGCTGAGGAAGAAGACGGCCTCCGTGTTCAGCGCCGTGACCTTCCGGAAGCCGTCCTCGGGATAGGTGTCGACCGGAGCGCCCCAGTTGGTTCCGGCGTTGTTCACCAGGACGTGGAGCGCGATCTCTCGCGCTGCGAGGGTGGCGACGAGTTGGTTGCGGCCGGCCGTGGTGGCCACGTCGGACGGGATCGATTGGCATTCGCCGTGTTTTCGCAGCTCGAGGGCCACGGCGTCGCACGCCTCTTTCTTGCGCGACGAGATGTACACACGGGCGCCGGCGCGGACGTACGCCTCGGCAATCATCAGGCCGATGCCGCTCGAGCCTCCGGTGACCAGGGTGACCTTGCCGCGGATCGAAAAAGGAGTGTCTGCCGTCATGCGCGCTAACCCATCAAGGAGGCAGTCCGGCGTCAAGGGCGACCGTTACGCAGCGGGCCCCGCGGTCCGCACCCAGAGGCCACCGACCCTGTAACGCTCGACCGTCTCGCCGTATGTCATGGGCGGAGGGACCGTCATGACCGTCACCAACCCCGTGTCCGGAACCAACGTCCACGAGATCGCATCGGGCATCTTTCGCATCAGCACGCCCGTGCCACCGAACCCGGCCTTGCCTGGCGGGTTCACGTTCAATCAGTTCCTCGTCGTCGACGAGCAACCGCTGCTCTTCCATACGGGGCCGTACCGTATGTTCCCGCTCGTGCACGAGGCCGTCGCGCACGTGCTGGGCGACGTCGCCAAGCTCCGCTGGGTGTCGTTTTCGCACTACGAGGCCGACGAGTGCGGTTCGCTCAACGAGTGGCTTGCGGCGGCGCCGCGGGCAGAGGCGGCGTGCAGCGCGATCGGCGCCATGGTCTCGGTGGGCGACGTCTCGGCCCGCCCCCCGCGTCCTCTGGCCGACGGCGAAGAGATCGCGCTGGGACAGAAGCGCGTCCGCTGGCTGGACGCGCCTCACCTCCCCCACAACTGGGAGTGCGGCTACCTTTTCGAGTCCACCACGCGCACGCTGCTCTGCGGCGACCTGTTCACCCACGGCGGCGCGGAGCTGCCGCCGATCACGGACGCTGACGTGCTCGGACCCGCAGAGGCCATGCGCAAGGCGATGCCCGCCAGCGTCGCCGTCGACCGCAGCGCCCGCGCGATCCTCGAGAAGCTGGCGGCGACGGAGCCGCGCACGTTGGCCCTGATGCACGGGAGCTCGTATCGTGGAGACGGAGCCGCGCTGCTTCGCGCCCTGGCGGACGCGCTGGGCGTGTGAGGGATGCGCGCCGGTGAACGCGCCGCGATCGAGCGAGTATTCGCCCGAAACCGCGTGCGCTCACGTCACGCGGACGATGCAGCGGAAGCCCACGTGACAGGTGGTCGTGTCGACGGTCTCGGGAATGCGCGCCGCCGGGCGGTAGCGCAGACAGTAGTTCGGGGCGCAGAGAAAGGAGCCGCCCTTGAGGACCCGTCGTCCGATCTTCACTGGAAGCGTGGGGTCGACGCTTTCGGCGAGCGTGGCCCCGCGCGGGTTGCGAGGCGTGCAGCACGGGCGCTGCGGCGCCCGACGCGTCGGAGAGAACCAGTCGCAGGTCCACTCCCAGACGTTGCCCCCCACGTCGAACAGGCCGTAGCCGTTCGCGGGGAACGCGCCCACGGGAGACGTCCGTTCGTGGCCGTCCTCGAGGAGGTTCTGCCACGGAAACTCCCCCTGCCAGGTGTTCGCCATCGACTTGCCGCCGGGCGCGAACTCGTCGCCCCACGCGTAGACGGCCTGATCGAGTCCACCGCGAGCGGCGCGCTCCCACTCCGCCTCTGTCGGCAACGCCTTGCCCGCCCAGCTTGCGTACGCGTCGACGTCTTCGCAAGCGACGTGGACGACGGGGTGGTCGTCGCGCTCGTCGAGCGAGCTCTCCGGCCCTTCGGGATGGCGCCAGTCGGCTCCGGGTACGTATTGCCACCACTGCGTGCAGTCGCGGATGTCGACCCGGCGCGAGGGCTTGAAGAAGACCGCCGAGCCCGGCACGAGCAGGTCCGGGCGCGCGCCGGGGTAGCTCTTCGGATCAGGCGGACGCTCGGCGAACGTCACGTAGCCGGTCTCTTCGACGAAGCGGCGAAACTGCCGGTTGGTGACGGGCCCGCAATCCATCCAGAACCCGTCCACGGCGACCCTGCGGACGGGCGCTTCCTCGGGATAGTGACGGTCGGAGCCCATGAAGAAGGCACCGCCGGGGATCCAGGCCATCTCACGCGTGAGCGGCGTGACCGGCGGCGCCGGCGAGGAGGAGCGGGTTCTGCGCGGCTTGCCATGTCGTCCGCGAAGCAGGCGGCGTGCCGGTGGATCGCGAGCGAACCCCGGGCCGCTGGGGTGGGGTGCGCTCGGGCTGGTCGCGGTCATCCGGGGGCGCCGTTCGAAGAGCGCCGCACGGCGGCCGCGGCGCGACGTCGGCGGATCGCCAGCGCGATGAAGCCCGCGGCGGCAATCACGCTAGCTCCTCGGCCGTTCCCGCTCCCACGGTCGGGCGCCGACCTGCACGAACAGCCCGGACTGGAGGCCGCGGGAAAGGCGTCGTTCGAAATGCCGAAGCCGTTCGAGCAGCTCGGGCACGCGTCTTGGGCTGCGCCTCCCTCCAGGAGATCCTCGCTCGCGTCGTCTTGGGCATCGCTGCCCGACGTTCCCGCGTCAATCGACATCATGGCGTCGTCGCTCATGCTCGCATCGGCCGGCGGCGCCGCGCCGTCGAGCGAGGGAGGAAGCGGTCCGGCGAGCAGCGCCAGGCGCTCGCCGTTGGGCGTGCCGAGGCCCGTGGGCCCATCCCACCCCTTGCCGGCGGTGCACATGACGTCGCTGCAAAGGCCGTCGTCGTCGTTCTTGCCGGAGGTCACGTCGTTGAAGTCCTCGATGTGCTCGTAAAAGAGCGCGTGGTTGTCCTTCCCCGCGAGACCGAGGCGAACCATGATCGCGGCCACGAGCGGCGAGGCGGCGCTCGTGCCCTCGACGCTGTTCCAGCCATCGTCGTCGGTGTCGTAGGCGGCGATGCCGCCCCCGGACGCCGTCGGGTCGAACTGAGCGGCTGCCGAGAGATCGACCGACGCGCGCTTGGTGCAGCTGCCGAAGTTGAATCCCGACGACGACTGCCACGTGGGACGTGGGAACTCCTCGCTGCACCCGCTGCCGCCGGCTCCCAGACCCCCCCCGCCAAGGAATCCACTCTGGCCCGAGTCGTCGTTCCACGCGACCTCGGAGTAGCTTCCTCCGGTCAGCTGGAGGGTCGTGCCACCGACGCCGACGACGGAGGGGGCCGTCGCGGGGTAACTCGCGCCGGATCCGAAGCCCTGTTGCTCGTTGTCGTATCCGGAGTCGCCGGACGCGGCGAAAACGAGCATGCCTGCGTTCTCGTAGGGAGACGGATCGTCGGAGCCGCTCTCCGGTCCCCCCAGCTGTTGCTCGACGCCGCCGCGCCGACGACCGTCGCGGCGATCTGGTTCATCTTGTCCAAATCGTTCGTGTTGCTGGCTTCGACGAGGACGATGCTGCAGTCGGGGCACGCCGCGCTGACCATGTCCATGTCCAGGCCGGTCTCGCCGGACCATCCGGCGCAATCGTCGGTCGTGACCGAGTGGGTCGTGCCGTCCTCTCCGACGCGCGCAAAACAGGCCGTTCCGTTCGGCGCCGGGACCCCCGAGGCATCGACCGGGCACGCGGGCAGCTCGGGGATCCCGAACTGCTTCCGGTACGCGTTGACGTCGTCCATCCCGTGGACGGACGGTAGCTCGATCAGCGCGACAATCTTCCCGCCTGCGCTCGTGGAGGGAGGGATCTGATAGGCCGTGAGCACGTCGTTGGGCGTCATGCTCCCTGCAAGGGGCGTCCGGCCCCCCCCGCCGCCGAGAGACTGACAGGAGGGGTCGCCGAACCCGGGAAAGGGGGCGTCGGGTCGGACCTGCGCCGCGTCGCCATCGACGACGCGCTCGGCGAAGCATCGCCGCGAGCGAAGCGTCCGTTCCGGACACACGTCCTGCAGGGTCCTGCCGAATCGATCGCGATGCCGCCAGGGCCTCAGGCCCGACGAGGCCGCGCCCATCGGAGGCGCAGCGGTCGCCGTGCTGTCGACGAAGCATGCCGCGGCAATGAGTAGACCAACCCAAAGGGTGACACGGGTCCCTGCCATGATCTCACCTCCAGGCCTCTGGTTCGCCGGGCCGTCGCCAGGTGCGCACTCAGGTCAGTACCGGCGATCGCGCGGGCGAAGCAAACGCGAGACCCTCAGGGAAATAGAGCGCGACGCGCGTGCTGGAATATTCGGCCGACGCAGGCGCGATTCCGTGCTCCCACTATCGCGAAACCGGAAACGTTCACCGAGGCGATAGAGAACCGCGACGCATCCACCTGATGAGGGCGTCGCCGGTTGGACCTGTGGGACGGCAGCGCGCGGTCCGTCCGACGACGCCGCGATCGCGCGCAAGGGCCGCTTCGCGGCGCGCCTCCTCGTTACTTACGGGAGTTCGTACCCCAGGGCGGACTCGACCTCGATCGTCCGCAGCACCGCGGGCCGCGCCAACATTCGATCGAAGTGCGCGGCAAGGCCCGGGTGGTCCGCGGGGGCCGGCTGCATGGCGCGCTGAAATCGCCAGTAGAGCCGAAAGAGATGGATGTCGGCGATCGTGTAGCGCCCTATCGCCCACTCGCGTCCGCCGAGCCTCCGATCGGCGATGCCGAACACCTCCCTCCATCGATCGACGCCCGAGCGGCGCCCAGGATGAACGGTCGAGGCGAGGAACGACATCCACGACACGACCTGGGCCTCGGCCTCGATGTCGCCGTCCGGCAGCAGGTGCGCTGCCGGGTAGCGACGGGCCAGGTAAAAGAGGTTGGCGGCCACCTCCGTCATCGGACGCCCGTCGATCACCAGAGTCGGCACCTTGCCCTCGGGATTGATCGCCAGGTACTCGGGGCTCTGCATCTCCTGCTTCTTGAAAGAGAGGAGTCGGATCTCGAACGGGACGCCAACCTCGTGGAGCGCGATGTGCGTCGCCATCGAGCTGGCGCCCGGAGCGAGATAGAGGGTGAGCATGCGCAGAAGGTGGCCGAAGCCTCGCGGCGCGTCCAGTCCGGCACTCGGACCTTGTTCCCGCCTATCATGGGGGCAATGGCCGCTCCCCAGGTCGAGGTGCTGCGCTGCCCCGCGTGCGGCGCCGATGTGCCCCTGGGTCAGGCGGACGACGCGCTCTGCGCGCACTGCGGGAAAGCGGTTCGCGTTCCCGATGCGCATCGCGAGCTGCGTTTCCTTCAGCGCGAGGACCACGGGGCGCGTCATCGAGCGCAGGCGCTCCTGTCGACGCTCGATTCGCCGCCGTGGCTCTTGACCCGTGTGCTGGCTGCGGTCTTCGACCAGCCCGCGCTCGCGTTCTGGATCTACTTCGGGGTGCCGGTCGGCCTGGCGAGCATCTTCGCCGGACTCGCCGTCGACGCGCACCTCCACCCGCCTCCCGCGGCGACCGTCGGCGTCATCTTCGTCGTCCTGTTTGCGTTCGCTTTCCTCCCGCGATGCATGGGGATCTACGCCAACCGGCGTGCCGGAGCCCGCCGTCTCTTGCTGGCCGGGTTGGCCGCACAACCGCCGAGGACGCCCGGGGGCCCGGCCCGCTGCCGCGCGTGCGGGGCGCCCCTCGAGATCCCCGCGGGCGCGGCCGTCGCCCGCTGCCTCTATTGCGGAGTCGAGAGCGCCGTACGGATACGCACTCCGTTCCTCGCGCGCGTCCGCCAGGCGACCCGTGCCGCGGTGCGCACCCTGGACGAAGCGGCGGCGCTCGACCACCGCGACCGCGCCGCGACGCGGCACGAGCTGGCCCGCGAGCTCCGCCGGTATGGCCTCACGACGGCGACCTTCGGCGGACTCTTCGCCGTCTGGGCCTGGGACTATCAGCGCGTCACCGATCGCGGCGACGGATCGGCCCCTGCGCTCGGCATCCTCGCGCTGGTGATCGGCACCGTCCTGCTCATCGCGATGCTGCTTCGGTCGACCGGCACCGATCCGCGCGACGCCGAAGACGCGCGCGAGCGACGCGGCGGCACCGGTCTTCCCGCATGGGTGCGCGTCCTGGGGCCCATCGGCTTCTGGGTCGTGCTCTGGGGGATCCGCCTCGCGATATGGCGATGATCCGACCGCCGACCCGATCTCGCGCAAGCGCTTCCGCGCCGACGGTACATTTCCTTCATTCGATTGATGATTGTCGCTCGGCTGAGCGTATTTCACACGCAGCTGACCGTTGGCGCCAATCTTGTCGACAATCGAGCACCAAATGGTAATGACTCCAGCTGGGCCATCTACGCTAAGGTATTGGCCCGAAATGAGTTCTGAATTCGCTCGATTCTACCGACACTGCCGATATCGATCATCAGCGAATTTACTACGAATTGCAGTGGGAATGTCGAGCGTTGAAATATGAGGAAGGAAAAGGCGAAATCCATGGGTCCCCAATTTGGATACCGCTTTGAGCTCGGTTCGCTGGCGACGATTCTTACCCTCGCGCTCGGTGCCACGGCAGGCTGCGGTGGGACTTCGGCCGGCCCAAGCTTCCAGGGCCAAGGCACCTCGCCCGACGACGGCGACGCGAGCTCGGCGACCGGATCGTCGGGAGGGCGCTCCACGGGCACGGGCGCCTCTTCGAGCGGCGGGACCTCGAGCTCGGGCTCGAGCTCGGGCACGAGCTCCGGCGGTTCGAGCGGCTCTCCGAAGCCGAGCAGCAGCTCGGGGAGCAGCGGCTCGAGTGGGTCTTCGAGCGGCTCCTCGAGTGGTTCCAGCGGGTCGACGGCCGGCGGCAGCGGCTCGATTCCGACGATGCTTCCGAAGGCGATGGGCACGTGCCCGACCCTGAAGAGCGGCAGCATGCAAAGCATCATGCTGAACGGCACGTCGATGTCGTGGTCGATGTCGGTGGGAACCAAGGCCTCTTCTGCGACCGGGCCCATCGTCATTTACTGGCATGGCACCGGCACGAACGCCGGCGAGTCCGCCACGGCGCTGGGCAACGGCATCACCGACATCGTCAACCTCGGGGGCCTGGTAGCCGCCGCCGACAGCACGAGCAGCACCGGCACGAACACGGGCGACGGTGTCTGGTACACCGGGGACGTCAACTGGGCGGACTTCATCATCGCCTGCGCGATCCAGCAGCTGAACATCGACGCGAGCCATATCCACGTCGCCGGCTACAGCGCGGGCGCTATGCAAACCGGTTACATGTGGTACGCGCGATCCGGGTACATCGCGAGCGCGATCGTCTACTCGGGAGGCGCCAGCGGCTTCGGCGAGCAGCTGCAGGATCCCTCCAACGCCCCGTCGCTCATCGGTGCTCACGGCGCGCCGGGCGACTCGAGCTGCACCATCACCTCGTCGAACTGCGACTTTCTCGCAGGCTCGACGACGATGTTCGAGGCAACCGTCAAGGCGGCGGGCGCCCCCATGGTCATCGATTGCGACGACGGCAGCTCGCACGTCGACATCACGCGGCTCAGCGAGCTCTCCCCGGTCGCCTGGCAGTTCTTCAAGGACCACCCCTTCAAGGGGGGGAAACCCGATCCCTACGCCAACGGACTCCCCTCGGCGTTCCCGACGTACTGCAAGATCCAGTAGCCGCGGCCGGCCGACGTCCATAGGGCGGCGAGGACCAGGTACGTCCAGAGACCGCCCGCAGGGACGGGCGTCGGCGCCGGCGCGCCGGAGTCCGGACCGATGCCGACCGGGGAACTCGCGAGGTAGCTGGTGATGAACTGACTTGCGCCAATCGCGGAGACACGCAGCCGCGGAGGGTCTCCTGATCGGGGCCTGCGCCGCAGCGCGGCGTGAACCACCACGTGGTCAGGGGTCCTCCTTCGCTGGGACGCCGATTCCGCGTGTTGGTGTCTCTTTTGGTGTCTCTATGGTGTGCGGACTTGCAAGGGTGCGTGGCATTTTGGCGCTCAGGGAGCGATCTTTTCGCTCGTATCGTCGCCGACGTGCTCGGCCGCGGCTTTGCAAGGCAGGGTCGCAACATGCTGCCGCTGGCGCCTCCGACGTCGTCCGACAACGGGCCCCGATCCGCGCGACCCAGGGGTCCGCTGGTCCTCATCATCGAGGACACGACCGACCTCCGCGACCTCTTCGCCGCCGAGCTGGCGACCGACGGGTTCCTGGTGATCGACGCCGTCGACGGCGAAGCGGGGATCGACAAGGCCCGGCGCTTCGAGCCCGACGCGATCGTGCTCGACCTCATGCTTCCGGGGATCAACGGCTTCAACGTCGCGCGCGTTCTGCGGGGCAACGAACGCACGCGAAACACCGTCATCGTCGCGGTGACGGCCCTGACTTCGAGCCGGCTCCTGTCGATGGCCATCGAGGCGGGGTGCGACTCGTGTCTCTGCAAGCCCGTGCTCGGCGCTGCCGTCGTCCGGGAGCTGATGCGCCTTCTGGTCGCGAGGCGAAGCGGCGCGGACCTCACTCGCCTGAAGAAGTGATCCGGCTGGGACTTCGTTCGCTCAAACGCGTTCGAGGTACGCCGCGGTGGCCATGCCGCCCGCCGTGCACACGCCGACGACCGCGCGGCGCTGCCCGCGGCGCCCGAGCTCGAGCAGCGTGGAGCCGAGGTAGCGGATGCCGGACATGCCGTAGGGGTGGCCGAGCGGGACCGCGCCGCCGTTGACGTTCGTGGTCTCCCACGGGCGTCTCGAGCTGCGCCTGGTTGTAGAGCGTGGTCACGGCGTACGCCTCGTGGAGCTCCCAGAGGTCGACGTCGGCCATCGCGAGCCCGTGGTGCTTCATGAGCTTCCGGATCGCGGGCGCGATCGCGATGCTCATCTCCTCCGGCGCGACGGCCGCGAGCTGCATGCCGCGAAAGAGCCCGAGGATCGGCAGCCCGCGCCGCGCCGCGACGTCGGCGTCCATCATCACGACCGCCCCCGCGCCGTCCGAGAGCTGCGAGGCGTTGCCCGCCGTCGTCGTGCCGCCGGGGTACACGGGCTTGAGCGCCGCGAGGCCCGCGAGGGTGGTGTCGGGGCGCGGGCCCTCGTCGCGGTCGAGCGTGACCTCTTGCTCGTGGGTTGCGCCTTGGTCACCTTGTCGGTGACCTTCATCTTGGTCGTGAACGGGACAATCTCCTCGGCGAACTTGCCGGCCGCGGTCGCGGCGGCGACTCGCTGCTGGCTCTGCACGACGTACGCGTCCTGCGCCTCGCGGCGTGATGCCGTACTTCTTCGCGACGAAGTCGGCGGTCTGGTTCATCGTCCACCACACGGCGGGCATGCGCTGCTGCAGCGGCTCGTAGAAGAAGCCGTTCAGGTTGCAGGTTGAACTGGACCAGGCTGATGCTCTCGACGCCCGCCGGCGATCGGCGATGGTCGCCTCGCCGGCGGCGATCCGGTTGGCGACGATCGACGCCGCGCTCAGGCCCGAGCCGCAGTAGCGGTTGACGGTCATCCCGGGCACGCGCCTCGCCGAAGCCGGCCTCGAGCGCGGCGTTGCGCGCGACGTTGTGGCCCGGTCGCGCCCTCGGGCAGGCCGCACCCGACGACGACGTCCTCGACCTCGGCGGCGTCGATGCCGGCGCGCTGTCACCGCGTGGCGGAGCACGTGCGCCGTCATCGGGATGCCGTGGGTCTGGTTGAGCGCGCCGCGCTGGGCCTTCGCGATCCCGGTCCGGCAGTAGGCGACGACGGCGACGTCCTTCATGGGCAGTCCTCCGCGGAGTCTGGGGCCGAACCTAGCCGCTCGGCGGCGTCGCGCGCCAGCCGGCTGTGCTACGAGGTCGGTGGGGTCGTTCCCCGTCGGTCGTTGCCCGTCAGCCGGACGACGGCCGCGATGAGCTCCAGGGGCTCGACCGGCTTGGCCATGTGCACGTTGAAGCCCTCGACCAGGGCGCGGGTGCGATCCTCGGTGCGCGCGAAGGCGGTGAGCGCGATGGCGGGAATGTTCCGCTTGCCCTCGTGCGGGTGCGTCCGGATGTCCCGAATGAGGGAGTAACCGTCTCCATCGGGCATTCCGATGTCCGAGACGATGACGTGGGGCTCGAAGTCTCTCAGCATCGCGAGAGCTTCGGCCGCGCTGCTCGCGAGCCGGACCTTCATGCCCGATCGCTGCAGCATGAATTCCAGCAGCTCTCGGGCGTCCGCGTCGTCATCGACGACGAGCGCGACGATGTCGCCGAGGTCCTCCGGCAGGCTCGCGACGCCCGTGGACGGCGTCGTCGCCGGGACCCGCGGGATGCCGATCGTGGTGGAGACGAGGGGGCTGATGGGCAGGCGCACGACGAACTCGGCGCCCTTGCCCAGGCCGCCGCTCGAGGCCCGGACGGTCCCTCCGTGGAGCTCGACGAGGTGCTTCGAGATCGAGAGGCCGATCCCGAGACCGGCGTGCGGTCTCGTCGTGGTGGTGTCCGACTGGCGGAACGTCTCGAAGACGTGAGGGAGAAACTCCGCCGAGATGCCCTCGCCGTCGTCGGCGATGGTCAGCTCGAGGTCGGACTCGGCTCGATGGATTCCGAGTCGGAGCGTGCCCTCCTTGGGCGTGAACTTCACCGCGTTCGACAGGAGATTCCAGATCACTTGCTGCAGACGATCGCCGTCTCCCCGCAGGACGGCGTTCTCGCGATCGATCTTCGTCTCGACGCGCAGTCGCTTCGCGTTGATCGCGGGGCGCATCCCCTCGATCACCAGGTCCAGCACGGTTCCGAGGTCCACCTGGGAAAGGTTGATGCGAACGCTCCCGGTGATGACGCGGCTGATGTCGAGGAGGTCGGCGACGATCTGATTCTGGGCCAGCGCGTTGCGATGGATCACGTCGATGGCGCGCTCGCGGTTGGCCTCGGACAGGGACTCGCTCTGCAGCAGCCCGGTCCAGCCGAGGATGGCGTTGAGCGGCGTTCGCAGCTCGTGCGACACCATGGCCACGAACTCGTCCTTGGCGCGGGTCGCCGCCTCGACTCGCGAACGCTCTTTCTGCGACGTCGCGTAGAGATGCGCGTTGTCGATCGCGACGGCCGCCCTTCGCGCCAGCTCCTCGACGAGCAGGAGATCGGCCGGCCCGTAGCGGCGGGGCGACTCGCTCCACGCGAGCGTGATGGCGCCGAAGGTGGCCGACTGGACCCGGAGAGGAACGATGATCCAGGAGCGCGATCCGATCTGGCGAAGGAGCGCCAGGTGCTCCGGGCTCTGCGCGAGGCCCTCGAGCGTGCCCGTCGGCGCGTCCTCGACGAGCCGCGACTTGCCGGTGCGAATGACCTCGGGGTAGCCGTCTCGTGCCTGCGGGTCCGGAGGAAAGCGCAGGAGCAGCTCGCGCAGGACGGCGACCTTGGCGGGGTCGACGTGCGCGAGCGGGATCTGCTCCGCGGGCTCCCCCTCGATGGTGACCGCGCACCAATCGGCCAGCCTGGGGACGACCAGCCCCGTGAGGCGCGAGAGCGTCGACCGGTAGTCGAGCGAGGACGTCAGGAGCTGTCCCGCCTTGGCGAGGAACTCGAGCTCCTCCCTCTGCCCGGCCTGCTGGCGGTCTCGATAGCGACTGTACTCCGCCGCCGCCTCGGCGACGCCGACGTTGAGGCACTTCGCCAGGACGTCGAACTCGTCGATCGTCATCGACGCGTGGTGGGCCTTCGCCGTCTCCATGACCGCGTGGCGGAGGATGCCGTACTCGCGCACGAGGGCGTCGAGGTCGTACCCGAGGGTCCAGCGCTGCCCGCCGTGCCGTCGGGCCGTGGGGCTCTGGTCAATCGCATCGTAGCTGTAGCGGACCTGGCCCAGCGCCCTCAACTCGCCGACAATCTCGTCGAGGAACCGTGGAATGTGGTCGATGAGGACCGGCCGAGGCAACCCGGGGGGCGGCAGGTCCTTGCGCTGCACCTCCGTGACGAACCGCGCCACGATTTCGTCGCGGCGCTCGGTGAGGAGCTGGTCGAGCGAGAGCGCCATGGGTGAGTGGATCGGCCTAGGCCAACCAGTTCTGCCGTTGCAGGACCGATTCCATGGACGATCTCGGCGGATCTCGGCCCACGCGCCTCGTCACGCGCGTGGCAACCAGGCTCGGCGGTCCTAATTTGCCACGGTCAGGCGCCGGCGCGCCGGCGGCCGACGAGGGTCGACAGTGCGACCGCGGTCAGCAGCGCGGCCCCGTTGAACGCCGACTCCACCCAGTTGTCGACGCCGACGAGCGAGAGTCCGCTCACGGTCGTAGCCAGGAAGAAGACGGCGAGGAGCGTGCCGGGCACGTTGAACCGGCCGGGGTGAATGCTGGTCACTCCGAGGAAGGCCACGGCGAGGACGGGAAGGGCAATCGACCCGCCAGTCTGCGGATTGGCTCCCCCGTCCCGGGCCACCTGCAGGACACCCGCGAAGCCCGTGATCGCCCCCGAGATGACGAAGCTCAGCACGGTGATTCGATTGACGTCGAGCCCCACGAGACGCGCGGCGTTCGGGTTGGAGCCGACCGCCTGCAGATACCGGCCGTACGGCGTGTGATCGAGCAGGTACCACACCAGCAGGGCCACCGCGGCGAGCAGATAGAGAGGTCGAGGCAGACCCAGCCACAGGTTCGAGCCCATGTCCGTGAGGGACGACGGGATGCCCGTGAGGATGCTGACCCCTTCGGTGTACCAGGAGATGATCCCGACGATCACGGTCGCGACCGCGAGGGTCGTGATCAGCGAATTGAGACCGAGCCTGGCGACGAGCAGTCCGTTGAGCAACCCGACGGTCGCGCCCAGCGCCGGCCCCGCGAGGACAGCCACCCAGAGGGGCGCCGAAAATCGGGACAGCACCGACGCCGTGAGGATCGACGTGAGTCCGAGCGTCGATCCGACCGACAGGTCGAACTGGCCGCCGACCAGCGGAATGATCGCCGACAGGCTGAGGATCGCGAGGACCGCCTGGTTGCCGACGATGTTGCGAAAATTCAGGACCGTGGCGAACGAGTCCGGGAGTTTGAGGCTGAAGCCGACCACCACCGCCGCGAAGAGCAGCAAGAGGAAGTAGCGCTCGAGGAGCGCGAGCGCCGCGCTGCGCGTCGGCCGAGTCATGGACCCTCGGCGGCAAAGTGGGCGAGCTCGGTCAGGCGATGGCTATCGAGCGACGGTGGTTTGACCTCACCGACGATGCGCCCGCGCACCATGGCGATCACGCGATCGCACAGCGCCGCGAGCTCCTCGAAATCGGAGCTCACCACGAGGACGGAGGTGCTGCTCTGCGCGGCTTCGCGGAGCAGCTTGTGGATCTCGATTCGGGCGTGCACGTCGACTCCCTGGGTAGGCTCGTCGAGCAAGAGGAGCTTTGGCTGGTCGCGAAGGCAGCGCGCGAGCACGGCCTTCTGCTGGTTGCCGCCCGAGAGCGTCGACTGCGGCTGCTCGGTCGAAGAGGCCCGGATGAAGAAGCGCGTGATCAGCTTTCTCGCGTCCGACCGCTCGACGTCGTGGCGCAGGCGCTGGCCGCGAAAGTAGCAATCCATGCGGCCCGCCGTGAGGTTGGCGCGCAGGCTCAGGGCGGGAAACTCGGCCTCGTGCGCCCGGTCGGGAGGCACGTAGGCGACGCCGCCCGCGATTGCGGCGCGCGGACCTTCGGGATGGAAGGGCCGGCCGTCGAGCACGACCTCTCCGGACCTCCTCGAGAGCGTGCCGTAGAGAAGTCTCTGCACGTCGGCCGCTCCCGAGCCGATCAAGCCCGCGATGCCCAGGATCTCGTGACGGCCGACCTCGAAGCTCACGTCGGAGACGACGCCCCCGGCCAGCGCGCGAACGGCGAGGACGGGCGGGTCGCCGCTGACGACGTGCGCGTCCAATCGCCGCTCGTGTTCGACCGCGCGTCCGAGCATGAGGGAGACGAGCTTGGACTGGTCCATTCCGGCGGTGGCGACCGTCCCCACGTTCCGCCCATCGCGAAGCGCGGTGACCCGCTGGGTGGCGCGCAGCACCTCGTCGAGGCGATGGGTGACGTAGAGGATCGCCTGGCCCTGGTCTGCGTACTTGCGCAGGGTCTCGAGGAGCCAATCGACCTCGGGGCCGGGGAGCGAAGCCGTGGGCTCGTCGAGGATCAGCACGCCGCCCTGCGCGCCATCGAGATCTTGCAAGGCGCGTGCGATCACCACGAGGGTCCGATCGGCGGGGCCCAGCATGCCCGCGGGCATCTCTGGCGTGCCGTGGATGTGGAACCGCTCGAGGATCCGCGCCGTCCGCTCGCGCTGCTCTGCCCAGCGAATGCGCCCACCGCGCCCCGTCAGAAACCCGCGCCCGATGGCGATGTTCTCGGTCACGCTGAGCATGGGAAAGACGGCAGGCACCTGATGCACGAAGTGCAAGCCCACCTCCTTGGCCTTGGCGGGCGTCAGCGCCCCTGGATCGAGCGGGGTGCCGTTCACGGCGATCTCGCCGCCATCGTCCGCGGCATAGATCCCGGCCAGGATCTTGATCAGCGTCGACTTGCCCGATCCGTTGGTCCCGATGAGGGCGTGGATCTCGCCCCGCCGCAGGTCGAGGCTCACCCCGTCGAGGGCGCGGGTGCCGGGGAACGTCTTGCCGATGCCGCGGACCCGGAGGACGAGATCGCGGTCGCTGGAGGGGGATGCTTCCACGTGCTGCTGGCTGCGTGCCGCTAGAGGACGCCCCACGCCTTCTTGTAGGCGCTGCGAAAGTCCTTCGAGGCCTCGTAGCCCTTTCCGGGCGCGGGGAGGTTGTGCTCGCGATCGATGAGGCGATAGCCGATCCCCGAGTCTTGCGGCTTCTGACCGTTGAATACGCTGTTGAGCGAATCGACGGCGGCGTATCCGGTCCACACGGCCGGGAACGCATTGGCCGCGTCCTGACCGCGGTTGTCCCGAATGAGCTGGACGTTGGAAGGGAAGCCTTCGCCCGCGATGACCGAGAGCTGATCGTTTCGGCCCGACTCGAGGACGGCGCTTGCGATGCCAAGGAGCATCGGCGTGTCGTAGGGCACGTGGATCGCGTTGGCCTCGGGGTGCTGGAGGAGCGCGCCCTGTGCCTTCTGCTGCAGCTTGGGCCCGAAGTCGGGGATCGTGAAGTCGACGGTCTTGACGACCTCGCACGTCGTGCACTTGGCGAGCTCCTGCTCGAAGCCTTCGCGGATGTACTTCACGACGAGGAGCTCGTCCTCCTTGAACGAGATGGCCTTCGCGTGGCCTTGCGTCTTGACGATGACCCAGTCGGCTTTCACCGCGCCCCAGGCGCGCGTGAGGCTCGCGTAGTCGCCGAACTGCGATCCGAAGTTCACGCTGCCGCTGTAGAGAGGCTCCCCCTTGACCGAAGGATCGTCGCAGTCGAGCGCGTAGTAGGCGAGCGTCTTGACCTTCGCCGCCTGCGCCTCGACCAGCGCCTGCTTGACCCACGCGCAGTCGATCGCGTGGAGGATGATGCCGTCGGCCTTCGCGGCGATCGCCTGGCGGATGCCCGCCGAGAAGGCTGCGGGGTCGCCCTTCGCGTCGAAGAGCGTCATCTTCCACCCCACGAGCTCTCCGGCTTCCTTTGCCGCGTTCGTCGCGACCGAGGCGCTCTCGCCGATCTGCGACGGCGAGATGATCCAGACCTTCTTGCCGCGCTGCGGCTTGGGGGCCGAGGTCGGGGATCGCGATCCGTGCCCGCGTAGGCGAGGTCGATCTGGTGCTGTGCGTAGGCGAGCACCGCGGGGTCCGCCGAAGCGACGGGCGCCGCCGAAGCGCTGCCCAGCGTCGCCGCTCCCCCCGATGCGGCCGGAGCGCCGGGATCTTTCGCGCTGCTGGCGTTGCAAGCGAAGGCGAAAGCAGCGAGCGCGCCGGCGACGACAGCTTTCGTGAGCCGACGGCCCACGACGGCCAACCTGCACGAATCGGAACCGCGGTCCATGGCCTGTCTCCTTGCGAGATTCTTCGCGTCCGCCGATGAAGACACGGCCGGAGCTCCCCTCGCACATCGACGTCTACCGCGATCGCCGTCTCGACTTCTAGCGATTACTTGCGTGGCAGCCTGATCCGAAGTCGGAACCCGCGTCGCGTCGAAATTGATGACGCGCGTCGACGCCGCCGTTTTCCGCCGCCCCTGGAGTCGTGCGTTGCCATGCGACCCGCGCCGTGTCGTGATTCGGTGTCGGCACACTAACGCAAAGTGCCACTGGGGACGCGAGACGGAAATAGCGGTCTCCGACACGTTTAGTGGAAGCGTGAGCCTCACCTGTGCACCGGCGAGAGCGTGATGCCTCCGCAGCAGAGGGTGATGAGGGCGATGAGGCTGGTAGCGGAGTGGAAGCCGAAGCTGCGGCGAGTGATCGTGCGGATCTTGCCATTGAGGCCTTCGCTGCGTCCGCTGTTCAGGCCCGTGGCGCAGTAGGCGACGATCCCCTCGATGTGCTTCTTGATGGTGCGCGCGACCTTGCGGAACGGGGGCAGCCGGGAACGCATCGCCCAGGAGGTCCAGTCGAGCAGCTTGTCGCGTGCGACGTTGACCTGGGCGCCATCGAGGATCTTCGCGAGCGTCTCCTTGAGCAGGTAGGCGCGATACAGCGGCCGGTTGGTCCTCTGCACGTCGGTGAGCTTGCCCCGCTCGACGTCGGTGAGGTTCCACGGATTCTTCTGCAACGCGAAGCGTGTGCCTTTGATGGCTTGCTTTTCGTCGGCGTCGGCGGCGCGCCACTGCTGACGGCGCACTGTGTCGAGCGCGTCGTGGGCGAGTCGCTGGACGTGGAAGCGGTCGAAGATCAGCCGGGCCTCCGGCGAGGCTTCGGTGACGGCCTTGATGTAGGCCGCCGACAGGTCGAGCGTGACCGCCTCCAGCTTCGCGCACCGCTGCTTTCCCAGCTCTTCGAAGAAGGCGCCGAGCGTGGCGGCGTCCTTGCCCTCGCGAGCCCACACGACGGCGCCGCGATCGTGGTCGATCACGACGGTGACGTACTCGTGGTGGCGGCGATAGCTCAGCTCGTCGACCCCGATGCGCGTCAGGTCGTCGAGGGGGTCGGCCGTCCGGTGGCGAGGCACGACGCGCTCGATGATCGCTCCGACGGTTCGCCAGGCGATCCGCATCAGCGAGCTGAGCGTCGTCTTGTCCGCCCGCTGTGCCAGATACGCGACCTGCTCCTCGAAGTCGTAGGTGAACCAGGATTGGCTCTCGGCCCACGGGACGAACTCGACGACCACACCGCAACGGGGGCAGTCGACGCGCCGGATCGCGTATCGAAGCCACACCCGGAACGGACCCACGTCGAGGTGGCGCCAATCGCGCGCGCGTCGGTCGTGAACCGCGCGTACCCGGCACATGCAGCCTGAGCACCGCGCGATGCGCGTGGTCGGGACCACCTCGACGACCAGGCCCTCGTCGTCGCAGCACACACCGCGAACACGTGTCGCCTTCAGCCCGAGAATCTTCGAGAGTAGAGTGGTCGCGCGCATGGGGGAGCGGGTTGCCTTTCGTGTCTAGACAACCGCAAGGTACCCCCTCCCTCGTGTGCACCTGCCCCTGCCACCCCCCCCCGGCCGTCTCGACCTACCCAGACGCCCTGAGAATCAGGCTGTCAGAAGCCGCAGCCCTGGCCTCCGACCTTCCACTAAACGTGTCGGAGAACCCTTCTTTTGTGGGTGGAGCTGGTAGCTGCGGACTTCAGCGCACGGCGCCTCGGTCCGCCGCGCCCATCGAGATAGTCGGGGTGCTGGACGCCGAGCGACGAGCAAGACGACGCCCGAGACCTAGATGAAGCACCGTGAAGTCCTGCCCCCTGCGAGCCTCCCGTGCAGTCCACGCCGCATCCGGTGCGGTAGGCGGAGCCCCGACTGCCGCACCCTGCGCAGTCGCGGAATTCGACGCGCTATCGCAATGTGCCATCCGCGCCATCCGGTGGATGCGAGAGTCCCGCCGCGACCAGGGGTAGGCCCGCGACTACCGCCAGTTTCAAAAGCGCCTGGTAGGGAACACGGTTGAGGTTCGCACGACGCTTTAGATCGTCCAGAAGAGCAAAGGGCATGCGTACGGCGACGAGCCGACTCTTTGCCGTCGTCGCCCCCGATCTCTTGCGCCGCGTAGTGGCGGACGCTTTCGCCTCGTTCGAGAGGGCTGCTGCCGACGTTCCCGACGGCGCACCCGTGACCTCGGCGACAACTTGCTTCGCTCGCGCCGCCGACCAGCGCTCTCGGACGCAACGCGCCACCATGTCGCTCCACTTGTCCGGAGGGGCTCCGACCGCGATTTCCGCAATGGCCTCCGTCCGCTTCCGGCAGGCCACGACCTCGTCGGTGGAAAGCCCGTGGCGAACAGCCTCGAACGCGCGGGCCGCGTGCCGGTAACGGCGAAGCCGAGACGGGGCCACGCCGAGCGTCTTTGCGAGGGAGTCGAGCCCTTGCCCAGCCCGCCCCTGAGCGGGCTCGATCTTCAGCACGTGCAGTCCGACTTCGAGCGGCGTCAGCCCATGCTGCACATTTGTGAAGAGGAGTTCTACCAGCGCTTCCTCGTCGGTCATCTCGGCGACGAAGGCGACGAGATGGTCTAGCCCCTCAGCGACCGCGGCATCGAGGCGGTGATGACCGTCGAGCATCTGGTACCGGTTCTCCCTCAGCCGACGCAGCTTTACCGCCGACTCCACCGGGTAGACGCCCCCCCCGTCGCGAATGCGTTCCCGGAAGCTTTCGACGGTATCGGAGTGAGTCGCCAGTCGGGGATTATCGGGGTTGCGCTCAATGAACGCCATCTGGATGCGAAGAGGGTGGGCGCAGTACTGGACCATGCCTCCCCATTACACTGAAAGATCCGTCCACGACGCGACTGCAAGTGGCTTCCGCACATTTGTTCGGAGGTCGCTCGCCGGATCGCGGAGCCATCGGTGTAAGGAGCGCTAGCCGGTCGACAGCGGCGGCCGAGTCGGCGGCCGTCACGGCCCGCCAAACAAGATGAGGACCAAATGAGTAGAACATCCGTTGTGACGATCGACGACATTCCCGGACTACGGCAGAGCATGACCAAGCGCGCCGAGGAGGTTGCGCCGTTTCCCGTCACTCGCATTCGAGACGTCGAGGACATGGATGAGGCAGGCCGCTGGCTCGTCGACGACATCTGGCCAACCGAGGGGGTTGGGCTTCTGGCGGGATCCCCCAAAACGGGGAAGACCTGGGTCGCCCTCGAACTCGGGATTGCCGTTGCGAGCGGTAAGCCATTCCTCGGGTCATACCCGGTACCCAAGGCCGGCCCCGTGTTGATGTTCGGCGCCGAGGATCGGCCCGGCGATTTGAAGGCCCGTGTCGTCGGAATTTGCAACGCGCGGGCGGTGGAGATCGATGCGCTCGCCTTCGATCTGATCGACATCCCGAGCCTGACGCTGGACCGACCTGCCGAGTTCGCCCGGCTGCAAGCCACCGTTAAGAAGGAGCGGCCGGCTCTCGTCATCCTCGACCCCTTCGTTCGGCTCTTCCGAGGATCGGAGAACGACGCCGGCGCCGTCTCTCGCGTCCTCGGTCAACTTCGCGCTCTTCAGCGCGAGTTCGCCGTCGCCGTCCTCGTTGTACATCATGTCCGAAAGCATGCTGTCCAAGGCGGAGCCGAGAACATCCGCGGCAGCGGCGACTTCCACGCGTGGGCGGACTCGTCGATCGTCCTGCGACGGCGGGGCCAGAACGTCGCAGACGTCAAGATCGAGCACCGGAGGACCCGGTCGCCGGAGCCGTTCCGCGTCGCGCTCGCAGGAGAGGGCGACGTGCACTTGGAGGTGGTCGCTTCGGCGGAGAACAACGGACAGGTCGTAGCGGACGAGAGGACACGCGCGCTGAGCTTCATCCGCGAGCGCCGTCTGGTCGGTCGCACCGAGCTGCGGGAGCACCTGCAGATCCGAAACGAGCGGGTGGGAGAGCTCCTCGAGCAACTGTGTGCGGAGGGGCTCATCGTGCCCGAGGGGCGAGCATGGGCGGCGGCTCCCCGTTCCGTTCCGTCCTCCACCTGAGGGGTGGAACGGAACGGAGTGGTCGGAGACTGTCGCCCCTCGTCAGCGCGGCGCGCCGCCGAGGCTCGCGTCGTGCACGAGGCGGAACCGGTCGGCGCGTGCGTAGATGTGGGTCCGCGTTCCTTGGCGGCGGCGCTGGACCAAGCCTTTCGCGGCGGCGAGGACGTCCAGGTGGTGCGAAACGGTTGAGCTTGTGTAGCCGAGAGCGCGGGCAACCTCTCCCACGGTGCATCCCTGGTGCTCGAGTATGAAGATGAACGTTGCGACGCGGGTGGGGTCGCTGATCGCGGCGCCGAGGGCGGTGACGGCGTCGACGATGTTGGGAGTCATCGTCCTTGCGTTTATATCAATGGTTCATCAAAATTGATGTTGTCACTTCGTCATGTAGTTCTCACTATTTCGCGCGTTCCTTCGGCAATTCTTGTATTTCGCAAATTGGCGCCCTGCCTCCTTGAGGGGCGCGATTCGCGCAGAAGCGACGCCACGATCATTTCACGAAACATAATCGAGCGGTTCCGTGTACTCTTATTAGTTTTGGCGCTGCTTCGAAACGACGGCGACGAGGATCGCTTCGGTCTGCAGTCTGAGCTCTTCACATGGCGAGGCGTCGCTCTCCCTGAGAGTAACCAGCGGTCCCCACACGACGGCTGCGAAGAGGCCGTCACCGCTCCGAAAGCGCGCGGTCCCGATGACCTGCAGGTAGCGGCTGATCGGCCTCTGGCTCACGCGGGAGACGCGGGAGCCGTGAACCAAAATGAGGGGCTCGGCCACAGTGACGAGCGCCCTGGGGAGGGCGCCCTTCGTCATCGGTTCGGAAGACACCGATGCGCGACGATGAGCCGAAAGTCGACTCCCGCCGCCTCAGTGTTCCAGGTAGACGTCGACTCTGCGGTCGTGCGCCCAGCCAGTTTCATCCTGGCCGGTTGCGTCCATTGCACCACGCGAAGTCGTCGAGGAATGGGTCGTGCCGAGGCCATGGCCCAAGAGGTAGCCGGCGACGGAATCGGCGCGGGACTGGCCGAGAGTCATGTTGTACTCGTCGGCACCGCGCGGATCGGCGTGACCGACGAGGCGGAGCCGGTGTCCGGCCATCGGTCCCCGAGTGAAGCACGTCGCGAGCTGGTCGAGCGGCCCATGATCGAAGGTCGTGAGCCGTGACGAATCGAACGCGAAATAGGCATCCGCATCGGGGATATCGCACGCGCGGAGAAGCTCCTCCGAGAGGATCACGTTCGAGGCAGTCGGTGTGTCGGGCACGAGAGGCTGGACGTTGGTTCTCCCGAGCGGCTCCGCAGGCGGAGCCACAGGAGCCTGAGCTTGGACCTGCTTTGCTCCCCCGCAGGCTCCGAGAAGGAGCGTGATAGCGGCCGTGGAAACGATGCGGGCGACGCGTCTTGAATGAACCAGCGACATCATGGAAACCTCCGATTTGTGAGCTGGTAGACGGCCACTGCATCGCGCGTACCGAGCCGTACGATTTGGCGGAAACCCGGCTTTCGAAGGCCGATCAGCACGCAGTCAATGCGTTCACGCGTCGAGGTTGCGCCGACGCATAGCTGCGTGTGTCACGAGGGGCGCACCATCGCACTGCGTCCGCGACGGTGTGACCCTCCCAGCTTCAATCGGGCCACTGATCTGAGTGTCGCCGGGGAATCCCCACTGAAGACACCATCCTCACCCCGAGTGCGCGGTAACAGAATGGAGGACAGCCGAGATCACGTCCCACGCAAGCATGGCGATCTCCATCACCTCTGTGTCCGTCGCCTCGCGGATGGACGCGATCTACTACGGGAAAAGCGTCATCCGACCCGTGGTGGCTGTCGTCAAGTCCGTCGCCTCCGCGGTCTCCATCGGGAGCGGGGGCTCGGTGGGGCGCGAGGGGCCGATCGTGCAGATCAGCGACGCCTTCGCGTCCTGGCTTGGACAGAGCGCCCGCGTGTCGAGGTGGCAACGGGCAACGCTCGTTGCAGCCGGGGGAGGAGCTGGCATCGCAGCGACGTTCAACACGCCGATTGGAGGTGTGCAGTTCGCGGTCGAGGTGCTCTTGCACGAGGTGAGCGTTCGCACCCTGACCCCCGTGGCCTTGTCGACCGCCACGGCGACCTACGTGGGACAGCGCCTCTTCGGCAACGCGCCGGCGTTCGTGGTCCCGGCCGTGCAAGCGTCGGTGACCGCGGCGGTCTTGCCGGCCTACGTCCTCTTGGGTGGGCTGATGGCGCTGGTCGCCGTTGCGTTCATCCGTGTCCTCTACGGCACGGAGGACCTGTTCGAGAGAGTCATTCCGCGCCATGACTATCTGCGGCACGTCGCCGGGATGCTCGCGGTCGGAATCACCATCGAGCTCCTGATGGTCCGGCGAGGGCACTACTACGTCGAGGGGGTCGGCTATTCGACCATCGTCGACGTGCTGACCGGGCAACTCACTGGCGTCGGCTGGCTGGTGGCCCTGTTCGTGCTCAAACTGGCGATGACCTCGCTGACGCTCGGCTCGGGCGGGTCCGGTGGTGTCTTTTCGCCGTCGCTCTTCATGGGCGCGACCCTCGGAGCGGCGTTCGGCCTCGTGATGCGTGCGCTCTTCCCGGGCATGCCGTTCGACACGGCGGCCTTCGCTCTGGCAGGGATGGCCGGGCTCGTCGCCGGGGCGACCGGCGCGGCGTTGACGGCGATCGTGATGATCTTCGAGATGACGCTCGACTACTCCGTCGTCTTGCCTCTGGCCTTGACGGTGGCCGTGAGCCATGGAGCTCGCCGTCTCCTCCTGGCGCAGAACATCTACACGATGAAGCTCGCCCGTCGCGGCCACTACATGCCCGAGGCGTTGCAAGCCAACGCGTACCTCGTTCATCACGTCGGCGACATGACGATGGCGACCGCGGCTACCCTGCCGGCCGATGCGAGAGTCGATCGACTGTCCGTCCTCGAGTGAACGGGCCGCGCGGAGTACCTGGTCCTTTGGGCCCAGGACGGGGTGACGGGCGTCGTGCCGCGCGAAGCGATCAGGGTCCAGACGGAAGGCTCCCGCGAGGAGGCGCTTCCTGCGGGTCTCATCCGGCACGACTTCGTGACCGCGTCCACCGAAACCACAATCTTCGACCTCATCGTAAGCTTTCAGCGAGCGAAGGCCGAACTCGCGGTGGTCCTTGCGCCGGAAGGCGAGGCGAAGGACGCCGCTCGCGTCCGGGGCGTAGTCACGAAGACTCACCTGGCGGAGGCGCTGGCGGAAGGTATGGAAATCTTCGAGGACTGATGATCATCTACGCGCGCATTCTGGTCCCCATCGACGGCAGCGCTTACAGCGATGCAGCTGTCGCGCACGCCCTCGCGATTGCCAAAGCGATGGGGTCGACCGTCGTCTTTCTCTTCGTGATGGACACCCTGAATGCCCGCCAGGAGGGTGTCGTAAATGTGCAGGAAGCGAGGGTGGCGCTGGCCGCGCGCGGAAGGCCAATCCTCGATGGGGCCGAGGAAGCGGCGGTCGCCGCGGGCGTAGGAGCCGAGGGCGAGCTGGTCGAGGGGGTTCCGGCCGACGTGATCGGGCAGAGAGGGGCGGACTTCAATCTCGTCGTGATGGGAAGCCACGGAAAGAGTCTGTGGAAGCGGTTGACCGTCGGATCCGTCACGCAGGCCGTCCTGCACCAGCTCTCCCGTCCGGTGCTCGTCGTCCGAACGGCCGCGGAGAGTGCGCCAACCGGGTGACGCCTGTCGTCGCCGTCGGCCGGTCGATCGCGGCGCGCCGCGACCCAGCGCGGGCTTGTGGGCTCCGACACCGCTCGGAACCGGGCACGAAACCGATCGCGTCCTGCTGAGAACCTCCGGCCGTCCGAGGTTGTCGTCACCTCGATCGCTATTCCCCCGGCCGTCGATCAGCGTGAACAGCGGGTCGGCGGTCGGGGGCCTCGAGGAACCCCTATCGAGGACAGCGCCCTCGGCGCGCCCTTACCATCGCACACGCCGCTCCGAGCGCGCCGGGGCGAATCGTCGCACGTGCCCCGCGGGGGCCTCCCCGGCCACAAGCTCTCGCCACGGCCCTTGTCACCCCGATGAGCGACATCGAGAATGTGGCGCGGGCCGGCGCTGTCGAAGAAGTGAAAGCGAGATCATGATGCGAAGCTCACGAGTCTTGGCGTGTCTGCCCTGCCTTGCCTTCATCGCCGGTTGCTCCTCATCGAACGCGGGCGGACCCGCCCCGGACAGCGGGAGCCAAGAGGCTTCGATCGAATCCGAAGGGGGGGCCGAAGGCGGAACGGCCGCATGCAACGGCAGCGTGCTTCCGGAGTTCGTGACGCAGAATCTCACGCTGACGCGGGCGTGCAGCCCCTACCATGCGTCGCTGCCGGTCCTGGTCGGCGGCGCCACGAACCATCCGGTCCTGACGATCGAGCCGGGCGTTACCGTGACATTCGCGTCTGGCGCATACCTCTCGGTCGGCATGGGACAGACCGCGGCGGCCCCCGGCGGACTGCAAGCCGTAGGCAGCGCCGCTTCGCCGATCGTCCTGACTTCGGACGCCGCGAGTCCGAACGCCGGAGCCTGGGGTGGCGTCTACTTCAATCCGACCGCCGACGCGACCTCGACGCTGACTGATACCGTCGTGAAGTACGCGGGCCAGCAATTTGCTCCTTTGCTCAACACCCCCGTCGATCGCGGCTCGGTGTACGTCGACGCAGGAACGGCATCGCCGCTGAGCAATTCCACCCCGCTGCACATCCTTCTGTCGAACCTCACGGTGAGTAACAACGGCGGTAGCGGCGTCGTCTTCTTCGGGCCGTACGCTGGTTTCGCCATGTCCTCGGGAGCGCTCACCATCCCCGACTGGGCGAGTGGCGGCTACCCCATCGTGATCGACCCCAACTCGGCCGACACCCTTCCGACGACATTGACGACCGGCAACGGTCATCAGGGCGGCGTCGGAATCCTCGCGGAGGAAGCGAACATCGGCGGAGGCGGCCAAGACATCCTCGTCCACAACGAGACCTGGCCTTCGCTTCCCATCCCGTACATTGTCGATGAGTCCAACTATTCAGACACCAGCAGCGCGGGCGACTGCGGCCTTTTTGTCGACGGGACCGACAGCGCAACCGTCACGCTCACGATCGCCGCACCCAACACGGTCGAGTTCCAGAAACCCCCGGCCGGTGGAGCGTGCGGCATCTACGTGAGCCAGAATCATTCGGGCGGCCAGATCATCGCGAACGCATCGGTGTCGGCTCCCATCGTGTTCACCTCCGCGCAGACGATCCCCGCTCCTGGAGACTGGGCGGGGATCACCATAAGCTCCGATACGACGGACTTCGGCGCGACGAGCTTCGCCTACTGCACGTTCTCGTATGCAGCGGCGAGCACCTACGGGGCACCGCCCGGGTCGAGTGAACTGTTCTTCAACGGCAACCCAGCCTGCCTTCCGGGCGGGGGCGGATCGGGGACCGCTGGGCCGCCTGTCACCAACTGCACTTTCACAAACTACGCCGGCTGCGCCATCGACGGGCTCGACCTGCTCAACGAGGGAACCACGTACGGGGCGGGCACGACCGGGAGCCACGGGAATACCTTCACCCCCGTCTCCGGCAATGCGGCGGGCGTGTGCACGCAGACGAACTGCTAAAGCGAGACCGGCGAAGCCGCCTTCGGAGAAGTCGCAGGCCCACCGCGAAGCGACCCTACGCGATCCTCAGGCGTTCGACAGCGGACGCTCTGGGGGTGCCAAGCCCGTGAACATCGATCGCATGCCCGGAGTGACCAGAGTGGGCAGAATGAGGACGACGGTGCTCGACAGCAAAGGTCGACTTGCGCGATAACGCCCAATAGAGGACGAACCATGAGGAAGGACGTGCGTCTGCTGTTTGCTGTCGTGCTTACCGCGGGCTGTTCCAGGACGAGCGCGTCACCCCCGTCCGACGACCACGAGGCGAAGGCCGAACCGCGAGCGGAACGTCCGGGTCTCGGGGAGGTCATGGTGCAGGTGGGGCGGCGCTTCGAGGTGGCCGGACGGGCGGCTTCGGCGAACCGCTTCGAGCTGGCCGCATTCGAGGCCGACGAACTCGGAGAGCTGTTCGAAAACGACGTGCCACGCGCGAGCTTGCCCAAGGAAGGACCAACGGCGCAGATTCCGGCGATGGCCAAGGCCTTCCTGGACGCAATCCCGCCGGAGCTGAACAGGGCGGCGGCATCTAGGGATCGTGCCGCGTTCGCCCTCGCCTTTCAGCACGCGGCGGCCATGTGCAATGCCTGCCACAAGTCGGCCGCGAAGGGATTCATCCAGGTGCCGTCGGTTCCTGGTCAGTCCGTGCCCATGCTCGACCCGCTCCCGCCCCCTTCTGGCTCGAGCCGATGATCGGCTGAGCGCAGCCGACTGCGGCCCCGGGTCGACTGGCTCAGAATATCGGCCCGCACCGAGCCGGACATGTCGTCGGCGATCGATCTCACCGAACACGATGAAGCGCAAGCACGCCGCGCGAACCGAAAAACATTCCGGACGATACGCGAAAGATCGCCGGACGAACAGGTAGCGAGCAAGGGGACCATGAACGGCAATCTGCGTCGCATGCGGAGGTCGCAGAGCACGCGGCGTGACCGCGTCGATTGTTGCGGCGACGCGGCCATGGCCCGCATCGTTTGGGCTCGCAGAGGAGGCGCGTTGAACCCACAGCCGCGAGCAAGCCAACGGCGGTGTGGCACGCGATGGCAGATTCAGGGGGTAGTCTGAGGAGGCCCGCGCTGGTCCTGGACTTGCCGTGATCTGGCCGGGCGACTGAGAGGCCTCTCATGGTGAAGAAGAACCGATCGTTCGTCGCGTTGGCCGTTTCGCTTGCGGCGCCGGCCCTGACGGGCTGCAGCAGTCCGCCGCCCGTCGCGGCGGCAGACGCGGGGAGCGATTCGCAAAGCACGTCGGGCTCCGGGGGTTCTTCGTCCGGTTCCTCGGGCTCGTCGAGCTCCGGCGGATCCGGCCTCAAGTGGTACTTCACGTGCGGCGACCCCGTATGCCACGTGCCCTCGGGCGATGCCGGCGGCCTGACCGACGACGCGGGCGTCCCCTGCCCCGACATCGGCTCGAGCTGCTCGGCGGCGGGCGAGCAATGCGGGACGCGCAACCCAGATTTCAACTGCGGCGCCGTCGAGCAGTGCGATACGCATGATCCCACGATGAACCCCGGCGGTTGCCCCATCTCCAGCCGCGCCTTCAAGGACGGCATCCGGTACGTCGACGGCGCCGGCCTCGAGCAGCTCCACGACGAGACCCTTCGCCTTCGACTCGCGACGTACCGCTACAAGCCCGAGGTGTCAGACCCGAGCCGCGAGCACCTCGGGTTCATCATCGAGGACACACCGCCGACGAGCCCCGCGGTCGACGCCCGGCGCGATCACGTCGACCTGTACGGATACATGAGCATGCTGGTGGCGACCATGCAGGTCCAGGACAAGGAGATCGCCGACCTTCGCCGCGAGCTCGCGGTAGCGCGCGGTGGGAACCGGTGCCCTCAATGACGGCGCGCATCCGAGTCGGGCTCTCACGCCCCGAAGGTGCCCAGCCCCTTCACGCCCTCGCTGTGGCGGCGGTCACGGCTGGCTCTGCTCGGACGCTGCGTCGTTCATCGCGGGGGCGGTGCCCCAATCGATGGCGCCCGACTCGCGGGAGCAGCCTGGGCCACCGTGGCACCGCCTCGTGGCCTCCGGCGTTCGCCACCGTGCCCCCCTCCCTCGTCGTCGTCGCGATCGTTTACACGACGCTGTTCGTCGCGTCGTCGTCACGACAGTGATAACAGGAGGCGAGCACTTCCTGTCATGATTCCGAGGCCGAGTTGCGGTCCACGCGACCCTACGGCCAGCTCAGGCTCCGGCGGGACCTGAACTTTGCCCGAACCGTGGACCGACCTTAATATCTTGGCCGCCATGCCCTCCCTTCGCAGCCAGCTCGACGCGCTCGCCGCCAATTTCGCCAACCAGGTCCTCGCCGCCCTGCAGGGCGCATCGCTCCATGAACTCGTGTCGGGGGGAGGAAGCACGGTCGCTAACGGCCGTCGGGGACCGGTAGCCCGTGGGGGCGTTACGTCTGACCCGCTCGCAACTCCGGCGAAGAGGGGAAAGAACGGGCGTCTCCCCCGCCGCTCGGACGAACAGATCCTGGCGGCGCTCAACAAGATCGTCCTGCTCGTGAAGACGCACAAGGACGGCCTCCGAGCCGAGGAGATCCGCTCGAAGCTCGGCCTGCTGCCGAAGGAGATGCCCCGTATCCTGAAGGAGGGCATCTCGACGAAGAAGCTCACGAGCAGGGGTCAAAAGCGGGCGACGACGTACATCGCCCGGTAGCGGTCGTCATCTGGGCAGCGCAAGCGTCGTCGCCGGGCTCTCGAAGCATGTCCGAGCTCCACCCGCACCTCGTCCGTGAGTGTCAGCGGTTCAGTCCGCGAGACGTCGACACCGATCTCACGCCGCATCACTGCCATCATGAACGAAGATCATGAGAGGCGTCGGTGCGACGTGGGGACATCACTCGCCGCGAGGGAAGGCACTCGCGATGCTTCGGTGGTCGATGCCGTACCCTCGTCACGCCCGTGGCCACGGACCGTTCTGCTGAGCGTCGCCCCGGCCGCCAGGGGCCGCAAACGGCCGATCCGGTGAGCGGGAGCCGCAAGCGCGACCGCGCGAAGCCGGCGGATCGCGGAAACGTTCGCAGCCACGGCGATCAGCCCCACGGCAATGACGACAGGGCAATACTCTACCGAGGGTCGCAATCCGAAGCGGAGTATTCCCAGCCGCGAGGCGGCCGTGAGGGCGACGCCCGCCCATAGTACGGCCGCGCGTTCGGGACGTCGCATCATGCTCGGCGGCACGGGGACGCCGGCCGCTTCCGCTTTGGCGCTCCCGTAGCTCACCATGAACGAGCCGACCAGCGCGACGAGCACGAGCTCCAGCACCGGCAGGCTCTCGCGAAAGAAAGCGCCGAGGCCGCCCAGCGCGAAGGCCTCCTGATAGCGGTCCGCCGCGGCGTCGAAAAGAGCGCCGGCGGTCGAGGCGGTGTGCGTTCGCCTCGCGACAGGCCCGTCCAGCGCATCGCCCACGCACGCGACGAGCAACCCGCAGGTCGCCCATCCGAAGTCGCCGTGCGCGAGGGCGATTCCGGACGCTGCCCCCACGAGAAGGGCGCAACCGGTGACGGTGTTGGCGGACACCCCAGTCGCAACCAGTGCGTCGACCAGCGGGAGCGTGGCCGTCGTGAACGCGGCGCGGACACAGCTCCTCGCGCGGCCGGGACTGGCTGCCCTCCCTGGCGTCACGGGGCAGCCCTCACCGTCTCGCGCGGCGCCGCGGGGGGAGTGTGCACGACCAGCACGTTGCGACGCGCCCTGTTGACGACGTTGGCTGCGGTGGTTCCAAGAAGACGATCGATGCCCTTGTAGCCGTGGCTACCGATGACGATGAGATCGGCGTCGAGCTCATCCGCCACTTCCAGGATGACGCGCCATGCCTCACCCGTGCGCACGATCGGCTCTTGGAGGTCCACCTCGGGATTCCGCCCCTCGAAGTGCCGGAGAGCCTCGAGCGCGCTGTTCGCCAGGAACGTCGACAGCGGATCGGCAAGACTGCCGGCTGCAGCAGCGGGGAACTCCGGAGGAATCGACACGACGCGAAGCGGGTGGAGCCTCGCGGCGAAGCGCCCCGCGATCTCGGAGGCCGCGTCGAAGACCCCCTCCGTGCGCGACGAACTGTCGAGCGCGACCAATACTCGGGCGATCACGCGTGCACCTCGGCGAGGGGCCCCTCGGGCGCGTGGTCGTCGTCGGCAACTCTCCTCTTCGCGAAGAACAGGAACATCACCGGCACGAGGAAGAGCGACAACACCGTCGACGAGGTGAGGCCGCCCACCACGGCGAGCGCCAGCGGCTGGTTGGCCTCGGACCCTCGCTCGAGCCCCATCGCGGTCGGAATCAGTCCGATGACCGTGGCGAGGCTGGTCATCGCGATCGGCACGAACCGCGATCGGGCCGCCGCCACGATGGCGTCGACCTTCTCGGCGCCTTCGTCCTCGAAGCGGCGGTTCGCGTCGTCCACGAGCAGGATCCCGTTGGAGACGGCGATGCCGATGACCATCAGGATTCCCATGAGCGCGGTGATCGAGAAGCCCTGCCCCGCGGCCATGAGCGCCAGAACGATGCCGGTGAGCGAAACGGGGATCGTGAAGAGCATGACGAACGGAAGCCGCAGCGACTTGAACTGCGAGGCCATGATCATGAAGACGACCATGACCGCGAGCCCCAGCGCGAGCCCGAGCCCCGAGAACGTGGTGCGCATCAAGTCGACCTGACCGACGAAGCGATAGTCGACATGGCGAGTCCGTGGATCCGACTTGAGCGCCGCCTCCAGGGAGTCGGCGGCGGATCCGATGTCACGCCCTTCGGTCTGCATGAGCACGTGGGCGACGCGCGAGAGGTGATTCCTCTCCACGGCGACGGCGCCCACGTCGCGCCGGATATTGCCATATGCCCCGAGGAGAACGGGGTTACCCTGAGGGCTCACGCGAATCGGGATCCCCCCGAGCGCCCGCGTGTCCGGCACCTGGGTTCCGTCATAGAATGTGACGACGTAATAAGACTGACCATTGTTCGAGTCGATCCAGACGCCCGGGGTGTTGATGTTGCCAAGCGTCGCGTCGAGCGTGGTCTGCGCCGCGTCGCGTACGTTCGTTCCGACGAGCCCCGCCTCTTCCCGGTTCGTGTCGACATGGATCTCGGGGTAGTCGATCTGAAGGGACTCCTTCACATCGCGGATGCCCGGGATCGTCCGGGCCACCTCGGCCACGGCCTTCGCTTCCTCGTCCAGCTGGGCGAGGTTGTCGTTGTGGACTTCGACCACGAACGGCGCCGTGTACCCGTTCGCGAAGACGCTGGCCACGAGCCCGCCCGGATACTGCAGCACTTCCACGCCGGGAAAGTCTCTGGTGAGGATGGCGCGGGCGCGGGTCGCAATGTCGGACTGCGAGAGCGTTCGCTTCTCGGGATCGGAGAAGGCGATGCGCATGTAACCGGTGTTGGGGGCCACGTTCGGGCTCACCAGGAGGCTACGGGCATTCTGGGGCATTCCGACGTTCGCCACCACCATCTCGACCGTGCCCTCGGGGAGTTCCCGGGTGAGGGCGTGACCCATCTCGGTCATCTCCTTTGCCGCGTTCTCGACGGAGACACCCGGAGCGAAGCGGACGTACAGCATGTCCATCGCCTCGTCGATCTCGGGGAAGAAGGTGCTCGGGAGTCTGGCCGCGGCCCACCCCGAAGCGGCGACCAGGACGAAGGCGGCGGCGACGATGGTGAACCGGAACGGGAGCACGACCCGAAGCGACCGCGAGTAGCCGTCCGCGATCCGATCGATCACGCCTTCGACGGCTTTGCCGAAGCGCCCGTGTTCGGCATGGCCGAGGAAGTACCGACAGGCGACCGGCGTCACCGCCATACTGACGAAGTACGATGCGATCATGGCGACGGCGACGGTGATCGCGAGCGGTGCAAAAAGCTTGCGCGCGAGGCCGGCGAGGAGCACGACGGGAAGCAAGACCGCCATCGTGGTCAGGGTGGAAGCGAGCACGGGAAGCGCGACGGCGTTGGTCCCCTTCAGCGCGGCTTCGGCGGTGCTCATGCCCATCCGCTGATGGCGGTGAATCGATTCGAGCACGACGACGGCGTCGTCCACGAGACGTCCCATGGCCAGCGTAAGGCCGCCGAGCGTGAACGCGTTCAGCGTCTGGCCCGTCGAGTAGAGGACGATGAGCGTGATCGCGAACGACAGCGGGATCGCGACGGAGACGATCATCGTCCCGCGAACGCTCTGCAGGAAGAGCAGGATGACCATTGCGATGAGGAAGAGTGCCTGGATGATCTCCTTCTTCAGGCCGTGGTAGGCGGTCCTGACGAAGAGCGATTGGTCGAAGTAGACCTTGGCCTGCATCCCGGGCGGCAGATCGCTCAGGCCCTCGACGACCTTCTTGACCGCGTCCACGATCTCGATCGTGTTTCCACCGGGAATGCGCAGGACGTTGAGAAGGACCGCGTCCCTGCCCGTTGACCGACACGATCTGGGTCTCGGGAGTTCCACTGTCCTCGACCCGGGCGACGTCCTTGATGAGCACGGGCTTGTCGCCGACGACCTTCACCGGGGCATCACCGATGGTCGAGACGCGCTTCGGGATGGCGTTCGTGTAGACGTTCGCGTCGAAGTTCGGGGAGATGAACTCGCCGGAGGGCAGGAGGGCGTTCGACCGCGCGGCCGCAGCGGCGATATCTTGCGCGGTCACACGGCGAGCTTGAGCCTTCGTGGGATCGACGACGACATTGATCTGTCGCTGCCGACCGCCGTCCGGTGCGGCGCTCGCTACCCCGGAGATCCCTTCGAGCAGCGGCTCGATGTTGTTGAAGGCGTAGTCGTAGAGCTGCGGTCCGGTATATCCGGCGCCGCTCACGACGACCTGGCAGACAGGCGCGTTGGAAGGATCGTACTGGAGGACGAAGGGAGGGAGCACGCCCAGAGACTTCGGGATGGCCGCCATCGCGAAGCCGGCCTGGGATTGCACCAGGGTCTGCGCCGCGTTCAAGTCGGTTCCCCACTTGAGCCAGACGTAGATGACGCTGAAGTTGTTGCGCGAGAGACTCTCGACGTGGTCCACGCCTGGTGTGGCGCTGACATACTTCTCCAGGCGCCAGCTGATCGTCTTCTCGACGTCGCGTGCCGCGAGACCGGGCGCGAGGGTGCCGATGATCGAGACCGGCGGGGTGAGCTCCGGGAAAGTGTCGACCGCCATCCGCGGCGTCACGACGCCGGCGAAGACAACGAGGCCGAGGCAAAGCATCAGGACCGCGATCGGGTTGCGCAATGACAGCGACGTCATGGTTTGACCTCCGCGCGCGCGTCTTGCGCGGCGGCGTCCGGCGCGGCGGTCGGCACGGCGCTGTGCCCGGTCTCGGCCTCCGTGACGGTCACACGGTCTCCGTCGGCCAGGAGCGCCCGTCCTTCCGTCACGACGTTCACCCCTGGAGCAAGCGCGGTCTCGAGGTAGAGCTCGCTGCCTTCCTCTCCTTGCACGGCGAACGTCTTCTTCCTGGCGATTCCGTCTTCGACGACGAACAGGGCCGCCTTGGAGCCGGAGATCGAGGCCGCCGTGAGAGGCACCGCGGTGGCGGGTTTGGGGGTACCGACCTGGATTCGAACCTCCCCGGTCGTGTTGACCGGGATCTCGCGGGTTGCGTTGTCGAGATCGACCTCGACGTGCACCGTCCGCGTGTCGGGATCAGCGGCCGGCGAGCGTCGAGCCACCGCGCCGACGACTTGTTTGCCCGTCGCCAGGACGTTGATCGACACCGGCGTCTTTGCAGCAACGGAGTCGAAGTCGATCTCCGGGACGTCGAAGGTCATCCGGACCGTGTTCCGATCCACCAGTGTCACGAGAGAAGCGCCAGGCCGGACGAAGGCGCCGGGATCGATCGAGCGGACCGAGATCTCCCCGTCGAAGGGGGCACGCATGATGCAGTCGCCTACAGCCAAGCTCGTGGCCGCGAGCTTCGCCTTCTGCGACGCCAGTTGTGCTTCCTCCGCCGCGCTCTGAGATTGCTTCTGCTCGGCTTCGTTCGGCGAGACGTATCCGCCGTCCAGCAGGGTATTGAACCGCGCCGACTCGTCGGCGATGGCCTTCTGCCGGGCATCGATGGCCCGCGCCTCGGCGGCGACGGCCTGGCTCGAAGCGCTCGCGTTACGGCAATCGAGGGTCGCGAGCACGTCGTTGCGTTTGGCGACCGCGCCCGGCCGAACGAGCACGGTGTCGACGTAGGCGGACACGAACTGAGGCCCGACGTTGGCTTCGACCCAGGGGCGCAGCGTCCCGATATAGGTGTGCGTCTCTCGATATTGCGCTCCGCGGGCGGCGACGGCGGTCACGGGCTTCGGCTCGGACGACATCGGGACCTTGTTGATCCGCGCCTCCGCCCGATGGACGAGCAGGCCGCCCGCACCGATGATGAGCAGAACACCCGCGGCAATGCCGGTCGGAATCAGGCGTGACGCTCTCCTGACGCCGGGCGGCCCTTGGGCGGGTTCGGAGTCGTGACGTGTCGAAGGACCGGGCAAGACGGCGTTCTCCATTTTCAATCAAGACCTTCCGCAATCGCGCGTCCGAAGGCAGCCCGAGAGCGCGCGAGCTCGAACACTCCGAGCGCGAGCTCAATTTCGGCGTCGGTCCGGACCGCCTCGGCATCAGCAAGCTCGACGGCGTTGCCGATTCCAGCTCGGAATCGCGCGTCGGCCTGGTCGTAGTTTGCGTGGGCGGCGACGACCTCGTTCCTCAGAGCTCCGAGGGCGGTGTTGGCCACCTGGACCTGCACGTAAGTCCTTCGAACGTCGGCCGTCTCCTGTTCGCGCATCAGGTCGATCTCGTCGCGGCGCACCTGCTCGAGGGCGCGTGCCGCCTTCTCTCGGGCCGAGATCGTCCCGTCGAAGAGAGGCCAGGTGATGATGAGCCCCGCGTCCCAGTTCGGCACGTTGGGCACCCAGCCGTCGCCGTTGGCGGTCGATCCCGAGGACGAGGGCGCGCCTCCCGCGCGTCCAGAGAGCGTCGCGGTCAGAGAGAGATCGGGCCGGAGCTCGGCGCCGACCGCGCGGGTGCTCTCCTCGGCGGCCTTGAGCTGGGCTAGCGTCTCGGCGAGTCGCGGATCGCGCTGCTGCGCGAGCTGGAGCGCTTCGGTGAGTGCAGGCATGTCCGCGGGTGCGGGCGCCTCTCCCCCGGCGTCGACCGCCGGATCGGGCGCTCCGATCGCGGCCGACAGGACGACCTGGGCGACGGCCACTCCTCCGCGAGCCCGAACGCGACCCACGTCGAATCGATCGAGGTCGGCCTCGGCGCGGGTGAGCTCGATGGGCGATCGCAGGCCCGCATCGACGCCCCGCTTGGCCAGATCGCGATGAACGCGCGATCGCTCGTACGCATCGTCCGATGCCTTGACGACCGCCTTGGCGGCGAGGACCGAGAAGTACGCCTCCTCGACTCCGAAATCGATGTCCAGGCGGTCGGTGTCGGCGCGGTGCCTCTCCACCTCGGTCTGCGCGTCGGCCGCGGCGCGTTGCGCCCCGATGCGGCCGAAGTCGAAGACCTCCTGCAGCAACCCGGCCCCGACGAGCGTCGACGGATAAGGAGAGAAGCTCCCCGTCGCCCGCGCCGGCGTACCGCCGATGCGAGGCAGATCCATGAACGCGGGCTGCTGGTAGGTTCCGGTGGTGTTGTTCGCGGTCATCGCGAAGATCTGTCCGGTCACGGCGATCGTCGGGAGCCACTGACCGCTGGGAACCTTCGCTTCCTGGATGCGCTCGGACACGCGTGCGAGCGCAGCCCGAATCGCGGGCTGATGGGTCCGCGCATAGTCGAGCGCCTGCGCCATGGTCAGCACCCGCGTCGGCTGAGGGGCGTCGATGGCAGGCGGCGGCGCGGACTCGGATTCGGCACGCGCACTGCGGTGGGAAAGGAGGAGCGAGAGCCCGGCTGCGCCGAACAACACGATGATGCAGCGGCGGCAGTAGCCCATGACTTGCGCGGGTCGCATAAGCAGCTCCTGTGCCCCGGCTTCGCCCCGCGCAAGTCTCGGGATTTCCGGTGATCCGCGCCCTTCCCGACCGGGAAATTTTCCCGGTACCGGGAGAAATTTCTCCCTGCTCCCAATCCCGCAGGCGTTCCCGCCCTCGATCTCGCGAGAGATTGCGACGGCCGACCCTGGCGCGACGGTTGCTTGACGAACGCTTTTGATGGGGCTTCGGTCAACGCAAACCGGGTCACCTGGATCAACGGCGTCAACGACGGCGAATCCATGGCCGCTCGTCTCCTGGATGGTCCTGGCGATCGCCGCCGTCACGGCGCTCGCTTGGTGGGATGACCAGCGGGAGGCCGACGCCGCGTTGCGGGACCTGGAGAGCCAACAGACTGTGGTCGCTTCGAGCCTGGCGGCGAGCCTTCAGGCCCACCTCGCCTTCGTCGAGCGTGATGCCGCCCTTGTCGCAGATGCCGGCGCCGCAGGTCCGAGCGAGCCCTACTCGCCCTCGGTCGTCCGGGCCGCGGGGGCGCCGGCGGCAGCGGCTCCCGGGCCCGCGCGGTTCATCCTCAGCGTTCCGCTTGCCGACGCGCGGAGTGTCGACCTCGGGGTGAGCGCCGCACAGCTCCTCGGTATCGACCCGCGGAGCGAGCGGACCGGTGATTTGACCGTGCTCCTTTCGGCGCCCGGGGATTCATCGCTGCACGCGCTGGACGGGCAATCTGTGGATTCGCCGGCTCTTCGGACGGCGCTCGACGAGAACGCGCGAGCCTTGCGCCTCGACCGCCCACAAGCGGCCCAGGTGGGCCTGCCGGCGAGGACGGCAATGGCCGGGCTGGCGCATGTCGACGCGGGCGCGCTAGGCCGCTGGGGAGTCGCGGTGGTCGCCAGCGCGGCGAGAGAGAGACCGTGAGAAGCGTGCCCTTGGGAGGCTCGTGCTCAGTGTCCTCGTCACTAGCGGGCTGGTGCTCGCGTTCGGAGGCGTCGCTCTCCGCAAGCAGCGAAAGGAGCTCGAGCTCTCGCGGGAGCTCGCCATCGCCGAGATCCAGCGCGCCGGCGACGAGGCACTGTCCCAGGCCCAGCGCGCGGCGACGATGGGGACGTTCGCGATGGGCATCGCTCACGAGGTCTCGACGCCCCTGGGCGTGATCATGGGCCGGGCGGAGCAGCTGATCGGGCGGGTCCAGAACGACGAACGTGCGATCCACAACGCCCGGACCATCCTGAAACAGACCGACCGGATCCAGCAGATCGTGCGTCGATTCCTCGACATGGCGCGCGGCGGCCCGCCATCCCTCGAACGAACCGACCCCTCGGAGGTCGCGCGTGCGGCGGCATCCTCGGTTCAGCACCGCTTCTCGAAGGCCCACATCGACCTCGCGACCGACATCCCATCGACGATGCCGGAAATCCAGTGCGACCGGGCGCTGCTCGAACAGGCGATCGTCAACCTTCTCCTCAATGCCTGTGAGGCCTGCCAGCCCGGCGAACACGTCGAGGTCGCCGCCCGTGCAGACTCGACGAGTGTGGCGTTCGTCGTGACCGACGATGGCGTCGGAATCCCCTCGGAGCACGCAGCGCGGGCGACCAAGCCTTTCTTCACCACCAAGGCCGAGGCCGGGGGGGCGGGCCTGGGGCTCGCCATCGCCACCGAGATCGCCAAGAGCCACCGAGGCGACTTGACGATCGGGCCCAACACTGGACGGGGCACTCGGGCCTGCATCGAGATTCCCATCGCGGCGCAGAGAGGCGCCCATGTCTGACACGCCCCAGGGGACGCGGATCCTCGTGGTCGACGATCGCCCGGAAATGGCGGAGATGGTCGCCGACGCACTATCGGAGAGGGGATACGACGCCGTCGCCATTAGCTCGAGCCGCGAGGCGATGCACCGGCTGCGGACCGAGCGCTTCGACGCACTCGTGACCGATCTGCGGATGCCGGAGGTGGATGGCCTGGCGCTCATGCGGGCGTCGCTGGAGCTCGACCCGTCCCGCCCTGTGATCCTGATGACCGCGCACAGCACTCTCGACACGGCCGTACAGGCGAGCGGCGGGGGCGCTTACCACTATCTGACGAAACCATTTCGGCTCGACGCGCTCACGCGCCTCATCGAGCAGGCGCTAGGGCGCTCATGAGCCGGCGGGCCGTGCGCGTCGACGTTTCGACCGGCGCCGTCTTCCGCGTGGCCCTCTACTACGGGTTCGCCGGCTTCGGCGGCGGCTACTCTGTGCTCGCGCAGCTGCGACGAGATCTCGTCGAGCGCCGGAAGTGGCTCTCGGCGGATGACTTCCTCGTTCTCGCCGAGCTTTCGAAGAGCCTTCCAGGTACCCCCGCCACGAATCTGCTCGCGCTGCTGGGGCAGCGCGTCGACGGGACTCGCGGAGGGCTGGTGGCGGCGGGGGCCTTCCTCCTGCCCAGCACAGTGCTGATGACCGCCTGCGCAGCCGCGTACTCTTTGGTCCGTGCCGCAAGCGGCCTGTCTCTGTTCTTCGATGGGATGAACGCCGCGATGGTCGGCGTCGTGGGCGCGGTCACCGTGGACCTGGGCCGCAGCGCCCTCCGGTCCGGGCGGGACGTCGCTCTTTCGCTGCTCAGCGGCTTGCTCCTCGCGACGCGGCTCGTCTCGGAACCGGTCCTCGCCGGTGCGGCAGCGGCGATCGGGGCGACGCTGGGGGCGCTCAGTGCCGAGCCGCCGAGAAGCTCCCTCCCGTCGGTCGTAAGCGACCGCCCTCCGCCCAGTGACCGGCTGCACGGCGTCCTCCCCTTCGTTGCGGTTCCCGTGGTGATGGCCGGGAGTTTCGCGCTGCTTGCCGGGCTCGTACGAGTCTTCGTGCCGATCGGAGTCATGACCTTCGGCGGTGGCCTGGCGATGATTCCAGCCATCGACCACATGGTCGTATCCGAGCAGGGCTGGCTCGGTCCGAAGGCCTTCGCGGATGCGATCGCCTTGGGTCAGATCACCCCTGGCCCCGTCGCGATTTGTGCGACGTTCATCGGATACCGGGTGGCTGGCGTGGCCGGCGCCCTGGTCGCAACGTTGGCCATGTTTGCGCCCGCGACCGGGGTTGCGCTCGCGGCGGGTCACTCGATCGACCGCTTCCGATCGAGTCCACTCGTCGAGGGCATGCTCCGTACACTGGCGCCCGCCGTCATCGGAATGCTCGGCGCCGCTACCTTCAGCCTCGGACGGGCGGCCGTGGGAGTTCCGATCGACGTCGCCATCGGAGTCGTTGCGTTCGCTCTGCTCGTCTGGAAGCCGGTTAGCCCGATGTGGCTCCTGGCTGGAGGAGGGTTGGCGCGCCTCGCGCTGCGTTGGAGTGTCGCCATGTAGTCACGTTACCAACCACTGTCAGGACGATCGCGTACGCGCCGGGCGCCCGAGCTGGCAAGGAAGCCTCGCCCCCACCACCGAAGCCGGCGAGAGCGCCCGGCGCGTTCGCCACCGCCCTCCGTCTGCGATTGGGGGTTCCCATGCGATCCCGCTCATTAGCCTGTTTCGTGATCTCGTCGGTGACCGCGTCGGTCGCGGGTCAAGGACATGCGGGCGCCGATCCGACGCGCATCACACCCGCGTCGCTCGTCCCTGTGGGGGCGCCCATCCCCTACGCGCGGCTGATCGGCGGCTCGCCTGGCGGCGCGCCCGCGGTGAGCGGCGCAGGAGGTCCCCTGCTCGGGGCAGAGGGCGCCTGGGCCACGACGCTCGGGGCAACCGACGATCCCGCCCACGGTGCGGCGGCGTTCGGGGCTCGTGCAGGCTGGGCGTTTGCGAATGGACTCGCGGTTCACGTCCGGTACGACGATGTCGGCGTCGAGCCGGCGCGTCTTGCGACCCCACTTCAGCTGGCGACGGTCGGGCTGCGCTATTCGATCCCCTTCCTCGTGCCGCTTCCCTTCGCCGAGGTGGATGTGGGTCCGGCTTTCGTCGGTGGCGACGTGCGGCTCGGAGCTGGCGCAGGGGTTGGAGTTTCAGTCCCTCTCGGCCGCCAGGTTCTGGTGGACCTCGCGGCTCGCGACTGGCTCGTACCGATCGCCGGTGTGCTGCGGCAGACCATCACCGCGGGCCTCGGCCTCACCGTGTCTTTCGCGTCGCCTGCTCGATGATCAATGGAGGACCAACCCATGAAACACCTGCTGCCCTCAATCGCGGCATCCCTCCTGGTGACGGGTTGCTCCTACGCCACCGTCGGTCCAGGCCAGGTGGGGGTCGTATGGACGCCGAGTGGAACGAGTCCGAACGTCTTGCCCGAAGGCAACTGGGGCGTCGGCTACTTCGATCACGCGACGGTGTACGACGCCAGGTCCCAGGAGCGCGACGAGCAGCTGGAGGTGCTCGCGTCCAACGGGCTGCGCATCGTGCTCGACGCTTCCGTCCGCTACCACATCGTCGGCGCGGAGGCCGTGGAGCTCGATCGCGAGCTCGGAGTCCACTACTACGACGTCCTCATCGGGCCGACGCTGCGGTCGCAGGCGCGCCGCGTCGTCGGGCGGTATCAGCCCGAGGAGATCTACTCTTCCCAGCGCGAGCTCATCGAGCGCCAGATCCGCGAAGGCGTGGAGAAGGCGATCGAGGGCCGCCACGTCGTGCTCGAGGCGGTGCTCGTTCGCAACGTCACTCTGCCGGACACGATCCAGCAAGCGATCAACGACAAGCTCCAGGCCGAGCAGAGGGCCCTCAAGATGAAGTTCGTGCTCGAGGAGGCCGACGGTGAGGCGCAGAAGCAGCTCATCGAGCAGAAGGCCGAGGCCGAGCGCGCGCGGATCGCCGCGGAATCCAAGGCGCAGACGGACCAGATCGAAGCGAATGGACGCGCCGAGGCCAAGCGCATCGATGCGCAGGCGACGGCCGACTACCAGCGCCTCGTCGAGCCACACCTGACCGACCCGATGCTGCGATGGCAGGAGATCGAAGCGCTGCGCGTGCTCGGCGCGTCTCCCAGCTCGAAGGTGATCTTCCTCGGGGGCAACCACGCGTCTGGAACCATGATCGACCTGAAGTGAGGCCCTCTGCGTTTGGTCTCTGGAGGCCGTGTCCGAATGCTCCCCTACCTGGTTCAGCCCGTCGTTCATCTCGGTCCGATCACGATCCACGCATTCGGCGTGCTGGTCGCGCTCGCCGTTCTCGTGGGAAGCGCGATGGCTCGCCGACGCGCTCGAGCGACCGAGCTGCCCACTCGATTGATCGATGACCTGCTCGCGTGGACGCTGGTCGGGGGCTTTCTCGCTGGCCACGTCCTGGATCAACTCTTCTACTTCCCCCGAGAGACCCTCGCGAACCCGGTGCGACTGCTCCGAATCTGGGATGGCCTTTCATCTTTCGGCGGGTTCCTGGGGGGAGTCGCCGGGGCGACCGCGTTCCTGGCCCGTCGCCGCTACGCCGGTGTGCGCTGGGCCGCCCTCGACGCGGTCGCGTACGGCTTTCCGTTCGGATGGTTCTTCGGTCGACTCGGGTGTTTCGTCGCGTTCGACCACCCAGGAGTCGCGACGCACTTCATTCTCGGCGAGCGGTATGTCGACGGCGTCGTTCGTCACAACCTCGGTCTGGAGGAGGCCTTGTTCATCGCCCTCGTGGCGGCCCTCTTCCACGCGCTCGGACGGACGGCCAGACCTGCAGGCTTCTTCGTCGGTTTGCTCGCGATGCTCTACGCGCCTGTGCGCTTTGGACTGGATGCGCTGCGCATCGACGACGCCCGCTACTTTGGGTTAACGCCTGCGCAATATGGGGCCGCTGGCCTGCTCTTGGTCGGCTCGGGCATCATGATCGCCGCCCTTCGCCGGCTCGTGAACACACCCCTCGTGAATCCACGGAGAGCCTCCCTGTGACCGACGCGAGGCACAGCCGGGCGACCAGCGTCGTAAGCCGCGACCGCCCTGGGAAGACGGCGCTCGTGCTGTCGGGCGGCGGTGCACGCGGCGCGTATCAAGTGGGTGCCCTTCGCGGTCTGCACGAGCTGCTCCGCGGGCGACGCTCTCTCCCCTTCCCGATCCTGGTCGGGGCGTCTGCGGGCAGCATCACCAACGCCTTCCTCGGCGCGCACGCGGACGACTTTCCCACGGCCGTCCGCAAGCTGGTCGCCTTCTGGGAGGGCCTGAGGCCCGACAATGTCTTCCGCACCGACGCTCGTACCCTCGGGCGCGTCGGGCTCTCGTGGGCGGCCGACCTCAGCCTCGGCAGCTGGATCGGCACCGGGCGTGGCAGGTCGCTCCTCGTGAGCGACCCCCTTCGCGCTCTGCTCCACGAGCGGCTCGACATGGCGGCCCTCGGGCAGGCGATCGAGCACGGGCTGCTCCGCGGCTTCGCACTCACGACGACGAGCTATCGCTCCGGGCTCGCAGTCACCTTCTTCGATGGATCGGCGTCGATCGAGCCCTGGGTCCGGTCGACGCGGCTCGGCATCCGCCGGAATATCGCGATCGATCACGTCATGGCGTCGTCATCGATCCCGTTCTTTTTTCCCGCCGTGTCGATCGATGGGACCTACTACGCGGACGGATGCATCCGTTTGACTGCTCCGCTGAGCCCCGCCATTCATCTTGGCGCCGATCGCATTCTCGCCATCGGGGTTCGCTACCCGCGACCGCCAGAGCCGGCATCGAGCTCTCCCGCCCAGAACGATAGGTATCCGACCGCGGCGGATACCGCAGGCCTCCTTCTCAATGCGCTCTTCCTGGAGTCGCTCGAAAGTGACGTCGAGCGTCTGGAGCGAATAAACACCACCGTCGACTTGCTTCCGCGCACGACGATCGCGAAACGCTCCACGCCTCTGCGGCAGATACCCATCCTCGTCCTTCGGCCCTCCAAGGATCTCGGCGAGCTCGTGATGCAGACGCTCGAACGACTTCCCTACTTGCTCCGCCACCTATTTCGTGGCCTCGGAGCCTCAGGTAAGAGTGGATCGGGATCTCTCAGCTATCTCGCGTTCGATGGAGAATATACCTCGCGCCTGCTGGCGCTCGGCTATTCGGACGTGAAGGCACGCAGCGCCGAGATTGCAACCTTCCTCGGTGTCTCGGACGCCTGACTCGCGGTCGCCGGCGCGGTTGGTCCAAAACCATTCGTGCTCGATCCTGCCGTTTCCCGAGGCAATGAGCCGGCTATCCGCATTCTTGGCGAAATTGCCTCGACGACGGCCGGTCGGCCCCCCAAGTCATGGCTGCTTGGTTGCACAACGGCCGTTTGCGCACCATTCGCTGCAACAGTCGCTGTCGGCGAGGCACTGGGCGCCTCGGCTCAGGCACTGCCCATCGGGTGCGACGCCCGGTCCTCCCGGAGCCTGCACGTCCGTCACGCCCGAGCTCTGATGCGATCCCCCGCAGCACACGATGGTTGCTGCAAAGAGCACGTGTCCGGCGACGATGGAGATGAGCTGAGTCGATCTCATGGGTGGCCTCCCGTTCTCCGAGACGCCATCGGTGACGCAAGGATGGGGCCAAACCGCAGAGCCGAGGCCGCGATCGCGCAGAACAGCAATGACGATCGCCGGTCACAAAGGAAGAGCCCGCCGGCCGATCGTGTTCCCCACTGGCGACCAGCGTTACGGCACGGCGTTCGTAGACGTCCTGTATGAGCGGATGTAGGAGACACCCATGAGACCCGAGCAGCGCGAGTCTCCGAAAGCGGCTGAGTTGGATCATCGTTCCCGGGCGCTTCGTTACGGGGCCGCCGTCGGTATGGCGGTCGCGGTGACCGTCGTTGCGCACGAGTCGGAGTCCGTATGGGACGTCGCCGGTCGTCATCCGTACTTGATCGAGTGGCCCACCGTCATCGCAGCTAGCTTTCTGGGAGGGTTGGGACCGGGGCTCGTCGCGACCGCCATTTCGACTGCGGGGATTCTGTTCTACTGGATCGCGCCGTTCGGCGAATGGCGCGTTCAGCATCCGAGCGACCTCATCGCCTTGGCGCTCTTCGCCACCTGCGGCGTTTTGGTCAGTATTCTCATCGACCTTCTCCATCAGGCGCGCGCCCGAGAGAAGCAACTGCGACGCTCGCGCGAGACCGTCCTCGGTGTCGTTGCTCACGACCTGCGAAACCCGCTCGCAACGATCATCACGGCGACGGCCCTGATCCGTCGCAGGCCTGACGACCTGCGTCGGCTCGATTTGATCGAGCGGGCGGCTCGCCGGATGGAGCACCTGATCCGTGACCTGGTCGACGCCTCGGTGCTAGACGCGGATGGAGGCTTGTCGATGATCCTCGCGGACGTGCCTGTCGCGTCACTCGTCGCCGACGCCATCGTCGCCGCGACGCCCGAGGCGGATCCGAGGTCCATCACGATCTCCTCTGATCCAATCGCCAACCTTCTTGTGCGCTGTGATCGAGAACGGATGCTTCAGGTGCTGGCGAATCTGCTCAGGAACGCCGTGAAATTCACACCCGAGGGGGGCCACATCAGCGTGCGCGCCGTGAGGGTCGACTCTTTCGTGCGGATCGAGGTGGCGGACACCGGTCCCGGCATCAAGCAGGAGCACCAGGCGTCCGTTTTCGAACGCCACTGGTCCGGTCGCACCGCCGGCGCCGGGGCGGGGCTCGGCCTCTTCATCGCGCGCGGCATCGTCCAAGGGCATGGCGGTCGAATATGGCTTCACAGCGAGCCCGGGCGCGGGACGACGTTCTTCCTGACGGTGCCTGCGGCAGTCGTCCAGTCAGATTCGAAAGAACAGCGAGCAGAACGCGCGGAGCGCTTCTTGCTGTCCTAGGGCTGCTGAATCACAGCCACCGCGCCGGCCCTAGCTCGACGGGCGAAACCTCGAGTGAGCCGCGGCTGCTCGGTTCAAGCGGCCATTCGCGCACCCCGCTCGGCGAAGCCGAGGCTGCGACGCGCGTCAGTGCCCCGTCAACGCGCGCGCCGCCTGCAGCAGAGGGGCACTGGTCGGAGCGTCGCGAAGCGCGACCGCGAACAACATCACGAGCAGTACGACCAGAGTCCAAATCCCCGCACAGCCGGGTTCCTTGGGTGGCATCGTCACCCGCGGCGCGCAACGATAAGGGGACATCCGCATCACCGAACGCATAAACCGCACCATCAATGCAGCTGCTTTCGGGCCCCGCACCTGCCTTCGGGCCACGGAAGAGCCGTCGCGCCCCGATATGGCTATGTCCGCCAAAATGAGGCGGAGGACCTGCCAGTCGGCCGGCTCGAGCAATCGGAGCGTGGCGTGCGAGTGCAATCGCCGAGCGATTGCAAAAAGCGACCGCCGGCGGGCGCTCGTCGACCTCGAGCCTTTAAGCTGTTTGGAGGAGGCGGGTGAAACCTCGTCGGGCTTACGACAGGCACCCGCTCCGAAGGAGCGGCCGGTCATGCACGCGTCCCGTTTCGTGTTGGTCTTCGCCTGTTGCGGGCTCGGTTGTGGTGCCGTCGTTCAACCAGGGCTCGCGAATGCGCCTGTCCTCGGCGGCGCAACCTCCGAGACCCGCGTGCACGACGCGATCGCAAACGGCCATGACGCGTGCGAACGGGCAATGTTTCCGCAGGGCGAAGTCCTGCGCGGACATGTCCCTCCATGCAGCAAGGAAGCTATCGGGAAGGGTGTCGCGTTGCCGCCACGTCAGGCGACCATTGGCGCGTCGCTCTCGGTGCCCTACCCGTTGGGGTTCTGCCCGGCCGGTCGCCGTTCGTCTGCGTCGCGTGGTGAGAATGGCCTGACGGCGTTTCCGCTCTCCACCCCGCCATTGTGGCTCTGCGATAGCGGATGGGGCGTAGGTGGGGCCGCAGAGTCCCACTCGGAGACACCCTGAGTCGTTGGCAGGGGGACGATTCAGCGAACAGGCGACGCTAAGTTCTCGCCCTTCATGGTCCGTCCTCGATTGAGGCGCCCCACGCCGACGAAAGGGCAATGGTCGGGGAGACGCCCGAGCGATCAACCCGAGGACGCCGCGGTCGGCATCGGCCCGGAATTCGACGCTTCGACGGGCGCCGTGCGCTTCGCGATCAGCGTGAACATCGCTGGCACGAGGAAGAGCGAGAGCAGCGTCGATGACGTGAGGCCGCCGACGACGGTGAGCGCCAGCGGCTGGTTCGCCTCCGTCCCGCGCTCCAGGCCGGTCGCCGTCGGGACGAGCCCGATGACCGTCGCGAGGCTCGTCATCGCGATCGGAATGAACCGGATGCGGGCGGCTTCGACGACGGCGTCGAGCTTGGACTCCCCCGCGTTCAGAGCGGCGGCTCGCCTCGTCGACGAGGAGGATCCCGTTCGACACCGCGATCCCGATGACCATCAGGATGCCCATGAGAGCGATGACCGAGAGCCCCTGGCCCGCGGCCATCAGCGCGAGGACGATCCCGATGAGGGAGACCGGGATCGCGAAGAGCATCACGAGCGGCAGGCGAATCGACTTGAACTGGATCGTCATGATCATGAAGACGACCATCACCGCGAGGCCGAGCGCCGGCGCCGAGCCCGGCGAACGTCGTCTTCATCAGGTCCATCTCGCCGACCCAGCGCCACTTCAGGCCGCTGCGTCCTCGGGTCGGCGGCGAGCTTCTGCGCGAGCTCGTCGGACGCGCTGCCGACGTCGCGCCCCTCGGTCGCCATGTAGACCTCGGTGACGCGCGTCATGTGGTCGCGCTCGATGGCGATCGGGCCGGCGGCGCGCACGATGTCGGCGTAGGCGCCGAGCGTGACGGGCCTGGCCTCGGGGGTCACGAGCGCCGGGATCTGCGCGAGCGCGTTCAAGTCGGCGACGTCGCTTCTCGTCGTAGTAGGTGATGACGTAGTACGCCTGCCCGTTGTGCGGATCGATCCAGACGCTGGGCGTGTTGATGTTGCCGAGCGTCGCGTCGAGCGTCGTCTGCGCCGCCTGCCGCGAGCGTGACGCCGACCAACCCGGCCTGGTCGCGGACGCGTGTCGACGTGGATCTCGGGGTAGTCCGTCTGGAGCTGCACGCGGACGTCGCGCACGCCGCCGACGGTCCGCGCGACCTCCGCGACGCGTCTTGCCTTGCTCCTCGAGCGCCTCGAGGTTGTCGTTCTGGAGCTCGACGGCGATCGGCGCGTAGTACCCGTTCGAGAAGACGCTCGCGACGAGCCCGCCCGGCCACTGAAGGAACTCGACGCCCGGGTAGTGCTCGGTCAAGCAGGCGGCGCATCATGTCCGCGATCTGCCTGCTGCGAGTGCTTTCGGTGCTCGGGCTCGACCAGCGCCACGCGGATGAAGCCCATGTGCGGCCCGTCGTTCGGGCTCGTCATCGCGCTCCGCGCGTTCTCCGGCGACCCTTCGTTCGTGAGGACGAGCGTCGACGTCCCCCTTGGGGAGCTCGCGGGCGAGCATCTTCGCCATCGCCTGGATCCGCGCGTTCGCCTCGTCGAGCGAGATGCCCGGCGAGAAGCGGACGTAGACGCGCTCCATCGACTCGTCGATCTCGGGGAAGAACGTGCTCGGCAGGCGCGTGGCCGCCCACCCGCGCCGCGATCGTCACGAGCGCGGAGGCCGCCGACGATCCACCAGCGCGCCGCAAGCGCGCGCCGCAGAGATGCCGGCGTACCGGTCCGCGACGCGGTCGATGACGCTTGCCGACCCACGCGCCGATCCCGCGCGGCTCCTTCTCGCTGAGGACGTAGCGCGCCGCCACCGGCGTCACGAACATGCTGACGAAGTACGAGGCGATCATCGCGACGGCGACGGTGAGGGCGAGCGGCGCGAAGAGCTTCTTGGCGAGGCCCGCGAGCAGGAGCACGGGAAGAAGGACGGCGATCGTCGTCAGCGTCGAGGCGAGAACCGGCAGCGCGACGGCGTTCGTGCCCTCGAGCGCCGCGTGGAAGCGATCGAGTCCCTTGCTTCTGGTGGCGGTGGATCGACTCGAGCACGACGACCGCGTCGTCGACGAGCCGCCCCATCGCGAGCGTCAGTCCGCCGAGCGTGAAGGCGTTCAGCGTCTGCCCCGTCGCGTAGAGGACGATGAGCGTGATCGCGAACGAGAGCGGGATCGCGACCGCGACGATGAGCGTGCCGCGCAAGCTCTGGAGGAAGAGCGAGGATGACGAGCGCGATGAGGACGAGCGCCTGAAGAACCTCGCGCTTGAGCCCCGAGTACGCCGTCTTCACGTACGTCGACTCGTCGAAGACCGGCTTCACGACCATGCCCGGCGGAAGGTTCTGGAGCCCGGCGATCACCTTCTTCGCCTGCGTCGACGATCTGGAGCGTGTTGCCGCCGGGAACGCGCAGGACGTTCAGGTAGACCGCGTTCTCGCCGTTCACCGACACCGTCTGCGTCGGCGCGGCGCCGCCGTCCTCGACCCGCGCGACGTCGCGGATGTAGACCGGGCTGCCGTCGACCTTCTTCACGAGCGCGTCGCCGATCGTCTTGACGCGGCGCGGGACCGCGTCGGTGTAGACGTTGGCGTCGAAGGTCGGGGAGATGAACTCTCCCGAGGGCAGGAGCGCGTTCGACTGCGCGACCGCGGCCGAGATGTCCTCGGCCGTCACGCCGCGCGACTGCGCGGCCGCGCGGTCGACGATGACGTTGATCTGCCGCTGCGTTCCGCCGTTCGGCGCCGCGCTCGCGACGCCCGGAGATGCCCTCGAGCAGCGGCTCGATGTAGTTCATGCGCGTAGTCGTAGAGCTGCGGTCCCGTGAGCCCGCCGCCCGAGACGGTCACCTGGAGCACCGGGGCGTTCGTCGGGTCGAACTGGAGGACGAACGGCGGGATGACGCCGAGCGACTTCGGCACGGCCGCCATCGCGAACTGCACCTGCTGCTGCACGAGCGTCTGCGCGCGCGTTGAGGTCGGTCCCCCAGTCGAGCCACACGTACGCGATGCTGAGGTTGTTCCGCGAGATCGCTCTGGACGTGCTCGACGCCCGGCGTCGCGCTCACGTACTTCTCGATGCGCCAGGTCAGCGTCTTCTCGACGTCCTTGGCGGCCAGCCCGGGCGCGAGCGTCCCGACGACGAGCACCGGCGGCGTCAGGTCGGGGAACGTGTCGATCGACATGCGCGGCGTCACGACCACGGCGAAGACGATCGCCGCGATGCCGAGCATCAGGCTCGCGAGCGGGTTGCGGAGCGACAGGCCGGTCACAGCGGCCTCCCGTAGCCTCCGCCGCGCGTCCCCGGACCCGCGTCGTCCTCGGGCGCGCCGCCGTCGGCGCCTCGGCCTCCACGTGCGCCAGGACCCTGTCCCCGTCCGAGAGGAGCGCGCGCCCCTCGGTGACGACCAGCGAGCCCGCGGGGAGCGCCGCGAGGGCGAAGTAGAGCCCGCCGCCCACCTCGCCGGTCACCGGCAGGGTCTTCGCGTGCGCGACGTCGTGGTCGACGACGAAGAGCTTCGCCTTGCCCTCGTCCTGCGTCGCCGCATAGATGGGCACCTCCGTCGCGGGGACCGGCTTGCCGACGTCGACGTGGACGATCGCGGTCGTCCCCACGGGATACTGCCGCTGCGGGATCGGGCACGTCGACCTCGAAGTGGATCGTGCGCGTCTTCGGGTCGGCCCTGGGCGCGCGGCGCGAGATCGGCGCCGACAGGTCGGCTGCCCGTCGCGAGGACGTCGATCTGGACCGACGGTGGAGGGGGCGAGCGCGTCGAAGTCCTTCTCGGGGGCGTCGACCGTCACGCGCATCGTGTCGCGATCGACGACCGAGACGATGGCGGCGCCGGGGTGGACGAACGCGCCCGGGTCGAAGCTCCGCGTCCCGATCTCGCCGTCGAACGGGGCGCGCAGGACGCAGTCGCGCACGTCGAGGGACGTCCTGACGACGTTCGCCTGCGTCTCGAGGAGCTGCGCCGCCTCGGCCAGGCTCACGCGCGGTCTTCTGCTCCACCTCGTTCGGCGCGACGAAGCCGCCGTCGAGCATCGTCGCGACGCGCGCCGCCTCGTCCGACGCCGCGCGCACGCCGCGCGTCGGCCGCGCGCGCCTGCATCTCCACGGCGCGCGTCGCGGCGTTCGGGTTGGAGCAGTCGAGCGTCGCCAGGACCTGCCCGCGCTTGACCGTGTCGCCCGGTCGCACGAGCACCGTCGCGACGTACGCGGAGATGTACTGAGGGCCGACGCTCGCCTCGACCCACGGCTCCACGGCGCCGACGTAGGTGCGCGTGTCTCGGTACGGCCGCTCCGCGCGGCGACGACGGTCACCGGACGCGGGGCGGCTTCGAGCGGAACGTGGTTCACCTGGTGCGAGGCTCGGACGGAGAGCAGAACGACGCCGAGGATGAGCACGCCAGCGCTGCGCTGATGGCCACGATCGGACGCTTGGGACTCACCGGGCGCTCGCCTGCCGTCGCGGCGCCGCTCGACGGGTCGGGCGGGGGCCGTTTGCCTTCAACTCCGGCAGCGGGCGATGCAACTCGGTCGGTGTGCATCGCTCAACTTCCGTCGGTCCTTCCGTCGTGGCTGAGCTAGCCTCAGCAAGGATCGATCCGACCCCATGCAACGACGGTTCACTCGGGTTTGTCGACAAGGCGGGACCAGAAACGCCCCGCACGACACTCCTGCCCCGCGCAAATCGCGAACAGTTCGTGGGATCGTCTTCGGCGGGGTGGGGCGTCGCGACCGAGTTCTCCCAGGGCCGGGCCGTTGACGCGGGCGCCTTCATGGCCGATGCCCTGACACGGTAAGCTGCCCGTCAGTTTGCTCGGCTCGTCGCGCTGTGGGGAGCGCGGAGGGCGCGCGCGCAGAGGAAGGACTTGAGGAGATCGTTCGGGCCGAGCGAACAACCGCGGCGTAGCCGAAGATGAACGCGCTCTCGGCGAGCGGGAGCGGCGAGAGCTCGGCGACGCCGTGGAGGCCGATGATCGCTCCGACCGATGGCGGCCGCCGCGAGGGAGGCCGCGAGCGCGGCGCTGGGACGCGATCTCCAGAACGCGCGGCGCTCGCGCACGGACACGAGGGAGCACAGCGCGAAGAACAGGAAGGTCTGGAACGTGAACGTCTGGAGCAGGCCGGCGTCGTCGGAGAGACCGAAGCGGCGCCAGCCGAAGGCGAGCAGGCCGAGCGCCTCGATCAACGTCAGCACGCCGAGGACGACAGCGACCCTCACCAGCGGGCCGATGTTCCAGGTCTCCGGCTTCTGCGACGGCTCCACGCGATCGGTCGCCAGCGCGATGTGCGTGACGTCGGTGAGGCAGACGAGCAGCAGCATCACGAGCGCCGAGATGACGAACTTGCCGGTCACCAGGAACGCGATGACGACGAACCCGGCCTTCAGGATGCTTCGGCTGACCTTGTTGACGATCCACGTGAGCACGCGCTGGTAGGTCGCGCGTCCGTTCTTCACGAGGTCGACGATGTTGACCAGCCCCTCGGTCGTCAGCACCGCGCTCGCGGCGCCCTTGGCCACGTCGGTGGCGCCGCTGACCGCGATGCCGACCTCCGCCTGGCGCAGCGCCGGCGCATCGTTGACGCCGTCGCCGGTCATGCCCACGACGTGGCCGGCCGCCTGCAGGCTCTTGACGACGAGGAACTTGTCCTCGGGGAACACCTCGGCGAAGCCTCCGCCGGCGAGGTCGGCGCGACGCCGGGCGCCTCCTTCTGCGCGGCGCGCGCGCTCGGGGGCACGGCGGATCTCGCCCAGGCCGAGCACGCGCGCGATCTCGCGCGCGACCGGCAGCGCGTCGCCGGTCAGCATCTCGACCTTGATGCCGAGCGAGCGCAGCTCGTCGATGAGGCGGCGCGAGTCGGGGCGCGGCGCGTCGTAGAGGAGCGCCAGGCCGCAGAGGCGAAGCGGCCCGTCGCCGTCGGCGCGCGCCACCGCGAGCGCGCGGACGCCCTTCTGCGCCTCCTCGTCCGCGCGCTTCTCGAGCGCGGCGATTGCCGCGGCGTCGAGACCCACGGCCTCGGCGACCGTCCGCAGCGCCCCCTTGACCACGCGCGTCTTCTTGCCGCCGATCTCGACGACGGCCTCGGTGCGGCGCGTCTTCGGCGGAGAACGGCTCGAACGAGACGCGTCTTCGCCGCCGGGTCCTCGAGCTTGCGGTCCTTGGCCGCGCGCAGGAACGCGGCGTCAATCGGGTCCGCGTTGGCCTCGTTCGACGCGAGCGCGCCGGCTCGCACGACGTCGTCCTCGGTGAAGCCCGGCTGCGGCAGCGCGCCGGTGAGCGACAGCTGGTTCATCGTGAGCGTGCCGGTCTTGTCGGCGCACAGGACGTCCATGTTGGCCGCGTCCTCGATGGCGCTGAGGCGCGTGATGAGGACGCCGCGGCGCCCGAGCTCCATGGATCCCACCGCCATGCTCACCGTGAACATGACCGGCAGCGCCACCGGCACCGCGCTCATGAGCAGGACGAGCGCGATGGGCAGGACCTCGACGAGCCGGTGCCCCTGGACGAGCGCCGTCACGAACGTCACCGCCGACGAGCGTGCCGACGATGACGAGCAGCCACCTCACGACCCGCGAGGTGACCTCCTCGACGTGCAGCTTCGGGTGCGCGCCCTCGACGAGCTGCGTGGTGCGGCCGAAGTACGTCCGCGCCCCGGTCGCCACCACGACGCCGGTCGCCTCCCCGTCGCGCACGGTCGATCCGGCGTAGACCGCGTCGTCGGTCGTCTTGTCGACCTCGCTCGACTCGCCGGTGAGCGCGGACTGGTCGATGCGCAGCGCGCCGTCGAAGAGCTGCACGTCGGCGGGGACGAAGTCGCCGGTGCGCACGCGCACCACGTCGCCGGTGACGAGCTCGCGCGCCGGCACGGCCTGCCAGCTCCGGTCGCGCAGGACGCGCGCCGTCACCTGGAGCTTGCTGCGTAGCGCCTTCACAGCCGCCGACGCGCGCTGCTCCTGGAAGAAGCTGAGGATGGCGTTCGCGACGAGCAGCGAGAGGGCGACCCACACGTCGGCGTACTTGTGCAGGAAGAAGGAGAGCACGCGCGATGAGCTCGATCATCCACGCCGAGAGGCCCCAGAACTTCTTGGCGAAGCGAAGAATCGGGTGGCTCCGCTTCTCCGGGACCTCGTTCGGGCCCTGCTTCTCGAGCCGCGCGTCGGCCTCGGCCTTGGCGAGGCCCGCGTCCCGGTTCGAGCCGAGGGCCTTCAGTGTTTCCGTGGCCGTCTTGGCCTGTGCAGGGAGGGCGCCCCATAGGTGTTAGCCGAGAACTTGGCCAACATTTCGGCGATGATGCATTGGCATCGGGATGACAGCGAGCCGTGAATGGAAATCGGACTGGGTCTGGATCGAGCGGGAGCTTCCTGCGGGCTGGCGTGAGCTTGGGGATGCGATGGGACTGCTGCGTGAGCGGCCGGCGCACATGCAGACCAAGATCCATCGGTACATCGGAGTCGCCCTTCGGCTCGTTCTGCATCAAGCCGGGACGAAGCCGCTGCGCTGCGAGCGACCACAGCTCTGGCGTCGGCGATCGGCGTGGTGTCGATATCGGCGGTCTCGCTGCACCAGTGGATGAAGAAGCTAGGTCCGTATCTAACGGCATTGCTTGGGCAGATGGTCCCGACGACGTCGTTCGCCCCCGCGAAGTGGGGAGGATTCCACGTGATCGGCGGCGACGCGACGACGGTGCAACGGCCGGGTAGCAAGGGAACGACGGCTCGCGTTCACTACGCTCTGAGGCTCGCTGACCTGACACCGCGACACATCGAGGTGACCGACGAGCACGGCGGCGAGACGGCTCGCCGATTTCGCGCGGAGAAGGGCGAGCTATGGCTGCTCGATCGTGGCTACGCGAATCCCCCAGGCGTGGCCGCCATTCGCACGCCCGGCGCGCACATCATCGTTCGACACAACCGAGGCACGCTCTCCACTTTATGACAAACTAGGGAAGCGTCTCGACGTCACGGCGCTGCTCCGAGACACCACCGACCGCGAGACCGCGCACCAACGACGCGCGTTCGTGCACTTCGGCGACGAACGCATTCCGGGTCGAGTCTGCGACGAATCCGAGCTGGGAACCGGGGTGACCGTGCTGCTGGTTCCACCAGCGTCGGGCACGGTGGGAGGGCCGTTGGGGTGATCGCCCACGGCCACCAGAACCGCACCCGGCGTGTCGACAACTGGCCGCCAGAAAAGGTCTTCGGGGTTGGCTTTGTGCAGCCAGCTATATCCCAGCGCGACGGCAAGCGCGGCTGCGGGAACTAACAGCAGGGCCCAATATCGGCGACCCGAGCGGGGAGTCGCCTTCGCCGCGGCCGTGTTTCCAGCCAGGGGAACCGGTCCAAACTGGATATGGGCGCTGTGAGTTCCAAACCCAGCATCGGCCGCTTCCGCTTCGGGATCGACGGGGGCATGGCGCCCCTGGCCTGGATGCGCGAATCTCGGAACGTAAGAGCCGGGCACCAGGTCGATGCGCAACTCGGACCGGTGCTTTTCGTCGACATAATAGGTGGCGAGCCGTTTGCGCAGTTCCGTGGCCGCGGTGCGCACAATGTGATCGACGTTGGTGTCGTAATTGGGGTCCCTTTCGAAGACCTCGACGCCGATGGTGCGTTCCTTGATCTGATCGGCCGATCCGTTCAGCGTTTGCTCCACTACATATTTGAGAAAAGCCACGGAGCGCTTGCTGGAACGAAAGCCGTCGTCGCGTACAAGCAGGTCGAGCTGCGCACGAATCATGCTCGCGGTCAGGTCGGGCGTTGCTCCGTACTCGACTTCGGCTTCGATCATGCTCTTTCCAGTGACAGCGATTTTAGCACGCGTTGCGCGCGGTTCGGCGCATCTCTTCGCGGGCGGCCGGGAAGCGCGTGGTTGAGATTGTCCGGGCTAAGCGGCAGCGATTTCAGGGGTTGCCACGGCCGCCGCTCCGCTTTCGCGACCAAGACCGAATCGTCGCTGGCGCGCGCAGCGGTGCGCCGGAATTTTCAGCGCAGCGGACCGCGTATAA
>CAWJKT010000005.1:0-26220 GCA_963843375.1 uncultured Pseudomonadota bacterium
TCTGAATATAAAAAGAGGCGCCTAACCAAAATTTGTCGCGTTTCATGGGAACTCCTTTCGTTGGGAATTTTCGGGCGTTAAATGAACGCACGAAACTCCAGCCGGGTGGAAACCAAACCCGACTGGAATTACACGAAAGGAATTTTCAGATTCTTAGGACGCGGGAACTCTTGAGGGAGGAACCGGCAAAAGCAAAAATTGGATTAAAAAAATCCTTCAAATGTGAAGAAATCCGCAACTTAACAATCTGTGGATTTGAAACAATGACATCTGGAGATTCCCTTTCAATAATCCGAAAGGCAATATAGTTAGTGGAATGCCCGTCCGAAAGAGTCTTGTATTCTTGTTGGGCACTAGAATGAAGGGTCCCGTATTGAGTATAAGCAACTAAGGGCCGAACAACGAAAGCCGGAATCAGGACTAATACCAAAATCCGGAAAAAGATTTTTATGTTTTTTGCCATATTCGAAATCCTGTTTAACCCCACTTTTAGCTTCTATAATCGTAATTATGTTTTCTTTTATACCCGAAAATCAAGGGGTAATTCATTCCCCCGATGTCATTTGTCAATCAAACACAATTCAAATGTTCCCGGAATAATTTTTCGATAGGAATTGGTATCGTTCTAGACGGAGCCTAGTTTATGGAATTTGCCAGGCATGCCCAAGTGAATCCGGCCAGACCTGGAAACGGCTTTAGGAGTCTGAAACAACCGTCCACATCTCTTAAAAATAGGGGGGGCTATCCAACCATCAATAGGGCAAGCGGCAGGGCCCCTCCCGCCGCTAGCAATGCCCATAGGACCCATCGGGGACGAAAGTATTTAAAAGCCACCACCAATCCAACCCCGTTACTGAAAATAAATCCGGCGGACATCAGAAGAACAAACCTTTAAAGGGGCCAAGGTGAGGATTGGGGTGGTGCGTCGGGTAGTTTTTAATCCTTATGGATTTTCGCAAAGACCTTGAGTATTTCGGGAGCCTGATAGCCGTTCTTCACATCCTTATGCAACCGGAGTGTTTGGAAAGCTCTGGAAACGGTGAAGAAAAGAAGGGTCGGGGCGATGAAACACCCCTAGAGAAGGTGAAAGCGGCTCAAAAGGTTCATCCCGACCTCCCACAATTAAAAACTTCTTCAAAAGTGAATATTCCTTTCTCAATGGCTTTTTCGGGCGGCCCGTTGGGGGAAGAAAAAGATGCAGGCTAGGATGAAGAGGGCCAGGATCCCAGAGGCGGGGTAACGGTTCAAGGCCAGTCCTCCATGGTCAAGAGGCTTGTCGAGAAAATCCCCCAATACCGCGCCCAGAGGACGAGTAAGTATGAAGGCCGCCCAAAAGAGGAAGGTACGGGAGATCTTCGTGTCGTAATAAAGGCCCGCTACCACCGCCAACATAATCACGAACACCGTTGCGCCCCCCAGGTAACCCAAGCCATCGCTATCAGCCGTCCAATCCCCCAAAGCGGTTCCCAGCGTTTGGGAAAACATAATGGTAATCCAATAAAATATCTCGGATTTCGGATCCTTGACCGAATCCACGGCTATCGTACCAAGGGTCCTATGCCAGGTGAAAAGCGACCCCATGAGTAGGCAAAAAAGCAGGGCCGAACCACCGCCATAACCGATATCCAGGGATCTGTCGGTGAAATCCGCCAAAGTCGTTCCGACCGTCGTGGTGGCAATGATAGTGAACCAGTAAATGTAAGGATGAAATCGCTTGGCCTTTATCTGAATAATGACGGCTGCCAGGAAAACGACAGCGAAGATGGCTGTTCCCACGAGGTAGCCCAGGTTCATGGACATAGAAACCGTATCCCCCCCGGTTTCACCTAGGGTCGTGGCTGCGATCTTGATGACCCAAAAAAGAAGGGTCACCTCGGGAACTTTGCTCAAACCACTTTCATTCGTATAATTTTTCATGCCCGATCACTTCTACAAAATTTGAACCGCAAAAGAAAAAGCTGCCCCGGTGGCGAAGCAGTCCCTGGATAAAATTCACTTCCCAACCACGAGAACATGAAAGGTCCCCGCCAAAATCTTTCGTTTGGGTTTGGGATTATCCTTCGTCGGCGTGCGAGCCGGTTCCCTTTGAGCCGTCGTCAGGAAAATTCGATCCGTTTTAGAATCAAAAGCCAGCGTCTTGGCTCCTTCTTCGGTTTGTACGTTTTCCAGCACGGCGTATTTATCCGGTGAATCTTCATGGATAACGTTCAGCGTACCGTCGCCGCAGGAGACGAAGATGTTGCCCGATATGGGGTCGAAATAGGTACCGTCCACATGGTCACCGATGGGCAGAGTCTGGATCACTTTCCCGTTTTTCGCGTTCATTACCACCAGGAATTTATTGTGGCAACCGCTGAACAGCCGATTGTTTTTCACGTCCATTGCAAGCCCCGAGGGGGATTCACCCGGGGCCAATGGCCAATGCTTGGTGATCTTCATCGTCTTGGAATCGATCTTTAGAATTTCACTCTTGCTCTCTAGGTTATCGAAGACATGGCCTTTGGCGTCGGAAAGGGCCACTTCCGGGGAGCCCCCCAAGTCCAGAGTTGTAACCGCCTTGTCGGTGGCGGGATCGATGACCGTGGAATTTTGGCTGTCTCCGTTAAAGGTCATCACTTTCCCCGAGTTTTTGTCATAAATGACGACATCCGAGTCCTTCGCAGTGGGGATTTCGGCAAGGTGTTGAAACGTCTTCAAGTCAAAGACCACAACGCTTCCAGGGTCGCCGCTTGTGGCATAGCCCTTGCCCAATTCGGGCAAAAAGACCACGCCGTGGGGATGGGGGACCTTCTCGACGGTTCCCACCAACTTCAAAGTATCGGCGTCGAGCACCTGGACGCTGTCGTTATGGGTGATGTAAACCCGTCTTGCGTCGCTGTCCAGGGTCAAGAAATCAAATCCGCCGTCCCCCGGCAGGGAGACTTTTTGGAGGATCTTGTAGCCGCCACTTCCGGTATCCTGCGCGCAAGCCCCGCTCGCCAAACCCGCCAATAGCCCCAACAGCAACAATGCCGTGAACTTATTCATTCCCGCCTCCTGTTTTAAATGATGAAACTTTCACCGCAGCCTCATTTACTAGTCATAGACGTACCGGTCTCATAAACGGGCCCCGAAGAGCCGGTAGGATGAAGTATCTTTTGCCCCGGAATTCAAAAGTCCCCATCAATTAACCTGCCCGCTTTCCGTGAGCTGGCCGTTTTGCGCATCCAGAAACAAAGGATGGGCAACCGGACCACCGCTAAAATCAAACATCCCCTCTAGGGAACCGGCAATCGCGTCAAAGGACCCACCACCGATGCGACCCAGGTTCCAATTGTCCTCGATGAACCGCAGGACGGACGTTTGATCGGTCAGCGTATGGTCCACGTAATTGATTTTGGCGAACGCAGAGATGACCAGCAGGGGTAGACGGGGACCATAACCCATTCGCCCTTGGGTTCCGCCCAAGACCGGAACCCGGGGGGTTTGGGACTTGGAAGGAGAGAAATCGACGAAGGGTATATGGGAAGCATTGACGAGCGGTGGGGCTTGGTGGTCGTACCAGCCGTCCGAATCGTCATAGCTGATGATAATAGCCATATCCGCCCAATTGGGCGATTTTTCAAGTCGGTTGATAGTCTCCACCAGGAATGTCTGCTCGCAAACGGGACCCGAATGTCCGGCATGTCCGTCCTGGTAGGCGGGTGCCTTCAGGAAGGAAACCGCCGGCAGGTTTCCTGAATCCAGAGCACTCCAGAAATCCGCCAAGTCGTACTGGTGTTGGGCTTGGTCGTCCTTGCCGATCATGCTGACACTTGTAGGCGGAAGGTGTTTTGGGTTGGAGGTGGAAGCGTAATACTGGAAAGGTTCGTGATGGGGGGTATAATCTTTTTTCAACTCGGCGGTTTCGCAAGCATGGGCCTGGGAAGGATCTCGGAAACCACCCTGAAACCATCCCCAAGTGACCTTTTTACCGTTCAACAGGTCGCCCACATTCCTGCCAGTCATCTTTAAATGTGGATCCCCTTTTTTGGAGGCGTCATCGAAATAGGGGTCCAGATCCCCGATAATTGTTCCATCCACAACTTTCGGGCTGGGGGACGAGCTTTCGGCCCCACCGGTCTGGCCCGAAATAAGGTTCAGGCACCCAGGGGTAGAGGGTCCATAGACCGTATTATAGGAATTGTCGCTCATGGCGAAATTCTGAGCATAATTCCACATCGCCGTCACAACGCCGCCGTCATAATAACCCATGACCTCATAGGGCACGGCGCAGCCCTTTCCTTCGGTATATTCGACGAACTCATCCGCCTTTCCCCCGTCATAGGCCTTTTGTTCGGCGGTATAGTTGTGGTCCTGATCGCAAGTGACTTGGTCGTCCAGAAGGAAGGGCTGTGCCGAGTTGGGGTTGTGGGTCAGCAGGTTTTCCCCCAGCCCGTTCACCGCCGGACTGCCCTCTTTCGGCTGGAAAAGCACATGGCCTTTTGAGTCAGTGACGATTTTTGGATAAGTCCCGAAGTAATGGTCGAAGGAAATGTTTTCTTGGAAGATGACCACCAAGTGTTTGATCGGGGTGGTGGTTGCGCCGTCACCTTCCAAACCAGCGAAAGCCCGACCGTAGACAAAATACAATAAGCCCAAGCCTATTAAAACGAAACGTCGCATGAGCTCCCCCTTCATTATTTTTCCTATCACCCAATTAAATGGTGGTTCGGGAACAGCTCCCCTGACTTCCAGTTGCGCCGATTGATCCAACAAAAGTCTTGGATCTACCTAGCCCAGGGACCTTCATAGACGAACCACCTCATGTATTCCAAAACCCCTTCCCTTTTCAAAAAGGGGGAACAGAACAACCAGTCCTCGTTTTTCCAAGTGCATTGTTTCCAATTTTCTCAAACAGTTCATTCGGTTGTTGCGGTGATTTGTTGAATCGCCCAAGCCGCGTTTTTCTTAGCAGTCGGGTTAATGTCGCTTGACATCTCTTCCAGAACCGGCAAGGCGTCCTTGGCGGCGTGGCCGATTTTTCCCAGTGCGTAGGCTGCGTCAGCCCGGACTTTGAGGTCCTTGTCCTTCAAGGCTTTGGTCAAGGCCGGAATCGCCTTTTCTGCCGCAGGCCCGATATTTCCCAGGGCGCATGAAACGCTGGTCCGAACGTTCGCGTCGTCATCCCTTAAGGAATCTACCAAGACCGACAAAACTTGAACAACTTCGGGCCCGACTTTCGAGAGCGCGAAGGCCGCGTTTCCCCGGACCCACGGCTTGGGATCGTCCAACCTGTCCGCCAAGGCCGGGATAGCCGAAACAGCCATCGGTCCAATTTCTCCTAGTAGAAGCGCGGCATTGGCTCGGGTATCCTCGTCGTTATTTTTCAGGGCTTTGGACAGGAAAGAGACTTCAGTCCTGGCTACTGGCCCCATTTCAATAAGACGCGCGGCCAGAGAGTTCCCAACGCTATCCACATCCAAGTGCTCAATTTGATCTGCCATCCATTTTTTGTTTTCGTTTTCCATTTTTTTGATCCTGTCCTGAGCCTGTTGGCGGTCATTCGCCCCGGGCGCGGCCAGAAGGTAAAGGGTTAAGCTTTGCATGGCCTCGGGATAGAGCCCCGACTTCTCCTGGGCTTGGGCCAAATCGCAATAAGTACCGGCGTCCCAAGGCGCTAATTCCGAGGCCTTTTCAAGGAATTGAGCAGCGTCTTTAAATTGTAATTTTTCGAAAACTTCCATGGCTTTCGCTTTCCATTTGACCGCCGCGCCCGGCAGAATCGCAGAAGGTTTCATTGTGAGATCATCTTGGATAACCTTTTCTCGCAAATCTAAATCCCGGGGGTTTTTATGAAAAGCCGCTAGGTCTTTTTTGAAAGAGGAGGATTCCTTGGGCCAGAGAGGATTTGGTGCGGAAACCGCGCATATCAAAAAGTAGAAAAAGATTAAATAATGTCTTTGGTTCACGACTTTTCTGTTCTCCTTAACGGACTGATTCGCAAGATCGTCCCGGGTTTAGGGGTTGCATGATTTCTTCCCTCTGAAAAAGGCGGTCATCCGAATAAAACCCGGAACGAATTTATAATATGGTCCACATAGTTCGACCCCACCCTTGAAGAAGTCGCCCAACTTGCGATTTAATCCAGCTTGAAGCTAACCGGAAGCCGCACCCGGCAGTTAATGGGCTCGCCCATCTTATCCAAGGCCGGCCGGAACCTCGCATCCTTCAGTTTCTCCAATACCACCGTGTTGAAGGCCGGATCGGAGCCCTGCAGGATAGTCACCTTATCGACCTTCCCCTCAATGTTGATGAGAAGCTCCACAATCACCCGTCCTTCCTTCTTCTGTTTCCGCATTTCGACCGGATAATCAGTCTCGTCGATGAACCCGCCCACCAGGGACGGCTGCCGGCTGGCCACCGCCATCGGGGCGACCTCGGGAGTGGGCGTGGGGGGAACCTTGGGTGGCGGCGGGGCCTTGCTAATTTTCGCCAAGAACCAGGTCTCAGGCGGGGGTGGTGGCGCGGGCTTGGACTGTAGGCTCAGGAGCGGGGTGGCCTTGAAGTCGATATCTGTCCGGTATTCGGCATGGGCTTCCTCCCAGGCGATGATCCCCAGGGCAAGGCCGAATATCGCACCATGAAGTAGAAAAGAAAGCAGGATCCCGCGGTAAAGAGGGCTCGCTAGGATTTCTTCGAAGGCACGGTTCATTTCAATGTTACTGAAATATCGATTCATCAGAATACCGTTGAAAGGGGAATTCACTATTTCCGGTCCATGGCCAGGGCAACCTTTTCGACCCCGCCCATCTTGATTGCGTCAAGGACTTGTGCCAATTTCTCATAGGGAATGTCCTTGTCTGCCTTGAGGATCACCTTCACCTCAGGGTTGACGCTCGTCTCGACCGTCATTTGTTGAGTCAGGCCGCCCAAGTCGATGTCCTTGCGGTCGAACTTGAGTTCACCGTCTTTGCCTAGGGTCACTACTAAGGCAGGTTGGGGGGCCTTTTCTTCCTTGACCACCTTGGGCAGGTGTACCTGGAGGGCCTGTTCGCTGATGAAGGTGGCCGTTACCATGAAGATGATTAACAGCACAAGCGTGATGTCCACCATGGGGGTAACGTTGATGCCAGTGACAAGGCCCCGGTCGCTGGAACCCGGAAGCATTACTTGGCCTTCTCTTGCTTGAGGTAGGCTAACAGGATGCGGGAAAGACTGTCGGTGTTGGTCTGAATCTCCCCCAGGCGGGTCAGAAAGAAGTTGTTGGCGATGACCGCCGGGATGGCCACCAGGATGCCGAAGGCCGTTGCGATGAGGGCGCTGGATATGCCCGCCATGACCACCGAGACGCCGCTTTGGCCTGTCAACCCCAGGTCGTTAAAGGCCTTGATGACGCCCAGCACCGTCCCGAAGAGCCCGACGAAAGGCGCATTGTTGCCCAGAGTCCCCAGGACGATCAAGTACTTTTCGTGTTCTAGCTTCTCCCTTAACCAGTGTGAGACCATAACCTCCTCCACCGCCGGAGCGCCTTTTTGGTAGTTTCTCAAGCCGGCCAGGGCCACCCGGGCCTCGACTCTTTGGCTTTTCTCCGCCAGGGACACTGCCCCCGGGATGTCGCCTTTTTCCAAGCTAGCCGCCAGGCCGTCCATCAAGGCGGACAAGTCGCCCCGATTCTTGCGGAAGATGCGCCAACGCTCGAACATGACCCCGATGGAGACCACGCTGGCTAGGATCAGCAACCCGATCACCCAAGTGTCGCCCAGCAAGGCCATATGCATGAAAATCAAGCTCATTTAAATTCCTTTAAGTAAGTATTTTACTTTCATTGCGAGGTTACCCGACGAATAGTCGGGTGTTTAAAACGAAGCAACCCTAGATTAAATATTCCCTAAGATCAACCCCACGATTACCGGAAGGGCGCCCCGCTGAGTCCTCTGCCAGCAACGTTGCCCAAATTGAAACTCGACAGAAAGCACAGAATTCTTGACCTCAAATGGACCAAACCCGGCGCACGATTTCGGTCCCTGAAGCCGAAACCGTGCTGGGTTTCCTTAAACTCATGCCGGGTTGGACAAGGGGTTGAGAGCGAATCCCCTTAAATTAAGCCCAGTCGCCCTAAAAGGTGACATCAATTCCACCGTCATAGGAAGGCCCGTAGTACTCGTTCTGGATCGGGTAATTGGGCGCGGCCTGGTAATAACGAAGGTCCGCGTTGTTGAGGTTGTTCCCGTCGGCATAGATCGAGAAGTCCTTGGTGAAGGCATACTGGGCCTTCGCGTCAATCTGGAAATAATCGTCATAATAAACGTTCGGAGAATTATCCTGACTTGGGTCCCCGACCACAGTCAGGTTTTTCCCGGTGAAGTTGCCCGCGACATCGACGGTCAGCCCGCTTTTCTTGTAAAAGACGCCGGTTTCCCAGATAAGGTCGGACTGGCTTGGCAGCTCGGAATAGATCCCGGGCGTGATCTCGCCGCTGGATCCAATAAAGGAAATGGACCCTCGGAACCCCAATCCGCTCAAGAAGCCGGGCAGCATGGTGTATTGCTGCTGGTACTGGAATTCCGCCCCGTAGATCTGGGAATAAGGAATATTAAAGTAGGAAACGTTGTTGATTTGATTCGCTGCCGTCACCGAGTTATCCGCCACGGCGTAATTGGTCGCGATATAATTGGCGATATCCTTGAGGAAAAAATCCACGCCCAGGATGGCTCCCTTCTGGGGATACCACTCCCAAGAGCTATCGATGTTGTTTGAGACCATCGGCTTCAGGTTGGGATTGCCGTAGGTATTATTAACGATCGCATCCCCCGATTGAGCGTCAAGTGCCTGTGGTAAGCTGAAGGTGGGGATATACTGGTTTTGGGTCGGACGGGCGATGGTCTCCGAATAGTTGATCCGGGTGATGAACGTGGGATTAAACGTATACTTCATTCCCAGGCTCGGAAGGACATTGGTATAGTCGATGGTTCCGCTCTCGGGGATAGCAGCGTTCAATTCGGTCCCGTAAAAGGCCCGTTGGGGCCATCGGCGTAAGACCGCCACCAGTTGTATTGAATGTGCGTGACCTCGATCCGGGCGCCGCCCATGACCTCCATGTGGCCGGATTTGACGGTGTACATGGCGTAACCCGCATAGACATCCTCCCAGTTGGTATAGTCGGCCCCCTGGTCACCTACGGGATCGTTTTGGAAATAGGATCCCTCGTATTGGTTCGGGTTGGTGAGGAGGTTCGTTATCTGATTGAAGTTTGCGAGCGGCCCCATGTTATAGATATTATCGGGAGGATAGAAACTGGGGGAGTAAAGATTAAAGTCGCTCAGATAAAGAGGGGTTGCGGTTAGTGATGTTGCAAAACTCATCTGGTTGAAGACGGAGTATTCCCACCGCGAGGCCGCGCCGAATTTGAGGGTGCCCGTATCGTCCCCGCCCAGGTTCATATCGGTCTTACCGTCGGCCTTGAGGCCATACTGGTTCACGGTGTAAGTATTGGTGCTGTTACTCGCGCCTCCAGTGATACTTCCGTCTGGTCCATAGGTACTCTTGCCATCCAAGACGAATTGACTCGCATTGGTGTCCGTCCCATTCAGGCCGCTAAAGTTGAAGGTGGGCATGTTCCCGTTATTTGCGGTGTTGTTATAAGTGAGTGTGCCTGTAACATTTGGATTATCAAATTCATAACCATAGTCATAGGGCACATTCTGGTCGGCATAGGAATAGGTGGCTTTATAATCCAGGATGAACCCACCGAGATTGTTGGATCCCCCCACCCCCGTGGCCAAGGTACGGAACTGCGTCAATTCATCCGTCATGTCTTTTTCGACGTCGACCCCGGCTTGTGTGGCGTTTACGGTTATGGTTCCGTCAGGAGCTACGCTGGCGCCGTTCGCCGCAATGGCGTCAATGGAATGATAAGTCGTGTGCCATACGGGATCGCGGTACTCGTCATAACCGCTATACATCAAATTAGCGTAAAGCTTGTTGTCCCTGTCCATGGAGAGGTCGATGTTAGCGCCGATTCCGGCCCGTTGACGTTCATAGTCGTAATACCGGAATTCGTATTCTTTGTTCGATTCAGGGATTAAAGGACCATTAGCGGGATCGGTATAGGCGTTCTCCAAATCGTCAATCCCGAAATGACTATATTGATACCCTCCCGCGACGACGAACCCTAGTTTGGTTGGCCCTCCCAGGTTGTAGGTATCGGCCCAAGTAAAATCGCCCATGGCGCCGGGTTGGCTGCGTTCCGGGAAATATTCCGCTTCACCTTTCAACTCGAACAATCCTCCGGGATAATCCTGGGCCATTTTAGGGACGAGATTCAATTGGCCGCCGATCCCTTGAGCGTCCATATTCGGCAAGATCGTCTTGTAGAGTTCCATTTCACCCACCAAGCCCGCCGGGATATCGTCGAGATCCACCGACCTGTTCGCCTCATCATAGGAAGGGACGATCGTTTCATTGAAAGTAACGATGTTCAGGTCCGAGTCCGTGCCTCGAATGTCAATATACCGGGGCTCACTGGTGTCATGCTGGGTTCCGACCCCGGGAAGCTCCTCGGCCGCCTGGGCGATGGTCTTGGCGGGTGTCTGGTTGATCTGGTCCTGGGAAAGGATATTCACCTTGTTGAGGGAATCGTGCATCTGGTCGAAGGCTGCGGCCTGGTCGATGCCGTGGGCCTTCACCGTGACTTCGGGAAGTTCAGAGACTCCCGTAACCGCCGCCGACAGGGTGTTGCCTTGGCCCTCCACCGGAGTCGTAGCGGGGGTCGCCGCGGCCTCATCGGCTTTGGCATTGGGCGTGAACATGAAAAAGAGAGAGAACACTAACGGCGTTAAAAGTCCGAACCGACCCAAATTTAACCGCATAAGCACTTCCTTTCTCAAACCTGAAAATAAAAAAACGGCGGTAGAATTCAACGTATTGAAATCCGCGGTGTGCGTTGATGAAACCGGCTTAAGTCGGGAGAGAATTTAGAGGTTCTTAATTCCCCTGACGTTTCGGAAAAATTAAATAAGCGTAACGATACGATGACGAATTCGTCATCTTCCCGTCATTCCAACGTCACTTCCAACCGATGAAATTTTTTTAAACTTAGGCAGGGAATAATTTAGAGGTAGCGTTTACCCTCATGAGTTTTACCGACTCATATATTTTCCGAATACTCTCAATTCTTTGTTATTTCCGGGAGGGAGTTTCAGCCCGGAAAGGTTTTAAAGAATCCCCCTCGGGTTAAAAGTCGCGCCCCTGGCGTTCGAGATATTATTCTTAATTCTTCTTTCGAATGTGCTTGATATTCTGTTCATTTGAAATTACATAGACTCATGAAAATTTTGATCATTGAGGACGAGCCAAAAACCATGGCCTATTTGGCCAAAGGGCTTGCCGAGAACGGCTACACGGTCAATGGCGCCGGGAACGGCGAGGAGGGTTTCCACTTGGCCCGGGTGGGCGCTTGCGACCTGCTCATACTCGACGTCATGCTTCCGGGAAAAGACGGCTGGTCCATACTGGCGGACTTGCGCCAGTCGGGCCATCGGTTCCCCATTCTTTTCTTGACCGCCCGGGATGCGGTAGAGGACCGGGTGAAGGGACTTGAATCGGGGGCGGACGACTACTTGGTGAAGCCTTTCGCTTTCACGGAACTTTTGGCCCGGGTTCGCTCCCTTCTGCGGCGGGGCCAGGCCCGGTCGCCGGAAGCCCTTCGGGTCGCCGATCTGGAAATTGACCCCGTCAGCCACAAGACCCTGCGGTCCGGCCGTCGACTCGACCTCACACCCAAGGAATTTTCCCTTCTTCATCTTCTCGCTTCCCGTACAGGCGATGTTTTATCCCGGACCCTTCTTGCCGAGCAAGTTTGGGATATGAATTTCGACAGCGACACCAATGTCGTCGATGTCCATGTCCGACGGCTTCGTTCCAAGGTGGATGATCCCTTCAACAGGAAGTTGATCCATACCGTGAGAGGAGTGGGTTATGTTCTCGAAGACCGCGGATAAAAAGAAGAGCTTGGGGTGGTCCGGCTCCCTGGCGGCCCGCCTGGCGCTTTGGTTTACTTTTTCCGCTTTCGCACTCATCTTGGCGGCTTCGGCTTTCCTCTATCGCGCCCTTTCCAATGGCCTTGAACACGAGGATGACATTCTGCTTTCCCAAAACCTTCAAAGCTTGAGCGCATATATGCATATGAGCCCGAACGACTTGGACGACCTCCAGAAGTTCGTTGGCGAAAAACCCAAGTGGTACCGGACAGTTTCTTTTTGGACAAGGGTTTTGGACGAGGGCAGGATTTTGACGGAAACCCCCGGAATGTCGCAATCCATTCCCCTGCACCTGGTAACGGCGGGATCGCCGAACGTCCAGAATTTAACGGTCCGTTCCCCCTTGGAACAGCCTTTTCGGGTCCTATCCACCAAGGCCTTTTGGCCGGGATACATTCACCCCAATGTCGATGTCCAGATGGCCATGGACATGAGCCCCGATGAAAAAATATTGAAAAGATTCCGGAAAAAGCTCCTGATCACGCTGGGGTTCTCCCTTTTGGCATGCGCGCTGATGGGCTATTGGATTGCCCAACGGGGAATCCGGCCCGTGAAGAAAATGGCGGGAACGGCCGCCCGAATCGGGTCCAGCACCCTCTATGAGCGGCTGGAAAAGTCGGGGCTCCCATCTGAGCTTTCCGACCTTGCCGCGACTTTTAACGATATGCTGGACCGCCTCGAGAATTCTTTCGTTCGTCTTTCCCGTTTCAGTTCCGATATCGCTCACGAACTCCGGACCCCCCTTCAGAACCTCCAAGGGGAAGCGGAAGTGATTTTAAGCAAGGAGCGGAACCCGGATGAATATCGGGAAATCCTGGGTTCCTCCCTGGAAGAGTACCAAAGGCTTTCCACCCTAATTGACCGCCTCCTGTTCCTAGCTAGGGCGGAGAATCCCCAAACCCAAATCCAGCGGGAGGAATTGGATCTAAAAAAGGAACTCGGCCTTCTGCAGGACTTTTACGGCCTTTCCGCGGGGGAATCGGGCATCGCTTTGCGGGTGGAGGCTCCGGATGGTTTGCGGGCGGACTTGGACCGCTCCTTGTTTCAACGGGCTGTGGGAAACCTGGTGGAAAACGCCTTGAAACACACTCCTGCCGGCGGAACGGTCCTTTTAAAAACCTCAGCAGGCAACGGAAATGTCCGGGTGGATGTTACCGACACGGGAAAGGGCATAGCCCCGGACCAGGTTTCAAGGTTGTTTGATCGCTTTTACCGCGTGGATCCGTCGCGTTCCCCTTCTTCCGGGGGATTTGGATTGGGGCTTTCTATAGTAAAAAGCATCATGGATCTGCATGCCGGGACCGTGGAAATCCGCAGCGAATCCACCAAGGGGACCACCGTCACCCTTTTATTTCCGGCTGTTTAACATCTCGAACCTGAAAGATAAAAATGGCGCTTCGGATTCAGGCCGGGGATCCATCGCCCGGTTCAGGATTCGGCTCGCTTTCTTGAGACTCCAACGTCTTTTCAAATTGGGCACGAAAAGATTCTTGTTTAAAGCGAATATAGTTGGCGAGCAACTGGGAGAACTTCCGAACATTTTCTTCTCCCCCTTCCCAGATCAGTTCCCCCATTTTCCGGTGGTCCCGTGAAATCTGATCCATGTATTCATCCGTGTAACCCAATTTCCGTCCGTGTTTTTGAAGAAACTCCTCCTCGGCCTTGAAATTCGGCTTAATTTCGGCCGTCCACATCCGCCATAGTTCGACGTCAATGCTTTCCTGTTCGTCGGATTCGCCATTTCCCCGATCACGGGACGCTTTATCCAGGTTATCCGTCATCATCGCCTTGCTCCTCATTTGAATATTCAGCGGATGGTCACGCGCCGCTGATAATCACTAGAGCAAAACAAGTGCCAAGATGTTTTTTTCAAAATTCAGGATAACGAAACGAATAATCAAGGACTTGCGAGATAAGATTGCCCAATAATTGAGCAGTGTCCAATTTTTGAAGGGAGGCGCGTTTTGAAAAGAAGAATGCCGATGGAAGAGTTCGGCGATGTCTATTGGTTGGAATGGGCCCCGTTGATTATTCCAGCTTGTATTTCTTGACCTTGGCGAGGAGGGTGTTCCGGCTGATACCCAACTCCTTGGCCGCCTTCGACTTGTTGCCCCGGGTGAGTTTCAAGGCTTTTAATATGCTTTGTTTTTCGGATTCCACCATGGAAAGGGTTCCTTCCTCGGTGGCTGAAGAATCGTCATGGACAAGGACCTGGGAGGGAAGATCGTCCGCCTGCACGGTTGTGCCTTCAGCGTTTAAAACGATGCGGTGGAGGATGTTTTTAAGCTCCCGGGTGTTCCCCGGCCAGGAATAAGCCAGGAGAAGGGATCTTATACCGGCGGGAAGCGGCTCCATTTTTTTCTCAAAGTCCTTACAGGCTTCCTCGAAGAAAAAACCGATCAGGAGTTCGACGTCCTCCAGCCTTTCCCTCAAGGGCGCCAGGGTTATGGGAAAAACGTTCAGCCGGTAGTAAAGGTCGGCGCGGAACCTCCCTTCCTTCACATCCTTCTCCAAATCCCGGTTGGTGGCTGAGATGATGCGGACATCCAGCTTGATTTCCTGGGTTCCTCCCAGGCGACGCAGGATCTTTTGCTCCAAAACCTTTAATAGCTTGGTCTGGATGGTGAGGGGAAGCTCTCCCACCTCGTCCAGGAAGACCGTGCCCCCCTGGGCGGTCTCGAAAAGTCCTTTCTTCTGTTTTTTGGCGTCCGTGAAGGCTCCCGCTTCATACCCGAAAAGCTCCGACTCCAAAAGGGTTTCAGGGAAGGCCCCGCAATGGAGCTCCACGAAGGGCTTTGCCGAACGGGGCGAAAAAAGATGGATAAGCCGGGCCACATGTTCCTTGCCCGTTCCCGTTTCCCCCAGGATGATGACCGTCACGTTTTCCTGTGAAGCCACTTTTTCCACCTGGCCGTAGACCTTCGCCATGGCGGGGCTCGGGAGGAAGAGGTAGTCCTTGGCGTAGCCTTCCCGCAGGGCGGTTTTGAGATCCGCCACCTCCTGCCGCAGTATTAGGTTGGCGTTTATTTTCTCCAACACCACCTGTAATTCATCTAGGTTAAGGGGTTTGGTCAGGTAGTCCTCCGCTCCCTTGCGCATCGCCTCCACGGCGTGCTTCACGGTTCCCGATCCGGTGACCATGATGACCACGGGCGAGGGGTTCTTGTCCTTGACCTGGTCGAGAATGTCCAGACCCAGGACATCCGGAAGGTGAAGATCCAAAAGGACAATATCCGGCTGGAAGGAAACCGCCTTTTCCCGGCCCTCCGCGCCCGTGAAGGCTGTTTCGACCTGGTGGCCTAAATCTTTGATGAAGGAAGTGAGGGTTTTGGCCAGAGACATTTCGTCGTCGATCACGAGAATTTTCACGATACGGCTTCCTTTTCCAACGGGAGTTCAATGATGAAGGCCGTCCCGTGGGGTTGCACAAGTTCCACGCGGATGCGGCCCTGGTGTTCCTCCACTATTTTTTGGCAGATCGTGAGCCCCAGGCCCGACCCCATCTTACGGGAAGTATAAAAGGGTTCAAACAATCTGGCCATTTCCTCCACCGAAACGCCCTTTCCGTCGTCTTCCACCCGAAGAATGGTCGCATTTTCCAATTGATCCGCTTTCAAAAGGAGGTTTCCACCCTCCGGCATGGCTTGGAAAGCATTCAAAATCAGGTTCACCAGGACCCGTTCCATGCGGGTAGGGTGGACCCGCAGGGGCGGTATGTTCCCCGGCATCTCAATGTCCACATGGGTACGTTTATGATTGGGCCCAAACTGCGTTTGGGCCAGCCAAAGGGCTTTTTGAAAAAGTTTCTTGGCGGGAATTTCGGTTCTTTCCTCGAATTTCTTTTCAGGGGAATAATCCAGGGTGTCATGGATCAGGGTATCGAGCCGGTCGCACTGTTGGAGGATGTCCTTTAGTTGCTCGTAGGAAGGGCTTGCTTCCTTGGTCTTCTTCAGGAGGTATTGGGCCTGGGCCGAGATGGCGGCCGTGGGATTACGTATTTCATGGGCCATGCCGGCGGCCAGTTCACCCAAGGCAGCCAACCGCTGGTACCGTTGGGCTTTGCGCTCGGCCTCCTTGAGGGCCGTGATGTCCAGGAAGATGGCTAGGACCACCCGCCGTCCCCGGTCGTAAAAAGGCACGCTGGTCACCAGCACGTCGAGCGGGGTGCCATCCAAGCGCTTGAGTTTCCTTTCGGTGAGTTCGTTTCGCGTCCCATTTTCTATGGTGGCCCGTATCCGCCGGCGGACATCCTCATGGAACTCGGGAGGAACCACCGTCAGGTAGGGTTTGCCCAACAGATCCTCCTCATCGCGTGCGCCAAAGATCGTCACGGCCCAAGGGTTGACGTAAAGAATTTTATCCTCGTCGTGCACCATGACCGCGTTTTGCATGGATTCCACTAGGCTGCGGTAGCGTTCCTGACTTTCCCGCACTGCGGCTTCGGCCTGTTTACGGGCGGTAAGGTCTTCCACCATGGCCAGCTGATAAACAGGTTTTCCGGAATCATCCCGGACCAAGGCGCCAATCAGGTAGGCCCAAAGGATGCTTCCATCTTTGCGGACATAGCGCTTCTCGATCGCATAATGCGAAATTTCCCCTTCCGCCAAACGGCTGAGATATTTCACATCCGTTTCAATGTCCGAGGGATAGGTGATCGCATGGCAGGATTGGCCCACAAGTTCCTGGCGGGTATAACCGCTCATTTCACAAAACTTGGGATTGGAGAGAACGACGGTGGAATCCAAGGCCACCAGGCCGATGCCCATGGGGCTGTGATCAAAGATACTGTGGAACCTCTCCTCGCTTTCCCATAGTTTTTTCTCGGCGATTTTCCTCTCACTGATGTCCGAAAACAGAGTCAGGACGGCCTTTTTGCCTTGGTAGTCGAAAGGAATGCTGCTGCAAAGGATGTCGATGACCTTGCCGTCCGGCCGGAGGATCTTCCGCTCCACGGGCACGGCGGGTTGATTTTTGCCGGCCGTCTTAAGCAGGGTGTCCAAGGCCCATGTCTTCTCCTCTGCAGGAACGAAATTGAGCAGAGGGCGGCCGACTAGGTCTCCCGCGTTGGATGCCCCAAATATTCCAACACCCGCGGGGTTAACATAGAGGATATTCTCGTCATTCACAACCACCCCCTCGGGCGAGGACTCTACCAGAAGGCGGTACCGCTCCTCACTTTCCACCAAGGCTTGTTCGGCCTTTTCCCGCTCGGTCACATCCCGGTTGGCAACGATCACGCATTCCTGTCCGCCGGACATGAAAGTCTTGCCGATGCTTTCGCAGGCAACCCAATTCCCGTTTTTATGCCGGAACCGGTACTTCACCCGGTTGACCTTCCCTGGGTTCTCGATCAGTGATTGAAATGTCATCAGGACCGCCGGCAGGTCCTGGGGATGGATGAAATCCCGGAAAGCCTTGCCCTGCATTTCCTCGGGGGAATAGCCGATCACCTTTTGCTGGGCCGGGCTTGCGAAAAGCTGGTTCCCTTCAAAGTCCAGGACGGTGATGACGTCCTGGATATTCTCGATCAGCGCGCGGTAGTACCTTTCGCGGTTTTCGAGTTCGCTCTCAGCTCTTCGCCTCTCGGTGATATCCCGCAGAATGACCATGGTGGAAGACCGTTCCTCGAACTGGATGCCCACGCTGGTGCTTTCAACATCCACCAGGGAACCGTCCCGGCGGACCACACGGATTTCAAGGGAGGGATTTTCGCCGCCCAGAAGTGCGTTCTGGATGCGTTGAGTCACTTTTGGCCGATCGTCCAGATGGACGATTTCGAGGGGATCTTTTTGAGAGAGACTTTCCCTGTCACCGTACCCCAGCAAATCCAGGCAGCGCTTGTTCACATAGATAATTTTCCTGTCCCGGTTGACCAGGATGGCGTCCGGTGCCCGTTCAATCAGAGTCCGAAAATTTTCCTCCGACTGCCGCAGGGCTTGTTCGGCTTTTTTGCGCTCAGTCAGGTCCCAGACCCTTATGACGCGCAACTGGCGGCCGTTGAGCTCGAAGGGCTTGCCGTCGATTTCCACTGGAAAGCGGGTACCATCTTTGCGCTGGGCTATTCCCTCGAAGCGGCTGTCGGGGTAACCTGCCTGCCTGCGCTTCAAGGCCCGCTGGGCCGATTCCACATCCAGGAAGGCCACGACGTCTTTGCCGATGACCTCCGGGGCACCGTACCCAAGCATGTCCAGTGCGGCCTGGTTCACGTCCATAATCGTTCCCTTTTCGTGGATCACGATTCCTTCCCGGGAAAGTTCGGAAAAGAGACGAAACCGCTCCTCGCTTTCCTTGAAGGCCTTCTCCATTTTTTGCCGCTCAGTGACGTCCCGGAAAACCGCCGTGAAAAAAAGTCGGCCGTCCCTGCCGAATTCCCCGAAAGACCCTTCCAGGGGCAGGGCACGTCCTTCCCGGTGGAGGCCCTCGAATTCGAACACACGACTCCCAAGCCCTTCCTTTTGATTTTTGAGATAACCGACAACCGAATCGAGGAAACCCGGCCGTGATTTTTCCGACAGGATCATGGCGATGGACTTTCCCGTCATTTCATGGGTGCCATATCCGAAAATGGCTTGAACCGCCGGGCTGGCGTAAACCACCGTTCCCTCGTCATCAATGTTTAAGATGGCGTCGTAGGCCGTCTCGGTCAGGGCCCGGAAACGCCTTTCCTCATCCAGGAGGGCCGTTTCGTTCTTTAGAGCCTGGCGGAGGTCGGCGGTGATGGAATAGCCGATCCCCATGACCCCCAGCGCCAGTAAAACTCCCAGGACAACAACCACTAGGTCGAATTGGACCAGGGCGGAGAGATCAGCTTGGGCCTTGGCGTCCTTCTCATCAATGTATTCGATGTAAGCCTGGCTGGCATTGTCGAAATCAATCGTGATATTTTTCAGATACAGGTTATAGAGTTTCTCGGCGGAATCGCTTTTTTGGGCGGTGGAGGTTAGTATCCCCAATTGGAACTGGACGCTTTGGATTCCAGCGCCCAGCCGGTAAAGCATCTCCCGTCCCGGTGGGTCCTGTTCCATCCTGGTGAGTTGGCTGAAAAGATCCTGCGCTTTTTTGAAATAGGCCAGAGCCCGGGACCGGTTGAGGTCATCTTTCAGGATGGCAAAATTCTTGCCCTTGGAGATAGCCAATTGAAAAGCCGCGTTGGTTTCCTCGGCAAGTTGGGACTTTTGGTCGAATAGCTCGTCCTCCTGGCGGCTTTGCAGGGCCATCCAAAAGCCCGCAAAGGCCGTGAGGAAAAAAAGAGCGACAAGGGCCCCCAGGACGTAGGTAGCGGTGATTTTGGCCCTGACTTTTTTGGCGAACTCTGGCATGGAATCTTCTTAGGGCTGAATTCCGCCGTTTAAAGATAATCAACGAACAGCGAGGCTTATCAATATATACGAAAGTATGAACCTTGCCAAATCCGGAAAAAACAGGCGATCAAAAAGAAGCCCTCGAAACAGCTTCCTCTAAAACAGGCCTTCCTCCTTATCTTCTAGAAAAGGATATTTGGGTTGTCTGGGCCCTATCCGCTTTATTCCAATCAAGTAACGCTTCACTTCTTACTTTCAAAGGCGGGACTTCCCTTTCCAAAGCCTATAACGTCATACATCGCTTTTCCGAAGATATTGACCTAACTGCCGCCTTATTTGATTTTTTTGTCTTCGTCGATCTTGAGGATTTCCCGGACTTTTTCCATGACCTCGTTGACCCCACAGGGTTTACTTATAAAGGCCGAAACCTTGTATCCCTTTTCCATGAAATCCGGTTTCAACCCCTGGTAATGTCCCGAGACAATGATCACGGGTAGCCGGGGATAATCCTTTTTCAGGACTTCAAAGGTCTCCAGGGTGTTCGCAGCCGGCATTTCCAGGTCTGTCACCAAAAGGTCTATCTTTTCGTCCTTGAGTTCCGCGAGGACCTGTGCAGCGTTGTCGCAGGACAGGACCCGGAAGCCCGCCTTGCTGAAGGCCTTGAAATAAGAAAGCACCACGCTGGGATTGTCGTCCGCGAACAAGATCGTAAAATCCGAGGGTTTCATACGGTCTCCTTTATATTTATTGTTGTTATCCGCAAAACTTTCCCTTCCTCATGGCAATCGACCAACCTTATCAGCCATCAAGGGCCTTCTGAGGCAGGGTGAACCAAAAGGTAGAGCCTTTTCCGTCCTTACTCACCATCCCGATCCGGCCGCCATGGGCCTCGACGGCCATTTTGCAAAAAGTGAGCCCCAGTCCTGTGGAAAACATCCGGCTCCTCCCGCCACCCTCCACTTGGCCGAATTTCTCGAAAATTCGGTCCTGGTATTCTGCGGGGACCCCAGGGCCATTGTCCACCACCTCAAAACGCGTTCCATCGCCCGTGGATTTGATGTGAAGCTCAACCCTCCCCCCGGTTTTGGGCGCGAACTTCAGGGCGTTGGCGATAAGGTTTTGGAGGACCCGGAAGAGGAGCCCCCGGTCCAGCCAGCCGTTCAACTCGCCAGTCGGGGAGAAGGCCAGGGTCCTTCCCTCGGTGAGGGATTCCAGGCTCGCGACCACTTCCCGGCCCAGGCCCAGAACGTCACACGAGACCGGATGAATCGTCATCTTCCCGGCCTCCAGTTTATTAACGTCTAGGACCCCGTTGACCATCAGGATAATCCGTTTCGCGGCCTTCAGGGATTCTTCGATATCCTCCCGCTGGTCCGGGTCGAATTTTTCTTCCGCATCCTTGAGGAACCCTAGGAACCCCACCAGGGCCGAGAGCGGCGAGCGCAGGTCATGCACGAGCATGTGCACTAGGCTGTCCCGGAGGGCCAGGAGTTCGGCCAGTTTTTCATAGTTCCTCTCGATCTCCCGCTTTTGCCGCCGCAATTCGAGGTGGGTTTTCACGCGCGCGTCGACTTCCTGGAATTGAAAAGGCTTCGTCACGTAGTCCACACCCCCGACCTCGAAGGACCGGACCTTGTCCTCAATGTCGGTGCGGGCGGTCAGGAAAAGGACGGGGATGTCTTTGAGGCGGGGATCAGCCTTGAGGCGTTTGCAGACCTCATAGCCGTCCATCTCGGGCATACTGATATCTAGCAATATAATGTCGGGAGGTTCGGCGGCCGCCGCTTGCAGAGCCAGCGCCCCGCTGGGTACCGGACGGACCCGGTAGCCCTGCTCCTTGAGCATCCCGACCAAGAGGGTCAAATTCTCCGGCGTATCATCCACGACCAGGATATTCGGTATTTCCGTTATCGTTGTTGGTTTGTCCATCCCAACCTTCCTTGGCCCGGGCTTATCAGTCCTTCAATTCTTCGTAGATGGCCTCGAACTCCCCGGCCATTCCCTTGAAGGCCGCCAGGACCCTCGGGTCCAGGTGTTTGGGGTCACTTCGACCATCGCCTTCGGTGATGATGGAATAGGTCTTGGCCGCGTCGAAGGGCGGCTTGTAGGGCCGCTTGTTGCGCAGGGCGTCGTATTGGTCGGCCAGCACCAGGATGCGGGCGGAGAATGGAATGGACTCCCCGGCCAGCCCTTGCGGATAACCGCTCCCGTCCCAGCGCTCGTGATGGGACTTGGCGATCTCTTTCCCCATCTTGAGGAAGGCACTGTTGGGGTAGGTTTTCAACACGGTCGAAAGCGTCTCGGCCCCGATCGCCGCGTGGGTCTTCATGATCTCCCATTCCTCCGGGGTGTGCTTGCCCGGCTTGAGCAGGATGCTGTCCGGGATGCCCACCTTGCCGATGTCGTGCAGGGCGCTAGCGTGGAAGATGGTCTCGATGAAGGCCTCGTCCACCAAGTCGCCGAACACCTTGTCTTTTGCCAGCCTTTGGGCCAATGCGCGGCAGTAGCGCTGGACCCGCAGGATGTGGTTGCCGGTGTCCTCGTCGCGGTACTCGGAAATCTTGGCCAGCGCCACGATGGTGGCGATCTGCGAATCGGATATTTCCTTGACCTGCGCCCTCACTTGGTCCTGGAGGGAGCGGTTCATTTTCTCCATCTCGACCTGGAGACGCCGAAGCTCCAGGTGGGTTTCCACCCGGGCCTCCACCTCCTCGAATTGGAAGGGCTTGGTCACGTAGTCCACCCCGCCGAGGGAGAAGGCCGTCACCTTGTCGAAGACCTCGTTGTTGGCGCTGATGAAGATGACCGGGATGGGGACCAGGTTAGGGTCCGCCTTTAGGGTGGCGCAAACTTGATACCCGTCCATTTCGGGCATATTGATGTCCAGCAGGATGATGTCCGGCGGCTGGCGGCGGGCCGCCTCCAAAGCAAGTTTGCCGCTGTGTAAACGCCGGTCCAATAGTGTGACGGTCTAGAGAGGGCAAAAAGGCGGTCGAAAAGTGTGACACTCCCCGAAATTCCCTGGAAGATGTGGGTTTTCAAAGATGAAAACCACGCCTCCAGGAGGAAAAGGAGTGTACAAGGACATGGACCGATGGACCGAAATCCGCAAGAAAATCCTGGTGGAGGGGGTCTCCAAACGCCAGGTGATGGAAGAAGAAGGCATCCACTGGGAAACCCTCAAGAAAATACTCGCCCATAGCCAACCCCCGGGCTACCGAATGTACCGGGAGAGGTCACAGCCCAAGATTGGGCCCTTCCTGGGCCGCATCAAGCAAATCCTTCAGGACGACAAGCACGTCCACAAAAAACAACGACATACGGCCAAGCGCATTTTTGAGCGCCTGCGGGATGAGGATGGTTACACCGGCGGCTATAGCCAGGTGAAAAAAGCCGTCCAGGGGTTCAAGCAAAAGAATAGCGAGGTCTTCGTGCCTTTGATCCATCGGCCCGGGGAGGCCCAGGTGGACTTTGGACACGCCCTGGTCAAACTCAACGGTGTGTTGGTGAAACGGCCTTTCTTTGTGATGGCACTTCCGTATTCGGATGCTTTTTTCGTCCAGATGTTTGAGCGGGAAAGCACGGAGTTCGTGTGGGAAGGCCATATCCGGGCCTTCGAATATTTTGGCGGCGTGCCCTGGCGGATCAGCTACGACAATGCCAAGACCCTCGTGACGAAGATCGCCGGGGTACACCAACGGATTTTGACCAAAAGTTTCCAGCAATTGGAGAGCCATTACCTCTTCGATCACCACTTCTGCACGATACGCCGTGGCAATGAAAAGGGCGTCGTGGAAGGCGGGGTGAAATACGTCCGCCTGAACTTCATGGTCCCGGTTCCACAGGTGGGAAACCTGGATGAACTGAACGAGCAGTTGGAGGTGAAATGCCGGGAGGACTTGAAGCGCAAATTGCGGGGGAAGGGTCTACCCAAGGTGCAGCTTCTAGACGAGGATAAGGCCCATTTCAGGCCTTTGCCGGCCACTCCTGCTAACGCCGGTCGAAAAGTGTGACGGTGGGCGGTCCAAAAGTGTGACACCCCCCGCCTTCCATACGCCTTTAGGGTATATGGTCGTTGGTTGAACCTATCAATCCTTCTTGTCTTTACGTCTCAGCCGTTTCTTCGCTTCCACCAGCCTGAAGCTTTGGCCGTTGGCCTCCAGAATATGCACCCGATGGGTCAAACGGTCAATAAGGGCCCCCGTCATCCTTTCGGAACCCATGATTTCCACCCAGTTTTCAAAGGGAAGATTCGTCGTTACCATCAGGCTGGTTCGCTCATAGGCCTTGCTGACCACCTCAAACAGCAACTCCGCTCCCGGCTTGGTGAACGGTACGTAACCCAATTCATCCAAAACGATTAGGTGGAGCCTGGCCAACTGCCGATGGAACTTGGCCAATTGTTTTTCCTCGCGGCGCTCCAGAAGTTCGGTGACCAGGCCGGTCACGGAGAAGAACTTCACCGCCCGGCCCTGACAGCAGGCCTGGTAGGCCAGCGCCGTGGCCAAATGGGTTTTACCTGTTCCCGAATTGCCGATCAGCAGGACGTTTTCTTTTTTGTCGATGTACTCGCCCCGCATGAGTTCCCGCGTCAATTCCTGGTTGATCGAAGGCTGGGCCTTGAAGTCGAACGTGTCCAAAGTTTTGAGCACGGGAAAGTTGGCGTCGCGGATGCGCCTCTCCTTGGCCCGGCGTTCCCGGTCTAGAAGCTCCATCTCGGCCAATTTGAGCAGATATTGTGGATAGTCACTGCGTTCTGTGCGGCAGAGTTGGGCCATCTTGTCGTACTCCCGCTGCATGGTAGGCAGCTTGAGTTTTTTGAGGTGGTGTTCCAGCAAGAGCGTCTTTTTGGATTCGCTCACGCTTCACCTCCCACAACCATCAGCTCCCGGTAGGCCGAAAGATCCGTCCGGGCCACTTGAACCCGTCGTAAGTGCTCACGACCGGCAAGGCTGAAGGTGGTCAGCCTGTAATCCTCCCTGGGGTAGAGCAACTGGGCGACGGCGTCCCGGGTATAGATTTCCATTCCCACAGCTTTCTTCACCGCACGGGTGAGCCGCGAGAGGGAATATTTCTCCAAGAGGCGCAGAGTCTTGATGAATTCCCGTGTCCCTTCACCATGGTGCCTTTCCATGGCTTCCATGCGGCGGCGCAGGAGGGGAAAACTTTCCGGCAGGTTCCAGTCTTCCAGGGGCCGGGCATGATCGAGGGCTCCCGGTTTCCCTTCCAAAACCGCTAAATAATGCACCGGATTGAAGACCACACCTTCCTTTCCCCAAAGGCGATCGTGAGTCGCGATGAGCCTGTCCTTGTGGAAGATATCCACTCGCTTGATGTACCCCTTCACCACCACCGGATGGTGTGCCCATTCGGAAGGAACGGAATAGTCGTTGGTGTCGAAACGCACGAGGGACAAAGACGTGGCTGTCGTGGACTGTTTCAGACAGGCGTCAAAGGGAGTGGCCGGCAAAGGCCTGAAATGGGCCTTATCCTCGTCTAGAAGCTGCACCTTGGGTAGACCCTTCCCCCGCAATTTGCGCTTCAAGTCCTCCCGGCATTTCACCTCCAACTGCTCGTTCAGTTCATCCAGGTTTCCCACCTGTGGAACCGGGACCATGAAGTTCAGGCGGACGTATTTCACCCCGCCTTCCACGACGCCCTTTTCATTGCCACGGCGTATCGTGCAGAAGTGGTGATCGAAGAGGTAATGGCTCTCCAATTGCTGGAAACTTTTGGTCAAAATCCGTTGGTGTACCCCGGCGATCTTCGTCACGAGGGTCTTGGCATTGTCGTAGCTGATCCGCCAGGGCACGCCGCCAAAATATTCGAAGGCCCGGATATGGCCTTCCCACACGAACTCCGTGCTTTCCCGCTCAAACATCTGGACGAAAAAAGCATCCGAATACGGAAGTGCCATCACAAAGAAAGGCCGTTTCACCAACACACCGTTGAGTTTGACCAGGGCGTGTCCAAAGTCCACCTGGGCCTCCCCGGGCCGATGGATCAAAGGCACGAAGACCTCGCTGTTCTTTTGCTTGAACCCCTGGACGGCTTTTTTCACCTGGCTATAGCCGCCGGTGTAACCATCCTCATCCCGCAGGCGCTCAAAAATGCGCTTGGCCGTATGTCGTTGTTTTTTGTGGACGTGCTTGTCGTCCTGAAGGATTTGCTTGATGCGGCCCAGGAAGGGCCCAATCTTGGGCTGTGACCTCTCCCGGTACATTCGGTAGCCCGGGGGTTGGCTATGGGCGAGTATTTTCTTGAGGGTTTCCCAGTGGATGCCTTCTTCTTCCATCACCTGGCGTTTGGAGACCCCCTCCACCAGGATTTTCTTGCGGATTTCGGTCCATCGGTCCATGTCCTTGTACACTCCTTTTCCTCCTGGAGGCGTGGTTTTCATCTTTGAAAACCCACATCTTCCAGGGAATTTCGGGGAGTGTCACACTTTTCGACCGCCTTTTTGCCCTCTCTAGACCGTCACACTATTGGACCGGCGTTTACACTTCAAACCACTCTTTTGGCTGCGCCGCTTTTTCATATGCCGGTTTACTCATGAAAAGTGTGGCGGCTTTCGTTCCAACGATGAACAAGACCGGGCGTGGCGAGATGTCTTCGATGCGCTCGTAGTAGTAGAAATCCATAAGCCGTGAGAAATCGGTAAAGACGAACACGCTGCGGGAGGTACTTTGTTGTGCTCTTGGAGTCCGGTAATAGTCATAAGACTCCTTGATAATCTGGGGTGCGTTCTCCAGAACCTCTTTCGGAGGGATGCCGTCATCGCGTCTGATCGCAAGGCCGCGCGCCTCCGCTGTGCGCTGCTTTCCGATCTCCACTAAAAGCTGCTTTCTGTCGTATGGCACTGGCCATCCTTCTCGTGCCATCATGCCCATATCCCAAATGCTAACGGCCGCGATGGCTTT
>CAWJKT010000006.1:0-373046 GCA_963843375.1 uncultured Pseudomonadota bacterium
AGCAATTACAGCATCCACCACCTGCCGGGAGAACCGGAAGCAGCGATCGTGGTCCATCAGGCCTCCGACGTCTCTAAAGCCCCGGCCTTCATGACCTCCGACCCCATGAACGGTGAAATGGAGGCCACGGGTGTGATAGGCTTGGAAATCTGGTACGGAGTCAGAATTTGGAAGAAGGACTATTTTAATAAACTCTCAAAAAAACCATTTAAACCACCACAGGCCCAGAGCGAGGAGTAAACATGCAAAACACTGATAAAACCCAACCACCAGTAACGGACAAACCCCTGGCAGTCCCTTCCTATTCCAAGTGGTCCTCGCCGGAGTTGATGAAGCTAACTCCTAACGAATTCATGCAAGCCCTTTATCATCGCGCCAAGGATATCGGCGACGACCTTTACGATTCGCGGACTTACGAATTCATGACCTGGACCCGGAAGTTTACCGCGAGAACCTGGTCGCTTACATCCGCCGCCGGGCCTGGACCGAATGGTATTTCGGCACCGTGGCCCAGGCCCGGGAGATCACGCTTTTGCCCGAGAACCAAGTCGACCTGAAGTTGAGGCTGGCCAGGCAGATCCAGGATGAAATGCGGCATTACGATGTCTTCGCCCAGCAACTTCGCCGTTTTGGCTCGGAGCCCCGCATCGCCGATTTCTGCTACCGGAAATCCTCGTCCAAATGCAAAAGGTCCAAATGGAGGCCGAAACGGCTTCGGAAATCGCCGCCGCCAACCAGTTCGCCGGAGAAATCGTGCTTTCCTCCATGACGGACCTGGAAACCAGCATTTTCAAGCGGTTGTTCGATGAGGAGCTGATGAACGCCATTTACGACATTGAAAAGGACGAACCCCCCCATATCGCCAACGGGAAGGACTTGATTCTTTTGGACTCCGCGACTTTCGAGCGGAGGCGGAAATTGGCCCCGGCCCAGGAAAAGTACCTCGGCTACATGATGCAGCTCCACGTGACCGAAATCGTGAAGCTGGGATGCCGCCGCCTCAACCCCTTGCCGGTTTTTAATTAAAACCCAAAGTAATTGATTTTTTAAAAAATAATCTTTTGCTTTTATCTTTTTTGGTACCCTTAGTGCCTTTGTGGTTAATTGGATTTTTAACTTCGGTGACAAACTCGGTCAGGTGGTTAAAGTATTCCCCCCAAACCGACAATCCGAACTTAAAACCGGATAGCACCTCTTCCAGTCCGCCGTTATTTTCAGCCTCTTTCGCCATTATCGCGGTGATTTCCCTGACATGGTCTTCCTCCAGAACCAGGTGTTTCTCGAAATATTCCTGGTCCGCCCGGGAAAATGGGGTTTCAGGACCGAATAGATCCGGGTCAAGGCGGGTTGGGCCAGATATTCCCCGGCAGCCAGGGCGCCCAGTACGGCTCCGGGGCTTTCGGCGTTTTTAATGTAATCAGACAAACGGATTCGCCATTCCGAGGCGAAACCATTTTCGGTGATGGAAGAAAGGTCGATGCCCGCAGTCAAAAGAAACTTTCGGTAAATGGCGTAATGGGTTCGGCCGAGATCCCCTTCCCCGCATTCCTGGTACAAGTTCACTGCCAGAACCGTGCGGGCTTCCTCGTTCGTCGTTCGCGCCGTCCCCGCCGCAATCAATGCCGGGAAACTTTTCCGGGCGTCAAAGGTGACGAGAAATTTCTCGGACATCTCCGTATCAATAGAATCTTCTTTCCAAACCCTGAAAAACGGGCATCCTTCATGAAGTTGTCAATCAACCCATTAAGGTCATTCTTCAATTTTGTTTCAGGGGCCATACAGGGGACCTTTTCGAGCGCCAGAAAAAGATGATTATAAAGTTTGTATTTCGCCGTCATCGAAAAGCCCAGTCCCCATCAGAGCTTCTGGGGGGCGTGGCAATCTCGGTTAAAAACTAAAGCATAAATCTGAAATTCTAATTGGCCCTAAGGCCAAACTCCCACTAGCTTGACGAAAATCGAACCTATCGGCTTTGCTCCTTGGAATGACAACTAAGAAAGACCCGGTTAGTATAATCTGGATCGAATTCTTTGGACCGATAATGTTTATAACTTTAAGAAATTAAAACTTCGCGGGGTGAAGGTGAAATTTAATTACTTTCTTTTTATCTTATCACTGTTGGTGAATTCCATAACCGTCTGTTCCTACAGCGCTTCGAAAACCTCGGCGCCTCCCGCTACCCCAACCCCATCCGCCCATTCCTATTTGGCGCAGTGGGGGAAGCTGGGCCCTGGCAAGGGACAATTGTGGGGCGCCTTTGGCATCGCGGTTGGTCCAAGCGGCAACGTTTATGTGGCGGATTACGTCAATGACCGCATTGAGGTGTTCGACTCCTCAGGGGTTTATGTCAACCAATGGGGTTGCAAAGGCACCGGAACCCTTCAGTTACACCATGCTTTGGGCGTGGCCTTGGATCCCATGAAAATGTGTACGTCGCCGATACATTGAACAACCAAATCAAGAAGTTCAATTCCACCGGGGTCTATATCACCCAGTGGGGAGAATACGGGAATGGGAAGGGCCAGCTTTTCAATCCCACTTCCCTTTCAATTGGCAAGGACGAAACCGTCTATGTCGTGGATTCGGCCAACAACCGTATCCAAGAATTCACTTCCACCGGAACCTATTTAAATGGATGGGGCGAACTGGGCGCTGGAAAGGGTCAATTCGATTCGCCCAACAGCATTGCGGTGGACTCCGGAGGAAATGTTTATGTTTCGGATTTTCACAACAACCGCGTCGAGAAATTCACCCCTTCCGGGGCGTTCATCTCCCAATGGGGAAAGGTCGGAAAAGAAGATGGTCAATTCAGCAGTCCCGATGGAATCGCCGTCGACCAAAAGGATCATGTCTATGTGGTGGATTCGGACAACAACCGGGTACAGGAGTTCACTTCTGAGGGAGACTATATAACCCAATGGGGCGTGTCCGGCAAAGGGAATGGGCAATTTTCCATGCCCGCTGGCGTTGCGGTGGATGGGAAGGGTAATCTATACGTTGTGGACTGGGGCGCCGACAGGATTGAAAAATTTGGTCCCTAACAAGTTTTCCAAAAATTAATTTACCAACAGGAGCTTTCAATTGCCCCGAGCGAGAATAGTTGAAATCAAGTCAAGCCTCAGCCTGGAAATCGGCAAGGAGGCCCTGAAAGAATTCGAGATCCCCGTGGCTGATCGCGGCATTCGATTCAAGGACAACATGCAATGGCCCGACCAATACGTCGTCACTTGGATAGACGCGCTGCATTTTAAAATCGCCAATTGGGTTCATCCCATGGGTTTATCTCCCAGAGATTATGGGGAGGACGAATTTTGGGAAGTGGAAATTTCCGGGGACGCCGCTCAGCCCGTATTTAGGCTTCAAAAACATCCCGTTAATTTCAAAAATAATATTTTGATCTTTTTGGTATTGGTTTTGGCCAGCGCCGTTTCAATCCGTGGAAAGCTCATTTCGGAACCCTTCATCGTCTTGGGCTGGTCTATTCTATTTGTTGTTTTTTTCTTCCGAACCTTTATTTTTGAGGATGAAACAACTCTTTGTGTTCGATACCTCGAAAGACTTTTAAACCCGGAAAAAAATTCAAAATGAAGGTTTCATTGAACTGACGCCGGGGTCGCTTAAATTCCAGACACCTTGGGTTTATAACTAATTTAGAATTGTGACGGTTTTGGGTCCTTGTTTGGCCGTCAATTCGAATTAGGCCAAGTAAGGCCCCAAAACCGTCACAATTCTAAACTCAAGAGTTTTCCAAAGACGGCCAGAGAGGCACATTTGAGCCTTTTCCCGGGTCTAAAATTAGAAACCGTTTCTGCGAATAAAAAAATAAATTTTTGCCGGTCTTTGGAATAAAACCATGTCGATCAAACACTAATCTTGTTAAGGGAAGTGCAGGAGGAACGAAGTCGGGTTTAAAGATCTTCCGTGTTTGTTCTTTTGAAAGCGGACTGCGATCCATCTTGGGGTATTCTCAATAAAAAATGTTTTAGCTCCTTCGTTGCTGGCCCCTGAGGAACCGATACGGTTCACCCAAGTTAAAACGATTTTTTCCCACACCCCTTCCGGGAAAGGTTTTCGGCCCCTGGCCCCTGGCATGGCCTCGCTTCTGCTTGTGGTGGTCAGGGTGGGCGAGGAAAATTTTCATCGGGAAACCGCTGGTTTTGAGGTAATGGAGAGGCTTGAAAAAATGAAAATTCAAAATGGTCCACATATTTTTGCTTTCGGTATTTCTTGGTGCTGGCACCAACCTTTGGGCCCAAACATGCACGGTGGACGCCACCGTTACGAATCAGTATATCCATTGTATCGGGGCGTCCAGCGCCTGGAGCAGCTTCAGCGCCGTCGGGGGGCAGGCGGTATTCGGCATCGACAATGTGAACGGGCATCTCGGCCTCTCCTCCCTGCGGACACGCATCGACCCCACCGCGGTCGGTGGCAACACCAGCGCTTGGAACAGCGAACTGAACAACGTCACTGCTGCCCACGCAGCCAACCCCAACGTCCTTTGCTGGAGCACCGAATGGTCGCCCCCGGCTGAATACAAGGGCAACGATAACGTCGATGGCGGCACGGCCAGCGCGACCTTCATGGGCTCCGTCTCCGGCGCCCCCAACAGCGACGACACGGGCTACGCCGCTTACCTGGCCCAATACGCCCAATACTGCGTCAACTATACCGGCGTGACCCTATATTCCATCTCGCCCCAGAATGAAGCCAATTTCAACCCCACCTATGAGGCGTGCACCTGGGTCGCGGGCCAGTTCGATGTTTTCGTGCCCTGCATGGCCGCTTCCATCGCGGCCGAGGGATTATCCACCCGGGTCATGATGCCGGAGCCGGATAATGAATATGGCATGAACCTAGCAAGTACTTGCATGGACGACCCGAACTGTGCCAAAGACGTCAGCATCCTGAACACCCACCTTTACGGTTCTTACTACGGAATTCCCTCTTCCTTCGGCTTCACCTATTGGACGACGACCACGAACCCCGTGAGCCCGGAGTGGTGGGAGACGGAGATAGATGACTCCCCCACCACCACTATGGCAGGAGGCATGGCGGAGGCCGCTCAAATCCACCAGTCCCTGGTCGAGGGCCAAATGAACGCCTTCCATTACTGGTGGTTCGATGACCTGATCAATAATAACGAGCTTACCACCTTGGCCTATGTCCTGGGCCAATACGCCAAGTTCATCCGACCCGGCTATTACCGCATGGGGGCCACCGAAGGCCCCCAGGCCGGCGTGACGGTGAGCGCCTACAAGGACACCAACAATTCCTCGCCCGCCACCTTCGTGATCGTGGCCATTAATTACAACGCCAATACGGTGAACCAAACTTTCAGCCTGAACGGTCTCACCACCACTTCGGTCACGCCCTGGCTGACCGACGACACCTATGGCGAAAGTGGAAACGGCTTGGTTCAACAGGCCGCCGTGCCCGTTTCGGGAAACAGCTTCACTTATACCATGCCGGTTTCCAGCGTGGTCTCCTTCGTGGGCGTCAACAACGCCGGCCCCACGCCCACCTTTACGACCACCCCCACGCCGGTGGTTTCCTCAACCTGGCGGGTGAACGCCGGGGGGCCCCAATATGTCAGTGCGTCCTCGGGACTCACCTGGGCGACGGATGAGAATTACAACGGCGGGACTACCATCGCGAGCGGGGGGACTGTCACTGGCACTAACGATTCCACCCTTTACGACACCCAGCGTTACGGCAATGATTTCAGCTACGTTTTTAACGTTCCCGCCGGGAGTTACCAAATCACTTTGCTTTTCGCCGAAACCTATTCGGGAGATTTTGGGGTGGGAGACAGGGTTTTCAACGTTTTGGTGAATGGAGTCACGGTTTTAGTGAATTTGGACGTTTACGCCCAGGTGGGCGCGAATACGGCCTTGGAGGAGGTCATCAATAATATCGCACCCAGCGGAGGGGCGATCACCATTACCTTCATGGGTGGGACCAGTAAGGACACGAACGCCATGGTGGAGGCCCTCCAGGTCATCCCCCAACCTCCCACCCCCACCCCGACACCCACTTCTACCACCACGAATACCCCGACCCGGACGCCGACCAGCACCCCCTCGGTCACACCGACCAAAACGCCCACCAGTTCGATGACGGCTAGCGCGACAGCCTCCAGCACTCAAACACCTACTTCAACACCGAGCTGGACGCCCTCCCTCACCGCAAGCAAAACGGCAACCGCCACCCCGACAGATACAGCCACCAACACCGCTTCCCTAACGCCAAGTGCTACATTGACGGCTTCGCCGTCAAGGACTGCTTCGGCCACACCCACCGACACCCTGGTCAATACGCCGACCAACACATTAGCCAGCACAGCCACTCCAACCGCCACGGCTACGCCCACTACTACTTTAACTAATACGGCTACCGACACCCCTACCGCAACCAACTCAAACACACCTACCCACTCAACGACCGCGACCGCCTCGAACACGGCAACGAATGCCGCCACTATCACACCGACGAATACCCCAACGGCCACGGCTACTTACACCACTACTTCAACTCCGACGAATACCTTGGTCAACACGGCAACGAATACTACGACTTCAACAGCGACCCGGACATCCACCTCAAGCCCGACATGGACTCCTACCTTCACTGCGACTTTCTCGCCGACCGTGACATGGACTTCGACGCCGGTGACAGTTATTGCTTCGCAAGGGGCAAACCCTCCGGGGAATTCCATAGCGCTTCCAGGTTCGGCGGTCACCGTCCAGCAGATTGAAATCACCAATCCGGGAAGCAATAACGTGACCTTAACCAGTCTGACCTTGACGGAAACGGGAAGTTCCACAACCGGAATCACCGGGGTGGAACTGGTTCAATACGGGACGGTTATTGAAACAGGGACTTTCAACGGAACAACGGCGACCTTGAACTTCAGCGGGGTGGTCTCACCGGGGAATGGAACCGCCACTTATCAGGTAGTCGTCACCTTCGCTTCCAGCGCCCCGACGGGGAACTACCAGTTCAGCGTGACTTCTGGTACTGGAACGAACGGCCAGCAGGTGCAATTCGCCAATTTGCCGGTATATGGGGCCATCGTGCAAATCGTTTCCGCCACGGCCACGTTTACCGCCACCGCGACTGTGACCTTCACCGCCATTTTCACACCAACAGCCCAAGCGACTTCAACTTTTACAACCACCTCCACCAGTACGGTGACATCAACTCCAACGAGTAACAAAGGGGTGGTGGTTTATCCCAACCCGGTCACGAGCCCGACAGTGAATATTTTTCCGCCCACCTATTCCGGAGTTTCCAACGTGGAAGTAGAAATCTTCACCCTGGCGTTCCGCAAGGTCTTGGACGAGACCTTCCCCAACGTGCCGGCGGGAACGCCCTTGAAGATCACCCTGGACGACCAATGGGGCCATCCCCTAGCCAACGGCCTTTATTACGTGGTGGTCATCGTGAACGGCGAACGCTCTATCGCCAAATTACTCATCCTTCGCTAAATTTTAAATGGCTGTTTCTTTCAGGGCCAATCAATTTGAAAGAACGCAAGAGATTCGAGTAGAAAATCGTTATCCACGACGGGGACCTGCATTGGACAAGAAAAAACAATTTAAGCTTGGGTTTTCCATTACGCTTTGAACAAAGTGCAACGGAAATTGATTGAACTATTTGTTCGTGGAGCCGACGAAGGTTTTGGAGACTTGCCGGGGCCGTCGAACAGCTCTAATCTTTCCGGTTCTTTCTCCGCCGACGAAGAATCGGTCGCCGCCGTCGGATTCCAATCCCGTCACCAACATTCCATTGGGCATCTCCAGGTTTTCCAAAACCTCTCCCGTTTGGGCGTCGACCCGCCGTAATTCGCTTTCGCCCCCTTCCAGGTTGCCGTGCCAAAGCTCGTCGTCGACCCAGGTGACCCCAGTAACGAAACGGTTTGACTCGAGGGTGCGGAGAATCGTCCCGGTTTGGGGGTCAATTTGATATATCTTCCGGGCCTCATACTGGCCCACCCAAAGCGTGCCCTCTGCCCAGGCGAGCCCCGAGTCGTCCCCCTTCCCGGGAGCCGGGATGGTGCCAATCACCTCTCCGGTCTTTGGGTTGATCTTTCGGATCGTGCCATCGGACATCTGATAAAGATGCTTTCCATCGAAAGCCGTCCCCGCATAGGCCAACACGTCAATGGAGCGCGTTATCTTACCTGCGGCGGGGTCCAGGGCGTTCATTTTTTTCCCCGAGCCAAACCATACCTGCTCTCCGTCAAAGGTGACACCCGTTACCCTTTCGATGCTCGGAAAAGGCCCGTACTCCTGAAGAATTTCCGCTTTGGCTCGTTTCATAATTCCATCCTATTCCACCGGCATTTGGTTGGGCAATAGCAGAAGTGACGTGATGCCCGGCATGGGCGGGGTCACCCAACGTTTCGCCCGCCCCTGGCCATAAGACTGTACCTTGCCCGCTTCCTCCAGCAACTCGAGCGATCTCTGGACAGTGCGCTGGCTGGAACCAAGCGCCAGTGCCAAAGCAGAACTTGACCAGAGCTCGCCGTCTTCCAGTAAGGCTAGCACCGCCCCCTGGGGCTCCTCGACGGGCCGGGCCAGAACGACAACATCGCGCGCACCCAAAGGGGTAAGTGCAAATCCTTGCTTCGTCGCTTTTAGTTCCGCCAGGCCTCTTAGCAATCCGCGTAGCCTCACCACCTCAACCCTCAACCGTAAACGGAAAGATTCATCGGATAGTTTCACCCCGAAAGTTTTCTCCATCAGGGCATCTCTGGGAACATCCCCGGGCCAGGCTTCCGCCAGCGCGCGCGCGATGACGAACAGGGTCCGGCGCTTCGCGAGCGACACCATTTTTTGATGACCGCGTACGGCGTAGCAACATGTGTCCACAACAAGCTTTCCCGATTTGAGCAAAGCCTCCACCTCATCGAGCCGCAGTAGTTTTTCTTTCCCCAGCGAGAGAATCCTGGCCGCTGGAACTTCCAGAAGGCGGGCGGCGTTTTCAACCTCCGCCTTCAGTGCGGGTATCCCCGCATCCCGGGCGGCTTTTCCGGCCAGGGTAAAAATGGAACGCGCTTTGTTCGTCTCAAGTCTGCGCATAGCGATTCCCGCGGCCAGGAGGTGATGGACTGCCTTCAAGGCGGGCGGAAAAGTCTCGGGATTAAGCGCCTTCTGTGCCTGCTCCGCATCCCCTAGCCGTCCGACGAGAAGAAGCTTCCTTATTTCGATATACCGTGCGTGGGCGGCATTCACCCAGTCGCCATGTTCTTCAAGTGTCGCCCTTGCGACAGCGAGCAGCTTCGCGGATCCGTTCAGGTCACGCGAGGCAAGCGCAACCTCGGCCTCGGCCACCACGCACCGGGCGCGGGCCACTCCCTCTTTGGGGCCGAAAGCCGACACTGCTTTTTTCAAGAGGGTTTTTGACTTGACGAAATCGCCGAGCTGCGCCATAGCGATGCCTCGAAGGGCAAGCGCGGGCGCGTCATTCCTTAAGGCAACGCGGTTAAGCGCTCCAAAGGCGTCACCCGCCGCGAGGGCTCGCGCCGCGGCGTTGATGATTAGGTCCATCGGAATCCCGCCATACTTGTAACTCCCGGTCATCGTCAATCGATGATTATTATTACCACAAGTTGAAACAAAAACGCCGCCGGGAGGATGATTAGAACGACGGCTAAAAATAAAAAAGGAGAAAAGTCATGAATATCGCAAATAAGTCGGTCTTAATCACAGGCACCAATCGGGGAATCGGCAAGGCGCTCGTCGAAGAGGCCCTGCGCCGGGGCGCGAAGAAGGTTTACGCAGCGGCCCGGGGTCCGCAACCGACGAGCGACAAGCGCGTCACGCCGCTGATCCTGGACGTGACAAACGAGGCCCAGATTCAGGCGGCTGTGGAGGAAATCAAAACCCTTGATATCCTCATCAACAACGCCGGCATCGCCCTCTACGACAACTTGAGCGACCCCCAAGTGCTTGAAAAGCACTTTGCCGTCAACCTTTTCGGGCCGCTGCGCATGATCCAGACATTCCTGCCGCTTCTCAAGCTTTCCCATGGCGCGGTGGTGAACAATCTGTCCATCGTGGGACTCGCCGCCCTCCCAATCGTCCCCTCCTACTCGGTCTCCAAGGCGGCCTTGACCAACCTGACTCAGTCCATGAGGGCCCTATTGGCCGCGAAGGGGGTGACGGTCCACGGTGTTTTCTTGGGCCCCGTCGATACCGACATGAACCGGGGTTTTGATATCCCTAAGGCCACGACCCAGGCGGCGGCCGAGGGCATTTTTGACGGTCTGCAAAAGGGCGAGGAAGATATCTTCCCCGATCCGGTCTCCCAGACCATCGCGGAAGCCTGGCGCTCCGGCGCAATCAAGGCCATGGAACGCCAGTTCGCGGGGTTCGCCGGGGAGCCCGTCAAGGCATAAGCCAAGAAAGAACCGGGGCCACATCGGATCGCCGCACTGACGACGAAGAGAGCGTGAATGACTCAGTCAACACCGATTTAGCCCTCACCACGCTCCCTCACCAACCCACATCGTGATGTCAGCTCACGGATATAACCCTCAAACAAAAAAAGGAGATAGCCATGAAAAACCAAAATTTAAAAAACAGCTTTACGGTCAATCAAACCCCGAAAGAAGTCTTCGACGCCATCAATAACGTTCGGGGATGGTGGTCAGGAAACCTGGATGGCGTCACCAACAAGCTTGGCGGTGTGTTCACATACCGTTACAAAGACATGCATTATTCCAAGCAAAAGATCACCCAATTCATTCCCGAAAAAAAGGTCGTTTGGACGGTTTTGGACAGTTACTTGTCCTTTGTTGAGGATAAAACCGAATGGAACGGCACCAAGGTCATTTTTGAAATCATCCAAAAATGGGGCAAGACCAAAGTCCGCTTTACCCACCAAGGTTTGACTTCCCAAGTGGAATGTTTCGATGCCTGTAACGACGCATGGGGCTCTTATATCAAGGGCAGCTTGAAAAACTTGATCACCAAGGGCAAAGGGCAGCCCAACAAGATAGAAGCCGTCCAGGTCTAACAAGGTGTTGAAAAAGTCCGTCTTTAGACTTTTTATCATCCTGTTAAGGAATCGGGAGAACGGGTGACATCTCGGCAGGGTTCGCCCGGCGCGGAGGGAGGCTATTACCTTATCCATCGCTGAGCGAACGCCTGTCGAAGACCTGGCAGTTTTTTGATAGGAGTGCAGTATATAACAAAAGAAATAAAAATTAACAAAGGGGAGAATCATGAAAAATCAAAGTATCACCCATGCCTTTACGGTTGACCAAACTCCGGAAGAAGTTTTTGCCGTCATTAATCATGTCCGTGGTTGGTGGTCAGGAAAGCCGGGCATTGAAGGCAGTACGGACAAGCTCGGTGATGAGTTTACGTTTCGTTACCAACCCCAACATTATTCCAAACAAAAGGTAACGGAATTAATTCCCGGCAAAAAAATAGTTTGGCTTGTTTCGGTAAGTAAAATTAATGTTCTTAAGGACCAAAACGAATAAACAGGAACAAAAATGATTTTTGATATTGCTAAAAATGGAGCCAAAACCGAAGTTCGTTTCACTCACCAAGGTTTAACTCCTGAAGTGGAGTGTTTCAAATCCTGTTTAAGGGATTGGGGCTGGTATATTAACGTTAGCTTGCGGAAATTAATTACCACCAGTTTGGAGAAGGCCAACCAGAAAGAAAAAACTGTAAAAATCATGAATACGTCCAATTCTTGAAAAACCTATAAACAGGTTGTCCACGACGGAGACTCATCCTGGACGACTATTAACATCCAAAACAGGAGGAAGAAGTAAGATGCCAGATAAAGAAACTGTAGCTCCAGAAAGCACAGCCTTGCGGGTCGCCTTGTGGCGGGCCATCCATGTTCAATTCGATCCGTTGCCCCATGTTCTCGAAGACGAGATTGGCCTGAAGCTGGCCGCCCCGACGGAGGGCTGGCGTGACCGCCCGGACATGAACCCGCACTACACCGCCCGCTTCCGGGCTGCCATCGTGGCCCGTGCCCGTTTTATTGAGGATTTAGTATTAGAAAAAGTGGACCAGGGCGTGGGGCAGTACGTTATTTTGGGGGCAGGCCTTGACACCTTCGCCCAACGCAGACCCGACCTCGGCTCAAGCTTGAAAATATTCGAGGTTGATCCTCCCGGTCCCCAGGCCTGGAAGCGTCAACGCCTCCTAGAACTCGGTTATGGCATTCCGGATTGGCTCCAGTTCGTGCCTGTCGATTTTGAGGCGGGTTCATCCTGGTGGAATCAGATTAAGACCGCCGGTTTCAAAGCGGACCAGAGCGCGGTGGTGTCCTCCACCGGCGTCAGCATGTACCTTACCAAAGAAGCCATAGTGGCCTCTTTGCGCCAGGTCGCCAAGCTCGCCCGGGGCTCTACCTTGGCGATGACTTACATTTTGCCCATGGAACTGATGGACCCTGAAGAACGCGTCGGGTTTGAGATGGCGGAAAAGGGCGCGCGCGCTAGCGGAACACCCTTCATCAGTTTTTTCACTCCGACTCAAATCATGGCCATGGCCCACGAAGCCGGTTTCAAAGAAGTTCGGTGTGTCTCCGGGGCCGATTTGACTCGACGCTATTTCGCCGGCCGAACAGACGGCCTTCGTGCGGGCTCCGAAGAACTTCTAATAGCGACTACCTAAGTTTAAAAATCAAAAAGCGAGTTGATAATGAGGTTTATGACCCCGTTTCGGGCAGGACCTCTCGGCCCTATGCCGGGGGCTGACTTCCAGGCTCTCTGCTGATTACCTGGTCAGGACTTGGGTCGGCCCTCTTCGACCTATTCCCTCACCTGCTGGCTCTACAAACCTTCGCTGGCACGCTGTCCACGACGAGGATCAGTGGACAAGAGGTAGAAGCACAAAAGCTAAATGAATTGGTTTAACCATAACCCGGGGTTTGTCGGAGAAATTTCGAAAATGATAGATAAACCAGCCAGAACAACGCTGTCTGAATCTTTGCACCATTTGGTGAGCGGACAGATAACGAATCACCAATTCGATAACAAGGCGCCTCTCCGGTCAAAAGACAGGGCCATTCAAGCCATTCGTCTTAGAGCGTGGCATTTGTACGATGATTTGAGGCAATACAAACTCAAGGGTAAATACGCTATTCCAACAAAAGACAAAAGCATTATCGCCAGATGGCTTTTGTTTCTCAAAACCGATTTAGAATACGAATGGCCAACCCATCCGTCCGAGACCTGGTGGGGCATGTTACTCAGCCTGTTCAGTTTGACTTTAATTCCGAAAATATTTTGGAATAGAAAATGGACGCATTCAGGTAATTCTAAATTTTGACCAATTATCAGGAAAATGATTTTAAAAAGACTCGGAGAACGCCAAGACTCCTTAGCGGCGCTGGTCGGAGCTAGAGGTGGGGTAAGAAAATGTCTGTCCACGGCGGGACCCGTCGTGGACAACCTAAGAAGTCAATAAACAAGTACTTGCCACGGTGAAACTTCGAGCGTACAATGTACATCATCATGTACATAAGGAGTCGCTCATGACACCAGCTAGCTTTACCATTGCACAGGCCCGCATCCATTTTCCTGGGCTCATCCACGACGCGGAAAAAGGGAAGCCGGTGGAGATAACCCGGCGAGGAAAGCCCGTTGCTGTATTGGTTTCAGTGGATGCCTACCGGCATTTGACCTCACCCCGCCTCGGGTTTTGGGACATTGTTTTGACCTTCCGTGGACGTATTAAGGCGGGTAAGGCCGGTTTGGAACCTAAAGATCTCCGGGGGATCCGTGAAACCGGACCCGGAAGAGAATTTAAGTGGTGACGCCCCGATACTTGTTAGACACCAATGTTGTTTCGGAAGCGGCCCGGGTAAAACCAAATCCCAACGTGATGAGAAGGCTTGAACGGCACAAAGACGAACTGGTAATCGCAAGTATCGTTTGGCATGAACTCGTCTTCGGTTGCGACCGCTTGCCACCCTCCGAAAAACGGACCCTATTAGAGGTATTCCTTTCGGAATTAGCAAACTCCTCCATGCTCATTTTTCCTTATGACACGGAAGCGGCTGCTTGGCACGGCCGGGAGCGTGCCCGCTTATCCCGGCTGGGTCTAACACCGGCTTTCGCTGATGGGCAGATTGCTTCCATCGCGAAAGTCCATGATCTGATCCTGGTCACCAACAACACCAGGAATTACCGCCATTTCGATCAACTAAAGATGGAGGATTGGCACGGCACGGTTAAAAATTAAAAAACGGGGTTGTCCACGTCGGGGACCCGGATTGGACAAACCAAGAACAATATAAAGCGCCATCGTGGAAACTTTTTGCCGCAGGAGGCGGAAGGAATCGGGGCGGCGGGGACCTTATAGGCCACGCTTTGACGCAGAATCAAATGGGCTATCCAGCGGGCATGGCCATATCGAAGTTCATGTTTTTTCATGAGCCGGGTGATCAAAAGCCAGGCCGTTAAATGGACGCGGAAGTTCACGGCTTTTTTAACGGCGAGACAACCAAAATACCCAGCGTTTGTTACCGCACTGGTTTTGAGGCGGTCGAGACAAGCTTTAAAGAACATGGCTTCTGCTCGTTAAACCGCATCGTAGGCTTGTTTCAGCCAATTCATTATTTCTGCGTCGATCTGTTTGGGATCGGCAATTCGTACGCGGTGTGTGACCATGGCATTCCATGAACCCGCTATCTCCAGACGCCCAGACGCTTTTATCCCTTTCAGTTTAATACCGATGTCGAAACGATCCGCCGAAGAGGGCTGAAGAATGGCAAATTTCTTCTTACTGCGGGTTAAGTTGATATAAGTTCCTCCGGGGGAAATCTCCACATCCTTTCCAAAATTCGCCACTTTGGCTGTTAAAGCATTGTAAGATTCGCGCCACTGCGCCTTCTTGCCGGAAAAAAGGCCGGAAAGTTTGTCTCCTTTGGTTGGAGCCGCTTCGCCGTGGTGCAAAATCAGGTGCGCGATGACATTGGCATGGCCGTAACCCAAGTCGAATTCCTTTTTCAACCAGGCCATTAAATCAGCGCGATTGGCCAAGCCCTTTTTAATGGCCAGCAGGCGGAAATCCTCCGGCGCGTTACCAGTTTTTTCTTTAATGCTATCTAGATAAGCTTTAAAAGACATTGCACACTCCTTTTTATTTTCGAATCGGCAGAAAGTCGTGAAGCTCTTTATCCCTGAGATACAAACTCAACCAAACCAAAATTCCAAATACGACCGGGAATAAAAAAGGATGGCCGGGAGCAGCCATGCGCACCATCGAATCGGTCGCGCCGCCCAGCCAGCCCGTCAGCAAAATGGCGCCAAGAACCGATGTGCGGGGGATGGCGTAAAGGGCCGTACAGAAAAGCAAAGTAACGCCCAATGGAACCGCGACATCCGGCTGGTATCCGCCTTTGGCCATGGCATCCATGACGTGGCTTTCCTGAATCACTTTGGTGACACCATCAAAAATAAGGAACAAGACACAAATCGTGCTAATCACGCGGCCTGTTATCAAAGCCTTTTTTGAATAACCTTCTGTTTTGTTCGTTTGCATCACATCCTCCTTTTCGAATGTCTAATTTTTTTATGAACGACTATTCCTGTTAATCTCCAACAAAACCTGTTTTGACTTCGCCGACCCGCTGGTAATGGGCAAAAATTACTCCGGTGGAGGTCACTAAACTCTCGGTTAAGGTAAAGGCCGCCGGAATCGCGCCGTCGAACAATTTTTTTCCCTTGCCCAGCGTTAGGGGGTAAATTTTGAGCGAGAGTTCGTCCACCAGATCATTTTTCAGCAACAAATGAACCAGCTCACTGCTGCCCCAAACTTGAATGTCAAAACCGTCGGTTTTTTTAAGCTTTTTGATATCCGCAAGGCTTTTGAGGAAAACCGTGTTTTTCCAATCTGACTTTTTCAGGGTCTTGGACAGGACGTACTTTGTGCCGTTATTGATGCCAGGCCAAAAGTCCGCGTGGTTAGGCCAGAAGGGCTCCCAGATCTTGAACGTTTTTCTACCCAAAAGATAATCCGTGGGTTTCGAAAGTTGTTCCTGGATTTTCTTCTTCCCCACTTGGTCACCATGAGGCGCGGTCCAACCGCCATATTTGAAAACGCCTGATTTATCTTCCTCAGGTCCACCGGGCGCTTGCATGACTCCATCTAATGTAATCATCGATAAGACAATAATTTTTCTCATTTAATTACAACCTCCAAAGTTTTTTGAAGCCCGGTTTTGAAATCCGGCTCTATCTTAACGACGAACGGGAAAGGGAAAAATCGACGGGGGTTATTTCTAAATTATTGACCGCATTCGGCGGCGCGCTGTAAAAGCATCCGCCTTTCGCTTTCATTCTGGGTCAGTGAAGCGGCTCGCTCCATTTCGACGCGGGCTTCCTCAAAACGGCCTAACTTGGACAAAAAGTCGCCCCGCACGCTGGGAAGCAGGTGGTAATTTTTTAGCGCGGGCTCAGCCGCTAATTGGTCCACCAGTTCCAGTCCTACCGAGGGGCCAAAGGCCATGGCCAGCGCCACCGCCCGGTTGAGCTCAATAATGGGAGAAGGAGTTAACCAGCCCAACTCGTCATAAAGGGCCACAATGCCTTTCCAGTCTGTTTCCTCGGCGGTCTTGGCTTGAGCGTGGCAGACCGCGATGGCGGCTTGTAAAAAATAGGAACCCCTGGGGCGGGCCAGAGCCTCGGCCCGTTTCAACGAGGACAGCCCTCGGCGGATCAGCAGGTGGTCCCAACAGGCGCGGTTTTGGTCGAAAAGCAGGATGGGTTTTCCCTCCTTGTCCACCCGAGCCCCCAGGCCGGATGCCTGAATTTCCATCAGGGCCACCAGACCGTGAACCTCCGGTTCCATCGGGACCAGTTCCGCCAAAATGCGGCCGAGGCGAAGAGCGTCCTCGCAAAGGGCCGGCCTGACCCAATCGCCCCCGGCCGTGGCCGAGTAGCCTTCATTGAAGATCAGGTATAAAACCTCCAGCACCGAGGAAAGGCGTCCAGCCAATTCCTCGCCCCGGGGAACCTCGAATGGGATGTTGGCTTCCGAAAGTGTTTTTTTGGCCCGCACGATGCGTTGGGCCATGGTGGACTCGGGTACCAGAAAAGCCCGGGCGATTTCCTGGGTAGTCAAGCCGCCCAGAAGCCGGAGCGTCATTGCGACGCGGCCCTCGGGCGGCAAGACCGGATGGCAGGAGATGAAGACCAGTCGCAGCATGTCATCGCCAATGTCGTCGTCCATCGCATCGCTGATTTTCTTCCAATCCCTTTCCATCCGTTCATCCATTTCACGGCCCAACTCGTTATGTTTGCGCTCCAACATCGATTTGCGGCGCAGCATGTCCAACGCACGGTTCTTGGCGGTGGTCATCAGCCAAGCGCCCGGTTTTTCGGGTATGTCCGTCTGGGGCCATTTCTCCAACGCGGCGACCAGCGCCTCCTGGGCGAAGTCTTCCGCAAGGCCCACGTCCCGGATCATATGGATGAGGACGGCAATGATCTTGGCCGACTCGATACGCCAGATCGCCTCGATTGCGCCGTAAGTATTGGACTCAGTCAAGCCGGGCCGTCCTCAAATTTATTTCGTTCCCGCATTTTTCTTCGCAGCTTCCACTTTGGCAATTAAATCGGCTATCTCGCGTATCTGCCGGATTTCGACCGTTTCTCCCTGGATGAAAGGAATTCGTGAGGCCCATTCAATCGCTTCTTCCTTGGATTTGACCTGAATAATCCAGTAACCGCCGATGAACTCTTTGGTCTCGATAAAGGGGCCGTCGGTCACCTTGGGTTTTCCATCAGTGTAAGATATCCGCGTACCCGCGGAAGGAGGATAGAGTCCGTTGAGCTCCAGCAGCACCCCGGCCTTCTGCAAACTTTCGTTATATTTCCCCATCAGCTCAATGGCTTTGGGGTCCGGCGTAAAGTCGGGCGCCACTTTTTCGTAATCTTTTGGTATTACCAGCATCATGAAACGCATAATTGCCTCCTTGAGTTTAAAAGGTAAGTAAGTCTAGGCTTTCGCAAATCCGACGGGGGGTTAGTCAATACTGGGGGAGCTCTCGCATCAAGGAAAAGCCCTCACCCGCAATTTCAATGAAGCGTTTGCCCCATTTTACCGCTTCTTCTTTCGACTCCACTTTGAAGATCGGCGAAGCCGGCGATCAATTCTTTGGCTTCCGTATAGGGCCCGTCCGTCACGGTTACTTTTCCTTCGGAATTTTTGATGACGATGGCCGGTGCTTTTGTATCCCATCCACCTGTATCCACCAAGACCCCTAGTTTTGTCATTTCGCCGATCAGTTTTCCCATTTCAGCATAGTGATTTTGCCCCTGGGGAGCCGCATTCTTCACTGGGTGCCATAAAGCCATATATCGCATAATAGTCTCCTTAATTTATTTAATTCAGGACAGTTCCAATCCCATCTGGTTGTTTCTGCCTGTATTTATACAACGAACAAGGGTGTTCTAAATCGACAGAGACAAAAGGGCCAAAGACTCTTGTTTCATACTCCTATTTTCCATGTATTTGACTACAAAATAAACCATATGGCTTGGCCATCCTTAAGGTTTTGTAGCCTCTATAATTGGTGATCTGTAAAACTTCCAACGAAGTGTAACGGGTTGTCCACGACGGGGACCCTGATTGGACAGCAATTTCGAGGACGACCGAGAGGGGTATTTTTAGGGGAAATCATTTGAGGCATGTTGCGGTAATATATGCCATGCCCTCCAGGCACCCCAACCCAAACCCACCGACTGTTTTCGAGGCTTATGAAAGCTTCGACCCCTTTCACGCCATCATCCATTATTACGTGGACCTGAATTGTTTCCTCATCGGCCCCTCCCTGCCCAGTTCATGGAGGAGTCTCAACCGGAGAATACGCCCGCTTTCCTTTTTTGAGTTGGAAAAGAAATACAGCAACCTGGACGCCAAGGGGAAATATTTGGAGGCCTGCGTCAGGAGATGCAAAAAGGAATACCGGTCGGTTTGCGGGACCTACCTGGGTTTTCGCGACCTGATCGTTCCTATTTTACAAAAAAAGAAAATCTTGGGATTTCTGGTGGCTGGTGCTTTCGCGGACCATGAACTGACGGAATCGGACGTCCGGGCCTGTTGGAAGGGCATGACGAAAAGTGAAGTCTCCGCTTCCAGCCCGGATTTCCAGGAAATGACGCGGACCCTATTGGACATTCCCGTTTTAGACGAGGCGCTTCTAGGGTCCTATCAAGAAACGCTAGAACTATTCGCCCAAATTCTCGCGGGAGAAAATGACTTGGGACCCATACGGGCGCGCTTAAACCATCTTCTTCGGAAGGTTTTCCCCCAAAAACTTCCCCACAGCTTTTTCCTGGCTTGGGCTCTGGGTCAGCCCACTTCCGAGTCCGTGCCCCCCTGGAGCCGGGAGATTGAGGGATGGCAATGGTTCCGGGAAGAGATCGGGCTCACCCGTGTTCCCACCACCGTGATCACGGTTATCCCGCGGGCTGTGGGGAAGCCTCTGGATCCCTTGGCGGCGGCCCTGCGGATTTACCGTTTTCAACGGCAAAGCTTCCAATTCTCCAAAACCCTTCGTGAGACCGTGGGAGGAAAACTGGAAAATTATGGGGCGGTTTTCGTCACCTCGGTGGACCCCGGGCTCAACCGGCTCCAGCAAAAGAAACAAATTCAGGCAATTGCCGAAAGGATCTACCGGTTCGCGGTCAAGGAACTGGGAGGCCCGGTCCTAGTGGGCATCGGCGAAACCGTTCCACGGGGGGAGATCCTGGCCGAGTCTTTCCGCCAGGCGGTTCTGGCGCTCCATTTGGGGAGGCAGTCGGGCCGAGAAATCGTGACCTACGACGCATCCGGAGAAAAGGGAACGAGGGACCTAACCGAACTCCACCGCCTCTTGTCTGTCCTGGCAGGTCAATTCTCAGCAGCGTCCCTGTCCAATATTGAAATCCTTCGGGATGGGTTCTTGAAACAGGTCCTGACCCTCTCGCTCCAAAATCCGGAGGAAATCCGCTGGCATTTCCAATATGCCCTCATGCAGTTGACCGACGCGGTTCAAAGGCGAGCCGATTGGAGCGAAAAGGAAGCCAAGGAAATTTATGAGGGCCTGGCTCTTCACTTGGAGAGGGCCGTCACGACCCAGGAAATGGTCCTGGCTTTTCACCGGGCCCTGGACCAATTGGCTGAAAGGACAGAACGGAAGAATTCCTATATGCAAGCCAATTCCTTTGGAAGGGCGCGCGACTTCATCGACGACCATTACGGCGAATCCCTGAAGATTTCCCAGCTGGCGAAGATGGCCGGTGTTTCCGTTTCCACCTTCAGCCGTTATTTCAAAAAATTGGCCGGCATCGGACTGGAAGCTTACCTTCAAAACCGGCGGCTGGAAGAAGCCAAACGCCTGCTTCGAAACAGCAATCTTCCGGTCTACCGGATTGGACGGGATTGCGGTTTCAAGTCCTATACCTACTTCGTGAAGCTTTTTGGGGCAAAAACCGGCCTCCCGCCCCAAAAGTTCAGGAAAAAATTCCAAACCGTTTAAACTGAAATCTTTCTGAGAGATTAGCTTTTTTCCCGATGTGAAATAAAAAATAATAAATGTAACGATAAAAACAAATTCTAGTTCGATCCTTGATTGTGCCCCGGCCCTATTGGGGGTATATTTTTCTCAAGGCCTTTTAGTCCCGCGGCAGGGAAGCGCTTTCAAATACGGCCGAAAAATTCAGTGAAAATGAAATTTCATTGGGTGGGGTTTAAAGAAGTTCCAAAAGAGACAAGAGGACATGAGAGTTCTTAAACCAGCGATATGTTTTTTCTACGGCCTGCTCATAACGGTATTCGTCCAACCGCTTCTTGCCCAAACCTACACCTGGAGCAACGTGGTCGTCCCCGCGGGCGGCTTCGTGGCCGGGGTAGATTATAGCCCCGTCTCCCAGGGCCTTATTTACGCCCGTACCGACATCGGGGGCGTTTACCGTTGGGATAATGCCACCAGCCTTTGGATACCCTTGACCGACATGTTTAACAACAGCCTGTACAACTATTACGGAGGGGAAAGCATTGCCCCGGACCCGGTTAATGCCAACAACGTTTATGTAGCGGCTGGAATGTATATGACCAGTGGCAACGGCGTCATTCTCAGTTCCACCAACCAGGGAAACAGCTGGACCGTCAATTCCATCGCCGTTCCGATGGGCGGCAATTATGACGGCCGGGAAGCGGGGGAAAGGCTGGCGGTCGATCCGAATCTGAACAGCATTCTCTATTTCGGCTCCCGTAGTAACGGTCTTTGGAAAAGCACCAATTCGGCCGCCAGTTGGGCCCAGGTGGCCGGCTTCCCCGTCAACGGCGACGCCACTTACGGTTTAAGTTATGTGGTTTTCCTCCCGGGCGGAAACCCCAGTTCCGGCGCGGAAACGATTTTCGTCGGGGTCGAGGCCATGGCCTCGGGCAACAGCAATCTCTATCGTTCGACCAACGCTGGAGCCAGTTGGACCCTCGTCCCGGGCGGCCCCACCAACATGATTACCCCTCACGCCTCGCTCGGAACCGACGGGAATTTGTGGGTTGTCTATGACAGCGGCGGCTATGGCCCCAATAACATCACCACGGGTCAGGTTTGGAAGCTGAATACATCCACCCTGGCTTGGTCGCAAATCACCATGCCGGGTCCGCCTGCCGCAAGCGGTGGATTTGGGGGCATCAACGTGGATGCCGAAAACGCCCAGCATGTGGTCGTCTCAACCATTGACTGGTGGAGCGGTCCGGACATGGTTTTCAGCACCACTAACGGAGGATCCAGTTGGACAACTATCGGACACGTCAACGTAGGATATGGTTCTAATTTCGCCAACTACAACATCAACGGAGCCGAATGGACCCTTGGTTGCGGAACAGTGGCGGGCGGAACGGGCTGGCAGGGAGACGTTAAGATTGACCCCTATAACTCCGCCAACGCCCTCTATACCACGGGTGCCGGTGTTTGGAGCAGTACCAATATTACCGCCGCCTCAACTTCTTCGGTTACTTGGAGCTTCACCGACTACGGCCTGGAGGAAACGGCGGTGACCGACATGACCAGCTCGGCCGCCGGAGGAGTTTTCTTCAGTTCCCTAGGGGATATTGGCGGCATGCGGCACACCAACCTCGCTGTTTCTCCAGCTGGAGGAATGTACTGTAATCCTTCCTGGTCCAGCACCGAGGGCATCGATTTCGCCGAACTTAACACCAATGATTTTGTGCGAGTGGAGAATTCAGGCGCCATCGCCACAGATGGCGCTTACTCCACGAACAATGGACAAACCTTCACGAATTTCTCGACTTTGCCTGAAACCAGTGACAATGAAATGCAAGGAATCGCCATATCCGCCAACGGAGCCACTATCATCGCGGTGCCTTACAGTGGCTATGGAAATCCGAGCTACTCCATCAACTGGGGAACCAGTTGGACAGCCTGTACGGGTCTTCCGGGTGGAGCCCAAATCGCTTCAGACCGGGTCGATTCCAACATCTTCTATGGTACTTCCGGGACCACACTTTACGTGAGCACCAACGGGGGTTCCAGTTTCGCTTCCGCGGGTACTTTCGCGGGTAGCGGCAGACCCAGGGCTGTCTTTGGGATGGTCGGCGAAGTTTGGGTTCCCACCGGCAGTGGACTTTACCGTTTTACGAATGTGGGCTTAGGAACCGTAACCACCACAAAAATAGCCAACGTTTCTAGCGCGGTAGCCATAGGCTTTGGCATGGCCGACAGCCCTACCTACACCCATCCTGCGGTTTACCTGGTGGGTACTGTCAGTGGTACTTATGGTTTCTTTAGATGTGACGATGGGATCGGGACTACCTGGACTCTAATTAGCAACAGCAACCAGTTGTTTGGCGCGGTTGGTACTGCATCTGGGGATGAAACCGTGTATGGTCGCATGTATATTGGAACCAACGGCCGGGGGATTTTGCATGGGGACCTCGTGGCGGGGGTGACCAACACGCCCACTGGAACGCCAACGGCTACTCGCACCAACTCCCCAACGAACACTCGGACTTTCACTCCTACTAATAGCCCGACCCCGACCCGTACCGACAGCCCGACGAATACCGCTACCTCGACCCCCACTGAGACCGTCACCCTTACGCCCACGAACACCCTCGTTAGTACGGCGACAGCCACCCTCAGTTCGACCCCCTCCAATAGTCCCACGGCCACCCGTTCGGCTTCCGCCACGAACACGGCCACTTCCAGTCCCACAAGCACGAATTCAAACACCCCGACAAATACCGTCACGAAAACCGCAACTTTTACCCCTACGAATACCTTAGCCAACACAGCCACTCAAACCGCGACGACGACGGCTACCGCCTCGAACACGCCGACTTCCAGCCCCACGAACACTTTGGCAAATACGGCCACTCTTACGGCAACCTCGACTGTCTCGAACACGGCGACCAAAACGGCGACTTCCACGCCTACCAACACCTTTGCGAATACGGCCACCCAAACCGCCACGTCCACGCCTACCGATACCGTCACAAATAGCGTTACCGAAACGCCTTCCTTGACAGCTTCGAACACGACTACCTCGACCACCACTTCCACACCCACCCCTACCTTAGCCAATACGGCCACCCAAACCGCCACGGATACTCCCACCGCCACCGTCTCGAATACGGCAACCAAGACAACAACTTCAACCCCTACGGATACGGCCACTCAAGCCGCCACGGCGACCCCAACCAATACGGTAACGAATACCTCCACGACTACACCTACCAGTACAGTCACCAGCACCGATAGTCCCACCATCACCTCCACGCCCACCAATACGAATGTGATTACCTCGACTTATACCGGGACACCCACCAACAGCCCCAGCTCAACCGTTTCGAACACGGTCACCCCAACCCCTACCGTGACTCCCACCAACAGCTTGACCAACACGACTACCCCAACACCAACCTCAACCGCCTCGAACACCGCCACCAAGACAACAACTTTAACGCTCACGAACACCTTCACCAACACCGCCACTGGAACCGCCACGGCCACACCGACCAATACCCCCGTCAATACCGCTACCCCTACGGCCACTCCCGCCAATAGCTTGACGAGTACGGCGACAGATACGCCAACCCTAACGGCCACCTCCAGCGCCACTTCCGCCATCACCTTAACCGTCACTTCAACGATGGTTCCCGCGACGCTGACAAGCACGGAAACGTCCACGCCCGCTGCCTCCAAGGGAGTGGTGATCTACCCCAATCCGGTCACGGGCCCCACGGTGAATGTTCTTCCGCCGGCCTATTCGGGGGTTTCGACGGTGGAGGTTGAGATATTCACGACGGCCTTTAGGAAGGTGCAGGAAGAGACCTTCCTGAACGTTCCGCCGAGCGTGGCGGTAACGGTCCAACTGACCGACAAATGGGGAACGCCACTGGCCAATGGGCTTTACTACCTGGTGGTCATCGTCGATGGCCAGCGTTCTGTCGCCAAATTGCTCATCCTTCGCTAAATTTTCATATTCCTATATTTTTTAGGGGTCAAAAAGTTGATAAATCTTAGGTGTTCCGAGTAAAAAAACCTTGTCCACGACGGGTCCCCGTCGTGAACAAGAGAAAACCTGAAAATTGCACGATGTTCTTTTTCAGCCGTTTTTCCTAGCATTGCGTGAAAGTGTGAAAGGACACAAATGGTCAGTCCTGCACCGAGTTTGTTTAGCATCCTTTCCTAAACAGGCGAGCGGTGATGTTGGTAATGCTAATTGAAAAACGATGGGTACTAACTCTTATGTCGAAACCACAAGCATCCGCGTCGAGACGAAAGAATTGATCGTATCACCCCTTTTATAATAAAAGTGTTTGATGCAGAAGGTTTTGTGTGGTTTGACCGAGATTCATTTCTTGTAAAAAGGTTCGTAAAACCGGCTCAGGAGCATTCCTGCGTTGCCATTCTGTAGAGTCAAAGTAACCCCCAAAAAGCTATTAAATCCCGCTTAATCAAAAGTTAAACCACCTTAGGGACCACGTCAGGAAGCATCGCCTTGAATTGGGTGGGAGAAGGAGGTCGCATTGCCCTTGAGGTCATTGCGGACAAAGTTATTAAGAAAATATGCAAGGAAAAAGCCACGAAACCGGCCAAAAACGGCGAGTTTGGCTTGCAAAAGCCCAAGGGGATCGTTAATATACCGGCCTCAAAGCGACTTTTCTTGGCATTGCCCACAATAAATCAATCAAAGGTGTCCCATGGCCCCAGCAACGGAAAAAGTAAAAGTTAACATCCACGAAAAGGATTATGAAATTGAGTTGATTGAAAAACAGGGAAAAATATTCGCGAAGACCCACGTAAATAATTTTGGTGAGGTTATGGTTCCGGATTTTGGGGGAGGCAAGGAAAAGGCCATCCAGAATATCCAAGCCCGTATTGGAAATATCGTTACGGCGATGCAATTGGACGAGGCCCGCGAAAACCGGAAGAAACAGTGGGAAGAAGAACAGCTCAAAAAACAACAACAGCAAAATTAATATCAAAAAAGACAGATTGTGCTCCGCTTAACGGCTGGGCACTGAGGGGATCCCCCCCTCTTTGAAGCCTCGGATCCCCATCCGGGGCTTTTTTTGTCTTCAAACGGCTAAAAAATGTTTGAGGGTAAAAAAATTCTAAATTGTGGTCTGGGTTTTAAGCAGGCGTCCATTTTCCCCAACCAAATTCGTGAAAAATTATCTTAATTTTTAACCTAATTAATTCAAGACTTAAAACTGTCTTTACTACTCGATCCAGAAGCTGATGACTTCCAGGTTTTTGTTGGCTTGCCGCAGGCGGTTGGATAGCACTTTGATAATGATGTCCATCAATTTCAAGGCCGTGTGTGGTTTTTCCTTGCGCAACTTTTGGTAGCCCTCCAACGAGACCATGAAAAGTTCCGAGTCAGTGGTGGTGCGAACCGCGGCGGAACGAGGAAGACCATCCAACAGGGCCATTTCACCAAAGAATTCGCCTGGATTTAATACGGCGATGGTATTTTCTTGGTTTTTGACTTTCTTGAGAATTTTGACCGCGCCGGATTTGATCACGTACATACTGTCGCCCTTGGAATCCTCATCGAAAACCAATTCGTCTTTATTGACTGTCTTTTCCACGCCCACTGCGCTTAATGCGTCCAGGTCATTTCCGTCGAAGGATTTAAAGGGAGGATATTTGGTCAAATAGGTTACGTCAGGCATAAAACTCCTTAGGTTCTGGGGTCACCCAATTGTAGGATTCTTCCTTGAAGACGCAAGGATAAAAAGTTGTCACTCAAGGGTATTCATTGGGAGCTGAATTTTAAAATTTTGGCCTGAACTGGGATTAGGTTTTAAAAGAAGCCGTGTTTAATGGTTGATTTTGGGGTTTGAGGCAAGTGTGTGGATGGGAAGGGAGGAGCCGCTGGTTCCTTGGGATTGGACAAAACAGAAGGTGTTGTTACTGAAGTCGACATATGGGGGGCCTCCTCCAAAAGCTCGTCCTCGGTAGCGTGGGATGCCCGCATCACTTCCACCGCTTCGAGAACCTGGGCTTCTTGTTCCACACTTTGGGTGTCAACTTGGACGATGGCATTGAGGACTTCCTGTTCATCTAAAACATATCCATCCAATGCCGAAGCGGGCAAGGGTTGGTCGGGGGTGTAAACGGGGATGGAGGAATTGATTTCTTCTTCGGCAGCGTAAGAAGTGGGAACCGTTTCCCTTAAGGCTGGCTCCATTGGGGTTGTTGGGACTTCCGCGACTGGAGCCAGCGGCGGTGTCTGGACAGGGGAAACTGTGGATGGGATGGGAGGCGCGGGGATAGTTGAAAAATCAACCGCCGGCGCCGTTGCGGGCGGTACCGGAAGGATTGGGGTGGGTACCGCTAAAGATGGAATATTCATGGTTGGACTGGTAGGTTCTGGTTCAGAAGAGGAAGCTGGTGCGGCTGCTTTAGCTGAAGGAACAGCAGGCGCGGCAGGGGTGATTGAAGGTTTGATTTCCGATTTATCCGCTGATGCTTCGGTTGGAGACGAAACGGTTGCAGGGGCAGCCTGGGGATTTTTGGCGGCTTTGGCCTTGGCCAGAACTTGTTTTAAGTATTCCTTGGGGTCGGTCAGCTTTACCCCTCCTTTTTCTGCAGGCGGGGGTGGAACGGTAGCCCCGGCTGGCGCAGGTGCGGCAATAGAAAGAGGGGTACTGACCTGTGGGGTGGTGGCGGAAACACCGGAAGGCGCCGATTCCTTGGATGCGGTTTCGGCGCCAGTGGGAGCGTCTATTTTTTTCATATTCAATAATTTTTCCAATTCATCCAGGCTGATGTTTTTTATTTTGGCGATTCGGGATTTGGCTTCCTCCACCATGGCGCCGGTCTCGTGGATTCGCACGAATTTTTCGTATTCGGCTACGGCTTTTTCCGTAATTCCCTTGTTCTCATAAACTTGGCCCAGAATGAAGTGGGCGTTGGCATAACTGGGTTCCAATTGGATGGCGACGCGGTATTCCTTGATGGCCTGTTTGTAAAGACGAAGCTTGTCGTAGATAAGCCCAACCGTATTGTGAATCTTGGCGCTTTGGGGATTAAGGGTGATGACTTGTCCAAAGGTTTCCAATGCTTTTTGCAAATCACCTTTTCGCTCGTAAGCGAAACCCATGGCCATATAAGCGGCCTCAAAGCGACCGTCGAGGCGGATAGCCTCTTGAAAAGATTTGATGGCTTTGTCATGGAGTTCTTGTTTGGCGTAAAGGGTGCCCATATCGTAGGCAATCTTGGCCTTGTTTTTTCCCGATTTGGCGGCTTCCTCCAGGCGTTTCATGGCCACGTCCATGTTACCTGAGGTATTTTTATCGATCCCTAAGCGATGGTAAGACTCGGCGTAGGAGGGGTCCAACTCGACGGCCGTTTGGAAAACCTGCATGGCTTGTGAAAATTGCCCCAGCTCGTAATAAACATTTCCCAGGTTGTTGTAAAACGTAGCCACTTTGGGATTGCGGGCAATGGCGTCCTCGAAGGTTTTAATGGCTTCCTTGTATTTTTCAGAACGAGCCAGCATAAGACCCAGGTTGTTCCACGCTTCGGGAGAATTATTGTCGATAGAAATGACTTTTTTGAAAACTTGGATAGCGTCTTCCGACTGGCCCATATCGGAATAAATGAAGCCCATGGCGGTGTGGGCGTCCTTGTAATTGGGGTCGATTTCCAGGGCCTTTTGAAGTTCTTTCAAAGCGCGAGAGGTGTCACCTTGATCGATGAGCTTTTGGGCGGATTCCACCAGCTCTTTCTTTTTATCTTCTTTACTGCTGAAAAGTCCCATGAATTGAGCCGTTTAACCTTGGTGGAATTGAGTGAATTAAAAATATAAAAGTTCATTGTATCGCCGGTTCTTTTGAAAGGTCAACGTGAACCGGACGTTTCTTTAAAGAAGAAATGGAAACAATTAACGGGGGAATCCCGGAGGGAAGCCGCCTGGTGGAAAGCTACCCGGCATGCCCCCGCCGCCCATCATGTTCATTGCCTTTTGGGTCATGCCGCCTTTTTTGGCCATTTTTTTCATTAAGTCGTATTGTTTTAACAGGGTGTTAATTTCACTCGGTTGGGTGCCGCTGCCAGCCGCGATGCGGCGTTTGCGGGAGCCATCGAGCAATTGGGGGAACTGGCGTTCTTTGGCTGTCATGGAAAGGATAATGGCTTCCATGCGTTTGATCTTTTTTTCATCCGGGGCGTTGGCCGCCATTTGTTTTTTCTGCGCGTGGTCTCCGGGAAGCATGTTAATGATCTCTTCCATGGAACCCATTTTCTTGAGCTGGCGGATTTGATCCAGCAGGTGGTCCAGGTTGAAATCCGAGCCCTTGGACATTTTTTGTTTGTCAAAGGCTGATTGGCGGGCGACTTCCTCGGCCTTTTCAATCAAGGTCAACATGTCGCCCATGCCCAGGATCCGGGAGGCCATACGGTCGGGGTAAAAAGCTTCCAAGCCATCCATTTTTTCGCTGACACCTACGAATTGAATGGGGACTCCGGTGACCGAGGTGATGGAAAAGATGGCGCCTCCCCGGGCGTCGCCATCCGCCTTGGTTAAAACCAAGCCCGTCAAGGGAAGCCGGGCATGGAAAGCCGTTGCCACTTGGACGGCGTTTTGTCCCGTCATGGCATCCACCACCAGCATGATATTGGTGGGCTTCAATTTTTTTTGGATTTCTGAAATTTCGTTCATCATCGGTTCGTCAATTTGCAGGCGGCCCGCCGTATCGAGGATGAGAATATTCGCGTCGTTTTGGAGACAGGTTTTGACCGCCCTTTGGCAAACGTCCAGGGCCTTTTCCCCCCCTTCGGGTCGGAAGCAGGGAACTCCTATTTCCTGGGCGAGCGCGGCCAATTGGTCCATAGCCGCGGGACGCACCAAGTCGGCGGCCACCAACCCGGGTTTACGCCCGTCCTTCTTCAGCCATAGCGCCAGTTTGGCGGCGGTGGTGGTTTTGCCCGTTCCCTGAAGTCCGGCCAGAAGGATTAATGTGGGAGGAGCGGGGGCGAACTTGAGTTTGTTGGCGTTCCGGTCCTTAGGCGTCAAAAGGGCGATCAATTCCTCATGAACGATCTTCACCATCACCTGTCCCGGGGTGAGGCTCAGGGCTACTTCTTTGCCGAGCGCTTTGGTCTTTAACCCTATCCAGAAACAGTTTTACGGTCTCCACATTGACATCGGCCTCAAGAAGGGCGAGGCGGACTTCCTTGAGGGCGTCCTGGACATTTTCCTCGCTGATTTTTCCCTGGCCGCGGAGGTTCTTGAAAACCTTTTGGATTTTTTCGGTTAATTGCTCAAACATGGGAATCCCTATTGACGTTTTTTTAAGGAAGTTGATTTCAGGGGTCGATTAAAAAATGAAAAGCCGATCCGAAAGAAACGAACAATTTAGCTCTTGTTTGGCCCGGTCCACCCAATCCAGGAGGGTCTTTTTGTCCTGATCGCTCAAGGGCTGCCCCAAATTCATTGCTTTTTGCGATTTGGGAGGCATCCATCCTTTTTTTAGAGATTTGGAAATATCCTTTAAGTCGTCCAAGGGGCTATCGCTTTCGGGGAAAGGGAAAGTTTCCCCCATGAGGAAATTTTTTTGCGCTTTGGCGATCATCTTATCCGCTTTTTTCTTCAGGTCGGGGTCCGTGATATTGTCGGTGCTTTGGGGTTTGGGCCCATGGCAAGCAAAGCAGCTTTGCTGGAGGATGGGAAGCGCGGATTTTGAGAAATCCGCCTGGAGTTTTCTGGAACTCGCTGTGTCCGCCAAGAGCGTTGAGGAAAGCAGGAGGGTGAAACTCAAAACAAGAAGTTTTGAACCAATAATTTTCAGGGGAGGCATTTTTTTCCTTTCTTTGCCGTTCCGACCGGGACGATAAAACTAAATGATTAGAAGCCTGAAGTAAAGAGTTCACTTGTTTTTTTTGCAAGCTTACATAATTCCGTTGTCTTCATTGAGGTTTCTTGTCGTTTTGATCCAACATCTTTGCGGCTCTCTGCGCCCAATCCAAAAGATTCTTCTTGGCTTGGTCTCGTAAGGGCCGCCCCAAATTCAATGTTTTTTGCGTCCCGGGGGGCATCCAGTTTTTTTGAAGGGAATCCGAAAATTGCTTCAGGTCGAGTTTGGGTTTGAGGCTTCCTGGAAAAGGGAAAGTTTCCCCCATGGGGTACACTTTTTGGGCATCGGCAATCAACTTGGCGGTGTTTTTTCTTTGGTCAAGGTTTTGAATGTCATCCGTATCTATTGGCTTTGGCCCGTGACATGCAAAGCAACTTTGCCGGAGGATGGGCAGGGCCGTTTTTGAAAAATCAGACTGAAGGCTTCCAGGACCGGGTGTGTCGGCCAAGAGGATTTGAGGAAGAGAGATCGCGGATAGGAAGAGAAGAGCTTTTGTCTCGTAAAGATTTTTGGGAATCATCTTTCGCCTTTCAAGGTTGTTTCAGATAAATAAATCAAGCCGCAATCAAAAATGAGGGTAGTTCCCAAAGTAAAGAGCCCGTCGGGTTGTTTGTTTCCTGACGGGCTCCCATCATATGTTCTTTTTTCGGGACCAATAGAGAGCGGTCGGTCTTAAAACTGGTATCCGACCCCAAAGTTGAGCAAGTATGGAGCGACTTGCTGATATCCATTTTCATCACGGTAGATAGGGATATAGATGGCAGCATTGGCCAGCAAGTGTGAATCGATCCTATCTTGAAGACCCGGGGTCAAATAAAAATTGGAATATCCACTGTCTGCATTCCCAAACGCCGCGTCGCCCCCACCTTGATCATAGTTTCGAAACTGGTAGTGGATCTCGAGGGTGGGAATGAGACTAGTAGCTTCTTCAATTCCATGAAATTGGTCCCCAATAGCCGCGTCGATGCTGTCTCCCGGCCGATATCCCTGGAAACTATAAAGGGCATGTTGCCACTGAGCCCTTATAAACCAGCTGCTAGGGCCCCAATTCCCGATTTTATAAGCTCCCAGTAATGTGTCCGTGGTACCCGTTCCTGGCTGGGTATCCTGGTCCATGATTGGAGTGCCCTGGTAATAAGCCCCGGCATCATTCGGACCAGACGGTAGCTTGAGCCCGAATTGTATGCCAAACGACATGTCATCGGACAAACCCATATATTCACCCGTGAGACGAATATCCCCCAATGTGGTGGCGTTGGTGGACAATATTTGCGGGGTTACGCCCTGGCTGGCATCAGTTACGCCCGGAGTCCCGTTATTATCGGTGGCGAAATATCGATTCCATACCGGTATCATCGCCATGAATGCCCAATCCCGATCAAAACGATGCGAAAAAAATAAATTAAAGAAGTTAGTTTCTACCTGCTTATCCGGGTTCAAGCCACCAGAAACAAGCCCCGAACCATGTTGAGTCTCATTCTGGTTCATGTAATCGTACTGTAAGGAAAAAGTTGTAGAGTAGTTCATATCTGGAAGACCAGGAACTGCTAGGTCAAAGATATTGCATCCGCAGGCACAGGCAGAAGCCAACTGAGGGACCGCCCCGATAATTACGATAATGGCTACAACCTCCAAAAACCGTCTCACTTTTAAATTTAATCGTTTAAATCGGTTCATGACTTCTCCTTTGTGAAAATAAAATTTGAGATAAAAATGTATGAAATTCGACATTGAATTCTCCTAAATTTGGAATCGCCGGTCTTCGCAAGAAAGACGGCGTTGACACTTCGATCTTTAGGCGAAATGGTCCAATTTAGGCGGAGGAGAGAGGGGTATTCGATTCCAGTCAAGGCGAGAAACAGAAACAAAGTAAGGTTTTCCAAAAATAAAAAATATTACGGCCAGCGCGGCGAAAACAATAGAACATAGGGGGCTCTTATTGGGCGAAGGAACCAAGGTTTTGGAAGGGTTTTCCTGTTCACTTCTCTCTTTTTGAATAAACCGGCAAAGGGGACAGGGGTGGTTTCCGTCAAAGGTATTGAGTAGGGCTTTTGACAATTTGGTTTCTTGAGAATAATTACGAAGCATATTGGCCCAGGCCACCGACTGCAGCATCAGCCATTGGCCTCCGAGAACCCAAAAAGCCAGGAAAATGAGAGCAAAACGAAAAGTTGTCCGTAACATGGCACTTACTTAATCCAAAACCCAACGATTTGTCAAGGATCGGCCCTAAGCGACCCTAAGGCGCCGGATGATCTCATAGGGAGGGAAAGGGGATTCAACATTCCATGAAATAAACCTGATCGATTAAGTAAGATTAAGAGCGCGCTTAAGAGGTTTATGTGGGTTCATTCATGAGCCTGCTTACTTTATTTTAAATAGAGTCGATTCCCCCAATGTATCCGGCGAAGATGGCCAGGTTGGGATTGATTAAATGACACACAAAGGACTACTCGTAATTTCCATGAAACCTATTTCGTTTCCCTCGGGCCAAGCCAAAAGTTCAAAAACCGGAAAAACATGGGCCGGTGAAAAAATTTATTTTCACGGTGACGATTATTTTCGGGATGTTCTGAAAGGCTTTCAGACGGCCCGGAAGAACATCGACATGGAAACCTATATTTTCGAGCCGGGGCTTTTGGGGAATCGAATCATTGATGCCCTTATTCGCGCCCAGCGACGTGGCGTGCGGGTCCGGCTGTTGGTGGACGGAGTGGGCTCCCCGGACTTCCTCGCTCATTATGGCCCGCGGTTAGAAAAGGCAAAGGTTCAGTTCCGGGTCTATCGTTCCTGGCCGACTTTCTTTTCCTCCATCCTCCAGCATTTCCAGTTTTTTAAACCCATTCGGTCATTCCAATACGCCCTTTCCCTTTGGAACAGTGGAAAACACCGGGATCACCGAAAGCAAACGATCGTGGACGGTCAAAAAGTTTGGATCGGAAGTTTCAATGTATCGGACTGGCATTTGGAAAAGGTGAAAGCAAAAGCGTCTTGGCGAGATACGGGTATCGGACTTTTGGGGGTCCATACCCTGGTTTTTCAATTGGCATTTCATGTCGCTTGGGAGGACCCTTGGCCCCACCATTTCGCCCGCTTGTACCGTCATTCCTTGATCAAGTGGCTCACCCATGATATGGAAGGAAGCCCTATTCGCATGACGGTCAATCGGAAACTTCGGCGCGCTTTCCGCAGGGAGTTGCTTGAGCGAATCCAATCCGCCCACCACCGAATTTGGGTTCTGACGCCTTATTTTGTCCCCACCGGGCCTCTCTTGCGGGCCCTGGGGCGGGCAGCCAAGAGAGAATGCGAGGTGCGTTTGATACTGCCCGGCCAGTCCGATGTGCCGATGGTACGATGGGCTTCCATGATCTATTTTCCAGTTCTTTTGAAAGCAGGTTGCCGAATTTTTGAATTTCAAGACAGGGTTCTCCACGCTAAAACGATATTAGTGGATGATTGGCTTTTAGTGGGTTCCGGGAATCTGGACCACCGAAGCCTGCGCAAGGATTTAGAAGTAAATGTTATTCCACGGGAAATGTTAACTTTTAGAAAATTAGTGAATCAATTTTCTGCAGATCTTTCCAATTGTCGGGAGGTGGGGCTGGCCGAACTCAAGAATAGGCCGTTATGGTCCCAAATGCTATCGGCCCTGTTTTTTCATTTTCGTTATTGGTTTTAACTTTTTCCTAACCTAATGGTTGTGACCTCGGGATATTCCCTCACGTCTTTTTAGTTTCCTTTAAATCGGGTATCATTTGGTTTTATTCCATCAGCTGGAAAACTGTGGTTGTGAAACCTGAAGGACAACGATGGCCCGGAAAAAGAAAAACCTATCCGAAGAACCTGGTGAGCTCCTTTACACCATGGCGCAAACTACGGATTCCCAAAAGGTCTCCCAACAGTTGTCCGAATTGCCGGATTTAAAACAACACCGCGAGGCCCCCAAGATCACCGGTTACATGTTGTTGAAGCCTATCGGCCGGGGTGCCTATGCGGAGGTTTGGGAGGCCGTTCAGCTTCGCACACGTAAATTTGTGGCGGTTAAGATCTTCACAAAGAAAAGCGGCGTTTATTGGTTTTATCTTCAACGGGAAGCGGATCGCTTGATCCGACTCGACAAACATCCCCATATCGTTTCTCTGCTGGATGCCGATTTAAGCGGTGAGATTCCCTATTACGTGATGGATCTGGCCCAGGAGGGTTCCCTGGAAAAGCTGATGGAGAACCCCTCGGCGGGAAAGGAGGCTTTGGGAGCGGATGAGGTCGGGGGTTGGATGGAGGAGATCGCCCAAGCCCTGCAATATGTTCACTCCAAGCAGATGGTCCATTGCGACCTGAAACCCGCCAACGTGCTTCTCGACGAGGAAAGGCATGTCCGAGTCGCGGATTTTGGAAACTCCCGGATATTGCGGGAATCCGGGGGAGCCCTGGGAACCCTTTTTTTTATGGCTCCCGAACAAGCCTTGATGGAGGATCCGGAAAACCCTCCCCAGCCCGATCCCCGATGGGACCTTTATGCCCTGGGATGCACTATTTACGCCGTCCTTGCCCACCAAGTTCCCCACGCCGAAATCACGGACCAATTGGAAAAGGCTCCCGGTGTGAATGAACGCTTAAAAATTTATCGTGAAGCCATCGAACTCCAAATCGTACCGGATCTCTTCACCCGTACTAAAGGAGTGGTGGACAGGGATCTATCGGCGATTGTAGCCAAATGCATGAGGGCAAATCCCGATGAAAGATATAACTCCGCGGCCGAAGTGTTAAAGGACCTCAAGAACCGGGGGGAAGGAAAGCCGGTTAGCCCTCTCTCAAACGACATGGGCTATTGGCTGGGCAAATTTTTCCTGCGTTATCGGACGTCGGTTTTGGTCACTTGGGCCGCTCTTGGGGTGGTTTTAGCCGCCCTATTCATCGTGGCCAACCATCAAAAGGCCCAAACTCAGGACACCGCTTTTAATTATGTGCTTCGAGGAAGGGAATTTCTTGAAAAAGGGGATGAGGCCTCGGCCACCGCCTATTTTGCCGCTTCCAATAAAATGTTCCCGTCCCTCCTGGCCCGGGGCAACGCAGTATTACATATGCCCCCAATTCCAAAGCGCTTTTTCGCCCATGACGGAGCCGTGGTGGCGGTGGCTTACAGCCCGGATGGGAAGATCCTTTTGACAGCCGGTGGGGCCTCGGGCGCCAAGCTTTGGGACGCAGAGACGGGACTAGCCGTCAGCCGTCCGCTCAAGTTGGGTGGTATCTTGAGCGCCGCGGCCTTCAGTAAAGATGGTTCCAAATTAGTCTTGGGGGATTCGGAAGGGGACGTCCGGATTTTTGAAGTGGCCACTCAGAAAACCGTAGGACGGCCGATTGAACAGAGAAAAGAAATCACATCGGTATCCTTCAGCGAGGATGGCCAAAAAGTCCTGACTTCCAGCGCGGACGGCAGCGCTCGGGAATGGGATGCCGCCACCGGAAGGCCTTTGGCCACCCCTATGGAACATGACCGGCCCCTCTATCTTGCGGCTTTTAACCCAAAATCCGACAAGGTCTTGACGGTGGATAAGGAAGGCGCAGTCCAACTCTGGCAGGCGGATACCGGAAACGCTTTGGGGGATTCCATTCAGGTGGATCTCCGGGGAGCACCGGCTTGGTATAAGCCAAGTGTGATCTTTAGCCCGGAGGGCAAAGGATTTCTGGTCTCCGGATGGGATGGAACGGTGAGGTTTTACGATAACAAGGCCCATAAGTCGGGTTACCCGCTTTTCCTGGACGGAATTGGCGCAAGGGCGGTTTACAGCCCGGACGGAAAACGCGTAATCACATCGGTTGTTTTTGGCGGGGCGGTGGGGTTGGCCCGTGTTTGGAATACCAAATCCCATCTTCCCTTGAAATTCAGCCTAAAAACTCCGGGCAAGATCATGGTGTTGGCTTTTAATTCGGACGGAAGCCAGGTTTTAACCGGCGACACGGACCATGTCGTGCGGGTTTGGAACGCGCAAACAGGTGAACTGGTGGGCCACGCTTTTTGGCAAGGAGACATGATTACCGCCGCTGCTTTCCAGCCCATGGGGGATAGTCTAGCGACCGGAGGCAAGGATGGGCTGGCCTGTCTTTGGAAAGGGAATGGTTCGGAGGAGGATCCGTCAATCCTCGACTGGGATAAATCCGGCCGGAAACACTTCAAGAAGCTTCAGGACCACGCCCTCTTCAGTCCCAATTTAAAGTTTCTTCTAACCTACGGGGGGAAGACTGCCTGCCTTTGGAACGCGGTCACCGGCAACCCCGTTGGGAAGGTTCTTGTCACGGGTGGACTCATCCTGAGGGCTATTTTTAGTCCTGACGGTTCAAGCCTTCTGACTTGCGATAAGGACGATGAGGCCCGGCTATGGAATCTCGCCACGGATCAATTCCTGTCCCTTCCCCATAAAAAGGCTGTGCATGGCGGAGCCTTTAGTTCTGATGGAAAGAAAATCCTGACGGGGGGAGAGGAAAAAAGTTTGCGGCTGTGGAATGCTTTGACCGGTGAAGAATCGGGGAAACCGATTCAAACGGGCTTGGACATCACCAAGTCCCTTCTCTCCCCCGATGGGGAAAAAATGGCTGCCTTAGGATTGAACGGTAGTTTTAAACTTTATTTGCCCGATAAGAACGGTTCGAAGCCACTGGTGAAAGTGGATAAGGGAGTCAAAAGCGCGGTTTTCAGCGCCGATAGCCGGACTCTCCTATTGGTAGTGGGATCCACAGCCACACAGTACGATGCCGAAACCGGCCAGGTGCTTTTCAACCTGAAACATGGTGTTGGACTTTCCGGGGCGATCTTGAGCCCGGATAACAAAACTGCGGCGACTTTGGGAGGGGACGGTAATATCCGGCTTTGGGACCTTAAAACAGGCTTGCCAATTGGAAATTCCTTGAAGCACGAGGGCTCTATCCAAGATTGTGCTTTCAGCCCCCACGGTGAGGCCCTTTTGGCCGCTTACCTGGACGGGGGTTGGCAATGGTGGGATACCCAAACAGGAGAGGCTATCGGAGAGGAAGTGTTTCAAGGCACGGTTGTGAGGGCCATCGGTTTTGATCCCGGAGGAAAAAGCCTCCAACTGCTTGGGAAAGACGATTCCCTGACAAAAGTCAAAGCGGATTGGGTCGGTCCACAGGCTGATTCGGACCGGCTTTTACTTGCCTCCCGGGTTGCGGGGCGGTGCCAGGTCAATTCCCAAGGTTCCCTGGATCAAGTGCCTGCGGATCAGTGGGTGAGATTATGGGTCGAATATCACAAGGCGGAAGACAAATGAAAATCCTGAATCCGGGTGTTTCGTGAAGGCTGTTGTGGAAGCCATCCGGCAGGGCGAAACGACCCTTCGCTTTGAAATTGGCGAGAACCATTCGGTTGTGCTTGGCCGTACTGACGAGTCCGATTGGCCAGTTCCTCATGAGAAATTTTTGAGTCGCAAACACCTGGAATTGCGCATGAAATCCGGGCGCTTGAATGTGAAGCGGTTGACCGGGACCACTAATCCCATCTTCCATCATGGAATGGAAAAGGAAGCTTTTTTTCTTGAGAACGGTGACCAGTTCGTAGTGGGTAAAACCCGTTTTCTTTTCTCCCTTTTAAGCTCCCACCGGGATGAGGTTAAGCCCAACCTCAAGTTGTCGATGACTCCAGAGGAAGTCTATAAGGACGGCAGTATGGTTTCGGACCGCTTGCGCATTTTGGACCTGCTGGAACTCCCGGAAATCCTTCGGGAAAAATCGGATTCCGATTCTTTTGCCCATATCGCCAGTCTGCTGAGGTCAGTCAGCGGGGGCGGCTGGTCCCAAATCATGCGGCCGGGCGGAAGGGTATTGGCGGTCGATTCGGCGATCGATTCAACGGGTTTCAAAACCAGCCGGACTCTCATTGAGGAGGCTTTGAAAAACGCCCCGCATCCCTTCCTTTATTGCTGGACCAGCGGCGAACAGAGCCTTTCCGCGACGCTTCAGGAAGGCGCGGATTGGGCGGTTTGCGCCGCCACCCAGATTCCCGGCGAGGACCCCCTTCTTTTTTACGTCGCGGGCCAAGGAGGGAACGAACCTATTCTCAAAGACAACTGCCGCCTCGTGGGCCTTATCGCCGATATGGTGGGCCGAAGCCTGTCCGTCCAGAGGCTGGAGGGCTTGAAGGAAAGGCTTCAGCGTTTTTTTTCCGGCCAAGTGGTTTCCAAAATTATCGAATCCTCGGATGCCGATGAGCTCAAACCTAAGCTCACTGAGGGAACGGTCATGTTTTTTGATATCCGGGGTTTTTCAAAGCTCACCGAGGGAAAGGCCGAGAAGATCCTGGAGAAAACCGGGGAACTCCAGGAAGTGATGACCGCCATGACCGAGGAAATCTTCAAGGAAAACGGGGTTGTACTTCAATTCTTAGGGGACGGTATCCTTGCCTGCTGGAACCTGCCTTTCCCCGACATAGAACACGTGAACCGGTCCTGCCGGGCGGCCTTGGCGATGGTTGCGGCCCTGGAGAAGGTCGCGCCCACTTGGCGCTGCGGGATAGGCATTCATACGGGTCAGGTCGTGGCCGGATCGATGGGGGCCAAACAACTTTTTTCATATACGGTGATGGGGCCGGTTGTCAACCAGGCATCCCGTTTGGAGGGCATCACCAAAATCGTCGAGGTACCTATCCTGGTCACTCGGGAAGTGGCCGAAAAAATTTCACTGGAAACGCTGGGAGTGAGGCGCGTGGGAAAATTCCAACCGGCCGGCATGAACGTGTCCCTGGACCTTTTTGAGATTCACCCGCCTTCGGAAAATCTGGATCATGACAAACTTTTCGTAAAGGGTTTGGAGGAATTCGAGAAAGGCGCCTGGGAAAGCGCCTATGAGATTTTGGACCATCTGCCTCCCAGCGACCGTCCCGCTCGTTATATCAAGACCCTGGCGGAGATGTATCGCCGCCGTCCCCCGAAAGAATGGAAGGGTGTCATCGAGCTGTCGGAAAAATAAAAGCCGGGACGACCAAGACCTTTACCGGCTATGGACCCTATGGGCGCATCCCCTCAGCTAAAAATTCAATTGTTGGTAAATAACCAGAGATGAAAGAATTAATTTCTTTTAATGAAGGTTGATGATTTTTCCAACCACGTGGCCCTGGGGCGTAGTGACCACCAGGTAATAGAGGCCATTGGCCAAGGGAACACCGTAATCGTCCATCATATTCAATTGGGTTTGGAATAGGCCTGCAGGGACATTTTGAAACGTGGATTCCTTAACTTTCCGGAAAGCAATGGTAAAAATTTTCAAATTCACTTGTCCCGCTGGATTATTTAAGACGAATTGGATGCTCACCGGTCCGGAGCCGAATACGGGATTCGGGAAAATCGACAGGCCCCCAATGGGAGAGCTGTTGGAAGATGTGATCGTGGGGGTCAAGCTAATGGCTGGTGGATAGGTTGCCGTTGGAGAAAAAGTGGGGGTAAAGGTACGGGTCGGGGTGAAAGAACTGGTGGGTGTAGGGGTGGGAGTCGAAGTGGAAGTGGAGGTCAAAGTCCATGTCATGGTGGAAGTATTGACAGGGGTCCAAGTGATCGTAGGTGTTGGAGTGGGGGTATAAATTTGGGTCGGGGTGAATGAATTGGTTGGTGTCAAAGTGGGGGTCAAAGTGCAGGTCGGGGTTTCTGTCATGGTGGGGGTTGAGCTTTTGGTGACTGAGACCGCGGGGGTAAAAGTGGCTGTTCCACAAGAGGAGCTGTTGACGGAGGCGCTGAATCCGCTGCTAGTAAAGGGTATTCCACCGGTCCTCAGTTCGATGCCCGCCTCGATCGCTCCGAGGTACCAGGTCGATTGGATATAGCCTTGGGTCACGCAGTAATTAATGAATGCCAGGATATTTACATTGTTGAAGGAAGTGGTGGGGGTGTCCGCCAGGAAGGCGATATAGTTCCACCCGATAGGACCCTCGTAAACATCCCAGGTTGTTGGAGAATTGCCGATGGCAATACCCGAGGCCTTCAACGATCCGGCCGGTCCGGTCCCAGGCATATAATCCAGCCAAATCATCAATTCTGCTTCATGAGTAAAATTAGTGGCGCTTTCATCGAACCAAATGTCGTAAGCCGCATCCCAAAGATCGCTTCCCGTTTCGTTGGTAACGGCGATATTCCAACTGCTGGTGACGCAAGTAAGCGCGCTCACCTCAATGGGAAGGTTCGTTCCCGTGCTACAAGCCGTGCCGGTTTGGCAACCATAAACAATGGAGGGATAGGAGGCCACCGTATCACCGCACCCAAAATTTCCCGCCGTCACTGAGAAATCTCCGGTGGCATTATTAATGGTCATGCATTGGGTGCCTGGACAAGATCCTTCGTTCCAAAAATTAGTCTGTACATAGTAGGAAGGTGTACTGGTCGTGTTGATGGTTAAGTATTGGGCGCAAGTATTCGTAACGCTTTGGGCTTGAATAGGTCTAACCGGTAAAAGGAAACCCATGGCCGCTAAAAGGAAGGGCATTCCCGCTGAAACTAAAATGGTTTTAAATTTTCTCAAGTGTTCCTTCAATTCGCTAATGAAAATCGTTGAATGAAGCCATATGGAAAATATGCCACTAAAATCCCCAAAATGGAAAGAAAAGGTGAAAGTTTCGGGTTTTAAAGATTTCGGGGTACCGGAAGCACTTCTTAATTGTTTATTTCTGGACGAGTAGTTTCATCAATTGGTGGGTTTCCGAACCGCTGCTTTTGAAATCCAGGACCACGTAATAAAGGCCGTTGGCGATATTCGACCCTGTGTTTCCCCAATCGAGAGTATAGCTGTGCGATCCCAAGGCTGTGGATAAGGTGTCATCTTCATAAATTTTCCGGAAAGCCAGGGTGAACATTTTCACTTCCACTTGATTCGTGGGGCCGGTCACGTTGTAGGAAAAGTTGACGGAAGTTCCGTTTTTCACCGGGTTAGGATAAAGAGTGTTGAGGATAGCGGGGGTGGGAGTGGGTGTCGGGGTATTGGTCACGGTGGGCGTAGGGGTAAAGGTGCAGGTATGGCCGGCCCCGTCGGTGCAAGGGGTGGGAGAGGGGGTGGGTGTGGGAGTGCCCGCCATCAGGCTTAACTGGTAAAGGGTGGCCGAGCGGAAAGGGAGGGTATCTGAAAAGGTGTTGGCGGTAAAGGTTGGAGCGGTTGGATTATAAGCCGTGGAAGTAGTGGTATCGAAACGATAGGAAGTGATGGACGCTATTTGGGTGATGCCCATGTTATTCAGGGTTACCGCCGCGCCATGATTGGAGCTGTAATCCTTGTTCAAAATGATCACATTGATCCGGTTGGAATGGGTGCTATCCAGGGCGGCGTAGATGGATGTAAAGGAAACCGCATTGGCTCCGAAAGCGGAAGCCAAGATGGAGGTGTTCCCGAACTGGGAACCTTTCCCGTCGTAATTTAAGTACATGTTGTAGGCGGCGGCCACATAGACATCGCTTGTGCCGTCGTCCCAGCGGCAGGCGATAGCCCCATTTTCGCCGAATAAGCCAAGTGCGTCTGCTTCGGCGATTCCGCCCGAAATGTCTTCGCCGGAACCGTACTGGTATTCGGAGAAGGAAAGCTTGGTGCCTGGATAATACTGGCTTACCGCCGATTGAAGCCGAGGTAGAAGGGTGATGGGGTTGCCGCCGGTGGAATAGGCAGTGATCCAACTGGACTCAACATAAGTGGGGTCCCAGAGGGACCGGGGCGCCTGCATCCGGGCGATGGCAACTCCTTGGCTGGTATCATCGTTGGTGATGCGCACGGTGCTGCCGGTTGTGGAGTCATAACCAGTGGCTTCAGGGTACCAATGCAGATCCAGGTAATGTAAAAGCCTCCGGCCTGCCGCGCTTGACGCGGAGTTCATCGTGGCGAGGTAATAATCCAGATAGGCGATAATATTGGGATTGCTTGAATAGGCATTCAAGGTCGGATTGTCATCCGGCGCGGATTGGTTATTCACGTATTCCTGCCACCCATAGGAAACCGGCGCTAAAATTTGGGCATTGGGATCCATCGAGGTAATCATCGTGGACAGACTGACCCCTTTTCCGGACACCTCCGTGCAGGCCGCCTGGTTGGGGTGGCACATAGGATGGGTGCTGTTCCAAAGGCCCGGTTCATTGTCTAGATCGTAAAACTTGGCTCCGCTTGAATTCGCCCCACCAACGGTGGACAAGAGGTAAGCCATTTCCTGGTTCATGTAGACCACAGTACCGTTGGTTACCGGGGCTCCGGTCGTGGGGCCGCCGGAAAAGCTGACCGCATCCCAATAGGTATGGGCGGTGTCGGATGGAGCGGTGACGGTCACGAAACAGTTGCAGGCTCCATTGGCCGCGACGAATCCGGCCATTTGTAACGTGATTAGGGAAGCGGCGGTGACAGCGTTATTCCCATTGATGAAAGTGGTTAAGGTGGTGGCGGGCATTCCCGGAGGGGCTACGGGCCCTGGCACCATATACCAATCCTCATGGCTGCAGATGGTGCTTCCGGAAGATTCGCAATAGTCCGCCCCGCCGTTGGAAGAATTGTTTTCCCAATTGTAGGCCGTCAGGCGGTCGCCGCCCAGGCGGTAGAGGGGGATATTATTGACGAGGGGGATGGGACTGTTGGACCCATAAGTATAGGGGGAAATGGGATTGTTATTTTGCGTGGGGTCCACGATAAAGCCGATGGTTTGGCCCCACAAAATACTAGAACCCAGAAAGTATAAAAAGAAAAAAGAAAGCTTTTTTATGGAATGTCCCTCAAAAGAGATAAGCAAAAGCAAGTTTATCACACGAATTTTGAAGGTTCTAAGGACAAACTGGAGCGGGAAAGGGAGAGACAAAATAATAATGAAAGAAATCCCCTAAAAAGCGGTTTTTAAGTTATCGTATGTCCGCAGAACCGAATGCATTTGGTAACCCTTCTACATTGACGTCACGGGGTAGCGGCCGCCGATAGGCACCGCAGAAATAGCGTGACGGAGCTTCATACCTAATATTTCCCCTCATTCATTCCAATAAAAATTAAATGCGGTCATTGCGAGGAGTGTCCCGCGAATAGCGGGACGGTAACGACGCGGCAACTTCAGTTCCAAATACTGCTGTTTCCCCGAGTTGTCCTTCGATGAACTTAATAAGAAGAAATGACTCACCTCCGTGAACATTTCCTCGCCCTAACCGCGATCAAAATTAAATAAGGAATAGACATGGAAAGTTTTCAAGAGTTGGGATTGCCTGAGTTTTTAGCGCATTCCATCAAGCAGATGAATTTCGAAAAGCCCACGCCGGTTCAGGCGCAGGCTATTCCCCCGGGATTGGAAGGCAGGGACGTCATCGCTTCCGCCCAAACGGGTACTGGAAAGACTGCCGCCTTTGGCATACCTCTTCTCACTTACCTGGAAAATCACAAAGACAAGACCGGGTTGATTTTGACTCCCACCAGGGAACTAGCGGTGCAAGTGCAGGAAGTCTTGCGCCAGCTGAGTGGGACCCATCATTTGGGAGGATCGGTTCTACTCATTGGGGGTGCCAATATGAGCACCCAATTTTCCCAGCTTACTCGAAAACCCCGATTGATCATCGGCACGCCGGGGCGGGTAATCGACCATCTTAACCGAGGGTCCTTGAACCTGAGCCACACGGGCTTTCTCGTTTTGGACGAGGCGGACCGCATGCTGGACATGGGTTTCGCGCCCCAGTTGGATGAAATCCGAAAAAAATTGACGAGCGAGCGCCAGACGCTTCTTTTTTCCGCCACCATCCCGAACAATATCCAACAAATGGCGTCGAAGTATTTGAAAAATCCGGTGCGCATTACCATCGGCTCCACCACCCAACCCCTTCAGAAGATCGAGCAGAAAATTCTCTACACCACCGAAGCCAAAAAACCCGAAGAGCTTTCCGCTGAACTCAAGGAAAGACAAGGCTCGATCCTTATTTTCACCCGCACCCAGCACCGGGTGGATCGCGTTATGAACCGCCTGAAGGAAGAAGGGCTCAAAGTCACTCGCATTCACGGGGGCCGCACGCAATCCCAAAGACGCCAGGCCATCGACCAATTCCGCGAAGGGAAGTTCCTCATCCTGGTGGCCACTGATATTGCCGCCAGGGGTTTGGACATCCACCATATCGCCCATGTGATCAATTACGATTTGCCCCGCAATCCCGAAGACTATATCCACCGTGTGGGCCGCACCGCCCGGGCTGGGGCAGAAGGTGAATCCCTTTGTTTCCTGACCCCCGAGGACAGGGAATTGTGGGGAAGAATTTTGAAACTGATGGGCGCCAACAAGGATTCCATCGTAGTCAAACCTTCCCACTTTGGTTTCACCGCCCCCAAGGAAGGGCCGGTTTCAAGGCCTCAGCATCAAGGGCCCCGACCTCATTCCCAGGGCCATACCCCTCAAAGGCATGATCGCGGCCGACATACCGGATCTCCTCAAGGCCGAGAATCGTATGCTCCCTCCCACGTCCGTCCTCCCCATCGGGATCATGATAGCCGGGGCTTCCAAGGCGGGCACCGGGATTCCCAATCACAGGATTTCCGCCAAAAAAATCGCCATCCGGATGGAAGGCACCAGCAAAGATCGCAAATGCACCAGGAAAGATTCCAAGACCACCGGGAGGAAGCCCCGAACGAGCCCACGCCTTTCGATGAAGCTGACGAGAAACAACCAATGTCAAATGAGTCCCGCAATTGGGGGAAGCCTGTCGGGTTCATGCAGGCTTTGGGAAGAAAATTCATGGGCGGGGGAAGGCCATCCTCATCTGGTCGCCCTTTTCAACGCGAGAACCGCGGGGGTTTTAGAAAGGAAGGCCGTCCTGGACGGGATAATCGGGGTGGTTTTCAAGATCGTTCCGGTTTTCGCCGGGAAGGCGGGTTCGCGGGTCCAGGTGGAGCGCCCCACCGCAGGTCTTCGCAAGGGGAGAGGCCCCATAGCGGCCCCCGGCCTTTTGTTCGAGATGGACAGCACCGTTCCGAACACCGCCCGGGAGAACATTCTTTCAGGGGGGGGCGGCCGGGGGGAGAACACCGTCCCGGTAATTTTCACCCTAAGGGTGGGTTTAAAAGGTCAGGCCCTGGAAAACCAAGGCCGGGTGGATTTAGACCCCAATAAAATTTGAACCAAGTCTGGGTCACCAATATCGGCAGCGGATGGGTTCACGTGGACACGCCCTAGTTACCATTCGGGGGTTGGAATTGGTCGCTCAACACCAATTCAGTTGTTCGCGAAGGGTCCCCGTCTAGGAAAATCAGCTTATAACAAACACCACTCGGGATTTTCCGTGTTTTGCATTCCAAGCTTTCCCGACGTTGACGAGCGGAACAGCGGTTGTCTCGATCTGGAATTTACCGGGCAGAACCGCCTGCATCACATCGTTAGTCGCGGAGATTAGATCTTTCAGGGAAACACTTTTGATTCCGCTACCCATGAGCGCGATGGCCGAAGAACGAAGGGCCGCGCTAGGGAGCGTAATATTTGGCGAACTCATCGAGCCGATTTGGACGAAACGGATCGGCACGGCTTCTTTTCCCGCCTTTGCCCCGGCAATCATAATCCTCTCGGCGCTTGGTCCCCAGAGGTAATCCAAGACGACATCGACTCCATCACCTCCGAATTGCTCCTTTAAAGCGTCCTCAAAGGCGTCACCGCTATCACCGAGCGGGATGATCACCTCCGCGCCTAAACCCTTAACCTTTTGCAGGGAGTCAGAATCGCGGCCCGTGGCGATAATTTTTTTTGCGCCCAAATATTTCGAGATTTGGACAGCCAGTTTTCCCGCATTTCCAGTTGCGCCATTGACCAGAACGATTTCACCCGCTTTGAATGCCGCCCGTATTCTGAGTGCCGCCATCGAAGACATGCCGGGGTTAGCGATCGCCGCCGCGGTCACGTCGTCCACTTGGTCAGGCACAGGAAAACAGTTTTCCTTTCGAACGAGAACTTTTTCGGCCATGCCGCCGAAGGGAGCTGACGGCATCACGAAGTACAATCTTTTTCCATTCGAATTTTGGCCAACGCCGTCAATCCCAACCACCATGGGGAATAGGCTTGAAGAACTGTAATGTTCACCTGAAGCCCGGGATTTCGCTAAGTTCGAGAGGGCGGATGCCTTGACGGTTATCAGTTCATGCCCCGCTTGGGCAGTTGGTTCCTTAAAATCCCCATAGACGGGCACTTGGTTAGGTCCGCTAACAATCGCAGCTTTCATGATGAGTCTCCTTTCCAGTAGAAGAATTTCGAGTTTTCATTTGTCCGCGACGGGTCCCCGTCGTGGACAACCCATTACCTAACCCCCGAATTCCCCGGTGTTGAATTCCTGTGAAGCACAGGGGGAAGTCCGGGCCCCTAGATTATACTTTAAGGGCTTTTTCGTGAATTCCTGGCACTCCGCCTATTTCCCTTTGGCCTTGACCCCATGTTTTTAATCCACCAATACTCATATTGATTAATGATTATTTCTCGTCTTTTTAAATGAGAATCAGCAAGTTTTTGAAACGAGATATTTTCAATTTCCCCTTGGGTTAAGTTCATATTTTCATTCGATTTAAAATCATCTAACGTTCCAAACTGTTTATTAGTAATCTCCGATAATGCAAAGAATGCCGCAACCCGAATACTTGCTTTTGAATTGGACAAATATTTAATTAAATAAGAAACCGCATCTTTTCCCATCTCAATCACATCTTTATATTCTTTTGGCTCAGAAATTATTGCCAAAGACATACGATTATCAATCCAATATTTGCCAAAACTCTGTACATTTTCGTTCGTAAAGTTTTCTATCTGAACTGGTACTTTTGTTTCGGCCAAACAAACTAATACGGATAGCAATGCACTGCCCCAGATAAAAATCTTTGAGAAAAAAATGAATTTCTTATTCGTCATTTATTCTTTCTAATCCTTTGTCCAATCCGGGCCCCCGTCGTGGACAACGCTTTTTCGTCTTATTCAAATAAATCTGAATGTGTTCCGGTTCTTTCAAAAATGATTTCATTTGCAGAAAGCTTGTAAATCAAAAGCCAATCTGGTTCCAAATGGCATTCCCAGCGGTCCTTGTAATTCCCCGAAAGTTTATGATTCCGTAATCGAGCGTCCAAGACACTCTGAGCGATTAACCGATTGGCGACTTCCTTGAACTTTTCAACCGGTTTACCGCGCCGAAGCATCAACTTGAGGTCTTTTTGAAATTGATTGGTATAGGAAGGATTGAGCATCAGATGCCGAGTTTACGGAACATGTCCTCAGCATTCTTGGTTCGAACCAGATGTCGCCCTTTATCCGTGGACTTGAAAACGGCCTTCGTTTTCGCGTTCGGCAGGGCGACTTCAAAAGGAAGCCCGCGCCTCAAGAGGATTTGACTATAAAAAATGGAAATGGCCTGGCTGGCCGTAAGCCCCAGTTGATGCAACAATTTTTCTGTATCTGCTTTCAAATGCGGTTCCAACCGCGCACGGACCGTCGCTTCTTTTGCCATGTTGCCCCCCTTTAAGAACTAGTGCAAATGTAGCACAGATGGGCTACATATTCAAGCTACTTGTCTGTCCAATGCGGGTCCCCGTCGTGGACACCTTAAACCCTAAATAAACTCTATTTTACTCTTTTTGTCGGGAAGACGGCAGAACACTTGACATAATGTCTCATATTTGAGACCATTATTAAGTGATATCACCACTGCCACAATGCGTGAAAGAGATCGCAGAATTCCCCTAGGAGGTACGGGAATATCTCGCCGACGCTTTAGCACGATTGGATGAAGGTCACACGCTTTCCATGCCCCTGTCCCGGCCGATGCCTTCCATTGGAAAGGGTGTTCATGAATTGAGATTCAGGGATCGTGCTGGAATTTACCGGGTGATCTATGTTTTGGTTGGCGCGGGAATCATTTACTTGGTTCATGCTTTTGTTAAAAAAGACAAGATGACGCCGATGCCGAATATTGATTTGGCGAAAAGACACTTAAAGGAAGTGAAAAGATGAAACACAAAAGTACAGCGGTTGAAATCGCGAAATTGGTAGATGTTTTTCCAGCGAGAGGAATGGAGGCTATTATCAAAGCACAACTGATAACAGCTGTTTTGCAAGCCATTCAAGTTAAGAAAATGACTCATCTGGAACTCGCAAAGCGTTCGAAGCTCCCCAGGAGCGCCGTGACGGGTATTCTTTCAGGCAGTTTACAGAAGGTCACCATTGATCGAGTTCTTAGGCTCATTGAAGCGGTTGGCCTTATCGCTGAGATTCGAATCAGGAAACCTGCCGCCTAAAAAAGTTCCGGGAAAACATTTTCGATTAGGATAGTCAGTGATACTGACTGTTCCTTCTGGGTCCCCGCCAGGGACAACCCTAGACTATTGAATGAAAATTTTCCAGTCGGGCCGGGGTGATAAAGGTGGTCATGCAAATTCTCCTTATTTAAAAATTTGCAATAAAATGGGTGACCCGAGTTCAATAGTGAAGTGCACCACTTAGTCGGTTAAGACTCCGCGTTAATATGCGCGGATATGAAAACAAACTACCACCATTTAAACATTGAAGAACGAGACAAATTGGCCGTTCTCCGAAGCCGTGGCCTTAGCCTCCGGGAAATTGCTAAATCCCTTGGTCGAAACCATAGTTCTTTAGTTCGAGAACTAAAGCGGAACACACCACCTATTCGTTCTGGATACTACTTATCTCACAAAGCCCACCAACGGGCTGTTGAGCGACGACAAATCGCTGTTCACCACAAAAGACTCAAGACTCGACGCCTCAGGGCTTATGTTGCCCGCCAACTCAAACGAGGTTGGTCTCCTGAACTCATTGCCGGTCGAGTTCAACTCCTGGACTGGCCCGAAGGAATCACACACGAAGCAATTTACCAGTGGGTCTACCAAGATGCCCCTCATTATATTCCGTTCCTTGCCAGAGCCCTCCGCAAGCGTCGAAAACGCGGCTACAGTCGCAAACACACAAAAAGCCATATCCCATCACGCGTTTCCATCGATCAGCGTCCCAAAGCCATTCAATCTCGCAAGCAGTCAGGTCATTGGGAAGCTGACACCATTGTTTCCCGCCAGAGTCGCCCCGTATTACAAATCGTGGTCGAACGCAAAGCCCGCTACACATTCCTCAATCGTCTACCTAATCGTGAAGCGGCAACCATGCGAAAAACTATGAACAGAGCTATGTGCAAACTTCCACCCGAATTGAGACGAACCATTACTTACGACAACGGAACAGAAAACGTTGAGCATCAACTCGTCAATGCTGTTCTAGGTACTCAGTCTTACTTTTGCCACCCATACACCAGTCAGGAAAGAGGTACGGTCGAAAATCGAGCCGGACTGGTTCGTCGACACTTTCCAAAGCGAACAGACTTCGCTAAGCTAAGTCAGTCCAAGGTCAAAGCCGTGGAACGTTAGATTAATCACCGTCCCATGAAATGCCTTGGGTTTAAAACTCCCGCGGAGGTCTTTCGCCCGGGTGGTGCACTTCGAGGTTGAATTCAGCTGATTTATTTTTCGGATGAGCAAATAGAAGCGTTCAAAGATGACGTTTTAATGATTACTGGATAATTTTACGGATCAGTTGGTTGAATGTATCCGCCACATAGACATTCCCCGAGGTATCGACCGCGACTCCCTCGGGGAGAAAAAACGACGCTGCGGTTGCAGGGCCATTGGCGGAGCCATCAGCCAATGATCCCGCCAGAGTCGTGACCACGCCCCCGCTTGTGATTTTACGGACCACGGCATTATTGGTATCCCCCACATAGACATTCCCCGAGGCATCGACCGCGACTCCAAAGGGATAATAAAACGTCGCCGCGGTCCCGGTTCCGTTGTTGTATCCTCCGCTGCCCGCTCCCGCCAGGGTCGTGACCACCCCACCGCTTGTAATTTTCCGGATTAAGCAGTAGTACGAATCGGCCACATAGACATTTCCCGAGGTATCGACCGCGACTCCGCTGGGACTATCAAACGACGCCGCTGTTCCAGTTCCGTTGGCGGATCCCGGACTGCCCGACCCCGCCAGGGTCGTGACAAAGCCCCCGCTTGTAATTTCACGGATCATGTTGTTGCCCGTGTCCGCCACATAGACATTCCCCGAGTTATCGACCGCGATTCCAGGGGGTTGACTAAACGACGCCGCTTTTCCTGTTCCATTAACAGCGCAACAAGGGCCTCCACCAGCCAAGGTGGTAACCACACCCCCCGGCGTAATTTTACGGATCAGGCTATTGAACGTATCCGCCACATAGACATTCCCCGAGTTATCGACCGCGACTCCATAGGGTTCATCAAACTGCGCCGCTGTTCCCGTTCCATTAGCGTATCCGCCGTTTCCCGCCTGCCCCGCCAGGGTCGTAACCACGCCCCCGCTTGTGATTTTACGGATCACGCTGTTGAGTGTATCCGCCACATAGACATTCCCCGAGGTATCAACTGCGACTCCATAGGGATAATTGAACGACGCCGCTGTTGCCGGTCCATTGGTGAATCCAATGACCCCCACTTGACCTGCCAGAGTCGTAACCTTGACGGTGTTGGCGGCATTAGTCACGGGACCAGTGATATAGGTTTTAGAACAGGCCAGGGGGGAAAAAACCGCAGATAAAAATACAACCGCGATAAAAATTCGTTTCATGCCTACCCCTCAACTCCACAATTTGAAACATATGTAAAAGTTAACTATGAGTTTGGATTATATCGCTTTTTGAGGGTGGTTTTGTCCAATCCGGGTCCCCGTCGTGGATAAACCTCAAACCATGAAATGAATTATTCTGTCTTAGGCAAAACCAAGGGCGAAACTTGCTTTGCTCCCCGTTTGGCTATTCCGCTAACCTTTCGGACGGGCTTCGACTTCTTGGAATGGTGACCCGTTTTCATTTCTTTTTCATGGTCAAGGACCCACTGGGGTTTTGGGTTTGCCTGAGTGGATTGGGCCCAAGCTCCCGTACCCGCCAACGCCGCCAATAGAATAACCGCCCATAAAAAATTCTTCATGATTTTATTTCCTTTGATGAGGGTTTTCATCCAGACATCCCGCATGCGTCCTTTATTATTCAAGTGTGCAGCCTTCGGCTGTTAGTTCCGCTTTTTCAGTCGCTACATTCGAGCCTGTCAGAGGGTTGCCGATTAAAACCTCAATAGTGGCTGCGTTTGTACCGAGCCCCGTGTTGTTTACCAAGGGCTGCAAATCCGTGATCTGGTTATTATCAAGGTACAACTCATACAAATTCGGCAACCCAGACAGGGCGGTTAAGGTGCTGATCTGATTGTTGTTGAGAATCAGGCCGTTCAATTGCGTCAACCCGGCCAGGGACGTAATGTCGGTTATCGAGTTATAAGAAAGGTTCAGGGTAGGCAAATTCGTCAAATTAGATAGGCCCGTGGCGCTAGTGATCAGGTTATGGGTGAGAGTGAGGTCGGTCAATTGCGTCATACCGGATAGAGCCGTAACGCTGCTGATTGAGTTGTTGTTGAGATACAAGGTTTGCAATTGAGTCATTCCGGATAGGGCCGTAACGCTGCTAATCTGGTTGCTATCAAGGGCCAAATAAATCAAATTCGTCATCCCGGACAGGGCCGTGACGCTGCTGATCGTGTTGCCGTCAAGGAAAAGGTAAGTCAAATTCGTCATTCCAGACAGGGCCGTTACGCTGCTAATTAAGTTACTATCGAGGTCCAGGTTTTGCAATTGGGTCATCCCGGACAGAGCCGTGACGTCACTGATCTGATTGCTGCCAAGGTACAGGGTCGTCAAATGTGTCAGCCCGGACAGTGCCGTTAAGTTGCTGCCAGTGAGAGAGTCTTTGGAGATATCCAGGTAGGTTAAATTCGTCAGACCGGATAGGCCCGTTGTGATGTCGCTGATCGGATTGGAACCGAGTGGGTCGTTGCCGCTGATGTCCAGGTAGGTCAAACCAGTGAGACCGGAGATGGGAGTAAGGACAGCGATGCTGTTATTATCCAGATCCAGGTAGGTCATGCTGGTGCAATATTCCAGTCCTTCCAGGTTCACGATACCGGCAGCGCCAGCCTGCAATGAGGTAATGGTGGCCATATCGCATTCGGTGATGGTATCCGCGGTGCTTGCAATGATCCCGTTAGTGATCAATACGCTTTGAATGGCCGCCAAAAGATTAGCATCCGGGATACTTACGGCCGCTGAAGAGCAAGGGGCGGTTGGCGTTACGGTCGGGGTGCTTGTAGCGGGGCCGGTAGTTTCGGTTTTAGTCGGAGTAGCCGTTTTTGTGAGTGTGGGGGTAAAAGTATACGTATAGAGGGGTGTATTGGTGATAGTGAAGGTACTGGTTGGCGTATCGGTAATGGTCGGCGAATGAGTGGGGGTTGGGGATAAAGTGTTGGTAGGAGTATTCGTATTGGTAAATGTGTTGGTAAAGGTAAAGGTAGATGTGGGGGTGCAAGTAGGTGAAGTTCCAATCCAGCAGGCCTGGGTGAAGGTGAAAGTGGGCGTATCGAGCACATAGAGGGTGACCGGTGCGGGGCTGGCGGGATTGTTTTTGCCGGGGCAGCCGATGGTTAAAAAGGCGGCTCCAGCCAGAAGGGCAAAAATTCCCGCGATACGTAACTTCATTATGGCCTCTTCCATTCTAAAAATTTTCCGTAAAAACACCCAACCCACTCGTGACTTTATTTATTGGACTATTACGTTGTCAATGTAGAGGTTGACTGTGCTCCAGGAGGTGGAAGTGTTTCCGGCATAAAGTTGAATCCCGAATTGCCATATATTTGAAGGATCCACGCCTCCCTGGTTTGCGGGAATTGAAACCTGGGTCCAAGCGCCAATGGTCAAGGCAGAAAAGGCCAAACCCTGCCAGTTAAAACTGGGGCCGCCCTCTTGGACAAAAAGCTGTCCGTTGCCTTCGTTGCTGGGGTTCGCATCCACATAATAATACAGGCTGATGGTCTCACCCGTTAAATTGGTGTTTTCGTCTAGATCCGAGGGATCGCCAAAATCATACTGGATATTCGCCGCTTGGCCCGCCGCCCCGAAAGGGATTTGGATCCACGCGGAATTGGAGCCCGAATAAGCTTCGGCGGTTGAAATCGAAAGGGCGGGTACTGCCAAGGGGACCGTACTTCCGTTACCGGAAGCCCAGCCGGCGGGCACCGAACTACTGCCGTCGAAATTCCACGACAAAGTAGATGCGTAAACAGTAGAAGTGGCGGTAGGAGTCGCTGTAGCGGTCATCGTAGGCGGCGGGGTGATGGTTGAGGTGTTAGTGGGCGTTTCCGTCGCAGTGGGAGTAATCGTGGACGTTGAAGTCAAAGCACCTGTAATTGTGGCGGTTGGAGTTCCGGTATTAGTGGAAGTCGCTGAATGGGTCGGCGTGTTTGTCGCTGTAGGAGTGGCTGTGTTGGTTGTTGATGTTAAGGTCCTAGTGGGAGTCGAAGTAGCGGTACTCGTCTGGACGACCGTGAGGGTTAAAGTTTGTGAAACCGCCGCGGTCGCGGTTTGAACCGCCGTTTGAGTAGCCTGCACAATCCAAGTGGCGGTCGGGGGGGCTGGAGTAGCGGTGACACCAATAATGACCGTTACAGGCGCGGGACTCGCGGGATTGGAACTTCCACAAGAGGTAATAAAAGACGCGGCGGCGGCAATGAGAATTGAAAATAAACCTAAAGTAAAGATTCCGACCGAACGAAATTTCATTGTAATAACCACAATTCGAAATAGAGCGGTGAAGGGCGTGGGAAAGTGTTTAACTTTGAGGATTATGAATGAGAAGAAGAGAGGTTTGCCAGAAAATAAACGATAGAAAAAGGTGCTTTTTGTTGGGTAATTGGGTGACTAGACCTATTGAGTCGCAGAAAATGGCTCCAGGCCATCGGCCTGGAATTGCAAACAACTGGGTCACCCTTATCTAAAAGTTTAAACAGCCTGAGGCAAAGCCGAGCATCTGTTTTCATGCCGCATCCTTCATATTTTTGTTTGTCCACCCTGGGTCCCCGCCGTGGACAACCAAATCTAATCAAAATTCTCGTTCTTATGCAAAACGCTTTTTAATTTTTTATCTAAAGTCCAAACCTTTGCGTTTGAATCCCGCGCGGAAATAATCAAGACCGCATCGATCAAGCCGATCCCGCGATCACTCCATTTGTTTCGAGAGGACAATTCACCCGCCTTCACCCAGGCATCCTGTATTTGATTTTTAGGCAGATTTTCCCAAAATCCCAAAAGGATCCGTCTTTCACGATCATCCTTGGCGCCTTGGAGTAATTCGCCGAAAACAGGTTCGACCGCGAGGACTTGGCGTTCCTCCAACATTTTTTTCATTTGATCAAGAAAGGGTTGATGGCCCTTAAGAAACTCCACCCAAATGGAGGTATCTACAAGGATCATGATTTTCTGTTAGTGGCTCGAATGCGGGGGGAGGAATAGGTTTTAGAGAACCTCAGAGGATGCGCAAGAACCAATTGATTCAAATCTCTGATTTTTTGCTGTTGGTTCCATTCCGATAATGCCTTGACGAGCGATTCCGTAAGGTTTTTGCCTTTGGCAAAACCCTGGACTTCCTGGACAAGTTTATCGGGCAAGAGCGCGGTAACTTTCATGGCCTCATTATACGATAGGCCATCGTATAATTCCAACCCATATTTAGGTGTCCACGAAGGGTCCCCATCCTGGACAACCAAATTGGCCCGGATATGTCCCTTCTTACTTTTTCCGAGGGACAAACCAGGCATTATCTTTAAGCGCCATCCCCAATTGCGGGCCCACTCGTTCGTAATAAGAAACTGCGTCCGGCGCGGAAATCAACAGAAGCATGGATTCTTCACCTGCGGCTTTTTGGGTCAGCTGGATCAATTCGGTGCCAATTCCTTTTCGTTGATAAGCCTGATCCACCGCCAGGTCCGATAGATAACAAGCATAACTGAAATCGGTGAGTGACCTGGCGATCCCCACCAATTTTTGGCCGTCCCAGGCCCCGAATATCAAATTCGAGTTCTCGATCATTTTGTGGATGCGGTTCAAATCCGAGAAAGGCCTATTGATCCCGGACCGGCGGTAAAGGTCCGCGACCAAATCGGCCCTAATTTTTTCATCCCGGCGATAAGAAATTTTATCCAATTTGTCGCTCATCATCGTTCCTTTTCGGCGGGAATCGGGTATTGCACTGTCCACGATGGGTCCCCATCGTGGGCAAGTTTCGAAACCAGAATTTGAAATCGCTCCTTCTTAAGTTGTCAATTTTCTTGAACAACTTCCATCGTCCGGAAATTATAAGCAGAGTTTCGATAGACACCCACGGCGTCGCGGTCCTCCGTGCAAGTTGCGGGACGGCAACGGAAATTAGCCGTCCAGCGAGGGGACTTTGAGCGGTTCATACCCACCCTATGCCAGGTGAAACTGTGGAGGAGAACTAGGGTTCCAGCCTTAGGGTGCAGGGCCAGTTCCCCCGGAAGGGGTTCATGGTTGGGGCCCGGCGGTATCCTGCCGCGTTTATGGGAACCGGGGACGAAAATGATTCCACCAGCTTCCGGCAATACGTCTCGGGGATAGACCACCCGGTTCAGGACGAACTTAGTGGGGTCATTGCAAGGCGTATCCTGGTGCCAAGCCTGCCCGGTTGAGGGCCGGGTCTGCATCACCAAACAGTACTGATAAATGAAATTCGGCCCCAAGAGGGCGGTTGTCAATTCTTCCAGCCGGGGGTGCCGGGCCAAGGCATCGAAAGCATCGCCTTTACCCGCCCAAGGATCCGTGAAGGTTTCATATTGGAAAAAATTCTCAGGCTTTATCCCCGGAGGCGCGGAGGCGTAGTGTTGCTGAATTTTGGCGTCCACCTCGCCCAGTTCCCCGGGGGTGAAGAAACTTTCCAAAACCAGGGCACCGTCGTTCCAAAAACGCGGAATTAGTTCTTTAATCAAATCCATCAAAGCTCACCTTCATCGGAAATATTGGTTCTTTTCAGAATTCGCCTATTAATACATTTTCCCAGTCCACGAAGGGTCCCCGTCGTGGACAACCATTAAACGCTTTAGCCCACATCACCATCGTTTTCGAAGGATTAAATTCTGGTGCCCAATAGGCCTTCAGTTATTTTTTAATAATCCAATATAAATTAATCCAATTATTGCCAAAAGCACTGAACCACTAAGTCCTGCTCCATGGATGCCCCACACATCTTCTTTGGGTGTAACCACAAATACATACAAAGCAATAAAAACATAAAATAACAAACCATGAGCAATTATTTTTTTATTCAAATTTCTAAAAGACCACATAATTAATGGACTTAATAAAATAAATACTGCGGTACTAACTATTAATGCTACAGGTAAAACACCTGGTAAGCGAAGAGCAGGTTCTAAAGACTTATGCAGCAAAGGACCGCTGAAAGCGAAAATGAATCCCAAAAAAACAGCGCCGAACCAAGTTGCTGCTATTAAAAAAATTTTATTTAACATTTTCTCCCAACCCGAGCAGTTTTCTTGTCCACGACGGGTCCCCGTCGTGGACAGGGTAATTAAACATCAATCTTTCGGGTTCCAAGCCATTTTACCTTTTCAGGATCGCGGTGGTCGAAGAAAAGGCTCTGTTTCGTGTCTAAAGCTTTGATTGACTCCAGGTCTTTATCGTCAAGCTCGAAATCGAAGATGTTGAAATTCTCTTCCATCCGCTCCTTGCGCACGGACTTCGGGATCGCGATAACTCCGCGCTGAGTGAGCCAGTGGAGCACAACTTGGGCGACGCTCTTTTTATGCTTTTCGGCGATAGCAAGCAACGTCTCATTCTTGAATAGGTTGTTCTTTCCCTCCGCGAAAGGTCCCCAGGATTCAATCTGCACATTAACCTCCCGGAGAAACTTCTGGGTCTCGATCTGCTGGTTGAAGGGGTGGGTTTCGACCTGATTGACCGCAGGGGCAACCTTGTTGAACAAGATGAGGTCCATGATGCGGTCGGGGTGGAAATTGGCGACGCCGATGGCCCTTACTTTGCCTTCCGAGAGAAGTTCTTCCATCGCCCTCCAAGAACCGTGAATGTCGCCATAGGGTTGATGGATCAGGTACAGGTCCAGATAGGTCAGTTCAAGCCGATCGAGTGATCTTTGGAAGGCCTTCTTAGTGTTTTCGTATCCCGTGCTCTGCAACCAAAGCTTGGTGGTGACGAACAACTCTTCTCGTTTGATGCCGCTCTTTTGGATAGCGCTGCCGACAGCCGCCTCATTCAAATAAGACGCGGCGGTATCGAGCAGGCGGTATCCGGTCTTCAGGGCATCCAAAACGCACCGCTCGCATTCCGCCGGATCGGGTACTTGAAACACTCCGAAACCCAGAATTGGCATCTCGACACCGTTGTTCAATCTTACTTTTTTCATGGCCTCTCCTTTGAATCTCCGGGTCTCTTTATTTGTACAATCCGAGTCCCCGTCGTGGACAAGCTGTTACACTTGGTCCGATGTGTAACAGTGAGAGAACCCCTTTAAGCTTCACCAACCCCCGCCATCTGCTCGCGCAACTTAGCCACATCCTTGGTGGGGGCCCCGCCAAAGAACCGGCCGTATTCCCGGCTGAACTGGGAGGCGCTGATATAGCCCACCTGACGGCTGGCCAACCCCGCGTCCATCATAGAGGAAATCATTAAGCGCCGTGCCTCCTGCAGCCGCAGAACCTTCTGGAATTGGAGTGGGCTCATGGAGGTCACTGACCTGAAATGCGTATGGAAAGTGGAGGAGCTCATATTGGCAAGCTTGGCCAGCGCTTCCATTTTGACGGGCTGGGAAAAATTTGCGCGGAGCCAATCCACCGCTTTGGCTACGCCCTGCATACCGGAATCGGCAAGGCCGATCTGGGCCACCCGTGGACCCATGGGGCTCCTGAGCAGGCGGATCCAAATCTCCTCCTGAATGAGTGGGCCGAGCAGTTGGGCCTCTTCAGGGTGGGGAATCAATTCCAGCAAACGGATAGCGGCGTTGATGATCTTGGAGTCGGACCGGCCCAGGTAAATGGCGCGGTTCTCACGGGCCGGGGGCAAACCGTGGGGATAGACCTTCAAGGTCAGCTCGGCGATCTTTTGGGGGTTGAGGTCCAGCCTCAGGCCCAGGAAAGGTTCTACGTGGCTGGCCCGCAAGACCTGGAAAGCCACGGGCATTTCCAAAGAATAAACGATCATCTTCGAGGCGTCGTACTCAAAGACCTCCCGGCCCAAAAGGACACTTTTGGCGCCTTGGGCAATGACGCAAAGACCCGCTAGCGCGATACCCTGGGCCGGCTCGGAGGTTTTTTTTGAGCGGCGGATGGCATGGACCCCAGGGATCTTGGTCTCGAAACTGCCGTCGTAAGGGGCGTAAGTCTTGATCAATTCGCCTAACCGGGGGACTTCCCCGGCGGACTTTCCGTAATTGAATGCCTTCATGAAAAACCCTCCTTGCCTAAACCGTTACTTATTGTAACGGGTGGTTATTTGGAAAACACTTCCTTAGCGATCGTCATGCCGGTCATGGCGCAGGGCCAGCCGCCGTAGAAGGCCAGATGAGTGATGGCTTCCTTCAGTTCCTCTTTCGTCACCCCATTGTCCAAGGCCCGGCTAAGATGGTGCCGCAATTGGTCCGGGCGGTTCAGGGCGACCAGTGCCGCCACAGTGATCAAACTGCGGTCCCGTTTCGATAATTCCTTGCGCTCCCAGACATCGTCAAACAACACCTTGTCGGTCAGTTCGACCAGCTTGGGGGCAAAATCCCCCAACATCTTTTGCGCACCTGTTGGTTCTTTACTCATTTATTTTTCCCCCTTATTTCTTAAAACCACTCAAACCGGTAAGCCATTTCCGATCCTTTTTCCCCACCATAGGCAATCTCGGCCACGATCATGGTAAAAGGTTCGGTGTAGCGGGCCGCTTTCAGGCTGCCGATATCGTAGGGCTCAAACCCAACGTCGCTGATCAACTTGGCGGCTGTCTTCTTGGCCCCTGAGTCGTCCCCGCAATAGACCAAGCTTGGCCGGGGGCTTTTGGCCTTAGCCTTAAAGACCCCAAAGAGCACTTCACTAGGAACGGTGTTGAAGGCGCTTACCACCTTGGCTTTGGTAACTTTCTTGGCCAATTCCTCGGCGCCCGACGTGGTTAGACCTAGGATGAGTTTGGTATTTTGAGCGTCCATTGGGAGGGAGCAGGTCAGGATCACCTTGCCCGATAGGTCCTCGGCTTGTTTAAGGACCTCGTCCACCCGGGACCAATGCACGGCCAGGAGAAGGACTTCAGCCCCTTGTGCCGCCTCGGCCACCGTACCGGCCTTGGCCTTGCCGCCCGCTTCCTTGACCAGCCTTTCTAATTTCCCCTTGGTCTTGGCGTAACTAAACACCACCTCGTGTCCGGCCCGTGCCCAGAGAGTACCCAACTTGCCGCCCATCAAACCCGAACCCAAGATGCCGATTTTCATAAAAGCCTCCCTTGTTAAGTGTGCGCCATGGATGACGAAAGTTCTAAATAAGCTTCGTTCTGCGCCTGAAGATCGGCGATTTTCTGCTTCACGGCGCCAACCGCATCGGCGCCCGCGACAAAGCGGCGGGGCGGTTTCTCCTCGTTCGCGATCTTGATCAACGCATCCGCTAGTTTGGCCGGGTCGTTCGTCTGTTTTCCACCCTGAGATCTCCACCAGATCATCTGTTGTTCACGACGTTCTTTATAATCTTCGATAACGTGCGAAGCATAGGCCGTCGACTTTTCCGAAAGCAGATCTGTACGGAAGAACCCCGGATTGACCACTGTGGTGTTGATGCCAAAAGGACCGACCTCCGCTTGAATGGACTCCATCCAGCCTTCCAGGCCGAATTTTGAGGCGGCATAGGCCGAACAGAACTCAAAACCGATGAGCCCCGCCAGTGAAGTGATGGTGATGATGTGGCCCGATCGTTGTTTGCGCATTACCGGCAAAATCGCCCGGGTAACGTTCATCGGGCCTATCAGGTTCGTGGCAATCTGTTTCTCGACTTCTTCTGGGGAAAGTTCTTCAAAGAAGCCCGCGAAGAAATTTCCAGCGTTGTTGACCAGTACGTCAATTTTGCCGAATCGCTCGACAGCGGCTTTTGTGGCCGCCTCCGCGTCGGCAAGCCGGGTGATATCCAACTTTACTACCAGCAGGTTTTCCGACTTGCCGACCGCTTTTACCACCCCGGCTGTGTCCCGACCAGTAGCAACCACTTCATTGCCGGCGGCCAGGGCAGCCTTCGCGATATCGATTCCCATCCCACGGCCGGCACCAGTAATGAACCAAACTTTATTGCTTTTCATGAGTATCTCCTTTTTTATTCGATCAGCGTCCTACGAGTTTCAAAAGAGCTTCCGGATAGCGTTCCCCTTCCAATTTGATCTCCGAGGCGGCGCGGGTAAGGTCAGCCAGTTCGTCGGCGGAAAGCTGGAGCGTGACCGCCCCCAGGTTTTCCTCCAACCGTGAAAGCTTGGTGGTTCCCGGGATCGGCACGATCCAAGGCTTTTGGGCCAGAAGCCAGGCCAATGCCACCTGGGCGGGCGTGGCCTTTTTCGCCGCCGCCACTTTGGTCAAAAGATCGACAATGGTTTGGTTTGTCTTACGGTTCTCAGGCGAAAAGCGTGGAACGATATTGCGGAAATCGTCCTTAGTAAACTGGGTCTTGTCGTCGATCTTGCCCGTCAGAAAGCCTTTGCCGAGGGGGCTAAAGGGCACGAACCCGATCCCAAGTTCCTCTAAAGTCAGCAAGATATCTTCTTCCGGTTGACGCCAAAAGAGGGAGTATTCGCTTTGAAGGGCCGTGACCGGCTGGACGGCATGCGCCCGGCGAATGGTCTTGGCACTGGCTTCCGACATCCCGAAGTGCTTGACCTTGCCTTCGCGGATGAGGTCCTTAACTGCCGCGGCCGTTTCCTCAATGGGCACATCCAGATCGACCCGATGCTGATAGAAGAGGTCGATGGCCTCCACCCGAAGCCGCTTGAGGGATGCCTCGGCGACAGTCTTGATATGTTCAGGCTTGCTGTTCACCCCTTCCCCACGACTGCCATCGGGGTTGACGTTGAACCCAAACTTAGTGGCGATGACCACCTTGCCCTTATAGGGCTCCAGTGCCTCGCCTACCAGCTCTTCGTTGACGAGAGGACCATATATCTCGGCGGTGTCGAAGAAGGTGACGCCTAGATCAACCGCCTTGTGGATGAGCGTGATCATTTCTTGTTTGTCCGCTGGCGGACCGTAGGACTGGCTCATCCCCATACAGCCCAACCCCAGGGCCGAAACTTCCAAACTGCTTTTACCTAATTTGCGTTTTTGCATTGTTGCCTCCTGTTGAACGATTAGCATCGCTTACAGGAGGGATAATAAGAAAGGGGGTGGCAAATCATTTGCCTAATCCTACGAATGTTTGACCTAATACACCGGAAAGCTGTTGTTTTTATGGAGAGTGAAAGATTCGGGATATTTACGGCTTTTAGGAGGCGAGCAACGGCTGGGATGAACAATTAATGTATAAACTATTGGCCCGGACCCTTTGTTTCATTTTTCTTTGTCCACGATGGGTCCCCGTCGTAAACAACCTATTAAAATTTTTTATATAAAAAATAACGTTTGCTTCCCTTTGGAAAAGATTTTAAAGAACCAAATTTTTTAAATCCCATCTTCCGGTAAAATTCCGGGGCTTGGAAATCGAAAGTATCCAAATGGACATACCGGCACCCTCTTTTCCGCGCAATGGCTTGCGCCTTTTGGAGCAATTGGGTGCCTAATCCCTGGTTCCGGTTCTTTTCATTTACCCAGAGGGTCTTCACGAAAAGCCATCCCCAATAGGTCCCGCTGACCAGCCCGCCCACTATTTTACCCTTGGGGTCGACGGCTTTCAGGTCCAGGTCCCGCCAATCGAGTCGACCAATATATTTCCTGTTATAGGAATTGAGTTCCCGGCCAACGAAGTCCCTGAACCTCTTGTTAGGCGAGTTTACGGTTTTAATGGAGCCTGAAGCTTTTATCATGCCAACTCCTTTACGTCATAAAAAATAGTCATCGCCAAAAAATGGTTGTCCACGACGGGTCCCCGTCGTGGACAGCTAAAATTCAATAAATAATCAGGGCGGACTTGGTATTGAATCCGAAGATTTCTCTGTTTCTTTTTTTAACCTTTGTTGCTTTTGATATTTAGAAAGATAGTTTTTATCGTACCAATCTTCCAATAACTTATTCCGGGGATTATTGGGTCTTAAAAGCTCGTCAACTAAATCTTCGATATAGGGTACTGTGATCCCTTTCCCCATTCTTCCTATCAACTGTTCATCCTCATAGGGCAAATTTAATCTTTTGCAATTAGGAATCCAGACTTCTTGAAAAAATTCATGGGCTTCTTGAATTGTGTCGTTTTCAATAACGCTATGCTCGATAACAAAAGCCTGGCGGTTAATCAGGCCCTTTTCTGCCTTATCATCAATTTTTAAAGACCGTTTTGAATTTTGAACATTAAAGAGTTCATAAAAAGCAGAAAACCAAAGCATAGGTCCACTTTTGGGTTCACCTTTATGATAGTTTTCCTGGGTAAAATTTTTAGTGACTTTAATCACTGCAAGCTTATGATTTTCATAGTCCGGCCCGGCCGAAACCGCATCCCATAAAGGTTCTGGATCACTAGGGTCCCATTGAACTTCACCCATACCGGCTTCTCCCGCAAATTGCCTAAGGGTCCAATTCCAAAGATCATCCCCTTCTTTCACGTAAGGCGCCATGGCGGGCCGGTCATGGAGCATCTGTCGAAGCTGGGTCTCGCCCCAAGCCATCTGATCTTTGGTTAATGAAACCGGCTGATCTTGAGCTTTTATCGAAGTTCCAGAAATAAGGAAAATAATAAAAGCCACCAATAGCTTTTTCACACTAATTTCCTTTCAAAATAGCTGTCCACGACGGGTCCCCGTCGTGGACAAATTATTTTTCGTTCACAAAACTTTCCATTGAAACAGTAAGGTGGGGGGCGGCACGGCGGAGGGCACGGTCCTCAGTCACGCAGGGAACCCCAAGTTTCTGGGCCAATAAGACATATTGGGCGTCATAGGCTGATATTTTGTGATGAAGCGCTATATCCAAGGTCTCAACAGGTCCCAATTCCACTTCATTGGGAAGAATATGGGCGTAAACATCCTCCAAAGCTTTGACCGCTTTTTCTTTGGTTAATCCGCCCTGCCGGACATAGGTGATGAAAATGTTGAGGATTTCATGGCGCCAAATTCCTGGAAGTCTCCAATGTGGATCTCGTTTACGCACTTGGAGGGCTAATGGTGTCAGCGTCCCCTCGATTAGGGAATAAGCCAATACGTTTGCATCCACGACAATCAAGCGCGCCCCTTTTGGATTGTCTTTTTCAACCAGGCGGGAGTAATGGGAAATTTTCCCTTGATGGGTTCGGGCCAAGGGCGTTCCGAATGCCCGGACAAAGCTTCTTCCAGGAGAGCCAACGCTTCCTTGGTCATAGACCGTCGATGTTGTGTCGCGAATTCCTTGAGCTTCTTATGCACCGGTGCTGGAACATTTTTAATCAAAATATCAGGCATGGCAACCTCCTATTCGTTCGATATCATAACAATATCATTACAATAGTACTATATCCATTGAAGCGACAAGTGGCTGGCCGGTTAGTAGTTCGTTTGCGATATAACCAGCCCAAAAGAAGATGTTTTTCTTCAATTTAGGTGTCCGGTCCCCGGCGTGGACATGTTGTAAACTACCGTTTTTCGAAATATTTCAACGTTAATTCGCTCCCCGCCCATGACAAACCCATTCCCGTTGCCCTGTGCCTAAAAGCTATAAGATATTTGGAGGCCGCCTTTGAAGCCGCTCAAGGCCAAAGTCCAGGCAGAAGAATTGGGGGCTGGCGTTCCGGGGTAATAGGGGCTAAATTCTGCACCCCGATAAACGATCCGCTCCAGATTGCCGTTCTGGATCGGTTCGAGGGCCGCTCCAAAATCGGTTTGCACCACATCCAATGCCATTCTCTCCCCCCCCGAACCCGGCAATGTCTGAAAGTTGGTGGCGGTGAGGATCTGGTACCCCACCGAAGGGGAAACGGCAAAACACTGCCCCAAGTCCCAATCCAATCCCACTTGAACTTGTCCCCCGAACCCCAAGGCCCCAAAAGTCTCATTCAATTTTTCGTTTACAAGCTCGTTGGAGTTGACATTGATATATATATCGTTGATGCCGTAAATGATCTGCATGGGAACCGCGACGACACCCCCGGAAACGAAAGGCCGGAAATTTCCGTGCGCGAAAGTGTACCGCCCCTGCACCCCTACCTCAATAGCGCTGATACTGTAGGCATCCTGCAACCTAAGGGTGACGGGTATGGCCCCGTTAGGACCATAATATGCAGTTATAGGCTGTAAATTATTCGTCACTGTGCCAACGGGAAGGTAGGAAAAGAACAGGCCCCCCTCCAATTCCGGGGTGAGCCGGATGGAAGCCTCCAAGTCTACCTGTGGCAAAATGAACTCGGGGATATTTCCAATGTAGAAGCGCGCATTATCCCCAGAAGAATTTAAGTATTGGCTCAGATTTTGAAACTCCACTTTGTTGTTCTGGAAATCCGCAAGATTTATCCACGATTCTTCGAAAGTGATCCGGATGTCAAACATTTTAAAAAAGGTAATATCCCTAATCGGGGGAGGCGTGATCCCCGAAAGATAAGCGGTATGAGTCTGGTATCCCAACTGGGCCGCCCACTTTCGCAAATCGGGATTGTCCGGATGGAGAGTCAGGCTGGATTGAACGGCTGCGATCGCCTCAGCCTGATCACCCACTTGGTTATAGCTGAAAGCCAGTATCTGGTAGGCTTGCCAGGATTGGGGGTCGAGCCGGACCGCTTCCTTCAGACTGGCTATCGCTTGGTTATATTGCTCTTGTTGATAAAGTTGTACCCCGATGTTGTAGGCGTCCAGGGGTGGGTCGCCCCAAGCGGTCAAGCTTGAAAACAAAAAGATCAGCCCGAAGAAGAGGGGTATGAGCCGCATTTCCAAAACCTTTCGGCGTTCAGAATATAACTTAAATGATTATACTTCGTCTTTTGACCGACCCATTTTTCAATCTTCCCTACTAATTCGGGTCCCCATCGCGGACTTTCTTTTCAATTCAAGTTCAAATGCGGCATTAAATGCTTCGCTTTTCTAGCGAATTTGAAGAAAAAATACGATTGCCCCATTTCCTCAAATTTCACTTCGGAACGACAAGGGGGGGATGGCTCTGAAGGATGGGCCGCAATTTCTCCATGGCCGCCTCGGGGGTTTCCTTTCCATCCCACACCCTTTCCAAACCGGTCGTGATGATGTTTTCCACCTCCTGCCAATTGCCGCACAGGGGAAAATACTTCACATACTGGACGGCATCGATCAAAATTTTCTTGTTTAAGGGGTCTTTCTGGTCCAGGAAAAGGTCGGAACTCGCCATCTTTTTCAAGGCAGGCTGGGCCAATCCGCTGGCCATCCTCTTTTGTTCGGCTTCCTCGCCAGTCAGGTATTTAACCAATTTCCAGGCGGTCTGCTTGTTCTTGGATTGCCTCCATATTGCGTAACCCGAACCTCCAGTCGAAAAGGCTCGGTCTCCGTTGGGCCCCTTGGGAAGCATGGCTACATCCCATTTAAAGTTTTTGATTTCTCGGAATTGGGGTGTCCATTTCAAACCCGAAAGGTACATGGCGGCGGAACCAAAGCGGAACATATCCGAGCCTTCGCTCTCCGTAAACCCGGCGATTTTGGAGGGCGCCAGAGAAACCTTGTGCTTATGGATCAGGTCGTAACGGAACTGAACACCTTTCAGGGTATTCGGGTCGGCGGCGAAGGTCCATCGAGTGGGTTGGTGGACGTTGTCCGCAAAGGAACCGCCCGCGCTGAAAATCCACGCGCTGGGAAGGAGTTTGTCGTCAATGAATCCCCACTGCAGAACCTCGCCCGACCGGCTCTTTTTTTGGACCTTCAAGGCCGTTTCGACGAATTGATCCCAATTCCAATTATCCTTTGGATAGGGAACATTGGCCTCGTCAAAGGCGGACTTATTGTAATAAACCAGGCACCAGGGAGCGGTGTCACGGGGGAGGACGTAAGTTCTGCCCTGGGAAGTGAAACGATCCAAAACGGCCGGATAAAAATCCGTCAAATTCAATTCATCGGTTTTGACGTAGGAATCCAAGGGTTCGAGCATCCCCTGGTTAAAAAATTCCGCGAAATTATTGACCTCCACAAAAATGACATCCGGGCCTCCGCCTTTGAGAAAGGCCAATACCATTTCGGAGTATTTGACATAGGGAGTGCGCCGCAACGCGACCTTTATTGATGGGTTTAATTTCATAAAGTCATTGATCAGATCGATCAGGACCTGGTTTTCCTCGATGTCACCCCAAGAGAATACGACGATATTCGATTCCTTTGGTTTTGACCCGGACTTCAAGAGAAAGTCGAGAATTGTTTCCCCTCCAGTGGACGGCAGAACCCGGCAAAAGAACATGGGGGTCAGCCCCCACGAGAAGCAATTGAAGTTTAATCATTATAACAAGCCCTGGCCAAGCTGAGGTGCATAGCGTTCTCCATCGTGGGCAAGAATATCTCATCCTTCCTTTACCACAAAAACAGCTTGGTTCCGATGCGGAATAAACCCAGCTTACTTTTTGTAAAGCATCAGTCCGGGAAAATGATCGAATTGTGAATCCAGGTTATAACGGTTAAGCCCTATTAACCTTCCGAAGGCGCTTCCCTATTGCGTGTACACACCACCAATCCAGTAGACCAATTCATCTTACAAACATGAAAATCTTTCAACGCCTCAAATTTCACGAGCAATTCATCAACTAATACTTGATGTCCTTCCGGCCAATTTGACTGCGGAAGCATGTCATCAACGACATAAAACCCGCCAAGGGCAACGAGTCGAAGTGTTTCTTTTAGGGTGTTATATTTTCCGGGAAAGGAATCGGCAAAAACAAAATCAAACCTTTGGCCCGCCAATGACTTGATGAATTCTCCGCCGTCAGCGACTCGAAGCGTCAATCGAGGGTCAAAACCTAAATTTTTTTCCGCTAAAGAACTCAAATCGGGGTTATTATCCACCGACAACAAGGTTGAATGAGAATCCATCCCATTCAATATCCAGGCGGCCGATAATCCCGTGCCTGTCCCGATTTCTAAAAACCGGCCTTTTGGCTTTGCCGCCGCCAAAGTTTGGAGCAAATGTCCCGTCAGGACATCGGATCCCATTTTGAAATCCAGTAACTTGGTGGCTTTTAAAATCTCAAGGTATTTGGGCGGGAGTGGAACCCTTTTTTCGTCATTCAATGTAAGGCTCCATAATAAGTTATGGGGCCGAATGCCCGGGATGGCCCTTTTCCGCTTAAATCAATATTAGAATGTGAGTTGAGTCAATTTCGGTATCTTTTATGAATCCGAAAACCGCAGGACAGGCAGCACCCCCGTACCTTCTACTCCAACTGCTGGGTCATTCTGTCTATATCTTCCCGTCCTGGAAAAATTTATGCCGTTTCCATCCCGGTTCACCCAAGATATTTATCCACGGTTTCAAGCAGTTCAATTGCTTGAAGGGGTTTTGCCAGCAAAGCGTTAAAACCGCTGCTGGGATCCCATGGCGTATCCTGCTTTTCAAGAAAACTCGTGAAAGCCAAAATGGGTAAAAGCGGATTTTCGGCCGCGGCCCTTAATTTGTGGACCAAGTCATATCCGGTTATATCGGGCAATATCAAATCTTGTAAAACAATGTCGGGCTTTTCCTTCATCAGGGTGACAGCTGTCGCACCATCTTGTGCTTCCAAAACTTCATAACCGGCGTTCTCTAGAATTTTTCGGGTGATCTTTCGAAGGCTGGAATTGTCGTCCACAATTAAAATTTTTTTAAATTCCTTTTTAATTTCTCTTTCCCCCATCCAATTCCCGCTTTCCTGGCCTCTTTGAAATGTTTTGACATTGGAAAAGCACTGATGCGTAAAAAATCATATCATAATTAATCGAAGACGCCGACCATTCGAAATTTGGGTTTTGCTTGGTTCCGGAAGGGAAAGAGTCAGGAAAAACTTAAGGGCTTGCACGCATCGAAACTTTTTTAAAAACGTTGTTTTTTAGACCGCTTTTTTTGCTTAAAAAAGGGATGGACGGGCCCAAACATAAAACCCCGTCCAACCCTTCCTTTTTTCCAGGTCTTTGACTAGAAATGTTATTCTTTTGCGCTGGCCATTTGAACATTATGAAAGTGATTGGATTGGTTGGACAAAACCGTCAATTGAAGAGCCAATGGATCAAAGCAATTGGAAAGGTGGTTTCCATATACATGATTACCCGCCATCTGGGTTCCCTCAAAGTTCCCGGCAAAAATCCCATATTCATTGTCGTATATGGAATTACCTGAAACAACAGATCCGGCAGCACCCTCAATAAAAGTCAGTCCAATCGTGTTACCCGCAATAAGGTTATCGATGATCTTGGGGTGGGAACCGGGACCCACTACCAGCGCGTTGCGTGAGCCCGAAATAAAACATTTTTCAATCGAAGGCGAAGAACCGTCGCAAACAACCCGCCCCCCCGTTATAACGCAATTTTTGAGGAAAGAATGACCTGGTGTGGATTGTTGAAAATGCAACTCTCCCCATTTTTCCCCTTTGACAAGGGGGGTAAAATAAACGGGCTTGGACTCAGAACCTTGTGCTTCCAAACCACCCTGGATTATTAGCCCGGAGCCGCTCGTGGTATCCCCTGGCATGGGGGCAAAGCAAACACCTGTCCCTGGTCGCAGGGTCAGGGTGACACCCTTTTCGATAACCAACTTGCCTTGGATAACATAAGGACCCTGACTTGCCTCCCAAACCGTGTCGGTGACGATCCTTCCCTGGACGACCGTCTGGCCAGCTTCAACCGCAAAAGGAACCAAAAGGCCGATGATTCCCATGACAATTGGAATAAGTATTTTCATTTTTTTCTCCCTTTTGTTGATGAATAGTAAACTGAATACTTGTAAGGCAACGGTTGTGCCAAGTCCCAGCCTCAAATAAAGCCATAAAAGAAGGGAATTTATTGGGATCGAAAGCCTGGGGCGGGTAATTTTTACACGGGAATGGAACTATTACTCATTGAGACAAGGTATGTTTCACCTTACAAATACGGGAAGGAATCAGTCAAAGATTTTCATATCATGAGGATTGGGGAAAAGGTCGATGAATCAGATTCCTCGAAACGGAGGGACAAATTAAGGAAATGATTCCAATAAACAGTCCTTTTTCTGTCTTGTTTTCCGGGAGGACCCTTGGTGTTTTAACATAAAAATCAGGTTTTGATAGAATAGTCTTTGATACATTTTTTTAAGGGAGAATTCTTGAATGCGCATATTGATGATTGACGACGAGGAATCCCTTGTCAAAATCCTCTCGAAGTTCCTCCAACAAAGCGGCCATGAGGTCTTCTCCGCCTTCAACGGGGCTGAAGGCTTGGAAAAAGCCTTCCAGTTAAAACCCGACCTAATTCTTTTGGACCTCCATTTGCCCGACGCCTTGGGCATAGAAATTTTGCCAAAATTGAATGCGTCCGTACCTGCAACCTCAGTGGTGGTTATTACGGGTGAAGGTTCCGTGGATTCGGCGGTGGCGGCAATCCAATTGGGGGCTGAGGACTATCTGGAAAAACCCATCGATATGGAAAAAATGAAAATCGTTCTCAAAAAAATAGAGGAAAAACGGGGACTCCAGCGGGAATTGAATACCCTGAAACGCCAGCAAAGGGAACTCTACCGGAAGGATTACCTGTTTCTACCCGACCCGGAGATGCAAAAGCTTTACGGGGAAATTGAGCAAATTGCCGCCCAGGAAAAGGTGACGGTGGTCGTTTACGGTGAGACGGGAACCGGCAAGGAACACGTAGCCAGGCTCATCCACGCCCTCTCTCCCCGGAAATCTCGGCCTTTCGTGGAGATTCACTGTGGTTCCCTTCCCGAATCCATCTTGGAATCCGAGCTCTTTGGCTATGAGCCCGGGGCCTTTACCGATGCCAAACGCCAGAAACCCGGGTTATTCGAGGAGGCCCAGGGAGGCAGTATTTTCCTTGATGAAATAGGGGAATTAACTCCCTCGGTCCAAATGAAACTATTGAAGGTTCTGGAACAAAAATCCATCCGCCGATTGGGCGGTAACCGGGAAATCCCACTGGACGTGCGGATCATCACGGCCACCCACCGTAATCTGGAAAAAGAAGTCAAGGAAGGCAGGTTTCGACCCGACCTATTCTATCGTTTAAACGTCATTCCCTTGACCATTCCCGCCCTGCGGGAACGGCCTGATGATATTGTTGAATTAGCCAATTTTTTCTTGCAGGAATCTTGCCGGGCTTTTAATAAAAAACTGGCCCTTTTTTCAGATGAAATACTTGCTTTGCTAAAAAATTACCATTGGCCGGGCAACGTTCGGGAACTGAAGCACGTGATTGAGCGCATGGTTGTGACGGCCAAAGGAAACAACTTGTCCCCGAAGGACTTGCCAAAGGAAATAAAGGAAGCCAAAACCATTCCGCCTGCGGAAAAAGCGGCCCAACGCAAGGAAGACGCGGAGTTGGAAAACATCCGCCGGGCCTTGATCGAAACCAACGGCAATAGATCTCAAGCCGCCGATCTTTTGGGCATCACGCGTAAAACCCTCTTCAATAAGTTAAAAAAACATAAAATGGATTGATTTGGATAACTGTCCGCGCCTCCAGCTTTCAAATCCAACGAAGGTCGTCCATCTTTCGTTTTTCATCCAAAACCTATTTTTCTAAAGCCTCTTTTAAGTCATTAAATCTTCAACTGACGGCTCTTCTTTCCCTAACTGGGTCATTTTTACCCATCGGGACAATTTTTTCTCTTTACTCCTTTTGATCTCAAAGGAAATTGCTCCATTTTGCTAAATCCAATATGGCATCACTTTTGCCTTAACAATTCATAAGAAAACCAATCTACAAAAACATGAAAGGACGGAACTCATGATCGCAACCTTGGAAAGGTTGGAGCCGAATACCCCCACTATGCCCATTTCACACCTTTTGGCTAATTTTTTCCAGAAATTCATAAAATACTGGACCCAAACCGATATTCAGTTTTTAGGGAACTTGCAGGAAGAAGTGGTCGAAATGCCCGTTGAACTTTGCGTTCGTTGGAACGGAAACGCTCGGGGAACGCTGATCATCCGCTGTTACGACGACTTCATAAAGTGGTTTACCCAGAATAAAAACTACAAGCCATTGAATGTTTGTACAGGAAAGGAAATTCTCATCGAAATGATCAGCGAATATTGCACCTATGTGGTTTGCAACTTCTGGAAACCCGAACTTTTGGAAATCGGGCCCCTTTTACCACGCCCCTGCCATCAAGAAGACTGGCCTTCCCAGTTACCCGCCGCGGCTTTCGGTGTCCTGGTAGGGAAACACCCAGTCGAAATACGGTTTTGGATCGATTGAGTGGTGAATTCTTGGTCCACACATATGAAGGAGATCAGCCAATCATGATGGTCGGCCAAAGAGAGAATATCTTGATGAATACTTCTAACTTGCATTACATCCAAATAGGACACCTATTCGAAAGGATCTTGCGATCCTGGGAAGTTGGGCAAATTCGTCACTTGGTTCCGTCCACCGGTCCCATCAGCGACCTGCCCCTGGAAAGAAAGATTAACCTGACCGGCACGTTGAACGGCTTTTTGGTCGTGCGAAGCACCCGGGAGTTCGCTAGTCATTTGAAGAGTCAAAGGGAAAATACCCCTTTAGGACGTTATCCCGATGAAGAAGTGTTCGAGGAATTGATCTCCCTGTTTTGCCTTTATCTTTTCCACGATTTTTGGAAGCCCCATCTCTTCAAAGTCGGCCCCATTCATCCCTATCCTTCGGTACCCCGGGATTGGCCGCAGGAGAACCCTACTGCGTCCTGCAGCCTGATAGTGGGAAGCTTTCCGTTGGAAATCAGGTTATGGGTCAAGCATTGAATGGCGGCCAATTCCTACCGGTGCCAATCTGGCATTTTCACTTTCCGTCAATCTTCAAGATCTCACGGATTTTCGTTTTCAAGACGGACACTTCGGTTGGCTTGCTCAAAAAAGCCGATACTGCGTAGCCCCGGTCCAGAAAATCTCCTTGTAAATCCTTATAATGGCCGGAAACAACAATAACCGGAAGGCGGGGATATTGATTTTTCAAGATGGGAAACAATTCCAATGTGTTCATCCCCGGCATTTCCAGGTCCGTCACCAAAAGATCGACTTTTTCTTCCTTCAATTCGGCTAAAACCCTGGCTCCATTTTCGCAGATCAAAACCCGGTAACCTTCCTGGGTAAAAGATTTGGCATATATCTTTTGAATGGCTGAATTATCCTCAGCGAACAAAAGTGTAAAATCCGAACATTTCATTATCCCCTCCTTTTGGAATATGCAAACTAAAAACGATGGCCCCACTGCCGACCTTTAGGTTGCCTCCTCTCTTCTTAATAGCCGCCTATCACCGAAGATCTGACCGATTATTTTTCATCCAAAATTTTGCGGATTTCACCTGCCAGATCCTCCAACTCAAAGGGTTTCTGGATGAGGTGGATGCCCGCGTTCAGGACACCCTGCTGGGACAATACTTCACGCGGATATCCCGAGACAAAGAGAACTTTCAACTTGGGTCGGGATTTCTGCAATTCATCGGCCAATTCCTTTCCATTCATCTTGGGCATGATAGTGTCCGTCAATAAGAGGTGTATCGTATCCTGATAATCCCAGGCCTTTTGAACGGCTTGCAATCCGTTGGCCGCCTCTAAAACCCGATAACCGTACTTCTCCAGGGTTCTTACCAAAACTTTCCTTACCGGTTCCTCATCCTCGGCCAAAAGCACCGTTTCGTTTCCTCGTGGAATCAGGGCGATTTGCTTGGGCTTGGTCTCATAACCTTCCAATGAAACCATCGCCGGGAAATAAAGAGTGAAGGTCGTTCCCATTCCCGGCGTCGAATGAACGAAGATTTGGCCGTTCCATTTGGCGACCAAACCGTAAACTGTAGCGAGTCCCAGCCCCGTCCCCTTCCCCCCCTTGGTGGTAAAGAAAGGCTCGAAGATGTGTTTTTGAACTTCCGGTGTCATACCCGTGCCCGTATCCGTCACCGAAAGGCGGATAAAGGAACCTTCCCGCAGGGTCGTTTTCTCAGCCCTTTCAACTTGGTGGCCCTCCACGTTCTTGGTTTCGAGAATGAGATTTCCGCCTTTCGGCATGGCGTCCCGGGCGTTCAATGCCAAATTTAAGATGATCTGTTGCATTTGACCCGGGTCGGCGAGGACAGGTTTCAAATCCTTGTCCTGGATGATGGATAGATCAACGGTAGCGTCGATCAAACGCTTCAGCATCTTTCTCATTTCGTCGGAAATTTCGTTGAGATTCACCGGTTGAGGCCGAGAGACCTGCTTTTGACCGAACACCAACAGCTGTTTGGTCAGTTCCGCCCCGCGCCGAACGGCATTCTGGATTTCGCCCAGTTCTTCTCTCTGGGAACTGTCCTTTTCAAGGCTCGAAAGCAGGAACTCGGCGTTTCCTCCGATGACGGAGAGGAGATTGTTAAAATCATGCGCCACTCCTCCGGCGAGGCGGCCGATGGCGTTCATTTTTTCGACCCGACGCAGCTGTTCCTCGTGCTGGCGTAAGGATTCCTCCGCCATTTTCCTCTCGGTAATGTCCCGCATGATGGAGGAGACACCCACGATTTTCCCTCTCGAATCTTTAACCGGGGAAAGGGTGATGGAGACATCGATGAGTTCGCCGCTTTTTTTCACACGAACCGTCTCGAAATTCGATATGCTTTCGTCGGCCAGGGCGATATCCAGCATTTCCTTCGCTTCGTGCTTGCGATCCTCGGGGGCGAGCAGGTCCTTGGGTTGCCCCGCGATCTCCGCCAATTTGTATCCAAACAGGGCTTCCGCCCCGCGGTTCCAGCTGAAAATCAGCCCGTCGATGTCGGTTCCGATGACGGCATCCGGGGTCTGTTGCAGTATCGCCGCCAATTGACCCTGAACCTCCGCCGCCTTGTGACGCTCGGTCACCTCAATCGCCATCGAGATCAAACCGGAAAAATTGCCTTCCGAATCATGCATCGGGGTGCGAAACCACTCGCAGAGGATGGCCTTTCCATCTTTGCGGATGTTTTCGCGGATCTTTCCCTGCACCGAACCTCCCGAGTCGGCCACTTCCCTTAATAATTTTTCATGGTCAGACATGTCTTCTTTTCTAACGAGGATCCCTTTGGCGCCCTCGACTTCCTTGAAGGAATAACCAAACATTTTCTCCGCCGCCGGGTTCCAATAAGTGTAATGAAAGTTCGGATCGCTTAGGATACAGGCGATCGGCATGCTATCCATCTGGAGTTGGAGTTGCTCCAAAAGCTGGTCCCTTTCCGCCTCCAGCATTTCCTTGACGACTCTGGCTTTTTCGTTTTCGGTGATGTCCCGGGCGATGATGGAGGCGCCAGCCACCTGGCCCGAATGGCTCCGGATGGGAGAAAGAGTCAGGGAAAGAAGGGCTTCGTTTCCGTTTTTAATCTGATGGATGGCGATAAAATTGGAAACAGGGACCCCCTCCCGGACCACGTCCAGCAACCTCGTGAACTCAACCCTACGGCCGGGCGGAATGATGAGGGATATATCCCTCCCTCCGATTTCCTCGGGCTCAAACCCGTAAATTCTTTTGGCGCCCGGATTCCAACTGAGGATGACGCCCTCCAAAGTCACGGAGTAGATCGCGTCATTGGAGGATTCCACAATGGTCGCCAGGCGAAACCGGTATTCATCGGCTTTCTTCCGCTCCAGGGCGTAACGAATGGATCGATCCAACATACTGCCGTCGATTTTATTTTTGTGGAGGAAATCGGACGCGCCCAATTGCATGGCTTCCACATCCACCTCGTAATCCCCCTGTCCGGTGAGGAATATGATGGGGATGTTGTAGCCTTTCTGGACGACTTCCCTCAGAAAATCCAGGCCGTTGCGGCCCTCCAAGCGGTAATCCAGGAGGCAGACATCATGATGGTTGTGGCCGAGTCTTTCGAGCGCCTCCTGGCAGGTGGAAACCCGGTCCATTTCGAAATGACGCTGTTTGATCTCTGAAAGCATTTTTTGAAGGATCAGAAAATCATCGCTGTCGTCTTCCACGATCAACAGTCGAACAGGCCTTCCGATCATGGCGCCGCATTTCCGTTATTGGTGGGCAATTCAACGATTTCCAGCCAATAATTCTTCAAGGATTCCATCGTGGACACCAACCCGTCAAAAGTGACCGGCTTGGTGATAAAAGAATTGGCCCCCAAATTGTAGCTGCGCAGGATATCTTCCTCCGCGCTAGAAGTGCTCAGGACCACCACAGGAATTTTTTTTAGTTCCGGATCAGCCTTTAGAAAAAGAAGCGCCTTGCGCCCGTCCATTCGGGGCATATTCAAATCCAAAAGAACGAAACAGGGACGGGGAGATGCGCCCGGGTCCGAAAATTTTCCCTTTCGCTTGATGTAATCCAATAATTCCTCTCCATCCGAGAGAAACTGGATGGGGTTAATAACTCGGTTTTTCCGCAGGGCCTTCTCGGTCATCATGCGGTCGTCCTCATCATCATCCACCATCAAAATCGGCAGAATGCCTTTGTCCTTAACCATTCTTCCTCCTCCTTATCATTTTTGCCGAAACGGTAACTCAATGGTGAAAGTGCTGCCCATTGCCAGGCTTACCCTCAGCCTTGATCGTTCCGCCATGCCTTTCCACGACTTTGCGGCAAATCGCCAGGCCTATTCCGGTCCCTTCATACTCGTCCCTGCCATGAAGCCTTTCGAAAACTTTGAAGATTTGTTCACCATATTTATTATCGAACCCGATGCCGTTGTCCTCCACCGTGATCCGGACCCGGGACTCCCGGGAAGCACCGCCCTTTTGCGGCGCGGAAGCGCTGATTTTAATCTCGGGAGATAGCCCGGGCTTCTGGAACTTGAGCGCGTTGGCGATGAGGTTCTGGAATAACTGCCGCATCTGGGTAGCATCGGCCTCCAGATTGGGAAGGGGGCCCACTTCCACCTTGGCTTTTTTCTCCTGAATGCTTGTTTCCAAATCCGAAAGGACCCCTTGAATAATCTCGTTAAGGTTTACTTGAACAAAGGGCTGGGCCTTGGTGGTGACCCGGGTAAGGGCCAAAAGGTCGTTGATAAGGGTTTGCATCCGGTTGGCGGCGTTTCGCATTCGTTCAACATAATCCCTGCCCGTCTCCCCCAGGATATCCTTAAAATCATTCCGAAGAAATTCCCCGAAAGCCTGAATTTTCCGTAAGGGTTCTTGCAAGTCGTGGGAGGCTACGAAAACAAAATCCTGCAGTTCCCGGTTGCTGGTTTCCAGAGCCTGGGTGTAAATCTTCATTTTTTCCTGTTGTTTTTCCTCGGTGATGTCCTCCGATATTCCCAACAGATATTTGGGCTCCCCATCCGCGCCGAGGATCGGAATCTTCTTTGTGTGAAGGGTTCTTAGCCCCTTTTCGCGCGTGGGGAGCGATTCCTCGGGAATGTCCATGAGTTTTCCCTCCCCAAGGACTTTGCGGTCCTTGGAGGTGAAAAAATCCGCTTCTTCCTTGGAGAAGAAATCATAGTCGTTCTTGCCGATGAGATCGCCCTTCGGGATTCCCATCAACTCTTCCCCCGCTTTGTTGAACATAACGAAGCGCAAGTCCTTGGCGTCCTTCACGAAAATCATGTTCGGGACGTTCTCCAAGACAGAAGTGACGAAACTTTGGGAACGAGTGGTCGCTTCCAGCTGCTTGCGGTCCGAAATGTCCCGCATAAAGGCGATCAACCGGGTCTTCCCCGCCAGGACAGTCTTCTGCAGGCTCACTTCAATCCAGTAGGTATGTCCATCTTTATGAAGGGCCTGCCACTCAAAAAGTTGCGGTCCTTCGGTGAGAGCCTTTTGAGCCAAACGCCCGTAATCAGCCGAGGTAGAGCCGGGCTCCTGCGAGAAAAGTTTGTCGACAGGCATTTTCTTGTACTCCTCCAGGGTGAAACCGGTCATTTTCACAAGACTGCTGTTCATGTCCACGATAGGGTTCCCGGAGGTTTCGGGATCTGTAATAATGATGCCGTCGTTGGCTTTATCGAATATTTCACGGTAGTTAGCCTCGGAAGCTTTTAAAGCCTGGTCTTGCGCGAGGATTTCGGCGAGCATCTTGTTGAAAGCATCCGTCAGCGTCCCTAATTCATCTTCGCCAAATTTTTTGGCCCGGACAGAAAAATTCCGGTGGTTGGAAATCTCCTGCGCGGTTTCCGCCAAAGCCAGGATGGGCATGGAAATTTGCTTTTGCAGCATTCGCGAAAGCAGGTAAGCCAGCAAAATGGATCCGGCGATAATGGCCGCCGCGAGCCAGGCGTAGGCGCGGTAGCGGTCGGTCAAAGAAGACAAATCCGCTTGGAGATAAATCGTTCCCAGCCTCCGGTCCCCTAGACCCACGGGGAAAAAAATATCAAGGTGCCCGTCACGGAAACCCGAAGTGCCAATGACGTCTGGAAAAAGGCCCTTGGGCGCATCGGCCGGATATTTCACAAAAATCTTCTGCTTCTCGTCATAAACGCAAGCCGCCGTTATCCGCTTGTCCGTTTTGAGCGCGCCAAGTACTTCGGCGGCATCGGCCTCGTTTTGGAAAGCCAGCGACGCCGTGGAGTTGGCGGCGATAATTTCAGCGCGAGTGGAATAGGATTGGATCATGTTCCGGTGCAGGGTGATGAATTCGTAAGTGATAAAAGACGCGCAGGTCAGCAGCAAAACCGCGCCGCTGGTCAGCAGCAGGGCGGTCATCAGTTTTTGTCGGATGGGCAGGTTTTCGAACAACAAGGTCAATCCTTTCCCGGTTCAACAATTTCGGCAAGCCGCAACACTTTGGAGCTGATGGTGAGGTTGGCGCGTCTCGCGGCTTCCAGGTTTATCCTGAAATGAATTTTATTTTCTTCCGTGACAAAACGGACGACACCGCCATTTTTGACGAAACCTTCGCTGTCGCCGACCGTGAGAATATTTCTGCCTTTCAAATCAGCGAGAATATTTTCCATCCGTTCGCTTTCGGACCGGCTGATAAACAAAATCTGGCAATCCTTGACGGCGTCGACGCTTTCATATCGCTGAATGACCAACGGGTGGCCGTCCACTTTTTCACCGCGCACGGTTTCATCCAGAAAATCATCGAAAGGGTCGTTGCCTAGGACGCCGATGCGAAAGGGCTCATCGGCGTTGGTAAAGGCCGAGGGCGGCCATTGGATGAATTGCGAGAAGTTGAAGAGGAAGAGAGCCTTAATTTGATATTCCCTGGGAATCTCCATTTTCGCGGACACAAGGGTTCCGCCCGTTGAGAACAGGACCAACAGGATCAATCCAAGGCGGATTACCCTGCGACGATTGGAGGAAATCAAAACTGGCACGAGATCTTCCCGTAGACGCTTCGCGGGATTTCTTCCTGCATGGAGCCCGGATAACCGTATTCGACGTGGTAAGGGTGCAGGAGGTTCTGCCCGACAAGGGAAATCTCAATGTTTTTGAGAGCCTGCCAGCCAAGGCGGGCATCCATTTCGGCGTAAGCCGGAACCGTTCCAAGCGCGGGTCCGTCCGTGGGCGATTGGACCAGTTGGATGGAATCAATCCAACGTCCATCCAAGTCCAGTTGCACGTTTTGGGGCAAGTCCATCGAAGAACGGAGGAATACCTGGTTTTGGGGATCCGCCGTTTGGCCCAACCCGTCATCCATATCCACTTGCCCCGGCTTGACCCAAATGTCTTCATGCAAGTAGTCGTAACCGCCGTGCAGCCGCCACCAATCCATGATTTGATAATCCGTGGTGAATTCGACCCCGTAGGTCTGCCCTTCGAGGTTGTTCTGGAAAAAATAGGGCGCCGGTGCGGTCAGGTTGAGATTGTACCCATAATAGTAGTCCGGAGGGGTGGGGCTGGTGCTCTGTAAATTGTCATAATTGTTGAAAAAAAGCGAGAGGGAACTGGAGACTTTCGGGTTCAATTGGGCGCGATAGCCTAGTTCGTAGGCGATTACGGTTTCGGAAATGAAATCTGAACTTCCTTCCAGGTAGTTTGGCGAAAAATAGAATGGAGTTGGCGGCGAATAGGTAATGTGGGAGGGGACGACCAAATCCGTGTCATAACGCGATGGCGTCCTCACTGCCCTCGAAACCGCGGCCCAAAGCATTTGCTGGTCCGTGATGTCCCATTTCAGGCGGCCACTGGGTTCGAATTCATAACCCGTATAATCGTTATGCTCAATTTTGCTTCCTGCCGTGAGGTAAACCCGTTCCCATATTTCGATTTCATCCTGGGCAAACCCGGTGAACAGGTTCCGGTCAAGAGCCGGTGGTTGGAACTGAACATCCGAAACGTCCTCATCGATCTCCCGGGTGAACCGATAGCCAAGACCCCACATGAATTTGTTATTTTCCTCAAGGCGAAACCGGTGTTGAAAATCCAAGTCGTAGGTATAGAGGTCATCGGTCAATGCGCCGGCGGGAAAGCCGCTGGTGAAACCCGGGATTGCGGAAATCGCGACGAATGGATCGGAAAGATACTCCCGGTCGAAATAGGTTTGGAGGCTCATGTCCGAATCATCCGAAATGGTATGGGTCCAACGCCCCAACACGTTTTCACCGCTGAGGTCCTCTTCCCCGGCCGCCCCCACGCTTACGCCGCTGTCGTAAATGTCCCCTTGCAGCGTGAAATGGTCCTGGGAACCGGCTTCGTCATCCATGCGGAAACCGGCTTGGCCCCGGTTCCAGGAGTCCTGGGCGCTGCCCGTCCCATCGGAAAAATTGTCGGCGTCTTCATTGGAATACTTTGCGTAAAAACGGTAGTAAACGTCGGGCGATAATGAGCCGCCATAGCGGGCCGCGATGAAATCCTGCAGTTGCGTTCCGCCTCCTGTTTCCACGTAAATCCCTTGGGTGTCTTTGGCATCCTTGCTGGTGATATTGATGACACCGTTAACCGCATTGGCGCCCCACATCGTTCCACCCGGTCCGCTGATAACTTCGATCCGGTCAATGTCCTCCAGCAAGTAGTCTTGGGCTCCCCAAATCATCCCTCCATAAAGCGGTGTATAGAGAGTCCTTCCATCCATCAAGACGAGGAGTTTATCGCCCAGGTTGGCGTTAAAACCCCGCGCGCTGATGGCCCACTCGTCCGAACTGATCTGCGCCACTTCCAGGTTATCCGCCAGCCGCAGCGCCTCCGGAAGGTTGGAGGATCCCGAACGGCGGATTTCATCGTTGGTGATGACGTCAATCGCCGCCGGCGCCTGTCCGTAGGGTTCTGGTTGCTTGTTCACGGAGGTGACATCCAAATTCATCAATTGCTCCAAATTCAATTTTTTCAAGGCATTGGGAGATGAGACGGTTTCCGGTGATTGGACCAACGAATTCAAATCCGGCGCTGGAGGGGGGGAAATGTTTGTCCGCGGTGTTGGAGTTGGGGAATTTGTCTGCGGAGTTGAAACCGGAGACGGGCTTGGTTGCGTTTCGGCGAAGGAGTAACAGGTCCATTGAATTAGTACAACCATGACCATCGCAAATGGCCTCAATCGCAAGCATAGTCCCATGCCAGCGGATAACGATGAATGGAATTGGAAATAAGAGAGAGGTAATCGGTTCTTGGTAAAGGCCATTCAAAATCCTTTCGGATTCGTTTCAAGGCCGGGTCACCGTGTAAGAAACGAGTAGGGTTTAGACGTGAAATAGTTTATCACTGGTCGTTAAAACCACATTTATTTTCACGATTGAAATAATATTTTTAAGTCAAAGTGGTCAGAAATAGTGCGAATTTTTTAATTTTTTCAGGATTTGCTCGCAATTAAGCGGAAAAATGATTTCGATTGAAAAACTGATGGGCCTAAAAGCCCTTTCGCCATGGGTTTTTAGGCCAGGGAGGAAACCAGTGAAATCGCTTTTAATAGATCCTCTGAAGCAAAGGGCTTGTTTAATTTTGGATTTGGGATTTTGTTAAGTGTATCGGCCATTTCCCCCGAAAATATCCCGCCGGTGATAAATATAATCTTACCCGCTAAATCAGGGCGCCGGTTTTGGACTATTTTATAAAACTCAATCCCGTTGAGTCCGGGCATGTTAATGTCGGTGATGATCAGATCCACCTTTGTTAGGCCTTGGTCGATTAATTCCAACGCCTCGACCGCAGATGAAACCGCCAATGTAAAATAGCCATTTTTGCGCAGAATTCTTTTATATAAATCAAGGACCGAGAGATCATCATCCACTAAAAATATTTTCAAGTCTCGAGATTCGTTTTTGGAGGGATTTTCCATTTTTCGTCACACCATTTCCGTTTTTGGAACTGGTTCAATATTAGACCAAAATCACAGCCAATACGAACATTCCCAATCGCTCTTGAATATTTCCCTGCAAAAATACTCTCTTGTCCCAGCTACAATCCTATCCTGAAAATCGGCCCAACCATCGACGACCCTAACACCCAAGAATCTAAATAAGGCCGACTTCATGGTTGAAGCAATCCAATAGCGAAGCCTTGATCGTTGCGTTGAGCGCAACTGAACGCCGGTCTTCAGGCTACAGGTTTTAGCGGATAAATGGAACCAATTAATAATGTTTGCGGCATCAACTAACGGTTCACCGCGCTCATATCGGGATACCTTTGGCCTGCCGCCGCACCCCTGGGAAAAGTCTCATCCAAACGCCTCAAATCGTCGGCCGTCAGTTTTATTTCCACGGCATTGGCATTTTCTTCAAGCCGTGAAATCTTTCGAGTACCCGGTATAGGCACAATATCCTCTCCCTGGGCCATTACCCAGGCCAGCGCCAGTTGAGCCGGAGTTATTTTCTTTTCCAATGCCAGCTTCTTGACGAACTCCACCAAAGGAAGGTTTTTCCCGAAATTCTCCTCGTGAAACCTCGGATTCTTCCGGCGCCAATCGTTTTCGGTCAGGTCGTCCAGCTTTTGGAAAACTCCAGTCAGGAATCCCCTGCCCAATGGGCTGTAAGCCACAAAACCAATCCCCAATTCACGAATTGTTTTTAACAGCTCATCTTCCGGATCCCGGCTCCAAAGGGAATATTCAGTCTGGAGGGCGGAAATAGGATGCATGGCGTGAGCCCGGCGGATGGTTTGGGGCCCTGCTTCGGACAAGCCCAGGTAACGCACCTTTCCCTGTTGAATCAACTTCGCCATGGCCCCGACGGTGTCTTCGATGGGAACGGTGTTATCCACCCGGTGCTGGTAATAAAGGTCGATCACATCGATTTTGAGACGCTTCAAGGAGGCGTCACAACACAACTGAACATATTCAGGTTTGCCGCTGACTCCCAGGAACTTTCCATCCGGGGACCTTTGATTCCCGAATTTGGTGGCGATGACGATCCGGGACCGTCTGCCTTGTAGGAATCGGCCCAACAGCTCCTCATTGGTAAAGGGCCCGTACATATCCGCCGTATCGAAAAAATCGATTCCCAAGTCCAAGGCTTTTATCAGGGTTTCCGACGATTCCTGGTCGTCTCGAGGGCCGTAAAAATCGGACATTCCCATGCATCCCAATCCCAAACGCGAAACCTTCAGACCCTGCCGTCCCAACGGAATCTTTCTCATCAGGATACCCCTTTAATTTTGATGAATGGATTTCATCTTAATTACACCCCTTTTGGCATTGCAATAGCCCGAAAGAGGTGGAATTGGGTCCAGGACCACCAAAAGGCGGGCGATTTTTAGTCAGTTTCCAGGAATCATGGCGTTATGGATAATCGTCCTGTTCAAAAAGTGAAAATTGGAGTATCCCTCTATCACGAGGATGAATACTATTTTGAAAGCATATAGGCTGGTTAACCATGTACGCTAAATATAAGTTGATCTTCGGGCTGATCCTTTTACTGTTTATTTCCCTCGCCGCCATCGCCTACCTCAACCTCAAGTACTTTGAGAAGAGCACCAATTCGATTGACCACTCCCATCAAGTTATCCATTCGCTCCAAAAGATCTACGCCGGCTTGAAGGACGCCCAGGCTAATTATGCCGATTTTCTCCTGACCCAAAATTCCAATTATTCCATGTCCTGTAATTCCGACATGGAGGAAGTCCAGGAGGAATCCAAGAGGATAGGGGATTTGGCCGGCGGCGATCCCCTTCTTCAAAAGAACATGGACAATCTTAAAGACCTCGTGGACAAAAAATGCTCCTCCATGCGCAACGGTTTGGACGAGGCGATGACCGGGCACGTTGATTTGGCCGTCCGGAGCCTTCAAAAGAACAGCGAGAAAAAAAGCAACGAAGACATCAAAGCCTTAGTCGATGAAATGTCGCGAATTCAAGTCTGGCTCCTGAAGAACGGCAAAATTTTCGAGGATGCCGAAACCGAAAAAAGCAGCCGTTTGGTGGTTTGGGGTTCCCTTTCCGCCCTGATGATTTGCGCCTTGGCGGGTTATTTCATCAACCGTCAAATCAGCGAACGGCAGGCGGCTCTGAACCAGTTGAAATCCAGCGAGGAAAAATTCCGGTTCCTTACCGAGACCGCCAACGATTCTTTCATCACCACCGATTCCCAAGGTGCGATCACCGATATCAATCCCGCCGGGGAAGGGATGTTCGGTTTTTCCAAATCCGAGTTGGCCGGGAACCCCCTCTCGTTGTTGATGCCTCAAAAATTCAATCATGAAGGAACCGACTTATCCATTGAGAAATTCATCACCAATGTCTCCGCCATCCAAACCCTTGAAATTTCAGGTCGTCGAAAGGATTCCTCGGTTTTTCCCCTGGAAGTCTCGGTTTCAAAGTGGGAAACAAAGGCCGGGACCTTTTACACCACGATTTCCCGCGACATTACCGAAAGAAAATTTTTCATTAAGACCCTTTTGAACAACGAACACCGGCTTTTCCAATTCCTGGACGCCATTCCGCTGGGGGTTTTGGTCCGGGACCCTACCGGCGCCCCCTATTACAGCAATCAAGCGCATAATGAATTGTTTGGAACCGACATGGTCAAAAATAAAACGCCCATCAATCAAACACCCGAAGCCCACCATCTTTTCATTGCCGGAACAAATCAACACTATCCTTTTGACCAATTGCCGGGGGCAAAAGCCCTATTGGGGGAAAAATGCCATATTGACGACATTGAACTGCACCTTTCAAATCGCGTTATCCCTTTGGAAGCTTGGGGAACTCCCATTCAAGACGAGAAAGGGGGGGTCAAATTCACCTTGACCGCCATCATGGACGTGAGCCGCCAGAGGGAAATCCATGAAGCTACGAAGGAACGCGAGGAATTTTTCAGGAATTTGTTCGAGGAAAGCCCCATCGGAATGACCCTGTCCTTTCCCGACGGCACTTTCGTCAACGTCAACCGGGCTTTCGGGAACATGCTGGGCTATTCCAAAAATGAGTTGGTGGGCCGTTCCATCCAGGACTTTACCTTTTCCGATGACCGGCCCACCGAAAAATCCCTCGACCAAAAACTTTTCGATAAAATCCTGCCAAAGTACCAGATCGAAATACGTTACACCCCCAAAAAAGGGGGCTTCCTCTGGTGCAAAGTCTCCGCCTCGGTGATCCGAAACCTGGAGGATGAACCCCTATTCCGGCTCGCCATCGTGGAAAACATCAGCGAACAAAAAAATATTGAACTCGAACTAAGAGAGAGTGGGGAAAAATTTCGCATCCTCACTGAATCGGCCAACGACGCTATCATTTCCATTGATTCCAAAGGCGCTATCATTATTTTCAACCCTGCCGCGGAAAAGATTTTTGGCTACACCCAGGCGGAAGCCCTGGGCAAGCCCTTCACCTTCTTGATGGTCGCGGCTTCCTGGAAGGCCAATATGGAGCTCATCCAAAATTACCTGGCCTCGGGCAAATCCACCATTCCGGGGCGAACTTTGGAACTGGATGGCAAACGCAAAAATGGGGAGGAATTCCCCGCCGAGATATCCTACTTCTCCTGGAAAACCGAATCCGGCATTTTCTTTACCTCCATCATGCGGGATATCACCTGGCGCAAGCAGGTCGAAGAAATGAAAAACGACCTGATATCAGTCGTTTCCCATCAGCTCAAAACTCCCGTGGCCGAGATCAACGGCTATATCGAAAACATGCTGGACGGGGTAACGGGAGATCTATCTGAAATCCAAAGGGAATACCTGATGGATATGCGCGTTATCGGAAATAGGAATTATCGCCTGATTTCTGACCTGTTAAGCATGTCCAAAATCGAGAGGGGCGTCATGACGGTGGATTTAAACCCTGTTCGATTGGGAGAAATTGTAGAATTGGCGCTGAGTGATTATGAATCCATGAGCGCCAAGAAAAACCTCAAGTTCACGGTGGATAAAACGCCTTCAGATATTTGGGTCCATGCCGACAAGGAAAAATCCGCGGAAGCCCTGAGGAATATTATCGATAACGCCATCAAGTGCACCGACCAGGGTTCCATTCGAATCCACCCCATGCGCCAAGGCCGCTTTGGAGGAATCGAAGTTTCCGACACCGGAATTGGAATGACGGCGGCTACGCTTGAACGACTCTTCACGAAATCCCGGGTTTTAGGTTCCGAGGCCTCCAGGTCCGGAGCCGGTCTGGGGCTTTATATCGCCAAAAGTTTCATGAACCTGCAAAAGGGCGATATTACCGTGACCTCCGAATTGGGGAAAGGCAGCACTTTTTGCGTTACAATGCCTATTACGGAAGATAAAGGGGGAACAGATGTCTAAGGGAACCATATTAATCGTGGAGGACCAGCAGGGATTCCGGCGGATTTACCACGATGTCCTGGTCAATGACGGATATGACATAATAGAAGCACAAGACGGGGAAGAGGGTTGGAATATGGTGAAAAGCCATAAACCCCATCTGGTTTTATTGGATCTCGGGTTGCCGAAAATTGATGGATTTGAAGTTTTAAAACGAATTCGCGCGGACGCGGAAACCAAGAATATCCCGGTCATCATCTTTTCTGTCCTGGGCGAACAAAAGGACGTGAAAAAAGGGTTGGAGCTGGGCGCCAATGATTACACGGTCAAAGGCTTCTATACCCCCCGGCAAATCCTGAGCAAGATCAAAGGCCTGATGAGCCAGGTGGACGTTAAAAAAAGCGTCCATTCCTACAATTTAAAAATCGACGGTGCAAAAGAGGACGCCCCGACTCTCCAAAGTGAAATCGGCCTTTCCCAAGGCTATCATTGCCCCCATTGCGGCAGCGAAATGGTCTTGGAGCTTTTCCCCGATTACGTTCGCAATGAAGGACATTGGTTCACCGCCCATTTTGTCTGCCACAAATGCGGAAAATCCTTTTAGTTAAAATTATTTATTTTCTAAATATAAAAATCGAGTTGAACACATAGTCAAAGTTAGGGGATGAATAATGGAACCCATTGAAAATAAAGTTGAATCAACCAACGCCCCAGTGAAAAAAGGAACCATCCTGATTATGGAAGATCAGCGCGGTTTCCGGCGCATCTACCGGGACGTACTCGAAAAGGATGGCTACGAAGTACTGGAAGGCGCCGATGGCGAGGAAGGCTGGGAAATTATCATCAACCAAAAACCGGACTTGGTTCTTCTGGACTTGGGATTGCCGCTGATTGATGGCTTTCAGGTTCTGGGGAAAATCCGCCGTAGCGATCAGACCAAGCATATCCCCGTCATTATTTTTTCCGTTTTGGGCGAACCCCGGGATGTCAAAAAAGCCATGGATATGGGCGCCAACGATTACACCGTCAAAGGCTTCTATACGCCCCGGCAGGTTCTAAGCAAAATCCGCAACCTCTTGAAAGACACCAAGCAACAAAACGCCATCAATTCCTATCGGCTTAAGACCAGCGGGGAAAGCAAAGATGCGGGTCGACTGGAACAGGACTTGGGACTGGAAACGGGATTCAAATGCCCCCAATGCAGCACCCAAATGGAAACGGAGTTCTTCCCGGACTATGCCCGGGCCGATGGTCATTGGTTCGCGACGCGTTTCGTCTGCCCAACCTGTGAAAAACCCTTCTAGGAAATAGGCCGGAGCCTTAATTTAACGGAAACGTTACTTTTATGTCACAGACTTAAGCTCTACCCCACCTAAACTTGGCTTCCAAACGAGTGTTGGAGTCCTCCTGAAAGTCGCTTACTTTACCGAAAGCCTGCCCCCCCTTACCGACGGAGTTGCCCGAACCTATACCCGTCTCGCCGAAACCTTGAATTCAAAAAAAATCGACTTTCAATTTTTCGCTCCCGTTTTTCCATCCGAAACCGAACCCTGGAGGGGACGGGTTAAAAAAGTTCCCTCGGTTCCCTTCCCCCTTTACCGCTATTACCGGGTCGGTATTCCTTATGGCCAAAAGCTGGACGTGGTTTTGGATCGATTCCAACCCGACCTAATCCAAGTCGCGGCTCCGACTCCCCTTTGTATTTACGGACAAAATTACGCTTTCCGGAAAAAACTTCCATTGGTCGCCAGTTACCACACCCATTTCGTCGATTATTTCCCTTATTACGGTTTCAATTGGGCCGTGGATTTGGGCTGGCAATACATGCGATGGTTTTATAACCGGAACCTGGCCACCTTCGCTCCTACTCCCGGAACCATATCCGAATTGGCCGGGAGGGGATTTCAGAACGTCCAGGCATGGCCCCGGGGAATTGACAGCCATAAATTCTCGCCCTCCCACCGGAATATGGCTTTGAGGAAAAAACTGGGTTTAGGAAAGGAATACCTCCTGCTTTTCGTGGGTCGCATGGTGGGAGAAAAAGACTTAGCCGATTTGGCCAAGGCTGCCCATTTACTGCGGAAAAAAGGATACAAGTTCCAATTGGCCTTTGCCGGGGACGGGCCTTACCGTTCCATCATGGAAAAACAATTTCCAAAAGACCATTTTTTTGGATTTATCCAGGGACGGAAGCTTTCCGAGCTTTACGCCTCATCGGACCTTTTCGTCTTCCCTTCCACAACCGAAACATTCGGGAACGTTGTATTGGAAGCTTTTGCCTCCGGATTACCCGTGATCGGAGTCCGCAAAGGGGGAGTCGCCGACTTGGTTCAAGACCGGATCAACGGTTTCCTGGCCCGACCAAACCATTCGGAGGATTTTGCCCGTCGAATCCAATTCTTCCTGGATCATCCAGCCGCCATGCAAAAAGCCAGAAGAGGCGCCATCGCTACCGCCACCCATTACGACTGGCCAACCATCAATGGACGCTTGATCAATCACTATGAATTTCTGATCCGGGAATATAAAGGAAAAATCCCCAAGCTGCATGAAGGCTTAGAGGAACCCCACCCATGGAAGTCCCAACTTCAAATTCTAAAAAAAGCCCCACCTAAAAGAATTGCCGGTTACAAAGCTTCCTAAGTCCCATCATTTAAACTTTATCCCCCGCAAAATAACGCTTTCCCTTGTAAAATGACCTTGTGAATAAAATCCTTGTTTTGATAATCCTTCTTTGGGGAAGCCATGTCGCCGCCCAAACTACCGAAGTACCCAATTTCAGCATTTTGGGACAAGTGGGAATGGAGCAATGCACGGGTTATTTGGGAAGCGCCAATCCCGCGCCCGCCGGAGGTTTATGGCTTGGCATTGGCCTGAACGATCGCTTTGACGGTCTGTGGGGCATTGATTATTTCACCATGCCCAATCAGCAAATCACCGTACCCCTCACCCCAAACACTTATAATTCCGCTACCTCCATGGTCATTGCGCCCACCGATGACCTTTCCTTTACCGTCAATACGCGTTGGTATTGGGCTTCCAAATATGACCAAATCCATAAAAGATTCAACACCGTACCTTATCTGGTGGGGGGATTCGGAATGGATATGGTCGTGGATGAGTATCCCCGTCCCCAAGGGACCAATCTATTTGGAGCGTCATTTGACGCCCTCTTCGCCCTCAATGTAGGGATGGGAATCGATCTTCCCATCGGGGATGACAAACAATGGTTCTTGTACGGTGAAGGTTTGGATCATTTGATTGCCTGGCAGGGGTTGACACAAATCTATTCGCTAAGGGTCGGCTTTAAGGTCATGCTGGACTCCGCCCACGTGGATCCTTTTCGGGGCTTTTTACAATAGAACCTCCGTCGACTTTCACCCTTCCCCGGAAAATCTCCCAAATCCATTAAAGCTTTTGGGGGCAGCCCATTTGGACTTTCTCGCTTTTTCGCCCATTATATTCATAGCCCTTTTCGAGGATTTTTTGAATCATCACGGCCTGCTCATTTTGTTCGGCTAAGGGCTCGGGCCGGCCCGAACTCAGGTCCAGGGGAACTGCCTTCCACTGGGGCGACTTTCCTTTGCGCAAATCCACTAGCAGAACGCAGCTGCTCAGGCAGGCGTCGTATTTCAGGTCGAAAAGAAAGTTTCCCAAACTATAGGCCACCAAGGTTTTTCCCAATTTCTGAACCTTTTGGAGAACATGGGGATGGGCCCCAATGACTAAGTCGGCCCCGCCTAAGTGCAGGGCCTCGGCTAGCTTTTTTTGGAGATGATTTGCCCCATAATATTCCGCCCCCCAATGCACCAGGACGATGACGTAATTGGCCTTAGACCTGGCTTTTTTGATTTCGGGAAGGATGACGGAGGAAAGAGCCACCTCAACTCCAGGCCTTTTCCCTTTGGCTTCGAATTTACCTGGACAAACCGAGCAAAAGCCCAGGAAAGCCAGCGTCACCCCTTGGGTGACGACGTAAACAGGTTCCTGGCTTTTCCCACCGGACTGGGCAAGGCCTGTGTGCAGGATTCCCCGGGAGTCGAGTCCTTCTATTGTCTGTTCCATAACCTCAGGTCCGTAATCCAGCACATGGTTGTTGGCCAAAGTCACGAGTCCAATCCCGGCGTATGAAAGTGCGTCCAGGTCCCGATTTTTTCCTTTCAAGTAGACCGATTTCTTGGTGTACTTCTCCCCTCCCGCGCCCACCGGGGATTCCAGATTGGCCACAACCAGATCCGCATCGTCAAAAATCGGCTTGCAGGCCTCGAAAACCCATTGATCCCCTTTTTTTCGCAAGAGACCTTTTACACGGCGGCCCAGATTGATGTCCCCCACGAAGGCTATCCGAACATGCCCTAAATCAACGGGGCGAAGGGGACGATAATCTTTGGATTGCGCCGGAGTTATGGGCGTGGTCGTCGGAGTGGAAAGATTCTGAAAGGATCCGGCTTTGCAGAAACTTACCGGCAACAGGGATAGGGAAAAAAGAATCCAACAGGAACGAAAAATTATTTTATTCATTACTTAAAGCGACGTTTAATTTTAACCTGTGGAAAATTAATTTCATCCGTCAATCCAACTCTTGGTTCAAAACCCTGAAAAATTCATCCCGGGCTTGCTTCTCCATCCAAGGAGTATGCCCGCATTTTTCCAGTAGGATGAACCTGAAGTTTTTGAGCGCTTGGGACAATGGTTTCTGGACTCCTTCCGCCGGGTGGGGATCATGGTCGCCGTGAACCGCGAGAACGGGACATTGAATCTGCTCGGCCGCCTTTAGAAGTTTCCCGCTTTTTCGAAGTTTCTTGGCTTCCGGCCAAACACCTTGGTAAATATCCGGGCGCAACTCCACACCCTCAATTTTGATCGGCAAAGGATCGTAATAATCGGTCCCGGCCATGATTTCACCGAACCGGGCAAAGGCCTTGGGATCTTCCAGTTTTTTTTCAAGGATCTGGACTTCCCTTTGTTCCTCCCAATTCAAGCGATTGACGCGGTTCCGGCGGACTTCCGCCGCGTACTTTTCCTCAAACGGACCGCTTGAAACCAAAATGATTTTTTTGACCAAGACTGGATAGCGGGCGGCCAAAAGGAAAGCCAGCCAGGCTCCCCAAGAATAGCCCACCAGTGTAAAGGGGTCGTCCCCATGTCTATTCAGAATTAAACGCAGTTCCTCAACCTGGCCATCCAGGGAATCCACGGTCTGAAGCGGCTCCAAAATTCCTCGTTGAGCCGATAATTCAGCGGCGACCGGAGCCATTTCGCCGCTGACGCCGGGCCCCCCATGCAAAAGCGCAACCCTATAAGGCGGATTGCCATAAGTTCGTGGATTATTCATGCCGTTGGTTTATCCCTAGGTTCTTCATAGTAAATAGTCTGATCAAAGCCCAATCGGAAGGCAAGCCAAAACCCCTTAATCTAAACAATTTAAGGCCTTTGCCTGGCGGTGGCGATCAGGGTACACTTGGAGCAAGTTGTGCCACAAGGTAACAGGCGAAAAGGCGGTAAGGAATGACGATTCAAAAAGGGTGGATGGAACAGCGCCGCCACGAACGCGTGGCGACCACCTTAAAAATCTCCTACCGGATTTTAGAGGATAGCGAAAAAGCAGGGACTCTTGAGCAACCCCGCTACAATCAAACCAAGGCCGAACATCTTCCCAATTTATCCCAGAGATTTCAGGTCTACCACGCCGTCACCCGTGATATTTCCGAAGGCGGCCTTTCTATCAATGGTGAAAAACCTTTTATCCAAGGCCAACATGTTGAAATGTCCATAGTCCTTCCCCAATACAATGTCCCGGTCACTTTCCTGACCGAAGTCATGCGCGCCGGTTCTTTTTTCGAGATGGGAAAAACCATGTATAGCGCAGGCGTCAAAATCCTCGCCCTGAACCGGGAAGACATGGACCGTTTAATGAAATACGTTCTTTCCGAGAAGCTCCGTCAACAAGCCGGTAAGCGAAATTAATTCACCCTCCCAAGGTAAATAACCCTGAAAAAAAGGGACGCTGCTTTCATTCAAGTGTTTTTCCAGGAAAGGCCACTTAAGAAACGAAGCTTTTTCCTTTCTTCCTTTGTCGACGCCACCCGGCTCATTTTTGCCCGGCGGCCCTGAGGGATTCGTCCAGGGTGGGCCGGAGTTCCTTTTCCGAGTCTTTCTGCAAACCGGTTAAAAAAGCGATCACCGACGGCGTATGAAAATGGCCCAGAGCCTCCAGCGCCGCCCGTCGGACCTCCAGACTCCTGTTTTTCTTGCCTTCCATCATCTTGTACTTGTCGGCCCATTCCATGAGGAACCCCACGCCAGAAGGATCTTCCAATTCCCCCATGACCTGGCAGGCTTTTACCCAAAATAACTCACGATCCTTTGCGCGGGCAGAGTTTTGTTTGACGGCCTCGCCTATCAATTGTCCATCCCCTTCTAGTCCAACTTTTGAAATCACCTGGAGCGCTTGCAGTGCCAATGGATTTTCCGGCTTCTTTAAAAGTTCGAGGAGGAGGCCCCTAAAATCGGATCTTTTCCACTGTTCCACGATTTCCAAAATTTTCAATTGGGCGGCCGGTCCAAAAGAGGTCCAATGCCGCTCGAAATAATCGGCCATTTCCCCCGTGAGGGGCTTCACTTTGAATATTTCCAGGAACTTTTCCAGTTGCCCCCTTTTTTCCGGCCATTCCAGCCAAAATTCAAAAACATGGGCTCCCCCAACCTGCAAGGCGTATAAAAAATCCACCGCTTTTTTCCAATCGGCGCTTTCCAGAGATTCGTCCTCGATCTTTCGGAACAGAAAAGGGGTCGCCCGGTTACCCAATATCGTGAAAAGTTTCAAAATTTCTTCGCCATCGCGGGTCTCCGCCTGGTACCTTTTCATGAGCGAGTCCAGTATGGGTTCGCAAAACATGGTTTCCAATGCCACTTTGGCGGCCTCGTTTTGCTTTTCAAAAGCCGGGGGCTTTTTCTCGGCAGCCGTTTTCAACAACCGTGTCATCTCCAATATTTCTTCCCAATCGGGATGGGCCAATTCCGAGGGAATCCAATCCTGAACCAGGGTTAGGGCTATGGGATAAACCGCCGATCGATGAGTTTCCGAAAGAAATTTCCTCAAATTTCGAAGGCCATCTTTTTGAAGAATCCGGGGTATCCCGTTCCATTGCAACCGATTCAAATGCCTCAGACAAAGGGCTTGGGTTTTTTCGTCACCCGAATTTATCTTTTCCCACAAAGCGTTCCAAAAGGTCTCGAAAATCTCCAGTTTTTCCGGTTCTTGAAGGCCGGAAATATGTTGGTTTACTTTTTCTTCAAAGTTGGGATCCCAAAAAACTTCCCAACGTTGCTCGTCAATCGCCGTGAGAACTGGGTCGGCTTCAAAAAGGGAGGCCTGGTCTGGAATATAGCTGGGGGGCGGGGCTTGCGGAAGAGAATCGCTGGCCCCGGGAACCTGGATTCCCTGGGTCTCGCCCAAAAAAACTAATTTCTTGAGTAATTCCTCCATACTGATTTGGACATCCTTAACAGGTGCCGCGACGAGATTATTTTTAAGGGCCATGAACCCGCCAAATACCTCGGTCCAGGCTTGGGCCGTTGCCGGTGGAGCCTTGGGGTGTTGGGGATTCGTTTCATCACCCTCCGTATTCAACCAATTTCCCATATTGTCCATAAGCTTCCGGGCCAATTCATGTTTATTACTATCGGGCCTAACCTTCGCGAATATCTGAAGAAAATATTGGAGCGCTTCGAGGGCCTCCTGCAGATTTTGTTCACCGCCCGGTCCCCCAACAGTTCCAGCGGGAACTACCATCTTCCCCTTCCCCCACCGCCACAAAGACCTTTTCATTCGCCCGGATATGTTCCAGTGAATGCTGGACCAACGCTTGGGAAAACGAGACTCCAGTCGGCAGACCTTTGGGTTTCAAAAGCGAAAAAAGAGTCTTCACCTCCTCCGCGGCAAGCCCTTTCAACAAGGTCAGGCTGTGAATCTTATGAGTGAGGAAAAGGTCCTTGATCATGTTGGTGGACCCCGTCGTATGCTCGTCTAAGGGAGTCCCTTCCACCACCAGCCGACCTTCCGATTCCCCCAGCATGACGGAAGGCATTTCCTGGAAAAGTCCATCCAGGGCGGTCAAAAATCTTTGGATGGAAAGAAGCGCCATATTGTTTTCGGAAGCGTAAAGGAAAAAATTGGAGAGGGATACGCGCAACTCCCGCACCATGGAAGAAGCCACTTGAATTTGAAGCGGATTCAACATAAAGATTTCCCCTAAAACCCATACGGAGGGCGAAAAAGTTTTTGAAAACCTATTTTGTCAGGGTTTCCGGAAAAGAATAAGCTATTTCTTCAATCTTCAAGAATATTGTATCCAAAGAACTTTGAATTTAGTTTTGAGATGAACTTCTAGGGATTTTGGCGGTAATCCCAGGATGTGGTTGAAAGCGAAACCTCTGCCAAAGCTTCCTCCAAGCGGGGCCTATAGGGCGAGAGGCCGCAAGCGGGATCCGTTACGGTTGGATTTCCGGTGAGCAAGGCCGCCTGGCAGCGGCATCCGCCAAAATCCACTTCCTTGAGATCGCAGGAGGCGCAAGGTTCGGGCATCCATTGGGTGCCTCGAAAGCGGTTAAAGGATTCGGAATCCTTCCAAATCCAGGAAAGGGATTTTTCTCCCACGTTTTCCAATTTCAAAGATCCGATGGAATAGGCCGTGGGGCAGGGCAATACCTCTCCCCAGGGATTTACCGTGATATATCGCCGGCCCCAACCGTTCATGCAGGGTTTGGGCCGGTCGTAAAAATAATCGGGGATCACATAAAGGACTTCCATTTTCCCCTTCAACCGCGCTCGGGCCTTTTCAGCCACAAGCGAGGAGGCGAGGACCTGTTTCCGGGTAGGCAAAAGCTTCGACCGGTTGCGGAAGGCCCAGCCGTAATACTGGGTGTTGGCCACTTCTAGCCGGTGGGCGCCCATTTGTTCCGCCAGGTCGATGAGGGCCTCCAGTCGGTCAATATTGGCCCGATGGAGGACGATATTGACCGTGAGTGGCAACCCCAGTGAACGGACCAGTCTGGGCGGCTTCCAGTTTTTCGAATGGGCGTGGGTCCCGGCGATCTCATCGGCCAGGGATTCCTCATCGGCCTGGAAACTGAGTTGAACGCTGTCCAAACCGGCATTTCTAAGGGACTTGGCCCTGGTCTCTGATAAGCCCATGCCGCTGGTGATGAGGTTGGTATAAAGGCCCAAACCATGGGCATGAACAACCAGTTCTTCTAGGTCATGGCGCTGGAGCGGTTCTCCACCCGAAAAAAAAACGTGCAAGACCCCTAAATCCCGGGCTTGGTTCATAACCTCTTTCCACTTTTCCCCCGTTAAATCGCCGCCCTTTCCGGCTCCCTTCTCAAGCGGATTGGAACAATAGGGGCAATGCAGAGGGGCAGCGGTAGGTGAGTTCGGCTAAAAGCCCCAAGGGACGAAATTCCAGATGGTTTTCCAGCCCTAGGGGTTCGCCGATAGAGATCTGTTCAACTTTTGTGGATTGGGTGGAAGGGCTCCGCCCATTCGATCAAACCCTTGGATTCAAGCCTTTGGAGTAAATTCCCGGACATCCCCTTCCAATTGGGAGACGGGGGTTTTAAAGAAAACGGACATTTTTCCCAAAAGTTGAGACAGGCTCCGGTCCCCGTCGCAAAAACCCAGGATCGCCGCGGCGCTTTCATTGAGGTTTAAAAGCCCCTCAGGAAACAAAAGCACCTGAAGACCCGTGGCAGGATCCTTCTGAAGTTTTGCCCTGGCCGCCAGTCGGGGAGCTAGATGATCTTCCATGTTTCAGCCTTCCGCTCCGCCATAGGCTGCGGCCATAGCGTCCAAAAGATCCCACAAAAGCCCGCACTTAAAAGAAAGCGCCTTCACGGCTTCCTCTTGGAGCTCACGGGTATCGCAATAGGTAAAAGCCAGTTCCAAACCCTGGTCCGAATCCAACCGTGCTTGGGTCACGCGGGAACGAAAATAATCCAAACCCCAAGGCTTCACCCAGGTGTAGTACTTCTCGAAGGCTAGTATTCTTTCTTTCATCAGGTCGGGCGCAAAAAGTTCGGTCAGTGAGGAAGCCACCGCTATGGGCCAAGGTTTGGTGCGGGCAAAGTGAACATACGAGTCCACTGCCGCCTTGGCCTTGGGAAGAAGCCTCTGCCCTGATAATAGCTCATCCCGAGTAAGTCCTGTGGCTTCCCCCAGCCGGAGCCAGTTCTCAATTCCGCCTTCACCCTCTTTCAAGCCGTCATGATCGCTAATCCGGTGAAGCCAAATACGGCGGACTTCCCGAATGGGACAGTTGGAAATAATGGCAGCGTCCTTTATGGGAATATTTCGCTGGTAATAAAAGCGGTTGGCCACCCAGCCCCGTACCTGGTCGGGGTTGAGCTTCCCATCATTCATGTGACGATGGAATGGATGTTTGTCGTGATAACTGGACATCCCGATGGCTCGCAGCCGTTCGAGAAAGGAAGGCCTGTCTAAAAGGTTCTCCATCAAAACTCCTCAAATTTTACTGAAATATTTTTTCAGCGCCTTTTAAATCTCAAATTCCATTCCGTCCAAGCCAACCTCCACGCCTGCCTGGATTACTTCCTGGTGCTGGGGTGTCGACTCTTTTAAAATGGGGTTTGTATTGTTGATGTGCATATAGATTTTACGCCGGATGGGAAATTTTCGAAGGATTTCCAAGCTGCCTTGGGACCCACCTAAGGGCAAGTGGGCCATTTGTGAGGCCGTCAACTTACCTGTGCCGGTCTTAGTCATTTCCTCCTCGTCCCAAAAGGTGCCGTCCAAAAGAAGGGCATCGCAATCCTTAAGTTTTTCCTGGACCATTGGGGAAAGACCGGCGGTATCGGGCAGGAAAACCAGGCGCCCTTGAGTGGCGGGATCCACTAACCGATAGCCCACGGCGCTTCCCTTCAAAGCGGTTGAACCCGCATATCGTGGAAGTTTGCCCGGGACTTCAAACGCCTCATAAAGAAGTCCGCTTTCCGAACCATCGCTTTTTAAGAGGGGTTTAAGGCTGGAAGGGGGCACATGCCAGGACACCCCGCCATAAGCTTTCAGGACTTCAGAGATTCTCAAACCCTCATCCAGGGCCTTTCGGACCGCGACGGGAGCGTGGAGGGGAAGAACGCCTCCCTCCCGAAGGATGAAGATGCCAAGCACGTGGTCCAAGTCCGCATTGGTGATGAGAACCCCCTCGATGGAGGTCCCGCGAATACGTTCCGGTTGCGGCAACAAGGGGGGGAAAGACTCGATCTGATGGCGAATATCGGGCGAGGCATTCAGCAAAAACCAGGATTTCCCATCAGCACTGACCGTGGCCGAGGATTGGCTTCGCGCCATTACACCCGGACGGCCCTGCCGGGCTTCCAGGCAGAGGATGCAATTACAGTTCCACTGGGGGAAACCGCCGCCAGCGGCGGTTCCGAGCAATCGAATTCGCAAAACCGGTTTATGGCCGGATTTATTTAAATAACGCTGTCGTCAATACCCGAATAAGCGGTGCATTCCGAATTCACGCTCACTTCTTCGATGATTGGCTTTATCCAAAGATTTTCCATCAGCTACCTCCAGTTTTTATTGCAAAACCCAAAAGGATTTTGCCACAGCCTACCTCCCAAAACAAGCCAAGCGGCCTATCCCAGGATCAAAAGCTTCAAAACCCATCGTTTTCCGTTCGCCGTGACCACCACGTAATAAAGGCCGTTGGCAAGCGGTTTCCCTTCACGGTCCACCAACGAAACCGGTAACCTCGCGGTTCCGGCGGGTACATCAGGAATGGTTTCATCCTGCACTTCGCGGAAAGCCACCGTGAAAATCTGGATGCGCACGTTGCCGGATGAGGAAAGATTCAACAAGAGGGTAACCGGCGCCCCAATGGGAACCGGATTAGGATAAAAAATCGGCGTGGAGGTTGCGCCAGGGGTCATGGTGGGTGGAATCGTTGGACTCGAAGTATAAACAGGGGTTGAGGAAAGGGTTGAAGTGGGATTGGGGGTGAATGAGTAGGTCGGTGAAATGGTAGCAGAGTTTGTAGGTGTGAGAGTGGCCGTCAAGATGGAGGTGGGTGGGGCGGTAGCGGTTAAGGTGGAAGTTAGAGTCGAGGTAATGGAAGCAGTAGGAGTTTGGGACGCGGTCCTGGTTGCGGTAAGAGAGGCCGTAGAAGTTATCGAATTGCTTGGTGTTGGAGTAGAGGTTTTAGTGCTGGAGGAAGTCGCGCTGGAACTGGGGGACGCGGTCTGGGTGAAGGTGGGACTATTCGTGAGGGTAATGGTCGAGGTTTGAGTAAATGTTAAGGAAGAGGTAGGCGTGCCACTCGCTGTGGAGGTTGTGGAAAAGGTGGGAGTTAACGTTCCTGTTTTAGTAACCGAAGGAGTCGTGGTCAAGGAGGGGGTAGAGCTGAAGGTTGGGGTAATGGAGGCCGTATCGGTGCTGGTTGGGGTAAAGGTCATAGTCGAGGTAGGCACGGGGGTCAGGGTTCCAGTGAAAGAAGGAGTCGAGCTTTGGGTCAAAGTGGCGGTCATGGTGATGGTAGCGGTTGGAGTTTGGGTGGCCGAGGACGTGGAAGTGGATGTCAGGCTCGAAGTGGGTGTCGAGGAGGTCGTCTTAGAAGCCGTGGGAGTTGGAGTCAAGGAGGGTGAACCCGTTGCGGTCAAAGTGGCTGTTTGCGTTTGGCTATTGGTTGAAGTGGCAACGGGGGTATTGGAAGCCGTTAAAGTCGGGGTAGAGCTAGTCGTCATACTGGAAGTCGCAGTTGGCGTCTTGGAAGCCGTGGAAGTAGGGGTTGAGGTTGTTGTGGAAGTGGCGGTTGAGGTCGCCGTTAGGGTGTGCGTGGAAGTGGTGGTTGACGTTGCAGTTAGGGTGGGCGTGGAGGTGGGCGTTGAAGTAGGAGTTGCCGTCGCAACCGGACTGCCGGTGGAAGTGGGGGTGGGGGTTGTCAAAAGCCCATAAACCACCAGGCTGGAGGAAGTCGGTACGTAAACCTTGCCATTCACCACGCTGGGGGGCGCAAATTTGACACTGGCGGCCACGGCCGAATCTCGAGCGTCGTTTTGTTCGCTGTAATAAAGAGGAGTGGCCAAGTTAGTTGCGTTATAGGCAATAAGGGTGACCGGTGTTCCAGGGGCTAGAGCCCAGACGATACCGTTAGTGGTTCCATTAGAAGAAACGCTCGGGACACAACCTCCAGAATAAGTCCCGCCGAAAATGGCCGTAGTCGATGAGGAAGGAGTCGTCACATATTGACCGTTGGCGAAGACAAAGGCTTTCAAGGCCACGCCCGACATACCCCAGTAAACAAAGTTGGTCACTCCGTTGCTGTAAATCGCCGCGGTTGTATAACCCTTTCCCCCGATGGCTGCCACGGTTTGGGGGACATTATTGGTTGTAGCGCTGAACTTACCCATACTGCCCGTGTCGGCGTCAACCACATAAAGATCGGCCGGTTTGTCCGCTCCAATGATGAGGCTGGGATGGGCCGTGGTTCCCCAAGATGAAGGCAAAAGTACTTGCCCCGCCGAACCGATGTCATTGTCCGCGCCGCTAAGGGTTGATTCGTTATAAGGGGAGAAATAATCCAATACGGTCACCGCATTGCCGGCAGTGTTCAATTTCAGGAAGCATTGTCCGTAATCCGAGACCGGTGCCGTTTGGTCGAATATACCGTTCGCGGATAGGTAGTAAAGGTTCCCCGCCGAGTCCACCGATGGGCCGTCCCCCGATTCCCAAAAGGAGGATTCGCTTCCATTGGGGGATGCATTGAAAACGGAAACCTGCTGGGTGATGTTGGAAGCGCTATAGCCGATGACCCAGCCGTGATAATTTCCGGCAATCCCGTCGTTGTCGCAATGTCCGGTCCAACTGGTGTAAACCACCCCATTGACCAGTGCCAAGGCGCACCTTTCCTTGTAAGCCTGAGGAACAAAAGTGACCGCCGAAGCGCCGGCGCCATTCGTGCCTGGGAATGTCGCCCCGATGGTTTGGGGGCCGCTAAACTTTTCATCCCCGGTCGTGATGTCCAGCGCATGCAGGGTTTGAGTGTAAGTGGTAACTCCGGCCGAAATTTGCATGGTCATCGCCACGAAGTAGATGGTATTGGTGGTCGGGTCAATGACCGGCGTATCCGTGATGCCGATCACGGGGGAGATTTGGGTGCAGTTACCGACATCGGCGATGGGAACGGTGGTAATCCCTGTGGCGGCATTCAGGAAACTGTCCTGCCAATAGGTCACTCCCGCCGTATCGGCATCAAAGGCATAGGCGCTGTCATTTTCCGTAACTATGTAAATCACATTGTGGGTTCCACCGCCAATGCTGACCTTGGGCATGTAGAGCGGTTGGGCGTAGACTTGGCCGTCCACGGCATCTGAAAAAAGTTTTCCAAAATTGGTACTGTTGACGTTGGTCGTGGTAAGAATGGTTTCGTCCTGGTTCCATCCGTCCCGGGCTTGGTCATTGTGGTAGGTCGTCAAGGAAGTTTGGGCGAAAACCGCGGAACCTGAAAGAAGGATAAGGCCAAAAGTAATTAACCGCACAGCGACCTTCCACATTTTTAAGGTAGGTTCGGTTAAAAGAAAAGGTCGCAAAGATGCCCCTATGGTAATCCGGTGCTTCAACACCGAAAAAGCTTCCAAAACCTTTGAATGGTCCCAAAGGATTGGAATGACGGTTAAAAAATACCACCTTTTGGCGATTTTTGTGGTCTGAAAGCCTTTTTTTTAGGAAACCGACTACACCGTTTACTTTAACGTTCCAGATTAGTTGGTTTTGAAACCGCAAAAAACTTTTTTTAAGCCTCCAGACTGATCTATATTCCATGTTCATGAAGACAAACGCCGCCCTGCCCATTGACCCCCTCATCCCCGATATCATGGCGGCGCTGGAAAAACACAATGCCGCCGTCGTGACCGCCGAGCCAGGCGCGGGCAAAACCACACGGATTCCCCCTTTCCTTCTTTCAGCCGCCTTCGCTAAAAATAAAGAAATCTGGGTTCTTCAACCCCGGCGCTTGGCCGCCAAATATGCGGCCCTTCGAGTTGCTGAGGAGTTGGGCGAGGAACCGGGCCGAAGCGTGGGTTACCAGTTTCGTTTTGAGAAAAAATTAGGTCCGCAAACCCGTCTGCGGTTCATGACGGACGGAATGCTTCTTCCCCTGTCCCAATCCGATCCCACCCTGACCAATGTGGCGGCGGTGATCTTGGATGAATTCCACGAACGAAGCCTGGCCTTGGAACTGGGACTGGCTTGGCTCCGGCGTCTTCAATTGAGCTCTCGGCCCGACCTTCGACTCTTGGTCATGAGCGCCACACTGGACGCCGTACCCCTTTCGTCCTACCTTTCGAATTGCCCCGTGTTTAAAAGTTCAGGCCGGGTTTTTCCGGTCGCCGTCGAATACCACCCTTTTCCCCAACAGCCCGATTTGAGTCTCAAAGTCAAATCCGCGCTGCGTCAGGTAGAGGCCAAGGGCCTCCAAGGAACCACCCTGGTTTTCCTGCCGGGCTTAGCTGAAATCAAACGTTGCCAATCGGCCCTTGAAAAAGAATCGATGGAAGTGCACGCCCTCTACGGGGATCTTTCCATTCAAGAACAACAGGCCGTGCTCAACCCCTCTGGGGGAAACAAGGTCATCTTGAGCACCAATCTGGCGGAAACCTCCCTGACTGTTCCGGGCGTAACAACGGTCATTGATTCTGGACTGACCCGCCAATCACGAGTCTCCGCCTGGTCGGGCCTGCAAAGTCTTGTCACGGTCCCCGCCAGCCAGTCCTCGGCGACCCAGCGAACCGGACGCGCCGGGCGTCTGAAGGAAGGCTTCTGCCTGCGCCTCTTCACGAAGTACGATTTCGACCACCGGGCTGCTTTTGATTTACCCGAACTTTTGCGAAGTGATCTTTCCAAAAGCCTTTTGGATTTATTGTTCCTTGCCGTAAAGGACATGGATACCTTCCCCTGGTTCCTGAGGCCATCGCCCCTGGCCCTTGAGGCGGCCCACCATTTATTGGTCCGCCTTGGCGCCCAAACTCCCGAGGGAGATCTGACTGAAACGGGACGCCGTATGGCCCCCTTCCCTTTGCCGCCGCGTTTAAGCAAGTTTTTGTTAAAGGTGGAGGAACTGGCGTCCGGGAATTCTTCGGCTTTACGACAAGCCTGCCGTTTGGCGGCCTTGATCAGCGAGGAAAGACCCGGTTCCGAGGATATCCTGGAGGAACTTGGTAAATTTAACCCCGGTTTTGAAGCCAAAAAACTCGAGGAACAGTTGGCCGGACACCTTTATCTGGGTTCCACCGTGGCAAAAACAAAACTGGAAGGCTCCCAATTATTGGCCCAAGGGCTCTTGGCCGCCTTTCCCGACCGGGTGGCCCGGGTACGCCCTGCCGATTCCTCCCAAACCCGCAACCGATCCGGCAAAGTCCGGGAACTCCTGCTCTCCTCCGGTGGAATGGCTTTCGCCCAAGACGGCGCACTCACTCGCGAACATGAGTTTTTCGTCGTAGTGGAAGCGCAGGAAGCCGCCCAAGGATCCGTAGGTCAGGTCAAGGCCAGGTCACTGTGTCCGATTGAGGTCGATTGGTTGTTGGACTTTTTCCCTGATGATCTGGTAGACGAACAAACTTGTGAATGGAACGGAAAAGCTAAACGATTGGAAGGTTTCAAGCGCTTTAAATACGGCCAATTGGTCCTGGACGAAAAACCGCTTTCCCCCAGGGACTTCGGTTTGGAAGCTCAGGACATTCTTTTCAAGGAAGCCCTGGCCGCCGGCCCTTCCGCCTATTGCGACCCCGAAGAATTGGCGGCCTTTCTCAATCGGATAAAATTTGTCGGGGGGCGTGCCAAAGGGTTCCATGAATTTTCACAAAAGTTAATGGAAGAAACACTCCAAAAACTCTGCCTGGGTTGTCGCGGTTTTGAAGACTTAAAAACCTCCGGTTACGTCGCCGCCTTAAAAGCCAATCTTCCTTCAAAGGACCAAGTTTTGCTTGAAAAATTGGCGCCCAGTTCTGTTTCCTTGTCCTTGAATCGCCGGATGATTGTCCATTACGAGGAGGGGAAGGCACCCTGGGGCGAGTCGCGCATCCAGGATTTTTTTGGTTTAAAACATGGCCCCACCGTAGCCGGAGGCGAGGTGCCGGTGGTTTTACATCTTCTTTCCCCCGCTCGAAGACCGGTTCAAGTCACCAGCGACCTAGCGGGGTTCTGGAAGAATCATTATCCCCAAATCCGAAAAGAACTTAGCCGCAAATATCCCCGCCATAAGTGGCCCGAGAATCCGCTTTAGGGCTTAAAAAAAATTATTTTTAAGAAGCGTGAATGGAATTGCGATGGCTCATATCGCCCATAATGCTATAGGGGGTCACTTTATCCGTCTTACCCTTCAACTGAACTGGCATGCGGGATTCGATGTGAAATTGGTCGGAGACCATCATGGCCAATTCCTCATTGACCAGAATTTCCCATTCGGGAGCGATACTGCACAACCGGGAGGCCAAGTTGACGGCGTCTCCAATAAGGGTGAATTCCATGCGGTTGCGGGAACCCAGATTGCCCATGAGGGCTTCTCCCGCCACAATACCAATGCCCAACCCGATCGAAATGGATTTGGAGTTTAATTCGCTGCTAGCCTTTGCGGCTTGTCCGAACTTGGCTTGCATATCGATCGCCGCGCGAATGACTTTTTGGGCGTCGGCTTTCTCGTTTTCCACCGACCGCCTGAAGTAGGCCAGTATGGCGTCACCGATGAACTTGTTGATCTCACCCCCCTGAACCTCTATAGCTATGCCGAGGGAAGTGTAAATTTGGTTTAAAACCCGCATGGTTTCCTGGGGTGTCAGTTGCTCCGACATCTGGGTGAAACCCCTGATATCGGAAAAAAGGATGAACATTTTCTGCAATTGCCCGCCCAAGGCAACGTTGCTTCCTTTTGCCTGCCGGGAAGCCTCCGAGCCCAGGTATTTCTCCAAAGTATGGCGGCTTGAGATGATTTCCTTTTCCTTACTTAACACCGTCTCCATGGCCGCCTTAACAGCGGCATCAATACGAGGCTTGATTTTCAAAGGCGAGGCGTCGTCCCAATAGGCATAATCCTTTGGAAGCAGGTTCAATTTGGCCAAGGTCAATTGATAGTTGCACATCCATGTGACGGAAGTCTGCCATTGGAGCAAAAACCACCAAACGCCCAAAATCAGCGCGAAAGCCCAACCTGTGTAAAGGGCCAGATCCACGCGCTGGGTATAAATCCAGACCATCCAACCCGATCCAGCGGATAAAACAATCATGGCGAAGAAAAAAACAAAATTAATGGAATCGGTCTCGGCCCGTTTTTTTACAGAAAAATGAGTCGCCATAACGCGCCTTTATCGTAATGAGTTGCTTTTTCAACAAGGTTAGGGATTAACTGCCCCCGGAATGGTAGACACTTTTGACAGCCTGAAGCATTTTTTTATAGATTTCCGTCAAGGTGTCCGCCGTGCTGCGGGCTTGTTGAAAATTGGGATTGACCTCAATGGCCTTGTTCATCTCTTTCAACGAGCGATGGATGAGAAAATTGGATTTCATGAGAGTCCCCATACCATAATGAAGACGCAGATCAACATATTGGGGATTGGTTTCCACCAGTTGTTCCAGCTGGCGGACATATTCCTCGGTTTCTTGAGCGCTGACTCCTCTATCCCCGTAGAGAAGTTTCAAGGTGTAAAAATAAACAACTTCCGAACCAGTCTTCGGGATATATTTGGGCCTGGCTTCCAAATAGTTTTTGAAGGCGATGGGGTATTTCCCCGATTTCAGGTTTGCCGTACCGGTCAGTAACGAGCCGCTCATGATCTTGGAATTGCAATCCAAGGCCAACTGGGTTTCCCGCTGGGCTTCTTCAACGTATCCTTGGACCGCCGCCTCTACCAAGCTGCTATTTTCCCCGGCAATCACGGCGACCGCGCAGGTGGCCAGTTTTAAATGGGCATCGGCGTAATTGGGATTGATCTTGACCGCCTGCTCATACTGTTTTTTCGCTTTTTCAAACTGCCTTTGGTACAAATAAACGTTACCCAGGTAATAGTAAATATCCGCATAAACCGAACCCAGCTCCAGGATGTGACTGAAAACATGAATCGCATTATCATAGTCGCCTTTGAGGGTGAGGGTGATGCCATAATGCTTGATGGCTTGGATATGCCCCGGATCCAAATCCACGGATTTCTGGAACTGCTGGAGAGCGTCGTCGTAAAATCCCCGGGTCAGTAGAATGACCCCCATGGCGAAACACATATGGGAAGATGGCTTCTCCAGAATTTTCTGGGCCGTCGTGAAAATGAATTCCATTTCAGAGATAAGGACTTGATGGGTCTGGGAAAGGAGTTTTTCCGCATCACCCTGGGAACCCGAAACCAGTTCCTTGGTGATGGTTTTTTTCCTCTCAAAAACCAGCACACCGTCCCTTTGGACGGTTGAAATGAGTTGCTTTTGCGACTCGTTGATGGAACTCTCAAAAGCGAGCTTTTTACGGTCCATTTCAACGAGGGTCCTCAAATTTTGAGACGCCATCTAAAAAGCCTTCCGGTTTCATATCTTCAAAACATAGAATCAACGAGTTGGGGTGCCTATAAGATGCATGAATAAGCCATAATAATCCAGGGTCTTTCAGGTTAAAGCAACTTAATTTATCCCAAGGCTCCAAAAAAGGGATTTCGGGAAAGCTGGAGAAGAAGTAAAAAATGAGGAAGGTTTAACATTTACCGAACATGTTAAAAGGTTTATTTCCAAGCGATTAGATTTCATTTTCTGACTTTGGGGCATTTCCCATTCACAGAAATAAAGTATGTCTCAACCTGAGAACAAACCGTCCCTTTTTGACGTCTAATTCTCATATTAAATTGGAGAACGGATGAATTTTTCTAAGATATTCTTTTTTCTGGCGGTCGCCGGGTGTTGTACCCCGCTTTGGGCGGTGCCCGCAACGGTCGAAAACCTGGATTATAAAATCACACTTTCGGAAACTCTTCCGGGCATCGATGACCAAGTCGTGCCGCAAATGGGTCCTACGATCACCGTTACCATCCAGGATAAATTTCGTTCAACGGGTATGGTTTATCCATTAAACGTTTATGCCATCAACGATTATGCCTTGTCGGGGGACTTTTTAAATCTTCTTTGCCGGGTCACACCCAAAATTTCCGATGGGGGCCCCCGTTACACCTTCATCCAATTGAACCTCTCTTCACCTTCCGATTCCAAGCAATTTCAACCTTTGAAAACATTTTCCTTTTCTCCAGGCAACCAATATCTCTTGGCCGTTTTTGACGGGATAGACCAGGCCGATTCCATCGGTCTAATCCAGCTTGATGGATCCGCCAAGATGGGCTGGCTTTATTCCAATAAATTCACGATTAATCTTTTTCAAAAAGCCCAGCCCGCCATGGCCCGGGGGATTGTCCTGAACAATCCCATCGGGTGGTCGGGGGATTCCTCAACCGCCATTTTTGTCGCCTCCGCGAGCGATGGCACCCAGGACGCTCAAGGCAAAACGGTTCAAAAGGACTATTTGACCCGCTTGGAGTTGAACGGGGATGATTTCAACCTGGCAGCCGAACCCATCGATTTGTCTTCTTACCATTACCGCGACGGTTCGATCATTTCGGACATTAAGTGTTCTCCGGACAAGGCCACCCTTTCTTTCAGCCAATCCAACTCATCGGACATCCTTCAGGCCGATTTTCCGCTTCCCGCACTCCCCCATTAAGTTTTAACAATTCTTTTGCATTGGCCCGAAGGGTCATTGGCTTAGGTTGTTGTACAATAGATCCGTGGATTCCTTCACTTTCAACACCGATGGCACTCCGATCCCGCCCCATCCCCGCCCCTCGTGGGTGAAGGATCATATCCGCCGATTCAACCGCGGCCTAGAACCCCGCACCCGGGAAATGAAATTTTCCCTCATGGTCCAGTCCCCCTGGGCTTTCTTCCGCGCACGAACCATCTTTTTTGGGCGGACTTCGGGAAAAGTGATTGGTCCGAAGCTTTTGGCGGGGACAAGGCCACCCGCACATGGATCAACGGCGACCTTCAATGGGACAATTTCGGGAGTTTCACCGACGCCACCGGCAGGTTGGTTTACGACCTTAACAGCTTCGACCAATCCATCGTGGCGGATTACCAGTTCGACCTATGGCGTTTGGGCGTGAGCCTGGTACTTTTAAGTCGGAAAAATAAAAAAAATCCCAAGGCCATCCGCAGAATGTTGGTGGAATGCGCCCGGGGTTATTGGCGGGAAATCAAAAGCTGTCGCTGGTATAAATCCCTTAGCCAAGCCCCCTGGGACGAAGAACAATCCGCCCAATCCCTGCGCCATTATTTGATTCATGTCCGCAAACATTATGGCTTTCCCAATTTGCTGGAGAACTGGACCAAACCCGGGAAGGGCGGACTGGCTTTTAAAACCAAAGGGAATCCCGACTTGGAAATTGTCTCCAAAGAAGCCACCCGAAAATTGGAAAAAACCTTGAAGGATTATGCCCTGCGCCTCAAACCCTGGCCGGTGGAGAAACCACGGGTTTTCGAAATCGAATGCCTTGCCCAGCGATTGAACTCCGAACCCGGTTCGGAGGGACAGAAACATTATTACGCATTGGTACGAGTGCGAGAAGAGGCTCAGAACCCTTATCGGATATTACAAATCAAGCAACAGGTGGAACCCGGTGCCTGGAATTATTTGTCCCGGAAGTCCCTGCGAAAAACCCGCAGGCTTTGCGGGAATAACCATGCCCTCCGGGTGGAACTAGCCTGCCAATCCTTAAGCCGTCAACCCGATCCCTGGCTGGGACGATTGGAATGGAAGGGGGATGATTATACCGTCGGCGAATTGTCGCCTTACACCGGGGTCCTGCCCCACGACATGTTGGATGAAAACAGCGCCTACCAATTGGGAGGAATCCTGGCCCGGGCTCATTGCCGCACCAAGGGCGGTTTCGCCAAGAACGCGTTCGAATGCATCAAAAGGGATAAAAAGGAATTCCGGCGATTGATTGCCGACCTTTCTTTAGCATATGCCGACCAGGTTGAGGAAGACTACCGGAGCTTCTGTGAGGCCGAATTGGTATAACTCCCCGAATCAATTCCAACAAATCAAGGCGATGAAGACGCTTCCAGTTCCTCGAGCTTCGGTCCCACCAAATCGCCCAAATGACTTCCGGCATTAAACAAAACAAATCCAAAAACGATCAGCCCAAATGCCAAGGCCATAAAAGACCAGAGGTGCCGTGATTCAAAACGCTTAATAGACCTTGCGTAAGCTACCAATCCAATGAGGGCCGCCACCACGATGACCGCGTCCAAGCTCACTCTTTGCCAATAGCTGCCCCCCAGATGAAGCCACATCCCAAACTCATCAAAAGTCAGAGCCATGGCGAACCCGTAAAGAAGCGCGGTGATTTCCGCAGCGTGTCCGGTTGGCCTTCGAAACACGCTGTACCCTCCCACAGCGGAGAGAAGAAAAATTCCATAATTCAAGTGATGGACATGAGTGCCTCGAAGAAAGAAATACATATTTGGAATCTGGTGCGACATGATCAGGAAAACATCCACCCGTGCGATAAGAAAAGTCATCAGGAAAGCGAACAGGGCCCTCCGCGCCAAACGGTGGGTTGTTTCGGTGACGAATAGATGATACATTCATGGATTTTTTTACCACTAAACGGTATCCCCGGTTTTCAAAGCCACCTTATGATTTCCGCGAAGCAACAAACGCTTTCACGGCGGACAGAGCATTATCCAATGGAGGGATGCCAATAACCGTCACATACTCGATTTTCTTTTGTTCATTTTGAAAACCCCAACCGAAGGCTAATTTCGCCTGAGGATGGTCCTTGAGCTGAACACCTCAACTTTTCCTTTCCATACCACCTGACCGTCGATCGCCAATCGGGCAGGCTGGGTCTGAAAATGAACCGCGGTGCATTTGGCCCTATTTTCAATTGCGGTTAAAAGCGCTTCACGATATTCCTTGTAATCCATAAATTGATGTTCCTTTGATTAAAATTCACTGTTCAGTTTTTTCAGGCAATTCTTCTAAATAAGGCCGCTTTTTAAAAACTGAAAGACCCAAAATTTTAAAAAATACAGTCTTTCCCCACACTTGAGGTTGGAAATCAAGTACCGCCTAGTATTTCGGCGCGATCGTTAAGGTGGCCATGGGGCTTTCACCGACCTTCGGAATTCACTGTGGTAATTCCAAAGATATAAGATTTTCCCGGCTTCATTTTCTTGAGCGTAACGGTGGTTTCAAGCAAAAGACTTTTATTTGCCTTTCGAGAAACCCATCGGATTCTGTTTTCTTCACGTAAAAATTGTAACCTGCCACCCTTTATCTTGAACATCATTCCAATGAAGGATAACCCATCCCCGTCCCCATTTCATAATCCAGTCCCCCTGGTGCGGGTAGAATAGGGGCTTCAGAGGGGCCAAACCGGTAACTCAGCGAAATTTGACTGCCATACCCCAGGTCGCCTAAGTGTGGTCAGGGCGTAATCCAATTCCGCTTGCTCCAATTTTACTCCCACCCCCGCCGATAATCCGGCTAATCCCTGAAGGTTTCCATAACCAGCCAGGCGATATCCTGCCCGTAAAGCCACCGTCCCCCTATACCAATACTCGGTCGCCGATACCCGCGGTGGAGGCCGTGGAATCATTAAGGGTCAAATTTCCATCCAGACCCAACAATAACAAGTGACTCGCCGAGAGCCGGTTGACATAGGAGGCCGCCACATCCAAGGAAGAAGGAAGATTGGACCCTTCCAGGGTTCCACCCAGGTTCAATAGCGCCACACTGGCTCCCAACCCCGTCGGATAATTCTTGTATTTCAACCCCGCATCCAACGCCCAGTGGAGGAACTCATGCCGCTTACCAGGTTTTCCATGATGAATTTTCCATCCACTCCCAATTCCAATCCGCGAAACAAGGTCAGACCCACTCCCCCGTAAAGATCCAGTCCCATGGGGTTGAAGCTACCGTTGGCCACCGGATTCCCAGAAGAATTCAGGTTATAGAAATCCACTTGGCCAAAGTCAAAGTAATCCCCCCCCAGGGCCAGCCCCCAGTTTCCGAATCCATGGCCATAAGCCAAGTGTTCCACTGTCAGGTTTTGAGCCCAAATATTGTGAAGTAATTCAGCTTCATTTCCCGAAAGTTCCGCCAGACCCGCCGGGTTTACCCCAGGGCATCCACATCGTCCACCATGGCCCCCACAGCCCCGGACAGGGCGGCCTGCCGCGTGCTGGTAGGAATTTGAAGCCAGGAGGCAGCGATATCGTCGGCATGGGCCAACCCTGGGGCGAACCCCAACATGACAATCAGAATTTCCTTCTTCGTTATATTCATTAATATTTCCCGCTTTTTATATCTGATCGTGTGATTAAGGCGTAATGACAATCTTTTTCCAAATGGTTGCCTTCGTATTGTCGGCATAATCCAACTTCACCCGCACTAGATAAACCCCCGCAGCCGTTCCCGCCGTATTCCAACAATCGTTAAGGCCCGACGAAAAAGAGATACTGGCCTGTGACTCCCCTATAAAATTAAAAACATCCCATTGGCTGCTTTGGATCGGCCTGTCCGGATAAAGACATATAGTGCCGCCCTTGGGAACAGGAACAGGCGCTAAGATCGGCTGACCAAAAGAAGATAATATGGGGGTAGGGGTTGAGGTGGGGGTGGAAGTAGGGGTGAAAGTAAAGGTTGGGGTACAAGTGTTGCCAGGATAGCCGCAAGGTGTAAAAGTGAAAGTCGGCGTGGGTGAATTGGTAGGGGTAAAAGTAAACGTAGGGGTAAATGTGGGAGTGAGTGTGGGTGCCAAACCCACTAGGTCGTTGATAAGATTTTGCCCATTGGGACTTCCCCAGCCGGTAGCCAAGTCAAAACCGGAAACGGCCGGAAATTGGGTGACACTGCCGTTGTTACCCGTATCGATATCGTGGAAATCGTTGTTGTAATCAGGCCCTTTGCCAATCGTGTATAGATCCTGATTTGCAAATCCTATCGAACCCAATCCCATATTCGCAGCCTGTTGATTGACTAGCGCGGTAAACCCGGCCCAAAGGGGCGCCGAGGCGCTCGTCCCCCCATCATCATCTTTCCCTAAGCAATCGTAAACAAAGCAATCGGCTCCTACCATGGAAACATCCGGAACATTTCGGTAGGTTGGGGAAACGTAATTGGAACTTGTGTTGAGCCCGGCTTGATAGGGTGCGTAGCTCGAAAGGGAATCACCAGTGATGGTGCCGGATAATACCCCTCCCGTAGAAAAAAACTGAATCGCATTGGATGGTGAGGTTGACACTGGAACTTCGGAAGACCAGGCCAGAGGGCTTCCGCTCATGGTCAACTCAGTGGCCCCCACCAAGGTTTCATCAATTTCGTCGTCATTTCCCAAGCTGGTGTCCCCATAAGGGGGATCCGAAGTGAAGCCCCCATAAGTTACAAATTCATCATCAGCCACCTCTTCAATGTTCCCGTCACCCGCCGCGAGAAAATAAGACTGCCCCTGAGCGGCAAATTCACTCAGACAATTGTTATCCGTAGTACGATCGGGATCCCAACCCCAGGAACAACTGATCTGCTTACAGGTATCATCGGAAGCAATACGGGCCAATATGCTGTCTTGGTCGCTTCCCATATAAACGAATACTCTTTCAAGGCCTGGCGCCATGGACATGGATAACTCAATGTCCATGGCCACTTCGATTTCGGGAAAATTATCAGCTTCCGTGCAATCAATCGGACTTTGTGAATTGAGGGTGTTATCCGCATAAACATTGGAAACGGGGACATTGGGACTAATATTGGCTATGCTTTCATAATTAGTGATATCACTTGCCGTATAAACCGTGAACTCGACCACCGCCAAAGATTGCCCGGTCCCGGTGAGCGTTACCCCTGGTACGTAAGCGTTGCGATAGTCGCTGCCCATAAAAGTACCGTTACCCTCAATCGAAGGTCCCGATCCGCCCAGATGACTGACGGCCCTCACAGTTGAAGACTTCCGCAGACGAGGCCTGGGATGGAATTCGTTGTCGAGTCCGCTGATATGTTGAATTTGAACATCTGAATCCAAAGAAGGTTCCTGGTCCGGGGCATAGAAAACACTCCCGTCGGGCCGCCGATAGTCGTTGATATGAACATAAAATGCTTTTTCGACGTCTTGAGTTGAACCGCTTACATCCAAAACCAACCGATTGTTAAAAGTGGCTGTAACTTTCAAATGATGGGAAAGCGCGAAATCCTGAAGTGCCTGGTAATCCTGTTCGGAAGGACCGAACATTTCGACGAATTGCCCCGGGTTGAGGTAATGACGGTACGAAGGACTACGAGGGTCGTAAAGTTGCTTTAAAAAATAATCGAGTTTTTGGGTGTTTCGAAGGGGCAAAGAAAGAGCCAACCGAATCGGGGAAACGCCATCATGAGGGCCTACCAGCGGAGCCGTTGGAATCGATTGGTTTCGATGCCCTTTAAGTTGTTGTTTGCCTGCGGCCCATATTCTTGCTTCGCTTCCCCCAAAAAGATTACCATCGCAAAAAAGGCCGTCAGAATTGGATGAGAGACGCAATTTGTTTGTTTTTTCAATGTTTTTCCACGAAACCGACACATGATTTCATTCCAATAATTAAGATTATCACAGGATATCGGGCTTTAGACATTCCAAATATGGTTTCCTTAAATAAGCAAATCAAGGAATTTACATATTTTTAAAACGCATGATGAAGTTTTGAACGGCGGAACTCATTTTTAGCTCTTCCTACCCCCATCGATTGATATCCCTGCTCTCGATCCATTTTTCGGGGGAACCTTCTTTTGCAAGCCTGATCATCGCCCGCCCCACTTTCCGGGTGGTTGTAACGGAATCAGGAAAAAGCCGTTTGAAAAAGGGAAAGAGCGGACCCATTATCGCCAAGGTTGCCCGAATCCATTTGTTCTTGGGTTTGATACCGTCCAATGGCTCTATGGCGCCCGGCCTGAACATATAAGCCGCTTTGAAGGGAAGACGAAGCAGGGCGTTTTCGGTTTCCCCTTTCACCCTGGCCCACATCACGCCCCCCTTTTCGGTGCTGTCGGTTCCCATTCCGGAGACGTAAATAAAGGTCATTGCGGGGTTCAACCTGGACAAAACATTCGCCGCCGCCAAGGTGAAATCGTAAGTCACGTGCCGGTAGGCCCGCTCATCCCTGCCTACCGAGGAAACACCCAGGCAAAAGAAACAGGCGTCATAACCGCTCAATTGGCTTTCAATAGGAGAAAAATCCGAAAAATTTTCATGAATGATTTCACGCAACTTGGGGTGATTTTGTCCGGTAGTCCCCCGGCCAATGACCAATACCTGAGTGACTTCGGGGTCCGCCAGGCATTCCCTGAGGACACCCTGCCCCACCATTCCTGTAGCTCCGAAAAGGATTGTCTTCATTTGGTCCCCACCTTATTCCGTTTGGCTTCCAATTCTTCCCAACGCCTGAAAAGTAAATCCAGTTTAGCCTGTTCAGCGTCGACCTTCTTTTGCTGCTGTCGCGTCTTGTGGACATCCGAGGCGATATCGGAATCCCCCAATTTGGCTTTGGCCGCCAGTAGTTTTTCCTCCGCGACCCGAAGGGCGGTTTCCATATCCTTGAGTTCCTGAGTTTCTTGGGTGGATAACACCTTGGAAGCCGCTTTTTCCGGCATGGGGTTTGTGGATGGGGATAGCTTCCCGCCATTATCCTTTCCCTTGGAGCGTTCCCGGTTCCGAAAGTCCTCCCATTGGGACAGGTCCGCAAAAAAGTCGGCGTGGCCCTTACCATCCAGCGCCAGGATTCGGTGGCTTAAGCGGTCGAGTAGATAACGGTCATGGGTCACCAATACCAAAGCCCCCGGAAATTCCACCAGGCTTTGTTCCAGCACTTCCAGGGAAGGAATATCCAAATCGTTCGTAGGCTCGTCTAACAAAAGCAAGTCCGCAGGCCTCAACATGAGCCGTGCGATCAACACACGGGACTGTTCCCCGCCGGAAAAACGGTTTAACGGTCTGTCCAATTGGTCCTTGTCAAAAAGAAACCGGGTGGCCCAGCTAGCCACATGGATACGGCTTTCTTTATAACTCACGTAATCGCCCGTTTCGCAAAGGGCCTTGCGCAAGGTTTGGTTTAAATCCAATTGGTCGCGGTGTTGGTCGAAAGTCACGACCCGCAACCTTTCCGCCTGTTTAACGGTCCCGGAATCTGGCTGGATTTCGCCCGCCAGCATCTTCAACAGGGTGCTTTTGCCGCTGCCGTTTTCCCCCAACAGACCCAGCTTATCACCCGGCGTAAGCAGCAAATCCAAAGTCCCAAAAAGCTTCCGCCCGCCCAGGCTCTTGGTCACCTTTTCCGCCGCGACCAGGCGTTTAGTCTGGCGTTCACTTCCGGAGAAATCGATGTCCACGCTTTTTCCCTGGGAGTTGCGGTACTTCAATTCACCCAGTTCACCCATCAATTCTCCGGCCCGGTCAATGCGGGCCTGCTGCTTGGTCTGGCGGGCTTTGGGGCCCCGGCGCAACCATTCAATTTCACGGCGCACCAGGTTGGCCACGGTATCCTCGCGCTGGGCTTGGCTGTTGAAAAGATTGTCCTTTTTTTCCAAAAACTGACTGTAATTCCCCTCATTGCTGAAATAACCTTCCGGATAGCCTTTGTTCAATTCGATCACGCGGTTGCTTACCTGCTCCAAAAAACGCCGGTCATGGGTCACGACAAGAAATGAGAAATTCAGGGTTTCCATATAATCTTCGAGCCAAAGCACGCCTTCCATATCCAGGTGGTTGGTGGGCTCGTCCAGCAACAACAAATCCGGTTCCCTGAGGATCTGCGTCAAGATAGCAAGCCTTTTTCGCCAGCCGCCCGAAAGCTTCGTGACCTTTTGGCCGGGGTCGGTGAACCCGGCGTCATCAAGCCCGGCTTCCACCCGAATGTCGACCTCATAATCTTCCAGTCCCAATCCCTCCAGGCCTTTGGCCAGCGCGGATCGGACATCCAAGTCCTCTTTGGAATCCTCAAACCGGTCCTGCTGGGCCAGATAACCGACCCGAAGCCCCTTTCGGGAAGAGATAATTCCGCTATCCGGTTTGTCGAGTCCTGCGAGTATTTTGATCAGTGTGGATTTGCCCGTCCCGTTGGGCCCAATGAGCCCTGTGCGCTCCCCATCAAAGAGGCCGAAAGAGAGGTTCTCAAAAAGCGGTCGGGCGCCAAAGCTTTTGGCTAGGTTTTGACAACTCAACAGAATTCCCACGTTAATAATCCTTGGTTTGGAGATGTCCGATTTGCCGGCACCCCGCTCGTAAGCGAAGTTCGGTCTCATTTCTCTCATGACTAAAGTGGTTTGAAAATGAGGGGGGTAGGATAAGGCGGCGGCGATCAAAAGCAAAGACCAATTAATTCGGGCTTTAGAAACGGAGGTTTAGGGGAAGAATTGCGGCATGGCCATTAAAAAAATCAGACCCATTCCCCTTTGGGGAGATGTCGGGTGGTCGAGGCGAAGACCCGGCCATTTTCAGAAACCATTATTGGCGGCACTTTCAACGCTTGGAAAGGATTTCATAATTCGGTTGAATTCCAAAAGCTCAAACACTTCGGTCACCGCGGGATTCATTCCGGAGAGGATCAAATCCCCTTTTTCTTTGCGGATACGTTTTATCTGGCTTACAAAAACCCCCCAACCCGTGCTGGCGATGTATTGGACTTCTTTCAAATCAATAATGAGCTTGAATTTTTTGTTCTTCAACAGCCAAAGCAACTCTTTCTCAAAATCGGGAGTGGTGCGGCTGTCGAGGGACCCCTTGACCGAAAGAAGGGTTATGTTTTTTTTGACGGGATGATCGGTTACTTGAACCGTTATGTTTTCCATGTCGCTTCTGTCCTTCAAGAACCTCGAGTATGCAAACTTCGCGTCAAGAAATAACATCCCTCACGGAATAATTCAATCTAACAACGATGGGTTTTTGAAGATCGTTTTAAATTTTTCGAAATTGTTTCAAGAGGTTTGGTTGAAGGTTTGTACGTTTTTCGGAGTTAAACGGACCACCCGGTTGGATTCGAATCAGATTTTTACGGGTTCGGTCTCCCACCTCTTGAGCGTGTATATCTTGTTCGCCAACAATACCGCCAAAAAGCGAGGAAATTGCATTTCGATCATTTTCAACCGCACATTTTCATGCATCATTTCCATGGTCATCTTGGGATCGGTGTAAAGACCCGATTGGTAACACCGGCGGCAAAAGTTTTCCGAAAACCCGCCGTTTTTTTCCGTTCCTTTTTCAAAATCCTTGCGGATGGGGGTGGCGCAGCTTTGGCAAATTAACTTGGAAAATTTCATGCGCTTGGCCGCCAATTCCTCCTCCAGTTGCGTTCCTTCAACCGGCAATCCCGCTTTATGCCATTCCTGGAGGCCGCCTGAATAATTCAACGCCCGAAGTCCATGATCCTCCAGAGCCTTGACCGCCAGATAGCTTTCCAAAAGGCCGAAACGATCACCATAGGCGACAAAGGATTTCGCTTTTCCGTATTTCTCTTCGACTTCCTTGGAAAACACCGCGGGGTCTCCCGTCATGGGATGGCTTTGGGAACCATTAATATGAAGTCTCTTAAAATCTCCCTTGGAAAGAACGTTCAAGACAACCACTTGGTCGCCTTTCATTTTTTCGAACAATTCAAGCATATTTATTTTCATCGTTGAAATTCCTTTCGTGACTTAACCGGCGGACGATAAAACTCTTCTGGAAGGAAGCGGCTCGTGTCGAATAGGTCTTGCTTAACTATAGGCCTTATTAGGCAAAGAAAGGGATAAATCGCCCATGATTACGGCCCAAAAGGGTTACCCATTAACTTGGCCGCAATTAGCCTACTTGCCTTAAAGAGACGAACGGCGTAAAGTTAAAGCATAAATCAATCGCCGGTAAACCGGCTCAACGAGGAGAAAACAATGTCAGCTAGCCTAAAGATCACGAAACAAAGCACCATGCAGGAAGTCCTTGATGCTTATCCCAGCGCCCAACGCGCCCTTTTCCGCAAATACCACATTGGGGGATGCCACAGCTGTGGCTATGAGCCCAATGACATCCTCGAGAATGTTGCCCAAAAGCACAACATCACCGATATGGATGAAGTTTTGAACTTCATTGAGGAAGCCGAGCAAATCGACCAACGCATCAAAATAAGTCCCGCGGATACGGCGGCTGCCATGAAAGGCCCCAACAAGCCCCGCTTGATCGATGTGCGAACCCCGCAGGAATGGGAGTTGGCCAAGATTCCCGGAGCCGAGCTGATTACCGAGGAGCTTTCTTACGAGATCATGAACTGGCCGAAGAATACGCCCATGATTTTCCACTGTCATCACGGCCAAAGAAGCATGGATGCGGCTTCCTACTTTGCCGGGCACGGCTTCACCAACGCCAAATCAATGACCGGCGGAATTGACGCCTGGTCGGTTTCAATCGACCCCTCTGTTCCGCGTTATGAGGTCGCCCGGGATATGTCCACCGGAAGGTCGAAACTTCAGCCTCTTCGCACTGTTGTATCCAAAGCCGAGGGTTGCATGAATCCCTAACAGGACCGAACCCGTCGAAGTCTTCAAAGGGCCATCCCAAAAGGATCGGCCCTTTTTGTTTTTTTAGGTAAAAAAAAGCCGGGAGGAAATCCTCCCGGCTTTTTACAATTCTAATTAATTCAAATAATCCCTCAGCAACCGGCTTCGGGAAGGATGCATCAGTTTTCTCAAGGCCTTGGCCTCAATCTGACGCACACGTTCGCGCGTGACCTTATAAATGTTTCCCACTTCTTCCAGGGTATGGGGGGAACCATCCGTCAAGCCGAAGCGCAGGCGCAAAACCTCCGCCTCCCGCTCCTTAAGCGTTCCCAAAACTTTGGAAATATGCTCCCGCAAAAGCACAAAAGCAGCCGCGTCATCGGGACTGACGGCTTCCTTGTCCGCTATGAAATCACCCAGATGGCTATCTTTCTCCTCGCCCAATGGGGTTTCCAGCGAAATGGGGTTCTGAGCGATCTTTAGAACCGCCCGGACTTTTTCGACCGGCATTTCCATGCGCTTAGCAATCTCATCCGAGGTCGGCTCATGCCCCAACTCCTGCACCAAATCGCGCGAAGTTTGGATGGACTTATTGATGACCTCATGCATGTGGACAGGAATACGGATCGTACGGCTCATGTCCGCTATGGCGCGGGTAATGGATTGACGGATCCACCAAGTGGCGTAAGTGGAAAATTTATACCCGCGGCGGTATTCGAATTTTTCCACTCCCCGCATCAAACCGATGTTCCCTTCCTGGATGAGGTCCAGGAACGGCAAGCCGCGATTGTTATATTTCTTAGCGATCGATATGACGAGCCGTAAATTGGCTTCCACTAATTCCATACGGGAATGATAGGCCTCACGCTCGCCCACCCGGATGGTTCTCATCATGATCTTGAGATGGTTCCGGTCGGTCATAGCCTCTTTCTCGAGACGTTTGATTTCCCGCCGTGCCGCATCCCAAGTGCGGCACGCCTTGATAAAGTCTTCACCCTTCAAGGCGCTTTTCTTTTCCAATGTTTTAACGCCAACCGGTTCCCCATCCTTGAGCAGGCTGGGGAGTTTGATATAAAGCTCGGGAGGAAGCTTCATCCTCTTTTCCTGGGAGTGCATGATATGTTCGTGTTCCTCAATGGCTTCGCCTCGGTCACGAAGGGAAGCGGTAAACCGTTCCTTCACCTTCTTTTGAAACTGACAATCCTTGACCAGCCAGATAAGGTCAATGAGCTTGGCGTCCAATTGCTCAGCCAGGGTCTTTCGCTTTTCCTCTCCCAGGGACTTGAGGCCGACCTTATGTTGCAGCGCTTTGATTTGTCTTTCCAGGGTCTTAAGTTTAAGGTGGTTTTTGCGAAGCTTGGCCAGGATCTTTTTTTCCGGCGGGCCGCCCGGAAGTTCGGCGTAAGAATCCAGATTGATGGTCTCCTGGATGGTCTTCCTTTTTTTTAGGATATCGGTGAGGAGGTTGTTTAGTTCCTGGAATCCAAGAAGGGAACCCAGCACAGCCTTATCGACCTTGAACTCGCCGGCCTCGATTCGTTTGGCGATGGCTATTTCTTCCGCTCGGGTCAGGAGTGAAATTCGACCCATCTGGTGTAAGTACATTTTGACGGGATCCCCGACGCGGGTCTCGACCCCGGCGGTATCGAGCGCCTTTTCGAAAACCTCATCCTCGTCGGTATCTTCGTCCTTCAAAGTCGCTCCCGGAAGGGCTGTTTCCGATTCTTTCTCATCGTCCGGAATGGCCGTTTTCTCCTCCTGGTCAACGATCTTGATATCGTTTTCCCCCAGCATGAGCAGAATGTCATCGATCTCTTCGGATGAAACCACCTCGTCCGGAAGGATGTCATTCACCTGTTTAAAGGTGATGTAACCTTTTTCTTTTCCCACTTTGAGAATATTGTTCGCGTGATCTGACTTATTCTTGGGCGCTTCTGACTTCATGAAATCTCCACTTCTTTAAAAAAATTTAGGCTCGTTCAAAATACAAACCCTCGTGTATCACCGTTTTCAAGCGGTTTCCAGCAAGAGGTTTATTGTACCGCAATAATAAGATGGATAGGAATTGTTCTGTAAGAATCAAAGGGATTTGCACAATAACCCTAAGGAAATTCCCTATAAAATCTCATTGTTGTTAAGTGGATTAGGACAAGCCGAACAACGTGAACTAAAATTTATTGCCATTGATCCAATTTTGCACTTCTTGTTCCACTGAAAAGGGCTGTTGCGGGTTTTGAATATAGGCCTTATCCAAGGCATAAGCGTTTTTTTCCAGGGGGATTGATTCATAAACCCCGGTGGCCAGAAACCCCCGAAGATATTTATGGGCGAATTGTTTAAGACCCAGTTTTTGGTATTGGACCACGTGCACAAGCTCGTGGAATTGAATTTGCGGTTTCAACTCTTCATAGGACACAACCACATCCATAAAAGTGATGGCCCGAAGATGATCGAGAGAAAAATAGATCCCGCGATCATTCAGTTCCTTTAAAAAAGCGGGATCTTCGATGGGCCCGTCAATCTTACGATAAAAGAAAGTGTTCTTTAAAAGGCCCGTGTTAAAAAAAGGACTGAAATTCTCAATCTGGACTTCCGATAATCCCGCGGCCTTTTCCAAATAGGTATCTCTTTGGCTCCGGATAAAGGCAGCGATCAGACCCGAATATTCGACAATTTCCCCTTCGGAAAACTTAGTAGCAACCAAAATAAACCGTTCTTTCTTTTGCGTCTTAATTAGGGACTTTCCTTGGATTCCATTTAAGCAAGGAAAATTAAGCGGATTAAAATTTTAAGCCTTGATGACCAGCTCTCCACCCTTGGAAACGTCCACTTTGATTGTTTGTCCTTCGAGGATGTCACCATCAAGCAGTTTAAGCGCCATACGATCCACAAGTTCGTGCTGAATAAGCCTTTTTAAAGGTCTGGCACCGTAGACAGGATCATAGCCCCTTTCGGCCAGGAATACCAAGGCCCCCTTGGACATTTCCAGCTTTATCTTCTTGTCCGCTAACCGGGCGCGAAGGCCCTCCAACTGGATATTCACAATGGACTTCTAATTGTTCTTCCTTCAAACGGTGGAAAATAACGATGTCGTCGATACGATTCAGGAACTCGGGTCGGAAGAACTGCCTCAACTCTTTTTGCAAGGCGTCCTTTAAGTCTTCCTCCTTATTCCCTTCCATGATTTTCTGAGAGGCGATATTGCTGGTCATGATGAGAACGGTGTTTTTGAAATCCACGATCCTTCCCTGGCTGTCCGTAAGGCGCCCATCATCCAAAACTTGCAAAAGCACGTTGAACACATCCGCATGGGCTTTTTCCACCTCGTCGAAGAGTACCACGGAATATGGCCTGCGGCGCACCGCCTCGGTCAATTGTCCACCCTCATCGTATCCCACATAGCCCGGAGGGGCGCCGATCAACCGCGCCACCGAGTGCTTTTCCATGTATTCGCTCATGTCGATTCGAATCATCATTTTTTCGTCGTCAAATAGGTAGCCGGCAAGGGCCTTGGCAAGTTCGGTCTTTCCCACGCCCGTAGGCCCCACAAAAAGGAAACTTCCCAGGGGCCGGTTGGGATCGGCTAAACCCGACCGGGACCGGCGAATCGCGTTGGCCACCGCGGAAACCGCCTCATCCTGCCCGACAACCCGCTCTTTCAACTTTTCTTCCATCTTGATGAGCTTTTCGGTTTCCCCCTCCATCATTTTGGAAACGGGGATACCGGTCCACTTGGCTACGACCTCGGCGATTCCCTGATCGGTCACTTCTTCCTTGAGCAGGGCGCCCTTTTTTTGTAAATCCGCCAGTTGGTTGCCGAATTCTTCCATTTTTTTCTGCAATTTCGGAACCTTGTCGTAGCGTATTTCCGCGACCTTATCGAGTTTGCCTTCTCTTTCGAAATGGGTTTCCTGAAGTTTTAAAGTTTCAATTTCTTCCTTGATCTTGCGAAGGTCTTGGATGACTTTCTTTTCCGACTGCCACCGGGCCTTCATCCCCGAAGAGTTTTCCTTGAGATTGGCCATTTCCTTTTCCAGTTTGGCGAGGCGATCCTTGGAAGCTTCGTCTTTTTCCTTTTGGAGAGCTTGTTTTTCGATTTCCAATTGGCGAATTTTTCGTTCCGCCTCGTCCAATGCTACCGGCATGGAATCGATTTCGATACGAAGCTTGGAAGCGGCCTCGTCTACCAAGTCGATGGCTTTATCAGGTAAAAAGCGGTTGGTAATATAACGGTTGGAAAGAACTGCGGCGGCTACCAGGGCAGCGTCCTGAATTCGCACACCATGGTGCAATTCATAGCGCTCTTTGAGGCCCCGCAGTATGGAAATGGTATCGGCCACACTGGGCTCGCCCACCAGCACCTGTTGGAATCGGCGTTCCAGAGCCGGGTCCTTCTCGATATATTTCCGGTACTCATCCAAGGTTGTGGCTCCGATGGCTCGTAGTTCCCCCCTCGCCAAGGCGGGTTTGAGCATATTGGAAGCGTCCATGGAGCCTTCAGCCCGCCCCGCTCCTACCAGGTTGTGCAGTTCGTCAATGAAAAGGATGATTTGTCCTTCACTGGAAGTGACTTCTTTCAAAAAGGCCTTCAGTCGGTCCTCAAACTCACCCCGAAATTTGGCTCCGGCCACCATCGCCCCTAGATCCAGCGAGATGACTTTCTTGCCCTTCAAACCTTCAGGCACATCCCCGGAAACGATGCGGCCCGCCAAACCTTCGGCAATGGCGGTCTTGCCCACGCCTGGCTCCCCGATCAGTACGGGATTGTTCTTGGTGCGGCGGGAAAGAACCTGGATGACTCGGCGAATTTCCTCATCCCGGCCAATGACCGGGTCCAATTTGCCCCGGCGGGCCAGGTCCGTTAGGTCTTTGCCGTATTTCGTGAGGGCCTGGTATTTGGCCTCGGGATTCTGGTCCGTCACTTTCGTGTTGCCCCGAACTTCGGCAAGGGCTGAAAGCACCTTCTCTCGGTTCAAGTGATTCAGTTTGACCAGTTTCTTCACTCCCCAATCTTCGGGATGGCCTTGGGCACTGGATGCGTTTAAAAGGGCTAAAAGTAGATGCTCGGTGGAGACATATTCATCCTTCATCTTATCCGCTTCTTTATGGGCGTCCTCAAGGGTCTTGGCCAGACGAGGGGTCATATAAATTTGACCCCCTCCTTCCACTTTCGGAAGTCCGGCGATGTCCTTTTCCAGACTTTTGTCCAATGCGGCAGGATCTACCCCGATCTTTTTCAAGATCGGATCCACCACGCTTTCTTCCTGGCGTAAAAGGGCAAGGAACAGGTGTTCGTTGTCCACCTGTTGTTGGCCGTATTCGGAGGACAGGGACTGGGCTGCCTGCACCGCGTTTTGGGCGTTGAGCGTAAATTGATTGATATCCATTGCGGACCCCTAAAAAGACTAATTGACTTATTCTTGGCGATTGACAGCAATTTAGTATTGGAATGGGGTTCTTTCAATGCTTTGGATCATGTTTAAGGCAAGAATTTTAACCTCTATAATCCCATCTGAACCTTTATGAAAAACACTCGCTTCTGCGAACCCCTAACCCAAGCATTGCTCCTTATGGCCGCCTTCACGCTCGGGGCCTTGGGCCAATTCTTTCTCATTCAACAAACCGTTCCCTGGACCGTCTGGTCGGGACTGGCCCTATACGTTGGAGCCATATCCCTCTTTCTTTGTGGGGTTAAAACCAGCGGCAAGGAACAACTTCCCTCACCCCATTTGACTGTTAAGCAAGAGTTCCTGATTCTCATTTTGATATTCCTGACGGCTCTTTTTTTCCGTTTCTTCAAACTCGGGGAATTCCCCTCCGGGATCTTCCCGGACGACGCTTGCGCGGCTTATGGGGCTTTGCGGGTTCTCCACGAAGGCTGGCGTCCATTTCAAGAGATATTTCTTCTGCATGCGGCCGTTCCTTCGATTTATTATGATTTGGCTCTATGGTTCTCCTTTTTTTCACCAACTCAAATCCATCTTTTTGGTTATTCGATCTTCCTCTCCCTTTTAACCCTGGGTTTCCTTTACTTGGCTTTCCGAAGATTGGCTGGGACTCCCACGGCATTGTTGGCGGTTTATATTTTGGCGGTTATGCGGTGGGACATTACTTTCAGCCGCAACGCTCATCTTTGTATCGAGGTTCCTTTTTACCTTTCCGCCACGCTTTGCTTTTGGCTTTACGCCCTTTCCACGGGAAAACGCTGGGCCTATGTGATTTGCGCCGTTTTTTTCACGGCCGGCTTTTACAGCTATACGTCCTACTATGCCTTCATCCCCCTGATGATGATATATGCGCTCTATGAATGGAACCAAACCCGGCAGAAGCCAAGGGACTTCCCCTCGAACCTGGCCCTTTTCTTTTCTCTTTTCCTCCTCCTTTCGCTCCCGCTGCTTTTTCATATCATCTTCAGCGCCGACCACGGCAACCTTCTAGGGGCTTCCCAGGACCGGCTTAACAGTTTTCTCGCCTCCCTCGCCCATGGAGACTTTTCTCTCTTACCACCCCATCTGGCCGGAACCGCTTTGATGTTTAACCGCACGGGCGATTCCTGGTACCTCGACAACCTGCCCTACCATCGCATGGTAGATGACGTTACCGGAGTCTTGTGGATTCTTGGACTAAGTTTGGCCGTGGTTCGGTTTAAGCAAAGGAAATACTTTTACGCCCTTACCGGCTTTATCGTCATGTGTTTACCCACCTTGCTTTCCAATTACCCCGCTCAATCTGGCCGGGCCCTCGGGGCGGCTCCATTCCTGGCACTTCTGGGAGCCTTCGGGCTTGGGGGGGCGTTGGAAACAGCGGGGAAAATAAAGAGATTGAAGTTATTCCTTCCTATCTTACTAGCCGCAGCCTTAGGACTAATGGCCTTTGAGAATTATCAGACCTATTTCAACCAGCAGGCTTTGGATCCCGATTGCTGGAGAGACCCCGCAACGGACGCCACTTTGGCTGGAAAAAGAATTGCCCAATCCGGCAGTTCGGATGAGGTTTACGTTTCTTCCCGCTTCTTCCTCCACTATGCGGTTTTATTCCTGGGCTACCCGCAAAAGGAACATGTCCATGAATTGAGGATACCGGAAGATCTCGTGATGCTCCCGAGACCGGCGGATAGGGGTCTATTGTTTGTTTTGGACGAGGGAAAAACAGGGGTGTTGGGACTTCTACAGTCCCTATTCCCAGGGGGAGAAACCGAAAAAGTGCGTGATCTCCAAGGAGAACCTTTTGTTTACTTTTACCATGTGAACGCGAAGGATGCCGCCCAAGGACAGCTCCGGGCTAAAAATTTTTTGTCCCAAAGTTTTGGCCTGAAGGGAAGTTACTATCTGTCGATGGAAGAAAAGGGGCCTGCGGACTTGGTCAAGAAGGATCCAGTGTTGAATTTCACCTTCCGAAATGATTTTCCCATGATCCAGTTTCCGCCCCTAACCGTTGACTGGATCGGCAAACTTATCGTTCCGGAAACGGGCAGCTACCACTTTGTGTTCCTGGCTACCAATTCCTCCACCTTGAAAATCGACGGGAAGAAGATTTTAGCCCGGGAAAATGTTGAATCAAATGGCCTGACACTGGCTAAAGGCCCCCATAGGCTTGAGGTCCTTTTCCAAAAGGTTGTTTACACCAGTAAGGAAGAAGGACAAGCCGCGGCTCTTAGTTTATTGTGGAAAAAACCTGGGGACGCCAGATTTGATGTGGTTCCCTATACGGCTTTTATGCAATAAGGAAAAGTTCCTGGTTTAAAACCTTCCTTGCAGGCCGCCATTGAAATACCCGGTTAAAAGAAAGTGGAAGCGGTCGGCTAAAAGCTGGCGCATTTTCTCCCCTTGACCAATAACCAATCACCTTGTTCAGAAGTTTCTAGCCGCAGCATTCTGGGCGTGATGGATCCGATAGGGAGGATTTTGGGGCAAGGCTTTAAAATCAAAACCATTCTCCCGAATAACTTTCTGGTACCACTTGGCGCTCTTCTTAAAGGTGCGCTTTTGGGTTTTAAAATCTACATGAATAAGCCCGAACCTCGGGTCATAGCCATGGCACCATTCAAAATTGTCCATGAAACTCCAGGCATAGTAGCCCTTCAGGGGCGCTCCATCTTGGATGGCCCGGTTGGCTTCAGCCAGGTAGTTGCCCAAGAAATGGACGCGAATGTCATCCTCCAGGGTTTCTTCCACCGTTCTTTCGGAATCCCTCGTGGGTATTCCGTTTTCGGTGATATACATTTTCCAGCCATAGGTTTTCCAAAGGTGCATGAGTAGGTCATAAAGGGCGTCAGGCACGACTGGCCATTTGAGATCATTGATCGGCATCTTATCCGGCACGGAAAAATCATTATCGAAGATATTATTCCCCTTGGAATAACGAGCATAGTTTGGGAAGTAATGATTGACCCCTAAAAAGTCCAGCGGATGGGCGATGTCCTTAAGATCCTTTTCATAGTACCCGGGCTTTTCGCCTGAGAACTCAAAGAAGAAAGACGGATAACCTTTGCCGGCCAGGGGGTCCAGAAAGCTTTCGATAAGGAGGTTTTGCATATGAAAAGCGTATTCTTTATCCGCCTTATCATCCCGCAGGGTGCGGCACAGCGCCAAGGCCGCCACCGTTCCGATTTCCCCCTTGAGGTTCATCTGCCGATAGCTTTGCAACGCCAAGCCGTGGCCCAGATTCAAGTGATGGGCAGTTAAGGCGAACTCCTTGCGATTTGCGTGGCCCGGCGGGAAATACCCCCACAGATAGCCCAGTTGGGCCGTAACCGCTGATTCATTTTGGGTTGCCCATAAAGGGATGTCTTTTCCAAAGGCCTTGAAAAGGACTTCCGAATATTCACGGAACGCCAAGGCCGTCTCGCGATTGACCCAGCCACCTTCGGCCCACTCAGGAATTTCCCAATGGAACAGGGTGGCGTTGGGGACGATCCCGGCCTTATGGAGTTCCTCAATGAGACGGTGATAAAAATCCAATGCTTTCTCATTGATCTTTCCCCTTTGGGGAATAATCCGGGGCCAGGAAAAGGAAAAACGATAGCTTTGGAGGCCCATTTCCTTCATCAGGGCGATGTCTTCCTTATAACGGTGATAATGGTCACAGGCCGTGTCGGCGTCTTGGTTGTCGGCGATACGCCCCGGCGTTCGTGTCCATTCATACCAGTTGCTTTTGGCCGCTCCATCCGCCAAAGGGCTTCCTTCGATTTGGAAAGAACTGGTAGCCGCTCCCCATAGAAAATCTTTGGGGAATGAAATAAAATTGGAAGACATGGGTGGTTTAGCCTTTCCTAAAATAAATAATGCGATAGTTTATGGTTTTTATTTGAAAAATAAACTCAATAAATTTAAGCGGGCCGCAAGTCGTTGAGTAAACTTTCCGGACGGAAAGCCCAAACACTTTCGAGGAAAAGCCCTTTTATGGAATACAACATCGTTAAAATGGGCAACTCGGTCCTCCGGAAGAAAACTTATTCCGTAACCGAAAAACATTTGGTTTCAAAAAAATTCCAGCTTTTTTTAAAGCAAATGGTGCCCCAAATGCGAAAAGCTGGAGGTGTCGGTTTAGCCGCAAACCAACTGGGCTTCAATATCAACAGCCTTCGTCATGGAATGTCGCGGGAATAAGCGTTATCCTAAAGTCAAATCCTTTCCACTTCAGACATACATCAACGCCCGCATCATAAAATATTCCCGGTTGAAGGAAAAAGGATGGGAAGGCTGCCTGAGCATCCCTGGTTTCCGAGGCATGGTTCCCCGTTCCAAGTGGGTGACCTTTGAAGCCCAAACACCAGACGGCCAAAAAGTTCGAAAGACCGTTCACGGATTCGAGGCTCGAGTCATTCAGCACGAAGTGGATCACTTGAATGGATTTTTTTACATAAACCGAATGAAAGATTTGAAAACCTGGATACATTTGGAGGAATTTAATAAACAATTCAAATCAGGGATAAGGGATAATAAGTGAAATTAGATTCAAATTTTTTCAATGTCGTCGGACGCACCGCTTAAATAATAAAGGATTTATCAACCTAAATATTTCTGGCGTTTTGGTAACAAATATCTTTTTAGTTTCTATTTAGAAATAGATATGAGCTGATCGTCATCCTTTCAACGGCAACTTATTTAAAAGCAGGCCCTTATGAATCTTTATCTTTTTCGCCACGGCAAAGCCGCACGCCTCGACACCAACCAACCTCGCTCCCTCACCGTTCGGGGAAAAGCCGAAGTAACTCTCATCGCGGAACACTTTAAAAAACAATCTCTCCAAATTAACCACCTTTGGCACAGCCCAAAAACCCGAGCCATTCAGACCGCTGAAATATTCCTAAAAATCAATGGCAAGTCAGGCATAAAAGTGGAAGAAAAAAAAGAGCTAAAACCCGAAGGTGACGCCCGGGAGATATTGGAAGAAATTAATCTCCATCAAAATGGCTCCTTAATGGTGGTCACCCATCTTCCCTTTGTTGAAGAACTCGCTTCGCTTTTGGCGGCTGATTCCCCGGACGCTAAAATTTCATTTCCGACCGCGGGAATGGCCGCCTTTGAGCGGGGGGGAAAAAACTGGAAATGGCTTTGGTCGCTTGATCCTTCTAAGCTTAAATGATGAAACCTTAATCTTAAAAAATTCCGCCAAGCCACAATGCACAATCTCCCCTTTGAGAAAATGTCGTGGTATGGGGGGATTATTTGTTTTGTGGGTACTTGGAGCTATTTCCCAATAAGCCTAGTTGTACACTAGGCCCTTAGTGCGAGGACAAATTCAAGGCCACCGACCGCTAGGTTGAAGGCCGGTTGCAGCGTCTTCTAGGGCCGTGCTTTAGAGTAGATGGCGTAAGTGCACTTGAGGGTGGCTTTATCCAGAACCAGGCCGGTCAAGGAGTTCACGACGTCCTTGCAGTTGAAGTTACCTTCGACTGGGCACCTCTTTTCCTTCAAGGCGTAAAGTGTGAAGATATAGGTGTGGAGTTTCTCATCGTTCCAGGGCGGAGCGGGACCGTCATAGCCGGAGTAAGAGCCTTCCATGTTCGGGTTTCCCTTGTACCATTCGGTGAAATCGTTCACGGCATGTCGGGTACCGCGGGCGCCGGCCGGGCCGGTCTTACCCTTGACCGTGACCTCCTTGCTGAATTCGCCCGGCTGTATGAAGGTCTTGGTATCAAGATCCACCACCGCCCAATGGTAAAACTCGGTGCGGGGATAGTCATAGGGGACCACCTTTCCCGCCTTGTTCACGAAATCACGGCTGGTCGGGGCATCGATGTCATGCATGACGAGGACGAGAGATTTGATGCCCTCCGGCATTTCGCCCCAGGCGAAATGGGGGTTGCGGTTCCTGGACAATTCCGCGTGGTGGCTGAGGTGAGGCTTGAGAAAGGTATATTCATCCCGCATACGGGAACCGTCGCTGAAGCTATCGCTATAGAATCTCATGAAAATCTCCTTGGTCCAGGGGTTTAATTGTCCTTATTGAAGCACGGCTCCCTTAAAAAACAAGCCTGAAGTGGACGACAAGGGACTTAAAATAAATCCGGTTTCACGGAACATTCCTAAAGTGTTATCGGGCAAAGCATATGACCCCCGACCGTTGCGGCGAAACTTTCGCCAGGTTTTAGGATCGTTCCTTTGGCAAATACGCTGAAAAATCGTCTTCGGTTCTGCGCCGGTTTTTGCCGGAAAGCCGATTGCCCCATAAAGCCTCAAAAAAACAAAGGGACTTGGCTGGAGTTTCCTTGTCCCCCTCCTAAATTAGAGGGAAAAACCAAATGTTGTGCGTGAATTCTCCATACAGAAACCTTTAAACGGTAAACTGGCTTAAAACAATGCCCCTTGTTTTTAGTTTAAACCCTCGGCCTTTAAACCTCCTTTGGTTTAATTTCCTTTCTTATAAATGAACTACCAAATAAAAGCCTTATGCTATAATGACGCTCCCTAAGATTTCCATTTCTCCCCTGGAGGCTTCTTTATATGACCACTGCCACACAATCCGTCACCGGCACCCATTACGAACAGCTCATGAAGGGTGTGGACAGCGAGGTCCGGAATAAGGTCGAGGACTTTATCCGCTTCTTCGCCAACGACGCTGATACTTCGGCCGTGGGGGAAAAATCCCGCTCGGATAAATTGCGCAACGCCTACAACGCGCTAGTGGATTACATCGTTTCCAACTTCCTGAACAACCTCAATCCCGAGCAATCCACCTTCCTTTGCACGGGGGCCATCGGTGACAGGATCACCGTCCAAACCGAGAAAGAGACCAAGGAAATCCAGCTTCTGTCGACCCCTTTTTATGAATCCCTCCTTAAATCATTTTCGGGCCGTAACCCCGAGACAATCCCCGCCCCCGCCTATTGCGTGGTCGACAAGTTCTTTGCCATCGCCCGCAACGAACTAGTCTCCTTTAAGATGGGCAAGGAGCGCGAGCGAGACCTGCGAAACGCCTCCGGTTCCGATACCAGCTACGTCAAGAACGAGTGGAAGCGCAAGATGAACCTGCTGCGAACCGAGATCGGGATCTCCATCGGCCAAATGGATTCCAACTTCTCAAGGTTCATTGGTTCTTTTAACGAGGCTGCGGGAAAGAACGCCAAAAGCGCCATGGAGATCCTCAAGAAGGTGGCCGCCATTTGGGGCCGGGGCGATAACGTGAACGAACAGGAATTAGCCTTCCTCAAGGGTTTCGAAGGCAAGACCGGCCTGGCGGGCGGGGGCATGGCCAAATGGTTGGATGAGTTGCAGACCCAAATGGCGGTCATCGCCGAACACAGCCGACAGGTCGAGGAAAAATACCAGGTGATCCTCAAATGCCAGCAGGAAATGGCCAAGGCTGAAGTCATGATGCGCACCTCCCCTGTGGACGGCCAGAAGATCCGCAACGAGTGGAAGAGGAAGATGGACCAAGTCAAGGGCGAGATCGTTTTGTCCATCGGCCAGATCGATGCCAACTCACCTAAGGTTATCGCCGCCTTGAACGCCTCCGCCGGACAGAGCGCCAAAATCGCCATGGAGACTTTCCGGACCATCGCGGTCATCTGGACCAAGGGCGACAGCCTGACCGAACAGGACAAAGCCGCTCTAAGGGTTTCCGAGGGGAAGATCGGGTCAAGCGCTGCGGAACTGACAAAAGTGATCACGCCGATCATGCCGCTCATGGCCAAGATCTCCGAGAACGGCAAGCAAGTGGAGGAAAAATACCAGAGCGTGGCCAAGTGCCAACAGGAAATCGCCAACGCCGATTCCGGCCTGGCATCGGTGGCCCCACCCACTTCCGGACCCCTTTTCGAACAGGTTGTCATCGCGCAGATCAAAGCCGACATCGATACCACCAACAACGTCTGCGTGAAGCCGGCCGACACCTCCCCCATGAGGGTCCCCTTTTCCGCGGCCCGTATCCTACTGACCAAGCAGTTCCCAGACGAGGGCAACCCGATGGACAGCCTCTGTACCCCCCCCGCCGTCCTGGCCGCCCTGGAAAAAATCCTGAAGATTCACACCAACCTCTTCAACCGGGACTGGGAGGGAAAACACATCATCCCCCCCATCTTGATCGAACCCCTTCGCAACTTCGTGGATTTCTTCGAAGACCGGTTCGTCATGTCCTTCGTCTCCGGTGAAACCGTCCGTAAGGGCGCCTTCGTGACCTTCAACCCGATGGAGGTGCAGGTGTTACGCCTTTGCGCCCTTTACCTTACCAAGGATCCCATTTATGACTACCGGGGCGAGGTGAGAACCGGGACTTTTATGGGCGACTACACGGGCAAGATCGAAAAGACGACCAAGGTCAAGTGGACCGGTCAGGACAAGAAGTTCTCCTTGGCGGCCACCCAAAGCATGCAGGACGAGGCCAGCCGCGACGACGCGATCGCCGACTATATCGATTTCATCAGCTCCATCGCCAACAACATCGCACCCTCGCCCAAGCTCAGCAAGCGCAGGCTGGCGATCCTGTTGCGGTACGTGCTATTCGACGATGTCGTGAAGAACATCGCAGCCATCCTGAAGCTTGTGACCCAGACCGATCCGGGCGAGGCCAAGACCGCTATCCTGTCCTTCGCGAAGGACAACGTGGACGTGGCCAAGGACTTGGTCCGAGCGGCCGTAAAATCCGATCCCTTGGCTTCCAAGATGTTCAGCGACAACCCTGATTTCGCCATCATGAGGGTGTTTGGCGGCGCCAGCCGTTAAGCCGAACCTCCAAGCCATCCCAAAGTCCTTCCTGGTTCAGGAGGGACTTTTTGTTTTCCGACCCGCCGGTAAAATGGCAATCATTAACATTTCATAGGTTTATTTGAGAGGCGAAAGACTTCATCCCTGCGTTTATAATAAAACTATCTTTGAAAAAAAACTTTGAAGGAGAGCTATGGTTTCCCCCTCGGATATGAATTTAGTTTGGATGGACCTGGAGATGTCCGGTTTGGACCCAAAAACCTGCGTCATCCTGGAGATCGCGACCCTTATCACTGATAAGGATTTGAACCTGCTCGCTCAGGGACCAACCCTCGTGGTGCACCAACCCGACAGCATCTTGGACAACATGGATGATTGGAACAAAAAGCACCATAAGGAATCAGGACTAACCCAAGCGGTCAAGGACTCACAAACCACCCTGGTCGAGGCTGAAAACCAGACTCTTGAATTCATTTCAAAACACTGCAAGGAAAAAAGCAGCCCCCTTTGCGGAAACACCATTTACCAGGACCGGCGCTTTTTGATCGAATACATGCCCAACCTGGAAAGTTACCTTCATTATCGATTAGTGGACGTGAGCACCATTAAGGAACTGGTAAAGAGATGGTATGGACCCGAGTTCCAATCGCCTCAAAAAAAACAAAAACATAAAGCCTTGGATGATATCTTCGAAACCATTGAAGAACTAAAGTTCTACCGTAAATGCGTTTTCAAATAAAATCTTTTTCAATTTAGAAATTTGAAGATTTATCGATCAAGCGCCGTATTTAGTCCCTCGTTTGGCGTCTTTCGGTTTTAAAAAAGTTGGTTTTCAAAATTTAACCTAAAAATATTTTTAGTTTTTTTCTTTCACGGCAAACCGCAAACAGATTCCCTCTGGCACAAAATCTAAAACACTTTTTGGGTAAACATTTTCCTTAATATGCTCCATATTTGACTGTACGCTCACTCAACCCTCGTTTAATAATAATCGAACTACACACTTGAACGCCAAATCCCGTTTTGAAAAAACTGGAAATTACATTGCCTTCGAAAAAAGCCGGCGCATCTGAAAATGCGAGCCGCTTGGAACAAACTCAGAGTGAAACCTTGCGCGTGAGGATGGCTACCCTGAACCAGGGGCTGATGTCCTTGTACCATGCGAGCGCTGAGCTTCAGTTTTCCAAACCTCTTTCTTCCTTACTTAAATCCATTCTGCGCGGCTTAAAAAGCGGCACCGGTATTAACCGGGCCGCTATTTTCATTAAAGATGAATCCTCTTTTAGCCTAAAAGGTTGCATGGGCATTGGCTTGAATGACAAAAAAATTCAAGAAATGAACGTTCTATTGACGGTGGAAGAAGAGTCGGATCTCCTAAAAGCGGCCCAAACACCCATCCATCTCAAGGGGGCTAACTCGGTCCAGACAAGGTTAAATCACCTGTTTGAAGAGGAACTCGACTTTAAATGCGCCTCCATGGTGGCGCTGGAAATCCGTGATCACTTGGTAGGGCTCTTGGTCTATGAACAATCCCAGGATTTGTTGCAGGAAGAAATTCTAATCATTTTTTCAAGACAAGCGGCTTTAACGATCGAGAACGCAAAACTTTTCGCAAAAGTGGAGGAAATGGCCCTTCGGGACATCCTCACCGGCCTTTACAATCGCCGATACTTTCATCAAATCCTGGATTATGAACTCAATCGGGCCAAACGGTATCATCAACCCCTGTCTCTGGTTTTTATCGACTTGGATCATTTCAAGGAAATCAATGATAGCTTCGGACATTCCGTCGGCGACCAGTTTCTAAAGCAAATTGCCCAAAAACTCCAATCGCTTTTTAGAACCACCGACTTGGTTGCCCGATATGCGGGTGATGAATTTGTCGCGGTTCTTCCGGGGACCAACAGCGAAGGCGCAATGATTTTGGCCCGTCGCCTGCAAGAATCCCTGGGGAGCTACCAGATTATGGCCCGGGGCAGAACCCTTCAAGTTTCAGTTAGCATTGGCGTGGACACTTATGATGGAACTGATGGAATTGGCGGGGTAACTTTCATCGACCGGGCCGACAAAGCGATGTACGAAGCAAAAGCGAATGGCCGAAATTGCGTGAAAAGCTTTCAAGAACTTCCGAAAGTCTTTGTCAATTAATTCCCGCCTCAACCCTTCTAATATATCCTTCAACCAATAGCAAAAAGTTTTTTCTGGTTATTGGACAAAGAGGGATTCTCCTCCAAAACCTTAATTGTTTGTAACCGTCCATCCGACTGGCCATTGATTCGGGCTCCCGAATCCAAAACATTCATTAGATAACTATAGATTTCCTGGGTGATAACCTCCCCGGGACAAAGAACCGGGATACCCGGGGGATAGGGACAGACAATTTCCGCGCATGTTTTCCCCACCGACCGTTTAAACGGAATTTTACGCGTTAATTTGGTCAAAGCTTCGCGGGGATTCACTTCTTTACGGGGGATAAAGCTCGGAAAAACGATCCTTTTGCGTTTCTTTTGGTTCATAAACATGTCTTTATAATCCACCACAATTTTTCTTAAGGCTTTCACAAACTTCTTCAACTCCTTGGGGGTGTTCCCGATGGAAACAAAAAGAAGGACATTCTGAAAGTCGGCCATCTCAGTCTGGATTCCGTACTCGGAGTTCAATATCTTTGCCATGTCATATCCCGAGCATGGAAGACCTTTGGTTGAAACAGTAAGTTTCGTCACATCCAAATCCAAGTTCGGAATTTTACGGACCTGCTCTCGGGTGAGACAGGCTAACCCCGGTATTTTATTGACCTCATTTCGGGTTTCTTCGCACATCTCAATCACTTCACCCAGGGCTTTTTCCCCGCCTTGGACCATTTGATAACGTGATAAATCCAAAGAGCCAAGAATCACATAGGAAGGACTGGTCGTCTGGAGCATTTGAAGTGTTGTTTTGAGTCTTAAAATATCGACCCGAACCCCCTTCACATGGAGCATGGATCCTTGACTTAACGCCGCCAAATGTTTGTGGGTGGATTGAACGCACATGTCGGCCCCGGAATCAATCGCCGCTTTGGGAAAGGAAGGGTGAAAATGAAGGTGCGCTCCGTGGGCCTCGTCCACTAAAAGGATTTTGTCGTATCGATGGACGATTTCGGCTATCGCTTCAACGTCGGTGGTTAAACCAAAGTAAGTCGGGTTCGTCACCAGGACGGCTTTGGCGTCAGGATTTTGGCGACAGGCCTCCTCCACCTGCTCGGGGGTCAGATTTAAAATCAAATCGGAATTTTCATCGATTTTCGGCATGATATAAACCGGTTCGGCACCGGCAAGGATAACCGCCGAAATGACCGATTTATGGGCGTTACGGGGAATAATAATTTTATCCCCCGGATCGCAAACGGACAAAATCATGGCTTGGTTTCCGCCCGTGGTTCCATTGACTAGGAAAAAGGAATAATCCGCCCCATAGGCTTTCGCGGCCAATATTTGAGCTTCCTTGATGACGGAACTGGGCTCATGAAGCGAATCAACCTCGCTCATGACCGAAAGGTCGAGTCGGAACACCTTATCCCCTACAAATTGGCGGAATACCTTCGGCATTCCCTGACCATGCTTATGCCCAGGTGTATGGAATGAAATTTTATTTTCGTTGGCGTATCGAACAATTGCGTCAAAAAGCGGGGTTTTGTCTTGGCCGTCATAGAGTGACATTTATTTGGAATTCTTCTCCTCTCCTATAAATCGATAGGTCAAGGGTTTATTATCCCGGATAATATCCTTAATTCTTGAAAAGCCATCCCGAATATACTTAGGGACGAAAAAAATGCCTTCATGAGTTTCCCCGTCGTAATATTTTAAGGGGCCCACTTTGCGTTCCTTCAACACACGGTTAACGTAATCCCTTTTCAGGGCTTTGGGATCCATCGTCTTGGAAGCCATGGTAAAACTCCAGGGAATATCAAAAGACGGGACATTAGCCGGCCAAGAATAAACCATGGGGAAAACTTTTTTCAAGGTATTATGAACCGCCGCAAGACAGCGAAGTTCCTTCTCTGCCGAGCAACCCGATTGAAGGGCAACCATTCCGTTTTCCGAGAGTTTGCTGGACACCATCCGGTAGAATTCCTCGGTATAAAGAAGGTATGCTGGCCCCGCTTCCACCGGCTCGGGTATATCAATGATGATAACGTCGAATTTTTCTTTGCTTTTTTCCAAAAATTTACGGCCGTCTTTAAACATCAAGGTTGTTCTTTTGTCCTTAAAGGCTCCCCGATGCCATTCGGGCATATATTCATCACAAAGTTCCACAACCCTCTTGTCGATATCGATCATCCAGGCTTTTTCAACCGTTTTATGGCGAAGTACTTCATAAAGAGTGGCGCCTTCCCCGCCCCCGATAATGACTACATTTTTCGGATTAGGACAGGTCACCATGGCCGGATGCACCAGATTTTCGTGATAAATAAACTCATCCACTTGAGCTGATTGCATATGGCCATCTAAGATCAGGCATTTGCCATAATGGTTGGATTGAATGACTTCTACTTTTTGAAAGGGCGTCTTTTCGGAGGCGTAAATTTTAGAAATGCCGCGCATATGAGCCTCGTCAGGCGCATAAAACTCTATATGCCAATGCGGACTAATGGTGTCGGTCATGAAAGAAAGTCTCCAATCGGAGTATTTTATAAAATTAAAATAAGGGTCTTTTTGTGTATCCTAAAGAACTAGAAAATTTCTTCAAATTAAGAAACAAAAAAAAAGCGAGACGTTAAATAGGTGTTAACGGCTCGCTGCTGTCGTGGCTAAAGGTAGATTGGCGAATTGCCTCTGTGGGAGTTGTATAAAAACCACGCTTCACTTTCTTCGAAGTTACAAAATCCGAGCGATTTTCTATGAACTTTCTCAAGTATAAAACGATACATTATACTGTCAAGAAAAAAGATGTGTTTTTGCCGCAATTTTGAAAAATGAATTAAATTTTTTAAAATTATTCATTCGATTTTTTCGAAGAAGAAATAATTTCATAAAAAAGGACACACCTTTGATTAAGCAGCGCATCATTTCGAGATTCTTGAACATCTTTATGATCTTTTCCGTTTTTTTTACACCATTAGTGTTCTTCACTCGCGGCCATGATCAATTCGAACTTCCGAAATTAACATTTTTAATGGTTCTGCTGCTTCCCGGGGCGCTTTTAGCTCTTAAAAACAAGGGATTTTCCTCTCCCACGCCCCTTACCCTTTCTCTTTGCTTTTTGGCCTTCACCCAAATTTTGGCTTCCCTGCCCCAAACAAGCCTGAGTTGGAGTACGAGTTTGTTGGGAGACTATGAGAATTTCTCGGGTTTGGTGACTTTATTCACCTACCTCGTTGTATTTCAAATTTTAAGCCTTTATTTAACCGAAGACAGGATTGAAAGAATTTTTTATTTCATCTCCCTGGCAGCCATTTTTTCTTCGCTATACGCGGTTGGTCAACATTTCAGGTTTGATTTCATTCAATGGAACCCGGAAACAATGAATTCCGCTCGGGAATTTGCGGCTTTGGGAAATCCTAATTTTCTTTCCGCTTATTTGGCGATGTCGATACCCATTTTCCTCTCCCAATCCCTCAAAATCTCGGCGCCGAACGCCTCATCCACAAGGTCGCCCGGGCCGCTATTTTGGTTTTTAGCCTTTCTGGGTTTTTCTTTTCTTCTTTTCGGAACCGATCAAGGCTTTCTGCTTTTTCACCTGAAACCTTCGGCCCTTTCCAACTCTATTTTCAGGATCATTGGATTGGTTTTGTTTTCAATAGCCTGCGTCCGATTGATCCTGTGGCGCCATTGGTTGACAACCATTTCCGGTTTGGCCATTCTGGGCCTCGGACTTTTCTGTACGGCTAGTCGAGGTGGATTCTTAGGGGCCCTTTTCGGCCTGGGGATTTGGTTTTGGCTGACTTTAAGGAAAAATTACTTTTTAAACTCAATTCGCCGCTATTTTTCCGAGATCCCGCGGATTTTTCTCTTCTTGTTAACGATTTTGACCCTGACTTTGCTTATTTTCATCGGCCACGGTTTTTTAAACCGTCTTTTCGATTCCGTCATTCATATGGGGCAAAGTCTCGCAACTTCCCGTTTACATATTTGGCGGCCCGCTTGGTGGATCGTAGAAGCCAATCCCCTTTTGGGGGTGGGTTTGGACAATTTCAAGATCGCATTCCCTTATTACAGCGGAATCGAATTTAACGAAATTGACGGTATGTTCACCAGTTCCCGGATGGCTCACAATGAATTATTACAAATGGCCTCGACAACCGGATTGTTGGGCCTGGGCGCCTATCTGAGCGTTCTGGTCGCTTTTGGAACCCTTTGGTGGAAAACTTACCGGGTTTCGAACCCTTCAGTTCAATGGTTCCTCATCGCTGTACTTTCATCCGCCGTGGCTTTTCATGTCCAAAACTTCTTTAGTTTTGGGGTCACATCGATCAACCTGGTTTGGTTTTTACTATTGGCGATTGTTCAAAACCAATATCGTAAAACTTTAAATCCCTCAATTTCCGAAGGTTCCGGTTTGTATTTCTATTCCATGGGTAAAAAAATCGGCCTCGTTCTTTTTATAATCCTAGGCTTCTTTTTTCCCCTAAGTCGCCTGGGCGCCGATATTGCTTTCAACCAAGGCAATGCGGCCTCTCAAATAATGAAGAATCCTGATCCCGATATCTCTAATTCGGATTTGATTTCTTATTCCGATTATGGGATCAACCAATTGAAAAAAGCCGTGAACCTTTGCCCTTTGGAAGTTAAATATCGTCTTTATCTTGGATTAGCCTATGAACAAAGGGCCCACATCGACCCGGAAAGATCCCAGGATTGGAATTTAACGGCTCTTGAGTGTTATGAAAAATCCATCGAAATGAGCCCTGCCAACGCCTATTACTACAACAATGAAGGCCGGGTCGAGGACTCTTTGAGCCATACGGACCCCCGATATCTTTCCCAAGCGGAACAAGCCTATCAAAAAGCGGTCCATTGGGATCCTTCCAGCCCCTATTTCATCGTCAACTGGGCCATCGATTTGGATAAATTGGGAAAAACGACCGAGTCTGAAAGTGAACTTAAGCGGGCGTTTCAATTGGACCCTGTTTTTACGTCTAAAATTCTTTCTCAGATGGCATTTGAGCAATACCAATCCGGGGACAAGCAAAAAGCTTTTGAATTTCTGGATGAAGCGATCAAAGGAAATACTTCCAGCGCCGAAGCCTATTATTGCCGGGGAATGATTAATTTGTCCGAAAAGAAAAAAAAGGAAGCCCTTGAGGATTTCGAATCGGCGAAAGACCTGCATCCCACCCCTGAAAAAAATCCTTCCATACAATCACTCGATCAATTTATCGATCAGGCCAAAGAGTAGCCGACTTTTTTAAAGTTCGATTTCAATGCCTTCCTCGCCCAGCAGGGAATAAATTTCCTTTAAAAACATCTTGGAAGGTTTCACCATCAAATTAGGGCCCGCCTCCAAAACCATCAAACCGTGGTGAGTTGTTTGCATATGGAAATAAACCTTGGCCTTTCCCGGATGCCTTTCACAAACCGCCTTAACTTTAGGCAAAAGGCTGTCATCCAATCCTACGACATTCATCGTGAGATGGACGCCTTTGGCCCATTTCACGGCCATTTCATTCAGGTCAATGGCCTCGTTGGCGATGATCTGGATTTTCTCACCCGATTTATCCAGCCGCCCCTTCAAAGCCACCAATCGGTCCTTTATTAGAATATTTTGGTATTTCTTGAAGACTTCCGGCCAAGCAATCACTTCCAGATGGGAATGAAGGTCTTCCAGGACGAACCGACCGTAGATCTCCTTGGTCTTCTTTACCATGCTTTTTGAGAAACCCCGAATCAGTCCCGCGACCCTAATTTCGTGGCCGTCGGGCAGGTCCTCCAGTTCATGAAGTGGAGTGGCATAGTGTTCCAACTCCCATTCATGCTCCGAAAGGGGGTGGCCGGAGAGATAAAAACCAAGCACTTCCTTTTCCGCCGTTAAAATTTGGGCGGGTGAAAGTTCGGGCGCTTCCGGCAGAGTATCCACCGCCCCCGAACCCATGGCCCCAAAAAGGGAGGTTTGCCCCTTTTGAGAATCGGCCTGGAGCCCCTGGGACTGACGGAATATTTTTTCCACCGCATCCTTCATGGCTCCTCTTGGGGAGTTGGAGAAATCAAAGCCTCCCGCCAACACCAGGCATTCCACCATTTTGGGGGTAAAGGCCTTTAAATCGACGCGGCGACAAAAATCAAAAAGGGATAGAAAAGCTCCCTCCTTGCCCCGGGCCTCCAGGATGGCCCGGATGGCGGGCGTCCCCACGTTTTTGATAGCCGAAAGCGAGAAACGGATTTCCCCTTTCGATGTCACCATAAACTCATCCCCGCTCTCGTTTACGTCGGGGGGAAGCACCCGAACCCCCATTTTTTTGCATTCAAACACATACTGGGAAATCTTGTCCTGGTTCCCCGATTCGCTGGTCAAAAGGGCGGCCATGAACTCCGGCGCGAAATGGGTTTTTAAATAAGCCGTTTGAAAAGCCAAAATGGCGTAAGCCGCGCTGTGGGACTTGTTGAACCCATATCCCGCGAATTTGGCCATTTGGTTGAAAATGGCCTCGGCGATGTCGTTTGAGATCCCTCGATCCTTGGACCCGGAAAGGAACTTTTCCCGCATTTGCTCCATTTTCTCCGGATTCTTGCTTCCCATAGCCCGGCGAAGCAGGTCCGCCTGTCCCAGAGTGAAGCCCGCCAGGTCTTTCGCGATGCGCATCACTTGTTCTTGGTAAAGTATGATGCCGTAGGTCGTTTTTAAGATAGGCTCGAGCTTGGGATGAAGGTACTCGACCTTCGCCAGCCCCTTTTTCCGATGGAAAAAATCATCCACCATATCCGAACCCAGGGGACCGGGCCGGTAAAGCGCATTGAGGGCGATCAAATCCTCGATATGAGTCGGTTCCAACTTCCGCACGTAATCCCGCATGCCGCGGGATTCCAACTGGAAGATGCCCATCGTTTTCGCTTCCCTCAATAATTTAAAGGTCGCTTCGTCCTCCATGGGGATTTCCGCCACCAAAACATCCTGTTTCCGGTGAGTCTTGATGAGCTTGAGGGTGTCGTCGATCACCGAAAGGGTCCGCAAACCCAAAATATCCAGTTTTAAAAGACCCACGTCCTTCAGGGCGTTCATGTCATATTGGGTTAGAATTTCATCGCCGGTCCCCCGGCACAAGGGCACGTTTTCCAGAAGGGGTTCGTTACCGATCAAGATGCCCGCCGCGTGGGTCGAAAGATGGCGCACCATGCCTTCCAGCGCCCGGGAAATATCCCATAATTTTCGGTAGGGCCCCTGTTCGGAAGCGATGGCCCTCAACTCCGGCACCTTTTCCAGGGCGTCTTCCAGCGTCACCTTCGGCTCACCCGGGATCAGTTTGGCGATGCGGTCGATATCGGGCAGAGGCATTTCTAAAACCCGCCCCACATCCCTTATCACCGCCTTGGCCGCCATGGTTCCGAAAGTCGCGATGGAAGCTACCCGATCCTGTCCGTAGGTTTGGGTGATATAGTCCAGCACCTCCTGCCGCCGCCGGTCGCAGACGTCCACGTCGATGTCCGGAGCGCTCACCCTCTCCGGGTTGATGAACCGCTCGAAAAGCAGGTCGTAACGGATGGGGTCCACATCGGTGATGCCGATCAAATAGGAAACCAGGCTCCCCGCGGCCGATCCCCGCCCCGGCCCCACGGAAATATCCTTGGCCTTGGCCTTCGCGATAATATCCCACACGATCAAGAAATAACCGCTAAAGCCGGTCTTGCGGATGATGGAAAGTTCCTCATTCATGCGTTCCAAAATTTGCGGATCGTTGCTCCTGGCCCCATAACGTTTCGGAATTCCTTCCCGGCTCAATTTTTCCAGATAACCCGCCTCATCCAAATCCGCTGTCGGGACCTTGAAGGAAGGCATGAGGGTTTTGCCGAACTCGAAGGTGACGTTGCACCTTTCCGCGATCTCTAGGGTTTGGCGCAAGGCCTCCGGTATTTCACTGAAAGACCTGGCCATTTCCTCAGGGCTCTTCAGGTAATATTCATCCGACCCGTAAGTGATATGATTGGGATCGGAAAGCACTTCCCCCCGGCCCAGGCACAAAAGGGCCTCGTGGAAAACCGCTTCTTCGCGAATTAGATAATGGACGTCGTTGGTGGCCACCAGGGGTATGGAAGTTTGCTTGGATATCTCCAACAGGTGTTTTTGGATCGCCTTATCGATGGCCTTCCGGTGGTCCTGGACCTCAAGGAAAAAGCGGCCCTTGCCGAATATCTCCTGATATTCCCCCGCGATCTTCAATGCCACGGGCGTCTCTTCCTTGAGGATAAACCTGTCGATCTCCCCGTCCAAACCACCCGAAAGGGCGGTCAAACCCCGGCTATGGCGGGCCAATAATTCCTTGTCGATATGGGGTATTTGGTAGGAACCCCTCAAATATCCCGCCGAGGACAGTTTCAGCAGGTTTTTGTACCCCTCCTCGTTTTCCGCCAGCAAAACCAGGGGATAGAGGACTTCCTGCCGCCCCGAACCGTTGGGCTTATCCAAACGGGATCCGGAAGAGACCCAAATCTCACAGCCGATAATGGGTTTCAACCCGTTCGAAAGAGCGGATTGGTAAAAGCCGATGGCCCCAAACAGGTTGCCCTTGTCAGTCAAGGCCACGGCATGCATTTGAAGTTCCTTCAGCCGCGCCATGAGGGGATCTACCCGGACGGTGCTTTCCAAAAGGCTGAATTGGCTATGAAGGTGAAGATGAACGAATTCGGAACGGTTCATGGGGGGATTATAGCCAAAAGCCCCGCCTCTTCGCCCCTATTGGGCGTGATTTTTGAGTTTTTGGGGATCGAATTCGACGGTTTTCACCGGAGCGAACGTTGACAGGCCCAAATCTCGGTTATAACATTGTATATACATCGTTATCACGGAGACAATCATGATTAAAAAGCTCACCAAACATGGCAACAGCTATGCCCTGGTCATTGACCGCGGCATCATGGATCTGTTGAACATCAGCGAAAAATCCGCACTTTCCGTCACCACCGACGGACGCAGTCTCATCATTTCGCCGGCCGACGATAAAAAGAAACAAGCCAAATTCGAGGCGATTGTCGATAATTCCTTCAAAAAATTCCCGCACATGTACAAAAACTTGGCGGGTTGAATGGAAGCGCCTGTTTTTTTGACCTTGGAACAAGTCCTCTATATCCACAAGGAACAAATCCGCCGTCTGGGTGGAAGCGGTGGAATCAGGGAACAGGGCCTTCTTCAAACGGCCTTAGCCATGCCACAGGCTCAGTTTGGGGGACAATTTCTTCATCGGGACCTGTTTGAAATGGCGGCGGCATATGTCTTTCACTTGGCCCTTAACCATCCTTTCATTGACGGAAATAAAAGAGTGGGAGCCATGGCAGCTGACGTTTTCCTGGAATTAAACGGTTTTCACCTTCCCCAATCCCAAGAAAAGGCTTACGAAAAAATCGTCTTCGAAACCTCCCAGGGGGAAATAGAAAAACCCGAAAACGCGGCTTTTTTTCGCAAGCATTCCAAGAAAATAACCAAGTAACGGAATTTCATGGACCAAAATTTAGCCCAGCCGCCACATTTTTAAAGGATTTGGGTCTTTAATATTGATGAGTAAAAGGGTATTTCTCATAGGGGTTTAGATAGCAAAAACAAGGGGGGGTTATGGCAAAGGGCAAAAGGAATTCAATGGTTGAGTTTTTTTTTAGTAAGGCCAAACAGTGGAAGGAAGAATACGGGAAATTACGAACGATCGTTCTGGACTGCCCCTTGAACGAAGAATTGAAGTGGGGTCAGCCTTGTTACTCGTTTGAGGACAAAAACATCGTTTTAATCCATGGATTCAAAGAATATTGCGCGCTTCTGTTCATGAAAGGCGCCTTGTTAAAGGACCCCAAGGGTATTCTCATACAACAAACAGAGAATGTGCAGGCGGCACGCCAGATCCGCTTCAAGAATGTCCAAGAAATTGTCGGGATGAAATACACCCTGAAGACTTATATCGAAGAAGCCATTGAGGTGGAAAAAGCCGGTTTGAAAGTGGAATTAAAAAAGACATCCGAATTCAAGATGCCCGTGGAATTCCAAAAGAAGTTGGAGCAGACCCCCGCCCTGAAAACCGCTTTTCAGGCGCTGACGCCGGGGCGACAAAGGGCCTACCTTCTTTATTTTTCCGCGGCCAAACAATCCCAAACCCGGGAGTCCAGGATTGAAAAATACGTCAAGGCGATTCTCAAGGGGAAGGGATTGAATGATTAACGAGCTGGCGAAAGGCTCAACGAACATCTAACTTTTGAGGTGTTGGTTCATTCCCACTCAATGGTTCCGGGGGGTTTGCTCGTTATGTCATAAACCACCCGGTTGATGCCCCGGACCTCATTGATGATGCGGTTGGAAATGCGGCCCAAAAGGTCATAGGGCAGTTTCACCCAATCGGCGGTCATGCCATCGGTGGAATGGACCGCCCGGATGGCGCAGACATGGTCGTAGGTGCGCTCGTCCCCCATGACCCCGACCGTCTTGATGGGAGTCAGTACCGCGAAGGACTGCCAGATGGAATAATAAAGGCCTGCCTTTTGGATTTCTTCCGTCACGATGGCGTCGGCCTTGCGAAGGATTTCCAGCCTTTCCCGCGGTGATTTCGCCCACCACCCGGACCGCCAAACCCGGCCCTGGGAAGGGCTGGCGCCAGAGCATTTCCTTGGGAATTCCCAGCTTGGCCCCCAAGGCCCGAACTTCGTCCTTGAAAAGTTCCCGCAAGGGTTCCACCAGCTTGAACTTCATGTCCTCCGGCAATCCTCCCACGTTATGGTGGCTCTTGATCGTGGCCGAAGGGCCCTTGACCGATACGCTTTCGATGACGTCGGGATAAAGGGTTCCCTGGGCCAGGAAGTCGAACTCGCCCCTTTTTTTCATAAGATCCCGGGCGGAACGCTCGAAAACCCGGATGAAGGTCCGGCCGATGATCTTGCGCTTTTGTTCGGGATCGGAAACGCCCTGGAGGGCGTCGAGGAATTCTTTTTCAACTTTGGCGTAATGAAGGTCGATCTTCAGCTTTTTCTTGAACATTTCCTGAACCTGCTCGGCTTCATTCATTCGCAAGAGCGCCATTATTGACGAAGACACAGGAAAGCTGGCTGCCCACCGCCTTATGAATCAGGGCGGCGGCAACGGTGGAATCCACCCCGCCCGAAACCCCACAAAGCACCCGGCCCTTTCCCACCTGTTCCTTAATCAGCACGCACCGCATCTTTCACGTAGGATTCCATGCTCCAGGTCGGCTTACAGCCGCAAACCTTTCGGGCGAAGTTCTCGAGGATCTTAAATCCCTTGTCGGTATGGACCACTTCGGGATGGAACTGCACCCCGTAAAGCTTTCGTTTTGGATCCGCCATGGCGGCGGTTGGACAGGTGTGGGTGGAAGCAATTTTTTTGAACCCCGGCGGTATCCGGGTGATCTGGTCGCCGTGGCTCATCCAAACATTGAGATGTGGAGGGAAGGCCGGCGAGAAGTCCCTTCTTGTCCTTGATTTTCAAAGAGGCCAATCCGAATTCCCGTTGTGGGCCTTCACTACCTTCCCGCCCAAGGCTTGACTCATCAATGGATTCCATAACAAATCCCCAGGATCGGTACACCTTGCTGGAATAAGGACGGGTTCACATGGGGGGCATCGGGAGCGTAAACACTGGCGGGGCCTCCGGAAAGGATGATTCCCTTCGGATTCTTTTCGAGAATTTTCTCAACGGGCGTGGAAAATGGCAGGATTTCGCAATAGACCTCGCATTCGCGGACGCGCCGGGCGATCAACTGGCTATATTGGGCCCCAAAATCCAAAACGAGAATCGTGTCGTGATGCAAAGGAAGACTCCCAAAGAAGATAAAAACTCACAGTCCAATTTGACTTCTTGACTTTGAACCGCGGATCAACAACCACTGAATGGTGGAATCGAGGTTACCGAAGAAAGCCCGTAAAAGGCGCGGCCGAAGTGAATTTTAATCCAGATAATAGTTCGGCGCTTCTTTGGTGATGACGACATCGTGCGGATGGCTTTCCTGGTATCCCGCCGAGGTGATTTGGACAAACTGGCCTCGTTCTTTGAGTTCTTTAATGGTCTTCGTCCCGCTATATCCCATACCCGCCCTCAAACCCCCGACCAATTGGTAAACCAATTCGGAAAGCGTTCCCCGGTAAGGGACCCGGGCTTCGATTCCCTCGGGAACTAGTTTTTTGGAATCCGTGACTCCGTCCTGAAAATAGCGATCGGCGCTTTTACCCTTTTGCATGGCGGCCAGCGAGCCCATCCCGTTGTAGACCTTGAACATCCGGCCTTGGAGATTGATGACATCGCCCGGCGATTCTTCCGTTCCCGCGAAAAGCCCTCCCAGCATGACGGCATCTGCTCCCGCCGCGAGGGCCTTGGTGATGTCGCCGGAATATTTGATTCCGCCATCGGCGATGACGCTGATCTTGTTCTTTTGGGCGACTTTGGCGCATTCGGCAATGGCCCAAATTTGGGGAATACCCACCCCCGTCACCACACGGGTAGTGCAAATAGAACCGGGCCCAACCCCTACTTTCACCGTATTGACTCCCGAGTCCACCAAAGCCTTGACGGCATCACCCGTCACGACGTTGCCGGCGATAAGGGGAAGTTTCGGAAATTTTTTGCGGATCAATTTGACCATTTTCAAGACGCCTTCGGAATGGCCGTGGGCCGTATCGACAACCAGGACATCGACCCCCGCCCCCACCAGGCCTTCCGCCCTTTCTTCGGTGTCTTTCGTCACCCCAATGGCCGCTCCAACCCTCAAACGGCCCTTCTCGTCCTTGCAGGCATTTGGAAACTTGATGCGCTTATTGACGTCTTTAATGGTGATGAGCCCTTTGAGCGTTCCCTTTTTATCCACGACCAGCAGTTTCTCGATGCGGTGCTTGGTGAAGGGTTTCCTCGGCCTTTTCCAGGGTTGTTCCAATGGGAACCGTGACCAAATCATCCTTGGTCATGACTTCCCTCAAAATCTGATCCAGTTTTTTCACAAACCTCAAATCCCGGTTGGTCACGATGCCCACCAACTTGCCGTCTTGCTGGACGATAGGGATACCCGAGATGTGGTAGTGCTTCATGATGGCGAGGGCGTCGGAGACTTTTTTATCAGGGGTGAGGGTGATGGGGTCACTGATCATTCCCGCTTCGGAACGTTTGACCTTATCCACTTCGGCCACCTGTTGTTCGATGGTGGAATTTTTGTGGACGATCCCCAACCCGCCTTCTTGGGCCAAGGCGATGGCCAACCGGGCTTCGGTGACCGTGTCCATGGCGGCGCTGATGATGGGGATATTGAGTTTAAGGCCGGGAGTCAGGAAAGTGGAAACATCGGTATCGGCGGGAAGCACGTCGGATCGTTGGGGCACAAGCATGACGTCGTCGTAGGTTAAGGCCATTGTCAACTTGTCCGGCTCGATCATGAAAAACTCCGTGTTAAGTGGGCGTTAATATAATGATTGTGCCGGAGGGTGTCAACGTCCGGTATAGGGATCGAAAAATTCAACCGGGGACAGGAAAATAAAGGAGGGTTAATGCCACAACTTAAAGTCGGCCTGGTAACCCTGGAGATCCTTCTTGTTCAGGAACCAGCGCAAATGATCGGATAGGGCGGCCAGATAGCGGTTTTCACCCATGGTCTGGACCTGCCAGCCATTGTCCTGCTTTAGTTTTTCAAGTGTCTGCGCGTGCTGGGTATAAAGCTGGTCGGGAGTATCGTCGGGATAATATTCGCTGATGAGATAATCCATGGTTTGGTTGTCCCCCTGCCAGGCATTGGTGGAAAACCAAACCCCATTGGAAAAAACGGTAACAAAGGAAAGATGGGGGGCGATTTGTCCGGGCATTTTAAGTATCTCACTATAGATTCCCGAGTCCTCTTTCATGCCGACATCAAAAAAATTGGGGGAAGGCAATTGGGGAACAGTCATTTGTATAAGGGGCGTAAAGCCCATGTTTTGAAGGCTGGTTTGGAACTCGGCATAAGCGGTGATATCCATTTCGCTCACCTGGTTGGAATTCTCCTGAACGATGAAAATCGGCTGGATGGTTTCGGCCAATATCACCGAAGGCTTACCCAGGAGGGAGCCAAGGCCAATCACCGCGCCTATGATAAGGATGACGACGGCTATTGGGAGTACATAGACGGGAACTTTAAATTTTTTAGCCAAGGGATCAAACATCTCGTAGGAACGGCGAATAAGATATTTACCCCAAATTTTAGCCAATGAAAAGACCCTGATATTCTTCCAGGCAGGCTTCCGACCCTCATTTCCCTCGGTTTCATCAACAGGCATAGAAGCTTTGGGAAACGGAGGCCGGAGGGGCTGGGGATCATGCATCATCGCGTTCAAGTTTTCCGAGAGTTTCGATTGGGAAGCTGGAGGCGATACCAATGAAGGTGTTGGGGTTCCATGTTTTATCGGGCTTAGGAGATCTGGAGCCGTAAGGGGAGGCGGGGTTTGGAGATCGGTTTTAAGGGGTGTATTGGTCACGATGGATTTAGGAACCAACAGGGGGGGCGGGATCGGGTAATGGAATAGGAGTCGGAGGAACCAAAACTTCCGCGGAAGGTTTTACTTTGGGCGCTTCACTCTTCGGAGTTCCGCTGAACAGCCCCAAGGGATCGTCACTTAAACCCTTTCCCTTGAAATTAAGGGGTGAGCCACCCGCCAAGGGATCTGTCGAAGCTTTTAAGGCCTCGGCCGCGGCCGCCTTGATTTTCATTTCCCTGCAATTAGCGCAAATGAGTTGATCCGCTTCCATCGATAGGCATTCAGCACAATAGGGTTTATTGCAGGTGGAGCAATGACCCGTAGCTATTTGATCAAAATGTCGAACACAATAAGTTTCGGCCATCGGATTATCCTTTTAAGCTCTACTTCTTCAGCGCGATCAGATCCATCTCGATGCGGGCGTTCTTCGGAAGCGCCGCCACTTGTATCACCGCCCTAGCCGGGGGCTCACTCGTAAAAGTTTCGGCCAAAACCTTGTTCAAAGCCTCAAAATCCCCCAGGTCGGTCAAATAAACAGTTAACTTCACCGTGCTTTTTAAATCGGCAACCAGCCGCCTTCAAAACCGCCTCAAAATTATCCAGTATCCGCTTGGTTTGGATTGAAATATCGCCATTAACAAGTTGACCTGTTTTGGGATCAAGGGGAATCTGGCCGGAACAGAACAGGAAGTCTCCCGCTTCAATGGCTTGGGAATAAGGACCGATGGGTTTCGGCGCATCGGGCGAGACAATGACATTTCGTTCTTTCATTTTAAAGGGACATTCCTTTCGGCACAATTAAACCCGTGTTAATTTTATTTCGGTTCGATTCGGCGGGCGCTGACCACACCCTTGACCCGCTGCAACTTTTTCAATACTTTTTCCAGCTGGTCGGCCTTGGAAATGGCGATTACGAAATAACCCTGAGCCCAACCGCTTTCCGCCGCCTTGGCGTTGGCCTCATTGATAATCACCCCTTCTTCGGAGATGGCCAAAAGCATGTCGGCCAAAAGCTTTTCCCGGTCTTTCGCCTTGACCTCAATGGCCACCTCATAAATCTGTCCCGCGTTCCCTTCCCAGGAAACGGGAATCATCCGACTCTCGCCTTCAGGCAATTGCAGGGTATTGGGGCAATCGGTGCGATGAATGGAGACACCCCGGCCTCGGGTCACATAACCCATGATGGGATCGCCCGGAACAGGGGTACAGCATCGGGCAAAGCGAATGAGGAAGTCTTTTTGTCCCCCGATGGAAATACCCCTGGCGGACCCAGATGTTGTCGAAGGTGGAGCGGGGGTCTTGGCTAATTTGGTCTCAGTCCCCTTTTCCTCGTGTTTTTCATTTTTTTCAACTTTCGGATGGTCCTCGAGTTGGGTCTTTAATACTAGTTTGTTCAAAATCTGCTTGGGTGAAATTTCGCCATGGCCCGTGTTCGCCAAAAGCTCCTGGAGGCTATGGCAGCCAAAGTATTCCAGAAGGCTTTCAAATGCTCCCGATTTAAGGGACGCGTTGAAATCCACACCCATCCGGACCGCCTCTTTCTCGATCATGTGCTTGCCCTTATCAACTTCATCGGCGGAAAGATGGGTTCTGAACCAATGTCGTATTTTGTTCTTGGCCCGGCTCGTGACGACGATTTTGAGCCAATCCCGGCTGGGAGTGCGGGAAGACTGGGTCAAAACCTCAACGATGTCGCTGTTTTTCAGCGTGTAACGCAGGGGAACCATATGGCCGTTCACCTTGACCCCCATGCAATGCGTGCCCACGTCCGTGTGGACGGCGTAAGCAAAATCCAAGGCCGTCGCTCCGCGGGGCAATTCCTTTACTTCGCCCTTGGGTGTAAAAACAAAAACCTCGTCATCAAAAAGATCAACCTTCATGGCCTCGGCAAATTCGGTCGTGTCCTTGATATCCTGTTGAAGGTCCAATAACTGGCGCATCCAGGCGAACTTCTGGTCTTCCTTCTCGGCCCCCCGCCCTTCCTTATAAATCCAGTGGGCGGCGATTCCCTCCTCGGCTGTCCGGTGCATCTCATAGGTGCGGATCTGGATTTCCACCGGCTGGCCCTCAGGCCCCATGACGGTGGTATGAAGACTTTGATACATGTTGTTTTTCGGCATGGCCACGTAATCCTTGAACCGCCCCGGAAGAGGCTTCCAAATGGTATGGACCATACCCAAAACCTCATAGCATTCCTTCACCGTATTAGTTAATACTCGGATGGCCATCAGGTCGAAAATCTCATCGAAACCCTTTTGCTGCTGGTTCATCTTGTGGTAAATGCTGGTGAAATGCTTGGATCGTCCCTGGACCTGCGCGGTGATGCCCGATTCCTTTAATTTGTCCTCAATGATTTGAAGGACGCTGGCCAGGACCTTTTCCCGTTCGGCCTTCTTCATCGCGACTTTCTTGACCAAATCGTAATAGACTTCCGGCTCAAGGTACCGCAAGCAAAGGTCTTCCAATTCGCTCTTGATTTTGGCGATCCCCAACCGGTGGGCCAGGGGGGCGTAAATATCCAGGGTCTCGCCGGGCCATCTTTTGCCGGCGATCCGGGGGGAGGAAATCAAGGGTGCGCATATTGTGAGTGCGATCGGCCAATTTGATCAGGATGACCCGAACGTCCTTGGCCATGGCCACCAGCATTTTGCGGGTGCTTTCCGCGTGAACGATGGCCGTGTCCTGGAACTGGCGGGTGGATATCTTGGTGACGCCTTCTACCAAGTTGGCGATTTCTTCGCCGAATTCCTTCTTGAGTTCCTCATAGGTAACTTTGGTATCTTCCAGAATGTCATGCAAGAGACCCGCCGCGATCGTCACTGAATCCATGTTTAATTCCGCAAGGATGTCGGCCACCCCCACCAAATGGGTCAGGTAGTCATCCCCCGAAAGGCGCTGTTGACCTTCATGGGCTTTTTTGGCGAACTCATAGGCTTTTTGAATAAGGGGCCGGTCAAGGGAACTTTCGGACGCGAGCACACCTGAGGAAGTGGAAGTCGATTTTTCCAGAAGAGCTTGAATACCCATAGAAGATTGACCTAATAGCATTCCCCGGCCAAAGCCAAGGAACACCCTTTCATCTCATTAATTTAACACCGCCATGGGGCGGATGACAACTTTTCAGGAAAGAGGGCTAATTTGTCTGGTTTCCCGTCGATTGTTTCTATATTCACTTACTCGGATTAACGCCCAAGGATTTCAAGTAAAAAATCACCTGAGGGTCGTTTGGATTCAAGGTATAGGCTTTTTTCCAGACGGCTAGAGCATCCCCTTTTCGCTTGAGCTGCATATAACAAACTCCCAGGTTTAAAAAGGTTTGGAAATCATTTGGAGCATAGGTTAGATACTCCTCAAAACCTTTCGCGGATTCGTCATAGCGTTTCAGTTGGAATAGACAGACCGACATGGGCCATAGGAGCGCGGAGTAATTCGGGGTTGTTATTTCAGCTTTTTGAAAGAGTGCCAAAGCCTCTTCAGGCCGCCCTTGGTTTTCCCGGATCTGACCCATCGAAAGCAAATTTTCCACAAAATTGGAATTGAGATTTAATGACTTTTCATAAGCTTGATAGGCTGCCTCGTTTTGACCCGCCACTTCCAACGCCTTTCCATAGGCGTTCCAGGCTTTTGGATTGACCGAAGAAAGCGAAACTAACCGGCCCCCATAATAAGCCGCCAGTTTTCCATGGCCCAATGAGGATTCACCCACCGTATCCCGAAAAGCGATGGATGCCGCCAGGGCCTTTAATCCGAAAACGGCGGGTATCAAAAGAGCTAGTGCTAAGAAAAATTTTTGAGTCGCCGAAATCGGCCCCGCGAAACGAGGGGCAGAGACCGTACGAAGCCCCAAAGGCGCCGCAAGAAAGAATCCAAATAAAACGGCGGTCGGCGCCACTTGGAGCGGAAAATTACTGAGGGATTGGACCAACAAGGCGATTATTCCCCCGACGATTCCAATTAAAAATTCCTTTTCGTCATCTTTTGAGGAGGGATTCTTCAAGAAACCGCGGACCGATACCGCGTAAGCTACAAGTAACGCGAGGAAAAGAAATAAGCCCGGCACTCCCCCCTCGGCCAAAAACTGCAGAAATTCGTTGTGGGCATGTTCCGAAAAAGTATAAGGGTGCTGGGGATAATCGGCCGGGGGCCAGGGTTTGGCCTGGTAAGCCGGAAATTGGATCCCCAATTGGCCTAATCCAATGCCCAACCAGGGATGGTCCTTTATGATTTCCCAAACCACTTTGTAGAGGTCCACCCGTTGCTCAAAAGTGATTTGCTTAGCGCTGAATGCGGCCAGACCGCCGTGGCGGACCACATAGGCGCCCCCCGCGACGATTAAGATCGCGAAAGACACCAAAACAAATCGGACATTGCGTCGGAACAAGCCCTTTCCCCATGAAGATAAAAAAACGGCCAATAAGAAGATGGCGGCTACCCCCAATGCCAGAAAAGCCCCGCGGACACGCGTCATCCATAATCCCATCAGCAGAAAAAGGGTAACGGCCCGAAACCATAACCAAGATTCCTGATGGCTGGAACGGATGGTTAAAATGAAAGCCAATGGAATTAACCCGGCTAAATACCCTCCTAAATAATCCGGATTTCCCAAAGTGGAAAAAGCTCGACTTTCAAAATGACTCGTCCAATCCACTTTTTCAGCACCGAAACTTTGGAATAAGCCGTGAATTGCCATCAGAGTAGCGGCGAGCAAAGCCAAATGGGCCAGCTTCTGGTAGGAAACTCCCTGGGAACAAGCGAAAACCACGGCAAGGAGGGTCCCGAAAATTAAAACAAGATGAATTGAGCCTTTCAAGACTTCCATCTTTAATAGTCCAACGCCCAATGAATCCAAAACCATCCACGCGGTGAATAGAAAGGCGACTTGGATTAAAGGCTGGCGAAGAAGCCCCCGTCCCTCAAAAGCGACTTGAACCCCGAAATAGGCGACCACGAGCAGGCCGACCAATTCCTTGGAAAGGGTGAACCCGTCCGCCGCCCGGATGAAAAAGGCGAGGGGTACCCATGTCAGAAGAACAGAAACCATGATTTGCTGGAAGCGAAACATCATTCAATTTTCCTCAAGGGTCGTAAATTACGGCCAAAACATTTTCGATAATACCACACCAACATTTTCATCCATGCTGAATGTCTGATATTGCCTTATCGAACTGGACCTTTTGCGCCTTCCAAAACTCTGAAAAAGGGTAAAGCTTCAGGACTTCATTTAAGCTCTCCCCGGCTTGTTCCCATTGGCGGCCCTGGGTGTCCTTAATGAATTCGGAAGCGGGTTGCGAAAAAAACAATACCAAATCGAATATCTCCGAGGAATTCCTTGCCCGAGATTCCGAAAGGATGTGATAAACGACCTGGTAATTCTGCTGATAAATTATTTCCGTGTTCCCTTGGATAAATTCATCCAATCTTTTCCATTCTTCAGGGGTTAAATCATAATGGTGGTAATTTGAAGATACCCTAATCCCTTCGGGGCCGTTGACCACCAGGTAATCTATGCCCATTTCCTTTAGGCAGCGGCCTATTCCTTGGGCGTCTTTCGCTTTCCGGGCCAAGACCGCCAATTCCTGTTCGTCAAATACGCTGTTGGTCAGGAATGGCCGGTCATAATAAAGGCCCCGTGCATCTCCCACCATCAGAAGTCCCGCATCTTGTGGAGTATTATTCGATAACCAGCGCGCCATGCTGAAATAGGGCGTGATTTTGCCTCGGCTCAGCATGTAATCGTCCCGAGTTTGGCGTCCCGACCAAACTCCGGCGCAACCCGAATAGTGGGCGCTAATGGCCGATAAATAACCAAAAGAAAGGATGGCCGAAACAGCCCCCGTCAGCGCAAGAATTTTTCCCCATTGGGGCTTGTTCCCTCCTCCCAGCGCTCCACCCAGCAAGACATAAATAAGGACAAAACCAGTCCCGAGAAGCCGCAGAACATGGGTCACACAAAAACCGAACGTAAAAAAACACAAGGTAATTATGGATAAAAACCTCAAAGCCGGATGCCGCAGCTTAAACAGGAAAAGGAATGGAATAAAAGCCAATGCCAGCGGCCCTGAAAAATCATATCCGTCCGGATTCGCCATAACCGCCTTCCAAGGAAGGTACAATAATTGCCATCCCTGGGCAATTCGACCTTGCTGTTCGGTCAAAAGCGCCTGATAAGACGCCGGTGTTAAATGGCGTCCGTCAAAAATGGAAACCAAGTACGGGAAAAAAGGGTTGCCGGTGAAAAAGAGATTTTTCAGGATCCAAGGGCCCGCTAAAAGGACGGCTCCAAGGGCGAGGGCCATCCCATGGCGAAAACGAAACGAGTTAAGCGATCGCGGCTTAATAAGGATCGCCGCCAAAAAGGCGCATGCGATCATTAGCGCGGCGGTATATTTAATGGAAAAAGCCAGAGCCATAAAAAGCCCGGCCACCGTCACCGAAGCTGGAGAAGGTTTAATACTCTTGAGGTTATCCTGCATAAAATAAAGGAAAACAACCAGAACAAATGCCAGTAACCCATCCACTTCAGTGCTCCAAGTGTTGAGGGCATAAACCGGCAAGGTTAGGACCAATCCCAGGGTGAGCCAACCCGCTTTCTCCCCCCCTATTTCCTTAGCCCATCCCCCCGCAAAAAGGGCGCAGAAACCAAAGGCCACCGCATGAAGCATCTTGGCCGATTCCGTTCCTTGAAAAACGAAACCGTTTAAATAAAAGAGCTTCCCCGCCAAAAGGAAAATTGGAAAAAAAATTAGTTGGAAAATCACAAATACCGTGGTGCAACAACCAGTATTGGGGAACCGCTAAGTGGTAAACCATGGAGTCGTAAAATGTTTCCGGAACAAGTCCATGGGCGATAGAAAAAAATAAATAAACCGCCCCCATCAGGAACAGGAATAAGTAACTGGGGTCCCTGGGAAAAGTTTTCGGAAGGTAACGGGCCGCCCCTATAACCAGCTGAATCATGTCGAGTAAAACTATCGCGCTCAAAAGAATAGCCACGGCAATAAAAAAAGGCTTAAACCAAATTCGGGCTAATCCCGAACCCAGCCATAGGAGTTCCCAAAATAAAATACCTAATCCGAATTCCGTTCCCCATTGGAGCCAGGCATTGGGAGGCTCAATGGGGAAAAAAAGACGAAGCCGCCGCCCCCAAGAAATGGTTGCCAACAAAATAAAAACCATCGCCAGCAAGATAAGAAACGATTCCCTAAAAACCAAAAACATTTTGGACCCATCGGATGAATCGAAAGCGCCAAAATTAAAAGCCGCGGGTATCAAATCAAGCGCCGGACCAATAGACCAGAAGTAATAGCCCAATACGAATGCCGCCCAAAACCAAAAGGCCAGCAGAACCGGCCCTTTAGCCGGCAGTCGGCCGCCACAGGAGAATTGCGAGTGAATTCCAAGAATGATCCGCCCTTTTATTTGTTTTTTACCAAGAAATCCATTTTTTCAACCCAATAATCCTCGCCCGGAAAAAGAGTTAGTTCTTCGCTCAAAGCCCTCTTGGCTTCAGAAAACCGTCCATTTTTAAAACTTTCAATAAACTCGTGGGCCGGTTGGGAAAAAAACGAAAAAGGATTCACGATATTGTTCGACTCGGAACCCAAAGCGTCTTTTACTTTATAAACGGCCAGATAATCCTTCCAATAAAGGGGTTCCAGGCCCATGCGGACAAAATCATTCAGCCTTTTCCACTCCATCGGGTTTAAATCATAATGATGATACTCGTTGGAAACCCTTTCGCCCTCGGATATGTTAAAGACGACATGGGTAATACCCAATTGGTGAAGACGTTTCCATATCCCGTATGCGTCCGTTTCTCCCCTTGCCGCAGCCGCGAAAAAAGGCTCGTCAAAAACGGAATTGGCATAAAAAGCCCTTCGATAATAAACTCCTCTCGCGTCCCCGACGATCAATAGCCTGGCGTCAGGCGGAAGGTTTTGGTCGGTCCAAACCACCAAGGGTTCATAAGGATTCAGCACCCGGCGGCCGAGATAATCTTCTTTTGTTTCCCTTCCAGTCCAAATTCCCATTCCGTTAAAAAAGCGCTCGCTCAGTCCAAGATAATAAACAAAAAACAATAAGGTTGAGAGAACCAACACCCCTCCCCACAAAAATTTCAGCCAATTATTTTGCGGGGTTACCAAGGCCAGGGTTAATACCACAAAAGCCAATATGAATGCCGGCATGGAAAAACGAAGCATGTGTGAAAGGGTTAGCCCAAAAACCATAGACAAAAACATCGTTTTGGTTAGAAACCCGATTGATTTGTTTTCAGTCCGGATAAAAAACAAAACCGGTAAAAAGGCCAGGAACAACGGACCGATCAATTGGCCGTCCCCCGACTGCGGCATGGTTAAACGCCAAGGCAAGTCAATAAAAGACCATATCCCTTGATCCATCGGCAGAAACTGTTGGTTTTCATGTAATAGCCTCTGGTAACTCCAAGCGGGAAATTGTCGCCCACCCATCCATGATATTGCATAAGGGAAAAAAGGATTCCCCGCAAAACAAGCGTTTTTGACTAACCACGGACCGACTTCCATGGCGGGAAGAGCGAAAAGCAAAAACCATATTTTTTTTATTCTGATGATCGGCGGGAATCCATATTGCCAAAGATAGGAAAAAAAGGACGCCCCTATTCCGACCACCGCTGTTGGTTTGATCGACAGGGCCAATCCCGCGAAGATGGCGGTTTTAGCTAACCAGGCTTCTTTTGGGGGATTATCTTGGCAGGCTTTATCAAAGCAGTAGAAATAAAGGAAAAGCGAAAAACATAAAAGGCCGTCCACCCGGACAGCCAAGGAATTCAAAAAAAGCAGCGGGAAAGTGAATACGGCCGTTGTGGCAAAAACCCCGGCCAACAATCCCCCTATTTCCTTTACCCAACCAAAGACGCCTAACCCAATGAAAAATAAAACGGCGACGTTCAGCACTTTTGCGCCTTCAGTCCCCCCTAAAATAAAGCCATTCAGGAAAAAAAGGGATCCGCCATGAAAATAGCCCGAAAGCAGATGGGTCGGATAATCCGAAATACCGTGTTGGAAAAGCCAGAAATTCGGAATCCCAAGGAAATAATTGAGGGAATCATAAAAAGTTTCCGGAAGTAAACTATGTAAAAGGAGAAAGACGAAATAACCGATCCATAAAACTAAGAAAAACCACGGAAATTCCATCCGCATAGGGAAAACGGGGAACCGAAAGGCCAAAACATCTTTAATTAAAAAGAGAGCTAAAAACACGATTCCAACCAACCACAAAGGCTCTATCCACAACCGGACAAGCCCCAAACCCATCCAAAGGGTATTGAAAGCAAATATTCCCAACCCAAAATCCAGACAAAAATTCATGGAATTTTTTGAATCCACACGCACAAGCCAATGCCGCAACTTATTCCCGGAGTTCCATATAAGTCCCACTACGATAATGCCGGAAGCAATGTTTAAGAACGAGCCCCACCAATTCTTGATTCTTTCAGGAAAATCGCTGTTTGGGAGTCCGGTGGTATCTAAAAAGCCAATTAATGAATGCAATGGGATTGGGAAATGATAAAAAAAGACCAGGTTAACTGCGAGGATCCAAAGGGTGAGAATGATAACAAATAACAAGTTTGAACTAAATTTCAAAGAAATCGGGGGGGGGAAGGGCACCAGCACTCCTAAAGACGGACAGTCATTGCTTGGATTTTACCCCAAAATAAAAAAGCACCTTGTTTAAAACAAAGTGCTTTTTTAATTATCTAGGCAAAACAGCTATTAAGACAAAACCGCTTCTTTCAGATCCTTCAAAACTCGGAACTTTACGACTTTTTTAGCCGGTACATTAACCATTTCACCTGTCCGGGGATTCCGGGCTAATCGGGCTTTCCGGTCTTTTAACTGGAATACTCCCAAGCCATCGAGCTTGATTTTGTATTCTTTCTTCAAGGTTTTATAGATCGTACTCCTTAAAGCCTGAAGAACATTGTCCACGTCCTTTTTTTTCAACCCTGTTTGCTCAGCTAACGTCCCCAGCAGTTCACTCTTGGTCAACGTCCACCTCCTGGATTTTGGAATCCGGCCTATTTATACAAGAGTAAAAGAGACTTGGCAAGGATTTTCTGCCTTTTTTAAGGGTTTTTGCCCCTTTTGCCTTCCCTATACCCCCACAAAATCGGCTAATTGCTGGATGACAAAAGATAAAAACATTAGGGATTTATAAAGTTTTAAGCGGATAAATGTCGATGTAAAGTTCGCGGACTGACGCTCATAAGGTTTGCCAGCTGGGTTCGCTTGATTTTTTGCTGACTCAGTATTTGTTGAAGAAACGTCTTTGAAAACTCCCGCCGGGCTTGAAAAAAAGAGGTTTTTTGAACCAAAGCTTTCTCGGCAAAGGTTTCAGCTAAGTGAGAGACAAACGAATGGGAATAATTGTCATCTGAAGTTTGAGATAGACAATCCAGGATTTTTTCCTTCAGAACTCTTTTGTCCTGTGTTGACCACAAAATATCGCAATTCCCCGCTTTTATGGCCGAAATGACATTTGCTAGATCCGGAAGGCTAAATAAGGCGATTTTTTTAGCACCCACTTGAAAATTCTCGATATGAGAAAAAAGTGGAGAAAGGCGAGCTTGGTGGAGGGGCCAGTCCAATAAGAGAAGTTGAAAGGATTGTTTCTCCAGCAAGTTGAGGGCTGATTCGATGTCACCCACAGCAAAAACCAACCCTAAGGGTTCACAAATATCCTTAAGAATAGTCCGAAAATAGGTGTCATCTTCAAGTATTAGAATTTTTCCACTGTTTTTTGCCATAAGAACCCGCTTCCTTCTATCCGTAATAATTTAGCAAAAAAACCAGTTAATTGGGGAGAATTTTGATTTTCTTGGGTATAGGAAATGAGGGAAAAAAGATGGAAAAAGTGGAGCCTTTCCCAAGTTGACTTTTTACCGTCAAGTAACCTTTATGGTTTTCAACGACTTTTTGGCAAATAGCCAATCCTAATCCGCTTCCCAAACGCCCCTCTGAAAAGAAAGGTTTGAAAATCTTGCCCATGTTTTCCGGGGAAATACCCTTGCCATTATCTTTAACCCGGATTTCGACCCAATTTGACCCATAAGCCGACTTGGCCAAAAACCGGGTTGATATTTCCAGGACACCTTTGGATCCAATCGCTTTTAAACCATTTTGCAGCAAATTGATGATTAAGCTTTTGAGTAGGCTTTCATCCCCTTTTAAAAACGCGCCTTTGGACGCTTTAACCCTCAATTGAATTTTTTTGGAATAAAAAAGCGGACCCATCAATTGAGCCACTTGTTGAATAACTTCATTCAAATCGACCGTTTCCATTTTTTCATTACCAGTAGCCGAAAAATCCAATAAATCATTTGTTAAGCTGGAAAGTCGGCCTATTTCCCGATTCATTAATTTTTGAAATGAATCCATAAAAAGGGGATCCTCGCGTTTTTGCGGGAGTAATTGGATGAGCGTATCTAAGGCCGTAAGGGGATTTCTTATTTCATGAACCATGGCGGCGGACATCCAACCCAAATTATCCTGGCGATTCAAAACCTGAAGATTTTCCCAAAGATGTTTTTGACTCAGATAATCGGAAACCCGATTCGCCGACATTTCCATCAAAATTTTATTCTCGTTTGTTAATTGAAATTCCCCCGATTTCAATCCCAGAACATAGCATGCCGCGATTTCTGCGTTGACCAAAATAGGCCAATAAAGTGTCCGAACTCCTGTTTTACCTTTGCTCCCGGAAGTTAATACCTTCTTTTTTTTAACCAGAACATTAAAGTTGGGATCTTTTTCGGGGAGTTTGTTTCTTTCTTTGGACGAATAGGATTTAAACCCATTTTCGTCGCGAAAGAAAAGAACCGCGGAGGTTAAATTCAGGTGTTTTTCCAGCAGTCTGGAAAATCGGGAAAAAAAGTCCTGAGGGTTATCCTTAAATGAAAATGGGCGGTACAGCTCTCGAAGAACCATTAACAATTTTAAGGAGGCGTCCATGATACTCGAGTCCGAAATTAAAGGTTGGGTTTATAGGTTGCGGAAACCAATTCCATGTTCCCGGCGTGTTTTAACAATTCGCTTGTAATCATCCTCTAGATTCAATTCTTTCAATTTCCAAATAAGGGTGTTGCGGTGAAGTCCCAATGTCGCCGCGGTTAGAGTTTGATTACCCCGGGTTCGTTCCAAAACCCTTCGAATAAACTGCCGTTCAAATTGCCGCCTTACCCTTTTCAAGGACAACTTGGCTTCTTCCTTGGTCTTAGCCAAATCAATTTGCTTCACGAGAATATCGATGGGAATATCCTCAATACTGAGAATTTCTTTTCCCGCAAATAAAACCATCATTTCAACGCTGCTTTCCAGTTCTTTGATGTTTCCGGGCCACCCATAGTGGGTTAAAAACTGAATGGCTTCTTTCTGGATGCTTTTAACGTGGATCTTGGCCTTTTGATTTGTCATTTTGAGGAAATAATCCACTAAAACGGGAATATCCTCTTGTCTTTCTCTCAAGGGGGGTAACTGGATCGAGGAAACGTTCAAGAACTGATAAAAATCCTTTCGAAATTTGCCTTTTTCCACCTCCGCCTGTAAATCGGTATCTGTGGAGACGATGACGCGCACATCCACCGGCAGCGAAACATGTCCGCCGAGGCGAAACATTTTCTTTCCGGAAAACACCTTAACAATTTTCTCCTGTATTTCCAGAGGCAAACGGTCAACCTGTTCGAAAAAAAAAGTCCCCGTATTGGCGAATTCCAATCTTCCAATTTGGGCAGTATGGTTTTTTCCCTCATCCCCTTCTTCGCCGAAAAGATCCTTTTCAATTTGACCTTTGGATAAAGACCCGCAAAACAAGGTGATAAAGGGACCGCGATGCCGAGGGCTTTTGGAATGAATCTCGCGGGCAACTTCCTCAAGTCCGCTTCCCATTTCTCCCCGGATCAACACCGGCGTCTCCTCTTTGGAAACCTTGCTTATCTGCTTAATCACCTCTTGTACAGCCTTGCTGTTTCCAAGCAGGCTGGCGGGCTTCTTCAAACCCAATTCTTCGCGCAAAAATTGATTTTCTTTTTCCAGCGCCTTTTTGGCTAGGACTCGCTTAATGAGCTCGTATAATTCGGCGATTTTATAAGGCTTCGTAATATAGTCGTAGGCGCCCGCCTTCATCGCATCCAAAGCGGTATCCACACCCGTGAGAGCGGTTACCATGATGACTTCGATAGACTCGTCCCGCCGTTTTATCTGTCGTAACAAGTCCAATCCGGATCCATCCGGCAGCATAATGTCCAATAAGCAAAGGTCAAATGTCTGATTTTTAAGGATTCGAATGGTGGCTTTTGCATCCTCGGCAAAAGCCAATTCGTAATAATCCTGGAGGGCGAGCCTAAAAGATTCCCGGACGCTCTCCTCATCATCAACAATTAAAATTAATGGTTTCACGGAAGATCCTGTTTTAAGGATTTTGAAAGGCGGCTTTCTTAAATGACGAACCTCATTATATTTTTTAACCTAAAATTTATAAAGGCTTTCCGGGGAAAATCCTCAGTTTTTTCGAAGAACAAGAGGCCGTTTTTTGGATTTTTCCAACTCCAAAAACGGGTCAAGAGTTAGGCAATAAGGGGATAATTCCGCTCGGATTTTTACATCCTCCAACATTCTTAAAAACAAAAAAAGATATTCGCTGGCAACCCCGCAATGATCGCCAAAGACGGTTCTGGCTTTTTTGACAATTTTAACGTACTGGGCCCTCGTGGGCGCCTCTTCACCCGCGCCCAGGAGCTTAATGGAGCGAAAATGCCTGTTCATGGCCCTTAAAACCCATCGATCCACGGGAAAAGCCGTCTTGTGACCCAGGGCAAAAAGAAGAATACAGTCGGCAATCTTGGGTCCAATCCCGTCCAAAGCCATCATGGCCTCCCGGGCCGAATCACAAGAAATGGATTTCAAATGCTCCAAAGAAACTACCTCCGCTTCGACCGCTCGGGCCACTCGAATAATACGATCAGCCCGAGCCAGGTAATTATTCGTAAAAGGCCTCAAGGAATCCGCTGAAAGCGATACGATATCCCCCGCTTCCGGGAAGGAATAGGCCCCTTTGACATCCTCAAGGGGCCGTCCGTATTCCGCGCAAAACTTTTTTAATGCCTGTCGAATGACCTTGACCGAAAGCCCCTGGGCAAACATATAGGAAACGGTGCATTCCCAGGACTCCTGTCGAATCAATCTCAAACCCTTAAGTACTTTTAGGGGAAATTGCATTACCGAATGGGATTCAAAAGACTCAACCCATTCGTTCAAGTTTTCGTCCAAGCTTAAATAAAAAGACAGCCAGTTTTCAGCGTTTTGGTCGCGGACAACCGGTGAATTGCATTCCCAATAAAGTCGGTTTCCTTCCTGTTTCAGCCTCCAGAAGGCCTGTCCCGCAACACCCGTAAACCAACCCTGAGCGTCAGGGCCTTCCCATCGAAAGCATTGACCGCAAAGCAGCGTCAAGCCTAAGGAAAAGGGTTCGGGTAAAAGTTTGATCCCTTGGAACATTTATTCCATCCGCCGATAATAAAAAGCTGCGGTAACCACAATAGCCAAGAACAAAGCGAAGGCGCTAATATCCCAGCGGTTCACTTGCCATTGAACAATCTGGTGCACGATTAAAAAAACAGCAAAAGCCCAAAAACTCCATTTTCTCATCTGATATAAATTGTAGAGGCAAACGATGATGAAAACCGTGCTCAAGGAAACGTAAATCGGATACCAAGAACTGACTTGGCGGATTTCCCCCGAAAACACGTAATACATTTTTAAAAAGCAACCGAACAAGGCCAAAAAACAAAAGAGGGCCAGCAATGCAGGGCATTCGGATTTCATGTTTTTTCCCGGCCAAATTGGAGTGAATTCAGAAACCGCCATGAACAAATTCTAACTTACATTAAGGCCCGAATATAAAAAACTTGAATTTTGATTGTTTTTATTGGCCGCGGCAGAGGCTTTTTAAAAGGAAATTTCCAAAGGAAAGCTATAAAGATTTATCAATCGGCTTCAAAATTCGCCCGAAGGGGTCATTTGTCCTGAATGCGGGGATGCCTATTAGCGTCATTATCTCGACTTAAATCCGGCGACGCTTTTTCCGTCTTTCTTTTTTCCTGCGGGGATCCTTACGCGGCCTTGGCTTGTCGCCATCCGGCCCCTGCCAACGCCGTTCATCTTTACGGCGGTCTTGGGGATTACGGCTCGCCACAGCGCGCTCACTCAAATGAAACTTGACCAAGAGCGCTTTGAGCCAATGAGGTATTTTCACTTAACTATGACCGCCGAATACTGACAACTCGATCCCGTTCGTTCATGGCGGAAGAGTGATCCTTGGTCAGTTTCTGATTTTTTAGATCTTGCCCGTTTTTCCAGCTTTTCCAAAGAGCTGCGACGGAAACGATCAACACAATAAAGAAAAGAAAATTTGAGTGCTGGGCTCCATTGCCCAAGTCTTTTAAAGCCAATGAAATCTCATCCAACCGTTTATTCGTGTCTACCTGCGCCCCGTTGAGCTCCCTGTATTGGCTAAAAGAATCCCGCTCCATCAGATAGGCGACCGTTTGAACCCGGGTTTCCAATTCCGCCAGCTTTCTGGCATCAACTGTGTTGGGACGCGCCACCGGGTTATTTTTTTTCTCTTGAATTATGGTAACAGGCGCCGGGATCTCCATGTTTTGCGGGGACGCGACGAGGGCGGGTTTCCCGCCAATCCAAATAACGGTGTTGTTGGCGTTGTCCTTTTCCGAGATAAGAATGCTCAATAAAGCTTGGGCTTTTTTATCTTGAGCATTGGCTTGAAGGGCCTTTGAGTCCAATAGAATGGCTTGGTCAAAATTACCTGAAAGATAAGCTTGAAGAGCCGATTGATAATAATCATTGGGGATCAAGGAGGGGTCAACGGTCTGGGCGATTGCAAAGGCGGAGGCAAACCAAACCAAGAGAAAACCAACCGACAAAATTTGTTTTCGTTTCATACTTTTCCCTTCTAAAATTACATCAAGATTCGATTTTACCAAAAGTTAGCCGTTTAACATCAGAAAAGCGCCAAACCTCCCAGTTGGTTTCCCTTCGCCCGCTTCAGCTCGATGGGAATAAAACACTTCATTGTATTTGACGGTACAAATCTCGGAGCGAATGAGATTTTCCTCTTTCATTCCAATTTCAATAAGCTGGCGCGCATTGGCTTCCGATAGGTTCAATTTCCAGTGGGCCTTGGAGGATTTTTCAAATACTTCCAGACCCCAGGGAAAGACCTTGGTGAACCCATCGCGCACATCCGCCCCCACCTCATAGCAACAAGATCCGATACAAGGCCCCAATACCGCCCGGACCTCTTCAGCCTTGGTTCCATAGGCTTTTCCCATGGCCAACAGGGTTTTTGCGGCTATATGGCTTACGGTTCCGCGCCAACCCGCGTGAGCTAAGCCAATTGCCTTGTTAATGGGATCAAAAAAAAGAATCGGAAGACAGTCGGCCACGAGGATCATGATGGAAACATCTGTTTCATTGGTGATGATCCCGTCCCCTTCGCCCAGGGAACCTCCCTTTTGAGAGCGGTTTGCCGCGTCCAATTTCAATACCTTGTCGCTATGCACCTGATCGACCCAAACCGCCTCTTTCAAATCCAATCCAAGAGCATAAGACAACAAGGATCTATTCTCATCAACGTTTACGGCCTGATCCTGGACTTTTTGACTGATATTGAGGGACCGATAGGTTCCGTCGCTGACTCCTCCAACCCGTGTGGAAACGGCTTGTCTTAATACCTTGGAATCGGCAAAGCGCGGAAAGGTGATGGTCACGATACCGCCCTGTTCGGTTTGGAGCGCCTCAGCGGCGAGCTTGCTTGTTTTCATCCATTCCCTCCACCCGATCCTTATAAGCGATTATTCCCTGCGCAATGGCTTTGGCCATCTTGTCCCGCCAATAGGGATCCCTCAACTTGTTTTCTTCCTCCTGGTTGCTGATAAAAGCCGTTTCAACCAATATCGAAGGCATTTCCGCGTGGGCCAAAACGTAAAAAGGCGCATGTTGGATATTCCTGAAATGCTGTCCCATTTTTTCTCGGATGCTCGACTCCACCATTTCAGCGAGTTTCTGGCTTCGGAACTTATAGAACTTGGTGCGGAGATCCGCGAAAGTATAGTCCATGAAATCGCTGCCGGAGTTCTCACGAACCGCCGCGACCTCGGCAAGCTTGTTGGATGCCCTTGAGCCATATTGATAAATTTCAGTTCCGTGGGCTCCCGACCGGGGATTGGAGTTGCAGTGAATCGAGACAAAAAGGTCGGCATTATGAGAATTAGCGAAATCCGTTCGGTATTTTAAGGTGATGTAATAGTCCCCCGTACGTGTCATGAGGACTTCAAATTCCTTCTCGCCGTGTTGTTCTTCTTTCAGGTAACTGGTGACCCGCTGGGCGATATCCAAGGTCGCTTGTTTTTCGAAATACCGGTGGTCGCGACCAGGGGCTCCCGCGTCGTTCCCCCCATGCCCCGCGTCGATGACGATCCTTCGGATTTTTTCGATTTGACCGGTGGGCGGTTCTTCTTCGGCTGCCTGGGTTTCTTCCGTGGGGGTCGGCTCCAAGGAAGGTGCCGCCGTGGGAATGGCCACTTGCGTGATACCCACGGCGGCGATGGTGGCGGGGACGGCGGACGAGTTTTTCGGTTGACCGGCTTGGGCCAAAATTTCCTGCCTTAATTCCTCCTCACGAACCCCTCCGGCAACGAGTGCCTGCTGATCCGCGAGAAACCTCACATTGACGTTCAAAAGTGTCCCGAAAACGTCCCCCGCGGATTCAGGCGGTATCGCCAATTGACCCGACACGACCTCCACCGGGTCCATGGGGAAGGAGGATTCGGGATCAAGGATCAAAAATATCGGCTGGGACAAAACCATCTTGACTTGATTTTTCCCTTTCTGAAGGGAAACACGGCGGGTTTGGGAATCGAATTGTAAATCGGCTCCGTAAAATTGAGCCACTTCCCTCAAAGGCAAATAAACTTTTCCTTTAATGTCGTGAAGAACCGTCACCAAACCCTGATCCAGCCTATAGGTATATTTCAAAGATACCGACTCATCCGCCGTAAGGCGGGTCATGGGCGAATAAAGCCCGAGGGCCATCCCGAGAAAAACCCCCATAAACCTTTTAATTCTGAGTGTTTTCAATTCCCGTCCTCTTGTCCGTTTCTTCTTTTTCGAATTTTTTGTGTTTTATTCTGAAATACCAGTTGTAAACACGGGTGACGCCTTTGATGTCGGTGGCCCGAAGGGTCAGAATATGGCCCCCTTGGGCCAATTTCGCGCCTACTTGATGACTTAGGGTGCGGGTTTCGGACTCATAGTGAACCGGCATGATATGGTTTCCCATTTGCAGTTGAACCGAACCGGGGACGACATCATCCTCGATTTGGGCCGTGATAACCGGCGTCTGGGTTTCAATCACCTCCCCGTCCCCGGGAAAAAGACCCTTCATGTGAAGAACCTTGTCGGTAAATAAACTGGCGAATTTCTTATGGCTGATAGGATTAAGAATCAGTTCCCTTTTGAGCTTAAGAGGGTCGATGGTTCGATCATTGGGACCCGGATTGACGGTAAAGGCCAGCTTGTAGCCCTGCGCGCGGGTAACCTCCAGAATCGTTGGATCGTAAACCCCGTAAGGGTAGGCGATCAATTCAGGCCTGCGGTTAAATTCGGATTGGATGAAGGTCAAAGGTTCGCTGAGTTCAAATTCAAGCAGCTTGCGGTAATCCATCGCGGGCGTCTTTTCTTCCACCAGCCCCAGATTTAAATGATTGGCCGTATGGGACTCCACTATCATTCCGAAATTTTGCATGGAGGAAATTTCCGAGATTTTCAAGGCTTCCTTCAGCAATTTTCCATGTCCGGTCTGTTTTTTGGTTTTAGCCAGACGACTATTGCTCATATCCAAATCTTTTCTTCTTTTATCCGCGTTTTCCCTGTTCTCGATAAATTTTGTATAAAGAAAAAAAATCGAGGGATAACCGTAGGACTTCATGACGGGAAAAGCGTCCCAGTAAATTGTTCGAAAGCCATCATCAAAAGTAATGAGGACCGGTTTCGGGGGGAGGGGTTTCCCCCGAAACCAAAAGTCCATCAATTGCCCTTCGGAAATGGGGGTGAACCCATTTTCTTTCAGGTACTCCATCTGCCACTTAAAGTCTTCCACCGGCATTTGGTACTCGGCTTGAGCCCAATCATCCGTTTCGTCGGATTTGAGCACAAACCGGTGGTAACAAAGCACCACAAAAGTTTCATCCTTTGTTGCATCCGAAGGTAATCCCGTTGCAGCGGCGGAATTTCCCGTTAGCACCGCAGGAGTCTTTGATTCCAATGCCGGCAATGCTGGATGAAGCGGCATATCATCGCCAAAACTTGGGTCCACCAGAGGAAGCGGGGATATCACGAACACCGCCGTCCAAAAGAATAACCCCAGGGCTTTGACAAACCGTTTTCCCAACATCTTTTCCTTTCCATCCTTTCACTTAATCGAGAGTCCCGTAATCAGTTCAAACTCGATTAATTTTGAAAAGGCTTGCTGGCCAAACGGCGGCGCAGGTAAGCCGGGATGTCGTATTGTCCGTCCGACAACTTCAAGGTCATGTCGCCTTCCAGTTCTTCCGCTGGTGGCTGGGACGAACTAGCCTTGGCGGTGTTGAAGTTGGGCGTCACGAAGTTCTTCAGGTCGATCACCGTCGCCATCTGGTCGGCGGCCTTCTGGGTGTCGAAGCCGGTGGCGATAATGGTGACCCGCAAACCATCCTTCAGGTTTTCATCCCGCACAATGCCGGGAATAATCTCGGCTCCTGGCCGGGCGGCTTTCTGAAGAAATCCGTTGATCTGGTTGAACTCGTTCAGGGTAAAGTTGGCCCCGGCGGTCACTAAAACCAGAACGGCGGTAGCCCCGGCGATATCCACATCCTCCAAAAGCGGGCTATTTACGGCCTTTTGTACCGCTTTTAAGGCTCGGTCTTCGCCCGTTCCCGCGCCCATTCCCATCAACACCTTGCCCTTGGCTGTCAGGATTCGGCGAACATCGGCGAAGTCCCGGTTGATGATGCCCTCCGAGTGGATAATCACCGAGATTCCCTGGATCGCCTGCACAAGCACTTCGTCCACCCGGGCGAAGGCGGATGACAATTCCACATCCTGCTCGCAGACCAGGTTGATGCGTTCATTCGGGATGACCACAATGGCATCTACATGGGGCAGCATCGCGCGAAGCCCATCTTCGGCCTGCGCCTTGCGTACGGGCCCTTCGTGCTCAAAAGGCCGGCTGACCACGCCAACGGTCAGGATACCGAGCTTTTTGGCGATCTCGGCGACCACGGGAGCCGCGCCGGTTCCGGTGCCGCCTCCCATACCTGCGGCCACCACCACCATGTCGGCGCCTTCCAGGCATTTTTGGATCTCATCGGTGGATTCCAAGGCCGCTTCCTTTCCGATCGTTGGATTTCCTCCCGAACCCAGTCCCTTGGTGAGGGACTTGCCCAGTTGGATCTTCTTGATGGCTTTGCTTCGGCGAAGGGATTTGTAATCGGTATTGGCCGAAATACATTCCACGCCTTCGATACCTGCTTCGATCATCTTGTTGACGGCGTTGCACCCTCCGCCGCCCACTCCGATAACTTTTAAATGGGCCAGGTACTGCGTCACATCATCTTCCGCGAACTCAATCATTTTTTTCCCCCTCATTTTTTAAACCAACTCTTGGCTGCCGGTTCTGCGCCGTCAGCTTTAAACCTTACCACCCGACTCTCTTTTCCCTTTGCACCTCCTTGACATCAATTTGGTTTAACTCCGCCATTCCGCTCCTAGATAGAATCCCCGAACCATTTCTTCATTCGGCCCAGGATATTGTTAAAAGCGTCCGCCCCCGACGAGAGGGAGTTGCGTTTACCGCCCTGCGGCCTTTGGGACTGCATTCCCATCAATACCAGACCCACCGCGGTGGAATAACTCGGGTTGGAGACCACATCCGTCAATCCGCCGATCCTTTTGGGTGACCCGATCCTCACCGGGAGTTGAAGGATTTTCTCCGCCAGTTCCGCGGTTCCCTCCATCAAGGCGGCCCCGCCAGTAATGACCACGCCCGCCGGTATCCGGTCCTCAAACCCGTGTTTCTTCAGTTCCGATCCCACCAATTCGAAAATCTCCTCCATGCGCGCCTCGATGATTTCCGAAAGAACCCTGCGAGGCATGCGGCGATCCGGCCTTCCTCCCACGCCCGGGACGGTAATTTCCTCCTCTTCCTTGACGATGGCCGTATAGGCGCAGCCAAACTGGATTTTGATGGCCTCCGCCTCGGTGTTGGGGGTTCGAAGCCCCACCGCCACGTCGCTGGTCACCAAAGTGCCTCCCAGGGTGATGATGCCGGTGTGCCAAAGGGAACCGTTGATGAAGACCGCGATATCGGTGGTTCCGCCGCCGATGTCCACCAAAACCACACCCAATTCCTTCTCGTCCGCCGAGAGAATGGCTTCCGCCGAAGCCAGGGGTTGAAGAATGATGTCGGCCACCTGGATACCGGCCCGCTCCACGCTCCGAACGATGTTCTGGACGCTGGTGACGGCTCCGGTCACGACATGGACTTCGGCTTCCAGCCGAACTCCCGACATGCCCACGGGATTCTTGATGCCATCCTGGTCGTCGACGATGTATTCCTGGGGAATCACATGGATAATCTCCCGGTCCAGGGGAATGGCGATGGCCTGGGCCGCCTCAATCACCCTTTCCCTGTCCTCCTCGGTAATTTCCTTGTCTTTACGGGATACTGCGATAACGCCCCGGCTGTTGAGTCCCTTGATGTGGCCGCCCGCGACGCCCGCGAAGGCGGATGAAATCTCCACCCCCGCCATGCGTTCGGCGTCTTGGACGGACTTTTTGATGGAGGCGATGGTTTGCTCGATATTCACCACCGAACCCTTTTTAAGCCCCGTAGAAGGGGTGGTTCCCACCCCGATGATATGGACTTGCCCCTCGTCATCTTGTTCCCCGATGATGGTGCAGACTTTGGTCGTCCCTAGGTCCAACCCCACCACGATGTCCTGCTTTTGCTCCTTAGCCATTCAACTCACCTCCTTGTATTTATCGTTTGGCCGCCGAGAAGCAGCGGCACGGCCCAAAACAAACTTTCAGCACTTTCAAGTTCAAATGTTTCGCCTTGCCGATCACCTTTTGGGATTCCGGCATCAGTTTTTTCAAGCGGCTCCGGTAGTAACGGAAAGCTCTTGTGCTCTTCATTGCCCGCCCCTCGTTTTCACCAGCACCATGTCCCGGTAACGGAAATCCATGGCGCCCGCGCGTTTTCCCTTCTCATTCAAATCACTCAACACGAGAGCCATGCGCCTGAGCACACTCTCATCGATCGGCGGATTGAAGATGGCCTGGATACCATCGATAAATGTCACTTTGATCGAATCCGGTTCGGAAAGATTCACCTCCGAGACATCCTGGGCCATGACCGGATCCTTCTTTTGAAGGAACGAAAAGAAACTCAAAGCCGGCTCCAGGGATTCGGCCATGGAAGTGGTGCCGACCGCATCCACCTTCAAGGGTATTCCCGAAATCAATGGCAAATCCTCCTGAAGCAAAGCGGGCTCGGGGGACAGAACCCGTCCTTCCCGATCCACCCCGTAAAGGGACCCGTTATCCAAAAGGGCGATGGGCTTACGCTCCCGGACGGAAATCAGGATCGTACGGGGCAGGCGCCTTTCCACAAAAACCCTTTCCACCCAGTCCATTTTCTGGACCTTTTGGCTCGCTTCGTTTAAATCCAACTTGAACATGCTTTCCCCCAATGGCAGCGCCACGGTTTTCACGATCTCGTCTTCCGACAGGTAACGGTTGCCTTCCACGCTTACCTTTTCCAGTTTCAACCCCGCCACATCCTGTAAAACCTCGGTCGTCTTGTTTTTCGACCAAATCAGCGCCAGAACCAAGATGACCAGGCCCCCCAATTTGAATATCCACATCGTGCTCTTCAACGAAGGCGCCTTGGCGACCCAAGACCGATACTTTTTGGAAAATCCCGGCGTATCTTCCACCGGGGTGATCCCCGGCCGGTAAAAGGCATAGGCCTTTTGTTCCTTCCGGACGACCGGCTTTTCCTTCTTTTCAAACAATTTCAGGAAAAGCGGGTTCTTACCCTCTTCCCCTCCGCCGTTTCGGTTAGACCGGAATCGAACGCTCGACGTCACCCCCGCTGAATTAAACCGGGGAGATTTTTCACTTAATGGAACCCGTGAACCCCGGTAATACATCAGTTTTCATTCCTCCTCTTCAAAGCCATCTTCACCAGCCTTTTCAGCAGTTGGGGGAACGAAATCCCCACCGCCCTTGCCGAATCCGGAAAAAGACTGGTCGCCGTCATTCCCGGCGCAGTGTTGACTTCCAGCACCTGGGGGCTCCCTTTTTTGGGAATGATCAGGTCCACCCGGTAATAATCTTCACAACCCATGGCCTTCCCGGCCTTCACCGACATCCTTTTGGCTTTGGCGGCCTGCGCCGCGGGAATACGGGCCGGAATGATGTGTTCCGATTGGCCGGGCGTATACCTTGTTTTAAAGTTGTAAAAATCAGCCTTTGGCACTATCTCCACGACTGGCAATGCCTTGCCTTCCAGGACCGCCACCGTGGCTTCCATTCCCGGGATAAATTTTTCCACCATCGCCCATTGGCTGTATTTGAAGGCCAATTGAATGGCGCCCGTCAATTGGCTTTTTTCCCTAACGATCGTCACTCCGATAGCGGATCCCGCGTCAGCCGGTTTCACGACCAAGGGAATTTTGATTTTGATTTCCTTCAACCATTGGGACCTGGGGGTGCTTTTGTGCAAGGCCTGCCAGGGCGCGGTCGGTATTTTTTTCCCTTCAAAAACCAGCTTGGAACATCCCTTGTGCATCGCCAGTCCGGATGCCAAAGCCCCCGATCCCGTATAGGGAATCCCCCATTTATCCAGCAGAGCCTGAAGCGTCCCGTCTTCGCCAAAGCCTCCGTGCAAGGCGATAAAAAGCGCGTCAAACTTCCCGCTTTTAAGCCGCTTCTCTAAGCGCTTTTCATTCTTATCAGCGGCGGTCAACACCACCGGCAGGGATTTAACTCCGGCTTTTTGAAGGCCTTCCACCACCATTCTTCCTGACATCATTGAGACATTTTTTTCGGGGCTCCACCCGCCCATCAACACGCCGACTTTCATCTTGTTCTCCGGTCCCTTAGATTTCCCAGCCCTGTTGTTGTAGGTATTGTTCGTCTTAAGTCATCGGCCATGATGAAAACTCCACCAAACGTCCTTGATTTCATCCCAGTCCCAATCCCCCAAAGGCAGGATCTCGGGCTCCAGCTTGATCTGGTATTGATCCCAAACCCTTTTCTGAATCTCCCGCATCACGGCGACGACGTCATGGGCCGTGGCGTCCCCCTCGTTGATAATAAAATTGGCGTGTATCTCGCTCACCCGGGCTCCGCCCTTTTTGAAACCTTTCAGCCCCACCGATTCCGTCAGCCTTCCGGCGAAGTTTCCTTCCGGATTCTTGAAAACGCTGCCCGCGTTTTTCTCTACCCGGGGCTGTTTGCCCCGGCGAACCTTGAAATATTCCTTCACCTTTTTCTCGATCGCGTCCTTGGGCTCTTTTTTAAGCTTTAACACCGCCTCCACCAGCACATTGCCGCTCAACTTCAAATTCGATTGGCGGTATCCATAGCTGTAATCCGCCCTGTTCAAATGCTTCACTTCCCCATGGGGCGTCACAATGGTAAGTTCCTCCACGGTGGGCCCGATCCAGGCCTTCTTCGCCCCCGCGTTGCCAACGACCGCCCCGCCCAGGGTGCCGGGAATACCCGCGAAAAATTCAACTCCCCCCAGCCCCGCTTCCCGGGTCTTGGCCAAAACCGTCACCAGTTTGGTGGCGGCCTTCACCCGCACCCGGTTCCCTTCGATATAAATTCCTTGAAAACCCCGGCCCAGACGGATGACCGCGCCCTCAAATCCCTCATCGGCGAAAAGAACGTTGCTGCCGCCCCCCAGCATGAGATAGGGGACTTCCGCGTGGGTCATGCATCTCAAAAGCTCGCCCAAATCCTCATTCGATTGGGGTTCCACAAAAACCGCGGCCTTGCCGCCCAAGTGGTAGGTGGTATAGGGAGCAATGGAATGGTTCAGTTCCACCTTTCCCTTGATGAGGGTTTTAAGTTCTCTGAAATCCACTTCTTGCCTTTCCTGCCGCCGCACGGCGTATCCCACAATCACGCCTTATCCCTTATGCTTCTGGACGAGATCGCTTCCCACTTTCCAGATGTCCCCCGCCCCCATGGTTAAAAGCACGTGTTTGTCGGTTAAATGAGCCTTCAGGTACTCCAAAAGAACCGCTCGGTCCTCGATATAACGCACGTTGGTTTGCCGGTTCTCCCTCAAGGCTTCCACAAGTGTCAAACCCGTCACCCCTGGAATAGGTTTCTCGCGGGAAGGATAGATGGCGGCGATTACCACCTCATCGGCGTCGCCGAAGGATTTTCCGAATTTATCCCGTAAAAGCTGGGTGCGGGAGAAGAGATGGGGTTGAAACACAACCAGCAATTTCTTGGAACCGGCGAAGTTCTTGGCCGCCCGAAGCGTTTCGAATACCGCCGTGGGATGATGGGCGTAATCGTCCACCACCGTGGCCCCCTTATAAGAGCCCTTGATTTCAAACCGCCTCTTTGCCCCATGGAAGCGAAACAATCCCAACGCGATTTTCTTGAAGGGAATCTTGAGTTCCAGTCCCACGGCCACCGCCGCCAGGGCGTTTTGAATGTTAAATCGGCCCGGCACGTTCAGTTTCACCGTTCCCATTTTCTTCCCCTGATAGGAGACTTCAAAAATTGATCCGGTTTTTTCAAGCCGGACCTTCTGGGCCGAAACCTGCGCCTGTTTGGAAAATCCATAGGTCAATACCCGCCGCTTGATCTGGGGAATGATCATCCGAACCTGGGGATCGTCCGCCCCAAGAATCACGCAGCCGTAGAAAGGAACCTTATTCGCGAATTCCACGAAGGCTTCCCTTACCTTGTCGATTGAGCCGTAATAGTCCAAGTGGTCATCATCGATATTGGTGACAACAGAAATCATGGGCGAAAGCAGGAAAAATTCGCCAAAAGCCTCGCAAGCCTCCGCCACCAGGTAATCGCCCTTGCCCAGCTTGGCGTTGGACTTGAACACATCCACCTGGCCCCCGATGACCAAAGTCGGATCCAATTTCCCTTCGGTCATGACCAAACCGATCATGGAAGTGGTGGTAGTTTTGCCGTGGGTTCCCGAAATGGCGATGCCGTATTTCAGCCGCATCAGTTCGGCCAGCATCTCGGTGCGGGGGATGACCGGGATCGAACGCCTATGGGCTTCCACAATTTCCGGGTTGTCCATGGGAACCGCGGCGGAATAAACCGCCACGTCCGCGCCCACCACATGGGAGGCTTTGTGGCCGAAGTGGATATCCGCGCCCATTTCCGTGAGACGATCGGTCACATCGGAGGCCTTCAAATCCGACCCCGAAACCTTGTAATGCAAACTCAGCAGCACCGCCGCGATGCCGCTCATACCGGCGCCGCCGATGCCGATAAAATGCACCCGCTTCACGTTTCCGAAAGGCTGGGTTAGTTTTCTAAAGCTTGATTTCACGCCGCTTTCCTTTTGTTCGCCATTTTTAAGAGTTCCCCCACGATGTCCGATGCCGCCTGGAGCTTGGCCAGGTTCCTGGCTTTCCCGCCCATGTCCTTGAGTTTTTCCTCATCCGAGAGCAGGGAGATCAGGGTCTGAGCCAGCTTTTCTTCGTCCAGTTCCTTTTCGGTAATCACGACTGCCGATCCAGCCTTCTCCAGACGCTCTCGCATTCATCTCCTGATGTGCGGAAGCGTGGGGATACGGTATAAAAAGAGCCGGCAACCCCCGGCTTAGGATTTCGGCGCAGGTCATGGCTCCGGCCCTCGCCACTACCAGGTCTGCCGCCGCGTAGGCTTCGTGAATGTTGCTGATAAAGGGCCTCAAAACCACCTTCAGGGCGCACTTCTCCAGGGCGTCCACCGTCTTGCGGTAATCGTCCCATCCGGTCATCATGATGACCTGCACCATCTGGTCCCCTTCTCCCAGAAACTTGACCACTTCCGTCATGAATTGGTTCAAAGAATGCGCTCCCTGGCTTCCGCCCAGCATCAGCAGCGTGGTGGTGTCCGGATTCAACCCGAAACTCTCTCTTGATTTCACTTTCTCCGCCGTCACGATTTCGTCCCGAACTGGAATTCCCGTCCATAGGGTTCTCCTTTTGGAAAAGTGTTTTAAAGCGTCCTCAAACCCGACGAAAATCCTCCTTGAAAACAAAGATAAAAACCTCGCGGCCAATCCCGGAACCACATTAGGCTCGAAAAGGCCCACCGGAACCCCCCGCAAGGCCGCCGCCAGCGACACCGGCACCGAGACGTAACCGCCCGTGGAAAAAACGGCATCGGGCCGGAACCTTCCCACAATCCGGGCCGCCTGGGAAAGACTCCGGGTGAACTCAAACCAAAAAGTAAAAAGCCTCACCGACAGTCCCCGGGGGAAACTGGTGGTTTGGATTCCCTCGAACTGGAAGCCTGAGTCGGGGACCCATTTGGATTCCCGCCCTTCGCTCTTACCCACGTAAAGCAATTCGACCTCCGGATGTTTCGACAGTTCCCGCGCGATGGCGATACCGGGAAAGATATGCCCCCCCGTTCCCCCGCCGGTGATGATGATTTTCGTTTTCGAATCCAATCCCCATTCCTTCCTCGCTTTTCTTCAACCCAAAAACTTCAGCTAACCGCCGAAGGCTGCCAGCCGCCCGCCGATGTCAGCGGCGATGGCAATTTGATTCCCCGTGAAATGTTGAAAAGAATGCCAATCGAAGCAAGGGTGAACACCATGGAAGATCCCCCGTATGAAATGAGGGGCAATGGAATCCCCTTGGTGGGCAATAGACCGGTGACCACCCCCAGGTTGACCAGGGCTTGGAATCCGATCAAACCCGTAATTCCAGAAGCTAAAAGGGCTTGGAACAAACCGCCTTCCTTTTGGCTGATGGCTGAGGCGATTTTGAATCCCCGTAAAATGAACACGGCGAAGATAAACACCAATGTCCCCGCCCCCACCAAACCCAATTCCTCGGCGATGATGGCGAAAATAAAATCCGTATGGGGAGCCGGAAGATAAAAAAGCTTTTGTGAGCTGTTGGAAAGTCCCACACCAAATGGACCCCCATTTCCCACCGCGATCAAACTTTGGATCAATTGAAAGCCCGCCCCTTGAGGATCGTCCCAGGGGTTGAGGAAGGCGGTAATTCGTTTCATGCGGTAGCTGGCCGATTCCACCAGGAAGATGAAGACCGGAATCAGGATGGACAAGGGGATAAGGAAAAAAGTCAATTGCATTCCCGCCAGGAACAATAAAAGGATGGTGACAAGAGCCAGCAGGACCGCCGTGCCGAAGTCATGCTGCTTTTCCAGAAGCAGCATGCAGATACCCAAAATGGCCAGATAGGGGAACAAGCCGGAAAAATTCACCAGCGTTTGCTTGCGTCGGTCCAGCGAATCCGCCAGATAAAAAACCAGGACGATTTTCAGGGTTTCGGAAGGTTGGAAGGAAAAAGGCCCCAATCGGAACCATCTTTGGGCGCCGCCTACCGTTCGGCCAATGCCCGGGACGCAGACCAAAATCATCAGTAAAAGAGCCATAAAAAGCCCGGGAATAGCCAGGGCCCGCAAATTATCCAGGTTCACCCGGGAAGTCACCCACATGCCGAAACAACCCACCACCACCCACAGAAGCTGGCGGACGAAAAAGTAATAGGAATTCCCATAGCGGTCATGGGCCAGGATGGCCGAGGCGCTATAAATCATGATGAGCCCCACCGTCACCAGAATCAGGGTGAGCAGGAACATCAGGAAATCCGGCGAAGGCTGTTCTTTGGTTCTTAAACCCATTTGAACCCCCTGGTTTTCATCCCTTCGTTCGGATTCCGAACAGAGTGTTGGTAAGTGTTGAAAAGGCGTTGTTGAATGTTGCTGTCAGAATCCGAGCGCAAGAATGAAAACCTCCTTCCGTTGTAAAAATGAAGTAGTCGGCCTTTAAACATTTACTTTTCCAGCCTTCTGGTGGGCGATCTTCTGCACCACCGCCTTAAATTGCCTTCCCCGATCCTCATAATTCTGGAACATATCGAAACTGGCGCACCCGGGAGAAAAGAGCACCACCCCGCCTTTTTCCGAGGCCACATAGGCTCCGTTCACCGTTTCCTCGAGCGTTCCGGCTTCCACCACCGTCGCGGCGGACGAGAGCTGCTGAACCACCTTCGTTTTGCACTCGCCGAAAGCCACGATTCGGGTCACTTTTTCCTTCACCAAGGGAGCCAAACGGGTGAAATCCCCCGCCTTGTCCCTTCCCCCCAGGATCAAGACGATGGGACGCTCAAAACTTTCAAGGGCTTTCAAAACCGAATCAATATTGGTTCCCTTGGAATCATTCACGAACCGCACCCCGTTGATTTCTCCCGCCGCTTCCAGACGATGTTCCACCCCGGTGAATTCCAAGAGGGTCTTCGGCGATAGACTCATCCGAAACCCCGCAGAGGGAAGCCATCAGGGCCGCCGCGCAGGCGTTCTCCAAATTATGAGGACCCGGAATTTTCAAATCAGAAGCCGTGATCAAGGAGCGCCCCAAAAGCTCGATCTTCTCCCCGACCACAAAACAACCGGGTTTGGCAATGCCCTTGTTTCCGGGAAAACCAAAAAGATAAAGCTGGCTCTTGACCAGGCTGGAAAGAATAGGGGTGTATTTATCGGAAGCGTTCAGAATGGCGAAATCATCGCTCTTCTGGTTTTCAAAAATGCGGCCCTTGATTTCCACGTAATTCTGCATCCCTTCATGCCGGTCCAAATGATCCGGAGTCACGTTCAGGATGGAAGCTACCCGGGGCCGGAATTCCTCAATGGTTTCCAATTGGAAGCTGGAAACTTCCAAGACCGCCCAATCCTCGCTGGAAAGCTCAAAAACCGTTTCCGCGAAGGCTTTCCCGATATTTCCGCAAGCGACCGCTTTGCGGCCCCCCGCGTTGATCATGGCCGCCAGTAAGGTGGTGGTGGTGGTTTTCCCGTTGGTTCCCGTAATGGCCGCAACCGCTGCCGGACAATAGCTGAAAGCCAGTTCCATTTCCCCGATCACCGTGATTCCCTTATCCCGAGCCTCCACCAAAGCCGGGTGGTTGAAGGGAATGCCCGGCGAAGTTACCACCAAATCCGAGTTGCGAACGGTCGCGGGATCGATTCCCCCGAGCATGAGCTGGACATGTCCGAAGTCCTTGCACTTCTCAATCCATACCGAAAGCTTCTCGGGGGTCTTATCATCGAGAATCACCACATGGGCCCCATGGACGGAGAGAAGACGGGCCGCGGCGAATCCCGAGCGCCCCAGACCGATCACCGCCACTTGTTTACCGTGTACGTAATGCATCTTTTCCCCTTAACGAAGTTTCAAGGTGGACAAGGTGAGTAATGTCAAAATAATCGCCACAATCCAAAAACGGACGATGAGCTTGGATTCCGGTACTCCGGAGAGTTCGAAATGGTGATGAAGCGGCGCCATTTTGAATATCCGCTTGCCGCTCATCTTGAAGGAAGTAACCTGGATGATGACCGAGAGGGCTTCCACGACGAAAATGCCGCCCACGATGATCAGAAGGATTTCCTGTTTCACCATTACCGCGATGGTGCCCAATAGGCCGCCCAGGGCCAGGGAACCCGTATCGCCCATAAAAATCTGGGCGGGCGGGGCGTTGAACCAAAGGAACCCGAGCCCCGCGCCTACCAAGGCCGCGCAAAGCACCGTCAATTCTCCCGCTCCCGGCACCGTGATGATTTTCAAGTATTCACTGAACTTCACGTTTCCGGCCACGTAGGTCACAACCACGAAGGCCATGGCCGCGAAGGTGGTGCATCCGATGGCCAAACCGTCCAAGCCATCGGTGAGATTCACCGAGTTGGATGCGCTGACGATCACCAAGACCGCGAAAAATGGGTAAAGAACGTCCAGGTTCATCGGATGCTTAAAGAAAGGAAGAGTAATGGATGTTTTCAACATGAAATCGTCGGGAAGCACCGAGAGGTAGCCGCCGACAATGATGATGGCCCCGATCGTCTGAAGGATAAGTTTCCAGGAACCGGGTATTCCCCTGCTTTTTCCGATTCCCTTGAGTTTTATCAGGTCATCCGCGAAACCGATGGCCCCGTACCAAAGCAGGGAGAAGAATGCCAGCCAGAAGAATTTGGAATCCCATCGAACCCAAAGAAGGGAGCTTAAACCCAGGGTAAAAAGCACCAAAACCCCGCCCATCGAAGGGGTTCCGGCTTTCGCGGAATGACTCGCCGGACCATCCTGGCGTATCTTCTCGCCTAATTGCAAACCCCGAATACGCTCGATCAGGCCTTTTCCAAAAAAGAGGCAAATCCCAAAGGCCGTGACGGCGGCATAAACGCTTCGGAATGTCACATAACGGAAGACATTAAAGCCGATAAAATGGGACGCCAACGGATAAAGCAAGTGATAAAGCATTTGGTTTCCTTAGTTATTACTCAATCTGTTAAAACGCATCGGCAGCTTTTTTTCTTCCCTCAACCCTTCGGTGATCAACGCCGGGGATGAATCCTTTTGGGAAACTTCACTCGGACCAATCAAGTCTTTCTCCCCCGCCAAGGAGCTGTTTTTTCGCTCCAATTCGTCCAAAAATTTTTTCAATCGGATCATTTCTCGAATCCCTCGAGCATCTTTTCCAACCTCATTCCCCGGGAAGCTTTCAGCAAAACCGCGTCTCCGCGCTGGGTGGAACGGCGAAGAAAAGCCCTGGCGTCCTGAATATTTTCAAAGGCCCGGGCTTTGGATTGCTGCGTTTCGGTTAAGGCCTGGAAGGCCTTCTTCATTCGCTGTCCTACCAAAAGAACTTGATCCACCGAGCTTTCCACCGCCCTTTTCACGATGCGGAAATGGGTTTCAGGGGAGAATTCCCCCAGTTCCAGCATGTCGCCCAGCACCGCCCATTTGCGTTCAGGCCCCTTCATTTGGTCAAAGGTGACCAGGGCCGCTTCCATGGAGGTCGGCGAGGCGTTGTAAGCGTCATTGATGAATAAAATTCCCTTCAAGTTTTTAATCTCCATTCGCATAGGCGCCCGGGACACGAAGGACCTCAGGCGGGTCGCCAAAGTCTTCAAGGGGATTCCCAATGCCAGCCCGGCGGAAACCGCCGCGGTTGAATTGCGGACATTGTGGGCCCCGGGCATGGATAGCCGGGTTTGAGCCGACTGGCCATCCGCTTGCAGTTCAAAACGAGTGCCCAAACCGTCGGCTTCCAGGTGAACGGCCCGAACCTGGCCCAGCTTCAATCCGAAAGTCATCACATTCTCGACATTAGTCCTCAACAAGGTGTCGTCCGCGTTCAAGATATTGATTCCTCCCTTTCTTAAATGAGCCGCAATCTTCTTTTTTTCCTCCGCCAAATGCCGGGGGCTTCTGAAAAAACCCAAATGGGCTTCCCCGACGGCTGTCACCAGGGCCAGGTCGGGCCGGGCGATTTCCGAGAGATTTTCCATTTCCCCCGGATGGTTGATGCCCAGCTCCACTACCGCGACTTCATGCTCCTTCTTTAATCCCAACAGGGTTAAAGGCAGCCCCCATTGGTTGTTCAAATTTCCCTGGGTCTTCAGGACCCGAAAGGTTCCGCTTAATAAATGGGCGGCCATGTCCTTCACCGTGGTCTTTCCCACGCTTCCGGTCACCGCCACCACCGGCCCGTTCCATTGAAGCCTTTGAGCCCTCCCCAATTGGCCCAAGGCTTCCGTCGTATCCCTCACCAGAATCTGCGGCATCCCTCCCGGCACCTTCTTTGAAACAACCGCCGCCTTGGCGCCCTTCAGCGCCGCCTGCCTTAAAAACCGGTGGCCGTCCAACCGGACCCCCACGATGGCCACGAAAAGGTCGCCCCGCATTACGTTCCGGGTATCGTGGCGCACACCCAAAATCTTCTGCTCACCGTCCCCTTGGATGAGCCGGCCGTTGACGAGGGCCGCGGCCTCCCTCAAACTCCATGGCAACATTAATGAGTCTTCTTCATCTTCTTCAGAAGCTCCCGGCTCACTTCCCGGTCGTCGAAATGCTCTTTCTTATCCCCTATCACCTGATAGGTTTCATGGCCCTTGCCCGCAATCAAAACCAAGTCCCCCTTGTTCGCCATGGAAAGGGCCAGCCTTATGGCCTCGGCCCTTTGTTCTTCCACCCAAACGCGGCGATGCCCGTTTTGCCTTAAGGGGTGGGGTATGCCTCTGAGAATGTCTTCCAATATGCTCTCGGGTTTTTCAGTGCGGGGATTGTCGGAGGTGACGACCGTCATGTCGGCTAGCTGGGATGAGATTTTCCCCATGAGGGGCCTTTTGGTGCGGTCCCGGTCCCCGCCGCATCCGAAAACCGAGATCAACTTGTGATGGCTTTTCTTTCCCAAAATTTCCCGGGAAGCCACCAGGGCCTGTTTCAGGGCATCGGGCGTATGGGCGTAATCCACCAGCACGGTGAAATCCTGCCCCGCCGTCACTTTCTCGAACCGGCCCGGAACCGCCGGAGCGTGCTTGAGTCCGTCTTGAAGCGTTTCCCACGAGAGGCCCAATTCCCTTAACACCGAGATGGCCGCCAGGGAGTTGTAGATATTAAAAATCCCGGTCAGAGGAGCCTGGAAAAAATGGCCTTGGACTTCAAACCCGATATAACCCGGCCGGTGTTCGACCTTCAGCGCTTGATAAGCGCATTTGGCCTTAAGGCCGTAACCAACAGCTTTGGATTTGAGTTCACCCAATAGTTTTTGGCCATAAACATCGTCCGCGTTAACGGCCCGGGCATTGACGCTTGGAAACTCGGCAAACAAACGGCGCTTGGCGCGGAAGTAATTAGTGAAATTCTTGTGATAGTCCAGATGGTCACGGCCCAAATTGGTGAAAACCGCGCCCTTAAAGTCGATTCCCAAAACCCTTTTCATTTCCAAAGCGTGGGAAGAGACTTCCATCACGCACCACTTGCATTTTTGGCGGAACATCTCATCGAGCAATTTCACGATCACCAGCGAGGAAGGCGTGGTGTTGTTCGCCTCGTATTGTTTATTCCCAATCTGATAGGCAATCGTGCCGATGAGACCCGCGGGCTGTCCCGCTCTTTCCAAGATGGAGCGGATAAGATAGGTCGTGGTTGTTTTTCCCTTGGTGCCGGTCACCCCGATCACTTTCACTTTTTTGGAAGGATCTCCATAATAAAGATGCGCCAATCGCGCCAGGGCTTCCCGGCTGTCCTTGACCACCAGTTGAGGCAGAGCCAACCCCTTCAACGGCTTTTCCTGCGCCACGACCGCCAGGGCGCCCAATGCCCTCGCTTCCTCGGCGTAAACGCGGCCATTCACCTTGGCTCCGGGGATACAGACAAAAAGATCTCCGGCGCGAGTTTGCTTCGAGTTCTCCGAAATCCCCGACAAATCCGGGTTTCCTTTACCCACCACCCTCACGCCTTTCATCTTGCGAGCCAGGGAAAGTAATTTCACGAGTTCCCTCCCATGTCCGCCGATTCGGCTTTAGCCACGGGCACTTCACAGTTCAAGTCACAAGGCGTATTGTTCGCGATGGCGCGTCCCGCGTTGGGGAATTGGCTTCTCACCACGCCTTCGCCTTTAAAATTAACCCGGACTCCCAATGGAGCTAAAAGAGCCAGGGCTTGGCGCTTGGTCTTTCCCCTTAAATCCGGCATCAAGCCGGCGGTGGGGTTGTATTCGGGCTCGCCTAAAGTGAGCAGGATGGTGGATTGCTGCCGGGGGTCGGTGGAAAGCGAAGTTCCAGACGGCTGGGATTGGGCCACTACCCTTTGTCCTTTTCCGCTGAACTTGACATTGAGATGGTCGTTTTGCGCCAGCCATTTGCACTGGGATGGCGTGAGTCCCGCGAATGAAGGAACCGAATGTTGATTTCCAACCGGGGCGTTCAGCACCGTTGGATCGTTCCCCGGGACCATGTCATAAACCAGCGCCCTTTTGGCCACTTCCTTGAAAACCGGCCCGGCCGTGTAGCCGCCCCAATAAATTCCGCGCGGATCATCCAGCGAGACATAAATGACAAACTTGGGGTTTTGAGCCGGGACAAACCCGATAAAAGAGGAAACGTAGTTGTATTTGGAGTAATGGCCGTTCATGAATTTGTAAGCCGTGCCTGTCTTGCCCGCGATGTCATAGGAAGGCAGCGCCACTGCCGTGCCCGTTCCTTTTTCCACAACCCACTTCATCATTTCCGTCATGCGCTTGGAGGTTTTAACCGAACATACCCTGCGGATTTTCTTGGGGCCGAATTCCTTGACGATCCTTCCGTCCGCGGTCTCCAGCGCCTTCACCAAGTAAGGGCGCATCATGACCCCGTTATTGGCGATGGCTGCGTAAGCGTCCAGCATCTGGATCGGTGTCGTGGAAACCTCATAACCATAGGGAATGGAAGTAAGGGAAAGACCGCTCCACTTGTCCAGGGGCCGCAATTTCCCCGGGGATTCCCCCGGAAGATCGATGCCGGTTAAATCCCCGATTCCAAATTTTTTGGCGTAATGATAAAGATTCTCTTTTCCCAACTTCATGCTGACCTTGACCATTCCGATATTGCTGGAATAACCGAAGACCTCGCGAAAAGTAAGCCAGCCAAACTTCTCGTGATCCGTCACCACACGGCCATAATCGGTGTGGTACTCGCCGTTTTCGCAAAAAAACTTGTCATCTTCGCTGACCACTCCCTCTTCCAGGGCGCCCACGGCCGCGATCAGCTTGAAGGTGCTACCGGGCTCGAACTCGTCGTTCACCACTCGGTCACGCCAATATTCCTTGGGAGAATCGGAGAAATGGTTGGGATCGTAATTGGGATAGTTGGCGAGGGCCAGTATTTCGCCCGTCAGGGGGTTCATCACCACTATGGAAGCGGCTTTACAGCGGTACTTGTCAAAAGCCTTCTCCAGTTCCACCTGGGCGATATGTTGAATCGTCTTGTCCAGTGTCGTCACGATGTTGAGCCCGTCCACATTAGCCATCACCGATTTGTTGTCGGCCAAGACCACCCGTCCCCGGGCGTCCCGCTCGGTGAGAATGAGCCCTTTTTTCCCCGTGAGGGCGGACTCGTAATAACGCTCCAACCCATCCAAACCCTGGTCGTCGATCCCGGTAAAACCCAAAACATGGGCGGCCATCTCATGGTCGGGATAAAAACGGCGCTGTTCCCGGGTGGCTTCAATACCTTCCAGTTTCATGCCTTCCACCGCGTCGGAACGCTCATAGGGCACCTGGCGGGCCACCCAAACAAAGGGCTTGTCGCCCGAAATCTTGTAAAGCATCTCCCCGTAAGGCAACCCCAAAGCATGGGATAGGGCCGCGGCCGTATTGGCCTTGTCGGTGATTTGATTGGGATGAGCGCAGACATTGAACAGCCCGATATTCATCGCCAGCGCGTCTCCGGAGCGGTCCTCGATCATCCCGCGCGAGGGAGTGGTTTCCTTGGGGGTGTATTGCTGGTGATAGGCCAATTGGCGGAATTCGGTGTGTTTGAAAACCTGAAGGTAAACCAGTCTTCCTTCCACGCAAAGGATGGAGAATAAAAGAACCGACTCCAACAGGAGGATCCTCTTTTGCATTTGGGTGTAATACCTAAGCGCGCTCATGGTTTGTCCACCTTCTTCATGGCCGCGGCCCAAAAAGTAAACCACTTCGGATAATAATCCGGCTCCTCATCCAAGATGACGATTTGATCCGATCGGGGCGTCACCATCCCCAATTGTTCCCTCGCTATTTTTTCAACCCTGGAGAGGCTGTTGACTTCATGCATCTGGTACTTCAAGTAGTAATATTGGTTGGTCAATTGTTGCTTCTGGGTTTTCAAGCTTTGGACCTCATAACTGAGCTTGACCACCTGCATGTGCTGCCAAACGTAAAAAAAAAGGAACAAGCTCAAGACCAAAACGCCCCAAAAGGTTCCCTTGAAATCCTTTCGCTGGACGGCTTTCGCCAGGTTGCCCCGCCAGAAAAGGTCGGCGTTAAGGGCTTCGCCGGCGGTTGAGAAAATTTGTTCCTTCATGGAAGCGGCTTCGGTTGTTCTCAAGCCGCCCCCTCCATACGAAGTTTTTCAGCCGCGCGCAGCTTGGCACTGCGCGCCCGGGAATTTTGATCCAATTCCGCCTGGGAAGCCGTCACGGGTTTAGGCGTGAGAATTCGAAGCGAAGCCTTGTGGCCGCAGACACATTGGGGGATTTCAGGAGGGCACAGACAGTCGGTCGCCTCCGTTTTGAAGAATTGTTTGACGATGCGGTCTTCCAGGGAATGGAAAGTGATGACCGCGATCCGGCCGCCGGGCTTGAGCACTCCGAGCGACGTTTTCAGGCCTTTTTCCAGTATTTCCAGTTCACGGTTGACTTCAATACGAATGGCTTGGAAAAGCCGCGTAGCGGGGTGCCTGGAGGACGTCCCTTTTTTATGCCGGGGCTTCGCGCAGACACGCTTGGCGAGATCAGCTAATTCGCTCGTGTTTTCAATCGGCTTTTGAGATCTCGCCTTCACGATGGCCCGGGCTAAAGCGCGCGCCTTGGGCTCTTCGCCGTATTCAAAAATGATTTTGGAGAGTTTTTCTTCCGTATAGGTGTTGATGACCCAAGCCGCCGTATGGCCGCTGGTCGTGTCCATGCGCATGTCCAAAGGCCCTTCCTGGTTGAAGGAAAAGCCGCGGTGCGCCGAATCCAATTGAAGTGAGGATACGCCGATATCCATCAACACGCTGTCAACCTCGCTGATCGAGAGATCTTTGAGCACCCACAGGAGGTCGGCGAAGTTGGCCTTGAACAGGGAGACCCGGGGGTCTTTCCTGAGTGCTAGGCCTGCGTGTTGAAGGGCATCGACATCCTGGTCCAACCCAACCAAGCGGCCCCTCGGCAGGAGTTTTAACAATTCCTGGGAGTGACCGCCCATCCCGACCGTGAGATCCAAAACAACCCCGTCGGGAGGGGGGGACAACAACTCCACCGCTTCTTTTAACAGAACCGGTAAGTGGACTTGATCAGCTGTCAAAACGGGCGACGGCTTCATCCTCGTCAAAAACCACGTCAAAGTTGGAATAGGCTCCGACCAACTTGAAGAGGTTCGCGACATAAGGAATGAGACCGACCAACTTGATTTCCCCGCCCAGGGCTTTAAAGCGTTGATTCCTTTCGGCTAACTTCGAAATGGCGTTGAGTGAAACGTGTTTCACTTGGCGGAAGTTTAAGACAACCTTGTTTTTGTTCCCCAAAACTAAATCCGTCATGGAGCGAAGCACGGCCTCCATATCACCCAGGCCAATATCTCCGCTCAAGCGCAGGACCGTCACGGTTTCTGTCGATGTCGAAACTGCCATTTTTATCCTTTTAAAATATCTTGCTGCCAAACCCAAACTACCGGCTCTTGACCGGCTTTAAGCCACGGCGATTTTGCGGCCGGTTTTTTCCATCATCTCGGCGACGTTCTGGTAGATTTCGAAAAGCGTATCCACGCCCATGATTCTAAAAAGATGCATGAGACGGCTGTTCAATCCCACAATCTTCAGATCCCCCCTCTTGAAGCGCACGTGATTCCAGTGGTTGACCAGGGCCCCCAACCCCTTGGCGTTCATGAACGAAACGTCGGTCAAATCCAAAACCACCCGCATATAACCCTTTTTCATCAGCATCTCGATGGCGTTCCCCAGTTTTCCCAGGTCTTCCTCGCTCATATCACCGTTCACATGCACCAGCGAGAATTTTTCTTTTATTTCGATTCCAATTTCCATCCTTCAACCTCCAGAAAATCCGTTGACCCAGAGGGACGCCTTTCAGGGTCGTCCACCGGCTCGGTTAAAGGTTCAAAGATTGAATGCCCTTGTCAGAGAGCTTTTGCCCCAAAAGTTCCAATGATTGAGACGTCTGCGCGTGGTAATTTTCATATTTCGCCTTGTCCCAAATCTCCACGCGATGAAGCATGCCCACAATCACCACGCTTTTTCCCAGACCCGCCTCTTTTCGCAAAACCGGCGAAATCACGATGCGCCCCTGTTGGTCGATCTCCACTTCGTCAGTAGCCCGAAGAACGGTTCTTTGAAACTGGCGAACTTCGGCGTTCAGGGTGTCGAGCGAGGAAAGCTTCTCCTCGATTTTTTTCCAAGCGTCCATCGGGTAAAGAAAAAGGCATTGATCAAACCCCAAGGTCAAAACCAAGGGCGTTTCGTGATCGCTTTTGATCTGTTCACGAAACCGGGCCGGAATGTTCAAGCGGCCCTTGTCGTCGACGGTGTTATGAAAAATCCCTCGGAACACTTTTTCTCCACTTTCCAAAGAACAATTCCCGGGATTTAAACCCGGGATAATCAACATGGTTTTTGTTGCAGAATAAGGGTTTTTGGGGGTTTTAAACCACTTTAACCCACTATTCCCCACTTCGAGCCATTATGCTCTACTTTTCTTGTCCGTCAAGCGATTTTTCTTTTAAAAATGGGGGATTTTACATAGGGCCAAAGTGGGGCGATGGGGGTAAACTGCGATTGTTTTAGTGTTTTTTAGAACTTCGGGGACCTTTGGATGAGTCAAAAGACGCAAAACACCGCAAAAATAAGGCCATTTTTGAGTGGTTTTAACCCTATTGGGAGGCTTAACTGGGTGCGGCCAACCCACCGTCAAAACCCACCCTCTTCCCCAATCCCTTCCCACTCAAAGGGTGTTCAAAGCCTCAGTTTATAAGGTTCAGAAAGCCATCAGCAAAAGTTTTAAATCCGATCCCGATAATCTTTTTCAGGATCTCCCTGATTTCCCCCCGGCTTTTTCTCTGTATTGGAAAGGAAGTCACCATCCTGAAGAAATAACGATCTTTAAAAATCCCGTGAACGAAAATGACGTCTATATCAGTTGTAATGAAACGCCCATTTGTAAAACAAAAGTTTATACCGATTGGAGGGGAAGGCCTTTAGAGTTTTTGGCGGATTTTCAACTTCATCTCATTCCCCAGGGCGCGAAAGAAACGCTCGTGAGGATCATTACGGTTCATCCAAAAGTGATGGCGGGAAAAACTCAATTGGACGTCCAGCCGACGACCGCCGAAGAAAACGAAATACTTAATTCGATCGAAAAAAATTTAAAAACCAAAACCAAAAATTCTTGATTTTATTTTGGAGTGTCGGAAGTGTTGTTTTGGTTGCTGTCGGAGGTGATCATGGTTCTTCCCATGATCATCAGGAAAAAACAAAAGGCCACAACCATGATCGTCAAAAGAATAAGATTCTTTAGCGGCATTTTAGTCAGGTCGCGCGTGGATTTCTTGGGCGGCTTGGCCTTGAAATCGTGCCAACAGTTATCGCAAATTTTATCCGACTGACTCATCTTTTGACATTTGGGACAAATAACCATCCCCGACTCCCTTCCCCTAACTGGTCAGGACTTGTTGGACGGATTTTTTCCATCCCTCCCACAGCGACTTGCGTTTATCCTCTTTCATTTTCGGTGAAAAAACCCTGTCCACCCGGCGAATCTTCTGGATCTCGGCGCTGTTTTTCCAAAATCCCGACTGCAGCCCCGCCAGGAAGGCGGCTCCCATGGCGGTGGTCTCCACCACCTTTGGACGATTGATCTTAACTTTGAGAATGTCCGATTGGAATTGCATTAGTAGATTATTCTTGCAGGCTCCCCCATCCACCCGGAGTTCCTTCAATTTCAAGCCGGAATCCCTCAGCATGGCTTCCACCAAATCCTTTGTTTGATAAGCCAAAGATTCCAAGGGTGGCTCGAACCACATGTTCTCTTTTGGGTCCCGCGGGTAATTCCCACCAAAGCCCCCCGGGCATGGGGATCCCAATAGGGGGCTCCCAATCCCACAAAAGCGGGCACCAGGTAAACACCTCCCGTATCGGGGACTTTCTTGGCGACTTGTTCCGATTCTGCGGAAGTTTTAATCAGATGTAATCCATCCCGGATCCATTGAATGGCCGCCCCGCCAATAAAGACCGCCCCTTCCAAAGCGTAAACCGGCTGGCCTTTTCCGTCGCAGGCAAGCGTGGTTAAAAGCTTATTCTTGGAAAGGATTTGCTTTTTTCCCAGGTTCAAAAGAAGGAAACAGCCGGTTCCATAGGTGTTCTTCAAGGTTCCGGGTTCATGGCAACCCTGGCCGAAAAGGGCCGCTTGTTGGTCTCCGACGATTCCCGTGATGGGAATCCCCTCCCCCAGATAACTTTGGGTTGAGGTGGTTCCAAAGTGACTGGCGGAAGCCTGGACCTTTGGCAAAAGCGAGGCGGGCAGCTTAAAGATTTTCAATAAGGCTGAATCCCATTGTTTTTTATGGATATTAAAAAGAAGCGTCCGGGAAGCGTTGGAATAATCGGTTGCGTGGGAGCGTCCCCCGGTGAGGTTCCATAAAAGCCAGGAATCGATGGTCCCAAAGGCCAGTTCCCCCCGGGCGGCTTTTGCGGGCCGCGCCTGGAACATTTTGAAGCAGCCATTCCACCTTGGTGCCGGAGAAATAAGCGTCGAGGACCAATCCGGTCTTATTCAGGAAAAGCTTTTCTTTGCCTTGGGCTTTGAGTTGGTCGCACCGGTGCGCCGTCCGGCGGCATTGCCACACGATGGCGCGGTGAATGGGTTTGCCGGTTTTGCGGTCCCAGATAACGGTGGTTTCCCGCTGGTTGGTGATGCCGATGGCGGCTATTTGAGAAGGCTTTATCCCTGCCGTTTTGAGGGCTTTCTTGCCCGTCTCTTGCACGGTCTCGCCATATTTCGATCGGCATCATGTTCCACCCAGCCTGGCTTGGGAAAATACTGGGTGAATTCCTGATAGGCGCTTCCCACCACCTTGCCCGAATGGTCGAAAAGATAAGTTCGGGTGCCGGTTGTTCCTTGGTCGATGGCCAGAATTAATTTGAACATAAAACCCCTCGAATAATCTTCTTAAACCTGCGGAGCCCAAATCATTCACGCTCGGGCTCTTGGTTTCTCCCAGTCCAAAAATCCCGAACTTTTAAACACACTTATCCCCGGATTTAAGAAGGTTTCTTTTCGAAGTCAAAAAGATCTATGTGAAATCCCATCTTGCTCAAGCGAAACAGAAAAGCGATCCAAAGGCAACCAATGCCATACTTGGTGCTTCGCATGAAATTGATGGAGGAAGCTTCGGGAAAGTATTTGGCCGGACAGGTGATTTCGGCGATTCGAAACCCCAGGTAATGGATCTGTGAGAGCATCTCATTGTCGAAAATAAAATCATCGGAGTTTTTCTCCATGTGAACGCTGTGAAGCACTTTTCGGGTGAAGGCCCGGTATCCCGTGTGGTATTCGGACAATTTCGCGCCCATCAAGAGGTTTTGCGCGAGGGTCAAAAAACGGTTGCTGATATATTTATAGAGAGGCATTCCGCCCTTCAAAGCCTGTCCGCCCAAAATCCTGGAACCCAGCACCACATCATATTCCTCGCTTGCCAGCAAATAAGCCATGGAGGGAATGAGCTTGGGGGTATATTGGTAATCCGGGTGCAGCATGATGACGATATCTGCCTTGCTTTTTAAGGCCGCGGCATAGCAGGTTTTTTGATTGCCCCCGTACCCCCGGTTTTTGGGGATGGACAAAGGTTTTGATCTTCAGCTTTTTCGCCACTTTGGCCGTTTCGTCCGCGCTGGCGTCGTCCACCAGAATGATCTCATCCACGATATCCTGGGGCACTTCATCGATAAGTTTTTTTCAAGGTCTTAGCGGCGTTATAAGCCGGCATGACAACCACGATTTTCTTTTTGTGGATCATTTCAATTTCTCCTGAAAATGTTTTTCTTATAAATTTAGTTGGAAGACTTCAACATGCGGATGCCAACCAAAAGAACGACCGCCCCCAAGACATAAACCCCAAAAGTCTCCAACCAGCCGTTAACGGAAAGATGAAAAAAATTGGCGAGAAAACCGCCCAGAAGGGCCCCCAGGATTCCCACGACCATATCGGGAATAATACCCATACCTTTGCCCTGAACCAGTTTGCTGGCCAGCCATCCGGCGAGAATGCCCACGACTATTATACTGATGAGGCTATGGACGTCTTGAATCGGGGTCATAAATTCTCCTTAGGCGATTTTCATCGCCTTACCCAAAATGACCTGCAATTACTCAAAACCTTTATCCTTGAGAATTTTCACGGACAGTTTATATTTACCTAGAGAGCTTCTTCTCGTTGGAATATGCTTAACTTATCAAGGATAACGTTAATTTCAATAAGGAATCGTATGGCGACCGCAAACAGCCAAAAGCTTTTCCCCTATGAACGCTGGAATGCCCAGTTTCCCGATTTATCCTCCAAATACAAACAGGCGCCGCCCTTTCCCCATATTGTCCTGGATAACTTTTTACGTCCCGAAACCGCCCTGAAGGCCATGCAGGAGTTCCCGAAAATCCGCGACGCTTCCTGGACCCAATACAAACACTTTAATGAACGAAAAGTCGGGAAATCAAAACGAAGCGAATTTCCGGAGTTTTTAGGCCAGTTAGTGGATGAGCTGAACTCACCGGAATTTTTAACTTTTTTAAGCAAATTAACGGGGATTCCCGGCCTTTTGGCCGATCCCATGTTGGACGGGGGAGGAATGCATCAAAGCGCCCGAGGCGGTTTTTTGAATATCCACGCGGACTTTACCCGGCATCATTACTTTCCTTGGCGCCGACGCATCAACATCATACTTTACTTAAACGAAGGGTGGAAAGAGGAATGGAACGGCTGTTTGGAACTTTGGGATAAGCAAATGAAGAACTGCGTGGAGAAAGTCATTCCACTTTTAAACAGGGCCCTCATTTTCAACACGGATGAATATTCCTACCATGGACTACCCGAGAAAATCACCTGCCCGGAAGGCATGACCCGAAAAAGCCTCGCCCTTTACTACTACACCGCCCTGGAAAACCTGGATTTTAAAGCCACTTCCACCAACTATAAAGCCCGGCCCGGCGACGGCTGGAAAATCCCTTTCATCTGGCTGGATAAGAAAATTCTTCATGTTTATTCGGTTTTCAAAGCCAAATTCAAACTTTCAGATGATCTGGCCAGCAAGATCTTGGGAATTTTTGGCGGTCACAAGTAATTATTCAATAACTTCTTCTATTAACGGGCCATTGCTTCCATTTTCTATTAGTGGACCGCCCTCAAAATCCGGGAATGAACCCTGCCATTGCTCGAAAGAGCGTTCCCTCCATAAATCGTCTTCTTACCCGAAAGGTCGGTAAACTTGCCGCCAGCCTCTTCCACGCAAATCTTGATGGCGGCGACATCGTAAGGTTTTACCACTGGATCCAGCATGGCTTCCGTCATCCCTTGGATGACCAAGGTGTGGCCGAAACAATCACCGAACCCCCGGTCGTCATAACAAAGCGCGATCAAGTCGGATAACTTCTTTCGATAGGCTTGGGGAACTAACCTGAGTCCCCCATAGGTTAAGGTTCCGCCTTTCAGGTCAGGTATCTTGGAAACATGGACTCTCTTGCCGTCAGCATAACAGCCTTGTCCTTTGGCGGCCCAAAGGGTCCTGGGAAATGTGGGAAGATGGATTACGCCCGCCACGACTTCTCCGCGGTATTCAAGAGCGATGAGTGTTCCCCAAAAAGGCAAGCCGCGAATAAACTGGCGGGTTCCGTCCACCGGATCGATCCACCAGCGGTAATCGGCGCGAACCTTTTTATCCCACCCGAATTCCTCCCCGCAAAGCTGATGGCCGGGGAAAGACTTTCCCAGGATTTCCCGGATGACTTGTTCGGCTTCTCGGTCGGCTCGGGTGACCGGCGAGCGGTCTACTTTCTTGATAACTTGGACATTCTTTTGGAAATACTTGAGCGCCCTTTGTCCGCCTTTTTGGGCGGCAATTTTGCCAACCGCAAGGAAACGCTGCAATTGTTCGCGGCTTAGGGAGTTGGACATGGCGGCATTTTACAGGTGGAGCGGAATGGATTGATTAATTTTTTTCCCCACCCTTCCCAAAATTTCAAAATCTCGTTCCAAACCTCATCCTTTTAAAGGCTTAAAAGTTTCAAGTTAACCGCTCAATTTCCCTTGCTGCCGCGGGAAAAAGCTCTAAAAGCTTCTTCCGGTCACCCAAAACAAAGTCTTCGAACTCAAATCCCGGGGCTACAGTGGTTCCCATCAGGGCGAATTGACCACCTTCATTCAAAAAGCCCCCAAACCATGTGCCCGCCGGAATCACCAATTGTAGTTGCTGATCCTTCTTAAGATCCTGTCCTAGGACAGTTTTTTGGACCTCTCCAGCAGGCCCCAATAGCACCCAAGTCACCGGATCTCCCACATAAAAGTGGAATATTTCATCGCAGGCAAGACGGTGCATCTTGGAAACTGAACCTGGAACGAGCAGATAATAAATGGCAGTGGAGAAGACCCGTTGCGGTTTGAATCCCGGGATGGGTGAGGGTCCCCGGTAGGTTTCCCGATAATAGCCCCCCTCGGGATGTGGCTTCAGGTTTAGAAACTGAATCAATTGATCCGCGTTCATCCGAAAACCTTTTTAAATGTGGCTTTGGGCCTTTGCGTTTTTACAGGAGAATTTAAACACCAAAAGAAACACCAATGTTTCGGGCAGCCTGGATGAGTTCGTGGTTGGCTGGAACTTTGCGGGTTTTGCCACCCACTTGGGACAAAGGAACAGAATCCAGTTGACCCCTCTTGAGAGCCACCATCCGCCCAAATTTTCCCTTGAAAACCAGATCCATGGCGCGGACACCAAAAAGGGTGGCCAAATTGCGGTCCAAAGCTGTTGGCGTTCCTCCTCGAACCACGTGGCCCAGAATGACCGACCGGTTCTCAATGCCGGACTTAGTCTCCAAATGATGGGCTAACTGGCGGCTGATGCCGCCCAGCCTGATCCTTTCGGTGGACATAAGATTGATACGATCCACCACCATCTTTCCGCCCCTGGGGTGAGCCCCTTCGGCAATGACGATGATACTGCTCTTTTTGCCGCGCCGCCGGCGGCTCCAGATGGCTTCCACCACCTTTTCTTCCACGTAAGGGATTTCGGGAATGAGAATGATGTCGCCTCCCCCCGCGATGCCGGAACGAAGCGCCAGCCAGCCCGTGTAGCGCCCCATGATTTCCACGATGATGACCCGGTGATGGGAATCGGCCACGGTATGCAATCGATCAATGGCCTCGGTGGCGATAGAAACGGCCGTATCATGGCCAAAAGTCTGTTCCGTCCCCATCAGATCATTGTCAATGGTTTTGGGAACGCCGATGATCCGCACGCCCATTTTGGAAAGCTTGTTGGCGACCGTCATGCTTCCGTCACCGCCCAGAACAACGAGGGCGTCGATTCCAAGGTTCGCTAGATTTTTCGGGATGTCCTTGCTGCGATCGTGGTAAATGATCTTACCCGACTTGTCCTTTTCAAAAAGGTGAAAAGGGTTGTCCTTATTGGATGAGCCCAGGATGGTTCCGCCCAGAGTAAGGATATTAGAAACGTCACCCGAGCCCAGTACTTTCGTGGATTTCTCGACCAGGCCCAGGAATCCATCCAGGATACCGACTACTTCGACGCCCTTTTGAATAGCCGTTTTCACCACCGCGCGGATGACGGCGTTCAAGCCGGGACAATCGCCTCCAGCGGTAAGAATGCCGATACATTTAACGCGCGGGGAGGACAAGGCTTTTTATTGAACGCCGAGCAATTCGACATCAAAAACCAATGTCGCGTTAGGCGGAATCACGTTTCCCGCTCCCCGCTCGCCATATCCTAGATCAGAGGGAATGGTTAATTTACGCTTCTCGCCCACCCTCATTCCGGCAACGCCTTCATCCCAGCCCTTGATGACCTGGCCCGCTCCAAGGGTAAATTGGAAAGGTTGACCCCGGTCCACCGAACTGTCGAACTTGGTTCCATCCGTCAACCAACCGGTATAGTGAACTGTAACCATTTGTCCAGCGATGGCAAAAGCTCCATGACCCACTTTCAACACTTGGTACTGTAGGCCCGAAGGGGTCGTTATAATTTTATGACCGGCCTTGGAGTGTTTCGCGGCAGGGGTTGGCGTGGCGTCATCGGAAGCCGCCGCAACGGCGGGGGTGGAACTGGAAGACGTGGCATCCTGTGCCTTCGCGTAATTCGTCACCAATACAACCACTGCGATAATCACGGCCAAGCCAATAAACAGGTAGCGGTAATTCATGCCGATTCCTCCGTTTTAGATGTGGATGAAACGGCGAAAGTATACCTTATCGTTGGGCGAGTTTCAGCAGAAGTTGAGGGAGAAACTTAAACTCCTAACAAAAATCGAATGAACCGCGAAGGCGCTACAGACGGCGGAATTCAAAATAATCGACCTGCCCTAAATTTAAACACAGTTTTTCTCAATGAACCGGCCGCCCTTCGTGTTTCAAATGGTCAGTCTTTTAGATTTTTATTCAAAACTCTTAATCGGCAACCCGTGCAACGCGGATACTATTGACGATGTCATGGACGCCGCCAACACCGTGGACTATTGAGGAAATGTCCCTTTTGGTCTCAAAGTCATCCACGACCCCTGTAAGCGTCACATGCCCCCCCCGGGCGCTGACATGGATTCCACCTCCAAGGCTTCGAACGGCCCGGCTAATGGCCGCTTCCAACTCAACGTCTTTCGGATCGGAAATGTTATTGTTGAATGGATCTGCCATAGGTCCCCCTTTTTCAAAATCATTCTCTGGATTAATGGTACGTCCAATATTTAACACTTTCAACGGATCACGGTTAACCCGTCTTTAGGGGAGCCTAAAAATGGTTGAAATTCCTTTTTTCTTCCCAGGTTTTTAGGTGCAGATGGTTGGTAACCGTTCTCACACCCGCTGTCGCTTCCACAATGAGACCGATTTCCTTTTTATCCTCAAGTTTGTCCACCCAGCCCAGGAGATTGACGTAACCATTGCGCACCACCACTTGAACACTTTGTTTTTTACCGCTGTCGCGAATTTCCCGGTCAATCGTCTTTTCCAATTCCACATCTTTAATATTCAGAAACGGGTGAGTTGCCATCTGGACTCCCCCTTCCTGCCAAGGTTTAATATGAACGTGGTTAGTCACTATTTTTACCCCTGGAATCTTCTCCACCATCAGACCAATCGCCTTTTTCTCCTCAAAGTCCTCCACCCAGCCAATGAGATTGACATAACCATCCTTTACGACAACTTGAATCTCCCCTCCTGTTCCACAGACGTGAATTGACCGCACAATCGTTTCTTCCAGTTCAACATCCTTAAGCTTGAGAACGGGTTGGATGACCATGTCAAACCTCCTAATTTCAAAAGGAAATTTTATGAATTATTGTCGTCTTCAAATTCATAATCCCCTTTTTTCGTGAATTCCTGTATGACCTATTTCATATACCTTGCGGATTGTTGGTACGTTGACAGGCTCTTTTTCGACCCATAAGATGCTCCCTTTATTAAAGAAAGCCTTTATTCCCACAGGAATTTTATGCAAAAAGCACTTCATGTCGAAAACCTCTCCAAAAGCTATAAACGCCGCTTGCGTCAACCCGGGCTTTGGGGCGCGATCAAAGGACTCATATCCAGCCAATATGAGGAAGTGGGAGCGGTCAAAAAAATCTCTTTTTCCATCACCCGGGGGGAAAAGGTAGGTTTGATCGGTGAAAACGGCGCGGGCAAGTCGACCACGCTCAAAATGCTCACCGGTATTATCGCGCCCACAAGCGGAAACCTTGAAGTTCTAGGTCAACTACCCTGGAAGGATCGCCGCAAATTGGCGCTCAATATTGGCGTGGTCTTCGGCCAAAGACCCCAATTGCTTTGGGATATTCCGGTACGGGAAACTTTTCGGCTCCTGAAAACCATGTACCGTATTCCGGATGAGGTTTACAACGTGACTTATAAGGAAGCCGTCCGGCGGCTGGGTCTGGAACCCTTGTTGGGAACGCCGGTTCGCCAATTATCCCTCGGCCAACGTATGCGCTGTGACCTGGCCGCGGCCCTTTTACACGCCCCGGCTATCGCGTTTCTGGATGAACCCACCATCGGCCTGGATCTATCCGTAAAGGAACAGGTGAGGGAATACATCGGTGACATGCAGGAGAAATTCGGCACCACCCTTTTAATCACCACCCATGACCTGAAGGATATCACCGAAACCTGCGACCGATTGCTGTTATTGGACAAGGGAGCTCTTCTTTTTGACGGTTCCCTGAAAGCGTTTGAAAAGAAGTTCGCGAACGAATCAAGAATTGTGGCCGAATTGCATCAACCCGTCGCTCCCGCCACCTTGAAAAGATTGGGAGCGGAAATGAAACGCCACGGTGGAAAGATCATCCTTTCTGATGGCCATCGGATGATCGTGGAATACCATAAAACCGGGGCCGCCCCGGCCTTAACCCAGATTCTTCTCAAAAGACAAAAGGTCGTGGACTTAGCCCTGGAAAAAACAGATATCGAAACAATCGTGACCCGGATTTACCGCAAACCTATCGACTCGAAATAGGAGCCCTTTGATGCGACCCCTTCAACCTGCCCTCACCCCCCTGGAGTTCCTTAAAGGTTATATCTCGCTTTTCGTCCGTTCCCTCAAGGCCAGTTTCGCCTATCGGGCCACCACCGTCACCTCGCTTCTCACCGCCTCAGTGGCCTACGCCATACCCATGCTGGTCTGGCGCCAGGTTTACGCCCAAAATCCATCGGGACCCTCGATATCCCAGGCCAAAATGTTTCCCTACCTGCTTCTGGCTTGTTGCGTGAATTATTCACTCGGCATGAGCGTGGAATTCAGGATCAGTCAACGAGTGCGCATGGGCCTCATCGCCACCGACCTTTTGAAACCCTTAGATTTCCAAGTGGCTCAGGGCGTCCAATCCATCAGCGACGGTCTATTCAACGGGTTCCTGGGAATGACGGTTTTCTTTTGTGGTTATCTTTTTCTCGGCCCCGAGGTTTTCCCCGCCGGCTGGGAGGCATTCGGGCTTTTTATCCTTAGCTATCTGCTGGCTTTTATGGTGATGTATGGCATTTGCTTTATTTTCGTCCAAGGGGCCTTTTACACCTATAGCGGTTACGGTATCCTCACGGCTCGAATAGCCCTGCAATATACTTTTTCGGGCATGTCCGCTCCCCTATCCCTTTATCCGGCTTATCTGGCGACTATCGGACGTTGGCTTCCTTTCCAGCACACCATCTTCACGCCCGTCTCCATCTACATGGGTTGGGTCCAGGGTGAACAGGCCTGGGGTCTCATTGGGCAGCAAGCTCTTTGGGTTCTTGGCCTCTTTATTGTTGGAAAACTCCTAATGAATCAGGCGTTAAAACAATTAGAAATCCAGGGAGGCTGATCCTGCCATGGAAACGATAAAATTGTATTGGTTGGCTTTTAACACGGCGCTCCAGGCCAAATTTGAATACCGGGTGGATTTTGTCCTCGGGGTTTTGACTTCTTGCATGATGCAGATGTCGAACCTCGCCTTTCTATTCGTGATTTTCCACCAGACACCGGGTTTGAATGGCTGGGGACCGGATGAAGTCATTCTTCTTTTCGGCCTGACCGCGGCGGCTTTGGGAACCTCCGAACTCTTTTTCAATCATATCTGGATGGTCCCTTATTACATTGTCATGGGTGAATTGGACCGGCTTTTGACCTACCCGGTCAACTCGCTCTATTTTCTCCTGGTTACCCGGCCCGAGCTTCATGCCTTTGGCAACTTGGCCACCGGCTTCGCCTTGGCTTCCATCGCGCTCATTCATCTTCACGCGCCTTGGACCGCTTGGTTCCTGCTTCCATTCGCGGCCTTTTTCGGCTGCCTGGTTTACACCTCCGCCCTAGTGATCGCGGCGAGCCTTTCCTTTGTCTTTATCAGCGCCACCTCCATGCACCTGATGATTCCCCATACCCTGCTTCAGTCCACCCGCTGGCCCCTGAACATTTATCCCTACGCCCTGCAATACATTCTTTTATTGCTGATTCCTTACGGCGCCTTCAATTACCTTCCAGCCGGCTTTATCTTTGGAAAGGGTCTGGCACCTTGGCTTTTGGCGGCAACACCCCTGGCCTGCCTGGCCTTTATGGTCGCCTCGCGCCGGATGTGGCAATGGGGTATTGGCAAATACGAAAGCACAGGCTCCTGATTTTTGACCCAAAATAAAAAAGCCCTGCGGCTCTCTTGCCTTGCCACAGGGCTTGCCCAATGTGATACGACAACCAATAAATCTCGACTTCAAATAAAACTCACTCATACCGTGAAGGAAGGCCTCTCATCCCGATCGGTCCTTAACCCTTCACACTCTCTAGACGGGCATATGGTTTTTTAGTCCGAATTTTTTTAACTTTTTTCGCGCGCTAAAAGAATAAGTTTTCAAGTTAAACTAAAATCACGGTTGGTATTGTTGGAGCCACTGCTTTAAACGGTCATTATCGGGATCCAATTTTAAAACCTTACGGTAAGAATCCAGGGACTTGTCGAAATAAAGCTTTCCCAACCTGCTCCAGGCTTTTTCAAATTGGGGGTCCTTTTCCACCGCTTTCAGGTAAAGATCCAGAGCCTCCTGTTCAAGCCCCATTCCAAGCTTTTCTTCCGCCTGATCGAACAGTTGTTGTGGGGTCATATCATCCGGGGATGTAACTTGGAATTTCAATACAACGGGTTTTTTGCCAATGACTGGCGGCGGAAGTGTGGGATTGGAACCAATCTCCGGAAAAACCGGTGGGGTATTAACCGCGGCTGGAGTGGTTTTGGCGGGGGGATGGAAAAATATCGAAAGACCGAAGCGCTGGATATTTCCTAAATCCCCCTCAAAAGAAAATGAATAATCAAATTGAAAATCCCCCACCCTCACACCCGCGCCGAAGTCCAGCCCCTCTATTCCCCCCAATTGGGTATCATTTAAATCGCAGGAATATCCTGCCCTTAAAAAATAACTTCTTTGAAAGGCATATTCGAACCCTGAATTGAGGTGGCTGTCCCCTTGAAATGCCAAATCCCCTCCCGCGCTAACCAATAGGGAATGTAATTCCTCTTTACCCAAGCTGAAGCGGTAAGCGGCACCCCATAACAGGTCAGCCGGTAAATTAAATCCGCCCGATTCCACCCCTAAATTTTTCATATTTAAACCGATTGAAAAACGCTCAAAGGGTTTCGCCAAAAAACCCAGATCCCAAAGCAAACCCGAATGAACCACACCGTCGATTTCCTGGCGTATCCATTGGCTGGAGAGACCCAGGAAAATGTCTTTGTCGATCGGGAAACCAAAGCCGCCCTGGGCGCCGATATCAAAAGGAGTATAAGTGCCGATTAAATTTCCAAAGTTATCGCGTTGATCAATGCTTCCATAGTTGAGGTAATTGATTCCAAAAGCAAAGGTTCCCACCGAATCCAGGGGATAAAGGCCATCGACATTTTCATAAAATCCATCCAATAGGTAGGCGTTATGGGTCAAAACCGCTTCGGGCTGTTGGATTTGGGCCAATCCGGCCGAGTTGTAGTAAAGCGCCGATAGATCATCCGCTACTGCGGTAAAACTTTCTCCCATCCCCACCGCCCGAGCCCCCATTCCAGAAGTGAGTATGGGAAAAGAGGTGGAGCTATTGGAGGAAAGCGTTTGGGAGAAGAGGTGGCCTGTGGAAGCGATTGTCCCCAAGCCCAGCAAGACCATGAATAGCCGCTTTTTCACGATAGGCCTCAAAATAAATTCAAATAATATACCGGATCAGCTGACATCCCAATCTAACCCGAAACGGAACCCTCCGCCAAACTCATTTATTATAGTCGGGAATAATGTGAGGTCTTCAGGGGATTAAACCAGAATAAAAAGTCCCGTTATTCGAAAAATTTCACCAAGGAAATGATAACTTGGATGCCATCAGAATCAGGGAAACCACGGGGGTTGGAGGCGCTTTAAAGGCTGAACCACCCTTTAATGTGAAAGACGGGCGGAAGTGGGGGGGGGGTAAAAATTTTATGGATTCGGCAGGACTTTTAAAATACCCGACATTTTCTTATTACCCAGGTCAAGGACGACGGTATAGTCTCCCGGAAAAACCACATTCCCCAGTTCATCTTTCCCATCCCAATCGACATAATCTTCCCCCGTTCTTAGTACTCCCTGGTAAAGATGCCGAATCAAGAGTCCATGGGTGTTGTAAACCGTCACGGTGACATTTTGGGTCTTTGGAATGTCGATGGTCACTCGCAGGGAATCCCCCTCGGCTGTGGAACCCGATCCGGAATTGACCGCGGGCATTTCCGAAGGCGGGACATTCGAGGCTGGGGATGGAATTGAACTGGTCCAATTTTTTCCATTCACTTGCGGGAAAGCCGCTGAATTTGAAGCGAGAGGGGCGGTTTCAACAAACCCGCTTCCATTGTCCGATGGAACCGAGGATTGGACGGAAGAATTCTTCCCATTAAGATCGGGGTTCGAAGACTGCACGTCTTCGGAAGTTGTCACCCGCGAGCGGGAAGCCGTTAATTCGGATTCCGGATTGTTCAAGGTTGAAGCGGAATTTTCCCCCGATGTGACCATTAAGGTTAGGCCCTTTTGGGTTTGATTCTTAGGACCCGATAGGGGGACTCTTGAAATTCCGGTCGAGGGAATCATGGCGGAGAGTTGGCCGCCAAGCGATTTTTCAAACTCGGGCCAAAGATGTTGGACACCAAAATAAAGAATACCTGCCGATGCGAAAACGAAGGCGATCGTACCGGTGAGTTTGAGGAAACGATAAATGGGAGAGGGTTTATATTGGCTCCAGACAGCGTCTATTTTTCCGTCTAAACGGCCCGCCATTTGGTCAATCTGAGCTTCCGATAAGGGGCCCAATCTTTCCGCCACAGCCTGGGTCACTTGTTCGGCAAAAACAGGGTCTTTTCGAATAAGGGCGTCGAATTCGGCTTGGGCTTCCTCGGTAAAAGAGCCATCCAAATATATTTGCAACAAGGTTTCAGGCGTGAATTTCACGAGTTTCTTTCTTCCCATCCTCGGGAATTTTTCCCGAACTTTTTCAATCAACTTTTGCCTTGCCCGGAACAATCCCGAGGTGACACTTCCCACCGGAATCTTCAAGCGGTTCGCGATGGATTCGTAGGAGAGTCCCTTGAGTTCCCGCAGGGTGATCAGTTCCTTGTCCCGCCCCTCCAGTTTTTGGATTTCCTCCCGTAGCATCTGCAGGGCTTCTTCCGGATAAGGCGTTGTCTGTTCTCTAGACGGGTGACCGGCGAAAAAATCCACTGAAAAAGGCATTGTTTTTTTCTTCTTTTCCAATAAATCCCGGCAAAGATTAACCGCGATGTGGTTCATCCATGTGGCCAAAGAGCATTCAAATCGGAAGTTTTCGAGGTTTTTAAGGGCCTTTATGAAGGTTTCCTGGACTATATCCTCGACTTCACTATCGTTTCCGAGGAAATACCAGCAGGCGCGGATGAGGGCTTTTTTATGCGTATCGTAAAATTCTTGGAAAGCGGCGGAATCGCCCTTGAGAATGCGCTTAACGAGTTCCTTTTCGTTTGGATTCAAGGAATTCCTCAAATAAGGACTTAGGCATATGGATCCGTTAAAAGATGGTGAAATTATACAAAAGAAAAGGCGATTAACACATTGCGCAGGGAAACAAAAGAAGACGGAAATATTTTCTACTGACCCAATTGACTGAGGACCTGCAATCGTCTCGTTGACCACGGCAATCATGCGGGAATCGGTGTCAAAACTTCTCTGGGCAAGGATCATATTCGTAAGTTCGGTCGTTAAATTCACGTTGGATCCTTCCAAGGAATCGTCCTGGATCGTTCCAAAATTACCTTGTCCCGCCAGTCCCACTTCGGAGGATCCAGCGTTGGCGGACGGAGTAAACTCGTTGTTTCCGACTTGGTTCAAGCCGTCGGGGTTTTGGACTTGTTCTAAGGGCACCTGGGCCAAACTCACGGTTTGACCGTTGGAAAAAGAACCTTGGATAATCCCACGTCTGGTTGATATTCAGCCCTTGGAGGACTCCTTCCGCGATATCCGTCCTGTGAAGAAGCGTAAGGGGTGTTATTGGGCACATAAGTGTTCACCCCGTTAAGGATCTGGTAACTGCCATCTGCGTCGCTATAAAGACCGTTTCTTTCGCCCGTGCCCAATAACCCGAAGGTTCCGAAATTAAGGGTGATCGGGGTGATTTCGGCCCCTTCGGTGGGAAGGGGAGAAACCGGCGGATTAAAGTTCGCCGGAGGGAGGTAAATCCGGGGCATGGTCATGTAATTCGCGTTCAATCCCGGTGGACCCAGTACCCCTCCGACTCCCCCGCTGGAACCCAGCGAGCCATCGGTATTAAACCAAAGGAAATCCCCGAAAAAATCCTGTGCCGGCAAATCTCGATTATAAAAAGGGTCGACCCCTCCCCAATTCCGGTTCCGCCCAGCAGATCCGCGGTGGAAACAGGCTGACCTCCCGTCGTGTCAAAGGCATACCAAGCATAACAAACCTGGTTGGGGCCATCCGGATTATTGATGCCGTCCGCGCCCAGGTCATTCACTTGGTAAAACTGGACGGTAATCTGCCGGGGATTGCCTACGGAATCATAAACCGTTTCCGTAACCTGCGCGGCGGGAGGCGTGGGGGGCTGTTGATCCCAAACATAACTTCCGGCGAAGGCCTGTACAAAACCCAGGTTAACAAATCCGTTTTCCAATGGCGCCGGGGGCGGGTTAACCCCTGGGATAAAATCCGAGAGATCCTCCAGTTGCTTCAGGGCGAATCCACCCGTAGGCAACGGCTGGATGGTCATGCGGGCCGGATCAATGGCATTGGCCGCCCCAATGTCCGCGATCGTCAGGCCAACGGGAAGGCTGGGCCCTCCGCCAAAAATACCTCCCGGAAACAAATTCAAAACGTTGGGCTGCTGGAAGGCATCCAGGTTTCCTTGAAAATCAACTTCCGTGGTGGCCTTGGGCGCAAGGGTCATGCCCTGGTTGATCTGGATGGAGGTAAGGCCGGAGGTATCATTTGAATCCAATGTTAAGTTCGCTTGGGTCACCGTCAATGGCTGGCCGGGGACGTTGGAAGTACTATTGATAAAATCCTGGTTATATTGGTAGGAAGCCTCAATGCCTTGAATACGATCCCCGTTGGGATTGACCAGATAACCCTGACTGTCAAAAGTTAGGTCGCCCGCACGGGTCAAAAAGCTTTGGTTCCCTTGCTTGGCGACCAAAAATCCATTCCCTTGGATGGATATATCCGTAGCGATCCCGGTATTGATCGTCGTTCCCTGGGTAAAGATTGTTTCAATCGAAGCCAATCGGGTTCCCAATCCAACCTGTTGCGGGTCGACGCCGCCTGATCCGTCCGCGGGATTATCACCCAAACCTTCCATAAGTGTTTGGCTGAGCTGATCGGAAAATTCAGCACGGCTGGCCTTAAAAGCCACCGTGTTGACGTTGGATATGTTGTTTCCAATCACGTCCAGCCATTGGCTGTCGGATTGCAAACCGGAAATAGAGCTGAACATGGCTTGAAGGCCCATGAAGACTCCGCCAATACAAGATTTTTCAGGATCGAATGTCGTTTAAGCGCAGTAATCCAAATCAACCTAACGGGTTTTTTCTTTAAAACATGAGTTCATTTTGTTTTCAAATAAAGAAAAAGCCTAAGCTTGTGGATAACTTTTGGATCCAAAAATCTTCAAAAAAGCTTCAAAAACCGTGAAATGGTGACGCACCTTCCTGTTTGTAAAATTCCGAGGACATTTCGCCCCTATTCAAAATAAAAAAAGCCGGCCTCCCCGAAGGAAGAACCGGCTTTATTCGAAAAGCGAAGTTTCGAATTAATTGGAAGCGGCTGTCATCTTTTTGCGGTATTGAGGCCCGACTTGAACCATTCCCGAGCAATTAGCCGAACCACACTGGCACTTGAACTCATAACTCCAATTGCCCACATTGTCGGTATGGCGGTAATCCCAGCTGATTTCTTCCCCCGCAGGAATGTCCCGGGTGGAGATCAGAACGATACCGTTAACGACCTTGGCACTCGGATCACAAGCATGGTTTACGAAACAAAGGGGATCACAACCATTCTCATAATCATGAAGCATGATGAAACCCGGATAAATGTACATCGCATGGTCAATGTTTAATCGATCCGCGGGAACTGTCCGGGCAAGGGACTCAATTTCTTCCTCGGGAATGACGATCCCGCCGAACACTCCGACGACTTCATTTTCCTTAATGTCACGTACCGCGTAGACACCCTTCCCTTCCATACCGCTTTGTTTGACTTCCACTGCGTCGCTAACCCAAGGCTTGATTTTCATTGGATTTTGTTGAACCATCCTTTTAACAGTTTGGCCGGTCCCCAAACCCGGTCCTTAATGGGGGAGATTCTATCGCAAACCCCCCGGCGGGTTCATCGGTTCTTTATATTTTTTTAGGCCATTTTTAAAGGCCTTTTGGGGGTCGGCAAGGCAGGGAAACCCCTCCCAGCCTCGAAGCTCCCGGCGGATTCCCTCACCTCCGGGGCCTTTGTTTCAAATATGGCAGGAACCCAACCCTCGTTTGGCAAGATACTGTTGATGATAATCCTCAGCTTTCCAAAAAATAGCTGCGGGAACAATTTGAGTCACAATCGGACTCTTGTATCCGGTCTTTTGAAGTTTTTCCTTGGACTCCTTGGCGGCCTTTTCTTGTTTTGAATCATGGAAAAAAATCACCGACCGATATTGTGTGCCGATATCCGGACCCTGTCGGTTCAAGGAAGTCGGATTATGGCTGCTCCAAAACAAATCCAATAATTGCTCGTAGGAAACCTTTTGGGGATCAAATTCGACCTGGACCACCTCGGCATGGCCGGTGCGATCGGTGCAAACATCCTTATAGGTAGGCGCATTAGTATTTCCGCCTTCATAACCAACCGCAGTTGAAACAACGCCCTTCATTTGTCTAAAGGCCTCTTCCACTCCCCAAAAACATCCCGCTCCAAAGGTGGCTTTTTCCATGACATCCCTTTCTACCTTTTCAATTTAAAAAAACAAACCGAAACAAGGTTCTTTTGTAGTCAATACCTTCTCGAATTTAAAGAGGTTACTTATTTTAGGATTAAGAGTTTAGAAATCCAACGGTTGGTAGGCGTGGTGACGACCACGTAATAAAGGCCGTTTGCGCCTGATTCCCCGATAAAACCAGATGGATCTAGGCTGAAATTAAATATTCCGGCAGGTACAAAATGGCTCGTGTTCTCATAAACCTTCCGGAAAGCCGTGGTGAAAACCTTCACGGTTAAGTAATCGTGGGGATTGGTTAAAGAAACGGACAAAGTTACCGTTCCAGGACCTTTCAAGGGATTAGGAAAGAGAATAGGAGTGGGAATCACGACAACCGTTGTTGTTTGGGTAACGTTTGGCGTCAATGTACCTGAAACCGTGAAAGTTGGAGTAAAGGTGGGGGTTGTACTGGGTGTAATGGTCGAATTTGGTGTAACGGTGCCTGAAGGAGAAGCCGTTGGCGTCGAGGTATAACTCGGGGTAGCTGTATCGGTAGGGCTGTTGGTGGGAGTAGCCGAATCGGTATTGGTGACGGAGGAGGTCGAAGTCAAGGTAAGGGTATTGGTAACGGTGGGCGTCGGAGTGCCCGTAGCGGTAGAAGTTGAAGTCCAGGTCAGATTAGGTGTATCGGTCACTGTGAAGGTGGGAGTAAGGGTTGGGGTGGAGGTGGGTGTTCCAGTCAAAGTAGGGGTCGATGAAGGGGTGTCGGAGGGAGTGGAACTCGGGGTAGCGGTAATTGTGGGACTATTCGTTGGAGTGAAGCTGGACGTGGAAGTGGGCGTAAGGGTAATGGTTGAAGTAACGGTAAAAGTCGGGGTTAAAGTCGGGGTTCCGGTTTGAGTGGGAGTTTCCGTGATAGTGGATGTTGGCGTCAACGTAAAGCTGCTGGTGGGAGTTCCAGTATCGGTAGTGGTGGCCGTTAAAGTGGGCGTACCGGTCAAAGTATTGGTCGGGCTGTTTGTGAGAGTGGCGGTAATTGTTGGAGTTCCAGTAGAAGTGGATGTGATGGTGATGGTGGGTGAATTAGTGGGCGTAGCCGTGACCATGTTTGCCGGACAATAATTGGCATAAATCGATTGATACCCAGTGGTGTAGGTTGGAAGCATCGTCGCGGCGACGGTGGGATAAATCCAGGAGGAAGGATTGACAACAAAAGCCGCCGAGTTTTGGGTCACAGAGGCTTGATAAACAAAGGAATATTGCGTTACCGGATAACTGGAAAAGATATAAGCCAACCAATAGTTTCCAGCCGTCACGGGGGATGCGGGGATCGGAAAAACGTTCCAACCTGCTGTTAATATTTGGGGACCGGGGCCCGATTGGTTTACCAAGTTTGCCATAGTAGTCGTCGCGGCGTTGTTGGAGAAGAGAGCGACATTCGCCTGAAATCCCGCGTCCGCCGGGGGAACGTAAAGAGAAATGGTGTCTACCGTACCCGCGGAAGTAACGGGATAGCAGCTAGCCCACATTTCAGCAACATCAGAGGCGTAAACCGGCGTGGGAGTGATATTGGTACTCCCAAAAAGCAGGGCGGAAGCTCCGCAAACAGGAGTCAGGCTCAGGTTGGGAGTCGCCGTTATGGTGCTGGTATTCGTGGAACTGGGAGTGCTGGTAAAGATTGTCCCGGTAATGGTGGGTGTCGAGGTAAAGGTAGCGGAGGGGCTTGCAGTGGGAGTGCTTGTATTTACCGTACCAGGGCAATAGTTGGCCACCATAGGTTCATAAAAACCACTTCCATATTCGGAGACACTCGATCCATTGGAAGGAAAAGTCCATGAACTCAGAGGTGAACTATAGGCGTAAATAATGGAGGTTCCCCCAACGTAGTCTTCAATGACGTTTAAAGCACTGACGGGACCAGAATAGTCATAAGCCAGCCAATAATTCCCTGCCGTTACCGGAGTATTAGGAACTGAAAAAGAATTCCATCCAGCCGTTGAAAGCTGATAGGTAGCGGCTTGGGCCAATAAATTGCCCATCGTCGTGGTTGATTGATTGTTGGAGTAAATAGCCGGTTCAACATAAAAAAGACCAGCGTCCTGTGAAGGCAGGTAAATCGACATGGTTTCAATGTCTCCCGACTGGGGCATGTTATATAGAAAAGCGATCATTCCAGTAGAGGCGACTACCGTTTGGGGTGAAGCGCTTGATACCGTTGCTTCCCCGAAGAAGGTGGCCGATGCCCCACAATCCGGTGTCAGACTGGGATTCGGGGTGTTTGTTACAGTCAAAGTAATCGTTGCCGTAAGGGTGTTAGTGGGAGTCGAGGTAGGTGTGGAACTGGGCGTGTTGGTAAAAATGGTTCCCGTAGCGGTTGGGGAAAATGAAATGGTCGCTGTTGGACTAAGGGTAGGAGTATTTGAAGCGGTGAGCGTAAAGGAGGAGGTAGGTGTCGCTGTGGGCACTTCGCAATAAACCGCGTAAATTGCATCCGAAATATAAGGAGAGACCGAGTCATAGGATATGGTTGTCGGCATGTTGGCAGGCATGGTTCCCGCGCTAAACGTAACGGATCCCGAGGTATAAGCCAAGCCATTGGCAGTCGTCGAAGAAGCTGTAACAACCTCATAACTTCCGGTCGTATCGTAACAATAAGCCAGCCAATAAGTTCCAGCCGCAAGATAAGTAGGCGTAATGGAAATCCCATTCCATCCTTCAATGGTTGTCTGGGGGGCCGACGAAACAACCAGGCTTCCAATATTGCTCGCTGGACCGCTGTAAATTCCTGCCATGACTTGGACACCGGAAGCGGGACAATCCAACCACAAGCTGTAAATCGACGCGGGCACGCTTAAACTAAACATACTGGCTCTCATGGTATTGGTGGAGGTTCCAGCGGGATTTCCCACGGTGACTCCCATGGTGTGAGCCAAAGCCCCACAAGGCGGAGTTAAAGTCGGATTAGGCGTAAAAGAATTGGTCGGGGTATTGGTGTCGGTGGGGGTACCGCTTGGAGTTCGGGTGGGTGTTAGGGTAGGCGTGTTGGTAGGGGTGTGGCTGGCCGTGGTGGTTGGGCTATTGGTCGCAGTGTTCTGAGCGAAAGTAAGGACCGGAAACGCCAAGAACATGAGCCATACAAACGATATTATATAAAGGCGTCGAGCCGAAACCATTTCCCTTCCCTTTCAAAAGCGTGGTTATTCTAACGGCTTTTAAAGGGAAAACTTGATAAAACCAATTGGCGGCTGGCAGTTATCGTTATCCAAAAAGTCGTATAACCGGCAAAACAGGCTATTATTCGTTCGCCCAATAAACCACTAAGTCCCCCACGAAAACCCCCGGACCATTCTCTTTAATCGTCTCAAGCCCAAGATCCAACTCAAGCCGTTGTTTCAATTGGCTATTATTCAGTTGAAAATTCGCCTTTAGATTCAATGTGGCTCGAACCTCGAAATCAATCTTGATCTTGGGGAAATTAGGTTTAGGCGGATAAGGGAAAATAAGCCCGCATCGTCCGGTTTTCCTCGGATTTAGGAGGTTTATTGGATTTGGATGCGTCCGTGGCCGCCACAATCCGGTATACGCTGACCGCATTGGGGTCTTTAAGATTTCCCTGAATAGCCTTAAACCAGCCAGGATATTGTTCCGGATCCACCGGGGAATAGACCATATCCAGTGGATGGACTTCGGCCTTCCCGCCTTGCGAATCATCATTCACCAAAACTCCGCTGATATAAACGGGTTTACTTTGCATGTTTTGCACGGAATGCAAGAAGTTCTGCCGTCCCGAAGGCTCCAAGCTTTACCTTGAGATCCAGATGTCCGCTGGAATTCGCCGCTTTGTTACGATTCAATAGGTACTGCTTGTCATCTGGAACAAACCTGACGGAGAAATCACCTTCTGGGCTTACACCTGGAACGTCCGGTAATTTTACCGGCGATATTGGAAAGATAAACATTACAATCCACAAGGGTGTTTTTCTTGCCGAACAAGTCCATTAGACCCATAAAACCCTTCCCTTCCAAAACTTTAAAATTACCTGGCCATTGGATGATTAATAATACACCCTTTTTAGGGCTCCACCACCCTTTGACCTCAATGGGTAAATAACCCTTGGGAATTCCACCTTTAAAACAACTTCAAATAAAGCCTAACCTTATATGGAAATTACCCTATTTCCTCCCCTAATCTAGGATCCATTAAAAAAACACTCGGGGAGTTCCTAATGGAAAAAAGAAAATTGGGTCAGCAGGGCCTGGAAGTCCCGGCTTTGGGTCTGGGTTGCATGGGGATGAGCTTCGCTTATGGGAAGGCTGATGAGTCCGAATCCCTTCGAACCCTCGACCGTTCTTTGGAGTTGGGAATCAATTTCTGGGATACCGCCGAGGCCTATGGTCCCTATCTAAACGAGGAATTATTAGCCAAAGCCCTCAAAGGGACGACGCGAAAAAGTGGTCATCGCCACCAAATTCGGATGGAAGAATGGCTTGTCCAAACCCGAAAACCTGGATGGCTCGGCTCAAAATGTTTATCAGGCAGTGGAAGGTTCCCTCAAAAGATTGGGAACCCACTACATCGACCTACTTTACCTCCATCGTCTGGATCCCAAAACACCCATTGAGGAAACGGTCGGTGCCATGTCCCAGTTGGTCCAGGAAGGGAAAGTAAAATATATCGGCTTAAGCGAAGTCGGCCCTCAAACTCTGCGCCGGGCCCACCAAGTCTATCCTCTCACGGCCCTCCAGAGCGAATACTCCCTTTGGGAAACAGGCGTAGAAGAAAGGGTACTTCCTACTTTAAGGGAATTAGGTGTTGGTTTTGTTCCCTTCAGTCCCGTAGGCCGAGGTTTTTTGACCGGGGAAATCAAAAAATTCGAGGACTTGGGGGAAAATGACAACCGACGAAACCTACCCCGTTTCCAAAGGGAAAATTTCCTGGATAACATGAAGCTCGTAGAAGAGGTAAAAAAATTAGGGGCTGCCAAAAATTTTTCAGCCTCCCAAATTGCCCTTGCTTGGCTACTACACCAGGGAAAGGACATCGTTCCAATCCCTGGCACCACCAAAGTCAAACACTTGGAAGAAAATGCCAAAGCCACCGAAATCCGGTTAGGCACTGAAGACCTCGCAAAGATCGGCCAAATCCTTACGGGGATCAAAATATCTGGAGCCCGTTATGGGGAAATGATGGGCAAGATGGTGAGTTTGGAATAAGCGTCTCTAGGAATTATGGTGCTTTAGGAGTCGTCACGGGTGACTCGGCAAATTGAGTGGTGGCATTGCCATAGAAGGTCATGGTTCCGGTATGAGATAAGCGGCTTTGAAGATCGATCCACAGTTCCCCGCCCAAATCGGTCCATCGGCGGCAAAAGCTGTAATCCTCACTTAAATAAATCCCGGTTTCCCTGTCGACAATACAATTAAAAAGCCCCGATCTCCACTTGCTTCCCCGAAGAGGATCTTCCGCCTGGTGCTCCCGGGTGTAACGAAGATCCGGGTAGGATTCGACCATCTTGATCAGTGTCGCCCTTTTAACCATCATAAAACCCGTTCCAGCGTACCGGACTTTAGCGAACCCGTTTTTGGATTCGATCTTGGCGGGGTCCTCGAACTCCAAGACATAAGACAAAGAGGCGGATTCTAGATTGGCCATGCCGGCCTTAGCCATCAGTCCCACTTTCATCCAATCGATGCGCTTAGTGGGATAAACCCCGGCCACCAAATCGGCATTAAAATCCAATAACCGGAAAACTTGTTCGGGGTCAAAAGAAATATCGGCATCCACGAACAAAAGGTGGGTTCCGGAACTTTCGAGGAAATGCGCCGCGACATTTTGTCGGGCGCGGGTAATCAGGGCATCCCCCGATAGCATATTGACGCTTAAGTCAGTATTGCCTCGTTGGAGACAAGCGTGCTGAAGCCGCATGAGAGATGTGGTGAAGAGACTGGTGACCAGGCCGCCATAACAGGGCGTTCCGATAACCAGGTGAGTGCGGGGTTGGGACATGCGCTTATATTACTGAAATTCCTTGGCCTTTGCAGGCGGAAAAGCTAAGCCTTTTTCCATCCAAAAAAGATTATTTTCTTCGTGATAAATACATCCTGCGACTCCTGAAAGCCAAATAGACTTACGGAGTAAATATACCTATCCCATCCATTCAACCCAGGAAGTGGAAAACGGTCTAAACTTTATCCTCAATGAGTTTCAAAGCTACATTCCCTGGTAGTTCGATAACCCCAAAACCGAACCCGGGCCATAATTATCCTCTATTTACCGTATTCTTGGGGCACAAGGACTATACTCAATGAGTAAACAAAATCTAGCGACAGAAGGAAAAAACCAATATGGAAATCCAAGAAAATGATTTGGGAAAAATCGTTCAATTACCAGTCAAACCCGAATGGGGTTTGGGAATCATCAGCAAGGTGGAGAACCGTTTCGCTTTCATCATATTCCGAAGCACGGAAGAGAAAACCGCCAAGAAATACTACCGAGTTGAAAATCCGTTGAAGTTGGCTTCCGATCAGGTACAACCGGATCTTACGAAACGGGCTCGTGCGAAAAACAAGAAGGTCAAAATCGTCGTTGCCAGGCCGGCTGAATAAAAGAATTAATACAACCGATAAACAACCTCAACTTCCGTTCCCCAATTACTAGTCCCCTCTAATAATCCAGTGGAAGCGATGGCTTTCTTTACCGAATAACCAAATTCCAGCCTTTAGCTGGCATTTTTTTCTTATAATCAGTTTTACCTTTTGATAAGAATAAATTAGCCCTTTCATCAGGCTACCCCTTGTTGTATATCAACTGGCGGAACAATCTTCAAAATGGGCTCCTTAACGAAAGGAAGGTGCATACCATCCAAATTGATCCAAGGCACTCGAATGAATGGAGCCATTCCACTTACAACTAGCCTATCTTTTAACCTTTGCCTCAATTGAGTTTAATATTCACCATCTCTTCAATTTCCCTGATAAAGGTCCTTTGCTTTTCGTTAACCGGACGAATAAAAAATACTTGTTTCCGTGCTCTTGTGATTGCCACGTACATCAGATGTCTTTCCTCAGCAAACCGGAAGTTTTCCCTTGGGGCCGCTACCAAATCCAACACAGGGTCATCTTCAATTACGCTCGGGAAGCTGTTCTTCTTGGGCGGTATAATAAAAACATAATCCGCTTCCAGCCCTTTTGATTTATGGATTGTCATATATTCGATCTTTAGGTTTTTAAAGGCTTTTTGTAAATCAGAAAAATATTCCGGGACATCTTCGTTGTAACGCCCTAAAAAGTAGACGCTGGCCCCCTTGTCTTTTTCAGTCTTATCGATTGATTCAAGGAACATTTTTCACGACGCCTCGATTATGAATTCTAACAACTTGGTTAATTTTCTGGGTTTGATGAAAACTTCTTACCGACTTTGAGCGTTGATGAGGATTCTTTGTGATGAACTTTTTCCCTAATTCCACCACATTGGGGTACGACCGGTAGTTAACACCGATTTCCATGACTTTATTGTTTGGAAAAATTTTTTCAAAATTTTGGATCATTCCCACATCACTTCCATTAAACCGGTAGATGGATTGCCAGTCATCGCCGACAAAGAAAAGGCGACAATTGTCGTTTTTATCTCCTATGGCCCGAATTAATTTAATGGCTCCCTGGGCCGTATCCTGGAACTCGTCGACAATGATGTAACGAAACCTCAAGCCCAAAACCGGGAAAGCCTGAATGACGTATTGGAAGGATTTGTTCAGCATATCGCCAAAATCAATTTGCCCTTCCGACTCAATGGAAGATTGGTATGAATCGTAGAAGATCCTGAAAATTTTAAGAAAAGCCAGGTTACGTAATCTAGAGATGGAAGGCCCTTCTTGCGCCTTAACAGTTAAGTCATCAATATTCAGGCCGCTGGTTTTAAACAGATCAGTGAATTTCCTAAGGATTTTTTTCAAGAATTGGCTAACATCACTTTTGCGGATTAATTTATCTAAGTCAACTGGTTGCTCGTTGAACACAACCCCTTCTTTTTGAAGCATCTTCTCCAATTCGGTCTCAAGGATGCCGTCGGCTTGTTGATGACTATAAGTACAAATTAACTTCGTTTTATTAGCTTTGTGGAGCAATTCCTTCCAGTTCATTCCCTCAACATACCTTTTCTTTTCCTCACTTGTGAAGAAAGGCGGTGGATTCCCTTTTTTATCCACGCCGAAATGTTCAAGATATATCTGGTAGTCCGTTAAATAAAAATCAGGCTGGTACTGCCTTTTCTCCAGAGTTTCGGTCGGAATTACATATGGCTTTTCGTATTCAAACCTCACCCCTTTTCTGAAAAGAAAATTCGCGATAACTTTTTCCTCAATGCTTTTGACTTTGTGGTTTGAAAGTGTATAGAGATCCCCTAATTCCGCTACATACTCATCCCATTCATTTCTCGACTTGAATTCATATTTGGGAATATAAGGTTTCAGGAAACCAGAGAAATAATTGTTAACCCCTTCATAGAATTCCTTGTTCTTAATGTAAAGCTCTTTAAAAATCTCTAAATCCAGGAAACCTTGGCTGTTTCGGATGGGAGCATCATCTTCCTCCAAAATCCGAAGCTTCTTTTTCGAACCTCTAGAAATGATCTGGTAACCCAGACTATGGATGGTTCGGCATTCAACGTCCTCAATTCCGTACCAATCCTTAACCCTTCGTTTCATTTCCCCTGCGGCCTTCTTCCCGAAAGTCAAAAGAAGGATATCCCTCGGATCAACGTTTTTACACTTCACAAGGTATCCTACCTTGGCAGAGATCACGGCGGTTTTACCACTCCCTGCGCCTGCCAAGACAAGAGTGTTGTCCTCGTCACAAATGACAGCGCGGCGTTGGTCTTCGTCTAATGGATTGAAACCGGATTTATCAAAGAAATCCTTGAATTTAACTAATTCATGATTAACGAAAGCTTCATTATAGGAGCTTCTTAATTGCAGTTCATTTTTGCATTGGGATTCAAATCCGTTCCATTTATTCCGTAGTCCCGGTTCGATGTCGAAATCGTCCAATAAAGCGAAGCCTTTTTCGAGAAGGTCAATTGCCTTAACAGACCAACCCTGAGCCTTTTTCTGATTGAAATACCCGCATCGAAATTCCCGATAATCCTCAAATTCTTCGATTAGGGAATTCAATTGATAATCGAATTCTTTTGTTTTTTCTGGCCCAAGTTTTTGTTTAAGAAAGTTTGGCTTAAGCTTTCTTCTTTTCTTTCCAAACAATCGGAGAAAAAAAAGGATCAAATTGAAAATTTTCATTTTTCCACCTTGAATCTTTTACGTTTCTTGAGGTTATACCTCTATCAATTGCTTTAATTCCAACCAAAAACGGGTTAAATATACCCAGAACCAATTACAAAATGAAATTGACGGTGAAATTGTGCCTTTACAAAAGGGGGGCCGAAAGGTGTTGAGTTATACTGGACAAATGGTGGGGTTAGACCAATTAAGCCCCAGCGTCCAAGTGGTTCATACCAAGATGCAAATTAGCGATACTCCACAAATAAACTGTGTCGCCAATATTCATTAGTGATTCGTATTGTTTTTGATTTATTAAGAAAAGTATTTCTTTGTAAGATTTAATATAGCCGTCGATATCAAAAACATCTGGATTGCTCTAAAAAATCCAATAGTTCATTACTTATTCCTAAATTCAGACAAAGCATCTAATATTTTTTGTACGTATTTATTTGGATTTTTTAAAAGATCAAATTCCCATATTCTTATTATTCGCCAACCGTCCTTCTTTAAAACTTTATTAACAAATTTATCTCTTTGGATATTGCCTTCTATTTTATTTATCCAATATTTCTTGTTTGATTTTGGCATCCTACATCTCGAGGGATTTCCATGCCAGAAATCAGAATCTATGAATACAATTAATTTCCTACTGCGGAAGACTATATCTGGTTTGCCAAATATCGATTTAACATTTCTGGAAAAATATAAGTTATGTTTTTTTAAAGCTTTTGAAATAAACAATTCCGGTTTTGTGTTTGAAGACCGGATATTCTTCATGTTCTTTTTACGTTGGGCGTGACCTGCCCCCCAAAAATCGGTCCAGAAATAAAGTCACAAAAACTTTAAAATGGACCCACAAAGGGGGCATATATGCCACGCAAAGGACATACTGCTGAACAGATTATATCCATTCTCCGTCAGGTGGAGGTGGAACAATCGAAGGGAAAAACGGTAGAAGAAGCCTGCCGCGAATCCCAGGTAGCACCTCACACCTATTACAGCTGGCGCAAAAAATATGGCGGAATGAAAGTCGATGAAGCCAAGCGCCTCAAAGAGCTAGAAAAAGAGAACGCTAGGTTGAAACACCTGGTGGCTGATCTCACTCTGGATAAACACATGCTCCAAGAGGTACTCAAGGGAAACTTCTGAGCCCGGCCAAATTGCGCCGGGCGGCCTTGTGGATGATAGAAACCTTTCGGGTTTCCCAACGAAGAGCCTGTCAGGTGACGGCTCAACACCGAAACTCGTACCGTTACTTGCCCCAAATCAGGTCAGACGAACCACCCTTGGTGGCTCGAATGATCGAGTTGGCTTGTATGTATGGCCGATACGGTTACCGACGGATAACGGCCATGCTGAATTGGGAAGGGTTCCGGGCGAACCACAAGCGGATTGAAAGGTTGTGGCGGGAAGCAGGACTTAAAGTACCGCAAAAACAGCCGAAAAGACGGAGGCTATGGTTCAACGACGGGTCTTGTTTACGTCTGAGAGCTGAAAGACCCAACCATGTATGGAGCTATGACTTTGTAGCGGAAAAAACCACAGATGGAAGGCCCTTTCGGATTCTAACGTTGATAGATGAATTCACCCATGAGTGTCTCGCCTTGCCGGTAGAGCGGAAGTTCAAGGCCCACGACATCCAAGGGATATTGGCCGACCTGTTCATGCAAAGGGGTGTGCCGGATTACATTCGTTCGGATAACGGCCCTGAGTTTGTGGCTAAAGAACTCAAAGACTGGCTGCCAAAGGTAGGAGTGAAAACGGCCTACATCGAACCAGGCAGTCCTTGGGAGAACGGCTACAACGAGAGTTTCAACGGCAAGTTTCGGTATGACTTGCTGGATGGGGAGATCTTCGATACTCTTTGGGAGGCAAGGGTGATCGTCGAGAGATGGCGGAGGGAGTACAACACAAGGAGACCGCACAGCTCCTTGAGGTTACTTCCACCGGCACCAGAAGCATGGATCTTAGAACCTAAGACAAGGCCGATGCCGCTGTTGGGTTCAATAAATCTGCTGGTCTGAACCCCGAAAACTGGTCCAATTATAATGTTAGTTGAAAAATTGGATTTTGGGGGAGGTAGAGATGAGAAAAAGTCGATTTACAGCCGAGCAGATCGCGCATGCAGTTCGGCAAGCTGAAGCAGGAACACCAATAGCCGAAATCGTCCGTCACCTGGGAGTTTCCCAACAAACCTTCTTTCGGTGGAAAAAACAATACATAGGCATGGGTGTGTCCGAGATCAGAAGGCTTCGCCAACTGGAAGAAGAAAATAAAAAACTAAAGCAGTTAGTCGCTGACCTTTCGTTGGACAAACAGATGCTTCAGGATGTGTTATCAAAAAAATACTGAGGCCCGCCAAGAAACGCGTAATGGCCGAGGATTTACGCGAAAGATATAGGGTGAGCGAACGGCGGGCCTGTAAGGTAGTTCAAATTCAACGGAATAGTTATCGATACCAAAGTACAAAAGATCCACAGGTCGCTTTGCGAATGCGGTTGAAGGATTTGGCTGAAACCAGAGTACGGTATGGGTATCGGCGATTGACGATTCTTTTGAACCGAGAGGGTTGGCGCGTTAATCACAAACGCATTCATCGGCTCTACCTTGAAGAAAACCTAATGATCAGGCGGAAAACGCCACGTCGTCGAGTAAGTGCCAAAATCAGGATGGACACACTTCAAGTAACGGGGCCAAACCAATGTTGGGCGATGGACTTTGTTTCCGAAAGTTTGTATGACGGACGGACTTTTAGGATTTTTACGTTAGTAGATCACTTTAGTCGTGAGAGTCTTGCTGCGGACGCGGGACAAAATTTCACGGGAGAACGAGTTGTAAAAATTTTGGATCGAGTTGCGGCTCAAAGGGGATACCCGCAACGAATTCGAATGGACAATGGACCCGAGTTCACCTCGAAGGCATTGGATAAATGGGCGTATCTCAATGGTGTTGATTTGGATTTCAGTCGGCCTGGAAAACCAACGGACAACGCATTTATCGAGTCGTTCCATTCCAACTTTCGAAAAGAATGCTTAAATCAACATTGGTTCTTTTCTTTGACGGATGCAAAAGATAAGATTCAGGAATGGAGGCAGGAGTACAATACGACTCGGCCGCACAGTTCTTTGGGGAACCTGGCACCGCTGGAGTTCGCGAAGCAACGACCAATGACGAAGGTGTCGTAAAAAGAAAAAAACTAACATTCTGAATGGTACAAAGATGGGGGCCGGCTCACTGCTCTTTGGTGTGAGTTAATAAATGGTGCAAAAGATGGGGGCGGGTCACATTCTTATACCAACAATTAGCACACGTTCCCTGAATTGCGGGACTCCATACTCCGCAAAATTATAGAGTTTCGGCTTTATCAAATAACCAGGAACTATTTTTTCAAAATCATTAACAATTTGTTCTATTGCTTTTCCAGCATTAGCGGTCAGTAAACCTTTAACATTTTCAGCAACAAATGCTTTTGGCCGCTTAGCATCTACAAACCTTAAATAACTCTTGTAGAGATTTCCGCGTTCACCCTCTAAACCGGGGCGTTTCCAAATAACTGAAAAATCCTGGCAAGGAAATCCGCCCAACATAAAATCACAAGCGGGTATTGTTTTATCTTTGTAGGGGTCAACCTTCTCAATATCACCCCAAAACATCACATCACCAATATTTTTCCTAAATGTTTGAGCAGCCCACTCGTTGTAATCGTTGGACCAAACGACGTCATACCCTTGTTGGTGAAAACCAAGGTCCAACCCTCCACAACCGGCAAATAATGAAATTGTTTTTGGTTTTTTAATACTTCTCTTCAACGTAGGCTCCGTCAAATTTTATAGATCATTGATTTTCTGATTTTAGCTGGATGGTAATTAAAATGCCGCATTATTCGGAAACTTAACTATCCTCCAAAACCCGGCCCATTCCCACTTAGTCTTCAGAAAGCCAACGAATTCCTTGGCTTTTGAGAACCTTTCAAAAAAAAACCGGTTTTTCTCTCAACTGGAATACCAACCCATAATGAATTGGATTGGTTTTGATTTCATTCGTTCTTCCTATTTTGCCTGATTGCTACACCACTAAACTTTATCAATCTTGGAGAAGCCTTTCGGGCTTATTGGGAATTGGGGCAATTTCGGAATTGACTAAGCGTTCAAAATAACATTTCACTAGCTTTTGGTTTGAATTGGTACTTGGAACCCTAAAGGTAGACGATCGGACATACAGTTCTGTTTGGAATTACCATTAGTGAAAAATCCTTTAAATAATGGCGGGGTTGACGGGGCTCGAACCCGCGACCTCCTGCGTGACAGTGAGTCGCAAGCTTTTCGCCGACCTCGCCGGTTGAGTTAGTAAAAAAATTCAGTCCCCAGCACAATTTCAAAGGCCTTTGCCTGTAAGGGTTTTGCCACCCAAGCAAGCGGAGGCCTTTTTTTGTACGCGACGGTCAAGGACACGGTGCGACGGTCAAAACCCGATTTTGACGGTTGAGTTTGACACGTATATGACACCAAACGAGCCCTTAACCGGAGAAAAATGACCTCCTGTTTTCCATGGAGGAGGTCAAAATTCAAGCCGTTTTCCTTCCCCCTTGTCATATACGTGTCAAACATGCTCACTTATGAGTGGCAAAAGATAACCAACATTTTTGACGTTAACGACAGGTCCCCGTCGTTGAATTTTTTAATTTACCGGAGTGGTTACTGGAGAAAGTTTCATGTGGTGATGTTTGTAATGGATTGCGCCGGGTTGGGCCATTTGATGAATATGTGTAAATTGGCCAAAGGCCGAAGGCCCGCCTTTTAATGCGGCATTCTTAAGGGCGGACATTACTTTTTCCTGCTCATCTTTTTGATCCGTCCAATTTATTCCTTTGTCCAAAACAATATCCACCCCTTTAGTTTTATAAAAATCGGGAAAATCGGAGCTTGTATCCATCCACTCTCCGCCAATGTAAGAAAATATCCAAGGCCATTTGATTGATTCGGCCACTTCCTGAACAATTATTATGTCGTAATGACCATTCTTTCTTAAGTCCAATACCTGATCGCCTGTTTCAGCCGCATCGCATTCAAAGGAAAATAATTTCTGGTTAATCAAATCCAAATCATAAATATGAATAAACGCACCGCCGGTGTCCCCGTGACGCCAGACTATTATTCGATATTTATCATTACCCAAGGATTCCATTTCCATTCTATCAACATGATTCATGCTTCCATCGATCAAGAAGGCTTTGTTAGAGTGGTTCGTAGGAATGAAATATAGGCAATTGTAAAAACCCCATAAATACCCCCAGCTTGTTTCCTGATATCTTTCCAAATCCTCATTCCCACCAACATTGTCTTCCGAAAAATCAAAGCCTAAATCCCCGAGGGTCTTGAAATCCTGTTTAAATTTAATGAAATCTTTTTTTGTGTAATTCGTATCTTCAACCGTATCGTCATCGGCTGAATCATCGGTAGTTGGGTCATATTGGGCAATTTTTGCAATCGGAAGGTTTGCTTCACCAATTGATTTTGCAAATGCCACAAGACTTTGAGATGCTTTTATCATCCTAAATTCATCTTCACCAAAACCAGGAGACGGAGGTGAATACTTCCAAAAATCCTTACCAATTTCGCCTTTCTCATCCAAGGTAAAAGGACGAGAAGGTCGAACATTTTGATCGTCTTTTCGGCCCTCATTAACAAAATAATTAATATCTTTTTTTAGCAAATCGCCGTTAAACTTCAAAATATTTCCTCCCGCCAAAACCCAAACATCGTTGTTTTTATCTACAGCCAAACCCTCCATCAGTAATCGATCGCCTACCTTCCATTGGGCGATGAAATCACCATTGGTATCGAACCTTTCAATGCGGCCATTCGCATCAGCAACATAAATGTTATCATCCGGTCCACATGCGATTGCCCGTGGAAATAATAGGTGTCCTGATTCACCACCCCGCCCCCCGAAAGCACCCAGGCATTCTCCCCCGGAATTAAACTTAAAAATGAAATCCTCGGCGGTAATAATGTAGACGTCACCTTTTGAATCAAAAGCGAAATCCCACGAATGAAAAACGGTTGGGAAGGTCAAATTTAGTTTGGGTTTAAGTTCTAAGGTTTTAAGCGGGGACAAATGCTCGTTGAACATAGTAATTTTACAATTACTTTGAAGTACCCAAAGAAACCCACTCGGATCAAACTTAATATTCATACAAAAGGACAATCTATCCGTTGTTTTATCCGGCCAATTAGAAATCAGTTTTAATGAATTGTCATATTTCGTAATTTTATCTAAACCTAAAAAGTAAAAATTATTTTTGCTATCAATTGCTGTTTTCTTGTAACCCAACGGCGAACTCGGGTTAACCTTTATTGGGAAAACACTTGTTTTGGTATTCCCTTCAGAATCTAAATGAATTAATTCCGAGGTTCTAGAGGTTAAAACAAAAACTTCCCCTGTAGGATCAAGGGCCATACTTGCGAGTGAATCATTAATATCTTTAGATTTAGCCGATAAAGGAGCAGAAAATACCAACGGGTTCACAAAATCAACTGAAGGTCCACCGGCAGGTTCTTCAGCTCCAAAAAGACGAGAAAAAAGGAAAAACAAGGTCAATATTACTAAATGTGGTTTTAAGTGAATATTTTTATGTATCACAATGTCGCCTTTTCATTACCGCTATTAACGACTGTTCCCCAGGTCCTCACTTATTGTTTTCAAATCCCCAACTCAACCAACTCACGTACTGCTCCGTAAGAGTTTCCGATATATCAATTACTGCATCAGCTTCAGCCTTTGTAACGACTCTTCCATGCAACGCCGCATTACATAAATCCAAAACTTTTCTTGTTAGTTCAAATTGGTTCGGTGTTATTGCTCTATTTAAAATTAGTCTCTTAAGCAAAACTCCCGTCGAATCTCTCTCATCAAATTTTAGTTTGAAACCTTTTACGAGGTTTTTAACCATCGTTTCTATTTCCATACGAAGTCCAGCCAAGGCCCAATTTGGATCTTCATTGGCTAAATTTCTATAGCGTGCCAAATCAAGTCCACTTAATGAAGGTTGTAAACCGGCTTTTATCATTTTTGAATTTGCTTCTGTTAGTGGGATAGTTGGCGTTTTCTTTGCACCCTTTGGAGGTTTAGGTGGCTTTGTCTTCATCGAGAGCGCTCTCGCCTCTAGAATCTCTTTTTCGAAATCAAGAGAAACGCCTCCTGGTAAATTGGCTGATTTGATCCTTCCCAGTAATGCCGACAATTGTCGATGAAATAAAATCACCAAAAAAATTACAACAATCGGCCAAATTAATGCCTTGATATATTCAAGAACCAAATTCGCAATATCAAACCAAGACTCCATTTAAGGCTCCTAATAACCTAATCATTCAAGGCAAGACTTTGTCCACTATGGGTTCCAGTTATGGACAACCATCTTTTCTGTTTACTACTCTCGTACCCTAACTCGATCTTTTTCAATAATCCACAATCTCTGGTTCACCTGTTCCTTGGCTAATAAATCCAAAACAGGGCGAAATAGTTCAACCATTGTGGGCTTATCCTGACGGTCTGACCGGATCACCATAATTCCAGGGTATTTATCGGGCGGGTAGGCTCGGATATCGGAGAAATCCAGGTCACAGGTGATGAAGGCCCTGCCTTCTTTGGCGCAAACTGCCGCTAAATTCGTGTCGGGATTTCCGGTTAAGCCTTGGTCATTCACCGTAAGGGCGTCATGGCCGGCTTGTGTCAAAAAATGCTTTATTTCAAAGGGGAGGTTTTCGTCGATTTTGAACTTCATTAGGGGTGGGAAACTGCGACTATCCGTTCCCGCGCCAATTCAGCACCATAAGCGATAGCGGCCTGAACGTCTTCCGGTTTAAGGGAAGAATACTCTTTCACAATATCCGCAACGGATAAACCGGCCGCCAAGTTGTCGAGGACTACGGAAACCATAACCCTGGTTCCCCGAATACAGGCTTTACCGTGGCAGACGTTGGGGTCTGCGGTTATTCTTTCGATTAAGTTTGGCATAGCCTTTTGTACCTCGAATCTGATTATAGCCTATTCCTCTTTGAAAGCCACCCATGGAACTATAAGACCCAACCAAAAGCTAAATAAGCCCCCTCTGATGTTAACTTTCCCGGCCCCCCGGCACAAGGCCGGACGGGGCGCCGGGAAAGTTAAAGCCAGGTTTCGAAATCAAATTTCATCACAAAAACATAAAGAGCCGACCTTCAGCCTTTGTGCCAATTCGCCTTTTAATTGGCACAAATGGTTGCCCCGCAAGTCGGCTCCAAAGCCAAAGAATGAAATTTGATTAAGAAACCATCCATCACCTTAACCCAAACTCTAACCCCTTAATTCCCTAACTACCCCAACCATGTCAGCCAAAACATAACCCCCAAACTAATTACCCCATTAAAACCTTCTAACACCCGCCAATCTTTTCCACCTACCCACCCATTTACACCTACCCTGATATACCCCACCTACTACCTCTGAATACTGCTCCGGTTTGCCTTGCCTTGCTCTTGAATCTGATTTGAATTTGAATCTGTCTCATTCTCGATTTTTAAAAATAACGTCTTCTGGTTTTCCCATGCGGAGAGGGCGAGCCCCCCTATCGTTTCTCGCATCCGTACTTGATGCAGAGATAGGGGGGCTCGCCATCGGAGCATGGGAAAACACCCCCTTTTAAACCGAAAAATGAAAATTTGGAGTTCCGTCCGAATGAAAGACCGAATGAAATGATTTCCACGGCCAACGGGGTGTTATTCCGACAAGGGACGACTTATCTGGAACCAGACTCTCTCAAATGGCAGGGTCGTTACCCGGCCAAAGTCGCTTACCAACCACTTGGACCGGTCCCTTTCCATGACCCAAGCTTGCAGGTAGCGGATCATCCGCCGGGAGTGGGGATAGGTTTCCGAGACGACAAGCCGCCAGGCCTGGGGAAAGGCGTCGTCCAGGTTGTAGACCATCCGCTGGACCATGTTCCAGTGATAGGCCGTCCGTTCGAATTCCAGGACAAAGGCCCTCCTCTCCCCCTGGAAGTCGGCCTCGAAGTATCCGTCCGGCGTCCTTCGGACCAAGGACTTGGCCCTTTCATAGGCCCTAACCCGCCAGTTCCTTTCCAGCTCCCCATTGAGGAATTCGGCCTTGGTTCGCGGGGTGATACCGGCCCGCATTTCGAAGTCGCTGACCCAAAAGATGTCTTCCAGGGTAGGGGTGGCCTCCAAGGTGATTCTTAGCTCCTGAACCATAAGGTCATGCTGTCTCTCGTAGGGGTTGATTCGGATGGGGTGTTTTCGGCCCATGACAATCATCCGCCCTGTCTCGTCCAGGGTACGGATGGCCGGAAGGGTCAGGAAGTAGAAGTTATGCGCGAACATATTTTCCTTTTCAAAAAGCAGAAAACCTTTTTTGACGTATTTGCTGAGGACGTAACAGGCGTTTCGGTAGGTGCCTTGGGGATAAAACTTTTTTTGGAAAAGCTGTGGGATGGTGAACTTGTTGGAGTGAATCCAGGCGAGGTGTTGGGCTTCGGTATCGTTGATTTCCAGGTATTGGCTCACGGGCGGCTTCCTTGCAGGGAGATTGCCTTCATGCCTTTTGGACGATTCATTTCTCCTTTCCCTCCCAAAAATTTTAAGTGTCATAAAAATCTATTGCGTCCAATCCATGGTCATCCATGGTTAACGATGGTTACGGAGAATGCTCATAAAGCATCACTACCGATCACAAGTGGCAGTCAGCGGCAGTAAGTGACGGTCAGTGACATTTCAAAAAATTATTTACTTTTCAAAGAAACGTTTAGGGTCGCAAAACAGTCAAAAGAAATATCACAAAGTACGGCGGTGACGGATGACACGAACAATTTGAATTTCAGATTTTGCATTTAAAGGGCGATTACTGCCCCGAAGATTTCGCCCTCGCAAGTTGTTCCGCTTCGACAACCAAAAACAAAATTCCAAGTCAATCAGCCCGGAGAATCCCCCAAACCTTGAACGCTTCACAACCCAATTTTCCACCCCTCCAAAGAGGACTCCTAGGAGGGTCTTTTATTTTAAATTTTGAAAAAGGGAGGTAGGTCATGGTGGATCGCAGAAAGAATATCGAGCGGCGGAATTTCCTAATGTCGGACAAAGACATTGCCGAAAAAGCCGGTGTTTCCCCCAATACCGTCCGCTATTGGCGGCAGACCGGCATCCTCCCTTTCGTGAAGGTCGGCAAGTATCCGAGGGTTTGGCATTCGGTGTTCCTGCAAGTTTTTAAAATACCCCTTTCATCTTGGACGGACCCTGCTGATAAAATGCCAAGTGCTGGGGACATTAGGAGGGACGAATGAGTAGACCTAATGTTCATGGATTGCCCCAATTTCTCCGCAAGGACGAAAAGGGGTATTTCCTGGATTACTTCGTTGAAGAAGGGGGAATCAAAAAGCGCAAGAGGGTGAGGCTGGGCCAGATACCCGTGGCCCAAGCCAAGAAGGTGCTGGCCCAACACATGCAAGAAATGGTGGAGTGTAAGTACTTGGCTCCCGAAAAACCGGAGGTCACTTTTTCCGAGGCGGCGGATTCGTTCCTGGCCTATTCCGAGGCAAGAAGGAAAAGCCATGAGAACGACATCCAGATGGTCAAGAGGCTCAAGGACTATTTCGGCAACAGGCCCTTGCGAAGCTTGACGCCCGATGTGGTGGAGGGGTTCTTGACTCACCGGCGGAAGGTGGGCAACCAGGCCCCCGGCGAGCAGAGGACGGGAAAGCCCCTATCCAATAGCACGCTGAACCGGGACCTCGGCGTTCTCAAGAGCATCGTGAACCGGGCGGTCTTCAACGGCTTGTTGGAGAAAAACCCGATTCAGCGGGTGCGGGCCTTCAAGGAAGAATCCCGCGACCGCACCTTGACGAACGAGGAATACCAAGCCCTTTTGGGTTATTGCTCCCCGCGCCTTTCCGCCATCGTCCAGTTGGCTTATTGGACGGGCATGAGGAAGGGGGAGATTTTGGGTTTGCGGTGGGAACAGGTGGACTTTCAAAACAAGGTCATCATCCTGGAAGCCGCGGACACCAAGACCCAGGAGAAACGGGAGGTTCCCTTGACGGAGGCCCTAGCGAGCCTCTTGAAACGGATACCCAAAACCCTGGGATGCCCCCAGGTTTTCACCGAGAGGGGAAAGCGCATCCTCGACATCAAGACCGCTTTTCTCAAGGCCGTCCGCGCGGCGGGGATCAAGAACTTCCGGTTCCATGACCTCCGGCATTGCGCGGTCACGAACCTAAGAAAGGCGGGGGTGAACGACTCGGTCATCATGTCCATATCGGGCCATAAGACCTACGCGATGTTCAAACGGTATAACCGGATCGACCGGCAGGACCGGGTGAACGCGCTGAAGCAGGTTGAGAGGCAGTTTGACACGGATATGACACGGAGCGGGTCCGGGCAGTTGGTGAAGTCGTAGAATCGTTGAAAAATATGGCGGGGTTGACGGGGCTCGAACCCGCGACCTCCTGCGTGACAGGCAGGCGCTCTAACCAAGCTGAGCTACAACCCCTAGCAGAAGGAAGAAAAAGCGGAAGGAACATCTATCGCTTTGTCACGACGACCCAAAGGCCATTCCCCTCAAGGGAAGCGAAACGAGGACGTATATTAATGGGCAGGTCCTATTTAGTCAAGCAACTCAAAATCCGGGTAGTGGCCCATTAAGAAACGGGCTGTGGGGCTAATTCTTTGACGGGTTTTTGAATTCTGAACTTCTTCACCGAAAATCGTGACATGGAGTTCTTCGTGATGCTCTTGGCGGAAAGCTTGTAGAGATACTCGCCGTCGAGTTTTCCCGCAGCGTCCCAAATGGTCACGGCATAAGCTCCGCCTTCCCTTTTCTCCTCAACTTTCCCCACTAAGCCGCCCGTTGAATCAAAGACTTCCAAAGTCACGTTGCAGTCTTCTTTCAGAAAATAGTAAAAACGCAAGGGTCCGGGCTTGGGAGGCTGGGGAAAAATTCCCATATCTTCCGTAAAGACCGCGTCTTCAAGTACTTCATCCACCGAGATCGTGATGTCCTTTATGCGCAAAACCGGAAACTGGTCGCTGTAAAGACGAATCTCGTATTTTCCCTCGGGAAGACCCGAAAAGTTGAAATGTCCTTTGGGATCGGTCATCACCGTGGCCGCCACTTTATCACCTTTCATCATTTCTAATTTAGTGCCGGAAATGGGGGTCACCCCGTCCTTGCGGAGGAATGTTCCATAAACCTTGCCCAACCGCTGGATTTTCACCCGACGCCGCGAGGACAGGAGTCCGGGCTTGCCCTTTTTCCCGACCGCCGCGACGTGGAAATACCAGGTTCCTTCCTGGATGTCCCTTAATTGGATCGAACGTTCGGTGGTGAACTGGTCTTCGGAAGTAAGCGTTTCGATTTCGTTGGAGCTAAATTTATAAATATATCCCACGGGTTTATAACTGCCATCGTGCCGGTCATCCCAGGTGAAAAGGGGTTCATAGTGGTTGACCGCCTCATCCTCCGCCGGATGGGTGGGGCTTGACACCACCGGGGGAGGCATTTCCCCCGCCGCGACAAGGGCCATAAAATGGGTAGGCTCGGAAAGATTACCCGCCTTGTCCTTGACCACCGCGTGAAAGTACCAAACTCCGGGCTCGGAGGATTTCAAGCTCACGATATTTTCCGTCGTCCTTTGGGCCTCGTTGGGTAGGGGCCGGGTGTCCGCCTTGCGGTCAAAAACATAATAGAAGCTCTCAACCCCTGACAATTTTGGGGCCGAGGCCATGTGAAACTCCAGTTTGTTGGAGGCGTACCAACGCTGCGAATCGGGATGAGTGGTTGAGGTGACCTGGGGAGCGGAAGGTTTGGAAAGGTCAATTTTGAGTCGGTAATGGGCCGCCTGTTCGCTGATATTGCCCGCTTTGTCCTTTGCGATCAGATGGAAATACCAAATGCCGCCTTCTAGGTTGGATAATTCCATTCGTCGGCCATCCACGAAATTGGAAGCTTCCGCCGTGGGTTTAGCGTTGGGGCTTTGATCCAAAAGATAATAGTAACCGGCGATGCCGGTGGCGTCCGCAGGGGCGTCCCAAATGAGAACGGGTGAGTTATGTGAGCTCCAGTCATCGCTGGAATGGGTGGGACTAGTGACCGTTGGAACCCCCACGCCATGGTCCGAAAGGGAAGCCGCCGTGGTGTTACCCTCATGCTGTTCGTTGCCCATCCGGTCCACGGCCTGGATGCAATAATAGTAAACTGTGTTTTCTTTAAGCCCATCGCCCTTATCCGTGAAAACCGTTGTCTTGATTTCCCCGTCAGTGGAGATTTTTTCTTTCTTGCCGCCTTCCAGCCACCGGTAGATCCGGTAATAGTCGGTGCCGGAAACCTTGTCCGCGACCGGGTTCCATTTGAGTTCAATGTCTCCCCCCGTCTTGGGTGTAGCCTTTAACTGGGTAACCGCCGCCGGGGGTGAGATATCCGGGGTGGTGGCGGCCATCTCGCTCTCGGGGTAGAGTTCCAAGTTGCCGGCGTTGTCTTTGGCTCGGCATCGAAAGGCGTGCCGCTTTCCATCCTGCCCCTGGTAAACACCGTTGGATTCGGTCACGTTGGTCAGCCAGTCGGTCCAAGAGCCGTTATCGGTCTTGACCTGGACATCGTAAGAAGAGATGCCGCTATGAGCGTCGGTAGAACTCCATTCAAGGTAAACCTGGGTCTTGTCCAACATGGCCGCAAGGGGTTTCATTTGAGACTTGGGTGCCGCGGTATCGATCAAGATGGGATAGTGAGCCGCTTCCTTCCCAACGTTACCTACCATATCTTTCACGTTAACGTGGAAGAACCATTTACCATCCTTGAGAGCCGGGGCCGTAAGGGATGTTTCGGTGACCCACTTGCCATTTCCCGGTCCCGGTATGGTATGGGGTTGAGAATCGAGCGCGAGGTAATAACCTTCCACTCCCGATTGCTCCCGGGGTGGGTCCCACATGAATTTCGGGGCTGTCGTCTTAACCCATTGGTTTGGGGGATGGGTGGAGCTTTTGATAAAAGCTACCCCCGCTTCACTGTCTATCCGCATCTTGAAATGGGCGCAAGCGCTGACGTTTCCCGCCTTGTCCTTGGAACATACATGGAGGAACCAGATGCCATCTTCCGCGACCGTGGCAATGGTTCCCCGCCCCGTGGTCCAGGTCATGGATTTCAAGTCGGCAGTCCAGTTCTCGTCGCCGTTGAGCGCGTAGTAATAACCATCGATGCCCGAAAGGTCTCCGGGATCTTTCCACACGAATTCCACTCGCCGGGTTCCATACCACTTTTCGGGCAAGGAATGACTGGGTGACGAAACAACCGGGCTTTCGGCAATCGTGTCCAGACGGACGCGGAAAGTGGCAACTTCCTTTGATATATTCCCCGCCACGTCCTGGCAAACCACTGAAAGGATATGCACCCCGTCCCGAGGAATATCCAGGTTGATTTCGTTCTTATCCGTAAAGGAAGAAGATCTGGGATCGGGGGTAATTTGGGGGTCTTCGGAAAAGGTGTAATAAAAACCCGTGATCCCCGAAAGATCATCGGGCGGCGTCAGTTTAAACACCGCCTTGGGCTTGGAATACCATTGTTCCTGTTCCGGGTGGCTGGGGGAGGAGACAAAAGCCCTAGCTACCTCCGTATCCACGTGCAGGGGGTAATGCACCGCCTTCCAATCCACGTTGCCCGCCTTGTCCTTGGTGGTGATGTGGAAGTACCAAAGTCCGTCGTCGGTGAGTTCGAAGGAAACCATGCGCTGGCTGGTAAAAAGGGAGTTTTTGTCGTTGGGTACCGTATCGGCCTTGCGATCGATGTTGTAGTAATATCCCTCGATTCCGGAATGTTCGAATGGGTCCTCCCAATTCAAAACCACCCGTCGGTCCCGGTACCAGTGGGTCGTTTCCGAATGGGTGGAGGAAGATACCTGGGGCGGGCTGACCAAGGTATCGACGCAGATTTTGATATGCCCCGCCTGGGGAGAAATATTTTCGGCCTTATCCTTGGTGCGGACATGAACGAACCATTGGCCGTCCTGAATCTCGTCAAAGGTGATCTTGGTCTTTTCGGTCCATTGAGCATTCTCCGGATCCGGCAGGGTCATGGGGTCGTGGTCAATGCAGTAATAATATCCTTCCACACCTGAAAGGTCGTGGGGAGGGTTGATATGAACTTCCACTTTGTTGTTGGAATACCATTGGTCGCTCTGGGGATGGCTGGTGGAAGAAAGAGTAGGGGCCAAGGCTTTGGTGTCGATGCGAATGGGGTAATGGGAGGCCCGGATACCCACGTTGCCGGCCTCATCCTGGGTGGAGATGTGCAGGTACCAAAAGCCGTCCTCGAAGGGCCCCAGCGTCTTGCGGGTTTCCTGCGTAAAATCCCCCGCTCCCGGGCCCGGTACGGTGGTCGGCTCGTGATCGGCTTTTATGAAATAGCCTTTGATGCCCGATAAGTCCTTGGGTGTTTCCCAAGAAATAACCGGAGTGGGATTGGCAACCCACTTCTCGCTCTCGGGATGAGTAGAACTAGTCACCTTGACTGGCGGGGCCGCCTCCGTATCCACCAGAATCTTGAAATGGGAGGCTTGGCTCCCAATATTTCCCGCTTCATCCACTCCCACCACGTGGAAGTACCAGGTTCCCTGGGGGGTTGAGGAAAGAGCTACCCGCTTGTCCTCGGTATAAGAGGCTTCGGGCGGAGCGGGTAAAGTTTCGGGATAATGGTTCAAAAGGAAATAATAGCCCCGCAGCGGGGTGAGCGAATGCAGAAGGATTTCAATATCACTGTTTTTCTCCCATTTCCCCGGATGAGAATGGGTGGGAGAGGTGATAGAGGGTGGCGGAACGCTCGGCGTAAAAAATGAAGCCGTCTCGCTCACCGAGAGCGAGGAAGTGCGATAGGCGCTTACCACCTTGAATTCATACTCGGTTTCGGATTTCAAGTCGGTCAAATGAATCCGGTGCCGTAATTTCATTCCCTTATCAATGATGACTTTGCGTAAATCCTGATCTTCTTTTTTCTCGCCGTAATGGACTTCGGAAGTGGCGGAAATGTCGGTGGTCCAGGTAAGAAGAGCGCTGGAAGAGGAAAGCCTTTCCACCGTTAATTCCGAGATCGCCGGCATTCGGGCCATGTCAAAGGTGGAGCGTATAAGAGTGCCTCGGTTTTCGGTTCCAGCATAAAGGTAGTCGCCGAAAAGGGCGAAGGCCCGGACGCCCTCCTCATCGCCGGCAAAAGCCGTTTTCCAATCGGTCCCTTCGCTGGTCTTTAAAACCCTTCCCGAGTTGCCAGTCCCGGCGTAAAGAGCGTTCTCGAAAACTTCCATGCAGTAGAGGTTCAATTCACGGGCCGTCTCGTAAACGCATAGCCAGTCCAGACCGTTTTCGGTTCGGTAAATTTTCACGCCCTTGGGGCTGGAGGTTCCAGCGTAAAGGGCCCCGTTGAATTCCTGAAAGCACTGGATGAAATTCTGTCCCGTGGCGGTCATTTCCTCCCAATTAAATCCATCGGTGGAGGCGAAGATAAGCCCGCTGGGATAGGTGCCCGCGAAAATTTGGTCGTTGAAAATACCCAGGCAGGTGACGGCCACCTCGCTGAGGGAACCCACGGTGTTCCATTGGGTTCCGTCATAGGCGTATATCTTGCCTTTGGAACTGGTGCCCGCGTAAAGCCTTCCCTTGAATTCCAAGAGGGAATGGATGCGGTCCTCATCGGTGGTAAAGGCTTCCTTCCAATTTTCCCCATCGGTAGTCTGGTAGATACCGCCGTTGAGGTTGGTTCCGGCGTAAAGGACGGCTTCCTTGCCGGGAGAGGCGTAGACGCAAAGGCAGTAAATCTGGGTGACATAATCCCCCTTGCCTTCCTTGGCGTCCCCGACGGTGGAGAAGAACTTGGGATTCATTTGGGTAACGGGGATTTTTTTCCAGGAACCCGGCGCGCCGCTGCTGGATCGAAGGATCAGGTCCTGTCCCGTGGCGGCATAGAGATAACCCCGGTACTCCACCAAATCGTAAATAGTGGTAATGCCCTTGAATTCCTCAAGGCTTTCGAAAAAAGCGGGCGTGGCGGAGGTGAAATAAAGGTCGATGACGTTTTTGAGCTGTTCGAGGGCTTCTTTGGGGGTCTTACCCTGGGCCTGACAACCGGGAAGAAGCGAACAGCGGGCCACCACGTTGCCATGGGCGCGGGTTTCCAGTTCAATGGGAAACTCGTAAGGAAAATATTTTTTTTGGATTTTTTCTTCTTTTTTCAACCCAACCCACCTGAGTTAAAGCAATGTCGTAAAGGTATTGTCGCCGGAATCGCCAGCCAAGGGGACTATTTTAATCAAAGGCCCGAAGGTTGACAGTAACATTATCAACCGGTAATTCATCAGGAATGAGAGCGATTAGGGGGGGCATTCTCATATTCATGGGGCTTTAGCGGAACAGGGATCTTCTCGACCTAGGGGGTACTGGAATCCAAATCGGTCGCTTCCGGTTTCAATTCGGCGAAGGTCCTCAAAACCTCGGTGGTTAGATCCACCCCGTTTTTGACGCCGACCACATCATTCTTATTCAGCACCAGGGCGATTTGGTATTTCTTGGCGATCCCGATTATAACGTCCTTGATGCGGACCGTCAGCTTTTCCATCATTTCCTGGTTGCGCTCTTGCAATTCGTTCTGGATGCGGTTTTTCTCTTCCTGATAGTTCTGGTTTGCTTCCTCGAACTCTTTTTCCTTCTGCTTTCTTTCCCGGCTGGACAAGGCGCCCTTCGGGTCGCTCAGTACCCCTTGAAGGTCTCTCAAGGCCGATTCCAAATCGGCCAAATCCTGCCTTTTCTCCTGGGCTAATTCGTCAAACTTCTTCTGGGCCTTGGTGGTTCCGGGATATTGTTTGTAAAGTTCCTGCATATCCACGACGCCCACCACAAAATCTTTCGCCGTCGCCGCCGACGCGGCCAGAAAGAAACACAAAAGGATCAGGAAGCGCATAAGACATCCTCTCAAAAAGATTGAAATTCCATCCGAAACTTCGCTCGATAGAATAACCCCAATTTTTGTTTTGAGTAGTAAAAAAACTTAGAAAGCGGAATTTTCTTTCCCCTTATCTAATCTAAGTGCAGGACGGTTAAATCTATCCTTCGATTTTCTTTTTCCACTCCCCCATTAGGTTCAAGGCTTCGCGGGGAGTTAGGCCGTCCACATCCAAACCCTTTAACTCTTCTAAAATCGGATGTTGGGCGCCGGTGCCGAAAAAGGAGAGTTGGGGGGCCGCCGATTCCTGGGTTTCGGCCTTGGAAAGCGCGGGGGCCTCGGTGGTTTTGGAAAGAAAGGTCCCCGTTTCCAGGCTCGCCAATATTTTCTTGGCCCGGACCACGACTTCATTCGGCACCCCCGCCAAACGGGCCACCTGGATACCGTAACTCTTGTCCGTTCCGCCTTCCACGATCTTGCGCAGGAAAAGGATCTGTTCGTTCCATTCCCTCACCGCGATATTGAAATTCTTGACGTTGGGAAAAACCCCCGACAGGCGGGTCAATTCATGGTAATGGGTCGCGAAAAGAGTCCGGGCTTTGAGTTTTTGGGCGATATATTCCACCACCGCCCAGGCGATGGAAACCCCGTCGTAAGTGGAGGTGCCCCGGCCCACTTCATCCAGGATGAGAAGACTCTTGGCTGTCGCGTGGTTCAAGATATTGGCGGTCTCCACCATTTCCACCATGAAGGTGCTCTGTCCCTGAGTCAAGGCGTCGGAAGCCCCTACCCTTGAGAAAATGCGGTCGACGATCCCCGCCTTCATTTGTTTGGCGGGGACATAAAAACCCACTTGGGCCATCAGGGAAAGCAGGGCCACTTGCCGGATATAGGTGCTTTTGCCCGCCATGTTGGGTCCGGTGAGGACGATGATCTCGGTGCCGTCCACGCCCAGGTGGGTGTCGTTGGGCACGAATTGGTCAGAGGAAAGAATGCGGTCCAAAACCGGGTGCCGTCCATCGACAATGGATAGCTCGGGGGAATCATCCACTTCGGGCCGAACGTAACGGCCCCGGTCGGCCACCGCGGCCATGCAGGAAAAGGTGTCCAGTTCGGCGATGATGCGGGCCACCCGCTGAAGCCGGGAAAGTTCCTTGGCCACCTGGGCGCGGATGCCCTCGAAGATTTCGTACTCCAGGCGGTCGGCCTTGTCCTGAGCCCCGAGCACCTTGCCTTCCATTTCCTTGAGTTCGGGCGTGATGAAACGCTCGGCGTTGACCAGGGTTTGTTTGCGGTGGTAATCCTTGGGCACCTTATCCAAGTTGGCCTTGGAGACTTCGATGTAATAGCCGAAGACAGATGTAAAACGCACCTTGAGGGAGGCGATACCGGTACGGGATTTTTCCTTTTCTTCCAATTGGGCGATCCAGCTTTTGCCCTCGAGGGAGGCGCTTTTCAACTCATCCAGTTCCTTGTCGTATCCCGCCTTGATGAGTCCCCCTTCTTTCAGGGCCAAGGGGGGCTCGTCATGAATGGCCTTTTGCAGCAAATGCTGGACTTCCTTCAGGTTGTCCCAAACCTCCACCCTTTCCTTGATGGCCTGGGCCTTGAATCCCGAAAGCACCTGATAGAGCTTGGGCAAGAGGGTAAGGGTATTCTTTAAAGCCACCATATCCCGGGCATTGGCGGTGCCGCAGCCGATGCGGCCGGATAACCTTTCCAAATCGGATACTTCCCGGAAATGGTCCCGCATGGTTTCCCGGTCATCCTTGCGGGCCAAAAGCTCCTCAACCGCGTCCTGGCGCCTCTTGATTTGGGAAACCGAAGTCAAGGGGGTGATGAGCCACTGTCGAAGAAGGCGCCCGCCCATGGAGGTGACCGTCTCATCCAGCACGGAAAGGAGGGTTCCCTCTTTACCGTCATCGCGCATGGGCTTGATGATTTCAAGGTTCCTTTGGGTGGTGGCGTCCAGCACCATGCCTTCCCCCACCTGGAAAGTGGAAAGAGAGACCAAATGCGAAAGGACGCTGTGGGTGGTTTCCTTGAGATATTGCAGGATGGCCCCCGCCGCTTGGATCGCTTGGTCCTGGCCCGACAGGCCAAACCCGTCAAGAGACTTGACCAGAAAATGCTCCTCGAGCATATCCTTGCCCTCATCCGTGGAAAATTTCCAATCATCCATATGGGATCGTTTGGCGCCGTTGACCGACTTCAAAAGCCGGCCCCATTCCTCAGCCTCGGGCTGGGTATGGGGCAGGAGGATTTCGGAAGGGTTGAATTTGAAAAGTTCGTTGGAAGCCACGGAAAACCGGTCCGGCCCCTGGAGTTGACAGGCTTTGAACTCGCCGGTCGTCACGTCCACGACTGCGATCCCTAATCCCTGGGCCGATGGGGCGAGGGCGACCAGGTAATTGTTGGATTTCTCCTCCAGCATGGAGGCCGACAAAATCGTGCCCGGGGTGATGACGCGCGCGATTTCCCGCTTCACCAATCCCTTGGCCAAAGCGGGATCTTCCATTTGCTCGCAAATGGCGATGGAATAGCCGTTCTTGACCAGCTTGGAAATGTAGTTATCCGCGGCGTGGAAGGGGATGCCGGCCATAGGGACTTTCTGGTTATTGCCCCCGGCCCGGGCGGTGAGGGTCAGGTGGAGCACCCTTGCCGCCGTCTTGGCGTCGTCGAAGAACATCTCGTAAAAATCACCCAAACGAAAAAAGAGAATCTCCTCTTTATGGATTCTCTTCAGGTCGAGGTACTGCTTCATCATGGGCGTCAAATCATCCATTCAGCACCTGGCCCTAAAGTTTGGCCTCGGAGGGCCTGAGAACCATCGAGAATTCGCCGCTGCTTTTCCATCTTCCACAAAAGCCTTTTAGAGCCGCTTCGTAAATTCAAAGGGGCTTGGTTAATTGATAACGACAATGGGGATGCCTTTGGCCATATAGGACAAACTTTTCTGGGCGGGCACATAGCCTTGGTCCGCTGATTTTTGAAAGAATTCTTTCGCCTTATTCAAATCCTTGTCGACTCCCTCTCCCTGCTGGTAACAGGCGCCCAGGTAAAACTCGCCTTTGGGGTCGCCTTGATCCGCAGCCTTCCGGTACCAATTGAATTCTTCATGATAATCCCGGTTAACGCCAAGACCCTTTCGATAAAGGCTGGCCATGGACGTTTGGGCATAGGGGTTTCCAGCATCGGCGCTCTTCCTTATCCATTGGACGCCCGAATTGACATCTTTGGGGATTCCAAGGCCTATGAGATAGTGGGTTCCCAACTGGGCTTCCCCGGCGGTATTGCCCGATTCCGCCGCTTTTCGAAACAAGGAAACCGCGCCGCTATAATCCTCTTTTTGTTCATCCACCATGCCTTGGGACACCCAAGAGTCCGCTTCGTCGCTCCCCCTATCGGCAAGATGATTGGTAAAAACGGGAATATTTTTTTTCTTGTCTTCTTCAGCCGCGGTTATGGAGGCTAACCTCTTCAGGGCGTTTTCCGCCCCGATAAACCCCTGCTGAAGGGCCGTCTGATAATATTTCTTGGCTTCCCCCAGGTTCAGAGCCACACCCCAGCCGTTCTCATAACAGCTTCCCAGGTGAAACTCGCTCCTGGAGTCTCCCTGATCCGAAGACTTGCGGAACCATTTCACCGCCAGCTGCTCGTCAACCCTGACGCCCTGACCCGTCAAGTAACAATAACCCAGGTGATACTGCGCCTCCGAATTACCGGCTTCGGCGGCAATCCGGAACCATTGGAATGCCTTGCCATATTTCCCCATTTTTTGGGCGTCCAAACCCTTTTGCAGAATCCCATTGACTCCGCTTTGGGCGAAGGCTGCGTTTTTTCCTGATCCCAAAAGGCTCAGGGCCAAAACCAACCCCAGAAGCGCTCGTTTCATCATTTTTTCCTCCCTTCGCCCAAAACCCAGAATATCTCCCTAGTCCAGCTTTCACCTTTGAGGACGCTCAACTAAAGATTATTCCTCGATGACAATGGCTTTTTCTTTGGTCTTTCGCGCCAATTCTCTGGCGACTTTTTCGGCGGAAGCCCGGTCGGCAAAATGTCCGACACGCACTTTGTAGTAGGTATAGGGTACCCCATCCTGTTGGGCGGTTACCACGTAAGAACCGTATCCCGCTTTTTTGATCAATCTTCTCGTTTTATCCACGTTGAACTTCTTGGAATAAACCCCCACCTGAACATGGAAGGGTTTTGAAATCACGACTTCTTGAGTATTTTGAGTTTCGGTAGCTGGAGATGAGGTAACCGTTTCAACCGTCGGGGTCGGTTCCGCTAAAACAGCGGCCATGGTCGCCGTGGGCTCGGGGGCTTGGGCTTCGGGGGAACGAGGCAATTCCGCGTGCTGGCTTTCCAGGTCCCGCAGGCGTTCCCGGGCCTCCGCGACCTCAAAAGACTTGGGATATTGATCGATCAGGTTCTGGTAAGCGGCGTGGGCCTCTTTCCATTTCTTTTCAGCCTCGTAGGTTTGCCCGAGCCTGAGGTAAACCAGGTTTAATTCATCGTAAAGGTGGTATTGGTCGAGGATTCTTAAATATTGGTTCTGGGCGTCGGCATATTTTTTCAATTTGTAATAAGCCGTTCCCATTCCCACCAGTGACTTGGGAGCCCAGGGGCTGTCCTTGGCGCCGTTCAAAGCCCTTTTAAATTCCTCGGCCGCCTCCTTGTTTTGGTCCATGGCCAAAAGCGAGGACGCGTACCAATAGTGGATCTCCGGCAAGGAGGCGCTTTTGGGGTAGTTGTCGAGGAAATCCTTATAGCTCTGGGCGGCGTCCGCGTACTTATCCGCCAGGTAATAACGGGCTCCCAAATCCTTTTGGGCCTCTTCCCCCTCGGGCCGGGCGTTATATTCGGCCGCGAGATCCTTGAACTGGGCGATGGAAATGTTGAAGTCCTCCTGGAGGTTGGCCAGAAGCAGGCGGGCCTTGGGAATAAAATCCTCCATCGGGTGCTTGGCCACCAGTTGGTTCAGGATGTCCTTGGATTCCTGGTAATTCTTTTGGTCGAATAGCTTTTGGGCCTTTTCAAAAAGGGAGCGGCTATCCTCCGGGGTGGCGGTTGGATCCGGCATCCCCTCCGAGGCTCGAAGAAGACAGGGACCGGCGCAAAGAAGAAGGATTAAAATAATTTTTTTCATGGAACCTCGCGATTATCGTGAATGCGCAACCGACCCAAAGAGATTGGCGACTTTGTGGTTTTCGATATTAACCCAAACCTTGTCCCCCGCTTTGTACCCTTTTCCTGGAAAAACAACGGTGCGGTTTTGGCGGCTTTTGCCGTAGAAAGCGTTAGGCGTCTTGTCCGCCGGGCCTTCAACGAGCACTTCCTCGATCCTGCCCAGGCGGGCCTCGCAACTTTCAAAAGCGTGCTTCCAGGCCTTCTCATTGAGCCGGGCCAACCGCTCATCCTTCACTTCCTCCGGCACTTGATCCAGCATCCGTGCCGCGGGCGTTCCGAGCCGCGGGGAGTATTTAAAGCTATAGACGGCGTCATATCGGACTTGATCCAGCAAATCCAAGGTCTGCTGAAAGTCTTCATCCGTTTCCCCGGGGAATCCGATAATAAGGTCGGTGGTGATAAAAAGATCCTGGATGGAGGATCTAAGCTTTTGAACCCGTTCCAGGTAATGGGCCACGTTGTATTTGCGGCTCATCCGCTTCAACACTTTGTCCGATCCGCACTGCACCGGCAAATGAATGGACTCGCAAACCGAGGGCACCCTGGCCATGACTTCCACCAACTCATCGGATAAATCCAGTGGATGGGAAGTCATAAAACGCACCCGCTCGATCCCTTCCACTCCGCCCACTTGTCCCAATAGCTCCGGGAAGGTGATCGTCTTGGCCCTTCGACTTCAACCCCAATCCATAGGAATTCACGTTCTGGCCCAGCAGCATGACTTCCTTCACGCCCGCCCTCGCAATCGCCTGTAATTTCCTCCAGAATACTCTCGGTGGGGCGGGAAACTTCCCGGCCCCGGGTAAAAGGAACCACGCAAAAGGTGCAGAACTTATCGCAGCCCTTCATGATTTCAATAAAAGCCCGGTGGGGCTGGGAAAGCCGGGACGGGATCGTTCTGCGGGAAATAAACCGGGTCGAAATCCGCCAGCACCTGGCTTTGGCCCGTCCTGAAGCCTCCCGGATGACCTGGGGAACCTTTAAATATTGGTCGGGTCCCACCACCATGTCCAAATGGGGCGCCCTTTCCATCAATTGGTCTTTATAGCTGGTAGCCATACAGCCCAGGACGCCGATGACCCGGCCTTCCCTGCCGCGTTTCCAATCGGCCAGTTGGCCCAGGCGGGAAAAAACCTTGTGTTCGGCGTGGTCGACGGATGGAACAGGTGTTAAAGAGAATGACGTCGGCTTCTTCAATCGATTGGGTCATGGAAAAATCGTTTTTGAGGAGAAGGCCCGTGACGTGGTCCGATTCCAGAACGTTGGACTGGCATCCAAAGGTTTCCATAAAAACCTTTTTTTCTTTCGTTTTCGCGGTCAAAGTTTCCATGATTTTCCTATGTTATTAAGGGTGAAGGGTTTTGATTTTACAGGATGGCGTAAAAGTCTTAAAGCAGGACTTTACATGAATATGGGGGAAATCCCTGTTATTCGTTGTCCTGGCTGGCGGGAGGAGCCGATATATCCCCAAGCTAGGGGAAAGGTTATCGATGGTGCATAATCAATAAAGCCAGCAATAGGGCGAAAAGGATGACACAAAACCGAAGGATCCACCGGGCATTGCCCGGGGAAAAACGGGCTCCATACAAACCCCTGGGGATCTTCCCAACGATGTCCCTGGGATGAAAAACATTTCCTTCTTCATCATAAATCAGAGGTAAGTTGGCGCCGCAACGGCCGCAAATTTTGTTTTCGGGGATATTCATGGCCCCGCACCGAAGGCACTCCACATCGTTGTTCCGGCGGGGTTTGGAAGGAATCGTTTCCGGCACGGGTTTTATTTAAGCCCCGAGAGGCGGGTCAGGATCAATCCCACTTTCTTGGCTTCCTCCGGCATTTTTTTCTGCGTGAAAACAACCTGAAGCTTTTTGTAGATATCGATGACTTCCTGCTTCTTTCCCATCTTCAGGCAGATTTCGGCTTTTTTCTTGAGGACTTCGATATTGTCGGGCTCCAGCGCCAGGATGGAATCAAAATAACCGAAGGCGGCGTCCGTCTTGTTATCCTTCAAAGCGCCCAGCGCCAGATTGAGATATATTTGAAGGGCCTCGCTCCTTTTGCCCACTTGCAAAAGTATGCGGGCCAAGCGGGGCTGGAGTTTGGGATCATCGGGGCGTTTTTGAAGCAGGATGGCGATGTGGCTTTGGGCAGCGTTCCAATCCTTGGTTTCCTCTGAAAGAGCCAACAATTGTTCCACCAGGCCTATATCCTCGGGGTTTTCCTTGAGGATGGCTTCCAATTGCTGCTTGGCTTCGGCGGTTTTTTTCAATGCCATGAAAGTCTTGGCCAAGAGGAGTTTCAAATCCCCCCTGCCGACCTGGGTCGCCGCCTCAATCGCGTTCTTGGCTTCTTCATACTGACCGGAATCAAAAGCCAGCTGGGCGAGTTTTCCGTAATGCTTGGCGGCGGCCTCCGAATCCCCCTTTTGCTGGGCCAGGCTCGCCAGCAAGCGAAGGGTGTCGATGCCTTCCGGATCGATGAGGGAGAGTTTACCCGCGTAGGTTTGAGCCATCTCCAGGCGCCCCTCAGAAAAATGGATATCCGCGACCGCTTTCAACTGGGCTGCCGCCTCGGAAACCATGGCGTTCTCCAGGAATAAGTTGGCCAGCCTCTCCCGGTAGGAGAAATTGATGGGCTCAGCCGCGATTAACTGTTGGAAATAAGCCACCGCCTCGTCCAGCCGCCCGTCGGCCGCCAGACGATCGGCTTCCTGGGTCTTGGTGATGGAGAGAAAATATTGCTTTTGTTTGATGTCCATTCGATCGGGCGAAAGCTTGGCAATTTTTCTCTCGATGGAGGCGACTTTGTTGGACTGTCCCTGCTTTTCGTAAATTTCCTTGGATTTCAGGTAAGACTGGAAGGCGTCGGCGTCATCTTTTTTCTTGGCGTAGGCGTCGCCCATCATATTGTGAACGTGGGCGTCCTGGGGATCGAACGCCAAGAGTTTTTTGTATTCCTCGATGGCCTTATACCACTCTTCTCCCTGAACGTAGAGAAAGGCCATCTTGACTATCATCGCCTTATCGTCTGGCATATAAAAACCTCATGAACCAACCACAAGTCGCCAAGACAAGGTACCCTTGATTGGAAGCGTTTTTAAAAGATCTTTTCATATTACCGGCTGCCTTTGCTTTTTCCGGGGATGGAACGTTTAAAAAGAAATGACTTAAAACCAATTTTCCGGTCTTTTCATTGGGTCTTCCTATTTCAACGGTGAACTTGTTTTTGGGAAATATCAAGGCTTCAATCCCTGGACACTATAGGCCACGACCTTCTCGGTTTTGCCTTTGACTTTGATGGGATCCAGCATAACGGCTTCAACTTTGTTTTTGACCCGTTCGTAGGTCGAGGCTGAAATCAGGATTTGTCCCTTTTCCGCGACCGATTCCAGGCGCTGGGTCAGGTTGACGTTATCGCCGATGGCGGTATATTCCATCCGCTCGTTGGAGCCGATATTGCCGACCACAACTTCACCCGTGTTGATGCCGATTCCAATGTTCACTTCCAGCTTTCCCTCCATCCTCCACTTGGCCTGGAGTTCCGTCATTTTCCGGGCCATTTCAATCGCCGTCAAAACCGCCCGTTCCGCGTGATCGGCAATTTCAATGGGCGCCCCATAAACCGCCATGATAGCGTCACCCATGAATTTATCCAACGTTCCTTCATATTTAAAAATGATGGCCGTCATGGCCGTGAAATATTCATTCAACAATTGGACTACTTCCTCGGCGCTCAAAGTCTCGGCCATGGAGGTAAATCCCCGAATGTCGGAAAAGAAAACCGTAACCACTTTTTTCTCCCCTCCCAGTTTCAAACCGTCCCGGTGCTGGAGGATCCGGTCCACCACGCTTTTGGTCACATATTTGGAAAAAGCCCCTTTAATGACTTCTTTCTCCCGCAGGGACTTGGCCATGTCGTTGAAGGCGTCGGTTAAATCCCCCAATTCATCCGAGCGCTTAATGTTGATCTTTTGGTCCAGGTTGCCCGCCGCGATGGCCGAAACCCCCTTCACCAAAAGGCGGATAGGCTTGATCATGACCGTTACGAAAACCATCATGACGAGAATGCCTAAAATGAGAACTCCCACGGTGCTGAGGATGATGGCCACCGCGACGTAACGCACCACCCGGGTGATGATGTTTTGGTTCATTCCCAGGTGAACCTCGCCGATTTTGATCGCCTTTCCTTCCGCCGCCACATTGATTGGCGCCGCGATGTCATAAATCAGGCGGCCATGGTCCTGGAAAGTCTGGACAAGGATGGTATCCGTGTCGGCCATGGGATGGACTCCCGGGGGCGGCGTATAGGTCTCATGCTCGGTGTATTTTTGAATATCGCCCTTGAGGTCGGAATAGGCCAGGTACTTGTTGTTCTTATCGATGATGAAGGAGTACTCGGTATTGCCCCTCTTGGTGTTTTCAGCGTCCGGCCAGATGTATTTTTGAATATCTTCATTATAAATGTTGATCAAAGCCAGGACTTGCTCCTCCAAGGGGGTTAAGTCGGACGGGATATTCTGGTCGGACTGGCTGGATTCCATCTTTACGGCGTCATTGACGAATTGCATCAAGGGGAGGGTGGGATCACCCGCTTGGGAGACGGGCTGATTGAGTTGGAGAACCAGATCCCCGCTGTTCAAGGCCAGACTTCGGGCCTGTGACTCGCCGCGGTTAACCACCTGTTGGACCAGGGTTTCCTTCATTTGGCTAAGAACCAGCCAAGTCACCGTGCCCATCACCAGGAATATCAGCAAGGTCAAGAACAGGATGAATTTGACACGAAGGGAAAAAAGGTGGTGCCTGCGGCCTTGCCTCGCCCCTGAAACACCTGGATTCTTAGGCGCGGACTGGCTCAAAAAAGCTCTCCTGAAACGGTTTGACGAAAAAGCGCGGCAAGACGGGTTTACTATAAACAAGCGGTTTTGGCGTGTCAAACATAACGGGGATTTCCAAGCGAACTTAATTCTCGGAAGTGGGTTCGGGTGGCGGGATTGGGATCCGCGGGCGGCTCGAAATTCGACGATTCATTTTCCATCGCGGGAGCCAGTCCTAATTTGGTTTCCCGGCGGCGCAATTCCCCCTCCATTTCTTTCAAGAACTCCGGGGAAGGCTTGTCGCCGGCCAATTCCTGGATTTCGGAAACTTTGGGAAGGTCGGATAAATCCTTCAGGCCAAAATGCAACAAGAACTCATGGGTGGTGGCGTAAAGCAGGGGCCTTCCCGGGGTTTCGGCCCTTCCCAATATCCTCACCATCTTTTTTTCCAGGAGGGATTGGACCAGGTTGCTCACTTCCACTCCGCGGATGGCCTCAACTTCCGCCCGGGTGACGGGCTGTTTATAAGCAATGATGGCCAGGGCTTCCAGGGCCGCCTTGGAAAGGCGGGTTTTGGAAATAACCTTGTAAAGTTCCTTCGCCCACTTGTGATACTCGGGGCGCGTCACGAGTTGGAAGCCTTCGGCGATTTGGATAACCTGGAAACTTCGATCCATCCCGTTGATATCCTCCTGAAGCGAGGCCAAGGCCTGTTGGACTTCGTCCAGGGTGGTGTCCTTCACGAAAGAGACGATTTTCTTCGGAGCAAGGGGGATTTCGCTCACGAAAAGAAGGCTCTCAAGGATTTTTTTAAGTTTTTCTAATTCCATGGGTTGGATATTCCTCCGTAAATTATTGGTGTTGAAAGCCGGTTCAATTGGGTCAAGACACGCTCGGAGAATTACCGGGTGTTTCAATCGTGGACAAATGAACTTCGATTTCCCCAAAAACCTTATCTTGAAAAACCCGCACCAGTTTCAATCGAACCATTTCTAACAGGGCCAAAAGAGCCACGATTTTTTCGATTTTGGTACGGCAAGCCGTCAAAAAAGGGCGAAATACAACTTTTTGGTCGGTTTGAAGCAAATCCATCAAATCATTGATCTTCTGACTCACCGTGATCTCGGGCCTGGTCAATTCGGCGGTCACATCTTCTTGGGTGTGAATCAGGACGTCTTTAAAGGCGGCCAAAAGGCCGAAAAGGGTGACTTCTTCCAGATGTTCCTCCTGTCCCACTTCCTTCATATCCATCGGAACGTTCCGGGGAAAGAGATAGTGCTTGTTTTTTTCCATGTCCAATAATTGGTCCGCGGCGTCCTTGAATTTTTTATACTCAATCAACCGCCGCATCAATTCCAGACGGGGGTCCTCTTCGGGTTGGTCGGGTGTAGGGTCGACGGGCAAAAGCATCCGGCTCTTAATTTGCATGAGAGTGGCGGCCATCACCAAAAAATCACCCGCGATTTCCAAGGTTGAGGGACTCCATGATCTCGATATAAGCCAGGTATTCCTTGGTGATTTTGGAGATGGGAATATCGTAAATATCCAGTTCGTGTTCTTTGATGAGGTGAAGAAGCAGGTCCATGGGCCCGTCAAAATAGGGCAGGGTAATTTGATAGGTCGAGCGTTGGTCGTCCTGATTGATGATTTCCTTGATGACGACCTGGGTGGTGGAAGAAGAAAGGGATAACGGCCACCGGCTCAATGTCGGCGTTATTTTCCGGATTCATTTCAGTCATGGGCAGCTCGATCAAGGCCGTTGTTCAAAATGGCCTTCTTTATTTTAGACAGGGGTAGTCCGGTGGCCTCATAGACCTGTTCCATCGTCGCGGCGGCCACCCGCCGGGCCTTGCGGGCCCCTTGAATGAGGATATCTTCCACCTGATCCGGTTTTTCCTCCAGCTTTTTCCGCTTTTCACGAGCTTCCCCGCCGAAAAACTCCTCCAATTTGGCGATCAATAATTTTTTAGCGTCGCCATAGCCCATTCCCCCTTGCCGGAAACCCTTTTCCATTTGGGCGGTTTCCTCAGGCTTGGCCATCAGGCGGTACAAAAGATAAATGACATTTTGTTCCGGGTCCTTGGCTTCGTTCACCCCTTTGGAATCCGTCACGATCCCCATCACCTTTTTCTTGATTTCCGAAGGCTCTCCAAAAATGGGAATCACGCTGGCCTCGTCGCTCTTACTCATCTTTCCGCCGGTTAAGCCCATGACTTTCGGGGCTTCGCTTAAGATTCCTTCGGGCAGTTTGAAAACATCCTTTTTAAAAGTGTGGTTGAAGTAACCCGCCATATCCCGGCACATTTCGATATGCTGGATTTGGTCCTGTCCCACGGGAACCTTGTCACTCTGGTAGATGAGGATGTCGGCCGCCATCAAGGCCGGGTAAAAAAACAGGCCCAGACTGGATGGAAATTCCCTTGGCCACTTTGTCTTTATAGGAATGGGCCCTCTCCATCAGCCCCATCCCCGTGACCGTGCTTAAGATCCAGGCCAACTCGGTGACCTCGGGCACATCGCTTTGGCGGAAAAGAAAGGCTTTCGCTGGGTCCAACCCCAGGGCCAGGTAATCGGCCGCGGCCATGAAAGGTGAATTGGCCCAGCTGGTCTGGCGTCTTGGACGGTGTTGAGGGAATGGTAATTGGCGATGAAATAAAAGCATTCGCCCTCATCCTGCAGGCGGATATGGTTGCGGATGGCCCCGAAATAGTTGCCCAGGTGCAGCCGCCCGCTGGATTGGACGCCTGAAAGGTAACGGGTTTGTTTTTTGACTGGTTCTTGTGGCAAGAAATCCTCTGTTTTTAAAAAGATTGAATCCTTATAAATTCGAAGCAAGAAGAAAACCGCGAAGAGAATGATATAGCCATAACGGTCCAATCGGGAAACTTGATAGGACCACTTGGGAGGCAGGATGGATTTAATATCCAGGAGCCATCCAATGGATAAATGGGAATCAAGTTAAACAGGGCCAGGGCGACGTTTATATAAATAAAAAATTGGAGCAAGGCTCCCCAGCGTCATGAACGTAGCCTCATCCCCGAAAGAGGAGAAGGTTCCCATCAAAACCAAAATACCAAAGAACAAAAGCGCCAAAAGCATATTCATGGCGGGCCCGGCTAATGCCACCAAGGCCCCATCCCGTCCGGGGTTTGTTCAAATTTTCAACGGTGACGGGAACAGGCTTGGCCCATCCAAACAAGAAAGGTCCGGGATATAAAAACATCATGAGGGGGAAAAGAATCGTCCCGACCGGATCCACATGGGCCCGGGGATCAATTGTCATTCGCCCAAGCATTTTTGCGGTGGGATCGCCCAGCCGATAGGCGGCGTAGGCATGGCCAAACTCATGAAGGCACAAGGAGAAAACAAGGACTCCGAGTTTCATGACAGCATCCAGGATTCGAGCTTGATCCATTTTCCATCCAGTTTGAATAAGGGGTTATAAGCCGGACAACTTTAACGGATTAAACTACCGTAAAAAACAAAAAATTAAAGTTCTCAACCGATACCGGTTCAATCTCCCACCGGAACCATTCATGGCGGATTCCTGCCATCAGGAAACAAAAGATTTTTTCACCCAGTCCAAAGCCGCCTTGCGGCTCTTGAACTTTTCATCCAGCTGCCCGTTCAGGGCTTCCAACAAGATGAAGGTATAACGGAAACCCGGCGGAATTCCCATGGCTTGAAGATCCCGGCCTCGAATCCAGGGAACGGATTTTTGGATCTTCATGAAATAATGCTCCATTTTTTTGCGCAGTCCGTTCGAAGCGGCGGCCATGAGGAAACATTGAACCTCGGCTTTTAAGGGACAAAGGAGTTTGTACATCCGGCTGACCGTCATTTCCTCTTTATCCAGCTGATGAAGAAAAGAGGGATAGGCTTTAATCGATTGGGAAACGATCTTTTGTTCGGATCGGGACAGGGTCAACCTTTTGATGAGGCCCGCCCCGCCTTTTTCGTCCGTCGTCTTCAACAGGGCCTGAAACCAAACCATCTTTTCGTCTTCCAATAGAATCTTATTCTTTTTAAAAAAAGCGATACTTCCTGAAATTTTAGGAAGCACTTTTTTCGCCGCTATCGAAACTCCCAGGGAAGGGTGGATGTGGGGTAAAACCCCCAGTTCATCCAGACGCCAAACCGCGCCTTCGGGATGAGCTTCCTGGAAAATCAGCCGCAATTCGTTACGGAGCCTTTCGCCCGAAACCCGCTGGATATAATCACCCTTCACCGCCTCCAAGAGCCACCGCTGGGTTCTTTCCTCGATCTTTTTTTTAAAGCGCTGTTCAAAACGCACGGCCCGGAAGATACGGGTGGGATCATCGATGAAACTTTTCTCATGCAATGCCCGGATTCTTCCCTTCTTCAAATCTTCCAGCCCCTCAAAAGGATCCAGCAATTTCAGGAAATATCCCGGGGAAAGGCTCAAGGCCATGGAGTTGATGGTGAAATCCCGGCGGTAAAGATCCTGGATGATTCCCCCTTTTTTTACCGAGGGAAGGGCGCCTGGATGGTCGTAACTCTCGGTGCGGGCTGTAGCCACGTCCACTTTCCCAAATCCCGGAACAATCACGATGGAGGTGCCAAAACGGGTAAAAGCTTCCACTTCCGATCCGGTCATTTTGGCCAAATTTTCCGCGAACGTCACCCCATCCCCCTCGACGGTAATATCAATATCCACGCCCGGATGTTTCAAAACCAAGTCCCGAACGAATCCTCCAACCGCATAAGCGGCTTCACCCCGCTCATCCGCCAACTGGCCGATTTTTTTCAGGAGTCCGGCGGTTTTCGAAGGAACTTTGAATTTAACGTTTTTCATAAATACCTTTCTGGAACATTAAAGTACTCCCCGGCCAAAAAAGCATTCTCAAAATGGGGGTTTTTCGCGGGCTCCAGCTTACCCTTTTTGGCTGTCCCATTCATTTCGCTTGGCCCGGAATAGACCTCGGAGGGTCTCTAATTCCGTTCCCGCCAGATGGGACAAGGCGACACGTTTAATTTGGATCCCCGTTTGATGCAGTTCCTTTAAATTCTTGGAACGCGCCAATTTCTCTTTCCAATAGCCAAAGGGGCCGCCTGGAGATTTTTGGGCCAGGGTTTCCATAACCGGACCAAAGGTCAACCTATGTTCAGGGCAGATGCCATGGTTTTCCAGGGCCTTCAGGTGTTCTTCCGTCCCGTATCCTTTGTGACCCTCAAAACCATAGACCGGGTATTGTTGATGGAGCTGCCCCATGATCCTGTCCCGGGTGACTTTCGCGATAATCGAAGCCGCAGCGATGGTTGTGGACAAGGCGTCCCCATGGATCAAGGGCTCTTGGGTAATGGAAGAAAGCCGCGGGAGGGGCATGGCATCTGTCAATAAATAATCCGGTTTTTGGCCCAAGGCCTCCACCGCTCGTTCCATGGCCAATTGGGCCGCTCGATAGATATTCAACTCGTCAATTTCAGCAACGCTGGCCTGGCCCACCCCGACCCCGATGGCTGATTGTTGTATTCGAAAAAAAAGTTCCTCCCTTTTGGAGGCTGTCAACTTCTTGGAATCATCCACGCCGGTTAAAACAATGTTGGGGGGAAGAATAACCGCTGCCGCCACCACAGGCCCCGCCAAGGGCCCCCGGCCCGCTTCATCAACCCCGGCTATAAACCGGAAACCTTTTTTTTTAGCTATTTCCTCGTGTTTCCAAAGTTCTTTGAGCCTTTTAGTTTCCCGGGCGTCTTTGGCGGCCCTTTTCTCAAATTTCCCAAGAAGGTTCGCGGCTCCAGTCCGGTTGTCATCTTTTAATTGAGCCCTCAAAAACTCCAGAGCTTCCGCAGCCGACCCTTTTTTTAAGGCCAGGGCCTCAATTTCCGGGAGTGGTTGTAGGCTGGACATTCGGTGAACCGCCTTTTTGCGAAATGGCCCCGGCTTGGGAGGCGGGGGTTGCACCAGTGCTTTGGACTGCCGTGGGAGTGGTGGAAACCGCAACCGGAGTGCTCGTTCCTGTGGCTAGTTTTGATCCCGTGGAGAGGATATCCGTCTTTGGTTCGGCGGCCAACATAGTTACGGCGGCCGCTTCCGACATGACCTTATCAAGTGAAACAAGGAAGGCCTTCAGCAGAACAGGATATTCTTTTTTCTCGCCTTTTTTCTCCTGAAGCAAGACCGTGACCGTCTTGAGCTCGGAGGAGGCGACATTCCCGATTTCCCACTCCAAATCGTCCCCTTTCATTTTCCAAGAACCGGTGACACTCGTGGCAATTTTCGAGGAACTCCCGCCACTTTGGGACGTTCCAGAGGCGGAAGGAGCTGATACTGAATTGGTGGAACCAGAGATCGGGGCGGCGGTTGATGGGGTCGAACTAACCTGGGAAATTGGCGTTGGGGTTCCCACAATCGCAGCCGCTTTGCCCGCGCTGGTGGGTACCGCGGTCCCGTTAGGGGTGGGAGAGGCTTGTGGCTGGTAAGCCTCAAATCCCTTGGGAATCGCCAGCTCATAGGTCATCAATGGAGATGCTTTCGGACTTTGGTTCATCAAAGTGTAAGTTACGGTCCAATAAGGGCTGGACTTGGATGGTTCTTTGGCCGTGCCTTTGAAGAGGAAAGAAAACTTGGTCATTTCCCCATTTGGCTGGAATTTCAGGATCGTTCCGTTTGCCCCCACAATAAAACCTACATCCTTATAAAAAGAGATGTAATTCAGGGAAGGTTTTCCTTCCGGTTTTTGGTGTGAAATCCAGCGGGTGCCATCGTAATAAATCAAGGTCCCGTCCTGGCCGGTAGCCCAACCATCGTCGTCGCTTTTCATGTAAACCTGATACAAGTCGAAACCGGAGAAGGCGCTGGTAATTTTGCTCCAAGCGGTCCCGTTATAACGAAGAATGGTCCCATAAGCGCCCACGATCCAGGCCTGCACGTCGTTGATGACGGAAACGGAGTTAAGGCGTTCGGTCGAGGGACTGGCGGCATAAGTGGTCCATTTCTGACCGTCGTAGTGCAGAATCAGTCCCAGGTTTCCGACGGCCCAGCCGTTGTTTTGGTCAGCCATGCCAATGCTGTAAATATCGCTGGTGACTGTGGAAGCGGCCCCGGAGGCGGATGAAACCGCGCTGATGCTGCCCCAGGAAAGACCGTTATAAGTGAGAATCGTGCCGTTAGAACCCACGACCCAAGCTACACGAGCCGGAGATATGGTGATGCCATAGAGTGTTTCCTCAGTTGGGGAATTGTCCTGGCTCCAGCTTCCGTTGAGGTAATGAAGAATCACCCCATGGGTTCCGACAATCCAACCTTCCGATTCATTGAGGAAGGCAACCGCCATCAGATTTTCATTTGGAGCCAGGCCCGTGGTCACTTTTTCCCAAGTATCCCCGTCATAATGAAGGACAATGCCATTATTGCCACAAGCCCAGCCCACCTTTTTGTTCAGGAGGAAAACCCCGTTCAAGGGATCCGTCAGGGTGAAAGTCACAGGAAAGGATGTCCAATAAACCACATCCGAATCAGTGGTGAGGGAGGTATCCGCCTCGGAAGCCTTGGTTGGAGTAAGGGGGGTCACCGCGCCGCTGCCGGTGCAACCGGCCTCGAAACAAGCGGATAACAGGAGGACCAGGAGAATAGACATTATTTTCATGCCCGTATCCTACCTATGAAATGAAGGTGGTGCAAGGTAGGGGTCGGGAAATAAAAAAACCGCTCCGGTTTAGAGGAGCGGTTAATGAAGATGCTTTTGGAACTGGATAATTAAGCTTTTTCCGTCTTGGGCTCGGAAGCGGTCGCGGTAGGAGCCTCCACCGGAGCCGGAGCAGGTTCAACGTTCGTGGCGGAAACCGTCTCGGCAACGCCTTCGCTGGGAACCTGGACGGCTTTTTTGCTTTCCTGAATCCTCGCGTCCTTCTTGTTGAGCTTGGCCCGCAAGTAAAAGAGTTTCGCGCGTCGGACTTTACCGGAACGGACGCTTTTAACTTCTTTGATCATGGGTGATTGGTAATAGAAAGACTTTTCCACGCCAACCCCGTAAGAAATTTTACGGACGGTGAACTTCATTTTGCCGCCGGCGCCTTGAATCCCGGTGACGACACCTTCGTAAATCTGGATACGTTCTTTTTCACCTTCTCGGATTCTCACGGAGACTTTCACCGTATCGCCCACCTTGAAGGGGACGTTTTTACGGATGATTTGGCTTTCTTCTATTTTTCGAATCGTCGCGTTCATGACTTAACAACTCCTTCTCTCTTCAAAATCTCTTGAGGCCTGATTGGTTATTCACCCGCCTCAAGTTCTTCTTGGGCTTCCATTAAAAGCTTTTGTTCTTCCTCGGTTAAACGAACCCGGGCTAAAAGGTCGGGTCTTTTTGCCAAGGTATTCTTGAGGGATTCCTTTTTTCTCCAGCGCTCAATTCGGGCGTGATTGCCCGATAAAAGAACCTCCGGCACTCCCATTCCCTTAAAGAAGCGGGGACGAGTATAGTGCGGATAATCCAATAATCCATTAAAAAAGCTGTCCTTTTCCACCGATTCCCTTTGTCCCACAACACCCGGTAGGAATCGCACCAACGCATCCACTATCACGGCGGCAGCCGGTTCCCCACCCGTCATCACGAAATCCCCCAGGCTCACTTCCCCATCAATGGATTTCATGGCCCTTTCGTCCAGGCCCTCGTAATGCCCGCAAACGAGCAGAAGATTCTTTTCCCGGGAAAGCTCCATGACCATCGCATGGTCTAACCTTTTTCCCTGGGGCGACATCAAAAGGGTCTTCACTTTTTTACGGCCTTTTTTAATGGCCGCCAAGGCCTTGGCCAGCGGTTCGGGCTTCATCACCATTCCGGCGCCCCCGCCATAAGGGGACATCATCCGCGGTATGATGTTTGTCCGTCGTGAATTTTCTCAAATCGTGTAGACGAATATCGACCGCTTTTTTGGCCAGCGCCCGTTTCATCATGCTCACGGTGAAAGGCCCCTGAAAGTAATCGGGAAAAAGCGTTAGGATGTCAATCCGCGGTGTCCGCATCGATCTCTTCCGGCAGGTCAACCACCATCCTCCGGCCTTTCAAATCCACTTCCCGGATAACGGATTTCAAGGCAGGAATAAGGATTTCTTTTTCTCCATTCCGCACCACGCAAACACCGTTGGCCAGGTTCTCCATAATTTCAGCGATTTGGCCCAGAGTTTCACCGGTAGTATTCACCACCGCCAAACCCACCAGGTCATCCAAATAATAATGATCCGGCCGGCAAGTCCGGCTTTTCTTCCGATAAAATCGCCAACTGGGCGCCTCGCAAGGTTTCCGCTTCCTCGATGCCCACCACTTCCTTTAATCGAACCACCGCGTCCCCATCCGGATGCTGGAAAGACCGAATGATCGTCACCTTTTTTAATTCTTTCCCATCCTTCACGAGCCTCAAGGTTTTACAGGAAACCAATCGATCTAGTCCCGAACAGGACAAGGAAACCTTCACCTCACCCTTCAACCCATGAGACCTCACGATGGTCCCAAGGACAATAAAGTCGTCCGATGGATTTTCGGAGGTTTGAACCTTCGGTGTTACTCAACGACTTCGAGGGAATACTTCAATCCGTTTTTGGCGCAAGAGGCCGAAACGAGTGTGCGAAGGGCCTTGATCGTGCGCCCTTGCTTTCCGATGATTTTGCCGTAATCTTCCTTGGAAACGCGAAGTTCCAGGACTGTCAAATTGCCTTCCAGTCTCTGTTGGATCGCGACATTCTCGGGCTTATCTACCAGCGACTTGGCCACATACTCAATGAGTTCTTTCATACTGCCCTTCTTTCAAATCAATGATTCGTCTTCGGCCAGCCGTTTTGGGTACCAGGTACCAACCACGGCCCGGGGGATAGGGTAATCAGACTTTGACGCCGGCTTTTTTCATGATTCCTTGAACGGTATCGGAAGGAATGGCGCCTTTTTTCACCCACTCGACGAATGATTCTTTTTTTAAGTTCAAAACTTGGCTTTCTTCTTTGGCCCGGGGATTGTAGGTTCCCAGATCTTCAACCCGGCGTCCCTTACCCGACATCGTGGAATCCAAAACCACAATCCGGTAACAGGCTTTTTTGTTGCTTCCCATGCGCTTCAAACGAATCTTAACGGACACAATTCCTCCTAAGGCAAACTTCAAAATTATTTTGATTTGGTTAACAGCGGGCTTGAATGAGGCCCAGCCTTTTTTTCCCAAAGGGATAAAGGGAAGGAGGATTTTAAAAATCCATCCTGGCTTTGTCAAGGAAATAGCCCCAAAACCCCAGAAAACCCATGATCTGCTGGTTGAATAATTTGTTTTGTCGGCGATCTTGAGAATTTGTAGACCAACTTATCCGCCATTCGGGTTTATAGGCTGAACCAACGCTAAATACGTGCCGCTGGCAACGTTGGAAGTGTTCTAGGAGATCTCGTTGGGTCCGGCAGCGCTGTTTCTGACGTGGATCAACTCGTCCGCCACCCTGTATATCGTTGCCTCTAATTTGGAGGGCCATGGGTAAGTTGGCATGAAAAATTGTCGTCAAAGGGTCTTTGGAAGATATATTCGGCCAAGTCGTCAACGATCCAATTCTAATATCGTTGAGGTCCTCCACGGTGCTTTCCCAGCCGTGGACAAACATTTTTTTATTTAACTATTGAGTAACAATAAACATCTCGGGGTTCGTTGCTGATGTTGGGATGAATAATCCGCCGGCGCAAAATTCCCTCCCGTTTCATCCCGACCTTTTCCATCACCCTGGCCGATCCGGGATTATCGATATCGCAAATCGACCAAATCCTGAAAATACCGCTTTGAGCGAGGCCCCAATCGACGAAAGCCTTGAGCGCTTCCGTCATATAACCCTTTCTCCAATAGGTCTTGGCAAGGACGTACCCAACGTCCGCCATATACCCGTCGAGCCTGATTTCGAACATACCGAGCAATTGGCCGTCAGGTTTCCGGTCGATCACATAGGTAAACTTGGTGTTGTTTTCTGGAATTTTCAAAAGACTCTCAAGAAAATTCCTGGTCTCTTCAATATTTTTGTGAGGGTGCCAGGTCAAATATTTCACGACTTCCGGGTCTTGGGCATAGCCAAGGAAGATCTTATCTGCATCTTCCATCTTTGGGGGCCGCAAGCGAAGACGGGTGGTTTCAATAATTTCAGGTGGCTTCATATGGCACTTTCCACAAAATCAACATAGGGTCCCCGGTTATTTAAGGTTGTCCACGACGGATCCCCGTAGTGAACAAGTACGGTTTAAGGTTTATAGACGAGTGTGGCTTTGATGTACATGGCGATGGCGCCGACAATCCAGCCCGCGAAAAATATAGCGACGGGCTTAGTTTGTTCCATACCACCCTTGAGCCAAAATAGGCCGAGAACGATGGCCACCGCGATCCCCCAACTAACGAATGGATTTATGATGTACCCTCCTAAAAAATTGTTTTTTTATCGTCCAATCCGGGTCCCAATCGTGGACAACCTTTTAAAGACAATCAAACCTCTTTCCGGGACAAAGGAACCATTCCGGCCCATTGCCCAACCTTTCGCTTTTAAAAAGGAAATGAAAACCGTTTCAAGAAAAAAAGCCCGGGCTTTGAGGCCCAGGCTTTCGAAATCCCGTTAATTATTAATTAAAAAGTACAGCTATTGCTGACCGTTACACTAATACCGGATACATTGCTGTAAGTGCCGCTGGAGGTTGCCGATGCCCCGCTCAGCACTTCCTGCTCGGTAAAGTTGCCCTGGGAACAACTGGTGGCACTGGGGTTGTCGTAAACGGCCCAACCGTCCCCGGCAATATTCCCCGGATTGTAATTCTGCAGGGCGCTGACGATGGCATTAAAACCATAGCCGCTGCCGCCATTACCGTTGTCGTTGATAATGACCAGTTCAGTATTTTCACCCGGAGCGGCTTCGACGGAAAAGCTTCCGCCGGAACCCGACGCTCCATTGCTTAACGCTTCAAAATTGCCGTTCTGGTCATAGGTCGCCACAAAAACATTTCCGGGGGCCGCGCTCCAGTTCACCGTACCGCTGAGCGTGATCCCTTGGTAAGTATTGGCGGTGTTAAAAGTGATACCTACGTTGTTGACGACGCCCACCGTATAGGGACCCATGATGGTGACCGGATCCCCGATACAAGGTTCCTGACCGTTATCGCAATTATTACCGTTGGAGGAGTACCAAGCCTGGAACCAATATTGGGTGATTGTGGAGGGAAGGCTGTTGTCGATCATGTCATACCGGCCGCCATTCACGGTCACGCTATTTCCCGAGTTGAGGTAGGAAACACAGTTGGAATCGGTGTAAACCGCCCAATCGATCTGGTCCGAATTGCTGACACCCCCCGGCGTATAGTCGGCATAGCCCCCTATCCCCGTAAAGGTACAAGGCTCCGACCCATAAGGGAATGGCATGTTCAAGCTTACGCCGCCGGATAGGGTGATGCTTTTTCCACTCCCCAAACTGGAAAAACAATATCCCGCGGTGGCGGAGCCTCCGGCGGAGGCGAAACCGTAAAACTGATAATAATCGCCTACGTGAGGATTGTTGTTAAAGGGGGAGTCGCCGATGGGATACCCCACCCCGCTGGCCCCGTAAATGATCCCGACATCATAGCTGGTGGCCGTGGTGTCGGTGATGACCACGGAGTTGGTTACGCTTTGGGCGTAAACCGAATTATATTCGTTCCCGTTAAAACCAGCGGCGACCACCCAAACCAACTGGTGGGTGCTGTTGACAGGGTACGTGGTCGTATTTATGTTGACGCCCAAGGTCACGGGGTCGCCATAGGAATTAATACCGTCATTAAGGTTTATCGGCTGGTTGTTTGGATTCCCGACCGAGCAGGAAACCGGCACGGAATTGATATAGGTGACCGGATCGCTTGTGGTGGGCGTGGCCGAAGTGCTGGCGTTGCCTCCCACGTCATAGAAAGCCACCAAGTCAAAAGAGGGAATATTGCCGTTGGAATTAAGGAGGGACACGCTGAATTTACCCGGATTACTGGGGACGGTCGATGAGGTAATCAGGGTTCCATAGTTGGTTCCCGACTCGTAAGCAAGGACGTGTATCCGGTTCGTACTGCTGACCGCATAACCATCGCTGAGGTTGTCGGTGAAGGTCACACCCCCCCCAACGCCTTGCGCGACGCTGCTGTCCCCGAAATTGATATTGCCCAAATTATAGGTACCGGCGGTAAAAGTGGACCCCTGGGCCGGAATGCCGCCCTGCGTATTGGAATTTGAGCCGTTCCAGTTGACATCCGTATAGGGCTCTCCAGGGAATGGACCCGCCTGGTCCACCAACCCGAGGTTTCCGGTCCTGCCGTTAAAGTCGTAATTGGCCAGGATGTAGTAGGTACCCGGGGAAGCCAGCGTCACGCTGAAGGAACCGCCGTTAGAGGTCACCGTCGTGGCCGCCGCGATGCTCACGCCGCTATTGCCGGCGATGTAGCTGCTGTTGTTATAGACCTCAATCCCAATCGCATCGGTGGAGTTCACTCCCGGGCTTGAGGCGAAACTGCCGGTGTAGGAGACACTGCCGCTTAATATCACTCCCGTGATCGTGGCAGTTACGGTGGCAGTTGGAGTCCCAGTGGGAGTCTTGGTCAGGGTGTACTGGCTAGTCGGGGTGGGGGTACCCGTTTGGGTGGGTGTGCCGGAATTAGTCGGCGTACTCGTAATCGTATAGGTCGCTGTGATGGTAGGAGTATTGGTAATCGTGGGGGTTGGAGTCGTGGTGGCGCTGTTGGTGGGAGTTCCGGAATTAGTAGGAGTGGCACTATTGGTCGGCGAGTTGGTAATCGTGTAGGTATCCGTCGTGGTGGCGGTGTTGCTGGGAGTGCTGGTAGGGGTCACCGTGGCGGTGTTGGTCGGGGTCTGGGAGAAGGTCGGTGTACAAGTGTGTCCCGAACCGTCCGTACAGACGGTGTTGGTAACTGTGAAGGTAAAGGTGTTGGTGGGAGCGGCAGGGCTGGAAGGGCTGCTGCTTTTTGAGGGACATCCGATAGTTAAAAAAACAACTCCAATTAAAAGTGAAAATATTCCTATGATGCGAAGTTTCATTGAAATAACCTCAAATCGATATGGGGCGTTGGGAGGGGTGGGAGAAACTGTTTAACTAAAAAATTTTAGTTTGACCGTGAGCCGTAGGCAACATAATAAATAACAGATAAAATTACACTTTTAATGTTAAATTTAAGTAAAAAAGGTTTTTAGTTGTCCCATGCACCTCCCCGTCGTGGATCGCGAAATCGATTCTCTATCCCAATCCCCTTAAGGGGTGATTAAAAATTTGCCCCGCTGCAATACCATTTGGCCGTTCTGAATCACGTAATAGTAAATTCCAGGTGAGACGGTCGATCCTTGCTGGTTCTTCGCCCCGACCCATTCGGTGGGGTCTCCCGACTGGCTGATACTGTTGACCAGTTCGCCCGAAAGGGTGTAAATGAAAACCTGCGCACCTGCGGGCAGGCAGCTGATTCTCAGAGAATGGTTCAAGGCCCAATGGGGGCTGTAAGGGTCAGGCCAGACATGAATGGCACAGGGAGGCGTCGAAGTTGGTGTAACAGAAGAAGTGGTGGTAAACGTGGCGGTCAAGGTGATGGTAGCCGTTATGGTCGGGCTGTTGGTAGGAGTGTTTGTGGGGGTCTGCGTCACCGTGGGGGTAACAGTATTCGTTGGTGACAGAGTCGACGGGGGAGTGACAGTTGGCGTGGAGGTAGCTAAGGCAAATTTGGTGACGAAAGCGTCGCCGAAGCCCCCCGTATCCCCGATAACGGTTTGATAGGCACCGGCCGTGATTGGGAAATTGGCAGAAGTCGTCATGCCGGTAATGTAAAGCCCTCCCGAACCATCCATGGCCAAGCCTTGCCCATATTCAACGGAGCTTCCCCCTAAATAAGTGGAATAAAGAAGATTCGTGCCGGTCGGGTTCAATTCAAAGAGAAACGCATCCTGCGAACCCCCCAGGGCGGTTTGGAAAGCCCCCGGGGTGGTTGGGAAATTGGGGGAGGCGGTCCATCCCGAAACGAAGGCGTCTCCACTGGAATCCACCGCCAAGCCATACGCATATTCCGCGACGGTACCGCCAAGATAAGTGGAATATGCCAGGGAGGCTCCACCAGCGTTCAATTTAGTCACGACCGCATTTTCACCCTTTTGAACCGTTTGATAGGCTCCGGAAGTTATGGGGTAGTTCGTCGCGTCGGTGGAGCCGCCCACATAGGCATTACCGGCTGAGTCCACCGTGATCACTCCCCCGTAATTGTTGCCGTTCCCCGCAAGGTAAGTGGAGTACACCAACCCGCTCCCCGAAGGATTCAACTCGGTTACCATGATATCGGAGGCCCCGGTGACGTAATTGGGTTGGAACGAGCCTGGGGTGGTGGGAAAACCGCCCAGGGTGTAGCCCACGACATAGGCATCATCAGCCGGGTCCAGGGCGATCCCGAACCCATCGGAGACATCGGTCCCGTTCAGGTAAGTGGAATAGACCAAGCCGGTTCCGTTGGGGTTCACCTTGGTGATGAAGAGGCCCGAGAGGGGTGGTGCGACGGTTTCATAAGCCCCGGATGTAGTTGGAAAGTTTGGCGAGCTGACATCGCCTTCCACATAAGCGTTGCCCCCGGCGTCAACCGCGATGCCGGTCCCTTCATCGTTCTGGGATCCTCCCAGGTAAGAGGAATAGACCAGGGCCGAACCCGTAGGATTGAGTTTGGTGACAAAAGCGTCATAATCCCCTCCCACGGCCGACTGGAAGGCACCCGGAGTGGTCGGGTAATTGGTGGTACCGGTGAAACCGGTGACATAGGCGTTCCCGCCTCCGTCCAAGGCGATGGCGGAGCCCTCGTTGACGGGTCCGCCCAAGGTTGTACCGGGGTCCGCGATGGTCCCCCCTAAAAAGGTGGAATAGACCAGAGCGGTCCCGGTGGGGTTCAACTTCGTCACGAACGCGTTGAAACCAGCGATCGTATTCTGGAAAGCGCCAGCCGTGATCGGGAAATTGGTGGAGTCGGAATAACCCACGATATATGCATTCCCCCCGGCATCCACCGCGATGCCCGTGCCCTCTTCCTGGCGGATTCCCCCCAGAAATGTGGAATAGGCCAGCACAGGATCGATGACCAGAGGCTGGGTGCGATCGTAAGTTCCCACCCGGAACCCGATGATGCCCTTTCCCACAAGGGCGTATCTTCCATTCACGATCATCCTCCGGCCAGCCAGATCCTGATAGGCCACCGGCGCCTTGAAGACCGCCGCCCCCTGACCCCTTCCTAAATATAGGTCCCCCTTACCGTCCAGATGAATCCCCCGGGGACCGCTATAGGCCAGCCGGATCTGCCCCGGGTCGGCGCCCGGTTTTAAGACAAAGTCATACTCCAGCCGGCCTTGCCGCCCGTAATAGACCATGTCGATGCCGGTATAAACGTCCTTGGCCACGACACGACTATATTGGGGGATGTTCGAATGCCATTTTTTGGGGTCGTTACCGAGGAAATAGTTGCTGTGGCCGAGGAGTTTTTGATCCCCTTCCCAGGAAGCCCGGGGATCAGCTCCTTTGAGCCCCAGCCAAACCGTTTGGTGAGAACGGGGCGAAGGCTTGGTACTTGGAAGTTTCGGCGAATACCATACATGGGTCTCTTTCCTTCCCAGCCCCTCGGGCCCTACCCATGACAAGAAGGCTCCTGTTTCGGTCAGAAAAAGAGTGTAACCCGATCCCCGAGCCAGGAACTTGACCTTTGAGTCGGCCTGCCCCTCGTTGGGTTCGAAAGCCAAGGGCAGAAGGCCGAAGGTGTTTTTAAGGTCAATCAGGGATGGATCATGAGGAAAAAATCGGGAAGGCACGCCGTGGAATATCCTCTGGAAGAAGTTCCGGACAGGAACCGGCGACCGATAGACGAAAAAACCAATCACCAAGACGAAAAGAAGGGGCCCCATGGCCAAACTGACCGGTCGAAAAAGACACCACTTCATATGCCCTCCCAATAAAAACCCCCGCGATCAAGCCTTTGGGTCCAGACGAAGAGGGGTCCATAAGTCTTCTAAATACAAAACCAATTAATATGGATTTTATCACCAAACCGCAGCCCTCTTGATAAAAGCAGGTCACTTTTTCCGCTTTTTTGGAACAGGTCAGGTTTGAATTTCATGTTGAATAGCGTTTTATTTTAATTATTTAGTCAGCTCACCTTTTTTCTATTTCGAGGCTTAAACCCATATCTTATTGCCACTTCAAGTACATCAATGTTTATATCTTTCAGCGTTTTGAACTTAATGCAATATCCGCTCACACTCACCTTGCCGAGTTTTTTTCCGTATGTTCTGGCTAAATATTTCTTATCCTTGATACCAAGTATATAGACAGAGATTCCGGTTTTGTTTGCACTGATACCAATTCGATAAAACTCTCTGGTTTTTCCTCCCGCATATTTTATGGTTTGAAACCCATATCCTATATTAGGATTAGAAATAATTTTATTCTCGCTGTTTTTACCGCCCAAGAACCATAATTTACACGCTGGCATTACTTGAAGAATGATGCGGTGCAACGCTTGCATGTCGCTGTGTTTTGGTTCAGGTTGGCTACTAATATACTTTTTGATTTGTTTTTGAACGTTCATATAAATCCGGGATTCCCCAGATGACTTCTCCCTACAACATCGCCGGTTAATTTGTTCCTCATTTAATTCCCCTCCTTCCCCCTGCTTCCTTTACTTGTCCAATCTTGGTCCCCGTCGGACAATTATTCCTGGGAATCTCGCCGCCCTCACAACAACTTGTCTGGGGAATGATCAACAAGTTGGCCGCCTTAGGCTCCAATAGTACCTGTCTTAACTTTTCCGGCCCGCTTGTAATTGGCAAAGATCACTCCGGTTGGCGTTACCATACTCTCGGTTAATGTAAATGCCGCCGGAATCGCGCCACCGTCAAACAACTTTTTTCCTTTACCAAGGGTCAACGGGCAGATCCTGAGCCAGAGTTCGTCCACTAAATCATTCTTCAGTAGAAGTTGAATGAGCTCACCACTGCCGTGAACTTGAATGTCAGGACCTTTTGAATTTTTGAGCTTTTTGATATCCGCTGAGCTTTTGATAAAAACTGAGTTTTTCCAATCCGACTTTTTCAGGGTCTTGGACAGGACATACTTTGTCCCTTCATTGATGCCTGGCCAAAAGTCTGAATGTTTAGGCCAATAGGGGGCCCAACTCTCAAACGTTTTTCTGCCCAAAAGATAATCCGCGGGTTTCGAAAGTTGTTCCTGGACCTTCTTCCTCCCAACTTCGGTAATATAAGGCGCAATCCAACCGCCATATTTGAAACCGCCTGATTTATCTTGCCCAGCTTGCATAACTCCATCTAATGTAATAGCTGATAAGACGATAATTTTTCTCATGTAATCGCCCCCTCCAAAGTTCAATTGTTAAATAAAATTCCAAACACAAACTGCGACATTTTAATTAATATTCTTTTGTCCACGATGGGTCCTCGTCAATGACAACTTCATTGTTCATTAAGTCTTCACTAACGTGCGAAACGCAAAAACCCGCATAGTGTGCAAAGGAGCCTTGATCTAAGTCGATAGCATCAATCCCGCCCCATCGTCAAAGCAGCCCACGATGGCCTCGATAGTCCGAATTTTTATCAAGTCCACGCTCTTGGATGACTTTCCCGGCCGCAGCTAACGCCGTCGCAACAGCCGGAAATCCCACATAAGGCAGCGCCTGAACCAGGGCCTCTTCGATTTCATCGAGGGTGAGGCCATTGTTGAGAGCAATATTCATGTGGATCGCGAACTCATTTGGCTGCCTCAAGGCGATCATGACGGCCATCGACACCAGACTGCGCGCTTTCCGATCCAAGCCCGGCCGAGTCCAGATTTCGCCGAAGGCCTGATCAATTGCAAATCTCGCAACCATTGAGCCAAACGTGCCTGATTCGGCGGATGCCAATAGTCGCTCCGAAGTTTCTTCGCCCATTAATTCGACTATGATTTTTTCACCTGCTTCTCTTCGTTCCATAACCACCCCCCAAGTTTGTTCCATCGATCAAATTATTACTATAAATAGGAACGCCCCGTCCACGACGGGTTCCCGCCGTGGACAGGGCGTTTCGCCCGCTTGACCATAAAATTATTTTAATTTATTTGAAACAACTTTTTGGCAAGATTTGAAAGGTTCAAAACGCGTTAAGTTTAAACGGGGATGAAAAAAAGCCGGGCAACATCATCCCGGCAGGGGCTTGGTGACGAGCGTCGAGAGATAGTCCCTTAACGCGTCCAATTCCTCCGGTGTGCCCACGATCTGCGGCATATAGGCGTGGTAGGGGGAATCAGGCTTGTCCTCGTGTAGTATTTTCAAAAGACTTCCGATGGCTTCCTTGTCCCTTCCGGCCAAAAGCTGGTTTATGGGCCGGTAGCCGTCCACGGTGTGGCAGGACATGCATTGGCCCCGGAACATGGCCTCGCCCACCGCCAAATGCGGGTCCCCTCCCTCCCTCACCCAGGAGGAATGGGTCAAAAAGCCGTCGTTGTTGAATTTGTCCACCGACTTCAGGCGAACCCCGTTGGAGAACATGTGCCCCACGATGATGTAGGGCTTGCGAAGCATTTCCCGCACATATTCGGAGGAGGCGGTGGCGCAGAGCCCCAATAGCAATATGGCCATGGCGTGGCCCGGGCGGAAGTCGTTTGGCGAGCGCCAAGCGAAGAAATAAACCACCCCCACCACCGTAACTGAGGTCATCAGGATGACTAGGACCATTCGGGTCACCTGGGTGAACATTCCCTTGCCCATGGTGGCGATGCCCAGTTCCAAAAGGCCCCTCTGGGATTCGGGAATCTGGTGGAGGAACCATAGCAAAAGAAAGGGCATGCTGAAAAAAAGCGGCAGAAGCCATTGGGCGCTCCAATGCACCAGTTCGGCCCGCAAGGCGGCATCCTCATGGCCCATGCGGCTGTAGGAAACCAATGCCCAAACCCCCGCAAGGGAAAAGCAGACCCCCATGCGGAGAAAGAGGCTGGGCCAATAGGTGGGGTTAAAGAAAGCCTCCCAAAAGCGGCTGGACTCCTGCCCCGTGCCGGCCACCGAAAGCCATGCGGCCCCAGGAGTCAGCTTGAAAGTAAGGATGCCGTTGATGATGATAAGAGTGAAAAGAGAGGAAACCGCGTAAAGAAGCCCCACTTTCAAGTGCAGTTCGTCGGAAATGCGGCCCCAGGTGTAGTAATAGACCGCCACGGTGCTGAGCTCCACGATGAAGAAAACCCACTCAATGGCCCAACCGAAGACGAAGTTGTGGATGAGGGTGCTAGTGGCCTCGGGCGCGGCCAGGCCGATGGCGAACCAGATGCCCACCCCCGAAACCGTACCGAAAACGCCCGTCACGAGCAGGAAGAAGCGCGAGTGTGCCTGGATGATCTTAAGCCAGTCCAACCGGCCGTCCTTGAGGGCCTTGCGTTCGGCGAAATAAAGGTAGATGCCCCCGCCCACGGCGAACTGGGAAATCATCACGTGGAAGATGGCGATCATGCCGATCACCCATCCGCTGCCGGTGAAGGGGACGACCCAGAAGGGATAGTTCATTTTTTAAAATCTCCTTTTCAAACGCCCAGGTAGCCCCAGACGGTCAACCCCGCCAGGAGCCCCAGGACCAGAAGGCCGAAATAGGTGGCGTTTTTCCCCCGTCGGCCCGAATTGGAAACGGGGTCATAGAGGGGGACGAGGAACCACAACACCAATCCTAGGGTGAAAAGCACGAGCCCCAGGCTTTCCCCCATTTCTCCCGGAAAAAGCTTCCCGAAAACCTTGAGCACCTGAAAGGAACTCATGAAATACCATTCGGGATGGATTCCAGGGGGGGCGGACTTAAGTAAATCAGCCTGGTCACCCAGTTCCCAGGGAAAGAGGGCGGCGAAAAGGGTAAGCAGGTTGAGGGTGATGAGCCACATGGCCAGATCCTGCATCATGAAGTTGGGAAAAAAGGGGATGCTTTTGCGCTTGGACGGCTGGACCGATACCTCGGACGGCGGCAGGGCGTTGCCGTGCTTCTGCACCAGCCAGAGGTGAAAGGCCAGGAGGGGAATGAAAATGGCGGGCATGACCACCACGTGCAGGGCGAAAAAACGCTGGACCGTGGTGGCCGTCACGTCCGAACCGCCCCGGACGATGCTCGAAATCTGGTGACCGATTAGGGGGAAATGGGTGGGAATATCCAGCCCCACCTTGGTGGCGAAAAGGGCTAGCTCGTTCATGGGCAAAAGATAGCCGCTGAAGCCCCAGACCATGGTGAGGATGAGGAGGAAAATACCGCTCCACCAACCGAATTCCCGGGGACTGCGGTAGGCCTTCATGAAAAAGACCGAGAACATGTGGACGAAAATTGCCAGCACCATCAGATTGGCGGCCCAGGAATGAGTGGAGCGGATGAGCCAGCCGAAATTAATCTCGTAACTGATTTGCCGCACCGACTCATAGGCCGAGGGGCCAGGCTGGTAATAGATGAGCAAAAGCACGCCCGTAACCCCCTGGACGAGGAAGAGGAAAAGCGAGATGCCGCCCCAGTAATACCAGAAGGAGTGCTTGTGCTGGGGCACGGTCTTGTGGCTGGCGAATTCGATGATCTCGCTTAGGCCGAGGCGCTCGTCGACCCAGTTGTAGATTTTCTTGTTCATTCTCTTTTTCCTAAGTTCTGGATACGGCCACGCCGCCGGGTACCACTTTGGCCACGTAAAGGGTTAAGGGCCGGGGCGGGGGCCCGCTGATGTTTTTTCCTGTTTGGGCGTCGTATTCGCCGCCGTGGCAATTGCAATGGATGACGTTGCGGACCGGCAAATATTCCACCGTGCAGCCCAGGTGGGTACAGACCGCGTCCATGGCCACCCAATTTCCGTCCTCATGGTGGATGAGGAGCGAGGGCCGGGAACCGAAGCTGAACATCAGGACACTCCCTTTTGGGAGGTTTTCCGCGTCCTTCAAAGTGACCTCGGTGACTGTGGACATGCCCGCTTCCTTCTCGGCGGGCGAGGTGAGATAGCGGTAGACCGGATAGCCGATGGCTGCCCCGTAGCAGGCCCCCACGCCTAGGACCGCCACCTTCACGAACTCGCGGCGGGTGATGGGCATCTTCGGATCAGTCATGACTCCCTCCTTCGAGGATGGGTTTTGAACGCATCAGCACGGAGATCAGCCAGGCTAGGGCCCCGATACCGAGGACGAAAACCCAAAGGAAGGTCACCACCACCAACCAGTTGGTGACGACAGGCTGGCTCCAAACGTCAAAGCCCTTGTGGGCCAGGGTCACATCACGGATGCCGTCCCGGAGGATAACCCAATTGGCCACAGCCAAAAGAGCCATCAGCGCGGCCACATAACCGGCGGCAGGACCCCGGGGTTTTTTCACCACGGTCCAAAGCCCAAAAAGCAGAATCACCAAAGCCAATGGGTAATAGGTAAAGGAAACCATGCTGTAAAAGCCATTGGCGGAAAGTCCTGAACTCACAAAATCCGGCTGGTTGGAAATGATGAGGTAATAGGTGACGGCCTGTAGGAGTATGCCCAAGACGGCCATTTTCCCCCCCAGGCCCGACAGGTAAAGCTTGAGAGGTTCCTGGACGCTCTTGCGGCCCGCGATCCAGACCATCCAGAAACCGGACACCCAAAGGGCGCCGCAAAGCATGAAGAGCCAGCGGGGGTTCAGGGTAGGGTCGTAGGGTGGTATTTGATTTCCCAAGGGAGCGGCGGAATACATGTCGCGCCAAACCTCCGGCTTGAGCATGAGTGCCATGTTGGTGGATAAAATGCGGGAGATGATCCCGGCCAAAAACAGAGAAGCAAATCCCTTGAACCATGGCTTTTTCCCTGCGGCCACCCCATCCGAAAAACCGTAGAGCAGCCAATAACATGCCATCAGCAGGAGGATCACAGAAAACCAGAAGAAACCGATCAGCACATTGGCGGTATAGAGAGCCGGACCGTAGAGCACCTGGGCAAAGAGGAGCGGCGGGATACCCAGGTTGATGACGTAGGTCATGACAATGGGAAGTCTTTTAGCTAAGGCTTTTGCCGCCTCCTGCCGCTGGGCGTTGGAGGAACCGAGGAGATTGAGCAGGATGGCTGTCAGGAGTCCACCCAGGAACATCTTCACCGCAATGAAGTGGAGGCTGAGGGTAAGGACGTCCAACCCCTTGAATAGCCAGACAGGCGCGGGCAGAGGGATGGGGTCGGTCCAGGGAAAAAGGTTCATGGAATAAGGCGCTCCATTTTTTGACGAAAACCCTGCAAGCTTTCCCCCCGATTGCGCGGAATGCACCAAAGGTTATTTCATGTGTACTTTTTGTTCTATGATCAAAATCATATTGGACAGATATTCACCCTGCCCATGGGCGAAAGCAAGAGGCAAGACGGATTTAGATAGCCGGATTAAAAATAAATCTTGTTGATATTTTAGTAGTGTGGTTGTCCACGACGGGTCCCCGCCGTGGACAACTGATTCATTTTAAGATGGTTGATATTGGCTGGGTTTTATTGTCAGCCATCGATGACTTTTAAGCTTTTCAACTGGCGCAGTATCCGCATGTCCTCGGCCATATCCCCGATTTTTTCGGCCCATCGGCGAAGGTACTTTTTATCGAGGAACGGTCCTTGCCGGGCCACAATGGCTTCGACGTCCGCCAAATCTTTTGTCCTTCCAGGAATCAATTTTAAAAGGATTAAATCTTCCGGCGAAGGCATGGGAACCATCCGCCCAAAAAGCTTTAACGAAACCTTTCGGCTCAAGGCGGAACGCTCCAATTCAGTGGAGGCGATAATCACGTCCACAGGGACCTTCCGAAAAGCGATGGTAAACGCCCCTCTGGTCTTTGCGCCATAAATGGCTTTTTGAGGATTGACTTGAAATTTTTTGCCTGCTTTTTTAAGGAAGGCGGGCAAACCCGCCTTCTCGATGAATAAAATAAGGTCGATATCCTGGGTCATTCGCGGCTGGCCCGAGGCCAAAACCGCCAATCCACCGATCAACAGATAATCCGCTTTGGTTTCTTTGAGAAGGGAAATCAGCTCGTGGAAGGCCGACTCAATGGGATTGGTGGACATAAAAGGAAAGCGCCATGGGCTTATCGTGTCGCAAATTGGGTTTTTTCGCGTTGAAGGCGGCCCGAATCAGGTTTTCCCCCATGCGAATACTTTCCTTCAACGAAAGCTTTCGCAGGGAAGACCGGTTTTCTTTTTCGCTGTATTTCTTGAATCTTTTGGGGTTCTTAACCATGGTTGAATTCATTGTAGGGGGCATTCACGGCAGGTTCAACGTGTATTGGTCCGTCTTGAAATTTCCATCCCTGTGGTTTAAGCCTTTCTAGGGTAAAAATTGGACCCACTATCATTTTCGCCGTCCAATACACTGTCCACGACGGGTCCCCGTCGTGGACAGGTTATATTTTTAATCTTGATCCAATTTACTTTTGGCGCATGATCTCGATGGCGCAGACCTTGGCGTTATGGACCGAGGAAACGAATCGTAGATGGATCATCCCATCCGCGTCCGGGCTGGATGTCCGGGAAGCTTTTATCGACAGCCTTGTCGAAGGCCCCCGCCTCCTTGAGGATATCGAAATGGGCGAGAACCTTTTTCCCGTTGATGAGAATATCAAATACCCTATCGCCTTCTTTCTTCACGTTGGTCTCGGCGAACCTCAAATGAACCTGGTACTTACCCGGTAACACCGGAAGGGAATAACTGAAATCCCTCCCGTTGCGTTCGAATTGATATAGTTCCTGCGTCCGGGTTCCAGCGATGGAATCCCAACAACGGGCCACATCCCCATCGGAATAGCCAATATCCGACGACCAGTACAAACCATCCTTGTCCCGGAATTCTTCCCAGCCGGTTCGGATGCGCCAATGGTCCGTGGGGGCCAGGGGTATGGGATTGGGCTGCGGCGAGAGGGACACTTGTTCTGGGACGACCCCGGGTAGCATTTCGAACCAGTCGAAGTCCGCGTAATTCTCGGATTCCTTGCCGTTGGCCGTGGCATAGAGGCCGACCACTGTTCCGGTAAAGCCGCCAGCCTTCTCCCGGGAAAGATCGGCGGACGGGCAAGCCGCGAGGTTGTTCCAGGTCTTACCGTCGTTGGACCAGGCGAATTGGTACCGGTCTTCGGTGCCGGAAATCTCCAGTTGGACTTTGCCCGATTTCATCGGTTCTTGGGCAATCATATATTCCCGGTTTTTAATCCGGTTCCGTACGAATAGCCGGGTTTCCCCGCCGAACCGCCCCAAGCCAACCTCATAATGGTTATCCTCGTTGGCCCGCACACAAAGACCCGCCTCCTCGCCGTCTTGCAGTGGATTAAATTCCATCTCGGTACGGGCGCTAAAACGGAACGAGGTCTGGCGCCGGCCCACGAAAGCGGGATCTTCAAAAATGGTGTTCAGGCTGTCCTTGGTCGCCCGGATTCGGAGATATCCTTTCCGTTCCGTCAGGGAGAAATTTTCCGGGTCAAAATTTCGGATATGCAGCCACTCAGGGCCCAACTGGGAGCCGGTAAAAAGGGTCCTCGGTTGGGGAGCCTCCACGGCGAACAGCTTTAACTTTGGTGCTTCCATTTCCAGGGCAACATGGTGGTTTTTACCCGCCACTGGCCAACCATCCAGTGTCCATTGGACAGGCGTGAGAAAGGTTTCCCGGCCCAGCACCGACATGCCGCCCTGGGGCCGGGTTCCGAGGAAAACTAGCCACCAGGTTCCGTCAGGAGCGTCAATTAAGTCGGCGTGTCCCGCGCATTGGATGGGGCTTTGGGGATCGTCGCGTTGGGTGAGGATGGGATTATGGGGGCAGGACTCAAAAGGGCCCCAAGGGCTGCTGCTCCGGGCCGCGACTTCTTGATGATAACTTCCGGTTCCACCCGTGGCGCTGATGAGATAGTACATCCCTTTGATCTTGTACATGTGCGGGCCCTCATTCCATTCGCCCTGGTATTCCCAAGCCTTCTTGAAGGGTGTTTTCAGCTTCAGGCTGGACGGGTCTAATTCGGCCTGCGCGATGCCGTTCCCATTGTCGGCCCCGGCATGGTCGTAATAGATCTTCCCGTCGTCGTCAAAGAACATGGAACCGTCGATCCCGTAATCGTTCAGCCAGACCGGCTCCGACCAGGGGCCCGCCGGGTCCTTGGCGGTGACGATGAAATTTCCCCCTCCGCTGACGTTGTCGCAGGTCAGGTAAAAAGTCCCCTTCCAGTAGCGAAGGGTTGGCGCGTATAGGCCGCCCCGGTCCGACGCCCCTTGGAGGGGCAACTGGCTGGGGCGGTTCAGGGCATTTCCGATGAATTCCCAATGGACTAGGTCACGGCTGTGGTAGATAGGAAGGCCGGGGAAATACTCGAAGGTGGAATTGGTGAGGTAAAAGTCCTCCCCTACCCGGCAGATGCTGGGATCGGGATGGAAACCGGTCAGGATGGGATTCTTGAAGGTTTTTAACATGGTCTTGGCGTCCGCCTTATCCACCATCCCCGAAAACCACAGGGAGATGGCCATGATTGGACCCAAAAATCTAAAGCGCATGAGGCCTCCTTTGGGACTGGGTCGTTTGATTATAGACCAGGGATAAGGTGGTTGAGAAAAAACGATTTGGGAACAGGAGTTGGATTGGACAGCGGTTATTAATTGTCCACGATGGGTCCCCGTCGCGGACAAAGCCCGAACCTCGATTTTCCCATTCGGCCCGGCTAATTATTCACGAGAAGATAAACCGCCATTACGAGGCCAATGAGACCCAGTCCCAAGGCAATTCCGATTCCCAAATAGGATGGTTTGATCTCGGGGGTTTCTCCCAGTTTAAGAAAGGAAACAAAGCGCACATAGTCGGCAACGACCAACCCTTGAACCAGGACCCCCGTTAAAACCAAAAGTGTTCCAAACCACATAGACCATCCCGAGTGTCCGGGCAAGGAGTTATCAACCCGCCCTTGAATCATGCGCAGGAACAAGCTGAAACGGGCAACGACGAAACCGAAACCCATCAGGGCCAAACCGGTCCTGATCCAAGCCAGGAAGGTTCGTTCCTTCGCCCAAAAAATTCGAGGATCGACATTTTTAAACTGGTTTTTGGTGGATGTTTTCATGTTGGATATTTTCGCCTGTCGATAATTAAAAAGTGCCCTGTATTAACCCCAAACATTTAAGATCGTCTGTGCCTTCGTCCAATCCGGATCCCCGCCGTGGGCAAAATCAGCCGCCTTATTTGTTTTTTTGTCTTCGTCGATCTTGAGGATTTCCCTGACCTTTTCCATGAAATCCGGTTTCAACCCCTGGTAATGTCCCGAGACGTCGATATTCCCGGTACCCGGGAACTCCAATCCATCAAGACAATAATTGGAAAAACGTTAAAAGCCCATCTTTTTTTAGGCAGGATTCGTTCCTCTTTAGCTCCAACTCTCCCTTTTCGGTTTATTTTCGGGTTATTTAAAATCTTCAACTCCATTTTACTCCTCAAAATCCTTTCTGAGCCCTACCCAAAAACTGGTCAAAATAAAGTCAAGGTGCCTTTAAAAAAAATAAAAAGAGGCCGGTTAAGCATCGCCCCCGGGAAGATCAAAAGGCTAGTCGGTTTTAACCGGTTTTTGCCGCCCTTGCCTGCCTCTAACTGCCACAACAAAAAAACCTCCACCGAAAAAACATAACGAGTGGAGGCTTTTAAAATGCGCTAGGGACAATGATTTATTCGACTTTTACTACGTTTCCTTTGACAGACAAAATGGAAAAAATGGAGCTGGGGACCGGGATCGGACCGGCGACCTGCTGTTTACGAAACAGCTGCTCTACCAACTGAGCTACCCCAGCCTTTCAAAAGAACAAGAGGAGGCAAAGTTTACTCATCGTCATGACCATCGTCAATCGAGAATAAAAAAATCCCCGGATTTCAAAAGAAACCCGGGGATCAGGGTAAACCGGACTTTTAAAAAACGTTACTTGGCGATCATGTTATCCACGGCAAAAGTTATTTTCCCGACCGTCTTGGGCTGGATATTGAATGTCGCTATCTTGCTGAAATCCTCTGGCGCTCCCTTTTTCGCATCGGGAGGCGTGTAATAAGGATCCAATTTGAAATCGCTGATGGAAACCGTTACGGTCTCCCATTTGCCGCCCGTGGTCGCCGGCGTATCCGCGACATATTGATTATTGTTATTGTCCTTCAAAGCCAATCCCAAAACGATCGAGTCTTTTGAATAAATCATCATACTGATAGTTTTGAGCCCCGTGAGGTTCGCGCCTTTCCAATCAGGTCCACCCGCTCGGCACCACATTCCACAATAACCACCCTGCTTCAATTCGTAGGAAACGGAAAGGTATTGCTGGCCTTTCTTATTGGGATTGTCTTTAGCCGTAAAAGTAAAGGTGGATCCCTGGCTGTCCTGGAAGGTTCCTGCGTTTTTAGGGTCGGTAACACCGGTACAATCGAGAATTGCCGTAGCTGTTCCTGTAGAAGCAGAACTACTAGCAGGAGCGGCGGAAGAAACCATGCCGGCTGTTCCAGCGGAAGAAGATGCCGAGGCCGTCCCCGCGGTTTCCACGGTGCCAATTAAAACAATCCCCGAACCCGCCGTCTGGGGGGAGAAATTCAAATTTCCCACTTTGCTTAAATCCATCGGATGGCCGGCGATCGCATCTGGCGGAGTGTAATAAGGATCCTTCGCGAAGGACGATAAGTTAACCGTCACCAGAGTCCAATCAGCGGAAGGAATTTGAACCTTCGTGATGTATTGAACATTAAAAGCATCCTTAATGGCGATTTGGAGGTCCCCAGGAAGAGTTGATTTGGCCATGAATTTCAGGGAAGCAGCCTTGGATAAATCCCAAGCGCCGCCGGTATAAACTCCAACATAGCCGTTAGCTACCAAGCTATAGGTCATCTTGAGGGCTTTGTCGGAACCTTTGGGACCGGCATCATAAGTGAAATCTATCTTGGATCCGTTACTGTCCTGATAGGTCCCTGCCATACCGGCTTGGACGGAAGTCCAATCCTGGACCACATCCGCGAAAGCGGCGGAAACTTGCAGCAAAAAACCCGCCATCAATAAACCCAGAAATCTTTTCATCTTGTTTCTCCTTCGAATTTTTCGATTTCCTGCGATTAAAACTTATCTTCAATTAACCCCAAAAACGTCAACTCCACCACAACCCAAATCGCTGCATAAACAATGAAGGTTGAAATTTCATGGCGAACACTCCAACCCACATAACTGAAAAGTGAAAAAATCGAATAATTCAAAAACCAAAGAATCAGTGCCAATCGCGGAAGGCTAAAATTTTTCATCGGATGTCTCCTGAAATATCGCGGACCTTTTCAATTAGGGAACAGCGATAGATTTTAAGCTAGACCTCAAAATTTCTTCAACTGTTGATTTCTCACCCAGCACATGAATAGCGGCCAAAACTGCCCGGCGTGATTCCGCCAGCGAATATCCTAAAGTCATCATCGCCTGAATCGCGTCGGTAATGTTCTTAGTTTCAACGTTAAAAACGCTTTCCGGGGATAATACTCCCCCACCCATCAATTTAGTTACCTTATCTTTCAGTTCCAAAACGACATGTTGAGCCGTTTTTTGTCCGATCCCGGGGATGGATTTGAGTGTGGCTAAATCATTTTGGAGAATCGCCCGATAGAAAGCCTCGGAATTAAAAGCCGAAAGAATATTCATCGCCGCCCTTGGTCCAATACCGGAAACGGACAAGGCCAATAGAAAAGCCTGTTTTTCAGAGTCCTTTAAAAACCCGAAAAGCTGGAGCACATCTTCCCGGACATGAAGATAAGTTTTCAAAAGAACATTTTGACCGACCGGAGGAAGGGATTGCAAAGTTTTCTGTGATACGAAAAGTTCGTATCCTACTCCGTTAACATCCATCTCCACCCGGTCAGGAAACTTCTCGGTCAAGACGCCTTGCAAAAAAGCAATCATTACCCCTCCGAAGATCGTCGGGAGTTAAAATTCGCCTTTAGGCGATTAGTCTTCCAGGAATTTAAGGTGAACCAGGATATGCAGGAGTTCCTCGACCTGGGTCAGTGCCGGAGCTTCCTTGTTTTGAGTGGCCGCATACCAGAAAGAAATGATGTTTTGATCGAGCCAAATGCCTTTAGTCTCGAAATCCTCATCGATCACCAGGGCTTTATAATAATGTTCGTCGAGTTCGTTATCAGAAATGGGGCTTTTCAAACCGGAGGATCGAAGCTTGATGTGTTCCTTGGCCTGGTTGAAATATTTCTGGTCATCCTCGTTCAAGTTCTCGAAAACAACCTGGGCCGCTTCTCGGTCAATCGCCTCCAGGATGCTCTTATCAATCCAGACACCCATGGATTCCTCATCCCAAAGATACTCATGACCCTGGTGCTCCATAATGGTCATGGGTTGACTGCTATCGGGACTGATTTTTTCCGATTTTCCCTTGTTGACGGTATCCTTCGAAAAATCTTCGGCTGTAACGTTGAATTTCTCATCAGCGGGATAGCCGCACTCTGGACAATACCGGGCGTTTTCAAAAAGTTTGTTGCGGCAATTTTTGCATTTCATGGACATAAATCTCCTATCGTTTCAAAATCATTGTTCTGGCGACCGGATTGCGGGAAAGCTTTTTAATCGCCTCCGACAAACGAGTCCCCGAACATTGCGCATGCGTGATGGCGATAGCCAAAGCATCCGCCGTATCGTCAGGTTTCGGGACCTCTGTCAGTCCCAACAACAACTTCACCATCTTTTGAATCTGCTCCTTGTCCGCGCCGCCAAAACCAGCCACCGCCTGTTTCACTTCAACCGGCTTGTATTCGTAAACCGGAAGACCGGCCAAACCACAGGCCAAAAGAGCCACTCCCCTTGCCTGCCCCACAACAATGGCCGTTTTTACGTTACGGGAAAAAAACAACTCTTCCATTGCGACCACTTCAGGTTTTACTTTTTTTAAAACTTTCTGCATCTTTTTGAAAATCTCAGCCAGTCTTTGTTCCAAAGGCTGATGGGCTTCGGTGGTCAAAGTTCCAGAGACCAAAGCCTTCATTTGGCTTCCCTGCTGAACCACCGCTCCATAACCCATTCGGGCTAGTCCCGGGTCAATTCCCAGAATCACTCTTTTCCCGGCTTGCGGAAAATTATTATCTTTCAAGCTTCGCCATGATTTCGTCGCTCACCTCGAAATTCGCGTATACGTTTTGGACGTCGTCATGCTCATCCAAGGCATCATAAAGTTTAAAAACCGACTCCGCTTTTTTCTCGTCCAGGGGTACGGTGGTCTTGGGAATCATGGTCACTTCCGCGCTTTCGGGAGTGATTTTCCTGTCTTCCAGGGCCTTTTTCACTTTATCAAAGGCCTCTTGCGGGGTGATGATCTCATAGACATCCGCTTTATCGGTCTTTAAATCTTCCGCCCCCGCGTCCAAAACCAAACCCATAAGTTCATCTTCCCCGATTGTTTCCTTTTTAAGGATAATCAGGCCTTTTTTATCGAAAAGAAAACTGACCGATCCCGATTCCCCCATGTTTCCGTTATATTTTGAAAAAACCGAGCGGATATCGGCCGCCGTGCGGTTACGGTTATCGGATACGGCCTCCACCAATATCGCCACTCCCGCGGGACCATAGCCTTCATAAAGCATCTCCTCCAGAGCAGCTCCAGCTTCAGCGCCCGTGCCCTTATTGATTGCCCTTTTGATGGTGTCTGCGGGCATGCTGACTTCCCTGGCTTTTAAAAGAATTGTCCGCAACCGGAGATTCGTATCCGGATCGCCCCCACTCTTGGCCGCCAACTGGATTTCCTTGGACAAACGGGAAAAGACCTGGCCGCGCTTCTGGTCCAGCGCGCCTTTATATCTTTTGACTTTCGCCCATTTACTGTGGCCGCTCATGTATTGATCCCATTAAGTGAAAAATTTTTATGATATTTTTCGTTTTTAGCTTTTTAGTGGTCGTAAGTAATTTCATCGGCCTGAAAAACAAAGGGTTTTCGGCCGTAAATTTTGCCCTAAAACGACAAAAGGCCGTTTTCTTGAAAAGCGCCTCAAGAAAACGAACCTTTGTTGAAAGAAATTATAACTGATGTTAAGACGCCAAGGCTAGAAAAAACCAGCCTTCTTTCCAAGAAAGTCCTGATATTTCAAGTGAATTAATTCGGATTTTTTAATGGAAGTTCTTTTTCGTCCGGCAAGAATCCGGCTAAAAGAAGAACCAGGGGAGCATTCCAATTGATGGCCACTTCGTTGGAGGAATAGGAACCTTGTTCATCCAGATAGGATCGGGCCGGAGGCCCCGGGGGCAATTGGCGAAGCACCGGATCACCCGGATGTTGATTGGGCCCGCCCGCCAAAAGACCGGGCCAGGGCTGGGGCAGCCCCAAAGCCGCGCTTGGACGGTGGTGGGGATGCAAGACCGAATGGGTTCCCAATTGGGTTACAAAACAAAGGGCGAAGGTATTGCGCCCAAACAAGTAATGCAGATTTTCCAAGGCGGTGGAAAGATAATCGGGATTCGGCTTGATGCGGTTGGCCGCCAAAAGCATCACGCCAAAATTGGCGGCTACAGCGTTGGAACCCCAAATATAATTTTCAGCCCGAAGGCTGTGGTGATAACCCACTTTACGGGAGGCTTCCACCACCCTATCGGCGGCATTCAGGGTTTGTTCCCTGATATCCGCGATTGTTTTGGCATCAGCATCAACACGATCTGAATAAGCATAATCCCACAGTCCCAGATTGGACACCGAACCCCAGGCCTGGGGCCAAAGATCGGATATCGAAAAGTTTTTATAATTTTCAACGAAGTAGCGTCCATATTCCGCTTTACCAGTTAGACGAAAGAGTTCTGCCGAAGCCCAAAGGAGTTCGTCTCCACAATCACTGTCTATGTAACCCCCGGTGGAAACCCCTGGAGGGTTTGAAAAGGTGACGTTGGGATGGGCCGTCAACCAATTCCAAGCTTTTTCCGAAGCTTCCTGGCATTGCTTTGCATATTGAGGAAGAAAAGGTTTGTAGATTCGGGACGCCATCGCCATAACGGCCGAGAAATCGCCTGTTGCCCCGGAACTTTTATAGGGCTCTTTGCCCGTGCCGATTATATAGCGTGTTCCGCCGTCATCTTTCTCCGGAGCGACGAACCCACAGAACTTCTCCGTCGTCAACTTGTGCCAAACACCGCCGTCCCCGTCTTGCATGGTCAACATCCAATCCAGGTTCCATTTGATCTCATTGAGTATGTCGGGCAAACCGTTTCCGGATTCAGGAATATCCAGTCGAATGGCGCCGATCTTCTGCGGATACCATTCATAAGCCCAAAGCAGGGTTCCACAAGAGATCCCCGAATTCACCACGTACTTGCCGTAATCCCCCGCGTCATGCCAGCCCTTAGTCGCGTCCTTTTTCCCGTTTTTGCCCGAGGAAAGATGAAAGACCCCATCTTCGGTATGACAGGCTTCATGATGATATTGGGGAAACCTGGGACTCAGGTCGACTTTGATGCCGCATCGTTGGCCATAATAGGAACGCATACAAAGGTAATAGGCGTCGGAATAAACATCCGGTGCCGAGTGGAAATGAAAACTCTCCCCCACCCCTGGAACCGTGATATAGAACTCACCCATTTCTTGAAGACCGGAAAAATCAGCCTCACGCAGGGTATCGCCTGAGTCCGGATCATGGACGGGTGGGCTTAGCAGTCCCTTAAAGGCAATGGAATGGTCCAAAGCACGGCGCACCTGGAAGGAGCCATTGGCTTTGGCAGATGTAATGAAAGCGCTTTTGGGTTGGGAGGGTAGATATCCAACTTGATCCACTTTAATGTCCAAGGTTGGATCGGCGACAACCCGGACGGTCAGCAGGACCGCCGGCAAAAAAAGAAAAACAACAATCTTTTTCAAATCATCCTTTGATTCGCGATTAATCTTCAGCCGTGATTTTTAAAATTACTTTTTTTCCAAAACGCAAAAGGAGTGAATCGCCGCGATTCATTTGAATAGAATCGTTAATATTGAGGATCCTTTCCTCTGCGCCATTGAGTCCTAAACTGACAGCTTTTTCCTCAAGTTTCCTTTTGGCTTCGCTTCGGGATTTAACCAAACCCAGTTGAACCAGAAAATCAGGGCTTAAACGAACGCCTATTTTTAACTTCACTTGTTTATGTTCAACATCCGAACCCGTTGTTCGTCTATTTTCAAAATAATTCCAAGCTTCCTTTGCTTTTTCCGCGGAATGAAATCGTTTAGTAATTTCATCGGCTAATTCTAATTTCGCATTTTTGGGGTTGTATTCCATCTTTTCAGCCTTGGCCCTTTTAGATTTCCATTCATCGGAATTCCCATCGGATAAAAGGTCATAATATTTCCACATCAATTCATCCGAAATGCTCATGATTTTCCCGAACATTTCCCTTGGTTCATCCGTCACTCCCACGTAATTCCCAAGGCTTTTGGACATTTTCTTGACCCCGTCCAACCCTTCAAGTATAGGCACGCTGATTATGACCTCAGGTTTTTGGCCCGCCTCTTCCTGCAAAGCCCGGCCCACCAAGCAATTGAATTTCTGGTCGGTCCCGCACATTTCCACATCGGATTGGAGTACCACCGAGTCATAACCCTGGATGAGGGGATAAAGTAGTTCGTGAAGACCGATGGGTTTTTGTTCCTTCATTCGGTTGGTGAAATCGTCCCGTTCCAGAATGCGGGCCACCGTATACCGGGAAGCCAAACGAATGACATCCTCGAAACTCATGGGCCTGCACCATTCGCTGTTATAACGAATTTCGACCTTGGCCGGATCCTTATCCAGCACTTTGAAGACCTGTTCCATATAGGTCTTGGCGTTGGCTTCCACTTCATCGCGGGTCAAAGGTTTTCGAGTGGCCGACTTGCCGGTGGGATCGCCAATCATGGCGGTGAAATCGCCAATCAGGAACTGCACCTTGTGACCCAGGTCCTGGAACTGGCGAAGTTTGCGCAAAACAACCGTATGTCCCAGGTGTATATCCGGAGCCGAAGGATCGGCGCCCCATTTCACCTTCAGAGGCTTGCCTTCTTTATACGAATCCTTAAGTTTATCCAAAAGCTCATGACGAGAAATCACTTCAGCGGTTCCATGCGAAAGTTCTTCCAGTTGTTGCTCGGGAGTTTTGGGGAAATGCGTTTTCATAGGGGCAATATCATAACAAAAGTGTTTTGAACGGGCTGTTGAAAAAGGAGGCTGGTGGCTATAATGAGCCCCTTCGAAAACCCAATCCAAGAGGAATGATCTTGCCGATCGAAAAAATCGAAAAAGCCAACCGGCCTTTTCTCACTTTTTTAAAGGTCGCCTTCGCCATCTGTTTCGCCCTAGCCGGCATTGGCATTGGCTGCCTTTACGCCCAATTACAGGATCTTCCGGATATTAAGCTTCTTCAAACCACCAGTCCCTCTCAGGCCACCCGTATCTATGATATCAACGGCGAGGTGATCAGCCAGCTTTGGCTGGAACAGCGGACACTGGTATCCCTCGACAAGATCCCCCTCACCCTCCAAGACGCCCTCATCGCCATCGAGGACGACCGCTTTTACCGTCATATCGGCATCGACCCCATCGGCATCGCCCGCGCCTTCATCCAGAATATCCGTCATGCGGGCCAAAAGGTGGAAGGCGGAAGCACCCTGACCCAGCAGCTGGCCCGCAATCTTTTCCTGACCCATGAAAAAACTTTCACCCGGAAAATTCGCGAAGCCCTTCTAGCCCTTCAGATCGAGCGAAACTATTCGAAGAAAGAAATCCTGGAGATGTACATGAACCAGATTTACTTCGGAGAAGGCGCCTATGGGGTGGAGTCGGCGGCCCGGAGCTATTTCGGGAAACACGTGGAGGAATTGACCCTTCCCGAATGCGCCATGGTGGCAAGCCTTCCCAAAGCCCCTAACGATTACGATCCTTACAAGCATCCCCTGGAGGCCCTGAGCCGCCGCAACTTGGTTTTAAACGCCATGGCCGAACACGGCTTTATCAGCCCCCAAGACGCCATTGACGCCAAAAACGTTCCGATTGAACTCAAAAAAATCGAGGTTCAAAACGCTCCTTATTTCGTGGAATACGTCCGCCAGCAATTAGAAGCCCGTTATGGAACCAACGCGGTTTATAAGGGCGGCCTTTCGGTTTATACCACCCTCGACCTAAAAATGCAGGAAGCCGCCCAACAGGCTCTTTCCCGGGGCGTGGAAAACGCCGAGATTGTCGCTCGCAAGAACCGCTTGACCAACATCCCCGTGGACCAGCCTATCCAGGGAGCGCTTTTGGCCATGGACCCCCATACGGGCGCCATTCGCGCCATGATCGGGGGAATCGACTTCCGCAAGAGCGTCTTTAATCGCGCCATCCAGGCCCGTCGCCAGCCCGGGTCGGCTTTCAAACCCTTTATCTACACCGCAGCCATTGAAAACGGCTATACCATGGCCGATGTATTTTTGGATTCTCCGGTGGTTTACCCGGATCCTATTACGGGCCAGCCCTGGCGGCCCACGAATTTCTCGGGTAAATTCAAGGGCCCCACAACCCTCCATACGGCTCTTATGTATTCCATCAACGTTGTCACCATCAAGCTCCTGGAAAAGCTTGGAATTCAACCCGTCGTCAGCGTGGCCCGCCGCTTGGGGATAACCACCCCCATCAAGCCCAACCTTACTTTAGGTTTGGGCACCTCGGAAGTGAATTTGGAAGAAATGGTGCAGGCTTTCTCGGTTTTTGACAACCAGGGTGTAAGGGTGGAACCTTTTGGTATTTTGAGCGTCAAGGATTCTTCCGACCATGTCCTGGAAAACAACGCCCCCATAGCCCAGGAAGTTTTGGACCCGCAAGTGGCTTATATCATGACCAATACCATGCGCGACGTCATCGACCAGGGAACGGGCCGCATCATCCGTCGATTGGGTTTCACCTATCCCGCCGCCGGCAAAACCGGAACCACGAACGACAACGTGGATGCCTGGTTTATCGGCTTTACGCCCAGCCTGGCTTGCGGTGTTTGGATCGGCTATGACGAACGACAAAGTCTTGGTAAAAAGCAGACGGGAGGGGAGGCCGCGGCTCCTATTTGGGCGGAATTCATGAAAGCCGCCACGGAAGGGAAACCCGCGGAGGATTTCCAGCCTCCTAAAGGTTCCGAAGACGAATTCGTCCATAAGAAAATATGCCTGGACTCGGGGCTTTTAGCCACGGCCTTCTGTCCGCGCACCCGGGATGAGATTTTCAAGAAAGAGACTGCCCCTACCAAGTTTTGCAATCTCCACTCGGGTTCCGGCGAAACGTCGCCCGGAATGGACGAAACGGGAAATAGCAACGCTCCCGCCCAACCTGGCGGCGACATCCTGGAAATGGGAGGCCCGGCGGTGGTCAAAACGGCTCCGACAACCGAATCCACCCCGGGCGAGGAAGAGGAACAGGGGCGGAAAAGAAACCCGCCAATGAACCAGGAAGCCTACCCGGACGAGGGCTTTTAAACTTCCAGTCAAAAAATTCGGACTCGATAAAAAAATTTTTATTCGACGATTTTATATTTTTTCCGGATTTCCGGCTCCGGTAAGGCGTTATAGTGCCACCATTCGTGGGATAGTTGGATGAATCCCGCTTGAGTCATGACATTCCTCAAAATCAATCGGTTTTCCATTTGCCGCCGGGTCAGCTTCCCTTCCTTCAAAAACTTCTCTTCTAATTTCGGCTCCGAGAGCTCGGAAAAAGAATCAAACCCCGTGCCCATGTCGATTTCTTTTCCCTTTTCATCCAAAAGACTTAAATCCACCGCCATACCATAATTGTGGGGGGAGCCAATTTCCGCGTTGGCCACATATTTTCGCTTCGGGGTATCCTTCACCCGGTTCCACATAACCCACTGGACGGAATGGGGCCTCAGGGCGTCGAAAACAATGAAGGACCATCCGGGTTTTTCCTTCCTTAAAAGTTCTGTGGCCTTTTTAAATTTAAGGGCGGCATCCTTGTGGAGGAACGCCTTGTTGAAATCCCCATACATGTTGATTCCCATGAAATTATCCGTGGTGGCATATTTCAAGGAAATGACGTTGCCGGGAAGTGTTGAAAGATCGACATAATCCGGATTGTGTTCGAGCTTGTTCAAGGAATCCGCCGGTGAACTATGTTTTAAAGGCTCTTTGAATCCCATAACGGGATCGGCCAAGACAGTTGAAGCGAAGAATATAAGCGCGAGAACAAAGAACTGGATTCCGGCCCTGGTTCCTATCACGATCCGGCCGCTAAGCGGACGTTCCTTTGATCTGGTCAACCGCCAGACGCAGGACAGGCCTTAAAACATCCATTGAATCCTTAATAGCGGTGGGGGAGCCCGGCATGTTGAGGAGCAGGGTCTTTCCCCTTATTCCCGCCACCCCCCGGGTCAAGGCCACCAACGGGGTCTTTTCGTAGGCTTTATTACGGATAAGCTCGGATAACCCCGGAATCCACTTCTCACAAACCTGGTACATGGCCTCCGGTACCCGATCCTTGGGTTGAACCCCGATCCCATCCACGGTAAAGATTAGGTCGATTGTCCCGCTGTCAGCGGTCTGGACCAAGTGGGCGGCTAGGGACTGCTCGTCGTCCCCCAGCGCCTGGCGGATCACTACTTCCCATCCCATTTTCAGACAAGAGGCGTTGAGATTGTCCCCGGCCTCGTCTTTGGCGCCCCCAGTAGACGTATTTCTCTCCAACAGTGAACAAAGCGACTTGGATGGGCATAAATCTCCTTGGAAATTCACCAATAAAAACCGGGTGATGAATTTGTTTCGTAGGGATTTTAATTCGGAAATAGGATTTTTACAGCGGTGGAATGAATTATTTTCTCGAATTAATGTTGACTACCGTTGCCCAGGTCGTCGGTGGGAGGCAGATCCAAATCTTTGGGAGGCGCCACATCCGCGTCTTTCAGTGGCGGCAATGCCAGGCTGGAATCACTGGATGAGTTGGAGGGTGTGGGATTGCCGGTGGCCGGGCTGTTATTGGAACCAGTGGCCGTGGAGGGGCTGGAAAGATCCGGTCCCAAATCCAAGGGAGGAGCCTGCATGCCGTCGATATCCCCGCCGACTCCATTCAAGGATTGAAGCGCTTTTTGTTGATCCTCCGCGCTAACCGTCGGCGCCGCAGTGGGTTGGGGGGTAACCGGAGCCGGCTGGACAACTGGGGCGGCTGGAGGCGGAACCATGTTGTTATCGGTGGTGCTGGCCGGGACCGGCGGCACCGGAGGAACGGATGCCGAGGGCGGATTCGGGGCTGCGGTGGTTGCGGTTGAAGAAACAGCGGCCGGAGGAGGTGTTATTTGCTCGGTTAAATCCGGCGGCGGTGGAACGCTAGGCGCTGGGGGAGGATTTGGGCTTGCGGTGGTTGTGGAAGCAGTGGAAGCTGGAGAAGTAGAATTGACAATATCCGGGGGAGCGATGACGTCCACTGAAGGTGGAGCGGGTGGGGTTGTCGAATTAGCCGTTGAAGAAGGAACTTCAGGAGGAGGAGCAGCCGCGTTCCCTGCCACCGGCGGCGGTGGAAGCGTAACATCCGAATTGGGCAAAGACGGTGGAGCCGAAACCTCTGGCGGCGCTGGAACGGATGGCGCGGTTGAGGAAACAGCGGCAGGCGGCTCGGGAACGGGGGGTGACGAGGGAACTGGAGTTGGAACGGAAGGTTCAGAAGCAACGGGAGGATTCGATGGGGCCGCAACCGACGGGCTCTCAGCGGAGGGGGATGGCACGACCGCAGCTTCCTCCGCCACGTTTCCTTGATCCGGGGGCAGATTAGCTAAGGGTTTTAAAGTATGTGGAGCAGCCGGCAATTCTTTTACTTTAGCGATCTGTGTCCCGGCGGGGGACTCGGGCTCGGTGGTTTCCGCAGCCTCCGGAGCAGGTTCGGCGGCCTCCGGGGCGGCTTGTTCGGCGGGTGGAGCGGAAACTTCAGCAGGGGGAGCTTCGACGGCCGCGGACGATGGAGCCGGTTGTTTTTGTGGATTTTGGCGGGCCAAGGCCTCCTGCTTCTCCTTTTTTTCCTGTGTCTTGAGGGCCATTTCCATTTGCTTGGTAATCAGGGGCAACTGGGTCCGGACATAAATCCGAAGAACTTCTTTCAGGGATTTCAAGGGTTTCAGGCTCACCGACCCCTGGATTTTGGCTTGGACTGTTTTCTCGTCGGAATTTCCCCAATAATTATCTCCGAGCTTGCGCCGCCGGGGTGTTATTGACGACTTCCTTATCGTTATCATGGATGCTGTTGTTGGTGAAATCAAAATCCGTAAAGTTCTTCAGGTAAAGCCCATAGGTATTTTCAGTAATTGTGTTGAATTCCAGGACCGCCTTGACTTGGCCATCCAATACGACCCCGGTGGCATTCCCGTAAATTTTGCCGTTTTCCACACTTGCGGTCGTAGCCCCGCGCAAATAAAGTCCGCTTCCCTTGGTCATTTCAAACCATTGCAAATGCAGTTGTGAGTCTTGGACCAGGAAAACACCGCTGAGGATGCGGACATTGGTCATGTCGGCTGTAGCGCCATTGATAAAGAGCTCGCTTTGGAGCCCTCCCTGAATCATTCCAAATATCGCCGGTGCCGCCGCCGAACCCTCGACGTCCAGGGTCCCATCCACTTCCAAGGCCGCGGGGCCCTGAAAATCAACTCTTACTCCGGGGCCGACATGCAAGGTCGCGCCTTTTGCCACGACCACCCTGCCTTGGATCAAATAGGGACTGCCCGAAGCATCCCATTGCGTGTCCGTGGTAATGAAAGCAGGGACATTGGTGGAAGCAAAACCAGAGATGGAAAGGGTTGAAAAAACGAGGAAGAGCGGTAAATAAATCTTGTGTTTCATAAAGTGGCTTACAACCTCATGAAATTATTTTTCTAACAACAATCGATACCTGATATTTTTTGGAAGAGTCGTAAAGTCCCGTTACTATAACACAAAACGTTATTGGATAAATGACAAAGACAATATCCGAAAGAAAGACTTGGGGACCGTTGCCAAGATGGTGAAAAGGTATTTTTCAGCCTCTTGTCCACGGCCACGGGTTTGAACGTGCCACTTAAAATACGGTTTTTTTGCGCATGGCGCCGTTCACAATCAGGAAAAAGTCCCTATTCCGGACTTTTAAACATCCAATAAAAGCATTGGGTATGGAATAAAAAAGGGGCGGAAGTTTCCTTCCATCCCTCTTCAAAGTGTTTTATTTCGAGGAATATTCCTTCCCCTTACCTGAATGCCGGATAGCGGCCTGAGCTGCGGCCAAACGGGCGATCGGCACACGATAAGGGGAGCAGGAGACGTAATTTAATCCTACGATATGGCAGAACTCAACGGAATTGGGATCCCCGCCGTGTTCCCCGCATATACCAACCTTGAGTTTGGGCTTCACGGAACGGCCCTTTTCCACGCCCATCCGGACCAATTGGCCGACGCCATTGCGGTCCAGAACCTGGAATGGATCCTTCTCGTAAATCCCGTTGTCTTGGTAATAACGAATAATCTTCGCGGTGTCATCCCGGGAAAATCCGAAGGTGGTCTGGGTGAGATCATTGGTGCCAAAACTGAAGAAATCGGCTTCTTCGGCGATCTTATCCGCCGTGACCGCCGCCCTGGGCAGTTCAATCATGGTTCCAATCAGGTATTCCAACTTGACCCCGTACTTCTTGATGGTCTCATCGGCTATCTTGATGACGATGGCCTTTTGGTTTTTCAATTCAGCCGTGTCACCCACCAGTGGAATCATGATTTCGGGAATGATCTTCTCTCCCTTTTTCACCATCTCACAAGCCGCGCTAATGACGGCTTCGGTTTGCATTTCCGTGATTTCGGGGTAAGTGATGCCCAAACGGCAGCCCCGGTGCCCCAGCATGGGATTGAATTCGTGCAGTTCCTCCACACGGTGAAGGAGTTTCTTGGCCTTGTGCAAATCCGAGCCCTCTTCCTTGACCAGTTCCAGGGCTTTTTTGATCATGTCATTGGAAGTCGAATTCTTACCCGAGGCTTCCATCCGAGCGATTTCCACCATCAGCTCTTCCCGCTTGGGCAGGAATTCATGAAGCGGCGGATCCAGGAACCGCACGGTCACCGGATAGCCTTCCATGGCCTCGAAGAGGCCCAGGAAGTCTGACTTTTGCATCGGCAAAAGCTTCTTTAAGGCTTCCCGGCGGGAAGCTTCGTCGGTGGCCAGAATCATGGCCTGCATATAGGGAAGACGGTCTTCGGCGAAAAACATATGTTCGGTTCGGCACAGGCCGATACCTTCAGCGCCAAATTGACGGGCGACGATGGCGTCCCGGGGAATATCCGCGTTGGCACGTACCTTCAGGGTGCGAGCCGCATCCGCCCAGCTCATCAGGGTGGCAAAGTCGCCGGAAAGTTCCGCTTCCATCGTAGGTACTTTGCCGTTAATCACTTCCCCGGTGGAACCGTTCAGCGAAATCCAGTCGCCTTCTCCCACCGTGACGCTTCCAACCGAGAATTTCCGGCCGTGTTCGTCGACTTTGATCGATTCGCAGCCTGCCACGCAGGTCTTGCCCATGCCGCGGGCCACGACGGCCGCATGGGAGGTCATTCCGCCGCGGGCGGTGAGGATGCCTTCCGCCGCGTCCATTCCGTGGATGTCATCAGGGGATGTTTCCAGGCGGACCAGGATGACCTTCTTGCCCGCTTCTTTCCATTCCACCGCCACATCGGCTGTGAAAACGGCTTGGCCGGTGGCCGCTCCGGGCGAGGCCGGCAAGCCCTTGGTAATGACGTCCTTCTTGGCTTTGGGATCAAACACCGGATGGAGCAATTGGTCCAATTGAATGGGTTCCACCCTCTGGAGGGCTTCTTCCTTGGTGATGAGCTTTTCGCCCACCAAATCAATGGCGATCTTCACGGCCGCCGCCGCCGTGCGCTTACCGGTGCGGGTTTGCAGCATGAAAAGCTTGTTTTTCTCGATCGTGAACTCGAAATCCTGGATGTCACGATAATGTTTTTCCAGCTTCTTGGTGGTATCGTAAAGCTGCTTGTAAACCTTGGGCATGTCCTTTTCCAGGTTCGAAATCGGGAGCGGTGTGCGAACACCGGCCACCACGTCCTCGCCCTGGGCGTTCAGCAAATACTCGCCGTAGAACTTCTTTTCGCCGGTCGCCGGATTACGCGTGAATCCCACTCCCGTGCCCGAATCATCACCCATGTTTCCGAACACCATGGACTGCACATTGACGGCCGTTCCAATATTGTGGGGAATATCGTTTTGCTTGCGGTAATAAATGGCCCGGTCGTTCATCCAGGAACGGAACACGGCGTCACGGGCTCCCCGTAATTGGGCCATGACATCCTGGGGAAAGTCCTTGCCGGTTTTCTCCTTGATGAGTTTCTTGAATTGATCAACCATTTCCTTTAAATCGGAGGCCGACAACTCGGTGTCAAGCTTTACGCCCTTTTCTTCCTTCATGTGGCCGATCACGTGTTCAAAAACTTCCTTGCCCATTTCCATGACCACGTTGCCGTACATTTGGATGAACCGGCGGTAGGAATCCCAGGCAAAACGCTCGTTATTGGTGGAAGCCACCAAACCTTTGATAGTCTCGTCATTGAGCCCCAAGTTGAGGATGGTGTCCATCATGCCGGGCATGGAAAACTTGGCGCCGGAACGAACCGAAACCAGGAGTGGATTGTTGCGGTCCCCAAATTTCTTGCTCAAGGCCTTTTCCAAACGGGCCAAATGAACCTGCATTTCCTTGTCGATGGATTCCGGAACCTTTTTGCCGCTTTCATAATAAATCCGGCAGGTTTCGGTCGTGATCGTGAAGCCCGGGGGAACGGGAACACCCGCATTGGTCATTTCGGCTAGGCCAGCTCCCTTACCGCCCAGTTCCGCTTTCATGGTTCCTTCGCCTTCGGCCTTTCCGTTTCCAAAAAAATAAACGAATTTTTTGGACTTGGCGCTTCCCTTGGACTTCGCGGGCGACTTTTTCTTGGCGGCTTTCGGCATTTGTACCCTCCTAAAAATGGTTAAACAGGAATATTGTCAAAAACATCGGGGCGTCCGGACCCGCGACTCAAAGGTTTTTCACAAAAGGCCCGGAAAGGGGGCTTATTGTAGCAAACCCCCTTTTGAATGCAACGAAAGCACTAAAAATAAGGAACGTACAAAACAAGGAAATTTTAGGGGTTTACAGCCTTATGGGTGCTTAACGGGATGGATGGACGGGAGTTTAAGAGGCATAGACCAGTTTTCTGAAATCGCAAAGAATCAAAAGAAGGTCGGCGGTCTGGCGAAGAAGGGCCAGCCGGTTGTTGCGGATCTTCGCGTTTTTATCCATCACCATCACCTTCTCAAAAAAGTCATGGATAGGTTGGACCAGGGTTTCCAAGTGGCCCATGATATCTTCATAATAACTTTCACTTCGGCGGTCGGTATTTTCAATCAGTTCTTTAGCGAACTGGACTTTTTCAAAGAGATCCTTCTCTTCCTCGAATTTCAATAGGGCTTTGGACAGCTTATCCGAAACTTTCTTTTCAGGCAGGATCCGCAGGACACGGCCCGCCGCGGTGGCCAATTTCTGGAAATCGCCGTCCATCTTGTTATTTTGGATCGTTTCAGCTTTGGCCACCACTTCAATCAGGGAAGCCGTCTGCGTGGCCGTGGCGGCATTGATAACATCATAGGAAAGACCTTTCGTTTCCAAAACGGTTTGAAGCCTCGTTTTAAGGAATTCAAGAATATCCTTGCCTTCGTTCGGCTTGGTTTTACCCCCATATTGTTTTTGGACCGTCTGAATCAGTTCCTCCAAGGAAACCGCGTAATGGTTTTCCAGGATAATTTGAAGAACACCCAACGCCTGACGCCGAAGCGCAAAGGGATCTTGAGAGCCGCTGGGGATAAGTCCCGCTTTGAAACATCCCACGATGGTATCCAGTTTATCCGCCATGCTTAAAAGGGCGGCCGGGCCCGAGGCGGGCAGCTTGTCTCCTGAAAAACGGGGGTAATAATGGAATTGGATGGCTTCCCCGACCTCGGGTCTGCCCTGCTTGGCGGCGTAAATCCCTCCCATAACACCCTGCAGACTGTTGAATTCTTTTTCGCGGATGATGTTCGTGGCCAGGTCGGCCTTGCACAGAAGTGCCGCTTCCTCCGCGTCCTTAACTTTTTCTTTCGACAAACCGCAAAGGGGTCCGAGTTTTTTGACCAGGGATGCCAGCCTTACCGATTTATCGGCCATGGTTCCCATGCCTTCCAGCCAGGTAATTCCGGAAAGCTTATCCCCCCAGGCTTGGAGGGGAAGCTTCATATCTTCCGCCACGAAGAATTTGGCATCTTCCAGACGGGCCTTAAGGGTGGACTCGTTGGACCGGATCACAACCGACTTGTCCCGGGGAGTGCCGTTGATGACGCTTATAAAATAAGGAGCCAGGTTTCCCTGGGAATCGCGGACCGCGAAATACTTCTGGTGTTCCCGCATGGCCGTCACAATGACTTGTTCAGGCAGGTCCAAATACTGGGGGTCGAAAGAACCCATGACGACGTCGGGGGATTCGATTAAATTGTTCACATCATCCAAGAGCTCGGGATCGGGAATAACCGTGGTGTTTTTCTCCGCAGCCGCCTGCTGAATCTTGTTCCAAATGGATTGCCGGCGCTCGTCGGGCGCCGCAATGACGCCGCCCTGTCTTAAAACTTCCAGGTAATCGCTGGCTTCAACCACGTCCAAGGGTCCTTGTTTCAGGGCCCTCAAACCTCTTGTTTCCCGGCTGCTGTAAAGCCCCGCGATTTCAAAGGGAATCACAGCCCTGGAAAAGACCGAACAAATCCACCGGATAGGCCGGGCGAAGAGGAAATCTCCGTTACCCCAGCGCTGGACTTTGGGGAACCGGATTTTCTTGATCACTTCGGGAAAAACCTCGGCCATGATCTCGGAAGTAAGCCGTCCGCCGCCCTTCTTGATAGCCACCACTACCTCGCCCTTGGGAGTCATTTTTCGTTTTAAAGAGGCCGCGGAAACACCCTGGGCCTTGGCAAAACCCTCGCCCGCCCGGGTCGGCAGGCCGTGCTCGTCGAAAGCCACCGATACCAGCGGACCCGTGACTTCCTTGCTCGAATCCTGCTGCATTTCGGGCAACCCCTTGAAGAAAAGGGTCAGCCGCCGGGGCGTGTAATAGGTATAGAGATGCTGATAGGAAATGCGGTGGTCACGCAAGGAAGCTTCCGCCGCCGCAACCATCTGATCGATGGCCGGGCGGATATAGGAGGAAGGGAGTTCCTCGCATCCAATCTCAAGTACGGCGTCCTTCAGGATCATCCAAAACCCCAATTCTTAATTTTGAATCCTAAGATTTACGAATTAGCGGAAATCCCAGTTCTTCCCTTTCTTTCACGTAAGCCGTGGCAACCGCCCTGGCCATTCCCCGAACCCTGGCAATGTAATTCGTGCGTTCAGCCACCGATATGGCCCCTCGGGCATCCAACAAGATTGAAGGTATGGGACGCCTTGATGACGTAATCATAAGCCGGGGCGGTTAGTTGGAGTTCCAAAAGGCGCCGCACTTCGCCTTCATAATCCTTGAAATGCCTCAGGAGCATTTTGGTATTGGCGTGCTCGAAATTGAAAGCCGAGAACTGTTTTTCGCTTTGAAGGAAAATATCCCGGTAAGTAATACCCTTGCCGCCATAATTCAAATCCCAGACGCTGTCCACGCCCTGGATGACGGTGGCGATACGCTCAAGCCCGAAGGTGATTTCCCCGGAAACGGGCTTCAGTTCCAAGCCCGCCGGTCGTCTGGAAAAAGGTGAACTGGGTGATCTCAATGCCGTCCATCCAGACCTGCCAGCCCAAACCGGAAGCCCCCAGGGTGGGCGATTCCCAATCGTCCTCCACGAAACGGATGTCATGCTCATCCTGACGGATGCCGATCTGTTCAAGACTTTCCAGGTAAAGCTCCACCATGTTTTCAGGCGAAGGTTTCAGGATGATCTGGTACTGGTAGTAATGCTGCATGCGGTTGGGGTTTTCGCCGTAACGGCCGTCCTTGGGCCGGCGGCAGGGGTCCACATAGGCCACGTGGTAAGGTTCGGGGCCCAAGACACGGAAGAAAGTGGCGGGATTGAAGGTGCCGGCTCCCTTTTCCAGGTCGTAAGGCTGTTGGACGACGCAACCCTGGTGGCTCCAATATTGGTTAAGGGTAAAGATGAGTTCCTGAAATGAAAGCGCCATTAGGGTCCTGTTACGGAAATCTGGGTCGGTTTGAAAAAAATACGGGATTTACACCTTATTCGCAAGCTAAAAACGGGATAAAAGAGGAGGTTTAAAATCATTTCAGCGGGTAAAAGGGCCGGTCCGGGTAAATCGTGGGGCAAAAGGCAAAAAAAAAGCCCCCGAAAACTCGAGGGCTTAACAACCTTGGCTAAATCGTTTAGATCTTGCGGACGTTTTCAGCCTTCAGACCCTTCTGGCCTTGGGTGACTTCGAATTCAACGCGGTCCCCCTCGTTTAAAGTCTTGAAGCCATCGTTCTGAATGGACGAGTAATGCACGAATACATCCTCGCCGCCATCCTGGGAGATAAAACCAAAACCCTTTTCGTTCTTAAACCACTTCACGGTTCCTTGAGCCATTTCGACAACCTCTAAATAAAATTTTACTTCCTTCCGGGGATGGACCCTCAGAAGGCACTCATATTACTGAAAAGCCAACTTTTGAAAACTTTTTAATTTTTTCTGAATACGTTTTTAGAGGATTAAGAAACCGTTAAGGCGAGGAAAGAAAATTCCAGAAGAACGATGCCAACCACAAAGATCGTTCCCAAAATAAACCAGCCCCATCCGTCGGTTAAAGGCGCCCCCAAAGGGGTTTCTTAGCAGGCCAAACCTGGATGGCATCCCCGTTTTGGGGCTCCAATTGGTCCGGCCAGGCAGGATAGAGGCAATAGATTTTGTCATTGAAGATTTCGAGTTGGGAGCCCCTTCTTTTTGGGCGCTGAAGAGTTTTGGTTATCAACGTTGACTTGGAATAAGCCTCCGACTCGACAACCGGTTTTCAATTTTCCAATGTGGTTAAAAACAGCGGACACTTTGGCGTCCTTCCCGCCCTGGCCCGTGACCAAGGAGATCAATGGATAGGCCAGGAAAAGCACCGCTATAAAAAAGAAAACAATGGCTAAAACAACCCCCAATGATTTCACGACAATAAAACGCAATAACGATTTCCAATTAAAAGAGGACATTCATAACCCCGCACTTGGGATGGGCAACGAAAGCGGATTTATTCTATAAGAGAAGGGCGAAAAGTTCCCACACTTTTTATTCAAGAATGGGTTGTGCCTTTTCCTTATTTTTTTGGACGGAAGGATTCGATTTTAACGATGCGGGAACCAGTCTAAAAAACTTTACATCATTCCCAATTGAAGCCGGGCGGCTTCGGTCATAAGGGATTGGTTCCAGGGGGGCTCGAAGGTGACTTCGACATAAGCTTCCTTGACCCCTTGGATCCGGCTGAGCTTTTGCTCGATCTCGGTTTTCAGCACCGTGGACATGCCGCAACCCGGCGCAGTTAAGGTCATGACGACATCAACTTTTTTCCCGCCTTTCGGGTGGGAGCTGATCTTGCAGCTATAGATGAGTCCCAATTCAACGATATCCACCGGAATCTCGGGGTCGTAGCAGGTTTTGAGCTGAGTCCAAACGTCCTTTTCCACTTCCTTTTCGTCCCGTGGTGTTTCGTCGCCATATTCAATCTTGAATACCTTGGCTTCTGCGGGGATTTCCTTGCCCAACGCGTCCGCGTCGCGCCCATCAATACGCACCAATTGGCCGTTGTCCCTTTGAACGGTGAAACTGCCCCCTAAAGTTTGGGTGATATAAACCTTCTCATCCTTAAACAGCAGCGTTTCCGTTCCATAAGGGATGGTAATGGCCTTGGCGTCCTTGGTGACCGTCACTAGTTCTTGACTCATGGATCCACCCCGTCATCCGTGGATACCACGGATTTCTCGTCATGAAGAGCCGCTTCCAGGGTGTGCCAGGCTAAACTGGCGCATTTGACACGGGCGGGATAATCCCGGACTCCCGCGAATACCTTTAGTTTACCCAGGTCGGCCGGAACCTTTTCTTCCTTGCCCATGACCATGTCGTGGAACTGGTTGAAGATCTTCTCGGCCTCGGCGGTTTTCTTTCCCTTCAAGGCCATCGTCATCATGGAAGCCGATGCCTTTGAAATGGCGCATCCCGAACCCTTGAATTTCAGGTCCTCAATAACGCCTTCACCGTTCACCTTAAGGTCCAAGGCAATCTTGTCTCCACACAGGGGGTTAAAGCCATCCGCATGATGATTGGCATCGGATAAATCCCCGAAATTACGCGGATTTTTCTGGTGATCCAGAATTAAATCCTGATAAAGATCGCTGAAATCGGACATTACTTAAAAACCTCCATGACTTTTCGCACCGCCTTGGCCAATAGGTCGATTTCATGACGGGTGTTATAAAGGGCGAAGGAAGCCCTGGCGGTGGCGGGGATTTGATATCGATCCATGACCGGTTGGGCGCAATGATGTCCAGCCCGGATGGCAACTCCCTGCCGGTCCAGGATGGTGCCGATGTCGTGCGGATGAATTTCACCCAGGGTGAAGGAAAGCACGCCCGCTTTATGCCTGGCCGTTCCCACCAGCCGAAGGCCGGGAATTTCCTGGAGTTTTTGAGTCCCATAAACGAGCAAATCCCGTTCATGGGCGGAAATGGTATTCAGGCCGATCTTCGAAACATAATCCAGAGCCGAGCCCAGGCCAATGACTCCGGCGATATGCGGCGTACCCGCCTCGAATTTGTGGGGCGGCTTCTTATAGGAGGTCTTCTCAAAGGTGACCGAGGAAATCATGTCTCCCCCACCCTGATAAGGCGGCATCGAATCCAAAAGGGAATACTTTCCGTACAATACCCCGATTCCCGTGGGTCCATAAATTTTATGTCCAGAGAAAACGTAAAAATCGCAATCCAGTTGTTGAACATCAACCCCCTGATGCGGAACGGCCTGGGCCCCATCCACCAGCACCTTGACCCCTTTTTCGTGGGCCGTCTTGACGATTTCAGCGATGGGATTAACCGTGCCCAAAGCGTTGGAAACATGGGTTAGGGCCAACAATTTGGTTTTAGGGGTGAAGAGTTTCCAAAGTTCCGCAAGGATCAATTCGCCCGCATCGTTGATGGGGGCCACCTTCAAAAGAGCGCCCTTTTCTTCGCAAAGCATCTGCCAGGGAACGATGTTGGAATGATGTTCCATGTGGGTCACGATGATTTCGTCCGCCGGCCCCTATGTTTTTTCGGCCCCAGGTCTGGGCCACCAGATTGATTCCCTCCGTGGCGCCCCGGGTAAAGATGATTTCCCGGGAATCGGCGGCATTTAGGAATTTTTGAATTTTGATTCTTGCTCCTTCGTAAGCCGCGGTGGCCTTTTCGCTCAATAAATGCAGGCCCCGGTGAATATTGGAATTGTATTCGCGGTAATAATCGTCCAGGGCTTCGATGACCCAAAGGGGTTTTTGGGTGGTGGCGGCGTTATCCAAATAAACCAGCTGTTTCCCATGGACCTTTTCCTTGAGGATAGGAAAATCCTTGCGGATTTTTTCCACATTCAAAAGTCCGATTTCCGGTTTTATCTTTTTGTCGAGGGGGTGTCTTTGTTTTCATGTCTTTCCCTCCATCCATTCCCCGACCATCCGGCGAATAGGGGTTTAAGATAATCGTCGGAGAGCCGGTCCACCATTTCGCCCGCGAAAGCGTTGACCAGGGTGCGCTTGGCTTCTTCCCGATTGATCCCCCGGGATTGGAAATAAAAAAGGGCTTCCTGGTCCAACTGTCCCGTCGCCGAACCATGGGAACATTTCACGTCATCCGCGTAAATTTGGAGTTGAGGCTTGGAATAAGATCTCTGGCTTCCCTGGAAAGTTCCAGGTTTTTGTTGGACTGTCGGGCATCGGTCTTTTGGGCGTTTTCCCGCACCAGGACCCGGCCGTCAAAAATGGCGGTGGCCTTTTTATCCGCAACAGCCTTGAAGACTTGTTCGCTTTTACAGGAGGGCGAAAGATGGTCCACGAAGGTGTGGATATCCAGGTTTTGCTTGCCGGTGGAAAGGGCCAAGCCTTCCAATAGGCACTCGGCCTTCTTCTCGGACAGGACCGTTTCCACTTCGCTGCGCCCACAGCGCCGCCCAGGGAAAAAATCCGGGATACCAGACGGCTGCCCTCATTTTGCTGGGCCGCCAAGACTCCGATGTGGTAAGCCAAGTCGCTTTCTTGTTGGATCTTGGTGTGTTCCAGGAAAGCGCCATGGGCAAGGGAAACTTTCGTGACGGCGTTGGTGAAATAAGGACTCAAATTATTGCCCCAATAATGCTCGATGACCTTCGCCTGGCAATCCTCTTCCATCAGGATAAGGTTGCGGATATGGGATTGGGTCGGCTTTGCCCGAATTACTGGAAAGGTAGACGACATGCAAGGGTCTTGAGGAGCTTTTCCCCGGGCGACATGCAGGAAAAGCCCGTCGGTGAAATAGGCGTAATTCAAGGCCACAAAGGGGTGGTTTTCCGGGGACAGAATATGCCCAAAGTAGCGTTTCAAGGGGCCGTCGGACAGGCTTTCGATAAGACTTCGAAGCTTGACCCCTAGGGGCGGTTCGCTCAGATGGGAAAGGGTCCTGGAGAAATGCCCGTTCACGAAAACCATCAAATCGGCCTTGTCGACGTCAAATCCGTCGGACTTTGAGCTCGGCGACCACCGCTTCCTTGGAAGGCTTGTCTGGCCGTCAGGTCAAAGGGAATCTGGTAAAAGGAATCCAACGGCGCGTATTTCCAAGATTCATCCGTCGAATCAGGAAATCCTTTCTTGTCAATAAGGGCCAAGGGCCTTCTCCCGGGTCTCTTGAATCCAGAAAGGGTCTTTGGTGAGGGCGGTCTTTTCCCAATCGGAAAAAGTCGCCAGATATGAATTTTTAACTTCCATGGCGTTCATCCGATGGCCGCTTCTTTCTTTTCGATTCCGGTAATCCAGCCATAGCCCTTTTCTTCCAATTCCAGGGCCAGTTCCTTGCCGCCCGACTTCACGATGCGGCCCTGGGCCAAAACATGGACCTTGTCCGGAACGATGTAATCCAATAGACGCTGGTAATGGGTCACCAAAAGGAAGGACCGGTCTTTGTTCTTGAGGGCGTTAACCCCGTCGGCCACCACTTTCAAAGCGTCGATATCCAGTCCCGAATCGGTCTCGTCCAAAATCGCCAGTTTGGGTTCCAAGACCGCCATCTGGAGAATCTCATTCTTCTTCTTTTCGCCGCCCGAAAAGCCCTCGTTCACCGCGCGTTGCAGCATGGTCTCGTCCATCTTGAGGGGTTTCAGTTTGGCCTTCACCAGGTCGAGAAAGTCCATGGCGTCCAGTTCTTCCATGCCCTTGGACTTGCGGATGGCGTTCAAAGCCGCTTTCAGGAAATAGGTATTGTTCACTCCGGGGATTTCCACCGGATATTGGAAAGCCAGGAATACTCCGGCCCGGGCCCTGTCTTCCGGCGATAGGGCAAGGAGGTCTTTCCCCTCAAAGAGGACTTCCCCGCCGGTGATTTGATAACCTTCCCGGCCCGCCAAGACGTGGGCCAGGGTGCTTTTACCCGAACCGTTGGGCCCCATGATGGCGTGCACTTCTCCGGGCTTCACCGTCAGGTTGATCCCCTTGAGAATTTCCTTTTCTTCAACTCTTGCTTGCAGGTTTTTGATTTCTAACATTTTCATTCCTTATATTTTGATCCGTGTCCCTCCAATCGGCGGTTGCTTGATTCCTTTATCCCACACTTCCTTCCAGACTGACGCCCAAGAGTTTCTGCGCTTCCACCGCGAATTCCATGGGAAGTTTGCGGAAAACTTCCTTGCAGAAACCCATTCACGATAAGGTTCACCGCGTCCTCGCTGGAAAGGCCCCGCTGGCGGCAGTAAAAAACCTGGTCCTCGCTGATCTTGGAGGTGGAAGCCTCATGGCCCACCTTGGAGCTGTTGTTCTTCACTTCGATATAAGGCACCGTATGGGCCCCGCACTTGTCACCCATGAGAAGCGAGTCGCACTGGGTGTAGTTTTGGGCGTTCTCGGCCGCCGGCTGGATGCGCACCAGGCCCCGGTAGGTGTTTTGCCCGTGGCCCGCCGAAATTCCCTTGGAAATGATGGTGCTTTTGGTGTTTTTTCCCACGTGGATCATCTTGGTGCCCGTATCGGCCTGCTGGTAATTGTTGGCCACCGCCACCGAGTAGAATTCGCCCACCGAATTGTCCCCCTGCAGGATACAACTGGGGTATTTCCAGGTGATGGCCGAGCCCGTTTCCACCTGGGTCCAGGAAATTTTGGAATTACCCCCCGGCAGGCTCCGCGCTTGGTGACGAAGTTGTAGACCCCGCCCTTCCCGTTTTGTCGCCCGGATACCAGTTTTGAACGGTGGAATATTTGATCTCGGCGTTGTCCAAGGCGATCAGTTCCACCACCGCCGCGTGCAATTGGTTTTCGTCCCGCATGGGGGCCGTGCAACCCTCCAGGTAGCTGACATAGGCGCCCGCGTCGGCGATCAGGAGCGTGCGTTCGAACTGACCCGTCTTGGCCGCGTTGATGCGGAAATAAGTGGAAAGTTCCATGGGGCAGCGGACACCCTTGGGCACATAGCAGAAGGACCCGTCGGTAAAGACCGCGCTGTTCAAGGCCGCGAAAAAGTTGTCGTTATAAGGCACCACCGTACCCAGATATTTTTGAACCAGTTCCGGATGTTCCTGTACCGCCTCCGAAAAGGAGCAGAAGATGATTCCCAACTCACCCAGTTTTTTCTTGAAGGTTGTTCCCACCGAGACGCTGTCCATGACCGCGTCCACCGCCACCCCGGCCAGAACTTCCCTTTCCTGCAAGGGGCACTCCAAGCTTGTCGAACATCTTGAGGATCTCCGGGTCCACCTCGTTGAGGCTCTTGGGCCCCTGCTTGGGGGCGGAGTAATAAATGATGTCCTGGTAGTTGATGGCGGGGTAATGGACATTCTGCCAATCGGGCTCCTTCATTTTGGTCCAATGCCGATAGCACTTCAGGCGCCATTCCAAAAGAAAGGGCGGCTCATTTTTTTTCTTGGAAATGAAACGGATGATGTCTTCGTTCAAGCCCGGCGGGGCCGAATCCGCTTCGATATCGGTGATAAACCCATATTTATATTCTTCCTGGGTGACCTTCTCGACGGGTAATTCTTGTGTTTTAGGTTTCATTTCTTTTTCCTCAGGACTTTGGAGCTTCAACAACCCGGTGGGCCGCTGGAACAAAAGCATGTGATGTTTTTTGGCTGATCCATTTTTCCATTTCCGGTTCGGTCGCCACCAAATCGGAAAGTTTGCACTTCATCAGATAACTGGTCATAGCCAGGGAAAGGCCGGTCCAAAGGGATCGGATAGAACAATCCAAGGTATGGATACAGGTTTCATGCTCCCGGGAAGGCGATGAGCAATATTCCTCGCGTGAGAAAAATTTGCCTCCCAAAGCCTCCAAGACTTCGTTGACGTTAATATCCTGGGGAGCCTTGGAAAGCTGGTAACCTCCGCTTTGGCCTCTTAGACTTTGGACCAATCCACCCTTTCGAAGTATCCCCATGATCTTGGCCACGTGGGCGGGAGTCAGGTCCTCTTTTTGGGATAATTCCATAATGGTGGTGGTCCCTTTGGCGCCCTTCTTGGCCATTTGCAACATACAGCGAAGGCCATATTCCTCCGTGGACGAGAACTTCATTTCCATCTCCTTAAATTCAAGCAAAACCCTTAACAACTTCACTTTGCGCAATCTTGACAAGAAAGTCAAGTATAGGCAAAACTCCTTTCAAATCAAGCTTTTTTGATTTTTGAGTGGTTTCTAGCCGACATTTTCGCCAAGAGGGGCTTTTAGGAATGCCAATGTTCTGAAATAAATTGGGTTATTTCCTCAATTAAGGGGCGAACATTTAGGACGATCAAATCCCAGATAAAAGTCAAAACAAAAAGAACTTCGTGGGGATAACAACAAATGACAACCAAAATAATGGCGATAAAAATCGATAGCACCCATTTCCAGCTGCCTTCGGAGGCGATCATGAGATTCCTTTCAATGCTTCAACCAGTTGCTTCACGATAGTATCGGGTTCTTTTCGAATATCAACCAGCAGAGCGTTTGAAGGTTCTTCTAAGGCCTCCATCTGGCTTTCCAACAATTGGGGTCCGGCAAAATGATCTTTTCGGCCTTGAAGCCTCTGTCGCAAGACCTCTTTATCCCCTTTCAAGTAAACCCATTGAACGGCAAGGCCTTCGGACAATTGATCCCGGTATTTTTGTTTCAAGGCGGAACAGGCTAAAAAAGTCCGGGAGTTTTCCGCGTCCCAAATTTTCATCTCGTCGTGAAGAATTTGAAGCCAGGAAATCCGATCCTCGTCGGTCAGGGGGATTCCGCAACCCATCTTCTCCCGATTAGCCGGGGAATGGTAGTTGTCCGCGTCATAAAAAGGCCCCTTCAAGTCCTGGGCTAATTTACGTCCAATGGTTGTTTTCCCGGATCCCGAAACCCCCATCAGAATGACGATCATGACCGCACGGGAATGACTTTAAGATAGTACTCCACCGTCTTGAAGGGCCTTTCAATCGTGCGTTCCAAATATTGGAGGACGACGAGGAAGAGTTCCCTCAAAAAAACCGGCTTCAACTTCAATATATGGACTTTCTCAAGGGACAGGCTTTTCAATTTTTTCAGGACTTCCAATCCCGATGGCGAAATTTTCAAACTCAGCGGGCCCGAGGGGCAGCAGCTTTCGCACAAGGCCCCGCCTCGGTGGGGTATGAGATAAACTTTTTTTCTTTCCAGGGATGATTCGCATTCGGCGCAAGAAGACAATTCCAGGGGATAACCGGAACATTCGAGAAACTTGACGCAAAAAGCGGTCAAGAATAGCTCCTGGGAAACGGATTTTTCCCTCATGGCGGCCAAAGTTTCTTTTAACAATGTATAAACCTCGGGGTTTGGCTCGGTATCGTGGATCGCTTGAATCAAAATATCCGCCAGCAGCTGTAAGGCCGTGATTCCCGCCAGGTCCTTTTTTAACTCCGCGTAGCCGTTCAAAAGCTTTGCCTGACCCAGCACGTAAAGATCCCCCGATGCCCTCTTATGGAGCGAGAAACTGGATTCGGTGAACAGTTCCAACGCGGAAGTCAATTTACTCTTAGGCTTGCGGACTCCCTTGACAATGGCCCGCACCCGCCCCAGTTGAAGCGTATAAAGTTGGGCGATCTTGTCGGCTTCGGCATAGGGATGAGCGGAGAGGACAAAACCACGGACGGGAATCGACTGCACTTAGGACATTTCCTCTTCCAAAAGATAAGCCGTCGACAGGGCGGGCATATAACTCATGAACAAAACGGTCAAACTGACGGCGGCGACAAGGTCTACCAGGTCAAAAAAGAATCCGATATAAGGAAGGTGTCCCATCAGTTCCAGGAAAAAGCGCAGAACAAAGCTTACGATGGCGTAAACCAGGAAAGCCACCGTGAGCCCGATACCGATACGCCACCGCCCCTCCCGGAATCTTCGGCCCGCTTCCCACAGGGAATCCCACGCGGTTTTCGAGGCCCCCGACCAGCCCAGCCCGCCTTCATTGGTCCTGGTAATTTCAGCCTTCCAAAGGAAAATAAAGGCCCCGAAAGCCATGAAAAAAAGACAACTTATGAGGATCATTGGAATTCCAACCAATATAAGGAGGATTCCAATCCAAGGAGAATGGACCAATAAAACGCCCAGAATGACCGCCACGATAGCGATAAAAATGAGTATCCCCAGGATCAAGGCAAGGGTGATCATCAAAAGCAGGCTTTGCAAGAACAGGATGGGAAGGAGGAACTTCGCCCCGTTCTTAAAAAACTCCCTAAGGGAGAATTTTTCGCCGTTCCGAAAGTACTGCCAGAAAGTTCGATAAACGCCGCCGTCGGAGAACGCCGAAAGAAGGCTCCACCAAAGCAGATAAAGGGCCACGACCCCCAGAAAAATCAAAATCCAATTGGCGTTTAAAAAATAAGACGCCGCGTCCGAACCCACCGAGGTCCAGTCAAAATTCTTCGGGTCCTTGAAGCCATCTTCCATCTGGGACCAGTCCTGTTGAAGAAAGGGCCCCACCAGCAGAAGGACGCAAAAAAACAAAGTGACATATTGGAGAATAATAAAACCAAGTTGAACCGGGAAAAGCGGCCAGAGCGAGAAACAAGTCTTCCATGCCGAGCTAAAACAGTCGGAATGGGGGGGGTAAATTTTCTCTTTTGGCACCAAGACTCCCGGAATTAACGGTAATTGTTGAACTGGAGGGCCACCTTGATATCGGTCGCCGATTTTAACAACTGCATGGCCCCCTGAAGGTCGTCCTTGGATTTCCCCGAAATTCTCACCTTTTCATCAACTATGGAAGCCTGAACCTTCAGTTTGGAATCCTTGATCCGCTTGACGATGTCCTTGCAGTCTTCCATCGGCATCCCGCTGATAATCTTCACCTTTTGGTTCACCGTGCCGCTGAAGGCCGCATCGGCTTTTTGAAAGTCCAAGGCCTTGGGGGATATATTGCGTTTAATGAATTTTCCTTTGAGAACGTCCACCACCGCCCGAAGCCGGTTCTCATCGTCCGAAACGATCTCCAATTCCTTGGCAGCCTTGTTGAGCGTGACCTTACTGATGCTTCCCTTGAAGTCGTAACGCTGGGTAATTTCCTTCATGGACTGGTTGACCGCGTTGTCCACTTCCTGCAGGTCGACCTCCGAAACCACGTCAAAGGAGTAGGTATCAGCCATGGACGGCCCCCTTCATTTTTGAGTTTTGAATTTGTAATTGGGTTATTATGTCCCGCTATCCGCGTCATCCGAACCGCCTGAGCCTGGCGGCAATTGTATCTCCACGACTTGTCCGGTGGTTCCCAATATTCCCAGCGGCTTTCCATTGAATTGGACCTGCACGCCGCCGGCGTTCCCCAGCTTGAGTTTGAAACTTTTTAAAGCCTTATAGGTCTTGGTCTCGCCCTGGTCCAAATCCACTTCCGAGGTGGATTGGCCGTCATCCATCGTGACTAAAACCCAGGACTTATCCAGTCCCTTCAAGATAAGGTGCTGGTATTTGTCTCCCACCTCGACGGGCTGATCAGCGGGTGTTTGGGCCGTTGTCGTCGCGGACGGGGTGCTGCTCCATTTAATTTTAGATAAAAACCGCGATCCGTAAAACAGCATTGTTCCTAAAAGGAGGACTATCACCAGCCCCAAACCCGCGCGGCCAGCCCATGCCCCCCATTTACCTCGCCGCGAGGCCGAAGCCCTTTGGCGCATGACCGAGGGTTCATGCTGGATAGGTTCGGCATATCCTTCGTCCAGCATCTCCAAGTTAAGGGGACTTTCTTCGGTGTCTTGACGGCGAAATACGGGGGGCCGATCCAGCGTGGGGCGCCATCCCAGGTTTTTCTCCAATTCCGCCTCGGCGTTTTTCGGTTCGATCCGGATTTCTACCGGCTGTATCTCAGCGTTGAACTGCCGTGTCAATACCATGGGGTCCATTCCGACCACTTTGGCATAGGCGCGGATGAACCCTTTGGCATAGGTATGCGAAGGAAATATATCGAACCGGTTCTCCTCGAGGGCTTCCAAATATTTAATCGGAATCTTGGTGCGTTCGGAGACGGTTTCGAGCTTGATTTTCCGGGATTCCCGTGCGGCTTTAAGTTCCGATCCAATGTGCATTAAAAAACCGCCCCTTCCACGACTTGAGCGTCCTTGGGCGGGGTGAATAGGAACAGGCTGTCCTGCAATCCGCTGTTAAAAGAAATATTTGAAAAATCAGCCTTTGTCGTCATGGCTGGCGTCTCCACTTCCATCCGAAAGGGCCACCAATCCTTCTTGTGGATATAGACCTTCATTTTGTCGAAACCGGAATCCTCGACCAGGGGAATAAAAAGCAATCCGACCTGGCTGTCCGAATTCTCAATGATAGAAACCCGGCTGATACGGATGTACTTTTTCAGTTCTTTCCCCACTCCCAGGTAAATCGGCGCGTTGGCGCTTTGGCCCTTTCCGGTATGTTGTTGATAGACCATCTTCTGGGCCGGTTGGTACATTTGCACCAGGTCCCCCTGCGCGTAAAGATACTGTTCGGAGGGCTGGGTGTAATGGACATAGATCATGTCCGGGGACTTGATCTTCACCTTTCCCGTCAACTTTTGCTGGGTACCGGACAGGGAATCCTTCATCTCCATCTTCAGGTCCATCTGGACATCCTGGATGGCGGACTGGGCCTGCTCGACATTCTGTGAGACCTGATCCACCGACAAGTCTTTGGCTGAATCCGCCCAAAGTAAGGATGAAAACACGAGAAAAAACAAGGCAATCAAAAGGCCTTTCATTTCAGCCGCCGACCTCCAGCCATCCGGTGTCTTTTTAATCAATTTTTTCATCCAGAGTTTCCTCACCCTCATCCTCCAAAGGTCCGCCCGAACCACCCGGAATTTGAACAAGTATCTTCCGGGGTTTGTTGCCATCGGCGGGACCCACTACCCCCCGCAATTCCATATCATCCAGAAGCCGGGCCGCCCGGCTATAACCCACCTTCAGGCGCCTTTGAAGCAGGGAAGTGGAAGCCTGTTTGGCTCTGATAACAATTTCCATCGCCTGGTCGTAAAGTTCGTCCTCGGAAGCTTCCGTGACGGCATCCCTGGAGGATTTAGCCTCGGACAAGTCCGCGGTGTATTGGGGCCCGCCCTGGGAGGTCCAAAAATCCACCAAACGCTCGATTTCTTCCAACGTAACATAGGCCCCCTGTAGCCGCAAGGGTTTGGGAGCGCCCGAGGGAAGGTAAAGCATGTCCCCCCGGCCCAAAAGCGCTTCCGCCCCGTTCATATCCAGAATAGTGCGGGAGTCGACTTTGGAGAAAACCTGGAAGGCAATGCGGGCCGGGAAGTTGGCCTTGATGATCCCGGTGATGACCTCCACACTGGGCCTTTGGGTGGCCAGCACAAGGTGGATGCCCACCGCCCGGGCCATTTGGGCCAGCCGGGTAATGGAATCTTCCACCTGGTCCTTGGCCACCATCATCAGGTCCGCCAGTTCATCCACAAATACCACAATGTAATACATGGGAAGTACTTCGGTTTCTCCCGCTTCTCTTTTTTGAAGCAGCTTACCGTTATAGCTGTCGATGTCGCGCGCGCCGATGTGGGCCAGCATTTCGTACCGTTCTTCCATTTCCCGCACCAGCCACTTTAAGGCGAAGTGGGCTTCCTTCGGATCGTTGACCACCGGCAGGGCCAAATGGGGCAAGCCTTTGTAAATACTCATTTCCACCCTCTTGGGATCAATCAAAACCATGCGTAATCGTTCGGGGTCATATTTGAAAATCAAACTCGCGATGAGAGTGTTCACGCAGACGCTTTTTCCCGAACCCGTGGAACCGGCGATCAGAACATGCGGCATTTCCTTGATGCTGGCGAAAGCCGTTTCCCCGGCTATATCGCAACCCAAAGCCACCAGTAATTGTTTGGAGGAGGAAAGAAAGGCTTCTTGGGCGATGAGTTCCTTCAAGGTCACGATCCGGCCCTTGAGGTTCGGCACCTCAATCCCGACCGTCGCCTTGCCCGGAATGGGCGCGACCACCCGGACTTGGCCGCATTTCAAGGCTAGGGCCAGATCGTCGGCCAGGGAAGCGATCCGGTTGATCTTCACCCCGGCGGCCAGTTGGATTTCATACTGGGTCACGGTCGGCCCGGGATTGACCCCCACCACATTGGCGTCCACCCCAAAATTGGTCAGGCTTTCCTTGATCGTGCGGCTGATGCCCTCGAAGTTATCCATGGGCTTATCCTTGGAATCGTCCAAGGTCTTCAGGATGTGGGCCGGCGGCAATTGCCATTGACGAACGATGCGGGCGGGTTTCTTTTCTTCTTCCGCCTCTTCCTCTTCCTCAACCATTTCGATACTGGCCGCTTCCATTTTTTGTTTCAAGGTCATGGGATCTCCCCCCTTGGCCTCGGCCATGGCGGCGGCAACCACATCTTCCTCTGGCGTGTAGGGCAGACGGGATTCTTCGGCCTCACCGGTAAAAAGGGCCCTGGATTTAACCGCTGATCTTGAGGGTTTTAAGGTTTTCGCCGCCGTTGGAATGGAGGCCACTTCCGGGGCAGTAGAGGGGTCCGGGGATACCCTTTTTCCCCTGGGTTCTTCGGAAACCCCTTTATCGCCTCTGTCCAGCTTTTTGCGGGCTTCATCCCCTATCTTTTTTTCCCTTTGGCGGTCCTTCCAATCCGAGAAAGTCTTCAAGACTTTCTCATGGATCAATACGAAAGCTTCGAAACCATTCTCTTGGAACCAACCCGTTCCCTTTTGAAAGCCCTCGATAAAACTCTTCGCGGCCTTGACCAGGTGTTCTTCTTTTTCCAGAAGCCAGGCCGCCAACACGAGGGTAATCAGGGAAATAATGACGGTTCCCGGCCGGCTGAAAATCGCCTCCATCTGGTCCCCCACCTTTATCCCCAGCCAACCGCTCCATTCAACCCCTTCACGCATTTGGGAGGCGGAAAACATTTGAGAATTGGGCCAAATAACCCGGGTCATGGCGTCCAGGGAAACCAAGGACAAAATCAGTCCCAATAACTTAAGACCAGGTTCCACCAGGGGTTGATTGCGATAGCGGCTATAAGCGAAACGGGCCAGGAAAAAGGGAACCAGACAAGCCCAAAAGCCAAAACCAAAATAAAGTAAATAGGCAAGATCCGAGCCCGCCTCACCTAAAATATCCCGATTCGCGCCCGTGGGGATGAGGGAAAGCCCGATTAGGAGGCTTAGACTTCCGGTAAGAAAAACCACCAGAAAATGGTGGCGTTTTTTTTCAGCCATCAGGAATTTGACCTGGCCGTGCGGAAAATAGCCCGGGGATTAGTGAGGTTGGTTAAAAGGGTGAATGGATTCATCTCGGAATCAAAGTATAACTTAGGAAACGGAAAATTTTGAAAATAAATGTTTCCCGTTTCAATTCGGGCCTCTTGTAAAATAGGCTTCTCTCAAAGGCTATTTCCCGGAGACCTCTTGTTTCTTAACATTGCCTACAATGTCATCTTCCCCATTTTTCTCGTCCTGGCCCTGGGCTACCTGCTTGCGAAAAACTTCAAGTTGGATCTGGGTTCCCTTTCCAAACTCAACTTTTATATTTTCATCCCCGTTTTCATGTTTTACAGCCTTCTGATTTTCAAACCCGGCGCCAAGGAAATGGCCGACACGATCCTTTTCAACATTCTCTTGGCTTGCGCTACCTTCTTGGCCATGGCGGCCTTGACCCGCTGGCTGAAATTTTCCCCCGACCTGGCCGCCGCCTCCACCTTGGGCGTCATCATCTTCAACTCCGCCAATTACGGTATCCCCGTGGTGCAACTGGCTTACCAGGGGAAAGGGGTGGCTATCCAGGTGATCACCATCACGGCCATGAACGTCCTGACCTACACCTTTGGCATCCTTATCGCGGGGGGCTGGAGCCAGTGGCGCAAGGGGCTTAATATCATCTTAAGACTGCCGATTCTTTACGCCTTGGCCGCGGCCTTGCTGATCCGGGCGATGAACTTTCAATTGCCCTCCCCTCTGATGACCCCTTTGGAATGGACATCGCAAGGCATGTTGCCCATTGCCCTTCTCACCCTGGGGGCCCAGTTGGGGCAGGGAGGCATTTCCTTGAAACACTCAAGGGAAATCTGGATAGCCGTCTCTGCCCGCCTGCTTTTTTGTCCGCTATTGGCTTTTGGCCTGATTCATCTGTTGGGCATTCAGGGAATGCTGGCCCGGGTTCTCTTTGTTTCCAGTTCCTTCCCCACGGCCGTCGCCACGGTCCTTTTTGCCATTGAATATGATAAGGAACCCGCTTTCACGGCAGACCTCGTTTTCCTGACAACCCTCTTCTCCGCGATCACGGTTACGGGCGCAATCAGCCTATCGGCGACTCTTTTTTAGGAGAGAGCATGAAGCGAAAGACGACCAAGCCTAAAAATAATTCCAAAAACAAGAAAAACCTTTGGAAAAATCCCTCTTATAGAAACATGATCAACCCCTACGAAAGCAAATACCCTCAGGCGAAAAAGAAAAAATGATCTATCCCCAATCTAACCTTTACCGCCGGGTTCAAAGCTTATCGGGTTCCTGGGATTTCAAGGAAGACCCCCCGGATCAGGGTCTGAAAAGAGGCTGGTTCCGGGGGCTGGCTCAAGGACGAACCATCCGCGTACCCGCCAGTTGGAATGAGGTATTCCCCGATTTGTTCAATTATCTGGGTCCCGCCTGGTACCAGAAGTATTTTCCATGGCGTCAGCGGAATAAAAAAACCTTTTTAAGGTTTGATTCCATCAATTACTTTTCTCAAGTCTGGCTCAACGGCGTCCCATTGGGCTCCCACGAGGGGGGGCATCTTCCTTTCGTGTTTGAAGTTACCCCCCACTTGAAGAAAACAAACAACCGCTTGGTGGTCCGGGTGGAGGGTCTTTTAAAACCGGAAAGGGTGCCTCCGGGCAATGTGGTCTTCGATCCCAAAGACGCCTTTGCCAACAGCTTCAACCCGCCCGCTTCCTTTGATTTCTTCCCCTATTGCGGAATTCAACGGCCTGTGATGTTGTTTACCACCCCCGAGGAATCCATCCAAGAGGTTTCTCTTACCACGGATATCCAGGGTAAAAGCGGGAAGGTCCAGGTTAGGGTTGGGACGAACGCCGCGAAAGACGCCGCCCTCCATGTATCGCTGAGAGGTTTCGGATGGACGACTTCCGCGGGAAGCCCGTTGGGCTCCGGTTCATCGGAAATCCTCCTGACCGTTCCGGAAGCTAAACTTTGGGCGCCCGGCTCACCCAACCTTTATGGTTTAAAATTGGAACTTAAGAGGAATGGCCAAACGGTGGATCAAATAAAAATGCCGGTTGGCATCCGGACTATTTCAACCAAGGGAACCCGCCTTCTGCTCAACGGGAAACCCGTCTTCCTAAAAGGCTTTGGCCGCCACGAGGATTATCCCGGAACCGGCCGCTATCTGCCGGCGGCCGCGCTCAAAAAAGATTACGCAAATTTAAAATGGATTCACGCCAACTCTTTTAGGACAAGTCATTACCCCTATAGCGATCAGGACTTGGAAATGGCCGACCGGTTGGGCTTTCTCGTCATAGATGAGACTCCCGCCGTGGGATTATTCTTCAAAAAAGAAGGTCTTAAGAAACGCCTCCAGCTTTGCCGCCAGTACACCCGGGAAATGGTGGAACGCGACAAGAACCACCCCAGCGTGGTGATGTGGAGCCTGGCCAATGAACCCCATTCCAAACGTCCGGGTGCCGTGGCCTTTTTTAAAAACCTAACCCAGCTGGCCCGAAGTTTGGACCCAACCCGCCCCGTAACACTTGTCAGCTATCTGGGAGCCGCCGAGGAATCTTTTAAGTTTCTCGACGCGGTTTGCGTAAACCGCTATTTCGGCTGGTACAGTGAACCAGGAGATTTGGACAAGGCGATCCCGCGACTTTCCAAGGATTTGGACGCCATCCACCGAAAATTCAAGAAGCCGTTGCTGGTGACTGAATTCGGCGCGGATGCCATTCCTGGAAGCCACGCCCATCCACCCGCGATGTTCAGTGAAGAATACCAGTTGGACATGATTAAAAGGTACCTGACGGTCATTGGTCAAAAGGCCTATATTTCCGGAGCCCATGTTTGGAACCTGAATGATTTTAGAACAGCCCAGGCCACTCACCGGCCCAACGGCATGAACTACAAAGGAGTCTTCACCCGGGGCCGAAAACCCAAGCTCGCCGCACAAACCTTGCGAAAGCTTTGGGCCAAATAAAACGCTCAAGACAAATAAACCAAACCGTACGAGGACTTTATGAAACAATTCAAAATCTTCCTTATTCCAGTCATTCTGGCTTATTTAACTATTGTCGGTCTTTTCGTCGCCTTTCAAAACCGTTTGGTTTTCCATCCGGTTCCTTTAAATGGCGCCACCCCGGCCAAATTCGGACTGAAAAACTACAAGGATGTTTCCTTTCCTTCATTCGACGGGGTCACCCTGACGGGTTGGTGGATCGAACATCCCCGAAACGAAGATCCCCGCCCCGTCCTTCTTTATTGCCATGGCAACGCGGATTGCCTTTCCCAATTAGCCCAAGTCTCCAAGATTTTCTACGATTTCGGTTTTGACGCACTGATCTTTGATTACCGCTGTTATGGCGGAAGCGATAAAGCGCCTTTAAGTGAAAAAGCCGTGGACGGAGATGCCTTGGCCGCCTATCAATGGCTGAAAGCCAGGGGGATTCCTGAAAATAAAATGATCATTTGGGGTCATTCATTGGGATCTTCCATCGCCGCGCAACTGGTCACTCAAACCCACCCGGCCGGCTTAATTCTAGAGGGGGCTTTCCCCTCCATTTACGCGGTCAGCCGCCAGCGCTATCCCTGGCTATTGGTGTTTCCCTTCATGATTTGGGACAAGTTCGAGACCGGAAAATACGTGACTGAGCGGACCTGTCCCTTGCTGGACACGCACGCCGAAAAAGACACGATTATTCCCATTGAGTTGGGCCGGAAAGTTTTCGAGGACGCGTCGAACCCCAAGCAATGGCTGGTCATCAAGGGGATCAATCACAACGACTTCCCCAGCGTCGCCTATCAATACCTGAAACCCATTCAGGATTTTGTTTCGCTATGCCTGAAGCCTTGATACATCCCTAAATGGGCCCTTTTCTTCCGGTCGATGTTTTCCAGGGTATGAATCAGGTGTTTTTGGATAAAAGAATCCAGGGTCATATCAGCCTGACCCGCTAATTCGGGGGTTCCTACGCAAAAAAGCCCCGCGGCCTTGGCCGCCTGAACCCCCAAAATGTCCGTTTCCAATGCCACCGCCCGAACGGGTTTTACCCCCATCATGTCCAGGGATAATAAGTGCAACTCGGTTTTGGGCTTCAGTTCGGTCACATCCTCGAAACAACGGATGTTATCGAAGTCTTCGGCAAGGTTCATTCGATGAAGCTCATCAACCACCTGGGTCTGTTTCCGATTGGAGGTAAGAACCAGGCGGACTTCAAAACCCCGCAGGAGACGAAAACAAAGTTTCAAGGCGGCCAAGGGCGTCTCTTCGGGAAAATCGTCCTTGTTGTAATTCTGGTTGCGGGAATCCCGGATCACCCAGTCGAAATCGAAGAGGAGGGCCTTGGTCAGCCAGAAGCTTTCGGGAACCATTCCGGCGAAGGGAGTCCCCCGGGGATTGTTGATGTCGGAAGGACCGAAATTAATGGGACTCATAAAGCTTAAGCGTCTAACTTTTTCTTGAGAATCTCATTCACCATTTTGGGGTTGGACTTTCCTTGGGTCGCTTGCATGACCTTGCCGACGAGAAAACCAATTACTCCTTGTTTTCCGCCTTTGTAATCGGCCACCACCGCGGGGTTTTCGGCCAAAACTTTTTCCACAGCGCCCTCGATGGCCTTGGGATCGGACACCTGGGCCATCCCACGGGACTTCACGATCTCGGCGGGCGAAACGCCCAGATCAAACATCTCGGCGAAAACTTCCTTAGCTTGTTTGCTGTTGATCGTTCCGGCCTCAATGATGTCCACCAATTCGCAAAGCTTCTTTTGATCAAACTTGAGATCCTTGAGTTCTTTTTCCTGCTCCTTCATCTTGGCAGCCATATCTCCCATAATCCAGTTGGCGAGTCCCTTGGGGTTCTTGGTATGTTTGGCCCCTTCTTCAAACCAATGGGCCAATTCCTGGTCGGAAGTTAAAACTCCGCCATCGTAGTGGCTCAAACCATATTGGGAAACAAACCGTGCCCTTTTAGCCGAAGGCAGTTCGGGCAGGTTTTTCCTGATTTTTTGGACATAATCCTCGCTGAGGATGATGGGAACTAAATCGGGCTCAGGGAAATAACGATAATCATGCGCTTCTTCCTTGGAACGCATGGTCTTGGTTTTGTTTTCGGTAACATCCCAAAGCCGGGACTCCTGAACAATCCTTTCGCCTTTATCCAGCAGGGCGGCCTGGCGCTTGATCTCGTATTCGATGGCCTGTTTGGCGAATTTGAAGCTGTTCATGTTCTTGATTTCGGTGCGGGTTCCGAACTTTTCGGTTCCCTTCGGACGAATCGAGACGTTGGCGTCGCAGCGAAGCGACCCCTCTTCCATGTTGCAGTCGGAGACATCGATATAAAGGAGGATATTCTTCAAAGCGGTCAGGTAGGCATAAGCCTCATCCGCGCTTCGAATATCAGGTTCGGAGACAATCTCCACCAGCGGAATGCCCCCCCGGTTGTAATCGGCCAACGAATAATCGGAGGAATCCAAGCGTCCCGCCTTGCCGCCCGCATGCACCAACTTTCCCGCATCCTCTTCCAAATGGGCCCGGGTAACCCCGATTCTTTTGGAGCCTTCTTTGGTAACGATGTCCAAATAACCGCCATAGTTCAGCGGCTTGTCATATTGGGAAATCTGGTAGGCCTTGGGAAGATCGGGATAGTAATAGTTCTTGCGATCCATCTTGGCGTATTTGGCGATGGTGCAATTAAGGGCCAAGCCGATCTTCACGGCATATTCCACGGCCTTCTCGTTCATGACCGGCAAGGTCCCTGGCAAACCCAGACAAACAGGACAAACCTGGGTGTTGGCTTCGTTGCCGAAGGTTGTCTTGCAGCCACAAAAGAGTTTCGTCGCGGTTTTAAGCTCGCAATGAACCTCTAAGCCAATGACTGGTTCATATTCCAGTGGCCATTTAATCCTCCCTCAAGGTCGGTTTTTCCTTATGCCATGGCGTGGCCTGCTCATAGGCATAAGCCGTCCTAAGTAAGGTGGCCTCGTCAAAAGCCTTGCCGATCAACTGTAACCCGATGGGTAATTCGCTCTTCGACATCCCGCAAGGCACCGACAATCCCGGTAATCCGGTAATATTAATGGAGACGGTAAAAACGTCCTCTAAATACATGGAAAGAGGGTCGCCGGTTTTCTCCCCGAAACGGAAAGCCGGGTTAGGGGCGGTTGGCGTAGCGATCACATCCACCTTCTCAAAGGCCTTATCGTAATCCTGTTTGATGAGACGACGAACCTTGAGGGCTTTCAAGTAATAGGCATCGTAATAGCCCGAGGAGAGGGCATAAGTGCCCAGCATGATGCGACGCTTTACTTCCGGGCCGAAACCAGCGGCGCGGGTTTTGGAATACATTTCCAGGATGTTCTCGCCCGGTTCCCTTAAACCATAACGAACCCCGTCATAACGAGCCAGGTTGGAAGAAGCTTCAGAAGGGGCTAATACATAATAAGCGGCTAACCCATAGGGAGAGGCCGGCAAGGATACTTCCACAATTTCCGCCCCCAGGCTTTGCAATTGAGCGATGGCGTCTTTTACGGCCACGGAAACTTCCCGGTTAAGGCCCTCGGGAAAGAATTCTTTAGGAATACCGATCCGCAAACCCTTGACGGATTTCTTCATCTCCGCCACGTAATCGGGGGCGGGAAGATTGGCCGAGGTGGAATCCTTCGGGTCATGGCCCGCGATGACATTCATCATGATGGCGCAATCCTCGACGTCCTTGGAGAAGGGACCAATTTGGTCAAGGGAGGAGGCGAAGGCAATAAGTCCATAACGGGAAACCCGGCCATAGGTCGGCTTGAGCCCCACGATACCGCAAAGGGCGGCGGGCTGTCGGATTGAACCACCCGTATCCGAGCCCAAGGAAGCGAAAGCTTGATCAGCGCAAACACTGGCGGCAGAGCCGCCCGAGGAACCGCCGGGTACGCAATTAAGGTTCCAAGGATTCTTGGTTTTCTTATAAAAGGAAGTTTCTGTGGATGAACCCATGGCAAACTCATCCATGTTGGTTTTACCCACGCTAACCGCCCCCGCGCCATAAAGTCTTTCCACAACCGTCGCGTTATAAGGAGGCTTGAAGTTTTCAAGCATGCGGGAAGCGCAAGTGGTTCGAATACCTTTGGTGCAAAGAAGATCCTTGATGGCCACCGGCACACCGGTTAAAGGGGTGATGTCCAAACCAATCGCCAAGCGCTTATCCGCTTCAGCCGCCTGTTTTAAGGCCTCATCCCGGGTGATGGTAATGAAGGATTGAACCTTTGGCTCAATTGACTCTAGGTAGTCCATAGTCGCCTTGGTCAACTCAACCGAGGAAACTTTTTTGGCTTTCAGTTCCGCGGAGACTTCATGGATAGTTTTTTCGATCAATTCGTTTTTCATTTGTACCTTATTTTTTTGAAGTTATTTCCGAAGGGCAGCTATTACATGATCTTAGGGACCTTAAAGTGTCCAGACTGAACTTCCGGCCCATTGGAAAGCACTTCTTGTTGGGTCAAGGAAGGCTGCACTTCATCGGCGCGGAAGACGTTCTTCACATCCAAGGGATGGGTCAGAGGTTCCACATTGGAGGTATCCAGCTTATTTAATTGCTCGACATATTCGAGGATATTGGCTAATTGCTGGGTGTATTTCCCCACTTCCTGGTCGGTCACTTCCAGACGGGCCAGTTTAGCGACATATTGAACGTCTTTTTCGGATAAGGCCACGGTACGCTCCCCGCTTAATTAAATCCGGGCAACCAAAAGGCTTAAAAGAGCCGATAGTTTGCCAGAATCAACCGGCCTTTTCCAGCGAGGAAAAGGGGTTAAGCTTTGAGCAAGTGGGCCTTAAAGAACCCCAAGGTCATGGCCCAGGCCGTGGCGGCGGAAGCCGGGTGATAGGCGGGCCGGTCGTCACAATTGAAAGCATGTGCAGCCTCGGAGAATTCGGCCTGGATAAAATCCTTTTTGGCGCCCCTTAAGACATTGGCCAGTTCCATGAGTTTTTCCGGGGGGGAACTCTGGTCTTTTCCGCCCCAAAGAAGAAGAAGCGGAGCCTTTTGTTCCGGCGCCAGATCGAAGCTCTGCATGATCCGGCTACCGTAAAAGGAAACGGCGGCTTTCAGGGGCAAGCGGCTGTTGGCCGTAAAAGAAGTGGAACCCCCCATGCAAAAGCCCACGCAGCCGATGGCGTCGGATTTGAGTTCTCCCCTCAGCCAATCATAGGTGGCTTGAGTGTCCGCCAGGGTTGCCTCCTTGGTGACGGCGTTAAAATGGGGCATGATGGATGAAAAGTCATTATTGGTGGGATAGTTGATTTCACTGCCCGGCGCTAAAGTTCGGTGGAAAAGTTCCGGCGCGACCGCCAAATACCCCTCCCGGGCTACCCTCCGGGCGACTTCCTTGATATGACCGTTAACACCAAAGGCTTCCTGGAAAACCATGATGCCCGCCTTGGGGGAGTTTTCCGGCCTCACCACGAAAGCTTGCATCTGGGTGCCGTCGCCGATATGAAGTTGAACCGTCGATTCCTGAATCATTCCAACCTCCTTAAAAAATTCAATTGAAATCTATTCCACTTTCTCCAAGTTCGCCATCTTCGCCAAAAGCTGTTTCTTGCCATGGTTGGGGAATGACACCGTGACTTTCAAGTTCTCGCCCGAGCCCGTTAAAGCCAAAACCATTCCCTTGCCGAACTTTTTATGACTAACCGTCTCGCCCAAAGCGTAGGGGGCCATGACCGGTTCATCGTCCCACTCCGGGTCCTTAAGCTCGTCGAATTCCTTTTTCTTAGCATCCCGAACCTCATAAAGACCACCCTGGGTAGCCACAATCGAAGCGGCCTTGCCGGTAACCTGAATCATATCCTTTGGAATTTCAGAAAGAAAGCGGGAAGGCGCGCGCCATTGGGGGGTTCCGTAAACATAGCGGCAGGCCGCGCCGGTGAGATAGAGAATGTCCATGGCCCGTGTCATGCCCACATAACAAAGCCTTCGCTCTTCTTGCACATCGTCGTCTTCTTCAATGGAATTGTTATGAGGAAATAAACCCTCTTCTAAACCGGTGATAAAAACGATGGGAAATTCCAGACCTTTGGCGTTATGCATAGTCATCAAGGTTACGCAGTTCTTTTTATCTTGCAGCTTGTCAATGTCCGCCACCAGGGACACCTGATCTAAGTAACCTTCAAGGGTCGGCTTTTCAACACTTTTTTCATAGTCCACTACCGAGTTCACTAATTCCTTCAGGTTCTCAGCTCGCATCTTGGATTCAATCGTGTCATCGTTAGCCAAATCCGTTAAATAACCTGATCGTTCAAGAACCTTTTTCACGAATTCTCCAGGAGATACCGAATCTTTTTCAGCGATGAGCCCATCCACCATGGATACGAAACTGGCCAGGGCCTGGGTGGCTTTCTTGGGAAATTCCCCGCCTAAAGCCGCTTTGCGGGAAGCGTCCAGCAGGGTCATATCCAGGCTTTTGGCGGTCTCTTCTAATTTCGCCACGGTGCCGCTTCCGATGCCACGGATGGGCACATTAATCATACGGCGCAGTGAAACCGAATCTTTCGGGTTCACCAGCACATGGAAATAGGCCAACATGTCTTTGACTTCCTTGCGGTCATAAAACTTGAGGCCTCCCACGATGATATAAGGAATGTTATGGCGGCGACAGGCGTCTTCCAGGACCCGGGATTGGGCGTTGGTGCGGTAAAGGATCGCCACACTCCGGAAAGACCGGCCCGGTTCTCCCAATCTTTCGTAAATAGTTTTTAGTACAAATTCCGCCTCATCCTTGTCATCCTCGGCCTGGTAATAAGTGGGAGTTTCCCCCATTTCCCGGAGGGAAAAAAGCTCCTTTTCCTTGCGTTGGGAGTTGTTGCGGATAACCGCTTGGGCCGCCTGAATAACGGACCGGGTGGAACGGTAATTTTGCTGTAATTTGAAGAGCTTGGCCCCCGGAAAATCCTGTTCGAATCGCAGGATATTGCGGATGTCCGCTCCCCGCCAACCATAAATGGACTGATCCGGATCCCCGACGACATAAAGATTATTTAAAGGATGGGCGATTGCCGAAATGAGTTGGTATTGGGCCATATTGATGTCTTGGTATTCGTCCACCTGGATATATTCAAACCTCTTACGGTAGCTTTCCAGGATATCCGGATACTGCTTCATCAAGAGAACCGCATTGAAAAGAAGATCGTCGAAATCCATGGCGTTGTTTTCTTTGAGCTTGGTCTGGTACCGGGGATAGATTTGGGCCACCTTTTCCTGGAAGAAGCCCGCCATCAGTTCCTCGTATTCCTTGGGATTCTTCAGCTCGTTCTTAGCCGCACTGATATGAGAATGCACGGCGTAAGGGTGTACCTGTTTCTCATCCCATTTAAGATCCCAAAGACATTCCTTGATCAGGGCCTTTTGGTCCGAGTCGTCGTAGATCGTAAACCCCGGCTGATATCCCAGTTTATCGGCGTGGAGTTTGAGGATCGAAAGGCAGAGCCGGTGGAAGGTGCCGATAAAAAGTTCCCGGACCTTTTGATGTCCAGCCAGGTTGGCTACCCGGTCTTTCATTTCCTGTGCCGCCTTGTTGGTGAAGGTAACTGCCAGGATACGAAAGGGAGATACATGCAGTTCATCCATCAATCGAAGAATCCGGTAGGTGATGACACGGGTTTTACCCGACCCCGCCCCGCCAAAATAAGGGCTGGCCCAGCGTTATGGACAACCGCTTCGCGTTGTTCTTCGTTTAAATCCTGATAAGTGCGTTTCATGAATTCCATTAAGATAAGGTTTTAAAGCTTATGGTCATTGCGAGGAATGGAGCAAAAATTTTATAAAGATTGCGGCCAAAATAAAAAATCCCACTCCCTTTCAGGGCGGGATTTGGGGATTGTCGTATAAAAAGGAGGTTAAATGCTACTAGGCCTTTTTCCACGTAATGGCGGATGATTTTACGGATTTCCTCGTCCGCCACAATAAATTGAAGTCCGAACATGCCCTCGCTGGCCCAAGCAAGCTTGGAGTAAACATCCATCATTTTATTTTTTTGAACTTGGAAATTGAGTTTGAAGATTTTGGAGGAGGAAGGTGACATCTCCACTTCCAAGCGGATGCCTCCTTCGCTAACATCCTTAGCCTTGACTTTGATGGGGGTTCCCTGCACTTCAAAAACATTCCCCGATTTGGATTCCACCACATTATGTAATGTGACGGTTTCTTGAAATTTTGCCCGGGAATGTTTCCTGCGTTCACTTTTGGGCTGGTTAGCTTGGCTCATTAAATCCCCTCGCAAACCCAGTTAAACGGTAAAGCTATAAAACGAATAATAGCTCATTTTAGTTTTAATGGTAATCGATTTTTATTGGCAAATTTAACTAAAAAGGATTTTATTTTTTTGAAAGCGTTTCCTCGAAAAAGATAACAAAAGCCCACTTATTTATAAAGTTCAATATAAAACGCCCCAGGAACCCAAGAAATAAGCATGTTGTTTTTTGCCCATTTGACTGGAACCTTACCTTTAAGAATCTCTCCTTGGGCGTCCAAGGCCCGCGCTTTTACTTTGGCGTCCTTTTGAAAACGGAAAATGGTGATTTTAGCCTGTAGCGGTTCCACTAAAACGGGACCCGTCCCGGTTGAAATGAGTTTCGTCTTTGCCGCGTTATAAACCTGGCCTGTGTTTTCCATCCGGGTCACCCCCGTGAGAAGCATATGATCCGATGCCCAAAGATTGGTCTTGGTTAATGAAATGAGGGAAAGAGATTCAAATAAATTGGGCGATTCCACCTGCCATACGGGACTCGCGATTTTCCGGTGTCCCACAAAACCGATGACGGCTTGGAATCGTGGACTGGAAACCTGAATCACCCCGACATTTCCCTGCCAATGAATTTGTTCGGTATCGGAAATGATGGATTGGGTCTTATTAACCACCTTAGCCTTCAAGAGACCCGTGGGATCGGTTTTAAATTTCCCCCCATCGGGTTCAGTCCCTGAGCGATGAGCCAGAGAGGTTAAAAGGTTTCCATCGTTTTTAAGGACAAAAAACCTTCCTTCTTTCAAATCGCCCCGCAAAAAAGCAAGAGCCGCTATAGGCCATTGGGCTGATAATACGGGCTTATTATTCATTTCATCGCCAAGTGTAATGGCATTTTCATCATAGGATCCTGAAAGGGACATTCCCAGGGAAGCCTGCCAACCCTGGAAACCGGCATAAGCGGACATTAACAGAGGGACCTCCCCTAGATATTCATTCGGCCATCCAGCAGTCCACTGAACTTCATACCCGGTTCCAAAGGTTCTAGAGGAAATCAATTGAGCTGGCAGACTTTTTTCCGGCGCCATCACCATGGGATTATCGTTGAAAGTGACTGGTTGTTCGCCGGCGGATGAAACCGAGTCCCAACTAACACTGGCGGATTTTAAGTTTATGGACGATAGAACCGCCGGATCATTTAAAAGGGCATCAGGCAAGACTTGTTTGTCCTGGCCCAGGATATGTGTATAAATGCCTTTGGTTTTAAATTGGTTTATCAGGCTTTGAAGGCGATCGACCATGTCTAAAACCGACTTGTCCGGAAGATTCACCGAAACCTCGTTACACCCATAGCGGGCGAATTGACTGGCAAGTTGGGAAAATTGTCCATCGCTGAAGGTCCACCAGTCGCCCCCAAGACGGCTTCCCCAAAATCGGGCCGATGTCCCATCGTCAAAAACAAGAGTTTGACCTTCGCTTTTCAAGTTGCCGTGTTTTCCCGCCGGGCCATCCAATAGAAAGCTCATATCCACGGCTGTTCCTGCTGAGGAGCCAGTTAAGAGCCCGGCAGAAATCCAACCAGTCGTATCGGTAACAAAGGTTTTCTCCGGTTTGGGTGAAATTGTAGAAACCGGGAGTTCGGTGTCGGAAGCTGTGATGGCGAAAAGAATGGGAACCGGCATTTTGTTTTGAGATTTGAAAAGGATCGTTTGGATTGGAACATCAGGCCGGGGGTTCTTCCAGGGAAAAAGAGAAAGACCCATGTCGGCATTTTTATACTTGTGCCACCAAGCTAAAAAACTAGCTGAAGTATCGTCCGCTCCGGAGAAATTGGCCAATTCAACCCCGACATGCAATGGAACGACGGTCACTTGCCCGTCATCATAAATCACATCATATTCAGCTACGGTAATATTGGAGGCCGTTCCGCCCCAACGGCAGGAGTGAAGGAAATAAAGCGTGTCCACCTTGAGATGTCCAACGGGCAGGGCTACCGCCTCAGGAAATGTGGGCTTTCGCCTTCCCTTTAGGACGATAAATGAATTCCCCTGATTTTGCGTCCAATCCAATAGTTGGAAAGGAATCCCGCGAAAAGTCTGCGGACCCTGGGGAATATTAGCAAACCCTTCTTTTTCTTTTAGGTCATCGCTCCCTGGAACCGTTCCATCAAAAGATTGCGAAGGCCCCATGTTGGCCGCTTTTGAAAGATCAATAAAAATGGGCGCGGCCCAGGATGTCCCGTAAGTTAGAAGAACCAGGCAAAAAAACAGCGTTCGCTGCATGGCGGCGTTACTGCTTCTTATAACGATAATACTTGGTAATTATGGCGTCGGCTTCCTCGGGCTTGTCCACCACGTGAAACAAGTCAAGGTCGCCCTTGTCGATATAACTGCGGTTGCCCAGAATCGTGTTCTTGATCCATTCGACCCCGCCTTTCCAGAATTCCCTGTTCATGAGAATGATGGGAATGGGATCGATTTTTTTCGTCTGGACGAGGGTCAAGACCTCGAAAAACTCGTCCATGGTGCCGAAACCACCCGGCATCACGATGACCGCCGAGGTATAGCGCAGGAACATAACCTTACGGATAAAAAAATAATGGAAGTTCACCGGCAGGTTAATGTAGGGATTGGGTTTTTGTTCAAAAGGAAGTTCGATATTACAGCCCACCGAACGACCACCCGCCTCGTGGGCGCCCAGGTTTGCCCCTTCCATTACGCCCGGTCCCCCTCCCGTAATGATAGAGAATCCCTTCTTCGACAGGCGGTAAGCAATCTTTCGAGCCAACTGATAATCCGCGGCGTTCTGGAGAGTTCGGGCCGAACCGAAAATCGTGACTGCGGGCCGAATATTCCGAAGTGCCTCGAAACCTTCGACGAACTCGGACATGATACGAAACATCCGCCAGGTGTCTTGTTCCTTGAAATCATTGGCAATAAACGGATTTCCCGAGGCTCCGTTTTTAGGCCGAGCGATGGAGCGTTTTTCGACTAATTTTTTGGGTTTTTTGGCAGGCATGGTTCCTCTTTCAAAAGATCAGGCAATAACAGATTCCTGTTTATCTTCAAAAGCGTCTTTGATCCTTTTGGCATGATCCGTGATCAAAGGCGGCAGTTGCCGGACATTAAAATATTTTATCTCGCTGGTTTCCTCGCTCGGCGTCAACGATCCTCCCGTGACCCGGCAAAGAAATGAAACCCGAACCGTATGCCATTCCGGCCCCTGCGCAATATGGAGCGAACCCTCCTTATCGGAATAAATCCCGATCAGCCTGACTAGCTCGCCCTTCAACCCGGTCTCCTCTTTTAATTCCCTCAAACAAGCATGGGCCAAGGTTTCTCCCAAATCCACATGGCCCCCGGGGATGCACCATAACCCGTTGTCTGTTCTTTTAGCCAGAAGCACTTCTTTTTTGTCATTAAAAACCACCGCGTTAACCGCAATCTTCGGTGTCAATTGGGGCTTGTGGTCCATCCCTTACCTTCCATACAAATAAAAAATCCCGTGCACCGTAAAAGATGCGCGGGATTCGAGAAATATTTCCAGGACTTGCCTGAAGTTCTTCGGAAAATTAACGTTTCGAGAACTGGAAGCGCCTGCGGGCCTTCTTGCGTCCATACTTTTTGCGCTCGACCATTCGCGGATCACGGGTAAGGAACCCGGCTGCTTTCAAGGGTTTACGCATCTCGGCGTCCACTTTAAGAAGGGCGCGGGAAATTCCATGCCGCAAGGCTTCGGCCTGACCGGTAACTCCGCCACCGGTAAGATTCGCGTACACGTCATACTTACCCAGGGCCGAAACGGTCTCCAAAGGCGATCTCACCACGGATAACTTCATCTCGGGAAAGAACTTTTCGATGGGCTTGCCATTGATGATAAACAGCCCCTTCCCCGGTCTTAAAATTACACGAGCAACAGAGGTTTTCCGGCGTCCGGTTGCGGCGAATTGTTCTTTCGTGGCTGGCACTCTTATTCTCCTCTTTTGGTAGCGTTATGGGCCAAGATCAATGGCTCGGGTTTTTGTGCGGAATGGGGATGGGTTTCGCCTTTATAAACATTCAATCGGCCGAACATTTTATCCCCCTGGGAAGACTTAGGCAGCATGCCCTTGATGGCGTATTCCAAGATTCTTTCCGGCTTGGTGAGACGAAGATTCTTATACATGACTGTGGTCAAACCACCGGGACGCCCGGAAGTGCGGTGATGGGCTTTCGTGTCCCACTTTTTTCCCGTCAACACAATCTTCTCGGCGTTGATAATGACCACATGGTCACCGTTTTCAACATGGGGGGTGAAAAGACGCTTGTGTTTACCCCTTAAAACCGCAGCCACTTGGGAAGTCAAACGGCCCAGAACCTGGTCCTTGGCGTCGATAATCCACCATTTGCGGTTAATGTCTTTTTGCGCGGCTAGAACTGTCTTTTGCATTTTGCTTACCTGGCTCATCTTTCTTTAGAACTGCTTGTGCCTCAAAAGGGGACAAGGGCCTGAATTATAGGGGTTTTCAATAGTGTGTCAAGGTTGGAAAGAGGCAAAAAAACAAGAAAACCTTAATGGGCTAAGCGCAAGCGGGGTTCCCCATGAACCATGGCGAAGGAGACCTTATTGCGATACCCCAAAACCTGTTCAAAAAAATTAGAATTTTTGGCCTTTTTCCCCTGCAACAGGGGTAGGCCGATTAAATCGGCCAAATAACCCGGTTTGATCCGCCCCAATTCATGGCCCATCCCCAATGCTTCAGCGGGCTTGCTAGTGACCATTGAAAGGATTTCTTAGGCGGCAACAGATGGGTTTTCTTTTTGAAATAGCCGCATTTCCCTAAAAAGGGAAAGCGACTGGTTGCTGGCCAAGCTGTCGGTGCCCAGGCAGACTCGAATACCTCTCTGGCGCATTTTACGATATTTAAACGGAGCATGTTTAAAGAAACCGTGACTTCCGGGGCAATGAACCACGGCAATCCGGTTTTTAGCCAAGAGACGAAGGTCATTATCATTCACCTCATTTAAATGGACCCCCAAGTCCAGCCTTGGCAGCCAGCCTCTTTCCTTCAAATATTGCACAGGCGTTGTATGACGGGGAAGTATCCAGCTTGGATTCAAAGCTTCGATACTTTTTGCCAGAGGTCCGGAGGCGCTCTTAAATAATCGCTTTTCCTCCTGGCTTTCGGCGATATGAATCGTGGTTAAAATATCTTTTCTTGAATCCAAATAGCGGTTTACCAGTTCGAACAATTCCTTTGAAACTGTAAAAGGAGTGTGGGGGCTTAAACCCCAATGAAAAATCGCGGTTGGCGGCGCTTGGCGAAGTTGTTCTTGAAGCTTTCCGATGAACTTTTTCCAATAGGCCTTCGGCGAATTTTGAATTAGATCGAATATTTCAAAAAAAACAAAAGTCCTCAGTCCCGAACGACGCAAAAGAGGCCAACTTTCCCAGCTTGTGGAAACATCACACAGGGTCGTGGTTCCATAGGATATGCTTTCCCGAATACCCGTTTGGATCGATTGTTTGAATTCAGCCGGAGTAGTTTGGCGCGATCGGGCTCCCATGCGTTTGAGCCAGTCAATGAATGTCCCCCGGTAAGGAACCTTTCCCCTCAAGGCCGTGAAGTCCAGGTGACAATGGGCGTTAATCAACCCAGGCAACAGAATCGTTTCTCCCAAGTCGAGTATTCGAACCGAGGGAAGAAGGTATAAATCTTTTCGCTTTCCCACTTGGAGAATTCGGGAACCCTGGATCATCACGAATCCATCCTCAATCGGTTGAGGACGTTCCATGGTCAGGATGCACTTGGAAAAAAGGACCAATCGTTGGCTCATGGGCTATAGGTTAACAGCATAAAAAAAATGATTACAATCAATTTCGCTTCAATTACTTAAGAGAAATATTGACCTCGGCCTCAAGGTTCCTTAAAGTAGCGAAAATCATATGCTCGATAATAAGTTTCAAAAAACCCTATTTCATTTGACTAGTGTCCTGACGACTTGGTTTCCCAGGGGCGGGGCATGGTTCTTCGATCACACCCTCCCGCACATCGTGGGCAACAAGACCCTCGTAAAACAAATCTTCAAAAAAAACCTCAGGACCGTCAAAAGTGTTCCCCAGTTCAATAAAATACTGGTTATTCCCGATATTCATATTGGCGACGCGGTCATGATGCAGGGGGCGGTACAGGCTTTCCGGGATTTTTTCCCTGAAGCCCGTATCGATTACGTCATCAAGAAATCCGTAGCCTGCTTGATTGACGGAAATCCAGCCATCTCAAACCTTTATCCCCTGTTCACCGGCACGATCTTCCCTACTGAAAATGATGTGGAGAGCATTAAAAAATTGGTTGCCGAAAACCAATACGATCTTTGCTTTAATTGCTCCCCTTTTTTCGAGGATGGCCGTCTTTTTCCTAAAAACCAAAAAATCCTAAATTTCCTGACCGTTGCCCCCCAAATGACCCGAAACGACCTCGACCAAGTCAGTCTCAACCATTTCCTTTTTCAATCCTATATGTTTGTGGATAAATTGCTGAATAAAACAACCGGTGCACATCCTTCAAAGGTCTTTCCAGGCGTACCGGTCACCCTTTCGGACGAAGCCTTCCAAAAAGCGAAAGATCTTCTCAATCAAACGGGAACACCCGAGGGAAAACCGTTGGTTTTCTTAAATCCCGATACGGCATCCCCTTACACCCTGATCCCCTTCGAGCACCAAGCCACCCTGTTAAAACGAATGTTGGAATTGGACGTCACAGTTCTTTTCGGAACAGCTTTTGTTCATAAGGACGTCGAGAAAAAACTCTTGGAAAATCTTTCGGCGGGTGAAAAAAAGAAGGTTATAACCATTCCTCAAACCTTGCCTATCGAAGCTTATGCCGCGCTGGTAGACTTTGCCGATGTGTTCATTTCGGGCGATACCGGCCCCCTGCATATCGCTGCGGCCCGCAAATTCTCAAAAACCGGAAACATAAAGTTCCAGAACAAAACTTTTGTCATCTCTGTTTTCGGAGCAACCCCGGCGCGAATGTCGGGATATGATTCCACTAATCCTTTATTCCCGCCGGCAAATCAGGACGTTCAATCAAGAACCTACGTTTCCAAAAGCCCTTGCCGCAATATCACCTGCGTGAACAAGATGGCAAAAACATGTAAGACGGTGAGATGTTTTGAAGTGCTGGATGTTGAGAACATCGCTTCAGACATCAAACTTCATTTGGAAAACTTAAAATCTCCCACGGCCTAAATCTTTCTTCATTTAATCTTTTTCGACTCCGCTAATAACCACATTTCCTTATCAATGTTATCCATTGCGTCATTCCGCTTCTTATTCCATACGGATATTTGATCCGCAGCCTCAAGCCGGACATGGTCCGCCAAACTTTTGTCCCGCCTTGTATCCTCAATATTCCACAGGTGAATGTTGGCATCGATAAGGTTCTGTATTACTTTCGCCAGGCCTTCGGACTTTTCAATCTTATTGTCCTGGTGGGCGTAATTCTTGAGCTTGGGCTGTTTTATTGCCCATTCATCACAAATTTCGCCCTTATATATCTTGGAAATAGTTTCATTAATCTCGTTTTTTAACCTCTCGGCCGCTTCATTTAATATTCGCAGAGATTCCGGATCTGTTGTGTGATCCCTTCTAATTTCCAAAATCGATAACTTATCAACAAGACTTCCGATTGTGTCCATCCCACCACCCCGTTATTGAATTTTAATGTCGGATACGGTTAGTGTTTCCGTCATTGCCTTTTCCTATCCGCTAATTTGGACGTCCTGTGATGGATTTACGTTTCGCGGGCCCACCTGCCGAAACATTATTTACTCAAACAAAAGGTCAAAGTCTATAGGAAACCGTATGTTTTGAAAGACTGGCAAGCGGGATTACTAGTGAAGACACAAAAGAGAAATCGGAAACATTAAAATGATTTGGTTCGAAGGATATCTCAAGTTACTTCGTGACATATCGCTCCATCTTTTCAAACTTATCAAAAGGTTTTTTATCCCTTGATAAACGGCCCCTTCCCTTCAAAACATTCAATTCCTCGTTTGTCGGCTTCACCAAATAAGTGGACGGGGTCAAGTAATCAAAATAAATGCCCCGCTTCCCCAACTTTTTAATATTGGCTTCCATCATCTTCAGGGAAATGGGCGCGGAAGAGGCCATTCGATAAGTCCATCCCATTCCAAAACATGGCATCTCCACCCGTGCCGTAAGGATATTGGGGAAAACCGAATGGAAGGTCTTGTAGATAGTGGCAAAGGACTCAGGAAAGAGATAGTAATTGTCCGTGTGAATTGCGATTAGCCCTTTATGATTCAGTCGCTTTTTACAAAGCCTATAAAACTCCTGTGTATAAAGCATCTTGGAAGGCCCATGGGGCTCAGTAAGGTCGATGATGAGGATGTCAAAAGTTTCCGGATTCTCCTCTAACCATTTACGCGCGTCCTTGTAGATGATCTCGACCCGTTTGTCCTTCAGGCATTTTTCAATAACGGGGTAATGCTTGCGGCAAAACTCCACCACGCCCTTGTCGATTTCCAGCATCAGAATGCGCTTTAAGCTTTTGAACTTGATGGCTTCCTCGATGGCAAAGCAGTCCCCGCCGCCGACAATACAGATATTTTCCGGACTCTTGTGGGCCAAAAGGGGAGCCGAAACAAGGTACTGGTGATAGCGGTTTTCGTCGCCGTGGCTGATCTGTATCTTCCCATCTAGGAAAAGCATGGTACCAAAAGTATCGTCCTTGAATATTTCCATGGTTTGAAAAGGCGTCTTCCCCTTGTAAAGGGAACGACCCTTATAAACATGTCCAAAGGTGTTGGTGGTCCACTCGGTCTTCACGGGCATGGTTAAATCTCCTGAGGAGTTAAAGAATAGGGGGGATTATAGCGGAAATAGAAAAACCTTCCCCAAAATTAAGGAAAGGTTTTTAAAGGGGGTGTTAGGCCCTGATTATTATTGGTTATACGTGTAATAGGTCTGTATATAAACGGGAGTTCCAATGGGCTGGGGTTCGGACTCCACGGGTCGCATGGGGATATCCAAAGACCCTGATTTTAAATCAGTGTAAACTTTTACCAGTTTGGGATTATGGGGATTGATCTTAAGGCTCTCTTCAAAAGCTTTCATTGCGGATTCTTTTTCTCTTAACTCAAAATAACAATAGCCCACCATTTGATAAGACTGCCAGAAAGTCCAGTTTTCATCGATGGCCAGTTGAAACCGCACCAGTGCCGCCTCATAACGGCCCTGCCCGTATAAGTCGAGGCCTTTTTTGTAGTCGCTCTCCGGGGTCACTTGGGGATCTCCCCACAAAAAAATAGGCATCAGGAACACAGAGCCTATCAGAAAGAATAAAGTCTTAGATTTTCTCATGAATAAGACAAAGCCTTTTTTAGAAATTTCTAAACTTTTTATTAAAATCGTTTTTACGAAAGATTGGATCTTTCTTCACATTCAAATCATACTCTTCCATCAACACTTTTGAAACTAGCTATTTTCCTGGGAAAATGCCCTATTCCTTATCATGCTTAACCTCTAGACGGCTTTCTTTCAATTTAATCCAAATAAATTTACACGGTAAAATCCCTTCTAAAAACACAATCGAAGTCCAAAGTGGTTAATTAGACGAGGGATTATTCAGGAAGTTTTTGAAGGTTTTCCAAAGGTAGCTTGAATCGTGGAATGCATTCCGCCGCGGGTAGAAAATTGCCCCGAAACCCGGCACCATTTAGGTTTGGAGGCGGCCACAAAATCTCGCAACATACGATTGACGGCGTTCTCATAAAAAATTCCGACATTGCGATAAGCCAGAATATAGCCCTTCAAGGATTTGAGTTCCAAAACCTGTTTCACGGGCTCGTATTCAAGGATGATAGTTCCAAAATCCGGCAAGCCTGTTTTGGGACAAACCGCGGTGTACTCGGGTATTTCAATTCGTATGGTATAGCCCGAAAAGTGATTGGGAAAAGTTTCTATGCCTGGCAGTTTGGCGTTCAATCCGGCCTTGGCGTGGCCCTCGTTGTATTCTTTCATTTCCTGGTTTTCCCTTTTTTATTTCTCACCGACTTAGGTTTGGATTTTTTGGCCTTGACCGGACGGCCCGATTCGGGGTGTCCCAGGTGGTCGGTAAAACCCACAATATTTCCCCAAGGATCCGCCACTTCCACCAGTAACCCCGTTGGAAGTTTTAAGGGTTCACGGACCAAAATTATCCCCCGTTCATTCAGGAGTGCCAACGACCTTTGGGTATCGGGAACTTCCACCCAAAAACGGGCTCTCTCTGGAACAAGCGGTTGGGCGGGGATGTCTTCTTTTTTTAATACTAATCCTGGAAGTTCGAAACCTACCGCCATGACACAAATGTCCAAAGCATCCAATCGGAATTTGACCAAAAAACCCAACTTTTCATAGAAGGTCACAGCTTGATTCAAGTCTCCAACCGTGAAAATAACATTGTCGAAGCCCAGGATATCCATGAAACCCTTTAAATCTTTTTGGACTGATCCCTAATTGATTAATTTATAAAATGTGTCCCGTTGGTGTGGTTCATAACCCATTTCTCGGATCAACCGTTGCATTTCTTCCAGACTCATAAGATATCGGAGTCCTGTGGCAGCGACCACGTTCTCCTCCAACATAATGCTTCCCAAATCGTTAGCGCCGTACTTGAGCCCCAATTGGCCGATCTTTTTGCCCGGGGTTACCCAGGAAGCTTGTAGGTTAGGCAACTTGTGGTTCAGGATGATACGGGATATAGCAAGAGTTTTTAGATATTCCTGTCCACTGGCGCTTTTTAATCCCAAACTCTCATTACCCGGTTGGTACAACCAGGGAATGAAACCGAGAAATCCGCCGGTCTCCTCCTGGAGTTCTCGGATGAGGAAAACATGCTCGATGCGTTCCTCAATGGTTTCCACGTGACCGAACATCATGGTGGCGGTGGAACGCATCCCAAGGGAATGCACGTCTCTCATGACGCCCAACCATTCCGAAGTTGTGGCCTTCAGCGGAGCGATTTCTTTTCGCACCCGGTCCGAGAGAATTTCGGCTCCCCCGCCCGGCATGGAATCCATTCCCGCCTCCTTGAATTTTTTGAGGATCTCGATCACCGGCATGCCAAATAGTCCCGAAAAATGGACCAATTCAGGCGGTGAAAAGGAATGGAGAGTGATATCCGGATGGGCCTGTTTAATTCTGAAAAGAGTATTCAAGTACCAATCCAAGGTCAAATCGGGATGATGACCTCCTTGCAAAAGAATCTGCGTGCATCCCTTTTGCTTGGCTTCCGCGATCTTATGGATGATCTTTTCCGCCTCGTTGACATAGCCTTCCTTTGTATCGCCAGGTTCGCGGTAAAAAGCGCAGAATTTGCAATAGGTCACGCAGACATTGGTGTAATTGATATTACGGTCAATCAGGTAGGTGGCGGTCTTATCGCCCTTGGAGCGGACTTTCAGGGTATCGGCTATCGCCCCCAATTCATTCAAGCTGGATCTTTGGAAAAGTTCCAGGGCCTCTTTGCGGTTCACGACATATCCGTCGAGTACCTTTTCTTGGAGAGTTTCAATCGTCGAGGTTGTCATTAAAGAATTAATCCCTCTTCTTTTAGTAACTTCTCGAACTCGATCTGTCCCTGTACTTCGACTGCCGTGTATTTGTAGTCGATATTCTTTTCCAAGTATTCCTTAGCCTGGGGTTTGTGGAAAACCCAGATCCCGTGGTATTGGTCGACGATTTCCTGGAGGTGCTTCAATCCTTCGGTCTTGCTGGCCAGGAGATCCATCTCGATCTCACGGGCCACAGCCACGTTACGGGCCATCCATACCGCGAAAACAAAAGGTTTCTGTGTGCGCAATTGCCATTCCTCGCCTAAATCCATTATCGTCATGCCAGTCGGAGCGGATTCCAGGGCAATATCCCCGAATTGGAGGGTCGCCTCCCATGGTTTGATTTGGTTGGGCTTAAAGGTTTGCATATCCACACTCTTCACTTCTAAATTCTTCACCCCATACCACTTTTTAAGGATAAGGCGCGCTAACAAAACAGAAGTCTGGGAGCGGGAATCCGCGAAGAGCTTGGTCACCGTATGCCAGGGAGCGTTACCTAGGAGCCTCACGCTCTTCACCGGTCCTTTGCAACCGATGGCAGCCACGGGCACCACTTGTAGTTCGGGATTCAGAAATTTCACTACAATGGGGGCCAAGGCCACGTCCAAACGGCCCTCTTTAAGCAACCCGCCCATTTCATTGGGAGCCACTGGGAATAGTTGATGATGATTTTTCATGTCCCAAACGAGGGGTTGGGCATTGAGAAATGGAACAATCCCTATCTTCATGGGTTTGGCAATAAATTTGACGGGTTGAGCAGGAGCGGGGGCTGGAGGCGCGGCGGTAGCGGTGGCCGCCACCGACCCCGCTGCCGGAGCGGTAGTAGTCGGGGTTGATGGGGTCGTGATCGCGGCGGGGGCAGGAGCCGGTTTGGGGGCTGGGGCCGGCGCGGCAGGACTCGTGGCTGGCGATTCGCTCATGATGGATTCCTCTTTAACAAGTTTTTTGAATTTACTTCGAAAGTGCCGGTTCCGGGATCGACTTTAATTCCTTATATAGTGTGTCCCGTTCCACAGGCGTCCGTCCCGCTTCCCGAATCAGCCGCCTTAATTCCTCAACCGTCATGATTTCCGGCGTTTCTGCACCGGCCATATGATAAATCTTTTCCTCAATGACCGTACCATCAATATCATCTACCCCATAGGCAAGGGAAAGCTGGGCCAGCCGAACACCTAGCATGATCCAATAGGCTTTGATATGAGGGAAATTATCCAAGTAAATACGGCCAATCGCCAAAGTTTTCAGGTCTTCCATGCCGCTGGGCCTGGCGAAATGGTCCATGGCCGTATTGTCGGGGTGAAAAGCCAGAGGAATAAAGGTTTGGAACCCTCCGGTTTCGTCCTGCAATGCCCTCAAACGGCGCATATGATCAACCCGGTGCTCGTATTTCTCAATGTGACCGTAAAGCATGGTCGCGTTGGTTTTTAGACCTAATTTGTGGGCGGTACGATGGACTTCAAGCCATTGGTCGGCGGTGGCCTTGCCAGGGCAAATCTTCTCCCTCACATCGGGATGGAATATTTCAGCTCCTCCTCCCGGCATGGAATCCAGCCCCCCGGCTTTCAAACGGGTCAAGACTTCTTCATAAGTCATGTTGTATTTGTCGGCAAAAAAATTGATTTCCACCCCCGTAAAACATTTGAGGTGGACCGAAGGGACGGTTTGTTTGAGAAGCCGAAGCATCTGTTCATACCATTCAAACTCATACGTCGGGTGGAGCCCCCCGACAATATGAAGCTCGGTGATATGGGCCTGCTCAAAAGCTTCCTTGGCTTTTTGGGCTATTTGCTGGTGGGTGAACTCATAGGCACCTTGTTCCCCCTCGAAACGGGAGAAAGCGCAAAACTTGCAGGTGGTGGCGCAGACGTTGGTGTAATCGATATGGCGGTTGATATTGTAATAGGTGGCATTGCCGTTCTTCTTTTCCCGGACCAAGTTGGCCATCGCCCCAAGAACGTAAAGGTCATTCGTGTCGTAGAGACGAAGAGCATCTTCCTCCGTGATACGGACGTTCTTTTCGACTTTCTCATAGATATCCCGGATGGGCGACCTGGCTAAAAGCGGTTTTAAAGCCAAAGTGTGACTCCTACGACGGCGAAATAAAGGATTGAGATCCAACCGTTCATTTTCATCATGGCCGGGGAAAGGGTGAAATGGGTCTGGTCCCCGCGGATTTCCAATTGATAAGCTTTTTGGTGTTGATAAAGCAAAACCGCTCCAATTACACCGATACCTGCGTAATAAAGAAGGGGGAAACCCACCTGGACCCCGAAACCAGCGAGAAATCCTAGCATACAGACATGAAAGAATCGAGAGGCCTTGAGGCTATTGGGCAAACCCCAGCGCACGACCCAGGACTGTAACCCTTCCCTTTTGTCAAAAACCTCATCCTGCGTGGCGTACAAAATATCAAAACCCGCCAGAAAGCATATGACGGCCATCATCAACCAAAAAGGTTCCGGAGCGAAGGCGCCCGTAACCGCGATCCAAGCCCCGACAGGGGCTACTCCCAAGGCCAGACCCAGAAAAAGGTGGGAAGTCCAAGTGAATCGTTTGGTGTGGGAATAAAACAAAATGATGGCCAAAGCAATAGGCGAGAGTTTGAAAGCCAAAGAATTCAAAGGATAACAAGCCATCACAAAACCAAATGCGCAGACAATTGTCAAAATTCCAACCTGCCAAGCTTTAATGCGTCCCGCGGGGATATCCCGTTTTTGGGTTCGGGGATTTTTGGCGTCTATATCCGCGTCCACTAAACGGTTATAAGCCATGGCCGTCGTTCGGGCCAAAATCATGCAAATAATCACCCAAAGCAGGACGTGCGGGGAAGGCTTGCCATGAGTGGCCGTCATCAAGCTCGCCAAGGCAAAAGGCAAGGCAAACACCGAGTGAGGCAAAACAACAAGGTTGGAAATGACTTTTAGTTTGCTCAACATAAACTTATCGTACGGACGCCCCTTGCTGGCCCAAAACAGTCGGAATCGCCGTGGCGGAAGGGACCGAAGGTGAAGGCATTGTTTCCAAGGAATCAGTGGTTGCTGCGGTTGTAAATTCAAAGTGCTCGTTAGGCAGAGCCATCGCGTTCTGCGCGTCCATATGAAGTATATTCAAGACATAGTCCCGTTTTCCCGAAATATGTGCACTCGTATGGTCCTTGATTCGTCCCTCCACCACGATCACATCACCCCGCTTGGGGATAGGACGCAAAAAATTATAAAGCTGGTTTATTTTGAGGAAAACAAAGTAGTGATCCTTGGGTTTGGAGGTCAACCCCGCCACCAATGTTTCACGAACCCTGTAAGCTCCCTCTCGGGGTTTCAAGTCGTAATATATATATAACTTCCAAACTTCATGATTCATGGGATCCGGAGTTTCGGTCCGCCAAAAACCATTATATTCCTGGACAGCCTGATCCAAAGGCTCGGGTTTTAAATCGTCATCAGCCCAAGTTGGAAGAGCCAAAAAAAGTAAACCAAAGGCGGTTAATATTTTCTTCAAGCTAAATCCTTCAAATTAAACCTCAAAATACTTCTCGTTTTTTCCGGCTTCTTCCCGCCAACGCTTGGAAACCTCAGTTTGGATACCGGCATGATCGTAAACCCGCGCGATGACCGTATCCACTACTTCTTCGATCGTCTTCGGATTCCCATAAAAGCTTGGAGTGGCTGGAATGAGATGGGCTCCAGCCAAGGTAAGAAGTTCCATATTTTTAATTTGGATAAGGGAAAGGGGCGTTTCTCGGGGGACCAGGATCAACTTTCGACGTTCCTTCAAGAAAACTTCCCCCGACCGGGTAATGAGGTTATCCGCGATCCCGTGAGCCAGTTTGCCAAGGGTGGTCGTGGAACAAGGAATAACGACCATGGCTTCGAACCTGTTGGAACCGCTGGCGGAAGGGGCAGTCAAATCTTTCTCGTCCCATTCTTTTACGTGTGGAGGCAGGTTAAGCCCACCCTCGTAAGAAGCCACCACCCGCGCGGATTCAGAAACCACCGCGTGGACCTCCCAATCGTCATGAGGGAAATGCTGGAAAAACCTTCGGGCGTAAATGGTTCCGGAAGCTCCCGTTATAGCGACCAGTATCTTTTTCATGAAATCCCTACTTTCGAACGCCCATTACGCTAACAGCCACGCCCATGGTTTTGCTTTCGGTGGATATATCCTTGAACCCGCATTTTTCCAGTAGTTGTTTGAATTCCCCAAGAGAGGCGAAGTTCTTTGCCGATTTCTGGAGATAGTTATAGGCTTCCTTGTTGTTCGAAACCGCGCCACCCCTTATGGGTACGATGGTACCCACATAAAAGGCGTGGATCAATCGGGTCAAAAACCCGGTGGGCTTGAAAAACTCCAGGATCACGGCTTTCCCGCCAGGCCTCAAAATCCGGGCGATTTCCCTCAATCCCGCTTCCAAGGAATCCAGGTTTCGAACACCGAACCCGCAAACCACCGCGTCAAAAGCCATGTCATGGAATGGTAATTTCAAGGCATCCGCCTCTAAGAATTCAAAGCCCTGTGTTGCGCCCGTTTTTTCCTTGGCAAGCCGGAGCATGGGCTTGGCGAAATCCGCCATCACCACCTTGGCCGCCGGCAAAAGTTCTCTGACCGCCAGGGCGAAATCCCCCGTGCCTGCGCAAAGGTCCAGGACCATCTTGGGCTCGAATCCATCCTTAATCATTAGTTTCACGGAGTCCTTGCGCCATTGGATATCTTTATTAAAAGACAACAGGTGGTTCGCCTTGTCGTAAGTTGGGGCGATTTCGGCGAACATGGATTGAATCTTTTCACTCATGGAAATGGGTCCTTGGAAACATGATTAAGCTCACGCGGAACAGCTTTTATAACCAATTTTCCTGTAAATAAAAAGGCCTATGCTATCAGGGGATAACATAGGCCTTTTTATTTATTGTTTTTGAACTTTTAAAAAAGAACGGCTAGTCGAGAACTGCCGCCTCTTCTGACATTCTGCCTTCCACGGGATAGCCCGATTCCATCCAAGATTGTACCCCGCCAGGAAAATCATCCGCGTCAAACCCATTCTCCTTCAAAATCCGGGCGGCCTCGGGTCCCTTGTGGCAGTTGAGGTTGGCGCAATAAGTGACGAAAAACTTGTCGCGCCCGTATTCGTCTTCCACCCTCTTCACAAATGCTTGGTGGTCGTCTTCCAAGGGAATATTAAAGGATCCTTTGATGTGAAGCTTCTCATAATCCTCCTCCGGAAGAACGTTCAAAACCACCACATCCTCTTCCTTCATTTCTTGGAACACTTCTTCTTTACTCATCGCCATAACGCACCTCCTTGTTCATTAAAACTTTTGGGTTTGAGTTTAGGCGGGGGGAAAAGAAATCATGGAAAAATAAACGAAAATCTAGGTAACATCAGGGAAAGCGATTCAAGAACCAATGGTCCTTAAAACAATTTCAAAGAGAATTAGATCAAACCATTTTTCTTGAGAATTGGCATGATTTTATCCTCAACTTGAGGATCCATCACCAATTCTTCCGGCCACTCGCGGTTGAACCCTTCCTCTTTCCACTTCTTCGTAGCGTCAATGCCCATCTTGCCGCCCCAACCCCACATGGGAGAGGTATGGTCCAGCACATCCAGGGGGCCTTCGGTAATCATCACATCCCTCTTGGCGTCCATGCAGTTCCCCACCCGCCATAAAACCTGGCGGTAATCATGGACATTCGTATCCTTGTCCACGACCAGAAGGATTTTATTGAGCATCATTTGCCCCAATCCCCAAAAGGCGAACATCACCTTACGCGCGTGTTGGGGGTATTGCTTGTCGATGGAAACGATCGCTAGGTTGTGAAAGATGCCGTCCACTGGCAGGTCCATATCCACGATTTCGGGCAGTACCTTTTGCATCAGCGGCAAAAACAACCGCTCGGTGGCTTTGCCCAGATAACCGTCTTCCATTGGCGGCTTGCCAACGATAGTGGTGGGATAGATGGGATTTTTCCGGTGGGTAATGCAGGTCACATGAAATACCGGGTATTGATCCGCCAGACTGTAATAACCCGTGTGATCGCCGAAAGGCCCTTCCAGGCGCCGCTCACTTGCTTCAACATAGCCTTCCAGCACGAAATCCGCGTCCGAATGCACCATTAAATCCACGGTCTTGCACTTCACCAGTTCCACGGGCTTTTTGCGAAGGAATCCCGCGAACAACAGTTCGTCGATACCTTCCGGCAGGGGGGCAGTGGCCGAATAGGTCAGCGCGGGATCTCCACCCAGCGCCACTGCCACCTCCAGGCGCTTCCCCATTTTCTCAGCCTTGCGGTGGTGACCCGCGCCGCCATGGTGTACCTGCCAATGCATCCCGGTCGTATTACGGTCATAAACTTGCATCCGGTACATGCCGATATTGCGAATGCCCGTTTCCGGGTCCTGCGTATAAACCAAGGGGAATGTGATGAATCGGCCCCCGTCTCCGGGCCAGCATTTCAGGACGGGCAGTGTGGTTAAATCGGGATTGGTTTCCACGACTTCCTGGCAAGGACCCTTTGTGACTTCAGTGGGCGGGAATTTGGCGATGTCGGCCAGTTTGGGAAGGAACTTCAGCTTTTCCACGAAACCCTTTGGCGGTTTCAACTCCAGCAGTTCCTTGATGGAGGTCGCGTGCTCTTCCAGGTTTTCAACTCCCAACGCCCAACTCATACGCTGGTACGAACCGAACGCGTTGATCAAAAGCGGATAGGCGCTTCCCGTGGGCTTTTCGAAAAGAAGCGCCTTGCCCCCTTGGGGGGATTTGGAAACCATGTCAGCCATAGCAGTGATTTCCAAAACCGGGTTGACTTCGTCCTTGATCCGGACTAGTTCGCCTTTCTTTTCAAGGAAATCGACAAATTCGCTGAGGGAAGAGTAGGCCATGGGTTTCCTTTATCGGTTTGAAAGCGGGGTATTCTACGTCCGCAAGCTGGCCGCTTCAAAGTCCCTTTTTAATTGCCGGCTGACAAGAAAAGCTCCGGCCACCACCAAAAGTCCCCCGATAGCGGGGGCCCAAAGCCATTTCAAGGCCGGCTGGAAAAACAGGTTAAATCCGGCCATATAGCTAACGGCCCATCCAACGGTCATGAGGAAGCGGGCCGAACGTTCCCCCCAATTCGATGCCATCCAGCCGGTTGCATATCCCGCCATGGAAAAACCCACGCCAAAAAGGTGCAGGTCTGAGCTGTGTTTGATGAACATCTCGGCCTTATCCCCCATATTCACCATCATGGCCAGCCAATCGAAACACCAAAGAAGCAGCCAGAGGATGGCGACCAAGGCGAAACCGTGGGTAACAAACATGAAGGTCCGGTTTCCCTCCCGCAACCATTCCAGCCGGGCCGACAGGAGCATGATTCCACAGAGTCCCGCGTACCCAAACAGAATGGCGAGGCTATACCAGGTGGAAGGATTTTGCCGAAGGGAGCCCGCCAAGGGTTCCTCGAAAAAGACCCCCAGGGACAATAAGACTCCCAGGGATCCCAGCCGGTAAAGGATCGGGCCGGGTCTCATTCTTCCTCCGTTTTCGGCCGGTGTTTTTTAATGGGCGCGAAACACCTTGGGATAAAAAACTTTCACCATGAAAAGGCCGCTTGGGGGCAGGGTCGGCCCCGCTTTTTTGCGATCCCTGGATTTCAATATATCGGGAATGTCCTCGGGTTTGATCTTACCGGAACCCACATAAATCAGGGTCCCGCTGAGGATGCGGACCATTTGGTGAAGGAAAGATACCCCGATGTAATCCAGCAGGACATCTGGACCCTTTTTTTGAATCCCAATTTTCAAAAGGGTACGTTTTGGATTGGCCCGCTTTCCCAAGGCGCCCCGGAACGCGGTGAAGTCGTGGGTACCCAGTAAATATTTGGACGCTTTCTTCATGGCGAGCAGGTCCAGCGGAAGACGGAAATGATGATAGGTATTCCGGTCGAAAACCGTGTAGTCCTGGCTGTTGCGGATGACATAGCGGTAGAGCTTGGCCTGAGCGTGGTAAGTGGCGTGAAAGACGGCGGGCACCTGCTGAGCTTTCACGATCCGGATATCGTGGGGCAGTAGCTGGTTCAAAACCCGGGCGATACGTTCCACAGTCATTGGTGAAACGGTGTGGAAATTGGCGGTCTGACCCAAGGCATGCACACCCGCATCGGTTCGGCCCGCCACCAAAAGATCCACGGGATGACCGCAAATAAGTTTCAGTCGGTCTTCCAAGGTTCCCTGTAAAGTCGGGGATTGGGGCTGTTTTTGCCAACCCGAATAGCCGGTGCCGTCATATTCCACGGTCAACCGGATGTTGCGGGATTCCATCATTTAATGGTGAATGGGGTTCGGCACCTCGCGCGCCTGTTCAGCCTTGTTGAGGAGCGCGAGTCCATCGATGGCTTCCTTTTGCTGGGGATTAAGGGTGAGGGCCTGGTGGTAAGCGGCATCGGCGTTGGTATAGTCGCTCATCAATCGGAAAGCGTCGCCCATGCGCGCTAAAACATAAGGGTTGCGAGGTTCCCGTTTCAGGGTTTCCTGGTAATTGTTGATGGCCGCAGGGAAATCATTCATTGCCAGATAGCTTTCGCCCAGCATCATATAAATTCGCACGAGCGTTTGGGGTTGGCGATAATTCAAAGCGTTATTAAAACCCCAGATGGCTAGGTCCGGCATTTTGTTCATGTAAGCGTAATAGCCGGTAAAATCGAACCCGATGCCGTAAGAGTCCTTCATAACGTCCGTATACTCGTCCCAATAACCCCGAGTGGGGTCTTCCATGTCCCGCAATCGGTAAGTGCTCCAGAGCAGGTTGATCCGGGCGGAAGTTAAAGGATAATTCAGGTCTTTCGTGTTAATCATCCTCCATAAGAAGCCCTCGGGAAGGGACGGATTCTTGTCCCTCATCCATGGAGCCGTAAAAATATTGGTGAAATAAAAGGAGCGGTCCTTGGCGTGCTGCTCGATCATGTCCTGAACAACCGTCTCGGGTCTTATGTCTTCCCGCCCATAGGCGTCGACCCGCATGGGAACCTCCAGGAAAGGCCAGCGCTTAAATAACGGGTTTCGGTACCAATCGTAGGGAATGAGTTGCATGGTAAAGCTGACCACCTCGGGCCTTTTTCCTTCCACGTACTGCAGGTACCATAGGGGAAGAATGTCGATATCGCCGTTACATAGAATGACCGCGTCCCGGTTGACGGTTTTGAGCATATTGATGCCCTCGTCATAAGAACTGATATAGCGGCTTTGGTCGTTTCCTTGGTAAACCGCCTGGCCGTCGACTATCTTGTCCTTGGCGGTATAGTTCAACATCAAAGGCATCAAGGCGAACCCCAAACAAAAAGCGGTGGTATATAAAGGAACAACCCGGGAAGGCCATTCCTTGGCAACCCACTCGCAAATACCCGCCACACCGGCGGCGGCGAAAATCGCGAAGGTGAGGTAAACGGGCGAGAAAAAGTTATCAATCGTCCATTGATAGCCCTCCAGGGGGTTGTTGAAAAGAACGATGCCGGCGAAAACCCCGCCCCCGAATAAGGCGAAACCGACGGCCGTGGACCATTGTTTGCGTTTCCAAAGCCAGACGAATCCCCAAATCATCAGAAAAAAAACAAGAAAGGTAAATACTTCCCCAAACTCGTGGTGGGCATGCAGCCAAAAACGCTTGAGATCACGGACAATGGTGTCCCAACCCCGTGCCGCGCCGACATTCTCGTAGCCCTTGCGGATAACGGTTCCCCAAAGACGATCCGCGGTGCGGGGATCCCACCAGTTCACAAGCGGGTTTTGGGTCGCCCGAATGGGCAGATACATGTAAACCGATAGGGACAATAGGCCGCAAATAAAGGCCCTTACAAAATTCAAGACACCAAACGCGGAAAGAACATTCATTAAGTTATCCCACAAATCAAAAGGCCTTAAACGAATAGTATTCTTTAAAATCGTGGGCAAGGGGACCCGCTTTTGACTGGCCAGAAAAAACCAAAGATAGGCCGGCGCCATGACCATTTGGTTGGGCCAGTGGTGGGCCAGACTCAAACCATAAAGGAAACCCATCAACATGAGGGATTTCAGGAACCACCCGCTTTCCCTCATTTTAAAAAATAGAAAAATCATCGAGACGGAAAGCAGGGTATTGAGGGTGTAAATGCCGCCCTTGGCCCCGCAAGACTGAAACCAATGTTGATAGGAAAAAGCGAAAAGAAGCGCCCCAAAGAGGGAGGGCACTTCCCAAAGCCAGGATCCATTTTTGTTCTCTGAAGTTTCCTGCCCAGGAACCCTGGTGGAGGCTGGAACCGGGCTGTTGGTGGCCGGGGCCGCCACAGAGACCTGCAGAGAATTAGGGGAAGTGAAGATTCCTTGGAACATCATTTTCAGGAACCAATAAACCACTATCACCGATACCGTACCCGTGACCATGGAGCAAAAGGTGACCCTTAACATCGGTTTGCCCAAAGGCAGTAGGCAATTGACCCGCCCCCAAAGGGTATGAAGGGGATAACCGGGAGAATGACTGATGGTCAAGAGGTCGCAGACCATGATGGTCTCGCCCGAGTCATTTATATTGAAGCTTGCGCAATGGGTCAGCAGATAAACTTCAAAGACGAAGAAAAAGAGAAAGACGGGAATGAGCATAGGTGGTGTTTTTCCTGGAAATCAAAAATAAGGGGCACCCAAAGGTGCCCCTGGTTTTTTACACTTTTCAATTTAAGCGTTGGCCTTCGCAACCGCCAAGGCTTTGTCATAGTCCGGATGGTTGGTGGCTTCCTTCACATATTCCACGTGCTTGATTTTACCATCTTTCCCCACGACAAAGAGGGCCCGGGCTTCCAAGCGGAGTTCCTTGATATGGGTTCCATAGGCGTCGCCGAAGGACATTTCCCGGTGGTCCGAAAGGGTCTGAATCTTGATGTTTTCCGCACCGCAAAAGCGGCCCTGAGCAAAAGGCAAGTCCGCCGAAATAGTCAGCACTTCCACGCTGGCGGGAAGATTAGCCGCCTCGTTATTAAACCGGTGGGTTTGAGCCGCGCAAACGCCGGTGTCCAGGGAAGGCGCCACCGAAAGGATCAGGGTCTTTCCCTTGTAGTTGTCCAGGGTAACTTCTTGTAGGAATTGGTTAAAACTTTGAAATTCGGTGCCGTATCACCCACTTTGATATCCGGTCCGATCAGGGTCAAGGGTCCACCCTTGAAAGTAATGACGCCTTTACGCTCTTGCATATGCTTCTCCTTTTTAAAAAATTTAAAACTCAAAGCCCAAATTTCCCAACCGCTCTTTACCGCTCTTTCAGACGTGCCCTTGATGCACCAGATACTCCGCCACCAACATCCCGCCTTTGGCCGCGCCCATCTTGGTGTTATGGGACACCAGTACATACTTGATTCCATTCGGCAAGGCATGGTCCGTCCGCAACCGACCAACAGAAGTCACCATTCCCCCTTCCCTGTCCCGGTCCAGCCTGGGCTGGGGGCGGTAAGGATCATCCGTCACCTCGATTAAATGGGGCGGACACGAAGGGAACTTCGAGCGCTACAAAATCCCTGCCATAATTCCGCATCACTTGTTTTACCTCATCAACGGTCGCGTGCTTTTTCATGGAAACGTAAACCGCTTCCGTGTGGCCTTCCATGACCGGCACACGGGTGCAGGTGGCCGAAACCGGAAAAGGCGCCGGAGCGATTGTTTCTCCCATAATCGTCCCCAAGATTTTCTGGGTCTCTTTCTCGACTTTTTCCTCTTCCTTCGGGATATAGGGAACGACATTATCCATGATATCCATCCCAATGACACCGGGTGAGCGTCCAGCCCCCGACAGGGCCTGCATGGAAGTCATGATGACCTGCAGGATGCCGAAGGCGTCATGCAGGGGCTTTAGGGTCATCGCCAGGCCCATCGTGGTGCAATTGGGCACGGGCGTTACGAAGCCTTTCCAGCCGCGGTTCTTTTTCTGGATCGGCGATAAGCTTGTCGTGATCAAGGTTGACGCCGGGAATAAAGATAGGGACATCGGGTTCATACCGAAAAGCGGAAGCGGTCGAGATGACTGGCGTGGTTTTGGCGTAGCGGGGTTCTAATTCTTTGGCCGCGTCTGATTCCACGGCGGTGAAAATAACGTCCACCTTCGTGGCATCCAGCTTGGAGGCGTCTTGCACCAGCATTTTAGAGAAAGAGGGGTCTAAAGGCTCCTGGCAATACCAGCGGAAAGCGCCCGAAGCGTCGGTCAAGGCGTCTTTATAGTACTTCCCCGCGGATCGTTCGGAAGCGGCCAAAGCCGTGACCTCAAAAAAGGGATGTCCCGGGAGAGAAGCCAAAAACTGCTGGCCCGCCACTCCCGTGGCTCCGATGACGGCGACTTTCTTCTTTTTCATCGCTAAATCCTTCAAAAATACTCAAAAACCGTAATTTGGGAAGGGAAAGGATAGCATATTTGAAAGCAGATTCAATGCTTCAAAAATCCCAAGACCTTGAGGAATGTAGGTCGCGTTTTAGGGAATTTCCGTTTTACCGCTGGCTTCATAAGTTTTCTTGCCCACCGTTATGGAGATAAAACAAATGTAGCTGCCTGGCGGCATGGGGCGCTCTTCCTCGTCCCTTCCATCCCAAACAACCTCATGGGTTCCCGCGGTTAGATATTCCGGTTTTTCGTGCTTATTGAATTCAAAATTAACAACGGGGCGCATACCGCTCGTGAAAATCCTCAAAAAAGAGTTTTCGGCCTTAACGTTAGTCCCCCACTTAAAATGAACTTCGTTTGAGGCGTCGGGTTGAGGTGAAACGGAAAACTCGAAGACACCCGGGGTGGCGGTGGGAGTGGGTGTGATCGTGGGGGTGTTTTTGGGAACTTCTTACCGGGGGAAGATTGGGTAAAGGTCGGTGTGGGAGTCAGAGAAGGCGACAGGGTGCCAGTGGGCGTATTCGTGGGAGTACCGGTAATGGTGGGAGTACCCGTTGGGGTTGGGGTGAGGGTGGGTGTGGGCGTCAGGGACGGGGAAATAGTCCCCGAGGGTGTAAAGGTAGGTGTGAAAGTTCTGCTTGGGGTTGAGGTGTTAGGGGGGGCGGGGGTCGGCGCCACGCCTTGGGCCAGGGCCGGCCGCCCGGCGCCTGTCCCTAATAGGACGGTTTCCAAAAAAACCACCAGCCAAAATAATTTTTTCATTAGGTCTATTTCACTTCCCGGACGACAGCGTCTCCTATTTCTTTGCAGGATACCGCTTTCTCGCCCCCTTTGACCAAATCCGCAGTGCGAAGCCCGGCATTCAGAACTTTTTCAACCGCCTTCTCCACGGCTTGGGCTTCATTTAGACGCTTGAAACTGTATTGAAGCATCATGGCCACCGATAAAATCATGGCCAGGGGATTGGCCTTGCCCGTGCCCGCGATATCCGGGGCTGAGCCGTGGGAAGGCTCATAAAGGCCGACCTTTCCCCCAAGGGAAGCCGAGGGCAGCATCCCCAGGGATCCGGTGAGCATGGAGGCCTCGTCCGAAAGGATATCGCCGAACATATTGGTGGTCACCATAACGTCGAAGGACTTGGGCTTGAGAATGAGTTGCATGGCCGCGTTATCCACGATCTGGTGCTCAAAAGCCACGTCCGGGTTTTTTTTCGATACTTCCTCGGCCACGTCATGCCAAAGCCGGGAGGATTCCAGTACGTTGAATTTGTCCACGCTGGTCACTTTTTTGCGGCGAAGCTTGGCCAGTTCAAAGGCCAGCCCCACGATGCGCTCCACTTCGGGGGTGCGGTAGATTTCGGTGTTGACCCCATAACGGTCCTTCCCTTCCCCGAAGATGCCCCGGGGTTCGCCGAAGTAGATGCCCGAGATCAGTTCCCGCACGATCAGCATGTCCACGCCGTCGATCACCTCTGCCTTCAGGGTCGAGGCATCCTTGAGAGCGTCAAATAGTTTCACCGGGCGCAGGTTGGCGTAAAGGTCCAGTCCCTTGCGCAGGCCCAGGATGCCGGCCTCGGGGCGCTTTTTGTTCTCCAATCTTGTCCCACTTGGGGCCGCCCATAGGCGCTTTCAGTACCGCCTGGGCAGCCTGGCAGGCTTTCAAGGTGTGGTCGGGCAGGGGGGTATCATACTTGTCGATGGCGATGCCGCCCGCGTCCTGGGATTCGTATTCGAATTTGTGGCCGAACACTTCTCCAACCCGGTTCAGAACCTTTTTCGATTCCTCGCAGATTTCGGGCCCTATACCGTCTCCGGCGAGAACAACAATGTGGAAGTTCATAATTCCAGTTTTCCTTTTATTTTAGAAGGATTTCTAAATATATAGTTCGGGTAGTTTAACCGAGCGATTAGAGGATAACAAACGAAGGATAAAACATAATCGGTTTATAAAACCTTACCATTGTGGAAAAGAACATAAGAATTAGAATAATGTCGGCGTATTTATCTAATAGAAAAATATCGAAAAGGATTCAAGTATGTTTAAATTGTTATGGAAGACCTCTGTTTTTATTTTAATTTTAGTGTTCGCCGGAACTCCGGCTCGCGCGGGCGATGTTAAGGTGATCAAGGTTTTTGTCATTAAAACAATCAAATTGAATAAAACTTCATCGGTGCTTTATTCCAATCCAAACCTTGATAGCCTTGAAATCAGCGTGCCCACCGACGACGAAATGAAAGCCGCACGTCAGGCTATTGAAGCCATGAACATCAAACCGGATAACTTGCCCGAAGAGGGCAATTTCTTTACCTTGGAAACCTTCATGTTCCAAGTCAAAAGAGCTCTGCCGGAACTAATAGGAAAAGAGGCGATCGACGTAAACGGGATTCCCGTTGAAAAATCCACTGATGACGATTTGGATAAACAACGGGAACTTTTGAAAACCCTTAGAGGGTTCATGCATTTTTTCGACCCTTTTGAGCTTCAACTCGCGCTCGGAGGGGGGGTTCCCCTGACCTACGACCTGGCCCATTCCTATCATGACTGCTTCAGTATCACCTTCGGGTTGGGATATCAATTTTCCCGTAATTTCTCATTGCTTCTCAACCTCGATGGAAATTTATTCAATTCCAGCAACGACGGGCTCAACCAGGGCTTTAGTCTGCAGGAAGGGATCGTAGAACTTTTGGGTAAATTTCGATTTGCCTCCAAAAATGTTCGGCCTTATATTTTTGCCGGGCAGGCGATCGGGTTCAGTGATTTTACTTACAATTTCTCAAACAATTCAAACTACAACAACTTGAGTGTTTACAATTATGGAAGCACTATGCTTTCGGATCGGGGGCATTTCGAGGTCGTAGGAGGACTGGGCATTGAGATTCCGATCACCACCTATCACTTGTTCATCCAAGCCGAGGTGATCGATGATTTTGTGGGTTCGAATGTTTCAAATTTCGCCACTCTTGACCAGCCGATAATTTTCATGCCGATCGAAGCTGGGATCGTATTCGGACAATAGCCGAAAGCATTACTATCTGTCGTTCAAACAGATTAAAGTTTCAAACCCTTCAAGGCTTCGAAGGCGGCTTTTGCGCTTTTCTCGTGGTGCTTGAGCAGAAGTTTGTTCACGCCGTTCAAATAGGCCTTGGCCGAGGCCTCGATGACGTCGGTAGAAACGCCCCGGCCATGAGCTTCATCCCCGTTGGTTGTAACGGTCACTGTCACTTCACCCTGGGCGTCCCGGCCCTGGGTGAGGGCTTTCAAGGTATAATTTTCCAGCTTACCCTTGAAGCCAGTGGCCCGGTCGATGGCGTTGAACACCGCGTCCACGGGCCCGTCACCGGTAGCCGCTTCCTGAGTTTCCACCTCCCCCTTTTTGAGCTTAAGGGTGGCCGTGGGCAGGGTCGTGGTCCCCGCGGAAGTATGAAGATATGTCATCTGAAAGACATCCGGGGAGGCGGCGATCTTTTCTTCGATCAGCGCTTCGATGTCCTCTTCATAAACGCTCTTTTTCTTGTCCGCCAGGTCCTTGAACTTGGCGAAGAGGCCGTCAACAACTTCGTCCCCCAGATTGTAACCCAAGTCTTCCAACCGTTTTTTGAAAGCGTGCCGACCCGAATGCTTACCCATGACGAGCCGGCTTTCGGGCACACCGATTTCCTGAGGCGTCATAATTTCGTAGGTCTGGCGGTATTTCAGCATCCCATCCTGGTGAATGCCGCTCTCATGGGCGAAGGCGTTATTGCCCACGATGGCCTTATTGGGCTGGATCATGAAGCCCGTCAGGCTGGAGACCAGGCGGCTGGTCTTGTAGATTTCCTGCGTCTTGACGCCGGTCTGGAAGGGATAAAGGTCATGCCGGGTTTTCAGGACCATGACGATTTCCTCCAGGCTGGCGTTGCCCGCCCTTTCCCCGATGCCGTTGATAGTGCATTCCACCTGCCGGGCTCCACTGCGGATGGCCGAGAGGGAGTTGGCGACAGCAAGACCCAGGTCGTTGTGACAATGCACTGAGATGACGGCCTTGTTGATGTTAGGTACCCGGTTTTTGAGGGTGGCCACCATATGGCCATATTCGGTTGGAATGGCGTAACCCACCGTGTCGGGCACATTGACCGTTGTGGCCCCGGCCTTGATGGCGGCCTCGACCATCCGGCAGAGGTAATCCAGGTCGGAACGGGAGGCGTCCTGCGCAGAGAATTCCACGTCGTCGCTAAATTTGCGAGCATACTTCACTGCGTCCACCGCCGCAGCCAGCGCTTCTTCCCTGGTTTTTCGGAAGATGTACTTGAGATGGATTTCGGAGGAGGAGATGAAGACATGGATGCGCTGGCGCTTGGCGCTCTTGAGGGCCTTCGCGCAGGCATCGATGTCTTTTCGCATGGCCCGGCAGAGACCGGCGATGACGGCTTTTTTCAGATTTTTGGATATTTTCTGCACCGCTTCGAAATCGCCCGGCGAAGCAGCCGGGAAACCCGCCTCGATAATGTCCACGCCCAGCTTTTCCAGTTGGACGGCAACTTTCATTTTTTCCTCGGTATTCAGGCTCGCCCCGGGAGCCTGTTCCCCGTCACGCAGGGTGGTGTCAAAAATATATACCCGGTCATTTTCGCTGTTGTTGGTTTTCATGTTTATCTCCTAAAGGCTGTTTAAGGGTTGGTAAGAGGATTGAATTGCTTGGTTTTTTTGGGTTTCAATTTTTCGACGCTTTTTTTAGTTAGAAATCCGATGATCCCCCACAAAAGATAGATCGTCAAAAGGGTAAAGGCCGTGAATTCGGCAGCCTTGATCAGCCAAAAAATCACTAAGCCGATAAAGGCTAGGGTCCAAGGCTTGATGGATTCCAGTTTCAGCTTTTTCAAGCTGGGATAGGGGATGGTGGAAATCATCACCAGAGCGATGACCACGGTAAGGACTGGGATTCCGTAAAGTTCGATATAACTCAGATTCTCCTCGTACCATCCCATGACTTTGTTCATGAAAATACCTTTTCCATACCAGCCTTCCCAACGGGAAAGGAGGATGTAGCTTGCCAGAATGCCCGCCGCAGCGGGGCTGGGCAAGCCCATGAAATGGCTTTTTTCCTCCACTTGGGCTTGGACATTGAAACGCGCAAGACGGATGGCGGCGCAAACCACGTAAAACACCGTAATGGAAATACCCCAAACGTTCAGGTAACGCAGGACGGATAAATAAATGAGTATCGCTGGCGCCATGCCGAAACTCACCAGGTCGGAGAGACTGTCAAATTCCATACCAAACTTGCTGGTCGTTCCCGTGGCCCGGGCCACCATCCCGTCGAAAAAATCCGCGAAGGTGGCGATGATGATGAGTTCGGCCGAGAGCACGAATGGAATGGTGTTGGTTTCAGCCGCCAGGGAAAGGGTCAGGGAATCGTTGATGCCATAAGCGATAGCCAGAATACCCAGGACCATATTTCCCGCCGTAAAGAGGTTCGGAAGCAGGTAAATGGTCTTGCGCAGCCTGGACTTGGCCGGTTTTCCCTCATTTTCTTGTTTATATTTTAAAGCTACCATTACAGTTCTCCGATTACGGTTACACCCGCACGAACCTGGTCTCCCAGTTTGACAGCCGGCTTGAATCCCTGGGGGAGGAAAAGATCAACCCGCGACCCCAAAAGGATTCGTCCGATTCTTTTGCCCCGCTCAATCACATCACCTTTTTCCGGCGTGGTCTTGACCCGCCGGCATAACAAACCGGCGATTTGCTTAAGAACCAACCGGCCCATGGTTTTCCCCTTCTTATCCGATCCTTTCAAATCAACGACCAAATGTGCCTGTTCGTTGACCAAATCGGCCTTGTCGTCATAGGCCGCCAAGAACTTCCCGGGGTGGTAGACCTTCTTCACCACTTTGCCGTCATAAGGCGCCCGCTGGACATGGTTATTCAATGGATTCATGAAGATGGCGATATGGACCGAGGTTTTTTTCAGGTAAAACTTTTCCTTCGCCTTCCCCAAAACCACCACCTTGCCATCCGCCGGGCTCAAAACCTCTTTGGGTTTGAGAACCCGGGTCGGGACGCCTCTCGAAATCCCTGAAAAAATTCAGGATCAGGGCGGCAACCACGAGGACCGCAATTCCCAGTATTTCCAATACCCAACCGCCCCCATGGGCCCCAAAAAGCAGTAAAACCCATCCCGCTATTAAAGCGGGAAGAAACATGCTCCAGGTTTCCGGCATGAAGGGCATTTTCATTTATTTTTTCATCCAGCTGAACATGCTGCGCACTTGTTTGCCAACTTTTTCGACGATGTGTTCTGAATCTAGTTTCAACACCGAATTGTAAACCGGACGGTTGGCCTGGTTTTCCAGCACGAATTCCCGGGCGAACATCCCGGTCTGGATTTCGCTGAGGATGCGGCGCATTTCGTTGCGGGTTTGCTCAGTGATGATGCGGCGTCCCCGGGTGATGTCGCCGTACTTGGCGGTGGTGGAGATGGCCTCCCTCATTCCTGTGATGCCCTTCTCGTAAATCAAATCGACGATGAGCTTGACCTCGTGTAGGCACTCGAAATAAGCCACCTCGGGTTGGTAGCCCGCGGCCACCAGGGTGTCGAAACCTGCGCGGATCAATTCGGAAAGCCCACCGCAAAGGACCACCTGTTCCCCGAAGAGGTCGGTCTCGGTTTCTTCTTTGAAGGTTGTTTCCAAAACCCCGGCGCGGGTGGCGCCGATGGCCTTGCCATAAGCCAGGGCCAGTTTCAGGGCGTTGCCCGTGGCGTTTTGCTGAATGGCGACCAGGGCCGGAACCCCCTTGCCTTCCAGATAGGTCGTGCGGACCAAATGGCCCGGACCCTTGGGGGCGATCATGAACACGTCCACGTCCGCCGGGGGCACGATCTGGCCGAAATGGATGTTGAACCCGTGAGAGAACATCAGGGCCTTGCCGCCTTCAAGGACGGCAGTACGTCGTTCTTATAGAGGGAACCCTGCAGGTCATCCTGGATGAGGATCTGGATGATATCGGCCTTGGCGGCGGCTTCCTTGGAATCAAAAGCCTCGAAGCCGTCGGCTTTGGCCTGGGCCTTGGTCTTATCGGAACGGGTCCCGATGACCACCTTGATCCCCGAATCCTTCAGGTTCAGGGCCTGGTTGCGGCCCTGGTTGCCATAGCCGAGAACGGCCAGGGTCTTTCCTTTCAGTGCATTCATATCGGCGTCCTGCTCGTAGTAAATCTTAGCCATTTCCGTCTCCTTGTGTTTTAATTCTTTTAGGATTGCTGCCAACTGGAAGCAATTAGCTGTTAACTGTTTATTAAAGGTTGGATTGCCCCGCTTTTCCCGCCTTGACCTTCACTTTCTTCTCTTCTTCTTCATGGACTTTCTTGCCCCGGGAAATCGCCACTTCGCCGGTGCGGACCAGTTCCAAAATGCCATAATTCCTCAAGAGTTCGACCATGGCGTTGATTTTGCTTTCCTTGCCCGTGACCTCAATGATGAAGCTTTTCAGGGCCACGTCCACGATCTTGCCGTCAAAACATTGGACGATTTCCATGACCTGGCTTCGCGTATGGGCTCGGCCTTGACCTTGATCAGGGCCAGGTCCCGGCCGATGAAATCCTCGTGGGTCAGGTCGACGACCTTGATGACGTCGATCAGCTTGTTCAGCTGCTTTTCCACCTGGTCGATGATCCGATCGTCGCCCTTGACCACGATAGTGATCCTGGAAATTTTCGGGTCATCCGTCACGCCCACCACCAGGCTGTCGATGTTGTAGCCCCGGGCCGAAAAGAGGTTGGAAACGCGGGACAAAACCCCCGCGTGGTTATTCACTAAAACTGAAATCGTGTGTCGCATAAAGTTGCCTTTCTGTTAAAGGTGGACTTGGGTTGCTTTTTTGGGGCCCTTTTGGGCCCGGGCTTCCATCACTTTTTCAATTTGATGCGCCTTGGAAAGGACGATGTCCTTCACCGCCCCGCCCGCCGGGACCATGGGATAAACATGCTCTTCGGCGTCCACGACCACATCCACGATGCAGGGACCCTTTTTGGTCAGGGCTTCTTCCAGGACCTTGGTCGTATCCTTCGGCGTCTCGGCCCGGTAGCCGGCGATGCCGTAGGCTTCGGCCAGTTTCACGAAATCGGGCTGGGCCGGAATCGAAGTGGAGGCGTAGCGCTTGTCGAAGAACAAGTCCTGCCACTGCTTGACCATGCCCATGAACTTGTTGTTGATGATAATGACCTTCACGTTGAGTTCGTATTCCTTGACGATGGCCAGTTCCTGCAGGGTCATCTGGAAGCTCCCGTCCCCCGCGATATCCACGACCGTGGCGCCGGGGTGGGCGAAGGCCGCCCCAATGGCCGCCGGAAAACCAAAGCCCATGGTTCCCAAACCTCCCGAGGTCAGCCAGCGGCGGGGCTTGTTGAACTTGTAATATTGGGCCGCCCACATTTGGTGCTGGCCCACTTCGGTGGCCACGTAGGCCTCTCCCTTGGTGATGCGGTAGATCTCGTCGATGGCGAATTGGGGTAGGACCGGACCCTTAGGGTCCTGTTTGATATCCCAAGGGATGCTTGGCGTGCCAACCGTCCAGTTCCTCGTACCAGGCCTCGTATTCCTTAGAACCCACCTTCTTGGTCAGGTCTTTCAGAATGAAGCGCATGTCCCCTAGCACATGGGCGTCCACCTTCACATTTTTGCCGATGGAAGTCGGGTCCACGTCGATATGGGCCTTTTTGGAATGGGGCGAGAACTCGCTCAGCTTGCCTGTCACCCGGTCGTCGAACCGGCTTCCAATGGCCATCAGGAGGTCGCAATGGGTCAGGGCCATGTTGGCGCGGTAGGAACCGTGCATTCCCAGCATGTCGATGAATTGCCGGTCGGTGGCCGGATAGGCGCCCAAGCCCATCAGGGTCAGGGTGACAGGGATATTGGTTTTACGGGCGAACTTATAGAGTTCTTCCGAAGCCCCGGCGTTGACCACCCCGCCGCCAGCGTAAATCAGGGGCCGCTTGGCGTGGTTGATCAACTCGGCGATCTTGTCGATCTGATGGATGTCGGGCGTGGGGACGAACTTGGAAAGAGGTATGGAAGCCTTGTCCGGGATTTCCACTTCCGCAGAAGCTGCGGCGATGTCCTTGGGGATATCGACCAAAACGGGCCCGGGCCTTCCCGAACGGGCAATGAAGAAGGCGTCCCGCATGATCTGCGGCAGTTCCTGGATGTTCTTAACCAGGTAATTGTGTTTGGTGCAGGACCGGGTGATGCCCACCACGTCAGCTTCCTGGAAACCGTCGGTCCCAATGAGGGAAGTCGGCACTTGGCCCGTGATGGCCACCAGAGGAACCGAATCCATATAAGCGTCGGCCAGGCCGGTCACGATGTTGGTGGCACCGGGCCCGGAGGTCACCACGCAAACGCCCACTTTGCCGGTGGACTTGGCGAAACCTTCCGCCATATGGACCGCGCCTTGTTCGTGGCGGGTGTCTATGAGTTTGATTTTGTCCCGGTTCAAGTATAGGGCGTCGTACACGGGCAATATGGCCCCGCCCGTCACCCCCCAAGCTATGGTCACGCCTTCATCCATGCAGCACATCGACGATCATTTGGGCGCCGGTTTTGAGTTTAGTTTTTGCCATCGTTATCTCCCTTAAAGTTCCACACCTTATTTCGGGCGTGAAAGACTCAGATTTTACAATAATTACGGGCTTTTTCGAGGGTTAAACAGGATGAAAAAACATATCCAACCCGAAAAAAGCCTTATAAACCCATGTTTAGGGGAAGAATCGCTTCGGCGGGATTTACGCGGATAAAAAAAAAGCCGCAGTGGCCCGTTTGAAGCGGGCCCCGCGGCTTGGTAGCCGTCTTTAGGAGCGAACCGCCTCCGGACGCAATACGAGTACCAATACCAAAAGCACTAGGTTCATTGCGTTTCCGAAGGACATGAAAAACTCCTCAAAAATTAACTGCTTGCGACAAACTATACCAATGAGAAAAGCGATTGTCAAGCCGGGGAACTGTAAAGACTTAACGAGCGAAAAAATGGATCAAACACCATATCAGGCCTAGGACAATTCCCCATGCCGCAAAGGAATTTTTAAAATCATCCCACCAGATCATCCCCTTGGTATCGGACAAATAACGCCTAAACCGTCCTAAAAAATAAAGTAGAGGGGGTAAGAGAATCACCAAAATCACAGCCAGCAATACGGCTTGATTTTGTAACTCCTGGCGTTTCAACATTTTCAAAGCCAAAAACAGCGTGATCAAAACCATCATGGATTGAGCGATCCAGAAACTGACGTACTCCAAAAGATGGGGCGGCAATTGAAATAGGGTGGTTTGCCAGGACGAGTCCGTAATTAAAGTAGCATTATTTCCCTCCGGAAGTCTTGTTCCGCAACGGTAACAAAATTTGACCGTCTTCCCTTTGGAAAATAAGCTTTGATTCAAAATCGCGTGTTTATGCTGGCAGGATTGGACAATCCATCCAATCGAGATGGCGAACCAAACACTGAGGGCGATTTGAAGCAATAACCCAATCCAAACAAATTGGTAATCAAAGTTGCTGGAAATCAACGTCAAGGACAGGTTCAAGAAAATGAACCAATACCAGGGTTCCAACACGCGAATATGGCGAATGTCATCCGAAACCTCCAGGAAAAACCGCCAAGCCTTTGAGGTTAGCAGGATCAAGATGATCAAGAAGATAAAAGTGAGGATCAATGAATTCCGCCTTTAATCAAAATATTTCGATGCAAGAATTAAACTCTAAAATTTACTTTCAAGATAAGAAATTGCGTCTTGAACGTTAGTGTAATTCGGTTTGGAGTTGGCCGCCATTAAATAGGCTTGCCGGGCTTCCCGGGGCTGATGGTTGAGAAGGTAAAAGTTCCCTAATTTGTAATATAAATTCGCGGTGGGATAACCCATTTCAACTGCCCGGCGGATAGCCTGAATATTGGGCCCAAAGTCGCCGCCGTAATGATACTGAGCCACCCATTCCCCAAAGCAAGACTCCAAAAAAGGATCACCGATCATCAAAGAAAGGCCTTCGGACAGTTTTTGAATCATCACTAAATATTGGCTTTGATCATTCATCGTGTTTTCGGACTGAACGCTTAATTGATGAAAATATCGATGGGCCAGGGCCCATTTTGAAAAAGTTTCACGATTTTCAGGAGTCAGGGTGATGATTCCAACGGCCGATCCCCCGTCTTCGGTGCGATAAGGCGTAACACGGTACCATTGGGAGGCGGGAAAACGCCTGGATAAAAAAGGAACATAATGGACATTGGTTACCAGGCCGGCCCATTTGGCGTCATCGATGCGGAATTTTGGATTCAATAAAGCGTTGAAATGGTAACTGGCGACATTCAAAGTGTGATCATGATCCAGAAGAATGAAGTCCGTGAAGATAAGTCCGGGGCCCTCCATTTGGGCCTGGGATTCCAATTTTTGGTAACCCCAGTAATTTTCGTCCCGGATGTTCGCGGCCGAATGAAAAACCGGAACGGCAACATCGGAATTTTTGAGCAAATGAATTAAATCCAATGAAAAAGAGCAAAAGAGAACAAGCGCAAAAAAAGCCGAACGGTTTTCTTTGGAAATCAACTCAAGCAGCCAAACCAATCCGATACTGGCGACGAGGATCAAAAAGGGCATCAATTGGATAACACGGAACATTTCAACGTGATCCGCCGACAAAAATCCTGGTAATCCAAATAAAACAAGGGCCCCCAAGAGTGCCCACTCCAGCCCTCCCTTTTTTTCTTTCAAAAGACGGATCGCGCCGATAAAAAAGCAGGAACCTAGGAGGGGATTCAACATTCCACCCCAAACAGGCCCGTAGCCGGCGGAACCTTGAAGGGTTCCCCAAAACAAGGCCGTAAAGTAAGCGATTGAATTTAAAAACTGTTCTTTCCAATTGAAATAACCGCTTAAGAACGAAACACCAAAAACATAACCGCCAAACTTTTCACGGATGGCCGCGACCAGCCAGGGAATGGAGCTTAAAACCAGGAAAAAAAGGAAAACTCCGAGGAACTTAAATCGATGGAGGCGCTCTTTGGCTTCCAAGACCGCCACCACCAGAATCAAAAAGAAAACCACCGCGAACCAAGAAGTATAGGCCCAAGTTCCCAGGCCCGCACAAAGTCCCAAACTCGAGGCGAATAGGGTTTTGAATTTTGGGGAGGAAGATTTCAAGAAATAACCCAACAATAAAAATGCGGTCGTTTCGAAAATCGGGATCAAAACGCCCTGAACGCAATATCGACCGAAACACATGGGCCAAAAACCAATGGCGGTTAAAACAAAATAAACCGCTGAAACATTTTTGGAGAAGAATTGACGGGCCGTCCAATAACTCATGAAAACAAAAAAAGTCGATAGACAAGCCGGTAAAAACCAAAGATTTAAAAAAGGGGATGTAAAATCCTGAAAAAACCATTTCAACAGCCAAATGAGCAGAGGAGGATGCTGCCCAGTCGTGTAGAAGAATCTCCAGTTCCAATTTTGGATAAGATCAATGGCGAATAAACCTTGAAGGCCTTCATCCCCCGAGGGCCATAAATGAAAAGTTTGAAGCCGGTAAAACCGTAAAAAAACAGCTGCGATTGAAAAAAGGACGAAAAATATCTTCGGGAAAACAAGAACGTCGGAATCTGGCTCCAAAAGAACGGAGGGCCGAAGGGAAAGCTGAATGGTTCTGAGGACTAAATAAATTGGAAAGACTATCCCCAATATCAAAAGCAGTACTTTTGTTTGAATGTCAAAAGAGAAGAAAGATAAAAGAGCCCCGGTGAAGCTAAGCAAAAGAAAGAGAAGCCACAAACCCATACCCTTTTTAGACTCGGATAATTTCAAATCAACCTCAATCCACAAAAATTTAACTTTTCAGGAGATAGTCATTATTCAGTTTTCGATGGTCAAATCGTTTCCGATTTTAAATTTGGGCTCCAGTTCCAAGGCCGTTTGGAGGGCTCCATGCGCCTCAACGGTTCGATGCTGCTGGGATAGGAGAAGGGACAACTTTTGATATAAATGAACGGCCGGATAACCCTTTTGTATAGCATTTTGCAAGGCCGCAATATTTTCCAAATAAGAGGGCCTAAAATAATATTGGGAAACCCATTCCCAATAACTAGCCTCCATAAAACGGTCGCCTTTGACCCCATCATAGCTTTTGATAAGGTTTTGAATGGATTGGTCATAGGTTCTTTTTTGGTTATAGCTTCCCTCCCCTTCCAATTGGAGTTGATGAAAAATCATTTGGGCTTTCATCCAATTGTCCATGACCTCTCGATTGTCTTGGGTAATGGATAAAACTCCAAGGGCCAATCCTCCCTCTAACGACGGGGGGCCATTTCCCACCCAATACCATTTCGATTCTGGAAAACGCTTGGCCAAGAAAGGCTGATATTGAATGTTGGTTAAGATGGCGGCCCAACTTGCTTTTCCAGGATCCAACTCGGGGTTAAAGGCCGAGTTAAAGGGGTAGGTTGTGACAAAAAGGGAGTGGCCATATTTAACGGGAAGAAAATCCGTAAAAATGACCCCGGGGCCCTGATTTAAACGAATGGAGTTTAATATTTGATAAGCTTTAAGATCCGGATTTAAGGAAGCCCCAGCGTCCACCGTCTTGATTTTGAAATATTCCATGGCAGGTTTCAAAAGATGGGCTCCATCCAGAAAAGAGGACAAACCCAGCAACCCTAAAAGGGCGATTATCCTCCACTTTCCGCCCCTTATTTCCAAGAGAAGCATTTGTAAACCCAAAACAACAATTAACAATAAAAACGGCATCACTTGGATGATCCGATTCAATTCAACGTAATCCCCCGACAGGAAGGAGGGCAATAAACAAAGGGTTAAAGCCAGGGCAATACATTTGGATCGTGTTTCGTGCCGTTGCTGATACAAACCCAAAACACCAATAAAGAAACAAGAAGCCAAGATAGGATTTAAAATTCCACCCCAAGTCGGGCCATAGGAGGTATCGCTTTGCAATGAACCCCAAAAAAGCGAGGTGATATAGGATAAGTGGGTAATAACTTGGTGTGAATTGGAAAACCAATTGCCCAAAGCCGAGGAGTCAACCAAATGATGGCCATAACCCTCTCTAAAAGAAGCCACAGCGAATGGAAGAGAACCCAACACCAAGAAAATAAAAAATAAAATAGAATTCGAAATTAATTTTTTATAAGCAAGAATTAAAATGACGATCAATAAAAAAATCAAAACAAAAATCCAGGAAATAAAAGTGAAAGTGCCCAGGCCGCACCAAATTCCCAATAATGACGGCCACAAAATGGGTTTGGGTTTAAGGGGACTTTTGATCCAACGATACATAAGTAAAAAACTGGAAAATTCCCAAAAAGGAATAAAAAGCCCTTGATGACAAAAACGGCTGGAATAGATCGGCCAAAAGCTGAAAGCCAATAAAAATGTGAAGAGGATGGAAGCGGATTTGGATAAAAATTTCAGGCCCCAAAAATAACCTAATAGAACCGCGATGGCCGAAAACAAAGCGGGTAATAACCACAACGCCACAAAGGGGGATTTAAATATTTTAAAAAATAGAGCAAGTGCCCAAATGAGCAGGGGGGGATGTTCGCCCACCGTGTAAAAGAATTGCCAATTCCAATTTTTCAATAACGAAAGTGCCAAAAAACCGTGAAGCGCCTCATCCCCCGTAGGCCATAAATAAAATTGGGTTATTCTAAAAAAACGGATCATTAAGGAAAGGGACCCCAACGCAACACAAATTACCGTGGGATTTGAAAGCGTAAAGGTTTCTTTTTGACCTATTTTTTCCATCCCCTCTTGAGCGACGAGGGATCTCAAGGAGAAAACGGCGGGAAGGAGAATCCCGCAAAAGAAGATCCATCCTTTTACTTGATAAGAAAATGCCGAAAAAGATGTAAAACAGTTGGAAACAAAAAAAAGGAAGAAATAAATCCAAAAATAAATTTTTTGATTTTCACTTCTCAATGAAACCAAACCTTGCCGATTTCCATTACGACAATGATTAAAAAACAAAAACTAAAAACGATCCTCCCTATTCTTGAAAAAACCAGGCTTCCGTTTCCCGATTGTTTTCTCAGGAACAAAAAAAGAAGATAATTCAAAAAACAGAACCCTAGAAAGCCAGCAGCCAATGAAACTTCCGGCTCTAAATATTTGAAAGATTTAAAAGCAAGGGCTAATGAAATAACAAAATAAAACCCCATCCATCCAGCTAGCCAGTAAGAAATTAACTTTTCTTTCCACTTTGATGTTTCCGGCTGGTTTTCATCCCTCGGAACAACGTAACCCAGCGTGGAAAAAAAGAGATAAATAAACACCAAACCCGTTCCAAAAGACCCTAAAAAATCGTAAGTTTGAAATTGGATAGAAAGGGTGAAAACACTGTCAATCCACAATAAAAAATACGTCATTGAGATCCAACTGCAGATGATCCCGACAGTTAATATATTAATCCAGCTCATTAACAACGCTCCAAGAACTACGCAAACAGCCACTGAACCGAATAAAATCCATTGGGTCAGGTTATTATTTGAGAAATCCGAAAGTTGATTCATTACCAGAAAACCGTGGGGATCATTGAATATCGGGGTTAATAAAGCGAAAAGGGAAACAAGAATAGCGGTTAAAAAAAGTAAAAGAAAAACCTCAAAGAATTCCTTAACCTTTTTAAGCATTTATCCTCCCCTCACGGTTAATTACACAATTTTTTATAACCGTAACATCTGACAAAATGAAGGAGTATTAAAAAAGTTAAAAATCACTTTTAAGGTGAAAAATCCTCTTTTCATAAGGAAATCACCTGATAAATAACAATATAACCTATTGACTCATAATATAACGTAATATATCATAACTTTGTTTCGCTTTTCGTTCAAATGAACCTAACAAGTTTGCATCGAAGGTGTAATAGCTTAATTTTTCCAGCTAATTTAGGGAGGCTTAAATGAAGCAAAAATGGTCGAAAGAAAAAATCGTCGAAATAATTCAAGAATTGCAAAAACAACATATCGACATATCCGCAAGTAACATCTCCAAAAACTATATTCCCCTTTTTACTGCCGCATGCTCAAGGCGTTATTTTTCCAGCTGGGCAAATGCCGTTAAGGCAGCCGGCATTGATTACGACCTGATTTTGGAGGCTGGGAAAAGTCGTCGTCGAAAAAAATTAACAAAATGGTCTAAAGAACAAGTTTTGGAAGAAGTCCGAAAAGCGGAATCCCAAAACTTACTGACGACTTACCGGGATCGTCTAGCTCTTTACTCTGCGGCTCGAAGGGAATTCGGAAGCTGGAAACAAGCCTTAGAAGCCGCAGGATATCGCTTGACGAAAGGTTCGCATAAAAATTCGAATCAGATTTTTCGTTCCGAAGAGACCACACCAGGGACAAAGAAAATTATAGATTCAACTGTTTGAATCTTTTGCTTGGTATTCTTCAATAAATCTGATGGGTTAAAACACTGCTTCAGGACCCTTGGAATTTCACGCCGGGGGTTGAGCCATCCCGCTTGACCAATAACCTGACTGATAATTAGTTTTTTTTATAGCCTACAAACCCCTTTCTATCGTCACTTCCATCTTTTAAATACCCCAGAGGAGATTGCGGTCCTGCGCGAACTAATCCAGGCCGAACCCCTACAGGTTTCATGGATTCCCTCTCTTTAAAAAGCCACACGGGCCCGCGATGGTTAGAACTCGACCGCCATTAATGGTAATTTCTCTTCACCTTAGAAGAAGTTCGACAATTGGAAGCTGACAAGGGACCTTAAATGTATTAATGCCACTTATTAAGACTGGGTGGGGCGATCGAATTGAGACCGTGAAGTATATTCCTAAAACGTAAAGGAAATGCCGATTTTATCGGTTTTATGCCTAAACCGATCTTCAAAGAACAAATAACTGCCAAGTTTTAAAATTAAATAAACTGGGGATGGATTTTTTATAACGAGGATTATTAGGCGAACTGAAAGTTAACAACTACAAATGGTGCGGGAGTTAATCCTCAGGAAGGATTTCTAAAAATGATAAGCTAAAGCCAAAATCGGCTTGTTGTTTTCGCCCATATAAGCAACTGGTTTCAATCCATGTTCATCGTCATAATCCTTGGCGGCAACGGGAGCATGGGCCATATCGATTATCCACAAGCCTGTGAAAGCGATAACACCGCCCCATATTAAATTCGTTCCGATGTTGTCCGCATTCGCGGGACTACCTAAGATTCCACCCGAAAAGGTATTGGTATCAGACCTGATTAAAACCCCAAGGCCAAATGAAACCACCGAAACAACTTCCCCAGTTAGCAGAACATTGCCCATCAGATAATCATCGGCGTAAAAATGGCCATAGCCGTGTATTAAAATTCCCGGGAAAAAAGCCACGAGAAAGGCTTTATTAGGATCTTTATAAAAATAATCCTGATGGTTTGTTTCGAGGCTTCCAGACAGACCCGTGTCTGAATTCTGAGCCCAACTCTTGGAAACCATAAATAGAAAAACAACCAAAAGGAAAAACAGAATTTTACCCGTTAAATTTTTCATAGGTTACCCATTTGTTCTAATTCTATTTATTGGAAAGTAATTGGTCAAAAGAAAACTGGTTTTTAAATCTTTAAAAGACCCAAAGTTTAAGCTAAAAACTAAGGATTAGCCGTGACTTCCTTTTGCTTTTTCTCCCCTTGGGTTTCAGATTCAGACGCAGGCTTCTTGCTCTTTTCTTTTTTTTCGGTTTTCTTTTCCGATGTTTTATCTTCAGCGGGACGATCAACCAATTCTAAAAAAACCATCTCCGCGCCATCTCCCATTCGATTTCCCAATTTTAAAATTCTTGTATAACCGCCTTTTCGCTCTGCGTAACGATAAATCAATGTCGTGAACAGTTTATTCACCACATCGCGTTCCCTTACGAAGCCAAGGACATGCCTTTTGGAGGCTAAAGTTTCTTTCTTGGCAACGGTTATCATTTTTTCGGCGTACCGGCGAATTTCTTTTGCACGAACTTTAGTGGTCTTAATTCTCTCGTGTTTTAAAAGGGACGTTACCATATTCCGAACCATGGCGCGTCGATGAGCAGGCTGAACTCCCAAACGACCATGATGTGCTTGATGTCGCATTACAAACTCCTATTCGAATTAAACGATTGCTTCAACACGAGCTAAAGAGGGTGACTTGCCTTTTGCAAGAATAGAATCCACATCCATCCCAAAGGAAAGGCCCATTCCACCCAAAATTTCTTTTATTTCATTCAACGACTTTCTACCAAAATTCTTATATTTCAACATATCCGACTCTGTTTTCCGGACCAAATCTCCAATGGTTTTGATGTTGGCTGTCTTTAAACAATTCGCCGAGCGGACTGAAAGCTCCAACTCTTCAACGCTCTCATTCAAAAGTTCACGAAGACGCTCTTCTTCCTCACTCACTGAGTCATCCTGTTGAATAGGCTCTTCCTCAAAATTAATGAAGATTTGAAGAGAATCACGCAATATTTTAGAAGCATGAGCCAAGGCATCTTCCGGATGAATTCTCCCATCAGTCCAAATTTCCATAATCAATTTGTCATAATCCGTCATTTGCCCGATACGGGCAGATTCCACGGAATACTTCACCTGCGTTACCGGGGTAAAAATGGAATCCACAGGAATAACACCTATTGGCAGACCTTCCCGTTTGTTTCGTTCAGCAGGAGCATAACCGCGGCCTTCGCCGACTTCGATTTCAATATCCAAAACCGCATCCTCTTCAGTCAAGGTAGCTAAATGAAGTTGAGGATTCAGGATTTCAACATCGGCGTCTGTTTTGAATATCCGCGGCCACGACATTCCGCTCGCCTTTAACAGACAAGTGGAGAGTTTTGGTCCCCGAACTGAATAACTTAATTTTCAATTCCTTTAAATTCAAAATAATTTCGGTCGTGTCTTGCACTACCCCGGGAATAGAGGAAAATTCATGCGTGACACCTTCAAATTTAACCGATGTAATTGCCGCGCCCGTTATTGATGAAAGAAGAATCCTTCGCAAGGAATTTCCAACGGATTGCCCATAACCTCTTTCAAACGGCTCGGCAATAAATTTCCCATATGCCGGTGTGAGGGTATCTTTTTCATAATCTAAAAACTTCGGTATCTGAACATTTCCAATTTGCATGATGCCTCCTGCTAAATTAGTCCTTGAAAAGGACCTATCTACACTTATAAAAAAAATTCTATTTCGAATACAATTCCACAATGAGCTGTTCTTGAATCGGCAACGCGATTTCATCTTTTGTGGGCACTTTTTTAAACGTGCCGGAAAAAGTTCCAGTGTCCACTTCCAACCACAATGGGACACCTCTTTTTTGAAGGGTTTCCAAGGACCGTTTTAGTCCAACATTTTCCTTAAACCTTTCCAAAATAGAAATCTTATCTCCCGCTTTCAAATTGTAAGATGGAATATCGACTTTTTTTCCATTTACCAAAATCATTCCATGTCGTACCACCTGCCGAGCTTGTCGACGGGACTCTGCGAAACCCAAGCGGTAGATGGTGTTATCCAGTCTTTGTTCTAACAACTGAAGAAGGGTTTCCCCCGTTACGCCTTTTTTCCTGGCGGCAATGGAAAAATACCGGCGGAACTGGCGTTCAAACAAGCCGTATATTCTCTTAACCTTTTGTTTTTCACGAAGCTGAAGTCCATATTCCGTGTCTTTCTTCCGTCTTTGCCCATGTTGACCGGGAGCATAACCCCGTACGTTCAAAAGCACATTTTTCTGTTTCGCAACGGGTTCCTTTTAAATAAAGCTTCATACCTTCGCGACGACAAAGGCGGCATACTGATTGAGTACCCATGGACAAACTCCTTTATACGCGCCGACGTTTAGGTGGCCGGCAACCATTATGAGGGACAGGTGTAACGTCTTTAATCATTGAAATTTGTAATCCGCTAGTTTGAATGGCCCTAATGGCCGCTTCCCGGCCCGAACCCGGACCCTTCACGTAGACTTCGACCGATTTCATTCCCGCATCAACTGCTTTCTTACCGGCGGTTTCAGCGGCCACTTGGGCAGCAAATGGGGTTGATTTTCGGCTTCCTTTAAAGTTCATGGAACCTGCCGAAGACCAAACCACAACGTTACCTTTCGGTTCTGAAATGGTCACTAAGGTGTTATTAAAGGTACATTGAATATGTACAACACCATTGCGAGGTGCTTTTTTTCCTTTTTTAGCGGCCGCCGGCAGCGGCGGCCTTTTCATCTTTTACTTCAATTTTAGATTCAGCTTTATCAGCCACTCTTTTTACTCCTCTTACTTCCTGCCTATTTAAAATAGGCAAATCGATCTAGATTTTACTCTTCTTTTTTACGTCCACTTCCAACAGTTTTTCGCGGACCTTTACGGGTACGCGCATTCGTCTTTGTCCTCTGCCCCCGCACGGGAAGCCCTTTACGATGACGGCTTCCACGGAAAGTTCCAATATCAATTAGGCGTTTGATATTCATTGAAACTTCACGGCGTAAATCGCCTTCAACCTTGAGATTCTCCGAATTGATAGTGTTTTGAATCCGGGCGATTTCATCGTCTTTCAAATTCTTCACTCGCACGTCCGGACTAACATTTGCTTTGGCCAAAACTCTTTTAGACAAAGCCAAGCCAATCCCATAAAGATAAGTTAAAGCCACTTCAATACGCTTCTCTTTCGGTAAATCAATTCCCGCTATTCGAGCCATGCTTTCTCCTCAATTATCCTTGCCGTTGTTTGTGTTTGGGGTTTGTGCAAATAACACGGATTACCCGCTTGCGACGGATCACCTTGCATTTATCACAAATTGGTTTCACTGATGACCGCACCTTCATTGTGCATCCTTCCTTAAAAACAGCTTATTTGAATCGATAAGTGATGCGGCCCCGACTTAAATCATAAGGAGACAGCTCAACCGTTACTCGATCTCCCGGAAGAATTCGAATAAAATTCATTCTCATCTTCCCTGAAACATGGGCCAAAACCACGTGTTTGTTTTCTAATTCCACCCTGAAACTGGCGTTCGGAAGGGCTTCAATTACAGTCCCCTCCACCGAAATTGCTTCTTCTTTTGCCATAATCCTCCCGACCCCTTCAAGGGGTGTGGCTCACTCGTGTTAAGTTTTCAGGCCCACCTGGAAGGATGGCAACGGTATCCTCAAAATGGGCGGAGAATTTACCATCTTTCGTTACAACTGTCCAGCCATCCTCCAGAACCTTCACTTCATCCACACCCATATTAACCATGGGCTCTAATGCCAGACACATTCCTTCGATAATCCGAGGGCCCTGCCCCTTTTTCCCATAATTTGGGACCTGGGGGTCTTCATGCATCGCTTGCCCGATTCCATGGCCCACATAATCCTTGACAACTGAAAACCCGTTTTTTTCCACATATTCTTGAACAGCGTTTCCGATGTCCGAAATTCTGTTTCCCACCCGACATTGGTCAATACCCTTGTTTAAAGACTCAAAGGTAATTTGGAGTAATTTTTTTACCTCAGCGGAAATTTTCCCTACCGCAAAGGTTCTAGCCGAATCGCCACAATAGCCTTTATAAAAAGCCCCAACATCAATTCCTACAATATCCCCTTCTTCAAGAACGCGCTTGCTCGGAATACCATGAACAACCTGGTCGTTGACCGAAGTACAAATGGTCGCCGGATAGCCGTGGTAACCTAAAAAAGCCGGAACACAGTCGTTTTTTTTAAAAAACTCGTAAGCAAACTTGTCGAGCTTCTTGAGTTGTAACCCCGGGTTTAACTTTCTTTTCAAGTTCAACAAGCGCCTGCCCAACAACTCTGCTGCTGATTCTCATCAACTGCAGTTCAGTTTCGGACTTAATCGAAATCAAACTTTAGCCACTTTTTCTATTGCTGCGTAGATTCGTCCTATAACATCATCATATTCGCCTTCGCATTGAATACGTTTCAATAAACCCTGATTTTCGTAAAACTCAATCAAAGGAGCCGTTTCTTTTTGATAAACATTTAAACGATTTTCAATGGTCTCGGGACGGTCATCAGGCCGTTGAATTAATTCTTTCCCACACTTATCGCAGATACCTTCCTTTTGGGGCCGCATGGTATCAATGTTATAAGTCGTTCCGCACCCCGGACAAACTCTTCTTCCGGTCAACCGTTTTAATAAGGTTGCTTTACCAACCTCAATTTTTAAAACACTTGAAAGATTAATATTCATGCCTTGAAGCATTTTCCCCAAACTTTGAGCTTGTGGAACTGTTCGCGGAAAACCATCCAAAATAAACCCGTTCACGGCATCATTTTGCTGAATGCGTTCGCGAATCAATTCAATAACCACTGAATCGGGAACAAGTTCCCCTTTTTTCATGAACTCCTGGGCTTGCCGCCCCAAGGGAGAACCAGCTTTAACCGCAGCTCGAAGCATGTCGCCTGTTGATATTTGGGGAATACCATATTTTTTAACCAATTCACCCGAATAGGTCCCTTTTCCTGCACCCGGTTCACCTAAAAGAATAATACGCATTAAAACGCATTCCGTCCTTTCAATCGACCCTTTTTCATAAAGCCATCGTAGTGCCGCATCAATAAATGAGATTCAATTTGTTTCATGGTATCTAAAGCAACTCCAACAATAATCAAAAGCGAGGTTCCGCCAAATTGAATCGGGATATGAAGTTGTCGGGTCAATAAATCCGGGAAAACAGCGATAACACAAACCGCTAACGCGCCCCAAATCGTGATTCGAGTTAAGGTTCGATCAATGAATTCCGCAGTTGGCTGTCCAGGACGAATTCCAGGAATAAAGCCTCCATATTTTTTCATGTTTTCGGAGAGATCCGTGGGATTGAAGGCAATGGCTGTATAAAAATAACAAAAGAAAACAATCAAAGCCGAATAGAGGACATAATAAACAAAGGCTCCAGGAGCGAAGTTTCGAATAATAAATTCCATAGCATTGTAAAGCCATCCTTGGTCTGCCGCCACGGAAGGAATATTTTGGACATATTTCGCGATGGTCGATGGAAATACCAAAATAGAAGAAGAAAAGATAACAGCAATAACTCCCGAATAATCAACTTTCAAGGGCAATTGAGTGGATTGTCCTTTAAATACTTGCCGACCGACAACTCGTGTAGCGTACTGAACGGGAATTTTCCTAGCTCCCTGTTGCAGAAGAACAATAAATCCAATGGTCAATAATGTAAAAACGGCAAAGAAAATAACCGCAATTAAGCTAAGTTGGTCCACTTTTAACATTCTGTAAGTATTGCCAATTTGGCCCGGCAAAGCCGCTACAATTCCCGAAAATATGATGATCGACATCCCATTTCCAATACCATATTCCGTAATTTGTTCGCCCAACCACATGATAAAAACTGTTCCAGTGGTTAATGCCAATACAGCTAATATCTGAAAGCCAATCCCCCAATGATAAATAACATTTTCACCAAAATTTTTGAACAAATAAGTAGTCCCTGTTCCTTGAATGAGACAAAGCACCACTGTTCCATAACGGGTATATTGAGTGATTTTTCGGCGTCCTAGTTCCCCTTCTTTAGAAAGTTTCTCAAGGGTTGGAATAACGGCGGTCAAAAGTTGAAGAATAATGGACATACTGATATAGGGCATAACACCCAAAGCAAAAATAGAAGCTTGTTTGAAAGCATTCCCCGAAAACAAGTTGAGAAAACCTAAAATCCCGTTGTTTTGGCTTTTAAATGAGTTGGCCAACTCGGCAATATTAACGCCAGGAACGGGAATATGGGTTCCAATGCGGTAAACCAAAAGAATACCTAAAACAAAAAGAACCCTGTTTCTGAGTTCCGGGACCCTAAAAATATTGGAAAAAGCTGAAAACACTTACAAGACCTCCGTCGTTCCACCGACGGCTTTGATTTTCTCAATAGCAGACGCACTAAACGCATGGGCTTTTACCGTTAATTTATTTTTCAATTCTCCATTACCCAAGATTTTCACCGGATCCTATCCACCAACAAATCCCTTATTTTTGAGGTCGGAAGGGGTCACGATAGCGCCATTTTCAAAAACCGAAAGCTGATCCACATTCACGACATCAAAAGAAGTCTTATCAATGCTTTTAAATCCACGAATCGGAAGTTTTCTATAAATGGGGGTTTGACCACCTTCAAAACCAAGGCGCACACCGCCGCCAGTTCGTGAATTCTGCCCTTTATTTCCTCGCGTAGAGGTTTTTCCATGACCAGAACCCGGACCTTTGCCAACAATTTTCCTGCGTTTAACGGCGCCCGATGCGGGTTTCAATTCTGTGATTTTCATTTCAACTACCCTTATTTTTTTAATTTCGATTAAATAACCGATTTTTTCAATCATCCCGCGAATCACCGGAGTATCAGGCTTAATTACAGTTTGTCGAATTTTTTTTAATCCTAAAGCTTCAGCAATTTTCACATGCTTCGGTAAGCGCCCATTAAGACTTTTCACCAATTGGATTTTCAGTTCATTCATGTTTTAGAGGCTCCTGTAAAACTTTCAACTGGTTTGCCACGCAAAGCCGCCACGATTTCTGGAGACCGAATCGATTTCAAACCTTTCAGCGTGGCTTGAACAACATTAAAAGTATTATCTGACCGAATCGATTTGGTCAAAATATCATGAATTCCAGCCAATTCACAAACCGCACGAACTCCCCCACCTGCAATAATTCCGGTACCAGGAGAAGCGGGCTTCAACATGACACGAGATGCTTTGAATATGCCTACCGTTTCATGAAAAAGGGTATTTCCTTTTAATGGGACAATTATCAAATTTTTCTTAGCGTCTTCAACCGCTTTACGAATGGCATCTGGAACTTCGCTGGCTTTTCCTGTTCCAATCCCGACATGACCATGTCCATCCCCGATCACCACTAAAACTGAAAAGCTAAACCGACGACCACCTTTTACCACTTTGGCAACCCGGTTAATTTGAACTACTTTTTCCTTCAGATCGAATTTTGACGAATCAATACGAGCCATAATCTTCCTTACCCTTAAAATTGAAGCCCGTTTAGGCGGGCGGATTCCGCTAAAGCCTTTATACGACCATGAAATACATAGCCACCCCTGTCAAATACGACTTGGGTGACAGATTTATCTTTTGCCAATTTCGCGATTTTCTCACCCACTGCTTTAGCCGCTTCAATGTTACCGCCAAATTTAACCTTGCCACGAAGGGTTTGATCGAAACTAGCAGCCGCCACTAAGGTAACTCCGTTGCTATCGTCGATAATCTGGGCGGTTATATTTTTAGCGCCCCGATGAACCACAAGCCGTGGCCGTTGTGAGGTACCCACGACCTTTTTTCGAATTCGATCATGGCGGCGGACTCGTTTAATATTTTGATGTTGCAACGACATGGATCAACTCCTGATACTTATTTTCCAGACGCTTTGCCGGTGGCACCCGTCTTACCAACTTTCTTTCGCACATATTCACCCAAATAACGAATTCCAGTGCCTTTATAAACTTCGGGTGGCTTGACGCGCCGAATCTTGGCGGCCATTTCCCCTACGAGATATTTGTCTATCCCTTTAACCGTCAACAATGTTTGTTTCTCAATATCCACCGTAACACCTTTTGGCAAATCCATTACAACCGGATGGCTAAAACCCAGAGACATGCTGAGTTTTCCTTTTTCCAAAGTGGCTCTATAACCAACCCCTTGAATTTCAAGTTTCTTTTCAAACCCGGTGGTAACACCCACAAGCATATTTTTCACCAAAGCATGTGTGAGGCCATGATTGGCATTGAGCGCCTTCAAGTCCGCGTTGTTCCCTTCAACAGGTATTATCAAAAGATTTTTATCTTTTGTTTCCACCTTCATGCCCGGCATCAGTTCAAGACTTAAGGAACCTTTGGGCCCATCAACGGTAACCCGATTTCCTTCTGTCTTAATCTTAACCCCCAAGGGTATCTCAATTGGTTTTTTGGCAATTCGCGCCATTACTTCTCCTTCGGATAATCAATTCAATATGCTTAATGAACCAAACAAAGAACTTCTCCGCCTACGCCCTGTTGACGGGCTTGACGATCGGTTAAAACTCCTTTGGAGGTCGACACAATCGCAATTCCTAAGCCTCCAATCACTTTTGGAACCCGAGACTTCCCCGAATAAACTCGACGACCCGACCGACTTACCCGACTGATATTGGAAATGACCCGCTCTCTTTTCTCGCCATATTTCATCGAAATACGGATCAAAGACGGTTTACCCTTTTCTTCGGCTATTTTGTAATTCTTAATAAAACCTTCCTCAGAAAGGATTCTCGCAATCTCCAATTTCAACTTTGAAAAGGGGATATCGACTTTTTCCTTATAAACATGATTCGCGTTTCGAATTCTCGTCAGCATGTCTGCAATCGGGTCCGTCATGGACATAAATTTGGTCTCCTTAACCTTACCAGCTGGCTTTCACAACACCGGGGATTTTCCCTTCCCCGGCAAGTTTTCTAAAACAAATACGGCACATTCCAAATCGTCTTAGAAATGCCCGTGAACGGCCACACAAGTTACATCGATGATATGCCCTCACTTTAAATTTGGGCTTTAACTTTTGTTTATTAATCAAACATTTCTTTGCCATGAAGTCTCCTAATTTCTAAAAGGCATACCCAGCAACTTCAACAATTCTTTGGCCTGCTCGTCATTTTTGGCGCTTGTCGCGAAAGTAATATCCATTCCGTGTATAGACTGGACATTATCAAAATTAATTTCCGGAAAAATAATCTGTTCCTTTAAGCCGAGGGTGTAATTACCCCGACCGTCGAAAGAACGGGTCGGTACCCCGCGAAAGTCGCGAATACGAGGAAATGCAATCATAAAAAGCCGTTCCATGAACTGAAACATACGATCTCCCCGAAGGGTGACTTTTGCGCCAAGCGGCTGGTTTGCGCGAAGCTTGAAATTGGAAATGGCCTTTTTAGATCGTGTAATGGCCGGCTTTTGGCCGCTAATGAGTGTCAGCTCTTCAACCGCCATATCCAAAAGCTTAATGTTGTTTTCAGAAGCCGCTTTTCCCACGCAAACATTAATTACAATCTTTTCAACTTTGGGGACTTCCATAACATTTTTAATCTCAAATTTTTTCATAAGATCTGGGATTATTTCTTTGGAGTACTTTTCTTTTAAAATAGTTTTCGTCACCATCTTATTTTTCCTTATCCAGAATTTCGCCGCACTTCTTGCAAACTCGAGTCTTCATCCCGCTCGCCAAAACCTTATGGGCAATACGGGTCGCTTTTCCACATTTTCCACAGATAACCTGTAAATTGGAAAGATGGACAGGAGCTTCCTTTTCCAATATCCCGCCTTGGGGTAGCTGCTGGGTCGGCCTTGTATGCCGTTTCACCATATTAATTTTTTCAACCAAAGCTTTTTCCACTTTGGGAAAAAGTCGAATGACTCGGCCTTTTTTCCCTCGATCTTTGCCGGTCAGTATGACGACCGTATCTTCGCGATGAACATGCATGGTTTACAAAACCTCCGGAGCCAACGAAATAATTTTCATGAAATTCTTTTCTCGAAGCTCGCGAGTAACGGGCCCGAAAATACGGGTTCCTCGAGGATTCATTTGATCGTTGATAATAACAGCCGCATTTTCATCAAAACGAATATTGGAACCATCGGAACGGGTAAAAACACGCCTTTGCCTTACAATCACAGCCCTCACAACTTCACTTTTCTTAACTCCGGCTCCCGGAATGGCTTCCTTAACAGCGGCAACGATGACATCTCCAATCGCTGCATACCGACGCTTGGTTCCGCCCAGAACATGAATGCACATGATCCTCGTGGCGCCGCTATTGTCCGCGACATTTAACATGGTTTGAGGCATAATCACAGTTTCGCCTCCTCAATCTGAAGCCCTTTTTTTAGAATTTTCACCAACCGCCAGTGCTTATCCGCGCTGATGGGCCGAGTTTCAGCTACCAAAACCACGTCCCCTTTTTTAGTTTCATTTTTAGGATCATGGATCTTGAACTTGCTGCGTTTACGAACCAATTTTTGGTAAAGCGGATGCTTGACCAATCGCTCAATGGAAACAATTGCCGTCTTATCCATTTTACGGCTCAATACAACAGCCGTTTTAAAGCGAGCCTGTGGTCTTTGATTTTCAAGTGTCATCACTTACTCCTCATGAGGCTTTTGAGCCTTTTTCTTTTTCTCGAAGAATTGTTTTTAGCCGAGCCACATTTCGGCGAGCTTCTCGAATTTTCATTGGATTTTCCAATTGTTTCGTAGCTAATTGGATTTTCAAATTAAATAGCTCTTCTTCCTTTGAAATTAATTGTTGTTTAATCTGGTCTACGCTTATTTCCCGAATTTCTTTGGGCTTCATGAAACCCCTCCCACTTGAGCCCGTGAAATATATTTAGTCTTCACAGGAAGTTTATGAGAAGCCAATTGGAAGGCTTCTTGAGCAACCATTTCCGGACAACCACTGAGTTCAAATAAAATTCGACCAGGCTTTACAACCGCCGCCCAATGATCAGGCGCCCCTTTACCACCACCCATACGAACTTCAGCGGGTTTTCGGGTTATCGGCTTGTCGGGGAAAATACGAACCCATAATTTTCCAATACGCTTCATGTGACGATTGATTGCAACGCGAGCCGCCTCAATTTGACGGTCCGTGACATATCCCGCATCCTGGGATTTCAATGCGTATTCGCCAAATGCGAATACGGCTCCGTTCTTCGTTTGGCCGCGCATACGGCCCTTCATAGTCTTTCTGTACTTAACGCGTTTAGGCATTAACATGACTTAATCCTTGTTTAACCTTTTGTTGGAATAGCTTTATTTTCAAAGGACTTTCGTTCCCGAGGAGCCGATTTAGGCTTTGCGACGACTACCTCTTCTTGTTTATCTTTTGGTCCAAAAATCTCGCGTTTAAAAACCCAGGCTTTAACTCCAATTTTTCCATATGTTGTGCTGGCTTCCGCAAATCCAAAATCTATGTCAGCGCGTAATGTATGAAGGGGAACGCGGCCCTCTCGATACCACTCGGTACGGGCAATTTCCGAACCAGCCAACCGGCCGGAGCACATAATTTTGATTCCTTTAGCACCGCCATCTAATGCGCTTTGGATAGCCTTTTTCATGGCCCTGCGAAATGCAATGCGCTTTTCCAATTGGCTTGCGACACCCTCAGCAATCAATTGGGCATTGGTTTCCGGATGCTTTTCTTCGTTAATATTGATTCGGACTTCCTTCTTTGAGAATTGCTGCAATTCTTCTTTTAACTTGTCCACTTCCGAACCCTTCTTCCCAATCACAATACCGGGCCTGGAAGCAAAAATATCCACTTCAACCGTTTCGCCTTTTCGCTTTAGAACAACACGGGCAATGCCCGCATGTTTTAACCGTAATTTCACGAATTTGCGAATTTCGATGTCTTCTAATAGAGTTTGGGTATAGGTTTTTTGCTTGGCAATAAACCAAAGTGAATCCCAATCGCGAATGATTCCGACCCTTAAACCGATCGGATTGATTTTCTGTCCCAAAAAAGCCTCCCAAAACTTGAACTAGTTTTTTGCCTCGTCCGAAACAACCACTTTAATATGGCTGGTCCGCTTGTGAATTGCGCTGGCACGGCCCATAGCCCGCGGAATAAAACGACGGGTATTACGCATCATTGGACCACCATCCACTTGGATCGACTTAATCATTAATTTATCCACGTCAACACGATTATTTTGTCCGGCATTGGAAACCGCCGCCTTAAGTACTTTAGCCAATTCGCCGGCCGCCCGTTTTTTTGTAAAAGCCAAAATGTTTAAGGCTTCCGTCACGGGTTTTTTTCGGATCAACTCCACCACCTGCCGAGCTTTACGGGGGGTCACCCTCGTGAATCGAGAAATAGCTTGTGCTTGCATATTAAAAACCTCGTTCCTGTCCGCTTACTTTAAAGCTACTGCTTTTTCAGTTCTAGCCGCACCATGGGCCTTAAAGGTTCGAGTGGGTGAAAACTCGCCCAACTTGTGACCTACCATGTTTTCAGTAATAAAAACCGGAATAAATTTTTTGCCGTTATGGACCGCGAAAGTATGTCCTACCATCTCAGGATGAACCGAACACCGACGGACATAAGTCTTAATGACCTTTTTGTCGTTTGCGCGATTCATTTTTTGAATCAGATTCAAAATTTTTTGATCAACATAAGGACCCTTTTTAATCGATCGACTCATTTTCTAAACCTCTCCCTTATTTGCGGCGTTTAACAATGTATTTATCGGTTAATTTATTTTGACGTGTTTTATAACCTTTGGTCGGCTTTCCCCAGGGAGTCGTTGGGTGACGTCCACCCGAAGTCTTTCCTTCGCCGCCGCCCATCGGATGACCGTCACCGGGGCGGGTAACAACTCCGCGGGATTGGGGACGCTCCCCCATCCAGCGCATACGGCCGGCTTTTCCGATACTGACATTGATATGATCCAAATTTCCAACCTGGCCGATAGAAGCCATGCAATCAACGTGGATTTTTCTCATCTCGCCGGAGGGTAGCTTCAAGGTCGCATAATCCCCATCGCGAGCCATTAACTGAGCGACCGCTCCCGCAGAACGAACCAATTGGGCTCCCTTACCAGGGCGAATTTCAATATTGTGGATCATTGAACCCATAGGAATATCTTTTAATTTCATGGCATGGCCCGGCTTGACGTCAGCCCCTTGTCCCGACAAAACTTTATCTCCGACTTGCAAACCTTCCGGGGCCAAAATGTACTTTTTTTCGCCGTCCAAGTACTGCAAAAGAGCAATTCGGGACGACCTATTAGGATCGTACTCAAGCGACAAGACTTTCGCTGACATCCCGCCCTTTTCTCGGTCAAAATCAATTAAACGGTATTGACGCTTGTGCCCGGCTCCCCGATGACGACTTGTAATGCGGCCATACATATTTCGACCGCCGGTTCCCTTCAATGGCATCACTAAAGATTTTTCGGGTGCTTTTTTAGTCAAATTTTCGCCAACAATAAACGTCATTGCCCGACGACCCGCAGAGGTTGGTTTATACGCTTTAATAGGCATACGTTTTAGGCCCCTTCAAAAAATTCAATTTTTTGGCCGGGTTTCAAAGTCACAATCGCTTTTTTCCAACGATATGATTTCGAAATGTTCCGACCAAACCTGCGGACTTTAGCAGGCACATTCAAAGTGTTTACTTTTAAAACTTCAACTTTCTCTTTTTTGAAAATGAATTCAACAGCGTTTTTGATTTCTTGCTTCGTGGAATCAGAGTGAACCTCAAAAGAGTATCTTCCCTTTTCCTTTAACGAAGTGCTGCGTTCGGTAATAAGTGGGCGGACAATGACATCCTGAAGTTTTTTCATATAGCCTTCTCCTTGGCCGAAGAAACTTTGGCTTTGGCATCCATTAGTTGTTTTAAAGAACCCTGGGTCAAAACCACGACATCATGATTTACCACTTCATATGTATTTAGATTTCCTTTTGCCAAAACAGTTGTTTTAGGCAAATTACGGAAACTTTTTAAAATTGCCGAGTCGGATTGGTCGATCACGATAAGACACTTTTGGCCCGTCACTCCAAGACTCTTCAATAAAACAACGGCTTGTTTGGTTTTTGGAACATCAAATTTTATGCTTTCGATGACTATGATTTTGCCTTGTTGAGCCTTATCGGAAAGCGATTCCGCTAAAGCTTGTTGTCGCATTTTTTTCGGAAGTTCCAAGGAGTAATCACGAGGCTTGGGACCATGGGCAATACCGCCGCCCACAAACTGAACGGCACGGATGGATCCTTGGCGCGCGTTACCTGTTCCTTTTTGCTTAAAAGGCTTTTTGCCGCCGCCGGAAACTTCTCCTTTGCTTTTGGTTTTAACTGTTCCTAGGCGCTGGTTTGACAAGTGGGTAGTCACACTTCGCCACAAATGATGTGACCGTGGTTTTAACCCAAATAGGTTTTCTGGCAGGTCCACTTGACCCGTAGATTGCCCAGTTAAATTGTATACATTGGCTTTAGGCATCGAATTTCACCTTTACTTTTTTACGCTTGGTCGAACAGTTACGATGCCACCATCGGCGCCCGGAACCGCTCCCCTGACGAACAACAAGTTGTTATCGGCATCAATTTTTACGACCTTCAAGTTTAAAACAGTATTTTGGTCAGTGCCCATATGACCGGGCATACGGCTTCCAGGATAAACACGTGACGGATCCGAAGACGCCCCGATCCCGCCCGGTGCCCGATGGAACATGCTTCCGTGGGAATTCCGGCCGCCCTTAAATCCATGGCGGCGCACGGCGCCTTGAAAACCCTTTCCCTTTGTAACACCAGTGACATCAACCCAGGTTACGTCTTTCATGTTTTCTACCGTAAAGGTTTGCCCCACTTGGAAAT